>JBIITX010000018.1:0-136365 GCA_044340255.1 Bryobacter sp. | reverse complement strand
TCGTAAAGTCTTCTTCCGCTTCACCCATTGGGTGAAGCCCCAAATCCTCGTCGTGCGCGCTCATCCCGTTTAGTATCCATCAGTTGCGCTCCGTCAGGGGACAGCCAACTGCCGTTTTTAGGATCAAAGATGCGCCCACCGAAGGCAAAACCTCCCTCTACGATGCTCTCGTCCTTTCCCTCCGCCACCTCCCCTCCGGCCAACGCGACCGCGTTGCCGTCCTTCTCATCAGCGACGGTGCCGATAACGCCAGCACCCAAACCATCCAGCAAGTGTTAACTCTCGCCGAGCAATCCACCGCCACCATCCACGCCATCGGCATCTTCACCCCTGCCGATCCGGATGCAAAACCGGGAATTCTCAAACGCATCGCCCACACCACCGGTGGTGAGGCTTACTTCCCCCGCCATCTCTCCGATCTCAACGCCATCTGCCAGCGTATTGCCCTTGACATCCGCAATCAATACACCATTGGCTACATCTCAACCAGTAACTCTAGGGCGTTTCGCAAGATCCATGTCGAAGCGAAATCTCCAACACAACCGAAGTTAATCGTCCGCACCCGCCCAGGCTATCTCAAATGAAAATCATTCTTCCCCATCGCACCCTCAGGTTACTCCGCACGACAGTGCAAGCCTTCTTTGTAATCGTCTTCTCGCTGGCCACTCTCTACTGTGCCTTCTACTGGTTCAATGCCGCACGCTTCCAGCGCGCCGCTCTTTCTACCGTAGTTCCCCAAATCTGGCAAGTCCGTCTCGACATTCCACGCCTCGGCATGGCCCTGGCCATTCTCGAGGGCGTTGGCCCTGAAACTCTCGATCGGGCCGTCGGGCACATCCCCGGCACTGCCTGGCCGGGCCAACGCGGCAACATCGGCCTTTCCGCTCACCGCGACACATTCTTTCGCCCCCTCCGCAATATCCGCATCGGCGACGTAATCACTCTAACCACCACTTCTGCCACCTACCGGTATTCCGTCACCAGCACTCGCATCGTTCCCCCCAGCGACGTTTCAGTGTTGGCTTCGACAGGAGAAGAGCTTCTCACTCTGGTCACCTGCCATCCCTTCTATTACGTCGGGCCCGCCCCCAATCGTTTTATTGTTAGGGCCAGAGTGCAAACCCAGACTGCAATCGGTCGTGCTCCCCGCAGCGAGGGACTTGGGCCCTATCGTATCCTCTACTCATGGCAAACCGTTTCGCGCGATGGCTCTGTGCCGCCATCATCCTCACCTACGGTTTCGCCAAGCTAAACGGCTCCCAGTTCACCATCCTCGATTCTGAGCTGGACAAACCGATGGGGCACGCCAGCGGCTTCTGGCTCACCTGGTATTACTTCGGCTACTCGCCCGTTTACAGCACACTCCTTGCCGCAATTCAGATCGTCGGCGCTCTCCTGCTCACCTTCCGCCGCACAGCCCTGCTAGGTGCCTCGATTCTTGCTCCGGTATTCGCCAACATCGTCGTGATCGATTTCTGTTACGGCGTAGATCTGGGGGCCACCCTCGTAGCAGTGTTCCTGCTAGTGGGCTTGCTCTTCATCCTGGCACCCCACGCCAAATCACTCTGGCAGCTATTCATCAGCAGCCAATCCAATACCCCTCCAACCTCCACACCAATGGCAGCCATGAAATGGTTCGCCAGGGTCGCAATCCTGGCCTTCGCCTGTGGCTTCACCTACTGGGTGGCAAACTTCAACAACCGCGCCCCCACCCCGATCGATGGCACCTGGATCGTGAAGACGGTCGAGCCGGCCTCAGCCGCCTATCACCTGCCATCCACCCTGTTTTTCGAATACAACCGCGCTCACATGGCCGTCCTCAAGTTCAGCGACGGCACCTACCAGACTCACCATTTTGAAACTGCGCCCAATGGCACAGAGCTCAAGATGTGGCAGCGCTGGCTAAGCAAAGGCGACGAACTTTTCACCGGCACCTACAACCGCACCGGCCAGCAACTCCAGCTAACCGGCAAGTGGGCTCAAATAGGCCCAGTGAAACTAACCCTCACCCAACACTCCGTCCGCTGACAGCCCAAGCCTCGCAACCATATTGGAATCCATTCGGAAGTGATCTCCGCTCGCTACGCAAACAGCAAGCGACCCTTGGGTTCAGGGATTTCTCTTCCTAACTCTCTAGCGGTTTCGATCCACTCGGCGATGATGACTTCGACATTGCTCAGGGCCTCTTGCCGGCTCTGCCCGTCGGCGGCACAGCCGGGGAGCTCCGGCACTTCGGCGATGAAGGCATTGTCTTCCTGGCTCCAGTAAAGGATGATTTCGTACTTGGTCATTCTTCTGCTCCTGCTATCAGGATCCGCTGCAGCGTCTTCTTGGCCACTCCATTCAGTATGCCAAGTTACTTGCGTCGCAAAAGGCATGAGCGGCTAGGGTTGAGCCTTGGGACTCGCAACCCTTCAAGTCTAGGCACAATGCATAAGAATCCGCTCGATCTTGTTAAATCACCCGAGCCAATCAAGCCGGTTGGCTCAGGAATTCGAGCCACAAGCGAATCGCGCTTTGAACATTGTGCAAAGCCTCCACCTGAGAATCACCCTGAGCGGCGCATCCAGGAAGCTGAGGCCCTTTCGCAACGGAAGCGTCGTCGTCCTGGCTCCAGCAAAGATTCAAATCGTACATTCTCATTCGTTCCACCAAAATCCTACCAGCCCACAATCTTGCCAAATCGCCAATTTCCGTTCACAGGAAAATTCGCCTCTATCTCCAGCAGAATCAACACCCTTCCCAAACCCCCGCTCAACCCCCTCCCTCTCCCTGCTACCTCTAAACCCGTTGGGGCCAATCTGCGTCCCCTCCCATAACCAACAACCAGTGAGTTTTTATGTCAACAGAAGTGCAAATCGAAGCCAATAGGCAGAATGCAAAAAAGTCCACGAGCCCCCAAACCCCTATTGGCCGCGCCCACAGCGCCCTCGCCATCCGCCTCATGGCCCTCACGCCATGCCCCCGCGAAATTCTCGAAAAACACCGCGCCACCAAGTCAGCAAGCTAACTAAGCGCCAACGCAATCCACGGCCCCAGGGGTCAAAATTCTTTGAAAATTGAAGATGAGAGGAAGAGAGAAGGAAGTGGTCGGGGCGGCGGGGTTCGAACTCGCGCCCCGCCACGTCGTCTCCGTCTTCGTTTCTCCCGCTTGTGGAGACCGAACGAAAGAGTTGCTCCTCGCGAGGTCTGACTCAACAACGGCTTCTTTCTTAAATGCCAGTTTAATGAGAGTGTGATTAGCCCCTAAGAACAAGCGAAAGGAAACGCAGCGCAAGGGGTTGCCCACGCTATATTCGGCACTCCACAAAAACGTGGAGGTGGACTTTGGCGACTGGCCCGTTTTCCTACCTGCGCCCTGCGCCGAATACATCGAGAACGGGCGCATCGGCGGTTGGATGTCGCCAAGGGCTTCCACACGTTCTGGGAGGTGTTCCAGCTTGCGGCTGAAGACATCGCCAAGGACGGCAGGGGCAACTTCGTCCGCGCCAAACTTACCCGAGGGAAGGTTAGACGTGCCATCGTTGCGGCCTTATGCGGCGTCTCAAAGCCCGATCGAGGTACAGGCTACGGTCATCGGCCCGACTTCGAGACGTTAACTGCGTCAAGCAATTTAAGTGGCTGATACGAAGTATGCCATGGGCTGCGCTCCTATGATGCCAAGCGTCGGGCGTAGACTCAATAGATGACTGACGCTGAACGCCACAACTGGGCCCGCCTCAACCGCCTTCAACTCGGCAAGTATGCCGAGTACCTTGCCAAGATGGAGTTCGTTCTCCACGGCTTCGATGTATTCACGAGTGAGGTTGACGATCACGGCATTGACTTCGTTGTGCGCACCCGCGCCGGGCGTCACTATGACGTGCAGGTAAAGTCCTATAGGCCCGCAAAGAACAAGTACGTTTACTTGGAAAAGTCGAAGTTCCCGATCTCGCCTCAATCGCTGCTGGCCTTGGTCGAGTTTGTGGACGGCGAACCGGCGAAGTTGTTCCTTGTAGCGTCTTGCGTGGACGGCGCTCCTAACGCCATCCTTGAAAGTCGAGACTATGGGGAAGGCAAGAAGAGCGCACCGGAATGGGGCTTGACGCTATCGAAGAAGAAGTTGGCGGCTCTGGGTGAGAGTTGTGGGTTTGGCAGCGTCGTCAAGAATCTGGAGTATACAAGACGCGATTAGGTGCGGATTCCTGCTTTGTGGAGCAATTCGCCTATCAATGCTCGGTACTCTTGAATCAAGGGCTGGATGTACTCCCGCTTGCATGTGTACTCTACTTTGTGAGCCGAAAAGTTTCCAAGCTCGCGGAACTTGTCAAGGCTCGCCTTACCGTTGCGCGACAAACTCAATGTAGAGTTTGTTTTGGCGTTGTTCACTATACCTTCGAGCATCACAAAGTTACCAGATTGATCTTGGATCGCGCCTTCGATCTTTAGATGACGATAGGAAAGAATTAGCAAGATCTCCATCAGTCGACGCATCAAGACCGCAGTCCCGTCAAAGAGATTGTGCTCGAAGGTGGCATTGATCTGTTTCGCAAGACTCTCAATGTAACCTCGGGTCTTATCGTAATCGACTCCCGGCAAGATCGTCCCGCTGTCAACAATGTTTTGCGACTTTTCCGACAATTGAGGGAATTTGGTCTCCAGGGTGACGATGAAGTCGTGCTTGAGGCGCCAACCACAACTTGCCTTGGTGGTATCGCGGGATGCTCGCAGATTTGCATTAAGGCGCGATTGATTAGGGGCCGAGAATCGGCAGTCAGTCAGCCACTTCGATGCATCAGCCACGCTGAATTGCTCAGCCTTAGAAGACTTCAAGAAGTAAAATGCGAGATAGCAGACTTTTCCGACTTCAGAAAGCGAACTCAGTCCTGCGATCTGTTTGTATTGCTCTAAAGTCACGACGCTGAGGTATTCAAAACACCGTGAATCAACTGTTGAGCGTGCTTCTTGCCTTCATCGGTTAGGTACCATACACCTTTGTCCTCTCCAACGAGTGAGGGGTTCTGGACTTTCGCCCTAGCGAGGTCGCGCGTCACATGCGGGGGGTGGATTTTTCCCGCTGGCCTGAACTGCTGATTGAAGGTAACTGCAATCTGCGGCCCAGTCACTTCTTTTGTGTCCACTACCCCCTCCAGTACGAAGAGAAGCCAAACACACTTGTCTGTTACGGACCAGGCTTGTTGGGGATTTCCATACTTCGAGGCATCATGGCGGAAATCAATTGGCTGGGCCCTGCCAGGTTCGCTTGGCGTTTTGGCTCCTAGGGCCCGTTTCTTGGTTGGCTTTGCCCCTGAGGTAGCTGTGCCAGTTCCATTGGCGGGTGTTGCTTCGATCACCTGTTCACCAGCCGCAAGCAGAGCTTTGTTAAATCCAGGCTGAACAGCATTGGCCAATTGATTTTGCAGCTCGCTGAATACAGCGGTAGCGACTTCACGGTCATCCTCAATTTCCAGTTCAACGTTCTTGATCGTGATCTCACCTAGCTTGAATTTGATTTTGCGCTTTGCCACGGAGAAACCTCTTCAATATGAAGGTTATCACAGCCAAAATAATCTCGGTCCTTTGCGTGCGTCAAACTTTTCCGCAACCTCTGGGGCAAAAAGCCCTGCCGAGATCGGAGATTCTTCAGAGTCTAATGGCAGCGCGAAGCCTTACCGCCCAGGCACAATCCTTACGAATGCCTTACAACTTTAGGCAGAAATTCAGACCGGCGATTGGGCTGCGGCGTTAAGATCTCTATTCTTCTGAAAGTTATTGGTCGGGGCGGCCGGATTCGAATTCGCGACCCTCTGCGCCCAAGGCAGTTTCCATCATGGCAGTGATAAGGCCCATTTTCAGGACTTTAGGAATCAATGGCTTACGAGGACTTCTGTGGAAGCCTGTGGGCATGTGTGGGCCATGAAGGAAAGCCGTCTACAGAATTAGCTACGGCCTCGAATACTTCTTGCAAGCCCCCTCGAAGGCGAGCAACGAGACATCTGAGTAAGATACACTCTTAGTTTCTCGACGTTGCTCATACACGGTGGTTGCCCGCCTCCAGAGACACGCGAGAACCGGAGTGAAGAGTGAAGCGCAAGCGCATAAAATTCGAGGCATTCTCGCTACACGGGTTCATCGACAACGAACCCATCGACTACCTCGCGCTATTCCAAGAGCTCGAAGGTCTCAACGCCGACGAACGAACCGCGATCATCGGAGGGAAGATGGTCGCCATCGCGAAATTGTTGTCATTGAATGGCATCTACTACTTCACCATCTATAGCGGCATTAAGGAAGCAACAATTCTCATTTACGACACGCAGACAACGGAGGAACAGATCAGCAGCCTCCCAGAAGGCCAATTGATCGCCCGCAAAGTACACGGAGCCGTTGATCCGGAAAGTCGCACCGCTTGGATCGAAGCGAACCGCCTCGGCGCTAGCGCGAGCCAAATTGCGGAGCTAATCGAGCAAGCGGCGAAGAATACCGAAAGCTTCGATGGGCTCGACTTCAACTTAAACCCAAAAGTGGGCGAGGGGTTCATGCAGGCAGTCGAAGAGCTCAACCGAATTCAGAACGCTCGACTTCAAATATCGCGGCCAAACGCCAGCTGGAACGATTTTCACAACGATCTTACGAGTGTCGCGGATGACTCGAATGCGCATGTTGTTGAAGTTGAGGCGCGGGCCTCGCGAAGCCAGAGCCTTTCGAAGACTGCTGGTCTCATTCGATTTCTGAGGCAGGCGACCCAGGTCGCCTACTCGCCGATCAAGAACGCTTGGGTGAGCGGCAGCCGTCATGGCCAAGCGGGCATGATAACGCTGAATCTAAATCGCTTCGTTGAGACAGCCACTGTAGAGTTGCCTCTAGACGGCGGCGCGGTGCCAGAGTCTCAGATCCGAGAGGCGCTGGGCGGGATCGTGAATCCCCAGTCTGACAACGATCCATGATCGAAACCTTGCTCAGCTACCTAAAGAGAGAGGTACTCCCGCGGTGGAAGACCATTATCTTCACGTCCGAGTTTGCATTATCTCTGCTGGTAGCTTGCCTCGTCGGGTGGCTTGGGCCGGGTTCGTTCCACAGCAAGCCATTGATGAATGAGTTTGTTGCCGCAGTCGCCGCGTACGCCGCCATTGCAATGGGCTTCTGCGTTGCCGGTATGACTATCGCGCTCACCCTCCCAAGCAAAGAACTCATGGAGCGGCTAGCGACTAAGACTATTCCAGGGGTGCACGGCAACTCACTCAGTGGCCTACTCTTTGTGTTCTCGTGGACGGCGTTCGTCCACTGGTTTGCGGTGCTACTAATGTTCACGGCTCTGCTGGTGTATGGTTCGGACCAGCCCCTCCTCGGCCCCGACGCCTCAGCCGCTTGGCGTGTCGGAGCAAGCATCACCTGTGCATTCGTCTTCTATTGCCTCTGCCAGTTTGCGATCACGATCATAACAATCTCACAAGCCGGCGAGGTCTATATTGATGAGTTAAAGAAGGAAGTGGCTAGGAAAGAAGAGCAGAAACAAAATTGATGTTATACCATTGCAGGTTTAGTGACACCATCTGCCGCACCATATATATGGCAGTCGGCAGATTGCCGTAATTCAATTGCGGCACTTCCTTTGCAAAAACCAATTTCGGCTACTTTCAATTAGAGCCCCTCGATGGACTCATTGAAGGTGAGAAGACCATAGCTCACGCCTTTTACATTTTACATTTTACATTCATAGGTGAGCGCTCGTCTTAAGGGGCATCAATTCAGCAGTTAAGTAATCGGCAGGGATAGCGGCAACACTCATCGGATGACATCGCGCTTCTTTAAATCTGTAGGGCTGGACGCGCACGCTTTAACTCGCAGTGGCAGGACCAAGCAAAGGGTATGGCCAAAACCGCCAATGCGGCAGACTGTCTGGCTGCTTCCTCATCGCGGCAATAACGCTCATCCCGCATCATGACCAGTGATGCATGCAGGTGAAATTGCAACACGGCAATCATCAAAGTGTTGTGCGCCATTTTGAAGACGTGCTCTGCACGTTTAAAGTACTCAAATGCGCGGGATCCAGCTCTTCGTCGACTTGATGTGCTTACAAACTGACCTTGAATCATGGAGATTCGACCTCGGTAAAACAATATGCGCGCCTGTGTTTGCGCATTCGAAGACTCATTCGTTTCTAACCCCTCAGCTCGGTCGACGAGGTTTCTTGCAGCCTCTAATTCTTTTAGACTGTGACAATTATTCAGCCGAACACACGCTCCACACAATAGCGCGTTGATGCTATATGAATGTGCGTTCCCGTATTCTGATTGACAGTATTCTATCTGGCCTCTATTGCCGGTCTCGGGCCCATCTTTGATGTGTATAAGTAGAGATTGAGTATATCGAGCTTCCTGCGATTGACTCGACGGACCCCGAAACAAGTCCCCGTGTAGGCCGAGGCATGCGCTCGCCAAAGACTGTGCTTCACTGGTCTGGTCCGAGAGTCTCAAGAATCTCGCGAAATCAGTGGCCATTCTCAACAAGAAGCCCGCGCTCTCTTCGTCAAAGTGCCCAATATCCCTACAAAGACGGACTGAAGAGGCGAGCCATGGTCCAGCGATTGAAGAAACTGGTAACCACGCATGATATCGATCAATAGTTAGATGCTGGCCTAAGTTGCAATCGTATTGACTTTCTATGGTTCGTAAGCGTGAAAGTCCTATCTTGCTGCCCGGCCTTTGAAATGGATTCGCGTCGAGCCGAGCTTGGAAGCTAATATGCTCTTCGATGCATCTTCGGAGATTACCTTCGTTCCACTGTCCTGTTGCGAGCTTCTTATCGACGAGTGCGTGATGGGTGGGGCAAAAGAGTACAATGTTGGTTGCGGAATTCTTGATTACCCATCGTCTACGGTTTTTGGGTGGCTGCAATGGGCCGTTATCGCTGACCGCATATATGTGTGCAAATTCTCCAAGCCAGGAGGATAACCCGCTTGAGTCATCAAAAACAAGACTTTGATCGCAACCGTAATAGACGCATTTGCCGCGGCACTTAGCAAGAACTGAATTGAGCTCTCTACGGCTAATATATCGAGAAAGTGCTTTTCGGAGAGGAGTCACTGGTCAAATCGCCTTCTACGAGAACTGCAACATTCGCTGCTCTGCAAATCGAACTCTAGACCCATGATCGGGAGACAAATTGCGACGGGTAGTCTTGACCGGGCCGCGTATTTCAGATACCTGTGAACTATAGTATACATCGGCGTAACGGCCAAGCTTTGGTGCATCTCGAGTGCTCCAGTAGTACTAGTTGAAAACGAAGACTCTTAGAAGCCACGGTTCTGACCTAATAGATCCTGCTGCCAGACTTTCTGAAAAGCCTGCCCATGAGCGTTCTACTACATGCCGTCAGTCGGCTTCTCATGAAGACCGCACCCCTCATGCTCCATCACCATGCTGGACTACTGAAACTCCCGGCTGTACAGGAATCCCGTCCGGTAGTTCCAATCCCCTGGCCGATCCATGAGTACGCTGTCGATGGCATAGACGGACGACTCGCCCACGTCCTGTAAGATGTCTGCCATGGCCGGAGTTTCCGGACACGGGTAGCGGTTGTCGTTGATGGAGTCAGGAAAAAGACAACCTATGCATGGACCATGCGTGACTTGCATAAAGGCTTAGTCATCATCAACGTCCGCTTATACCGCACTGAAGATCACGGGGATGCCCCGTTGCCTGAATTAGCGTGCGGCTTCAATCCGGCTCGGGTTGTTGTCTACCCCGCAGACCACCACGTTGCACGAAAGATCGATCCCTCGCTCCACAGCATCGTGGAAGTTGAAGTAGTGACCGACGAGTCTTGTTCCAGCGACCGACTCTTTGACGAGCCGCCAGACGAACCGCCGTTCACATCACCGCAAACGGTCAACGGCACGGTCGCGCCCCCGTCTTTCCACCCTGCTCGACCGATTAGAACTTCACCGTTCACGGGAAAATTCGCCTATATCTCCTGCAGAATCAACACCCTTCCCCAAACCCCCGCTCAACCCCCTCCCTCTCCCTGCTACCTCTAGACCCGTTGGGGCCAATCTGCGTCCCCTCCCATAACCAACAACCAGTGAGTTTTTATGTCAACAGAAGCGCAAATCGAAGCGAATAGGAAGAATGCAAAAAAGTCCACGAGCCCCCAAACCCCTA
The DNA here is from genome assembly GCA_044340255.1 of Bryobacter sp. Taxonomy (GTDB): domain Bacteria; phylum Acidobacteriota; class Terriglobia; order Bryobacterales; family Bryobacteraceae; genus Bryobacter. Next base: position 126,223 of record JBIITX010000018.1, on the reverse strand, counting down.
TTGGCCGCGCCCACAGCGCCGCAAAATTGGTACACACATTATGAAAAGGGAAAAAGAGAAAGCAGGAAGGAAATGGTCGGGGCGGCGGGATTCGAACTCGCGACCCCCTGCGCCCAAGGCAGGTGCGCTACCAGGCTGCGCTACGCCCCGACATCTTTTCCATGGTACCACTGCCGATCAGCACAATCCCAATCCAGACCAGAATCAGCACCGGAACCACCATCGAATACGGCGGACCCAACATCACACAAACGAACCCAATCGGGCTCAACGTCGCAAATCCCATCCCCCGCGCCATCGGCAACAATACAAAGGCCGCATACAATACAATATCGTCCGCAATCCCCGAGTGGTAGCTCACCAGCATCCCGCAAAGCAGCCCCACCCCCAACACGGGCTCAAACTGCTTTGTTTTCAACCCGAACCAAACGAACCCAATCCCCAGGATTCCAATCAGAATCCCCTCCAGCCACACACCGCCCCCCAGGTTCGTCACCAAACCATGCAGGTTCGGCATATGCGTCGCACTGTAGTGGATCCAGGGGTCCCGCAGCACCTTCCAATATTCCGGGATCAGGTCGACCCGCAGCAGCACCAAACCAAACGAACCCAATGCCCCTCCGGCCAATACTCGCCACCGGCGGTGAACCAGCAAAGCCAAAGGCAAAAACAGAAACAGATGAAACTTGATTGCCAGCAATGTCAACAGCAAGCCCGCCGCAAAGTCCCGTCCCGCCCGCAGAAGCAGGATCGCCCCACCCAGCGTCGCCAAAACGAAGCCAGTATCCTGGCCACTCGCCAGCGTCACCATCAGCGGCAGCCCCATCGCTGCCAGCCAGCGCACTTCGGCAAAGCGCCAGCAGAACCAAACCATCGCAACAAACGAAGCCAAACTATAAAGCCCATACGCCACCGGGTAGGGCAGCCAGCCCAGCGGTTGCAGCAAAAACGCATAAAACGGTGGCCTGGTATAGACCACCGTTTCCATGGTGAAGCCATGCGTCCGCTGGATCAGATCCAGGTTTGCCTGCCGGGAATACAAGTCCGGCCCACTCGCCAACTGCGCTCCCGCATACAGTTGAATAAAGTCGTTCTGCCCGCGCAATGCCCTCCCTGGTTGTGCCGACACCAGCAGGGCCAGAAAACCCAGCCCTACCAGCAGCGGTGCCCAGGCCAGAATGCGATCAGTACTTGGCAAAGACTTTCTTCAGCCCCTTGATCGCCTTGTCCACGTGCTTCTCCTTCAGGATGTAAGCCGGCAGGAAGCGCAACACCGTCTCGTGCGTGCAGTTGAACAACAGGCCTTCTTCAAAGCCGTCCGTCACCATCTTCTTTCCGTCGATGGCCAACTCCACGCCGATCATCAGACCCGCACCGCGCACTTCTTTGATAAATCCGAACTTCGACTGCAAGCCCCGCAATTCCTCACGGAAGTGTTCGCCAACCCGTTGCATCTGGGGCATCAGCTCATCGAGAATGTCGAAAAACTCCAGCGCCACCCGGCACACCAGTGGTCCACCGCCAAACGTTGTCCCGTGCATCCCAGCGCCCAGCGCATCCGCCGCCCGCTGCTTCATCAGGATGCCGCCCATCGGCAACCCGCACGAAATCGGCTTGGCAAACGCCACAACATCCGGTGTCACCTGGTTTTGCAAAAGCTGGTAAGAGAAATAGGTGCCCGGTCGACCCACTCCACACTGGATCCCGTCATGGATCATTAGTGCATTGTGCTGGTCGCAAAGCTGGCGCGCCTTGGCATAGAAGCTTTCAGAGACAGGCAGAATGCCGCCTTCTCCCTGAATGCCTTCAAAGATAATGCCGGCCGTCCGCTCGCTGAACGCCGCCTCGAGCGCTGCTTCGTCATTCCGCTCAATGAATTTGACACCCGGCAGCAGTGGCTCAAAATCAGCCCGGTACTTCGGCTGGCCCGTAACGCTCAGTGCCCCAAAGGTCCGGCCATGAAACGAATTCTCAAGCGCGATAATCTCGTACTTCTCCGGGCTGATCTTATGCCCGTGCGAACGAACAATCTTGAGCGAACCCTCTACGGCTTCTGTTCCGGAATTGCAGAAGAACGCGCGGTCCATGCCGCTCACCTCTACCAGCTTCTTAGCCAGCTTGCCCTGGTACTCGTGATAGTAAAGGTTCGAGGTATGCAGCAGTTTGCTGCTCTGGTCACGAATGATCTTGGTGATCCGTGGATGGTTGTGGCCAAGCGAGTTGACCCCAATGCCCGAAAGCAAATCAAGGTACTTCTTGCCATCGACATCGTAGGCATAAACGCCCTTGCCGCTGGCGAGCGCCAAAGGGTAGCGCCCATAGTTCTGTAAGAGGTAGGAAGTCTCTAGTTCTTTGATCTTTTCGAGCTTCGACTGAGTGCTCATTTACCTAATGTAGCGAAACCAGAGTCCACCAGTCTTTGCGTAAACTCCGGCTCGTCAAACTTATTGATCGCCGCCTTCTGCCGACCATTGTCCACAAGAACCAGAAACGGCGGATCCCCAAACGGAAACACCTTCTTGAGCTGCTCCGTTTCGTTCGTCACCTTCGCCTGAAAGCCCGTGTCCTTCAGAAACTGTTGGGCAAACTGCTTCACTTCCGTCGGCACACCGATCGTCGTCGTCCCGGCAAAGTTCAGCTTCGACATCGCCTGCGCCGCATGAAAGCAGTGCATGCACTGAGGGTCATAGAAGTAGATCAATTGCCGACCCTGCCGCAAATTATGTGTGGTCCCATCGGCAAGCTGCACGCTCTCCGGTGCCATCGCCCCCGTCTGTTTGCTCAGCGACCACGCATAGTTGCCAGCACCCACTACGGTCAACGCAACGGCCAAGACCGCCGGCTTCACCCAGTCCGTATTCCATTTGGCCCAATACCCCGCGCCCACCGCGCAAGCCAGCATCAAGCCGTCGCCGACGAAAAAGCCCGGCCCCACCGCCCGCTTGATCCACGGGAAGCAACTGCATTCCTGCCCTTGCAACGCCTGATAGTAGTAGCCGACCCAGATCATAAAGGCCACCAGCATCAGGCCAATCAACCAGGCCCCCAGCTTCCGGTAGCGTGGGATCAAAATCAGAATCGCCGAAAATGTTTCAGCAATCCCAAAGCTCACCGCTCCAAACTCGCTCAGGAACCCCGGCACCTTCGCCTGCGCCAACTTCGCTCCGGCTTCAATCGGGTCTGACATCTTCCAAATTCCGGCCAGCAAAAAGAGCGCTGCCACCAATACCGCCGAAACCCAGGCAAGGTAGTTCTTCCACGGCTGTGGCATACTGTGATCCATGTTTTTCATTTTAGTCTTGTTTGCCCTCTCTGCCTCGGCTCAAATTGCCGACCTCGTCGTAGACAACGCCGTTGTCTACACAGTCGATAAGACGAAACCCAGCGCCAACAGTCTTGCCGTCAAGGACGGAAAGTTCATCGCCGTCGGTGGGGACATGAAGAAACACATTGGCCCTAACACCCAGCGCATCGATGCCAAGGGTGCCGCCGTCATCCCCGGCCTCATCGACGCCCACGTCCATATGCGCTCCCTCGGTGACATGCTCGAAACCTTTGACATGCGCTTCGTCAAGACCCGCGAAGAGGTCGCCCAGATGGTCAAGCGCGCTGCCGACAAGATGCCCGCCGGCGAGTGGGTCCGTGGTCGCAATTGGGACCAGACCAACTGGGGCGGCGAATTCCCCAATGCTGATGACATCAGCAAAGTCGTCAACGACCGGCCCGTTTACCTCACCCGCGTCGATGGCCATGCCGGTTGGGCCAACCGCAAGGCGCTCGAACTCGCCGGTGTCACCAAAGACACTCAAGATCCTCCCGGCGGCCAGATCATCCGCGACAAGCAAGGTAACCCCACCGGCGTTCTCATCGACCGCGCCCAGGGCCTCGTTACCCGCAAGATTCCAACTCTCACTTATGAACAGGTCAAGCGCCGCCTCAAGCTCGCCGGTGCTGCCGCTGTCCGCCTCGGCCTCACCGGAGTCCACGATGCCGGCATTGGCGTGGACGAATACAAGGCCTACAAGGAACTCATCCAGGAGAACTCTCTCCCCCTCCGCGTCTACGCCATGATCGCTGGCACAGGTGAACTCTGGCAGCAGTTTTCGAAGTCCGGCCCCGAGATCGGTTCCCACCTCACCATTCGCAGCGTCAAGCTCTTTGCCGACGGCGCTCTCGGTTCACGCGGTGCCGCCCTCTGGCAGCCCTACTCCGATGAAAAATCGATCAGCGGTCTCATGGTCACCACCAAAGAAACCCTCGAAGACCAGATCAAGGAAGTGGCAGGCAAGAACTTCCAGGTCTGCACCCACGCCATCGGCGATAAGGCCAATCGCATCGTGCTCGATGCCTATGGCCAGGTGCTGAAGGGCAAGAACGACCGCCGCTTCCGTGTCGAGCATGCTCAGGTCATTGCCCTGCCAGACTTCAAGCTCTTCCAGGATTTCAACGTCATCCCCTCTATGCAAGCCACACACGCCACCAGCGACATGCGCTGGGCCGAAAAGCGCCTGGGCCCCGATCGCGTTGCCGGTGCTTACGCCTGGAAGCGCTTCCTCAAGATGGGTATCCCTCTCGCCAACGGCAGTGACTTCCCCGTCGAAGACCCCAACCCGCTCTATGGCTTCTACGCCTCCTTTACGCGGCAGGATCATACCGGCTTCCCCGAAGGCGGCTGGATGCCAGACCAAAAGCTGACGCGCGAAGAGACCCTCGAAAGCTTCACCCTCACCCCGGCCTACGCCGCCTTTGAAGAGAAGCAGAAGGGCTCCATCACTCCCGGCAAGCTGGCTGACTTCCTGATCCTTGAAAAGGACATCATGAAGATCGCTCCACTCGAAGTGTTTGGTACGAAGATCGCCGCCACCTACGTCGGTGGCAAACTGGTCTACTCGCTTTCGAAGAACTGACGCGCGGCCACCCTGGTAGCTTCAATATCTGCGGCTTCGTGGGCCATGCCGACGAAGCCCGCTTCAAACTGCGACGGCGCAAGGTAGACCCCGCGCTCCAGCATGTGGTGGAAGAACTTCCCAAACCGCACCGTGTCAGACTTCTTGGCCGACTCGTAGTCAAACACGGGTTCGGTGGTGAAGAAGAACGTGAACATCGACCCCACGCGGTTCACCGTAACTCCCGGCAACTCGTCTGAACAGAGTGCTGCAGTGCGCTCCTCGAGGGTCGTATAGACTTCCGGATGCTCCCTGAGATAAGTCAGCATAGCAAGGCCTGCTGAGACTGCCAGCGGGTTGCCCGAGAGCGTCCCAGCCTGGTAAATCGGGCCTACCGGCGCGACATAGTTCATTACTTCCGCCTTGCCGCCATAAGCAGCGATGGGCAGCCCGCCGCCAATGATCTTGCCGAAGGCCGTCATGTCCGGCGTCACCCCGTAACGGGCCTGCGCCCCTCCGAAGGCCACTCGGAACCCGCACATCACTTCATCAAAGATCAACAGCGTCCCGTTCTGGGTGCAAAGCTTTCGTAGTCCTTCCAGGAAGCCCGGAGCAGGCGGCACACAACCCATGTTGCCCGCCACCGGTTCCACCATCACACTGGCAATCTTGCCCGGATGCTTGGCAAATGCCTCTTCTACCGCCTGCAGATTGTTGAATGGGATCGAGATCGTGGTGGCAGCAAACGCCGCTGGAACCCCGGCACTATCGCTCAGGCCAAGTGTCGCCAGCCCCGAGCCAGCCTTGACCAGCAGCGAATCCACATGGCCGTGATAGCAGCCTTCAAACTTGATGCACAAATCTCGACCGGTGAAGCCGCGCGCCACGCGCAGCGCACTCATCGCCGCCTCTGTGCCGCTGTTGACCAGGCGCACCATCTCCATCGAAGGCACCGCATCACGCAGCGCTTCGGCGAGGATGATCTCGCGTTCCGTAGGGGCTCCAAAGCTGGTTCCGATTTCGAGAACCGCCTCAATGGCCTCAATGACACACTTCGGCCGATGGCCGAGAATGAGCGGCCCCCAGCTTCCGATGTAGTCGATGAAGGAATTGCCGTCCTCGTCGATGAGGCGGCATCCTTCGCCTTTCTTGATGAAGAGCGGGCCACCTCCAACACTACGGAAGGCGCGAACGGGAGAGTTGACTCCCCCTGGGATGACAGTTTTTGCCCTGTCCAGCAAAGCAGTGGAACGAGTCTTGTTCATGGGTTTATCGTGCAGTAGGGCGCGGTTCAGGGATGACGCGCTGAAAGATGAAGTTGGCTACGGTCTCATTCACGGTGCCATTGAGGCTGCGGAAGAGTCGGCTTCGTAAGCTGAGGTAATCCTGTGTGCCGGAGAAGATGTCCTGCATCAACTCCTGCAGCTTCGGGCTGCGGTGCATGTAGTCGACGATGCAACTGGGGATGCTCTTGAAGAAGAAGCGGCCAAGGTAAAGCTTCTGGGCGAAACTCGCTCCAAACTCGAGGTCAAGCAGGAAGTCCTCTTCAATACGGCTGCGGTATTGGCCTGCTGCGGTATTGGGGTCGAATGCTTCGCCGGTAACAATCTGGGCGGCAATGTCAGCAGAGCGAATGGCATAGTAAATGCCTTCTCCCGTGATCGGGTCTACCAATCCTGCTGAGTCGCCAACAGCCATCCAGCCCTTACCGGAGACGCGGTTGGTGCGCCAGTGGGAACGGGAAAGGGAAGGCAGCATGTGGGCGTAGAGTTGGCCCTGCTTCCACTGGATGCCCTTGCTGTCCAGGTACCGTTCGAGGCGGAGTCTCAATTGTTGCGCTGTCTCTCCCCGGCCGCATATGCCTGCCGAAAGATGGCCGGCCCGGGGAAAGACCCAAATGTAGCCTTCCAGCTTGTCGAGAAACTGAATGTCGATGTGAGGCTGCGTGCAGGGAATGTAATAGCCCAGGGCGACCATAGTGTCTTGCGGAGTCCACTGCGTGCCCACTTGACGGAGCGGGTTACGGGCTCCAGTAGCCACAATCATGTAATCAGCCTGCATCGAGCCAGATTTGGTGTGCAGGGTCCAGCCCTTTTCACGCTCTTCAATCGAGGTGACGCGCTCTTTCTCAATCTGTGCTCCGGCAGCCTCGGCTCGATCGAGCAACATCTGGTTGAATTCTTTACGGGAGAAGATCAGCAAGGGCTGATTCAGGTTGAGCTTGACTGGGCCTGCTTTATGCGCCCCGATGAATGTCTCGTGGACGACTTTCTTGTTGATGGAATTGTCGAAGAGAAAAGGGTATTTCTCGTAAGCCTTATAAGTAACTCCGCCGCCGCACGGTTTTTCCCAGGCGAGCTTTTCATCGATCAGGATCGTTTCAAGCCCCGAGGCTGCCAGCTTCTCGGCGGCGTATGCGCCAGCCGGTCCGCCACCCAGTACGGCGACGCGCTTCACTTCGCTCCGCCCGGTGCCGCAGGGGGATGACCCGGGGGCAAGTTGGAGCCTCCTCCCATGCCACCGCTCGAAGACTTGACCACCCAGATATCGCCTTCGCGCTCGAGCTTATAGCTCATGTTGAGCATGGCATCGCCGCTGCCTTTGGCCTTAAAGGCAACCTGGGCATCCGCTTTGTTGCCCTGGAAGGAGACATTGGAGACTTCAATATCCATGCCGGACATATTCAGGCCAGAGACGGAGGCCAGGCGTTTCATCACCGCCTCCTTGATGGCATCTTTATTGTTGATGTCCTTGGCACAGCCAAATAGGAAAAGTACAGAAAGGATTGCAGCCAAACAGAAAGGAGATCGCACAACCGAATTATACATAGAGGTGGTTACTACTCGACAGAGACGGTTGGCTTCACCGCGTCGATGAAGCGGTTTTCGACGGTGCCAACGCGAATCGTGACATCGAGGTCATCGCCGCGGAGACGGTCTCCGGGAACGTAGATGTTGATCTGATAGAGGCCCACAAAACCAGGGACGAGGCCACTCCATTCGACAATCATTTCTGCCTGGCTGTAGCGCTTGTCCCCGAAGAAGACCTTCACCGTGTCGGCAGTCTCGGCAGGGACAGCCGAAGGCGATACGGCACCGGCTGCGACGCGCGTTCCCCTGGTTGGTCCAAGGCCCAGGGCATAGATGACCAAGCGGCGATCGCGGGTGGTGGGGTTGTCCTTGTTCACGGCGCGGCCCTTGTCGTCATAGATGGCGGTCTGTTTGGTAGCCGGGTCGACCAGCACGGAAGGGGCAGCGCGAACGATGCGGATATTGGCCGGGAGGCTGGCCACTTTCTTGTTGGTGTCTCTAACCACCAGCGGGAAGGTGCCGGCGGTGCGCTCGAAGGGGATCTGAACATTGATCTGGCCGGCCGAGGTAGAGAAGAGCGGGAGCGGCGCGTTGTTGAGGGTGACGCAGACCCCATCGAGAATGGTGGGAAGCGGCGCGGAATTGGCCACTACGGTAGTGCCGAGGTTGCGGCCGAAGATCGATACGATGCCCCCTGCCGGAAGATCTGTGGTGTAGCTTCCGAGCGATACGGTTCCCGCCGTGCTGAGAGTGGGGCGGTCGGCAAGGCTGATTGGTTCGAGGTTGACGATGCTCAGCCCGCTGGTGGTGATCACGAAGGCGTTGGTGCCGGCTGAATCCACGGCCATCGTTCTGCCATCGATGTTGGTGCGTGCGGTACCTAGAACAGTCGCCAAAGGACCCTCCAGCGCTGTGAGACGGCGCAAGGCCTGGCCGGTCTCGGTGTTGACGATTTCGACGGCCGGTAGTGCTGTTACCACTGCGGTTGCATTGGCGCGGACGGGCATGGAGAAGCGAGCGTACTGGTTGTTGCCGATCGCGGTGACGGCTGGGATGGTCGCTGTTGCGATCTGGCCAGGAGCCGTTGTGCCGCTGATGGGGGTGAGCGACTGGTTGAGTACGGTTCCGTTGACTACGTAGTAGCTGCCGCGAGGGCCGGCGGTGATGGGGCCGTAATAGCCCTGCAACTGCGTACCCGTGAAGACCTGACGGGATTGGACAATGTCATCGGCGATGGCGTCGTACAGGTAGACGATGCCATTGCCATTGAGGACAATCACGTACTCGCCGTTTGGTGTTGCGGCCATGGTGCGCGGGGCGGGCAGGGTGTTGGCACCGAGGATGTTCCAGTTCGTGCGGGGTACGAGTTGGTTGCCGATGGAGGTCCATAGGGAGCCGTTGTTCATGATGACGAGCAGGCCACGCTGGGTGACGGTGATTTGCGAAGGGTAGATTAAGGCTACGTTTGCCAGCACGGGCAGGGGAGGGAAGTTGATGCGCCCCGTGACGCGATTGGTAGCAGGGTCAATGACGCTGATGTACTCGGAGCTTGAGTTGGCAACATAAAGGGTTGAGCCATCGCTCGAGAGTGCGATAGAGCGAGGGAGCTGGCCGACCTTGATGGGGTCGAGCATGCGGCGCGTTCGCTCGTCGTAGACTTCGATGCGGTTCAGGCCTGAGTTGGCGATATAGACACGGCGCCGGTTGGCATCATAAGCCATGTCGACCAGGCCTTCGTTGACTGAGATGCCCTGTTCAATTGGGATAATGTCGCCCTTGGCCTCGGCATCCCGATTGTTTTGGAAGACTCGAACCAGGTTGGGAATGTTTACTGCTTCCGGTGACTGCACCAGAAAATTGGTTGGCGCGGTGCTGCCCAGACTGGTGTTCGTGCTGTTATAGCCGAAGTTGATCATGGGGCCTTCGGCCGTGTTTGTGTTTTGGACCGTGGGAGAGGCATTGATTACTCCGGCATTATTAGCCGGTTGCCCTACCTGGCCGACGGGGAGCCCAATCGGAATTCCGATAGCCCCGCCCCCCGGACCACCGCCCGGGACGATGATAATGCCGCCGCCTGGGGCTCCGCCGCCAGGGCCTGCGGCACCTCCGACGCCGGCTGTGCCGGTGACATTGGTAAGAATTTGAGCATTTGCCGTGAGCCGACCGGCACCTTCATTGCGAACCATGATCGAGGCGCGGCGCTGGCTGGCGGTGACGCCACATTGGTCGTTGGCCAGGATGAGCGCCGTCCGTTCCGGGACTGCAAGCGGGCTACGGTTGAGCTGGTTGATGGGAATCGTCACGAAGCCAGATTCCGAGATGGCATAAATATTGGCTCCGTCTGGAGAAATGACCATTTTGCCCGAGAGATTCTCAGGCATCTGGATTCCCATGGTGATGAGCAGGTTCTCAGAGTCTGAAATCTGGAGCTGACTGACGTTGGCGCGGGCTGGTGGGTTCTGGGTGGGAGCGATGTTGAAGGCTGAATAGATAATGCGACCGTCGGGAGAAAATACGCTGCCACCCTGATTCTGCTGGACGTTGAAGTTTGTGGCTGCTGCGATGGGGTAGGGGGCGTTGGCCAGGTTCTGTTGGCCAAGCACGGCCAGCGTATCGGTCTCAAAGAGGTTGAGGCCGGCCATGAAGCGGCTGCCATTGGGAGCTACAGAGAGGACGCTCGAGATGTTATTAATGGTTCGCGAGCGAAGCATCGTGGCTGAGGCCACTTCATAGACGAAGGCGGCGCGGGAGGTCCCGTTCGGAATATTGACTCCAATGATGAAGCGGCCATCGTTTGAGGTTGCCAGAAAACTACGATTGGTCTGAAGGATCTGGCCGGTATTGCTAACGCCTGGGGATGCCGGGGTCGGAGGCACGAGAGTGAGCGAGGTGAGACTTTGTCCATCCGTTCTGGCAGGGTCGTATAGAAGAAGGGTGTTCTGGGCGTTGTTGACGCCTGTGCCAATGGTTGTGATGAGGACGCGGCCATCGACGCCCACGGCGATGCCTTCCGGTCGAGAGGGAAGACTGATGCGATTGACGACTGCCAGTTGTTCGAGGTCGATGACGTTGACGGTAGCGGAATTGTGGCAGGCCACGTAGAGCGTTCGACCATCACGGGTCATTGCGGCAGAGAGTGGCAGAGAGTCGGTCCGAATCGGCGTCAAGAAGCGACGCTGGGTGATGGAGTAGATCTCGATCTTGTCGGGGACGCCGACCAGATAGAGCCGTTGGCGGGCGCTGTCCAAAACAATGTCAACCACTCCGCCAGTTAGCGGGGTGACTGTGCCGAAGGTGGCGGCAAAGCTGCTCAGAGTTATGGCGAAGAAAAAGAGAAGGCGAAGCATCTGCTAATCCGTATGAACACTCAAGAGTATCCCAAGTTGCGATGAAGGTGCGCTAATCAATTGCTGGCCAGGGTCATGAGGCCTCCGGTGGCTGCCAGGAGGGAGATTCGGGCACGGTCATAGAGATACTGCGCATCCCAATAGGAGAGCCATTTCTCGGCTTCGAGGAAGCGTGATTCTTCGAGTTGTCGCCGGGTTGCTTTGCCTTCTTCCAACTGAGCCAGATTGATGGCGATTTGTTCGCGGGCGATGTCGAGATCGAGCTTGGCAAGTTCGCGATTGTCCTTTTGCAATTGCAGGTCTTCAAAGAGGTTCCGGGTATCCATTTCAATGCGATTGCGGGTACTGGAGACCTGGATGCGAAGCTTACTGACTTCATTCTGGGCTTGAACGGCAGCGGCGGCGCTGGCGGAACCGGGGATGATGGGGAACTTGAAGCTGACGCCGAGCTGGGCGTTGTTGGCCTGGAAGCGGCTGAAGTACTGGTCGAGATTGTTGAAGCGGGAGAATAGAGCATATTGAGCAATCAGGTCGACTTGAGGAAGGCGGGCGGATTTATTGGCCTGGATCTCGAGGGTCTTGGAGTGGAGGTCGTTTTGGAGTTTCTTCAACTCGCGGCTGTTCTCCAGTGCTTCACGGATGGCGGTTTCTGGCGCAGTAGCCACGGAGATCTCGAGCGGCGCATCGGAGAGGGTCTCGACCCGATCTTCTGACTCGAAGCCGAGGACATAGGCAAGGTGGTGTTCGGTCTGCTTACGTTCGACAGAGAGGATGCGCTGGCGCTGTCTGGCCTTTTTGAGGTTGATGTCGGCGCGCTGGAACTCGATCGGCAGGGCACGGCCTTCTTCGAGGCGAGCTTTGACGGTGGCGAGGACGGCTTCCAGATTGTCGATCTGGCCTGAGACGATTTTCAGGTTGCGGGCGGCCCGGTCGGCATCGAGGAAGAGCTTGGCGGTGCGCTCGAGGACTTCATCGCGCTTGATGCCGGCCAATTGCTGGGCGCTTTTGACGTCTACTTTGGCCTTGGCCAGCAAGTAGCTTTGGGGCCGATTGATGATGCTCTGGCTTGCTTTCAGTTGTATGAGAGAAGGAGCGCTGCCCTCAATGCTCATCGGGAAGCCGTAAGTATAGGCAAGGCCGCTGCCGGCAACGAGTTTGGGCGAGAAGGGGTCACGGGCTACCTGGACGGCTTGTTGGGCACTTGATTCGTCGAGGCGGCTGAGTAAGACCTCAGGGGCTTGCTCTTTGGCGCGGTTGAGAGCGGCCTTCAGATCCATACGGTGGGTTTCAGCGGCAAAGAGGGAGAGGCTGCTGCAGAACAAAAGGAGAAATTTCATGGGGTGAGAACCTGCCAATTTCAAGATAGCAATGGGGTAGTTGCTGTTTGGCCCTCAATACGATAGAGTTTCGGGCCAAGGAGTCTACTGAATGCAGAAGTGTTTCCAAGTAGGAATATTATTTTTGATTTCAGCCACGTTAGGGCTGAGTCAGACCTTTACCGGAACAATTACCGGAACGGTTACAGATGCTGGTGGGGCTGCCGTAGCCGGGGCAAAAGTAATGGCCAGAAATGAAGCTACGAGCGATACCCGTCAAGCGACGACGAACGCGGAAGGGCTGTATATTTTTTCGCAGTTGCCTCCGGGCAATTATGAAGTAAGCGCTGAAAACCCTGGTTTCAAAAAAGCGGTGAGTACGAACGCAGCGTTACGTGTGAATCAAGTCCTTGAGTTGAACATTTCTCTGCAAGTGGGAGATGTCTCGCAATCGATTGAAGTTTCAACCGGAGTGACACTGCTCGATACGCAGTCGGCCAACCGGGCGGTGACCCTGGATCAGCAGGCTGTGTTGGACCTGCCTTCGAATGCTCGAAATCCATTCCAGCTTGTGCACATCAACGCCGGAGTGATCGCAGTTCGAACCGGGATTTCGCAAGCGACGCAAGATCAGAATCACAATCGCTTTTCGATGAATGGCGGTCGCGGTCAGGCTGGGCTCACGCTGATCGACGGTGTGCCGGCGGCGGCAGTAGATTGGGGCGGATTGATCGCTTCGCCCTCTGTCGATTCCGTGCAAGAAATGAATATTCAGCGGAACCAGTTTGACGCTCAGTTTGGAAAATCGGACGGTGGGGCGGTGAACATGATCACCAAGGGTGGGTCGAACGAGATTCACGGTTCGGTATTTGAGTATTTGCGCAATGACAAGCTGGATGCCAACTCCTGGGCAAACAACCGCTCACGCCTAGCGCGACCGGTGTTTCAACGGAATCAATTCGGAGCATCGATTGGGGGGCCGATTTCGAAGTCGAAGCGGCTATTCTATTTTGGAACTTACGAGGGTATGAGGCAGCAGAGCCCCTCAACCACAATCACCTCAGTGCCAACGGCGCTGCAACGCGCCGGGAACTTCTCAGAAACGAAGAATGCCAATGGGACTGTGTCTACCATTTTCAACCCGTTCACCACGCGACCGAACCCAGCAGGGTCCGGATTTGTTCGTGACGCGTTTCCTGGAAACGTTATTCCTTCTTCTCTGTTTGATCCCGTAGGATCCAAGGTGCTGGCGCTCTACCCTGGAGGGAATTCGCCTGGAGACCCTGTTACGAACACGCTGAATTTCGCCTTGGCTGACAAGACACGAACTGTGAATGACCGCATGGACGTTCGGATTGATTGGGCGAAAAGCGAGAAGTTTACAATTTTCGGACGCATGACAAAGGCGTGGCAAGAAAACGTAGCTCCCAAATTTTTTGGTAACGGAGCGGATACGAATTTCTCTGATGTCAATCCCAGGCATCATGTTGTGATTGGTGCCACGCTGACTCCGTCGCCGACCTGGGTGTTTAACATTCTGGTTGGTTCTGGACGTTGGCGCGAAAACCAGGTCTCCCCATCGCAGGGCATGAGTGCGACAAGCCTTGGGTTGCCGACAGCGCTGGTCAGCCAATTTCAGGCACAGACCCTACCTGGATTCAGTATGCAGGGATATGCCTCGATCGGTAATCCGCGCTTCCTGAACGTACCGCGCGAAACCCATAACTTGCAGTTCAATGCGACGAAGGAATTGGGCAAGCACTCACTCAAATTTGGATACATGGTTGAAATGGCGCGTCTGAATCAGACAGACTTCAATACGCCTTCGTTCAGCTTCAATCGCGGGTTGACATCAGGACCCATTGCAACGGCTGCGGCAACGACAACCGGGGATGGGCTGGCGAGCCTGTTGCTGGGGGTTGGCGCGAGCGGATCGGCACCGATTGCTGCGGCAACCGCTATCACTTCGCCTTACCACGGCTTGTATTTTCAAGACGCCTGGCGCCTGACTCGTCGCCTCACTCTGAATGTTGGTATGCGGTGGGAAGCCCAACTTGGGCGAACAGAGCGCTATAACCGCTTTAATAACTTCAACGCCAACGTAGCGAGCCCGCTGGCGCAAGCCACGGGGTTGCCACTGAAAGGTGGCTTACAGTTTGCCAGCAGTGACAACCGAACGGCGTGGGATACGGCGTGGTTGAACCTTGCACCTCGAATTGGAATCGCTTACAAATTGACTGACAAGATCGTCGTCCGTGGCGGGTATGGGATTTTCTATCCGCAATCTGGCGGAGGCACCAACCAGGGTTTCTCAACTACTACGACCTGGGTCTCGACGGTGGGCGGAGACGGGATCAACCCTAACCCCAACGCGCTGCTGCGGAACCCGTTTCCGCAGGGTTTGAATCAACCGATTGGATCGACGCAGGGGTTAAACACGCAGGTTGGAGATTCTGTGAACTTCTTCCCGCGCAATCATCCTCTGAGCTATGTGCAGAACTTCTCCTTCGATGTGCAGTGGGAGGTAAAGCGCGGCATGGTATTCGAAATCGGCTACACCGGATCTCAAGGGCGAAAGTTGCTGTACGGGACTGGTCAGCAGGCCAATCAGTTGGAACCACGCTTCCTGAGTCAGGGCGCAGCGCTGGACGCACCAGTGAACAATCCATTTTTTGGTGTGATCCCGACTGGAGTTCTGGCTGGTCGTACGGTGCCGGCTAACCGCTTGTTGAGGCCCTATCCACAATTTACGGCTGTGAATCTGAGTGGAGATACTCCGGGCGCAAGCTCGAGCTTTCACGCTCTGGTAGCCCGCTATAACTGGCAGATCTCTGGCGGTTTGAATTTGCTGACGACCTATCAGTGGTCCAAAGCGATCGACAATGCCAGCGAATGGCAAGGTTGGGAAGTGGGCGATACGATGCGTGACTACTACAACCAGAGGGTAGACCGCTCGATCTCGGCTCATGATTTGCCGCAGAGTTTTGTGAACGCATTGGTTTACGAAATGCCCATAGGTAAGGGCCGGAAGTTCCTGGCCGATATGCATCCGGTGGCGAATGCCATTGTGGGTGGCTGGCAGGTGAGTTCGATTGTGCGCTTCGGGTCCGGATTGCCGCTGGGCTTCACTGCTCCGAATACTCTCGCGAACTATGGGTTCCAAGTACAGAGACCGAATGTGGCGGATTTGAAGTCGGCTGCCGTTGAAAACCCCAATCCTGACAAATGGTTTAATCAGGCTGCGTTTACGCGGCCTGGCACATTCGAGATGGGGAACATGACGCGTTGGGCTCCAAACATTCGATTTGGACCGACGAACCACGCCGACGTGGCGATTCTGAAGAACTTCCGGTTCAAGGAGCGCTATAAGGTGCAGTTCCGCGCCGAGATGTTCAACATGACGAACACTCCGCAGTTTGGTCGAGCGAATACGGATATCTCGAGCCCGAACTTTGGCGTTGTGACAGGAACCACGAACGTGGGACCGCGCAACGTGCAGTTGGGTTTAAGAATTCAGTACTAAGCCTTCGAGGCGGAGGCGGCGGGCTTGTTCTGCCGCCCCGCCTGGAAATTTATCGTTCAAAGAACCGTTTGCCCGGAGCACCCTCCACCAGGGGACTCCGGGCTTTCCTGTTTCTACCTCGCGCTCGGCATGGGCGCGGGCGACGACGTTGAGAAAGATTGCCGTGGACATGGGGCAGGTGAGGTCGGCACCGTGAGAATCGGCTAGCTGTTTGCGGAGCTCGGTCAGCGTGATGACATGGCCTTTAGGGATTTTTGCTACGAAGGATTCGACTTCTTCGGGGGTAGAGACGAGCATGCGACCGTCTTTGTAATCTTCGACGATCTTGGGTTGCTTGCCGCACTTGAGTTTTTCCCAGGCGGTTTTCTTTTTCATTTTGCTTGCTCGACGGGGAACTGGATTTCGGTGACGTAGCTGGGGTCGTCCTGACGGACTGGATTGCCGATGTGGAGGTAGAGTTCGCGGCAGGGCCCGCAAGGCTGCCAACCGGTATCTTCCATCCAGCGGGTGAGGCGGTTGTAGACCCCCTTAAACTGCTCGAAGCTGCCGTGGTGGACGAAGCTTGCCACGCGCGCGGAGGGCAGTTGATAGCACTCCAGGGGACCGTCGACGGCAATGGGGGCATCGAAGAGGACACCCGCTTCGGCGAGAATGTCGCTCTTTTTGTCCTCGGTCATGTGCCAAATGGCTATAGGAGTGTGCCCCATGGCTTTGGCTCCCAACTGTGAATAGACGAGGGGGTAGAGGCGTGCGATCTCTGGGTAAGACTGAATCGTATCGCGGACGCTGACGATCCAGGTTGGGGCGGAGTCTTTGATGACTACTTCGAGCGGGGTGCCTTCGCGGGCAATTTCTTCGATCATCTGTTCAATCGCAGCCAGGCGGCTGCTCTCCTGTTGCAGTTTGGTTTCCTGTTCGGCGCGGCGGAGACGCAACATACCCTGGAGCTCGAATTCATTGACGCCCTCGTCGAGCATGGTTCCAATTTGATCGAGCGAAAAGCCCAGCTCTTTGAGCACAAGGATGCGATTGAGCCGAGGGAGCTGGGAAGCCTTGTAGTAACGGTAGCCGGAGTTCGAGTCAACGTAGGCGGGCTTGAGAAGGCCGGCTTCATCGTAGTGGCGCAGGGTCTTTACCGTGACCTGGGCAATTCTTGAGAATTCACCGATTGCGAACATAACTTGATTGAACAGCCTCCCCTAAGGGGAGGGTCAAGAGATTTTTTTGATCCAGATGTTTTTGAAATGGATGACGCTGAACTGGTCGTGGAGCTGGAGGCCGATGGGGCCGCTGGTGGAGCGCTTGGGATCGGGGTTGGTGCGGGCGACTTCGCGTCCGTTGAGCTTGACGACGATGGCATCTTTGCGGACGGAGATGTCCAAGGTGTTCCACTGGTTTTCTTTGAGGGCATCCTTGGGGGCGTCGACGAAGCCGTAGATGCTGCCGGTGGGGTGGGGATCGGGGTAGTTGTTGTTGATCTGGACTTCGTAGGCGGATTTGGCGGGGGTTTTGGTGAAGTCAGGGGGCCAGGCGATGGCAGCGGCGGCGCGGGATTGATCGTGCAGGGAGATGCCGGAGTTGCCGTGTTCTTTGGTCCAGAATTCGACGTGGAGATCGTACTGGGTGAAGGAGTCTTTGGAGTAGAGCCAGGCCTGGTGGTTCAGCCACATGAGGTAGTCTTTTTCTGTGGTGAAACGTTTGCCGGGGGCGAGCGATTTACTATCGAAATCGCGCTGGCCGACGAGGACGCCGCCGTCGATGACGAGCCACTTTCCATCGCCGCGAGGCTCCCAGTCGGAGAGGTCTTTGCCATTGAACAAAGCCTGATAGCCTTTGGGCTGTGCCATGAGGATTCCGGCAAATGCTACAAAGAGAAGAATTTTCATGCACCTGACAGTTTATCCTTAGGTGGAAGCAAGATATAGAATGCCCAACGGCAAATTACAAGTAATCCCCCTTGGAGGCCTCGGTGAGTTCGGCATGAACTCGATGGCGCTCCGCTACGACGACGACATTATTGTTATCGACGCTGGCATGATGTTCCCTGACTCGGAACTTCTTGGTGTCGATGTCGTTACTCCCGACTTCGCGTACCTGAAAGAACATCGCACGATGGTGCGTGGCCTGATTTTGACGCATGGCCATGAGGACCACATTGGTGGCGTACCTTATCTGCTTTCGCAGTTGAACATTCCTGTTTACGGGACGCCGTTCACGCTGGCGATGGCAGAACGGCGGCTGGAAGAACACCGTCTGCTCAAAGATGCTGACCTCAGAGAAGTAGAGCCTGGGGACCGGGTGAATCTTGGGCCGTTTGAAGTGCATTTCATTCGGGTGACACACTCGACCGTGTCTTGTGTGGCGCTGGCGATTACAACGCCGCTAGGTGTGGTGTTGCATACGGCGGACTTTAAGATTGACCAGACGCCGATTGATGATGATCACTTTGACCTGCATTCGTTTGCCGAGTATGGCAAGCGGGGCGTGTTGCTTTTGATGAGTGATTCGACGAATGTGGAGCGGCCGGGCTATAGCGAATCGGAGCGGGCGGTGCGACCGCGGCTCGAGCAGATTTTTGCCAGTGCTTCGCGCAAGCTGGTGTTCTCCTGCTTCTCGAGCTCGATCCACCGGATTCAGCAGATTCTCGACGTGGCGGCGAAGTATGACCGCAAGGTGGCTTTACTGGGACGCAGTATGCTGGCGACGACCGAGATCTCGCACGACCTGGGGTTGTTGCGGATCCCCGATAACCTGCTGCTGCGGCCGCAGGACATTATGGATACGCTGCCACACCGGGTGTGTTGCATTGTGTCGGGTACGCAGGGCGAGCCGATGTCGAGCCTGTCGCGGGTGGCTGTCGACAGCCACAAGAACCTGTCGGTGAAGCAGGGAGACACAGTGGTGTTGTCGAGCCGAGTGATCCCTGGCAATGAGAAGCCGATTGGACGGATGCTAAACCACTTTGCGCGACGGGGTGCAGAGTTGATCTATGGTGGCGGCGGGCCGCCGATTCATGTCTCGGGACACGGGTTCCGGGAAGAGCTGAATCTGATTTTGAACCTGGTGCGGCCAAAGTATTTTATGCCAGTGCACGGTGAGTACCTGCAACTGGTACGGCATGCGCAATTGGCCAAGCACCTTGAAGGCAAGGGCCTGGAGTCGACGTTTATTGTCGAGAATGGCGAGAGCCTGGTGATTGACAGCCGTGGGGCGCGCAAGGGCGAGAAGATCAACACGGGCCGCGTGTGTATTGATTCGGGTTCGCTGGGTGACGTGGTCGAGGATATGATTATTCGGGACCGTCGGCATTTGGCGCAGGATGGCTTTGTGATTCCGGTGATCGCGATCGATAAGGCTAGCGGGCAATTGCAAGGGCTACCGGAGATCATCAGCCGGGGCTTTGTTTCGCTCGAAGAATCGAGCGAATTGTTGCCGTTTGCCAAGGAACTGGTGATGAAGACGATTGAAGGGTCGAAGCCCGAAGAACGGTCCGACTGGGGCATGATGCAGGAGAAGATCCGCACCGATCTGAAGCGCTTCCTGAACAAGGAGACGCAGCGGCGGCCGCTGATTGTGCCCGTGATTTTGGAGGTCTAGAAGACGATGTGGAATTATCTCGAGGATGCCTCGAACTACCAGGGCCATGCGGAGAAGATTCTGATTCCGCAGACGGAAGAAGAACTGGTAGGGATACTGGCCGAGGCGCAAGCGGCGGGGATTGCCGTGACGATTGCCGGCGGAGGGTCTGGGCTGACAGGCGGACGTGTGCCGGAAGGCGGATGGTCGGTCTCGCTCGAGAAATTTAACAAGATTGAGATTCACGAAGGGTATGCCGTGTGTGGGGCGGGCGTGATTTTGCGCGACCTGCATGCGGCGGCCAAGCGGAGCGGGCAGTTTTACCCGCCGGACCCGACCGAGACGATGGCGGCGATTGGCGGGACGATCAGTTGTAACGCGTGCGGGAGCCGGAGCTTTATGTATGGGGCGACGCGGCGCTGGGTGAAGCGGCTGCGCGTGGCGCTGATGGACGGGCGCGTGCTGGATGTGCGGCGCGGCGACAAGATTGATTTTGAAGTGACGCCGGTGCATCGGCCGAAGTCGACGAAGCACTCGGCGGGGTATCCGCTTGAGGCGGGGATGGACTGGATTGACTTGATTACCGGGTCTGAGGGGACGCTGGGGGTGGTGATTGAGGCAGAGCTGGAATTGCTGCCGGTGCCGAAGGAATTGTTGAACGGGATTGTGTTTTTTGCTCGTGACGAGGATGCGATTGGGGCGGTGGAAGCCTGGCGGAGTGTTGTGGGTTTACGGATGCTCGAGTATGTGGATGAGCCGTCGCTCGGGTTGATCCGGGAGCAGTATTCCGATATGCCGAAGGAAGCCGTGGCTTGTGTGATTGTGGAGCAGATTGTGGAAGACGATCGCGCTGTGGATGAATGGGTGGATCGGCTGGACGAGCAACATGCGATGAGCGAGCAGAGCTGGTTTGGATCGGGGGAAGCAGACCGGGAGCGGTTTCGCGCGTTTCGGCATGCTTTGCCGGAACGGGTGATCCAGTTGGTGCGGCAGATGGGTTTCCCGAAGTTAGGGTCGGACTTCAGCGTGCCGGTGGAGAAGAATCGCGAGATGTTGGACTACTACCGAACGCAGATTCGGGAGCGCTTTCATTCGCCGTTCGGGATCTTTGGTCATATTGGGGACGCGCATGTGCACGTGAATCTGTTTCCTTCGAGCGAGGCGATGATTGCCGAGGGGAAGAAGCTGATGGATGATTTTGCGCGGAAGAGTGTGGAACTGGGTGGGACTGTCGCGGCAGAGCATGGTTTAGGGAAGCGGAAACGGCACTTCCTGCCGTTTCTGTTTAGCGAGGCGGAGATTGAGTCTATGAAGGCGGTAAAGCGGCGCCTGGACCCGAAGTGGCTCTTGGGCCGCGGAAATCTATTCCCCACGTCTCCAGAGCATCCCTGAGCTTGGCGAAGTCGATGGGTTTGGTGAGATAAGAGTCCATGCCGCTGGTGAGGCAGCGCTCGAGGTCGCTCTCCATGGCGTTGGCGGTGATGGCGACGATGGGGATGTGGCGACCGTTGCCTTCTTCTTTTTCGCGGATGCGACGGGTGGCTTCGTAGCCATCCATCTCGGGCATCTGGCAATCCATCAGGATGAGGTCGAAGTGATGATTTTCGAGCAAGGCTAGGGCCTGAACGCCGCTCGAGGCGACCTGGGCCTTGCAGCCGAGCCGATCGAGGAGACGCAGGGCGAGCTTTTGATTGACCTTGTTGTCTTCGACCAGCAGCACGTCGAGGGCTTCGGCGAGTGGCTGGAGGACTTCGGCTTTGGAATCGCGAAGCTGCAGCGCATTTTCTGGAGCGGCATCGAGCTGGACATTGAGACGGAAGGTGCTGCCCTGGCCGACGGTGCTTTGGGCTTCGATGGCACCGCCCATGAGGCTGGCCAAGCTGCGGCAGATGGAGAGGCCGAGGCCGCTGCCGCCGTAGCGTCGGGTGGTGGACAGGTCGGCCTGGGTGAATTTCTGAAAGACCATGTCGAGCTTTTCAGACTCGATGCCGATGCCGGTGTCGCTGACGGCGATGGAGATGGCGAAGCTGCTGCCGGAGACGTAGCTGATCGCTGCCTCGATATGGACTTCACCCTGATGGGTGAATTTGACGGCGTTGCCGGTGAGGTTGAACAGAATCTGGCGAGTGCGCAAGGCGTCGCCATAGAAGGCGCGGGGGGCGTCTGGCGGGTAGGTGATCTTCAGGTTCAGGCCCTTTTCTTCGGCACGAACGCGCATCAACTGGTAGACCTCGTTGAGGATGGAAGAGAGGTCAATGGGGGCGCGCTCGATCGAGAGCTTGCCGGCTTCGATGCGGGAGAAGTCGAGGACGTCGTTGATGAGGGCTAGCAGGGACTGTGAGGATTGGGCGATGGTTTCGGCGCAGTCGCGCTGGTCGCGGTTGAGGTTGGATTCGAGCAGGAGCTGGCACATGCCGGTGATGCCGTTCATTGGAGTGCGGATTTCGTGGCTGATCATGGCGAGGAAATCGCTCTTGGACTGGTTGGCGCGCTCGGCACGCTCGCGGGCTTCGGCAGCGGCCATCTCGGCATTGGTGGAATCGGTGATGTCACGCATGTTGGTGACAATGGCACCGACGGAGGGGTTGTCAAAGAGATTGCGGGAAATGACTTCGATCCAGCGGTATTCTCCCGATTTGTGTTTCATGCGGAGGCGGGAACGCTGTGTGAGGCCGGGCACTTCGGTCAGGCTTGACAGACGGGTTTGGACAGCGGCAACATCGTCTGGATGGATAAGGTCTGGACGGAAATCGCCGAGGAGTTCGTCGGGTTCGTAGCCGAGGATGATGCGCAAGGCGGGGCTGGCATAGAAGATTCGGCGGTTGCGGTCTAAAAGGGTGATGCCAACGGAACTGTATTCGATGAGGGCACGGAAGCTCTCTTCTTTTTCAGCGAGCTTCTTGTTGTGCTGGTAGGTGCGGGTAACGAAGAGATAGATGGCAGTCAGTGCGGCGGCCAGGCTGAGCCCGACAGGAACGAGGTAGACGGGCTGGCGGTAGAAGGGGGCAGGGATGGAGATTGCCAATGCCACCGGTGCAGCCGTTTTTGCGCCGAATTGATCGATGGCCTCAAACTCAACACTATGGTTGCCCGAGGAGAGGTTGGTTAGAGTGGCATTGTTGGAATTCGTCCAGGCAGACCAGTTGCCGCCGTTGAGGCGGTAGCGGGTGCGGATGCCGGGGGCGATTTGGGATTGCTCAAAGCTCATGAGCTTCCAGGAGAGAAAGGCAGAGGAGGCATCAATACGGGCGGGATTGAGCTGAAGCTTTGGAGCCGGGCGGTTGAGTAGGGCGAGATTGAGGCAGTGCATGCCACCGCCGTCGGTGCCGGCGCAAAGGTGATTTTTCCAGAAGGCGGTGGGCCAGACTTCGGCTGTCTCAAGGCCCGCGGAGGAGCCAATGTTGCTCCACTCCTGGTTGCGGAAAAGCTGGAGGCCGGCACGGGTGGAGACCCAGAGATTGCCCTGATCATCTTCTCGTAAAGCCCAGGCGGCATCGGCTTTAGCCCCATTGCCAATCTGGGTATAGCTGAGCTTGCCTTGGGCATCGATGCGACCGAGGCCATGACGGCGGTCGAGGAAGAAAACGCCGCCCTGCCTGTTCACCGTGATGGCGAAGATACCGGCAGGGCGAAGGCCCTCTTTGTGAGTCCAATGCGTCCAGGTCTCGCCGGATTTTCTGCTGATGCCCTTTGAGGTGGCAAACCATAGGTCTCTGTTGGGGGCTGAGGCCACGGCATAGACGCGGGAATTGATCAGGCCAGTAGATTGATCCCATCGGCTGAAGCGGCCATTTTCGAGCAGGAAGGCTCCGGCTGGGCGCTCGGAGTTGCCTCCCCCTGAAGAGTTGGCCCAGAGGCGGCCCTGTCGGTCTATCTGAATGGAATGGAAGTAAGTTGCTGCGAGGCCCTCGGCGGGGCCAAAGCGCTGCCAGGTTTCGTTTTGCAGGCGGAAGAGCCCTTCAAAGCTGGCACCGCTGGAACACCAGATGGCACCGCTCGAATCCTGGGCGAGGCCGGTAATGAGGCCGAGTTTTTGGGAGCCAATAGACTCGATTTTGCGGGTTTGCCCGGAAGGTGAAATGACGATGATGCCGTCGGCGGTGCCGGCCCAGAGGCTGCCGTCCTTTGAGACGAGAAGCGACAGGAAGTGGTTATGAAGATCGGGGAACGGGAACTGGAGTTGCGACCACAGGGTGTCGTCGGCGCGAAGCATGTGGAGGCCGCCCAGGGAGCACACCCAGAGACGTCCTTTGCTGTCGAAGTAGACCTGGTTGGCCTGACGAAGAGGAGCCGGGACAGGCTGAATGCGAGACCACTTGCCGAACTCTTGGAGCCAGACTTCATCGGAATTGTAGAGGGCAACGACCTCGCCGGCATCGGAGATCGCAGCCTGGCGGGCGATTTGACGTTCTGTGGTGGCAATGCGGTGGAGCGGCTCCGTTGGGCCCCAACGCCAGAGGCCCATCCACTCCGAAGGGAAGGCAATGGAAAGAACACCTTCGCCCCTTCGGTTGTTCGAAGAAGAGCGAATGACCAGGCTACTGACGTGTGAGGGGTTTTTCAGCGTGGTGATGGGGAGAAGAGTCGTCACACCGGAGCGATCGACACGATTGAGGCCTCGACTATCGGCGGAAAAGACGGTGTCTGCGGCCGAGATGGTGAGAAAGCTATTGAAGGTTGCCTTGCCAGCACCTGGCATGGGCTGCAGGGCTGTGCCCTTGCCATCCCAAGTGTAGTAGTTGAGGCTGCCGTCCTGTACAACAACGAGACCTTCGGACTTACGGCTGGCACCGGTAATGCGAACGGGATTGCCGTTGAGGGTGAGCGGGACCGGACGACAGCCTGTTTTCTCGAAGATGACGGGTTGTTCTGTACCCGTGCCGAGGACAGAGGAGTCGTCGAAGGGTTGAAGGGAGTGGACTTTACCCAGTTTTTCGAGAATCGGACAGGGGACTGGCTGCCATTGATAGCCTTCGTGCCAACTGACGCCCAAGGCTGTGTTGGCCCAGATGGTCCGGTCTGCGGATTCGACCACCTGATGGACTTCTGCGGAGGGCAAGCCATCGGCCTGGGTAAAGTGCACCCAGCGCCAGAGGTCATGCAGGGCCTGACTCAGGGGCTTCTTTTCGCCGATGCGAAAAGAAGGCGAGGATTGAGCCGAGGCCAGGGTGGCCAAGGCCAACCACAGCATGCACATTGAAAAACGACTCGAAATCGGGCTACTCCTCTTTGGGGCTTATCGGCAAGAAGCCTCCCCTCGATAATAGAATGCCCGATTCCGTGAAATAAAGTTCAATTTGATTTGCGAATGTAGATGTTTCCGTTGAAACTCTTGAAATTGAAGTCCGGGCCGCCGCCGTTGATGGAGCCGATGGTCATGGTTTCCATGCGCACTCTGGATCTGTTGCGGTCGCCGGGTTTGGCTTCTGTGCGTTCGAGTTTGGAAGCGTTTGGCTGCATTTGCACGTCGAAATCGGTGAATACATCGCCATTATTGGTTTGGAGCTTGAGGTTGGCCTTGGTGGCGGCGGGGAGCGTGACATCGATGGTGCCGTTCATGGAGGAGAAGCTCATGGGTTTGGTGGGGTCGATCTGCTTGAATTTTGCGGTGACTTTGCCATTGAGGGAGTGGGCGATGACGGAGCCGGAGACGTCGATGAGCTGGATGCCGCCGTTGGTGGCGTTGAGCTCCATCTCGCCTTCGACGCCCTCGACCGTGAGCATCTTGCCGTTGGTGAGGGAGAGCTTGAGAGAGGTCTTGGCCGGGACCAGGATGGTGAAGTTTTCTCCGCGGGCGCGCCAGCCTGTAGAGATAGTGACGATGTTGTTTTCTTCTTCAAGGGTGATCTGGGAGCCAGTGGCGTTGAGGCGTTTGAGACCCTTGGCGGAATCGGGGACACTGCGGTCGGTTTCGGCGTCCTGTTTGTTGGTGGTCTCGACGACGACGTCCTTGCCTGGGTGCGCCTTGACGCTGATGGAGCCATAGAGGCTGCTCATCTTGACGGTGCCGGGCCGGGCGGGGTCGCGAAAGTTGATGGAGAGCTTATCGCTGGAGTTTTGGCCGAGCAAGGTAACGGTGCAAAGCGAGACTGCGAGCAGAAATTGATTCATGGATTATGCCTTTCTATCGAGGATGCGGATGTCGCCGTTGAAGCCCTCGAGTTGGACTGCAACGCCCCCGTTGCCTACGCGACCGCCCGCATAGCGGTTTCTGCTGACAATACGCTTCATGCCATTGTCTGTTACTTGAGTATCGGCTTTTCCCGGGATGTTTCGCATGTCGAAGGCCGTAAAAATATTGCCATTGCGGGTGGTCATCTGGAAGTCGGCATGGAGGGGTGAGGGGAAGGCGAGGGCGATTTCGCCGTTGGTGTTTTTGACGTAGATGTCCTTGGTTGGAGGTGTTATGTAGGCAATGTCAACATTGCCATTGATGGCTCGGACGATGAGGCGAGCGGTGGAGGGAAGATCGACCTGGAGATTGTGGCGGTAGGAGTAATGAGTCCAGCGGCGATTGTCCGGGGTCTCGACCTGGATGCGGAAGGTGTCGCCGTCGAGGCGTGGCTCGAGGCGGACTTCACGCATGGCGAGCTGGAGGTCTTCGGGGATGGAGGCGGAGTACTCGATGTCGGCTCTGACGTGGATATCGTTGCGGTTGGAGGCGCGGACGGTAATGGAGCCGTTGGGGATCGCGATATCGATAGAGGGGGCTGTGGCGGGGAACTTGCGGTCGAATTGCTGGCTCTGTTTTGTGGTGGCCAGCAGCAGGAGTAAGGTTCGGCGATTCATTGGACCTGGAGCTCCTCAATGGCCTTGGACAGGCGGGATTTGACGTTGGGGTCGAGATCGGACTGGGTGGCCAGGCGGCGGAAGGCGTTGGCAGCCTGGCGGTCTCGAAGTTCCACGAGCTCGTCAATGAGGGCGAGCTGAACGAGGGGGGAATCCTGAACGGTGAGGGCCTCAGAAATGGACTGGCGAACGTTGGGTCGACTGGTGTACTTGCGGAGGGCATCGGCGGCGGCGAGGCGGACGTCGACGCTGGAGTCGCTGCGCAGGGTTTGGACGAGGGCGGCAACCACGCTGTCATCGGGATTGTCGAGGCGGCCGGAGTAGTTGACGCCGCGGAGACGCTCGACGGCGCTTTGCTGCTGGAGGAGGCTCATGGCGACGACGTTGCGCATGGAGCGGAGTTCCTGACGGAGCTCGGTGATTTCTGGACTGGACTGGGCGGAGCGCGAATAGCTGCCGGCGAAGAAGCTGCCGATGGCGAGGGCTGCTGCGGCGGCGATCCAGGTGAGGGTGGGCCTGGCTGGTTGTTGCTGGGGGCGGGATTGGCGGGCGAGCATGGCGTCAAAGTCCTGTTTGAAGTAAGGACCGGGCGAGGCGGCGGGGAGTTGATTGAGTTGGTGCCAGAGATCGAGCTCGGACTGGCAGAGGGAGCAGGTTTGGGAGTGGGCGAGGAAGCTGGTGCGGTCTTCTTTGCTGAGGCGGTTTTCGAGGAAGGCCGTGAGTTGACGCTCGCCGGTGGGGCAGAAGTGGGTCTGGTTCATTCGGGAGATTTCCTTTCGAGGAGTTGGAGATAGATGGTTTTGAGGCTTGAGAGGGCGCGGTGGAGGCGGACCCTGGCTGCTACGGTTTCGCAGCCGATAATTTCGGCGATTTGTTCATGTTTGAGGCCCTGGAAGCGGGCCATGATGAGGATTTCGCGCTTGGATGGGGGGAGGAGATTGAGGGCGCGGTGGAGGAGGGCGGCTTCCTGCTGGTCTTCGAGTGGGGTGTTGGGGCGGGCGGGGGCGTCGAAGCCTTCTTCCCAGTCGGCCTCGAAGCGTTTTTTGCGCCAGTGGTCCATCTGGAGGTTGCGGAGGATGGAGTAAATCCAGGCCTGAAAGCTGTGACCGTCCTTGTAGCTGGATTTGAAGCGCAGCAGGCGGCAGAAGGCTTCCTGAACGAGGTCTTCGCTGAGTTGGCGATCCTGATTCATGCGCCAACAGTAGCGGAAGAGCTTGTCGGCGTGGCGTTCGAAGAGGATGCTCATGGGAGCGTAGTCGCCCTCGCGGACGCGCGCCATGAGCGATTCGTCGGTATCCGGCGCGGGGCTAGGAACGTTCTGGAGCAGCACTGAAATGGTGGTACGGCTGGGGGCGAACAACGTTACCGGGGAGCGAGAATTTTGAGGGCCTGGCGGGCGATGGGGATGCGGTTATCGACACCTTCGAGATTGGTGAGCCAGACGAAGGCGAATTGCTGGTCGGGGCGGAGGTAGAGGATGGTGCTGGTGCCTTGCTGGCCGCCGGTGTGGTAGATTTCGCGGTCGCCTTCGGGGGCTTTGGCGAGGCTCCAGCCGAGGCCGTAGCCAGTGATTTTGCCGGATTTGAGTTTGCCGGAGGTCCACATCAGATCGATGGTTTCTGATTTGAGGAGCTGCTGTCGGAAGAGGCCTTCTGAGAAACGGAGGAGGTCTTCGACGGTGGAGACATAGCCGCCGCCGGGGATCTTGGCTGTGTTGTCGGAGAGGGCGCAGTCTTCGATCTCACCTTCTGGAGTTTTGCGGTAGCCGGAGGCCCGGCGGAGGGAGATGCCGGTGCCATTGTCAGGAGCCGTGTTGCACATGCCGACGGTGGCGAAGACGCGGTCGAGCATCCATTTTTCGTAGGGCATGCCGGAAACGGTTTCAATGGCGCAGCCGAGCAGGCTGTAGCCGTAGGTGGTGTAGAGGTACTTGGTGCCAGGTTCGTGCTCGAGCGGGTCGGCGGAGAACTTTTTGAGGGCGTCGATGACGCTTGGATAGCGGATGGTGTTGTTGGAATCGGTGGGGTCCTGGGGGCGATAGTGGCGGATGCCGCCGAGATGGCCTAAGACTTGGGCGAGGGTGAGGGGATAGGCTTTGGCTGGAAAGGCAGGGCAGTGCTTGCGGACGTCGTCATTGAGGTTGAGCCGGCGCTGCTCGAGCAAGTGGAGGAGGCCTACGGCAGTGAGGGGTTTGGAGATGGAGGCAAGGCGGAAGGGCGTGTCGCGGCGGACCGGGCGGGAGGACTTGAGGTCGGCGAGGCCGGAGGTACGAGTCCAGAGAATGTCGCCTTTGTAGTAGATTCCGGCGGCATAGCCGGGGATCTTGAGGCGGAGTTTTTCAGCGTCGAGGAGGCGGTTGAGCGCGGTAAGATCCTGAGCGGACAGGATATGGGAACTGACTAGCAGCAGTAATAGAGAGAGCGCTCGGAGCATCTGACGGAACAGATACTCATCTTAGCGACTCGCTTTTGGTTGCGCCAGCAGAAAATGAAAAGAAGCGGGACATGCCGAATTTGAAGAATTGGCTCATGCCGCGGAGTTCTTTTTTGACCGGAACGTTGGCAGGATTGAACTTCCGTTCGAGCATCGAGTAGGCGAGGGCTTCGATCTGGCGGCCAAGTTCGGAATTTTTCGCGATGCCGCGGCCTTCGGTGACGGCTTGCGCGACGCCGCGATAGTCGTTAGGGAAGGACATGGTCACTTTGGAGTCGAGGAGTTCTTCGACGGTTTTCATGTCGAGGAGGTCGTTGCTGGTGCGACGGTTGAGGAGGAATTGGACCTTTTCGTCGAGGCCAACGGACTTGAGGTAGATGAACTTTTCTCTGGCCAAATGGAGGGAAGGGATCTCTGGGGTGCAGACGACGAAGATGGTTTTGGCTTCTTGCATGACCTCTGTGGAGTAGCGCTCCATGTTGCCGGAGAGATCGATCGAGATGGCGGTGTAGTTTTTTCTGGCGTAGTCGATGAGGTGACGGATTTGCTCGTTGTCGACGCGTACGCCCGGCTTGATGGAGCCGGAATGGAGAATGTCGAGCTGGCCCTGTGCGGAGACGAGTTGTGGCCAAAGGGCTTCGTCCATGTTGGCGGCATGTTCTGCGGCATCGAGGATGGTGTGATCGTTATCGATCTTCATGAGGAAGCGGACCAGGCCGCTGTTAAGATCCAGATCCATGAGCATGGTTGGCGTTTCAGCCTGGCGGGCCATGGCCATGGAAGCATTGATGGCGAGGGTTGTGGTGCCTGAGCCTGGTTTGGAGGGGAGGAATGCGTAAACCAGATTGGAGCGGGGGGAAGCCAAAGGACTTTTGAGTGAGGCTTCACGGAGGCGGATGAGGACGCGCGCGAGATCGTCGGGGTCAAAGGGAGGAGCGATGTACTCGCGGATGCCGTGCTGCATGAGCCGCAGCAGGATTTGAGGGTCGACCTGATCGTGGAAGACGGCGATCTGGAGGCCCGGAAATTCGTTTTGAATCGATTCGATGATCTCGAAGCTGCGTTCGAGGTCTTGCAGGTTGAGGAATACAACCTGCGGGGCCATGCTGTGGATCATCCGGAGTAATTCGAACTGGTGGGGATACTGGGGAAGATCGCGTAGTACTTTGATACCGCCCAGGTCTTCAAATGCGCCAAGAAGCTGACTGGCGAGAATTCGATCCGGGGCTATTACTGCGCAATTGAGGGTCATAAAGCAGTTTGCTCATTGGTTCGTATCGGTATGAGATAGGATTTCTTTATGAAAAAGTTGATGGAAATCACCTGTCCCTGTTGTGAGGCGAAGCTGAAGGTGGATATTGTGACCGAGGCGGTTATCACGTATGAGGAAAAGAAAAAAGCCCCGGCGATTGAGGACTTTGCCAAGGCGGTGCAGAATTTGAAGGGGGAAGCGGCGCGGCGGGAAGAAGCGTTTCAGAAGAGTTTTGCGGCGACGAAGAACCAGGGAGATGTGCTGAACAAGAAGTTTGATGAGCTGCTAAAACAGGCAAAGGCGGACCCGAAGAAGGGTCCGCCCAAGAAGCCTTTTGAGTTTGATTAGGCCAGAGCCTGATCGATGTCCCAGAGCAGGTCTTCGATCGATTCGAGACCGATGGAGAGACGTACCATGTCGGGGCTGACGCCGGCGGCAGTTTGCTGTTCGGCGGTCAGTTGTTGGTGGGTGGTAGCGGCGGGTTGGATGACGAGGCTGCGGGCGTCGCCGACGTTGGCCAGATGGGAGAAGATCTGGAGCTTGTCGACGAAATTCCTGCCGGCTTCGAGGCCGCCTTTGAGGCCGAAGCTGAAGACTGCACCCGCGCCCTTCGGCATATACTTCTTCGCCATGGCGTGGTAGGGGTTCGACTTTAGGCCGGGGTACTTGACCCATGCCACGGCCGGGTGTGCTTCGAGGTGTTCGGCGACAGCCTGGGCGTTTTGGACGTGGCGGTCCATGCGAAGGCTGAGGGTTTCGATGCCCTGGAGGAAGAGGAAGGCGTTGAAGGGGCTGATGGCGGGGCCCATATCGCGGAGGCCTTCGACGCGAGCCTTAATGATGTAGGCGATGGGGCCGAGGGCTTCGGAGAAGACCATGCCGTGGTAGGCGGCGGAAGGTTCATTGAGTTGGGGGAAGTTGCCGGACTTCCAGTCGAACTTGCCGGAATCGACGATGATGCCGCCGATGGAGGTGCCGTGGCCGCCCATGAATTTGGTGAGGCTGTGGAGGACGATGTCGGCGCCGTGATCGATTGGCCGGCAAAGGTAGGGGGTAGCGAAGGTGTTGTCGATGATGAGCGGGAGCTTATTGTCGTGGGCGATTTTGGCGACGGCTTCGATGTCGAGGAGGTTGCCGCGCGGGTTGGAGATGGTTTCGCCGTAGATCAGTTTGGTGTTGGGCTGGATGGCTTTGCGGAAGTTTTCGGGATCATCGGGATCGACGAAGGTGGTGGTGATGCCCATTTTGCGGAAGCTGACATCGAACTGAGTGTAGGTGCCACCGTAGAGGGTGCTGGAGGCAACGATATGGTCGCCGGCCTGGGCGATGTTGGTGATGGCGAGGAACTGGGCGGCCTGGCCGGAGGAGACGGCGAGGGCGGCGACGCCGTTCTCCAGGGAGGCAACGCGCTGCTCGAGGACGTCGGTGGTGGGGTTCATGATTCGGGTGTAGATGTTGCCGAATTTTTGAAGGCCGAAGAGTTCGGCGGCGTCCTGGGAGTTTTCGAAGGTGAAGGAGGTGGACTGGTAAATGGGAACGGCTCGCGCGTGCGTGGCGGAGTCGGGGTCATAGCCCTTGTGGAGGGCACGGGTGTCGAAGCCGAGCGGCTTTTCGATCTTGGCGGTCTTCATGCACTTAATATGCTATCGTGGCGCGCTAAGGATGTTCAGATCGAAGGGCATGGTCATGAAAATCGTTGGCATCCTCTTTTGCTTGCTGACTGTACTGTTCGTCTATAACGCGATTGACAACTGGCGCGCGGCGCTGACGCTGCGCCGGTATCCGGCGCAGGTTGTCGCTGCGAAACTCAAGGTCGACTATGGGGTGCCCGATTCGGAGTCGCAGGAGCAGCCACTGTATACGCTGGTGGTTGACTTTATGGCGACGGACGCGTCGAAGCGT
Source organism: Bryobacter sp. (assembly GCA_044340255.1). Taxonomy (GTDB): domain Bacteria; phylum Acidobacteriota; class Terriglobia; order Bryobacterales; family Bryobacteraceae; genus Bryobacter. Next base: position 94,389 of record JBIITX010000018.1, on the reverse strand, counting down.
AGCTTTCACTGGGAGGGCGAACCCGGCTCGGCGGTGTATCCGGAAGAAGCCTTCGACGAACTGGCTCGCTTTGTGCCCGGTAGTTTGCAGGAGATCTTTGTGCTTCGCGGCAATGCCCGTGCGCTTCGTTTCGATTCTTTGGAGGAGAATCTCGAAGTATCGAAAGGGATCGCCTGGACGAGTTGCTCTGTTGTGTTTGCCATCGTCACCTGGGCTGTTTTTGCTTCGCGCCGATTGAGGAACCGTGGCCCCTGGGCTGCCTTTGTCGCGATGGGGATGCTGCCGCTGCTGGGCGCATTGCCGGTCGGCTGGATGGCGTATCAAAAGCTGACCACCTGGGTTTATGTGTCGGGAAGGCCGGTTGGTGAATTGAGGGCATTCGACCCGTTGCAGCCTTTGCCGAATGTTGAGTTCACGGCAAAGGCGCTCGAGAAGCTTCCGGCGATACGGTATCAGCGCTTCGAATTTCTGTGGAATGGCAAAGTGCTGCATGGAGGATTTGGGGGCTGGCTTGGGCCGTATGACGTCAACTTTGGACAGGAGTCGCCGCGATTCTATGTCAGCCCCAAAGACAGATGGGCGACGGCGGCCAGCCTTGAATGGGGCGAGGATTTTGGGATACCGGTTGGGATTCTTCTGCTCTTTGGGGTGGCCTTCACTGGGGCTGGATGGTTGATCCAGCGCATGAAGCTTTAGGTGTCATGTTATCGTCTGTCGCTATGGATTCGTGGAACGTTCTGGTGACGCTTGGTCTGGTGCAACTGGCGGCGGTGATGAGCCCGGGGCCGACCTTCTTTTTGATTAGCCAAACATCGGCGCGGCATGGGCGGGGAGAAGGAATGCGGACCGTATTTGGGGCGGCGCTTGCGGCGCTGGTTTGGGCTGCGGCGGCGATGCTGGGGCTGGAGACGTTGTTTCGCGAAGCTGCCTGGGTCTTGCGCTGGATGCAGCTTGGGGGTGGAGTGTATTTGATTTGGATCGGTTGGAATTTATGGCGGAAGCCGGTAGCGACGGAGGCAGAGGTTGCGCGGCGGGGAGGCTTTGTGGCGGGATTCCTTACGAGCGTAGGCAACCCGAAAGTGATTCTGTTCTTTGGGAGCATTCTGGCGGCGGTGTTTGACCCAGGCCTGCCGGGCTGGGTGAAGCTGGCGGCGATGGGGATCATTGCGATGAATGAGTTGGTTTGGTACTCGACTGTGGCGACGCTGTTTTCAACGCAGCGTGTGCGCGAGGCGTACCGATCGACCGAGAAGACGCTGGATCGCGTCTTCGGGACGTTGATGATTGGCTTTGGATTGAAGCTGGCCTGGGGGGCGCGAGACTAGCGCTTGTAGCCGAACTTGCGCAGGAGGCTGTGACGCCACTCGACGCCTTCGGGGCCTTCTACGCCAAGGGGGCTGCCGCCATCGATGACTCCGAGGACGCCGCGGCCTTGCTCGGTCTCGGCGAGGATGACCTGGACCGGGTTGGCGGTGGCGCAGAAGAGAGTGACGACTTCGGGGACTTCTTTGATACGCCCAAGGATGTTGATGGGGAAGCCGTTGCGCATGACGATGATGAAGGTGTGGCCGGCGGCAATGGACTTTGCATTGGCGATGGCTGCCGTCTTCATGTCTTCGTTGTTGCCTTCGGCGCGGATGAGCCGCTCGCCAGAAGCTTCGCAGAAGGCGATGCCGAATTCCATGGCGGGGTTGGTGTTGATAATGGCCTCATAGAGATCTTCCACCGTTTTGATGAAGTGACTCTGACCGAAGATGATATTGGTGCCTTCCGGGATGGCGAGTTGAACCAGCTTCAATTCCATTCTTATATTCTGGACCGTAAGTATGTTGTGGATGTTGCTCGCGATGGCGATTGAGTTTCGGGTGCATGATTTGCCGTTTGTGCAGGCGAGTGGCGAAGGTGCGCGAAAGTATATGCCGGGCACGATGGGCGGCGGGTTGGCGGTGTTTGATTTTGATGGGGATGGGAAGCCGGATCTGTTTTTTGCCAATGGGGCGGAGTTGCCGTCGCTGGTGAAAAGTGGGCCCCAATTCTACAACCGGCTGTATCGCAATCTGGGCGAGGGGAAGTTTGCGGATGTGACGGACGGGTCGGGGCTGGTGCAGCAGGGCTATGCAATGGGAGCTTGCGCCGGGGATGTGGATGGAGATGGGAAGCTGGACCTGGTGGTGACCGGTGTGGGGTGGGTGCATCTTTACCGCAATGCCGGTGCCGGGAAGTTTGTGATGGAAGTGCTGCCGAATGGAGGGCGCTGGGCGTATAGCCCGCTGCTGGTGGACCTGGATCGGGATGGGGACCTCGATTTGTTTGTGGTGAATTATGTGAAGTGGAGTGGGGCGCTCGATCGCGAGTGTGTGGTTGGAGGCAAGCCGGATTACTGTCACCCGCAGTATTACGGGGCGAGTGCGAATCAGTTGTTTGAGAATACGGGGAAGGGAGTGTTTCGAGATGTGTCGGCGGCCTCGGGGATTGCGGCGCAGGAGGGGAAGGGCATGGGGGTGGCGGTGGCTGATTTTGATGGGAATGGATTGCCGGATCTGTTTGTGACCAATGACCGGGTGTTGAACTTTTTGTTTTTGAATCGGGGGAAGTTGAAGTTTGAGGAGAAGGGGTTTGACTGGGGCGTGGCGGTGCCTGGGGATGGGAAGAGCCCGTCGGCGATGGGGGCTTTGGCGTGGGACTACAACCGGGACGGCAAGATGGACTTGATTTATACCGCGTTGCGGGAAGAGACGTTTCCGCTGTACAAGAACACGGGGAAAGAAATGGTGGAGACAGGGATAGAGACGGGAATGGCGCGAGTGACGCGGGGCATGGCCGGGTGGGGGATTGCCGCCGTTGACTTTGACCGCGATGGTTGGCCGGACCTGATTGCGGCGCGTAGTGATGCGCTGTCGGTGACGGGTGGCAAGGGGGCGAGTGCGCGTGAGCCGATGGGATTGATCTGGAACCGCGGGGGGAAGAAGTTTGAAGTAGGGGCAGAACTCAAGACGGAGGCGCGGATGTACCGCTGGTTGGCAGTGGCCGATTTAAATGGCGATGGTTGTGAAGATGTTGTGGTGACGGCGCTTGATGCGGTGGCCAGTTGGATTGAAGGGAAATGCCAATGACCGGATGGGTCTTGTTGCTTGTGCTGGGGCAGGCCGATGCGGCGCGCGAGGCGATGCGAACGGGGCGCTTTGAGGAGGCGGCACGGCTTTATCGGCAAGTGGCACAGCAGTATCCGGAAGACTTTATGGTGCGCTACAACGTGGGGCTGGCGCTCTATAGCGCGAAGAAGTATGGGGCAGCGCTGGCGGAGATGCAGGTGTTTTTGAAGAAGCAGCCTGCTTCGCCGCAGGGGAACCTGATTGCGGGGTCATCGTTGCTGAAATTGGGTAAGGCTTGTCCGGCTGTTGATTCTTTGAAGAAAGCCGAAGTGTTGAAGGAGTTGCCAGAGTATCTGGAGCAGCGGGCGGAGGCTGAAGCTGGGTGCTCCAATCTGGCAGAGGCTGCCCGCTGGTTTGAACTGCTTGCGGCCAAGCAACCGCGCAATTCACGGGCCTGGTATGGGCTTGGCGTGGCGCTGTTAAACACGGGGAATGAAGCGGGGGCCAAGGAGGCCTTTGCGCGACTGTCTTCGCTGGGGCCGACGCCAGAGCTGAGGCGGCTGGAACGCGATGTGGCGCGCGGGCTTTGGAAGGCCGGACGTTTTGCTGAGGCACGGGAAGCGTTGGGGAAGGTGAAGGCGTTGGGATTGCGGGAGGCGACGCTCGAGTATGAGCTTGGGGATTGCGCCGAGAAGCTGGAAGGGCCAGAGGCTGCGGTGCCGTTTTACCGGGAGTCGGTGAAGCTGGATGCCAAGCTGATTCCGGCGCAGGCGGCTCTGGGGCGGGCTCTGGTGGCGCTCCAGAAGCAGGCAGAGGCAATTCCGCATCTGGAAATTGCAGCCAAAGCGAACATTGATCGCAGCTTGTGGGCGGCGCTGGCGAATGCTTACCGGGCGGTGGGTCGCAGTGAAGATGCAAAGCTGGCTCTCCAAAGGGCTCGCTAACCCTCTATCCTGAAGTCTGATGTCTGGACTTCCTGGCTTTGGCTTCTTGCGCAATTTGATCGAACGCCGCAGCCTTCTTTATCAGATGGTGCGGCGCGACTTTGAACGTCGCTATGTAGGGTCGATGGGTGGCTGGTTGTGGGGCCTGGCGCAGCCTCTGGTGTTGTTGCTGAGTTGGACCTTTGTGTTTCACTGGTGCCTGAAGATGGGGGTGCCGGAAGGACATGGCACCACGAACTACACGATCTTTCTCTTTACCGGGTATCTGCCGTGGATGTTGTTTCAGGAGACGGTGACGCGGAGTTCGACGTCGCTGCTGGAGCAATCGAACCTGATTACGAAGACGGTGTTTCCGAGCGAGATTATTCCGGTGAGTGTGTTTCTGTCTTCGCTGGTCAATCATGCGCTGACGTTTCTGATTGCACTGGTTGCGGTGATTTTCTTTGATGGTGGCGTTAGTGAGTTTGCGCTGTTGCTGCCGCTTTATGTGGTGTTGCTCGGGTTGTTTGCGATTGGGATTTCATGGATGGTGGCGGCGTTTCAGGTTTACCTGCGGGACACAGCGCAGGTGGTGACGGTGGTGCTGAGCCTGTGGTTCTGGATTACGCCGATCTTTATTGATGTGGAGCAGATTCCAGAAAAGTTTCGCTGGTTGCCGGCGCTGAATCCGTTGTCGTTTCTGGTGCGTGCTTACCGGGACCGGATGCTGACACACCGAATGCCGGATTGGCAGGAGTTGGCCCTACTGACGGTTTGGGCCGGAATGATGTTTGTTGCTGGCGGGCTTGTTTTTAAACAGCTCAAGAAGGGTTTTGCGGACGTTTTATGAAGATTGCCTTTTTTAGTGCGCACGATTTTGAGAGGGGTGTCTTTGATGCCTATAACGCGCGGAAGGGGCACGAGATTCACTACCTGACGGCCCACCTGGGACCGGACACGGCCAAGTTGGCCAGCGGCTTTGATTGCGTGTGTGTGTTTGTGAATGACGTTTTGAATGCGGCGGTGGTGGAGGAACTGGCAGATCACGGGGTGAAGCTGATTGCTGCCCGGAGTGCGGGCTTTAATCACATTGATCTGGAAGCTGCCAAGCGCCGGCAGGTTGGGGTGGTGCGAGTACCCGCTTATTCTCCGTTTGCTGTGGCGGAGCATGCGGTGGCGATGATTCTGACGTTGAACCGCAAGACGCATCGGGCGTACAACCGGGTGAGAGAAGGGAATTTTGCTCTCGAAGGATTGCTCGGGTTCGATTTGCATGGCAAGACGATCGGCGTGATTGGGACGGGCAAGATCGGTCAGGTATTTGCCAAGATCATGTTGGGCTTTGGCTGTGAAGTGTTGGCCTATGATGTAGCGCCCAATGTGAGCGTGCGCGAGATGGGGGTGAGCTACCAGCCGCTGGCCGATGTGCTGCGCAAGAGCGACATTGTGAGTTTGCATTGTCCTTTGCTCACCGCTACCTATCACATGATTCAGGCAGACTCTCTGGCCAAGATGAAGCCGGGTGCGATGCTGATCAACACGTCGCGCGGGGGATTGGTGGATACGCCTGCGGTGATCGAAGCGTTGAAGACCGGGCATCTGGGAGCGTTGGGACTGGACGTGTATGAGGAAGAGGCAGAGCTATTTTTTGAAGATCTGAGCGGGCAGGTGTTGCAGGATGATGTGTTTGCGCGGTTGCTGACTTTCCCCAATGTGTTGATTACCGGACACCAGGCTTTCTTTACTAGCGAGGCGCTGCAGGGGATTGCGATGACGACTCTCGATAACGTGAGCGAGTACGAGGCGACGGGGGACTCAAAGAACCGGATTCGCGGGAAGTAGCTTTGCTTCCAGGCGGCGTTTGGTGGGGGGAAGGCAGATGACGTCGCTGCAGGATTGGTATTCGACTTCGAGCTGAAGGGTCAGGCCCTCGGGAGGGAGCTTGCGGCGGAGCTTGAAGGGGATTGTGAAATCGACTTCGCCGGAGAGGCGTTCTTCTGCTGCTTGCGCTTTGGGTTTGCCGAGTTGGACGAGGTTTGGAGAGAGGTTGCGGAGCCGCATGGGGATGGGACCCGGAGTGGTTTTTGTGGGGGCGAAGAGTTTGTAGTTTTCGGCGATGGAGGTGTGGAGGATGAGTTGGTCTGGTTGGGCGGTGAGAGCCCAGCGGATGGGGTTGAGATTGGGGGCGTAGGCGGAGAGGGTGAGGGTTAGCAGGAGTAGTGCGCGCATGGGGTTCAGGGGCGGGTTTGGGCCGAGGTGAGGATGCGGCCTGTTTTGGTATCTTGCACGAAGGCGATCACGCGCAGGGGTGCTGTCATGGTTGGTAGCGGGAGCTCGACGCTTTGGTTGAAGCGCGGGCCAGAGGTGGTGGCGATGGTGTGGAGGGCGCGGACGATCGCGGTGTGCTTGAGGGTTTTGCCTGCGTTTTCGCCTTTGGTGATTTTGGTTTCGGCATGGTCTTCGGCGAGGGCAATCAGAACGGCTGCACCGGGGAGGCCGGAGAATGACACGTTGAGATTGATCTTGCCTTTGCCGGGGGTGGCGGTTAGTTTCAAGAGCGGTTTGGGGGTGGCGGCTGCTTTCAGGATGAGTTGCTTTGCCTCTGGGCCGTTGCCGCCGACGCACTCATATTGACCGTCGATGATGAGTTGCGGCGTGTAGACTCCTTCAATCTTTAACAGTTTCGAGTAGCCGAGCTGGCGGTTGGTGAGGGCTGCTAAGGCGAAGCGGTCTTTGGAGGAGGCGTCCCAGTAGGTGACGTGCTCAGAGAGAACGATGAGCTCGGTGTTGGGGATGGGCTGGAGTTTGTCGATGGCGGCAATGAGTTCGTCGGCAGGAGGACAAGCGCCGCAGCCTTCGGCCGTGAAGAGTTCGATCAGGACTGGGGTGCGTAGTTGGGCCTGTGAGGCAAGGCACAGGCTCAGCAGCAAGACTACAAGCTTCATCACTCTTTAGTTTGACGTAAAGCATGTGAGTTAGCCTGAGGAAATATGCCGACGCTACGAAGTGGAATGTTGTTGCTATTCGCCGCAGCCGGGGTTTGGGGACAGCCTCTGATCTTGACACGGGAGTTGCCCAAGGCTGTGGTGAATCAACTCTACTCGCAAGCGTTGAGCATCACTGGCGGTACTGCGCCGTATACGGTGAGTGCAACCCAACAATTGCCAGGGGGCCTGAGTTTGTCGAGTTCCGGGGTGATCTCAGGGACCGCGAATCGGGTCGAGATGGACTTCATCGACTTTCAAGTCAGGGACGCGCGGGGAGCGACCGGGGAGGCCCGCATCGGATTGTCGGCGGTGCGTGGGAATTTGAATTTCGACACATACATGCTGCCGCCGGCCCGGCTCAACGAATCGTACGACGAGCCGATCCCGGTATCTGGAGGTGTGCCGCCATATCGATTCACTACCGATGTGCCGGGCTTCTTTAGCGGTTTGGCGTTAACTCCCAATGGTCGGGTTAGCGGCGTGTCGATGGAGCAAACGGGCTTTGTACTGAAGAAGGTGCAGGTTGAGGATGCGGCGGGAAGCGCGGCGGTCGCCTATATTGGCCTTGTGCTCTCCCAGGGCGCGCCGTTGATACGTGGGGGCGCTTTTCCGCAGGCGATCATGGGGGGCGCCTACCGGCAGCCAGTGCCGGTTGACGCGTTGGGGCAGAATTACCGGGTTACGCCCGGCTTTGGCCCAAGCCTGCCGCCGGGGATGCGGATTGAGGACGATCGATTTCTGGCCGGGACTCCGCTCGCCGCCGGGCGATATCGATTTCATCTTTATGCGAATGTGCAGGGGTTCACGACGATTGGATTTGCGGCGTTCACGATCCAGGTGGTTGCTCCGTTCCGTCTGGTCTCTGCAACCAGTTTTGATGTGGGGGTGGGGGCGACATTTCAGAGCGGCATCGAAGTGGAAGGCTTTGCTGGACCGTTTCGTTATGAGGTGGTGAGGGGGGCGCTGCCAGCTGGGATCCAGCTTCAGGGGAGCGCGTTTACCGGCGTGGCGACGCAGGTGGGGACGTTTAACGCGACGGTACGGATTACGGATTCTCAGGGGCGGAGCGCTGAATCTGAGTTTGTGTTTCGCGTGGCCGACTTGAGGCTGCAGTTTAGCCTGGCGGGGGTGGTGCAGCCCGTGACGCTGTACCAGGGATACCGATTGCAGACGGCGGCGAGCGGTGGGAGGCCCCCGTACGGATATTCGATCCAGAGTGGCACGCTGCTGACAGGGTTGAGTTTGAATGCAGCGACTGGTGAAGTTACTGGTGTGCCGGTGTTTCCGGGTGTGGCGGAACTGGTCTTGCGGGTGCGGGACAGTGTTGGTGCGACGCAGGATCTTGCCTTGACGCTCAGCGCTGCCGCTGCCCGGCGGCTGGCTGGTGGTGAAGTTGGACGGCCATATAACTTGTCGGTCCGCGAGTTTTTCGCTGCCCGGGGCGTTGCGGGTTTGAGTAACTTCTCTTTGCGCGGGGAGGGCGTGGCGGGTCTGAGTTTATCGAGAGAAGGAATGTTGAACGGTGCGCCGCAGATGCAGGGCGAGTTTGGGATTGTGGTTGCGGGAGTGGATGGGGCAGGGAGGCCGTATGAGGCGGCTTGTAACTTGTATGTGGCTCCGGCGGTGCGCCAGATACAACCCAGTGTATTGCCTGGGGGCGTTGTTGGGCGCAGATATCGACAGAGCTTGAGCGGGGTTGGGCTGAGCGGCGCCGTGCGCTGGAGTGTGTCGCAGGGGCTTTTGCCTGCGGGGTTGACGCTGAATGCGGCAAGTGGAGTGGTTGAGGGTACGCCTGCGAGTGTCTCTGCCGGGCCTGTTGTGATTGAAGTCACCGATGGGAATGGGGTTGTGCGATCCAGTTACTATCTGGTGGTGACGGAGGCGGGAACGCCGCAGATCGACTTTGTGGGGAGCGCGGCCAGTTATGATGCGGCTGGCATTGCGCCCGGAGAGTTACTGACTGTGTTCGGTTCGGAGCTTGGGCCAGGAGCCTTGACGACCTTTACCGTTCAGAACGGCGTAGTGCCGAATCGTCTTGCTGGGGTGCGCGTGTTGATTCAGAGTGAATCTGCGGTGGCTGCTCCGGTGTTGTATGTGAGCAACGGGCAGATGAGCCTGATCGCGCCATTTCAGATCCCCGTGTTCGACCCATTTCGAATTGTGGTTGAAAACGGGGGGAAGCAGTCGGCTCCCTTGACTGTTTTGCCGAGGTTTGCCAAGCCGGCCTTCTTCACATCGGATGGGAGTGGGCGGGGCCAGATTGCGGCATTGAACGAGGATGGATCGGTGAACTCGATGGGGAATCCGGCTCGTGCCGGATCGATCGTGGTTGCGTTTCTGACGGGGATCGGGCCGATGACGCCGGCGGGCCGGGACGGTTTGATTGCAGCGACGACCTCGGCCCCGCAAGCGGCGTCCTCGGCGACGGTGAATGGGGCGAGGGCGGAGTTGCTGTACCTGGGGAATGCGCCAGGTCTGGTGCAAGGGGTGGCGCAGGCAAACCTGAGGCTCCCTGCCGGAGCCAGGCTGGGAGAGAACCCGGTGGTGATTGTGGTTGGGGGGAACGCGAGCTCGGGCCTGGCTACTGTTTGGGTGAAGGAATGAAGTATTGCCTTGCGGCATGGCGTCAAGGAGCTAGCTTCACTTCGAGTTCGCGGCGGGTGGGTGGCAGGCAGATCTCGTCGCTGCAAGCCTGGTAGCGGAGATCGACGTGCAAGGTGAGGCCCTCTTTGGGGATGGGCCGCGAGAGCTTCAGCGGAATCTTGAAGTCGATCTCTCCTGAGAGCGTGGGAGAAGGATTGGGTTGCGTGGGCTTGATGCTGGGGACCCAATCGGTTTCGCGGATCTTGATTTCAAGGGGGATGGGCCCCCCCTTGGGTTTGGTGAGCGAGTAGAGCTTGTAGTGGTCGGCGACGCTGGCGTGGACGGTGAGTTGTTGTGGGGTGCCGGTGAGGGACCATTGGACCGGGTTGAGATTGGGAGCGAAGTAGGAGAACAGGAGCAGGGCGTAAAGCATTAGAGTTTCTCCTGCTGGATGGCGAGGATCTTGCCGGTGGTGCGGTCCTGGACAAAGGCTACGAGGCGGAGGCCCTTGCTGCCCGCGGGGACAGGGACGTCGAGGGTCTTGTCGAAATTGTTGGTGATGTCGCCAATGGGTTGGAGGGTGCGCACTACGGCGATGTGTTTGAGGAGGTGGCCGGCGTTTTCGCCGCGGGTGACTTGGGATTGGGCGCGCTCATCGGCTAACGCGAGGAAGACGGTGGCACCTTTGGATGTGAGGCCTTCGATGTGGACCTTGGCGTGGAGTTTGTTGCCGGTGCTGGTGGCTGATAGTTGGATGGGATGCTTATGGCTTTGCAGTGCCTTGTTGATGGCGGTGCTGGCATCAGGAGCGCGGCTGCCGACAAATTCGGATTGGCCATCGACCACGAGTTGCGGAGTGTAGACGCCGGAGAGGCCGAAGTAGCGGGCGTATTCCCACTGGCGTTTGGTGAAGACGGGTGAGGAGAAGCGATCTTTCCAGGAGCCATCCCAGTAGTCGACGTGTTCGCTGAGGACGATGAGGTCGGCATTGGGGACGGGTTGCTTATCGAGCATCTCGAGGAGCTTGTCGGCAGGGGGGCAACTGTTGCAGCCTTCCGAGGTGAACAACTCGAGGAGGATCGGGGATTTGGTTTGTGCGCTGAGGGCGAGCGTTGCGGTGAGGATCAGAGTTGTGAGTTTCATAGGCGTCTGATCACGATTCGCTGGCGCTAGTCAAAAAGTTACGCGAGGGTCAGAGTGTTTTGGGTGCCAGTGCCTGGTAGGCTGCTTTTGCGAATTGGCGCATGGTGCCTTCGACGTTTGGCGCGCCGGGAAGGCGTAGGCGGATTTCCTCGATGTCGGCCTGGGTGAGCGTTCTGTCAGGCGAGGCAAGGTAGCCCTTGTTGAGGCCGCGGGCACCGAGCCATTGGAAGGCGGCAAAGTCGGGATCGTCAAAGGGCAGGTCTTCGAAGAAGGTGATGACGCCTTTGCGTTCTACCAGGATCTTCTGCAGGACTGGTGTGGAGATTTTGCGCAGCGGCTTGCGCTCGGTGATGGCGAGGTGGGCGGCAATGCCGGAGGCTTCGCCGAGGGCCATGAAGACGGGTTCCATGCGGAGTGCGTTGTAGGCGACATGGCTGCAGGAACAGGAAACCGGGACGAGGAGGCCGTCGATCTTTTTCGGCACGAGGACGCCGTAGGGGACCTGGAAGGGTTCGTGGAGGACGAAGAAGTAGCCTTCGCGGGTGCCGGGATGCGCGGGGTCGAATTTGTGATGGCCATGAGGATCGAAGGCCCATTCGATGACGGCAATCGAGTCTGGGCGGAGAGCGGTGCGGCCGAGCTTGGGGTCGAGGTCGGCATCGCGTTCGGTGAGGATGGCTTCGCCTACGATGCGGCGGCCCTGGCGGACGTAGACCTGGCGCGGCATGTGATTGTTGGTGGGCCATTCGTCGCGATGCCAGCCCCATTGCTGGGCATCCTTGCGGAGGGATTCTGGAACCTCGGGGTCGTTTTGCAGGAGCCAGATGAGGCCGACGTTGTGAGTGAGGATGCGTTGGTAGAGCTTGCGGCGTTGGGCCTGGGTTGCGGTGGGCCAGCTCCAGTTGTCTTCGGTGAGATCGAGGGATTCGCTGGGGACGCCGGTTTTGGGGTTCACGTGGTCACTGTTGAGCTCAAAGCGACCGTTGGGCATTGGATAGACCTGGATGACGTCGCGGAAGCGCTTGGCGCGACCGGCGCGAATGTCTTCGAGAGTGGCGTGATAGTCGGCGCGATTGTAGCCAGCCGGTTGGGCAATGGGGATGCGTTTGTCCGGGACGTTGGTGACATGGAAGCGGAAGCAGTAGCCTTGCACGGCTTGGTCTGCTTCGCCGGTAGAGCCCGGGAGGAGTTCGTTTTCGCGGAACTTCATGTAGACACGGCCGGCGTGTGGTTCGTTGAATTCGGAGCGGCCTTCGCGGCCCGTGCGGAAGGGTGCGCCCGCCATGGCGGCAAGATCGCCCTCATAGGTGGCATCGACGAAGACGGAGGCACGGACTTCTAAGGGTTTTGAGGTTTTGAGATCTTCGAGGGTGATGGCCGTCAGTTGGTTGTTGCGGACTGTGGTTTTCTTGAGGTCGTGGCGCAGCATGAGGCGCACGCGGCCACCGGTGGTGCCGATCAGATCATGGAAGATCTTCTCGGCGAGATTCGCTTCATACCAGTAGCCATCGCGGCAGAGCTTGACGTTGGGCTGGGCGGGGTTGCCCTCGTCCTGCTTTTTGTAATGAGCGAGGACCCGGCGAGTGAATTCATAGAAGAGGCCGCCGACGGCCTCACGCTTGCCAATGTCGGCGTTGGTGAGCCCGTTGGAGACGATGCCGCCGATGTGGTCTTCGTATTCGCAGAGGATGACGGAGTGGCCGAGGCGGCCTGCGGCCACGGCTGCGGCGATGCCGCCGGGCGTGGCGCCGTAGATGCAGACGTCACTGGTTAGAGGGGCGGCGCTTAGGAGTGCTGGAGATGCTGCGAGGGCGGAGTGTTGCAGGAAGTGGCGGCGGTTCATGTGTGGCGTTACTGGGCCATGATACACCGCCAGCCGGGACTCTATTGAGGTCGCTGATGAGAATTGGGCCGGTCTTGGAAGTGGAATGAGTGTGCATGCCAAGACGGCGGGAAAGATTGCTTAGCCGATGGCAGTGGGCCTATGGCTCTGCCTGCAGAGTTGGAAAAAGGAAAGAGGAGCGGTTGTGTTGCGGCGGCGGAAAACATCTTCGATGAGTTGAATAATTAATGGGACTGGACTGGATCCTAGACAGCGGACGTTAGGCAGAGCCAATTGATGGTGAGGCTTGTGGCGCTGATCCAACAGTGCGTGGACTGTCAGACGAGGCATGGGGGGCCGAGCAAGCTGAGGCTGATGGGTACGCAGAGGAAAAGTTGAAGATCGCGCCCTTGCTGGATCGGATCGTTACGTGTCTGCTGGATTTTCGAGAGAGAACGGGAGAGTTGGCCAGGCCCGAACGATGGAGGTGCCTTTTGAGGTACATCCATGTAAGACCGGGAGGCTTTCGGCTTGTTCCATCTTTGACTGGAATTTTTAGATTTCAGTCTGGATTGGGCTTGTATAGCGCTAATTCCGATCTACCCGCCCACTCCCCCCATGAACTGACCGCCAAGCGTCGTTAGGTGACATTCAGCCACAATCTTGTCGTGCCAAATCACTTTCAACACCGTTCTCGATGTCAAAACGCCTTCCCGAATGGCGGCTAAAGTGCTCAACAAACTATGGAGAAACCTTAAATTTATGATCAGTATTCTTGGTTGGATCTTTTTCGGATTGATCGTCGGCGTCCTGGCAAAATTTGTTATGCCTGGCAAAGACCCCGGCGGCCTTATCCTCACGATTGTTTTGGGGATCGCAGGTGCCGTGCTTGGCGGTTGGATCGGCACTTCACTCGGCTACGGCGCAGCAGGCCAGCCTGCCGGTTGGGTCATGTCCATTCTCGGTGCGGTTCTGCTTCTCGCTGTCTACCGTTTCCTGTTCAATCGCACCCAAGCCTAGCAACCAGAGGGTTCGCTCTTCTAAAGAGTGAACCCTCTGCTCTTTACCAACCCGGGGAGTTACTTAGTTACAGTTGCGTAAGGTTTATCCGACTTGTTGTAATCACTCGAGGCTTCGCCACTCGAGGACACATCTTTTGCCCCGGTCGTATCAAGAAGCTTCCTAGCCTTGGTTGCCCATTCACTGTCGTCGCAATGAACAGAAATCAAGATGCCTCCGGCCTTGATCTGGCCTTCATAACGCTTGGCTTCGTACTCGGGCATGCCCATGCCGATTAGCCCTCCCGCCACGCCGCCAATTGTCGCTCCGGCGCCCAGCCCTGCTAAAGCGGCCATGATCGGGCCAGCAGCGATAAAAGGGCCGAGGCCCGGAATGGCAAGCGCTCCGATGCCAAGCAGCCAGCCAAGAGCCCCTCCAATAACCGCGCCTGTAGCGCCTACCGTTGTAGCCCCTTCGGGAGCCTTCGAATTCATCTCAGTCGCCAGTTCTTTGTTGCCATCGTTATGCGGCATCAGAATGCTGATGTCTTCATGACGAAAGTGATTGGACTTCAATTGATTGATGCCGTTTTCCAATTCGGCCCTATGTGCGTAAATGCCATATACAGAGGTGTTTTTCATGACTTGATCTTTCCTAGCTCTTCTTTACAATTTCGATTTCATTAGTTACGTTCTCAGCGCCAGCCGCAGTTTTGGCAAAACCGTGGATTTTCATCTTCTCTTCTTCGGTGTGGACTGGGCCTTTTAAAGTCACCTTGCCATTGCGTGAAATGACCTTCACGTTTTTCGCGTAGGTTGAAAGCGTTTTGTCGTCGGTAAGAGACTTCCGGATTTTCCTGGTGAGCTCAAGATCGCTCTTGTTCTCCATTTGATTCTGCGAGGTCATTCCCTTACCGGCCCCATCGCGCTTGTTCATTTTTGTGTTGTCTGCCTGGCTGAATCCCAGCGTCGCTGCAAACAGAGCAACTATTCCGATTTGTAGTGTTCTCATATTTCCTTTCGAAGCAAGCAGGTTGATGTCCACTATGCCTTCGTCTCTGTGTGCAATCGCCCTGCCAATCTCAAACTTCGATCTGGCAGTTGATTCAAGCGGCAGCAATGGACGGACTGGACCATCCATGGGATGAGGAGTTTGGACAAGGCTTGGAACGCCTCGTCGAGGAGTGCCCTTTGAGGGTGTTGCAGGAAGTTTCGGCGGTTCGTATCTGAAGCTACTGTGCCATGACACAACGCCAGCCGATGTAGCCGCGCTTGTCTTTGAGGGTGGTCTTTACGACCCAACCGTTGTAGCTGACGAAGGTGGGGTTGCCTGCGGTCCACATGTAGATGATTTGGGAATGCTTGTTCCAGAGAGGGGCGTCCTTGGTGGTTTGGCTGGAAAAGACTTTGTGATGTGGGAGGGCGGTTTTCATTTCGTCTACGGTGGGGAGGCGCCAGGGTTGGTCTTTGGTGGCAAGCGCGGCGCAGGCATCGTTTGCCTGTTGCCAGGAGCCTCCAAGGCGCTGCGGCCAGCCCGGGCCGGCGGGTGCCCAGGTGAGGCCGTTGATGATGGCGGGGCCGGTGTTGGCGAGGGGGATCCGCGTGAAGGCGAGGTAGGCGGGGAAGATTCCGTAGCCGATGGCAGTGAGTATGGGTAGGATGGCGACGGCACGTTTGAGCCAGAGGTGGGGTTTGGGTTTGGCCCAGGCGTAGGCGGCTGCCAGCACCAGGAGCGGTGGCCACAAATACCAGGCACCCTGACGACGCCAGCCGAACAGATAGAGTACGCCGCTCGCGAGGGCGATGTGGAGCAGAGCGCCGAGGCGGGGCCATTTGAGGCTGAGAAGGGCCAAGGCCCAGAAGCCCAGCATCGGTACGAAGTATTGCCCGAGGGCCAAGGCCAGATTGGACCAGATGCTGGTGAAATACCAGCCTTCGTGGAAGTTCTCGACGGCTCCCCAGAAGCCCCAGAAGCTGGCGAGTGCCGTGCTGATGAGGATGGCGAGGGTGCCGACGATGAGCTTAGGCATGGCGGTATTTTCGCAGCAGTTCGTAGAGAACGATGGCGGCGGCGTTTGAGACGTTGAGGGAGTGTTTGAGGCCGAGCATGGGGAGGCGTACGAAGGTGTCGCAGCGGTTGAGCAGGTCGTCGCCGATGCCGTCGACTTCGTGGCCGAACAGGAGGAGGACTGGCCATTTGGGTTGCCAGTCGTAGAGATCTACGGCGTTGACCGAGGTTTCGATGGCTGCGATTTCGTAGCCCCTGTGGCGGAGGGTGTCAACGGTCTCGACGGCGTTCTCGCTGGGGTGCCAGAGGACAGATTCTTCGGCGCCCAGAGCGGTTTTGGTAATTGCGTTTTTGGGAGGTCGGGCGGTGATTCCGCTGAGGTAGAGGGCCTCGGCACCTGCGCCGTCGGCGGTGCGGAAGAAGCTTCCGACGTTGTACATGCTGCGGATGTTGTCGAGCAGGAGCGAGACCGGGAGCTTGTTGATGTGATCGTACTGCTGGGCGGCGACGGTGGCGCGGAAGGGGACACGTTCCATCGGTTAGCTGCCCTGGAGGAGGGATCGATCCCAGTGGGCCGTACCCATGCTGAGCAGGCCGAAGGCAGCGAGCAGGGCAACGAATTGCCAGAAGACGCCCTGATCGTTTTCTGCGGGAAGGTCTTTGGTGAAGAGGCGATAGACGGCACCGAGGGCAATGAGGAAGAACATGGTTTCTGAGCTGAGATACCAGAAGATCAACATCGTCGCGAGGATGAGAATGCGTTGCTGTTTGCCGAGAACTTTGTAGGCATGGCTGCCGTCGAGGCCGAAGACGGGGACCAGATTGAAGAGGTTGATGACGGCACCGGTGTGGGCGACGGCGGACATCCAGCGCTGGCCGAAGTATTGGGCACCTGCCTCAAAGAGGATGCAGGCACCAACGCCCCACCAGGGGCCGCCAAGGCCGATGCGGGCGTCCTGCGCGGGATTGGTGATGGCGGCTTCGCTGCGGACGAAGGCACCGAAGCCGGGGATGAACATGGGTGCGGTAGCGGGGATGCCGAAGCGGCGGAAGGCCCACATGTGGCCCATTTCATGGAGGTAAATGCTGACGACGATGCCAACGGCGTAGCGCCAGCCGTAGAGGGCCCAGTAGACGCCGACGGAGGCAAACATCGAGAAGAGCGTGGGGAGTTTGGTGAGGCCGAGGAAGAGGAATTTGCCCTTGCTGAGAAGGATCAGCGCCACGGCTTTGAACTTCCAGATCAAGGCACCGACGACGCCGAGGCTGGTGACAAGCTTGCGCCAGGGTTGGTCTTTCGAGGTGGGGTGATCTTTGGGTGGGGGGAGATCGGCAAGGCGCTTGGCGATGGCTTCGAACTGGCTCGAGTCTTGCGGGAGCAGGCGCAGCATCTGCTGGTAGAGGGAGCGGGTTTCTTCGATGTTGCCGACGGCTTCGGTGGAGCGGGCGCGCTCGGCGAGATCATGGAGCTCGTTTGTGAAGACGAGGCGATGACAGGCCGGGCAGGCCAGTGCGCCGGGTGTCAGTGCTTCACCGCACTTCTGACAAAAGTTCTGCGCGTCCATTTAATTCTGTTGTACCGTGTCGGTGGTGTAAGGGCCGGCGAGAGAGACCTGAATGGCTTTGGTTTGCTGCCAGGCTTGCTGGAGGCCGAAGAAGAGGATGGCGAGGCCGATGATGCCCTGGAAGCCGTCCTGGATGTCGAAGAAGGGCTTGCCCATGGAAACCAGAAACAAGTAGGCGTAGCCGAAGGGGGTGATTGATTTGCCCTGCTCGGCGGCGACATAAAGGATTTGAAAAAACATGGTGCCGCTGATCGAGATGTAGGTGGCGGCGACGGCGATGTACTGGGAGAGCCGGCCACCGACGCCATTGGTGGCGATGCGGGTGGCCTTGCCGATGAGCCAGCCGACGGCGATGGCAATGAGGGCGAGATCGTATTTGGTGATGATGAGAATGGCGGCGTAGGCTATGGAGCAGCCAATGGCTGCGCCTGCTGCATAGAGCAGGGCCTTGCCCAGAAGCCCTTGTGGTGGGGCCTCCTGCGCAGCTGCGAAGAGACGGGCACAATCGGGACAAATGGTTTGGCCGTTGGCGTGCCAGTACTCAGTTTCGATGGCCTTGCGACAGTTGACGCAAGGCCCGATGGAAGAGGGGCCGGAGTAGTCGGCTTTCTCAAACTGCAAATCGTCCATGAGCCCTTAGGCTAACAACGATTCTTCTGTCTCGAATTTGAGGTCGCCGGTTTGGCGATCGTAATCGACGTCGACGCGCATGCCGTCTCGCACCTCGCCAGCGAGCAGCTTGCGGGCGAGCGGAGTTTCGATCTCCTTTTGGATCGCTCGCTTGAGGGGGCGGGCACCAAAGGTGGGGTCGTAGCCGATGCGCACGAGCTGGGCCCGGGCGGCATCGGTGAGGACGAGCTCGATCTTGCGATCGGCCAGGCGCTTGCGGACGCTGGAGAGCTGGATCTCGACAATGTCTTTGAGGTGATCTTCGCTGAGGGCGTGGAAGACGATGGTCTCGTCGACGCGGTTAAGGAACTCAGGGCGGAAGAACTTGCGCAGTTCTTCCATGACCGAGAGCTTCATCATGTCGAACTCGCCGCCTTCGAAGCCGCCGCGATATTCGAGGATGCGATGGCTGCCGAGGTTGGAAGTCATGATGATGATGGTGTTTTTGAAGTCGACCTTGCGGCCCTGCCCATCGGTGAGATGGCCTTCATCGAGAATTTGCAGCAGGACGTTGAAGACGTCGGGGTGGGCCTTCTCGATTTCATCGAAGAGCACGACGCAGTAGGGACGACGGCGGACGAGTTCTGTCAGTTGGCCGCCTTCTTCATAGCCGACGTAGCCGGGAGGTGCGCCGATGAGGCGTGAGACGTTGTGCTTCTCCTGGTATTCGGTCATGTCGATGCGGATCATCGCTTTTTCGTCATCGAAAAGGTATGCAGCGAGGGCGCGGGCGAGCTCGGTTTTGCCGACGCCGGTGGGCCCAAGGAAGATGAAGCTGCCGATGGGGCGCTGGGGGTCTTTGATGCCACTGCGGGCGCGGAGCACGGCTTCGCTGACAGCGGTGACGGCTTCGGCCTGGCCGATGACGCGCTGGTGGAGTTCGCTCTCGAGCTGGAGCAACTTCTTCATTTCGCCTTCGAGGAGTTTGGAGACCGGGACGCCGGTCCAGCGGGCGACGACGGCAGCGATGTCCTCTTCGTCGACGACTTCTTTGAGGAGCTTGGCCTGGCCCTGGTTGGTGGCGAGCTTGGCTTCGGTGTCGGCGAGTTCTTTTTCGAGGTTGGGAATTTCGCCGAACTTGATGCGAGCGGCCGCGTTGTAGTCGGCCTGGCGCTCGACGCGGTCGAGGTCTCCGCGAAGGTGCTCGAGCTTCTCGCGGATTTGGCGCAGACGGTCAACGCCGCCTTTCTCGAGATCCCACTGGGCGCGGAGGCTGTCGGATTCGCCCTTGAGGTCGGCCAGTTCTTTGTCCAGCTTTTCGAGGCGGTCTTTGGAGGCGTCGTCACTCTCTTTGCTGAGGGCGGTGCGCTCGATCTCAAGTTGCATGACGCGGCGCGAGATCTCGTCGAGCTCGGCCGGCATCGAATCGATTTCGGTGCGGAGCTTGGCGGCGGATTCGTCAACCAGGTCAATCGCTTTGTCGGGCAGAAAGCGGTCGGCGATGTAGCGGTTGGAGAGGACGGCCGCGGCGACGAGGGCGGCGTCTTTGATTCGGACACCGTGGTGGATCTCGTAGCGTTCTTTGAGGCCACGGAGAATCGAGATGGTGTCTTCGACGCTGGGCTGGTCGACCATGACGGGCTGGAAGCGTCGCTCGAGGGCGGCGTCCTTCTCGATGTACTTGCGGTATTCGTCGAGGGTGGTGGCACCGATGCAATGCAGCTCACCGCGGGCAAGCATGGGCTTGAGCAGATTGCCGGCGTCCATGGAGCCTTCGGTTTTGCCGGCACCGACGACGGTGTGGAGTTCGTCGATGAAGAGAATGACCTGTCCGGCGGCGGTGGCGACTTCTTTGAGGACGGCCTTGAGGCGCTCTTCAAATTCACCACGGTATTTGGCACCGGCAATGAGTGCACCCATGTCGAGGGAGACGATGCGTTTGTTCTTGAGGCCCTCGGGGACGTCGCCGCGCACGATGCGCTGGGCGAGACCCTCTGCGATTGCGGTTTTACCGACGCCGGGTTCGCCGATGAGGACGGGGTTGTTCTTGGTGCGGCGGGAGAGAACCTGGATGACGCGGCGGATTTCTTCGTCGCGACCGATCACGGGGTCGAGCTTGCCATCGGTGGCCATCTTGGTGAGGTCACGGCCGTACTTCTCGAGCGATTCGTAGGTCTCCTCGGGGTTTTGGCTGGTGACACGCTGGGCCCCGCGTACGCCCTGGATGGCGCCCTCGAGGCGGTTGCGGGTGAGGCCGGACTCTTTGAAGATACGCCCGGCGGCACCGGTGTCTTCGAGGGTGGCCAGGAGGATGTGCTCGACGCTCAGGAAATCGTCCTTGCGCTTTTTTGCCTCCGCTTCGGCGTCTGCAAAGAGCTTGGTGAGGCGCTGGGTGACGAAAATCTGCTCTGGCCCTCCAGAAGGTGTGGAGACCTTGGGGAAGCGCTCCAGTTCTCGCTCGAGCTTTGTTTTCAACAAGCTGGGGTCGAGATCGGCCTTTTTGAGGATGCCGGTGGCGAGGCCGTTCTGCTGATCGAGCAGAGAGACGAGCTCATGCTCGACGTCGACCTGCTGGTTTTGCAGGCGCAGCGCCATGGTTTGAGCGGTGCGGAGAGATTCCTGTACTTTTTCGGTGAATCGGTTGAAATCCATAATGTCTGCCAATCTCAGTGTAGCAAGTTAGCATATTATTGTCTAGTTTTCTTAGTGTGATTGGCTAAGATTTTTTCTGATGCGGGAGGGAGTGGGGCCGTATATGCTGAGGGGTGATGCGTTATTTGGTTGTTTTGATTGGGTTGCTGGGACTGTGGGGCTGCGGTGCGGGGAATTCCGGCACGGCGGCGAGTCCTGAAGAAGCGAAGGCTTATGTGAAGGATTTGGCACTGGCTGAGGTGGAATTGAAGGCAGCCGAGAGCTTTGGCGGGCAGCAACTGGTTGAGATTCTGGGGAAGGTGACGAATAAGGGTGGGCGCGCGCTGAAGAAGGTTGATTTGAACTGTGTGTTCTACGACCCCTACAACCAGGTGGTGCTGCGGGAAACGGTGGCGATTGTTCGTGCGGATAAGGGGGGATTGAAGGCCGGGGAGACGAAGCCGTTTCGATTGCCCTTTGATAGCTTGCCGAAGAGTTGGAATCAGACGATGCCTCAGATTGTGATTGCCGGGATTGTGTTTGAGTAATGGGACGTGTGCGGCTGATTGAGGATGACCGGGACCAGCGGGAGTTGCGGGGGATGCTGCTGGAGGCGGCTGGGCATGAGGTGGTGGATCACGGGGAAGAAGTGGTGGTGATGGATTTGCGGATTCCGACGCTGGAGGCCGGGTTGGAGCGGATTCGTGAAATCAGGAATTCATCGGAAGCCCCTAAGATTGTGGTGTTGAGTGGGGCGGTTGCTGCGCTCCGAGGACGTGAGGAGGAAGCTATGGTGGATGTGATTCTGGAGAAGCCTTGCCCGAGTGGGAAGCTGTTGCGCACGATACAGATGCTGCTCTTGTTTGCGTCGCTCGTGATGGGGCAAGCCCCGGACGTGAAGCGGCATGCGCCGATCCTATACCCGCGGGCGGACACGGTGGGGACGCAGAATGATGTGCCGCTGCTGATGTACTGCGAGTGGGATGCGGCGGAGAAATCGATTACCTATACGGTGATTTTTTCGAATGAGGATGGTGGGACTTCGACGCGCGACCTGATGGCGCGCTGGGGACGCACCACCGACATTGAGTACGTCTATAAGGTTTGGGTGGATGCTGCGGGGCGGGCGGTGCGGCGGCAGATTCAGGCTAAGGATCATAAAGATGTTCCGTTTGATGGACCGTTTGAGGGGGACCGCCCACTGCTGGTGCCGGTGACGCGGAACAACATGGTGGCCGGGGTGAAGGAGAAG
This sequence comes from Bryobacter sp., assembly GCA_044340255.1. Taxonomy (GTDB): domain Bacteria; phylum Acidobacteriota; class Terriglobia; order Bryobacterales; family Bryobacteraceae; genus Bryobacter. Next base: position 72,776 of record JBIITX010000018.1, on the reverse strand, counting down.
ACCGGGAAGCGCTTTGAGATGGAGCCGATGCTGGTGGATCTGCGTGAGCATTCGCGGGAATATGTGATGGATCTGAAGCCGGAGATGTGGAAGGTGATGGGGGAAGAACTGCGGCGGGAAGGGAAGCTGCGGGGGTATGGGGTGGTGCGCGGGGAAGATATCAGTGACCCTGCCAACTATGCCTATACGGAGTTTCGCTCGGAGCAGAAGAATGGGGGGCGGGTGGCTGTGGGCTTCACGCTGCCGGGCGGGACGCGGGTGCAGATGAGCCATTTGGGCAAGGCCGGGAACACGGTAGAGCGGAGCGGGTGGATGCGGCTGGCGACGGAGTTGCCGCCGGGTACGAAGATTGCCGATCTTGGGACGGTGGTGTTTGCCTGTTACGGGAAGGGGAGTTGCCTGGTGGAGAAGGTGGCGTTTGTGGATGTGAAGGGGGAGCGCCGACAGGTGGAGTGGAGTGGCCCGACGGAGATTCCAGCAGGTGAGATTTGGTTGTCGCGGTTAAAGTAACGGTGCGCGCCAATCAGGCGGGCGTGACAGGGACCATGGCGGATGGGGCTCTGAAGGTGAAGGTGTGTGCAGCACCGGAGAATGGGGCGGCTAACGAGGAGTTGTGTCAGACGCTGGCGCTCTACTACAAGGTGAAGCGAAGCGATGTGGAGGTGATTGCCGGGCAGACGAGTACGCGCAAGCTGGTGCGGGTAAAGGATTGAAGGGCTACTCGCCGCCTTTTGCCACCTGAGCTGGGATTTTGCGGACGCGCTCGAGGTCGGTGCGGAGTTGGCGGGTGATTTTTTCGGCAACGTCGGCTGAGGCACCGCGGAACTTGGCTCCGAAACTTTCTTGCGTGGTGGACCACAGGACGTCGCCGTCTTTGTTGACGATGCGGACTGCGGCGATGGCTTCATGCTTGCGCTCGTTGATTTTGACGTCTTCGTTTTGGTTCACGCCGACCTGAGCGGCAGCACGTTCAGAGTTGCGGCCACTGAGGGCACTGCGGCCCGTGCTTACGCCGGCTCTCACGCCGATGCTTTCACCAGATGTGAATTGCTCGGTGAAGATCATGTCTTCGGCGGTGCCTTTCAGGAAGGCGTCGGCGCGCTCGGGGTTCTCGGTGACGGCGAAGAGGCCGGTGCTTTGGAGTGCGGCGATGATCATGTCGCGAATCTGATTGGCGGCCTCGCCGCCGCTGAGTTCCTGCACGTGGAGACGGCGAATGCGGAGGAGCTGAGCGAGACCCTCTTCAAGCGGATTCATCGGGAGGTCGACCTTGGCGGGCGACTGGTCGATGGGCTTTTCGGCAGCGGTGGACAGGCCCGTCCAGCCGAAGCCGAGCAGCAATTGTTTAGCTGCGGTACGCCTTCCTGGCTTCATCGTCCTGCACCTTTACTTTCAATCCTGTCCTTGCCTCTAAACTGGCCAGTGTGGGACGTACGGCGGATTTAGGCAATCGTAAAACGAGAGCTTGATCGTAACCTTTTTCGTCTTTGTAGTGAATGGTCAGATAATGGTCGCGCTTCTTGCTGAGAAGGAACATCGGAGAAACCAGAATCGCCTCCAGGTAGCGCCGGTCTGCCTTTTGGCCATATTCGATGGAACGAACCTGACTGTAAGGGATCGAAACCTGATTCTGCTTGCTGCCGAACATCATGAGATCGGTGTTGTCGAGCGTGAGGCGGCCATCTTGTCCGGATTTGAAGCTGGGGAGGGTGCCGCCGACAAACTCGGCTTTACTGTCTGCCGCATCCAGTGCCATGAGGCACAGGACCAGCAAGAGAACCAGTTCTACCCGGAGTCCGCCTAGATGTCGCATCATAGCCATAGTGGAAAGAGTGTGGATAAAATCTCAATAATTTCTAGGGCCCGGTACTTAGTGGGCGGAATTACGGGAACTGCGGACATGCCGACCCGGCGTCCGGTGTTGCGGGAACACTTTGAGAGCTCTCGCGACGGGGTCTTTATTGTGGGGGATTTGGCGGGGGCCCCGGTGATCAAGCTGGCGTTGGAGCAGGGCGAAGAATTGGCGCAACATCTGGTGGGGCGGCTGAAGGCTGGTGGTGTGCCGGCGGAGTGGGATGTGGTTGTAGTGGGTGCGGGAGCGGCTGGGCTGGCGGTGGCGCTGCGTTTGCATGAGGCGGGGCGGCGGGTGTTGGTACTTGAGAAGTCGGAGATGGCGGCGACGTTTCGAGATTTCCCGGTGGGGAAAAAGATTTATGCCGAACCGGAGTCGCGGGCCAATCCTTCGGCGCTGCTGTTTGAGGAATCGACCAAGGAAGAGTTGCTGGAGCGCTGGCAGCGGCAGGTGGTGGAGGCGGGGATTGAGGTTCGCTGTCAGGAAGAAGTGGTTGGCATTGAAGATGGACCGGCGCTGGCTGTCAGAACGAAGGCGTCGCGTTATCTGGCCCGATTTGTTGTCCTGGCTAGTGGGGTGCGAGGGAATCCGCGGCGGTTGGGCCTGGCGGGTGAGGACAGCCCGAAGGTTTTGCATAAGCTGTACAACCCGGGGCTGTACGAGGGGAAGCGCATTCTTGTGGTGGGGGGCGGCAATAGCGCTGCTGAGGCAGCGGTTGCCTTAAGTGAGCGCAACGATGTGACGCTGATGCACCGTGGGGAGAACCTGGATCGCGTGTTTGCGGAGAACCGTCGGCGGCTTGCGGCATCGAGCGTGAAGGTGCGGCTGAACGAGGAACTGCGTTCGCTGGATGTGGATTTTGATCAGATCTTTGTGTTGATCGGGGCTGATGCGCCGGCGAGTTTTTTGAAAGCGCTGGGGATTCGGCTGGAGAATGAATGGGACTGGAAGCGCTGGCTCGGTTTGTTGGTCACCTTTGCGCTTGCGTACTCGATTTACGGGATCAAACTGGGGAAGGGCGAAGAGTTTTGGCCATACCGCGGTTGGGGCTATGAGGCACTGAGCTTCTTTGGGCGGGGGTGGAGTTTCTGGTACACAGTGCTCTATACCGCGGTGGTGACGATCTTCGGTTTGCAGGCGATGAAGCGCTGGGGGATTGATCGGAAAGACAAGTTTCAGATCTATCGCTTTGGTTCGTTGATCGGCTTTCAGTGGATCTTTTTCTTCTTGATTCCGGAGTTTTTGTTTGGCTGGGCGGTGAAGTACCAGTGGGTGGGCGAGAGCCTGGCGACGGATCCGAATTTTGCCAATAATGCCTGGCGCAGTTACGGGATTGTGTACGCCTGGCCGCTGTTTTTCTATACATTTTTTTCGAACCCTCATGATGTGTGGATGGTGTGGGGTGTGATCTTGAGCTTTGTGCTGTTGCCGGTGCTGGTGCTGCTGCATGGGAAGAGATACTGTTCGTGGATTTGTGGGTGCGGCGGTTTGGCGGAAACGCTGGGCGACCGTTGGCGGCATCTGGCACCGAAGGGGCGAACGGCGATTGCCTGGGAGCGCATGAACCTGGTGGTGCTGGGGGCGGCTGTGGTGGTGACCGTGCTGATGTTGGGGCAGGATGTTGTGAAGGCGTTTCGGGAGCCCGCCGGGACGAGTATTAAATACTACCGGCTGGTGGTGGATACGTGGCTGGTGGGGATTTTGCCCGTGGCGCTGTACCCGTTCTTTGGCGGAAAGGTGTGGTGCCGCTACTGGTGCCCGCTGGCGAAGATGATGGAGTTGTGGGCGAGCTTTTATACACGGCTGCGCTGGAGCCGATTTCAGATCAGCTCGAATGACAAGTGCATCGCCTGTGGGGAATGTACGCGAAACTGTCAGGTTGGGATTGACGTCATGAAATATGCGTTGTCTCAAACCGAATTGAATAATGAAAACTCCTCCTGCATCGGTTGTGGCATTTGCATTACGGTGTGCCCGATGGATGTTTTGAGTTTTGGAAAGATCGCCGAGCCTGTAAAGCTCATCCAAATAACACGATGATTATTTCGCCGGATACGAAGAGGGGACAGAGAATCCCTCCAGGACAAAGCCAGACTGTGAAGTGGCCCGTACTTGATGCCAGCGGGACGCCACCGATGGATATGAACAAGTGGAGACTGGAGATTTTCGGACTGGTAGAGCGGGAAGTGTCGCTGACCTGGGAAGAATTTCTGGCCTTGCCTAGAGTAGAGGTCTTCAGTGATTTTCATTGTGTGACGCGATGGTCGAGGCTGGATAACACCTGGAGCGGGGTTTCTGTGGCGACTCTGATGGAACTGGCTGGCGGGGTGAAGCCGGAGGCGAAATTCGTCAGTGCGATGGGTTACGACTACGGTTGGACGACGAACCTTCCGCTGTCTGACTTTCTTGCCGAGGATGCGCTGGTGGCAACGCACCATGACGGGGTAGCGCTGACGCCAGAGCATGGTGGGCCGGCGCGATTGGTGGTGCCGCAGCTCTATGCGTGGAAGAGTGCCAAGTGGGTGGGCGGCATTGAAGTGCTGGCCGAAGACCGGCCTGGATTCTGGGAGAGGAACGGTTATCACAACCACGGTGACCCGTGGAAGGAGGAGCGGTTTGGCTATTAGTCGCCGTACGGTGTTTGCTTCTGGAGCACCGCTGTTGCTGGGTGGGGCAGCGTATGCGGTTTATAAGCAGGCTCCGGTGTTTTGGGATCAGTTTAGCGAGGAAATGTTTCTGCAGATTGCCAAAGCTCCGGCCAAGCCCGACCCGAAGAAGTGGCCCGATCAGGGCTTGCATGTGGCCTGGTTGGGGCATGCGACGACGCTGATCCAGATCGATGGATTTCGCATTTTGACGGACCCGGTCTTCAGTAATCGCTGCGGCATTGATTTGCTAGTGGGGACGCTGGGGCCGAAGCGGTTGGTGGAGCCGGCGCTCGCGATTCCTGAATTGCCGAAGATTGATCTGGTGTTGTTGAGCCATGCGCACTTTGATCATTGGGATATGCCAACGCTGCGCCAGATTGCCGGTAAGGATGTGCCGGTGATTTGCGCGCGAGAGACGCAGGATTTGCTGACCCATTCACGATGGAAGAGTGTTCGTGAGTTGGGCTGGCGTGAAGTGGCTGAAGTGGGGCCGGTGAAGGTGCGCGCGACGGAAGTGAAGCACTGGGGTGCGCGGGTGCGGCGAGACACGCATCGCGGCTATAACGGGTACCTGATTGAGAGTGGGCGCTATAAGGTCTTGTTCTCTGGGGATACGGCTTATACGACGGTCTTCCAGGAGTTGAAGGGCGGGCGGCCGATTGATGTCGCTGTTATGCCGATTGGGGCTTACAATCCCTGGATTACCAATCACTGTACACCGGAGCAGGCCATCGAGATGGCGAACTGGGCGGGGGCTGAGCGCATTATGCCGGTGCACAATCAGACGTTTGTTCTGAGCCGGGAGCCGGTGCAGGAGCCGATTGAGCGGTTCATGGTGGGGATGAGGGGAGATGACGCTCGGGTGGTGGCGCATCGCATTGGGGCGGAGTGGGGGCAAGGCTAGGCTCTGGTCCTCTGATTCGGATTTGGGTGCCTCGAGAGCAACCGGTCTGTTACTCAGCTTCGCGACTTCACGCGAGTATTCCACTGCGCACGGCAATTGGTAAGATGAGGTCGTGGCTTCAGACCAAGTCCTTAGACGGGTTTTGAGTGGGACAGCCGATGCAGCCATCCGGTTTGAGGATTTGTGCCGCTTGCTGGAGAGCTTGGGGTTTGAGAAGCGTGTGAAGGGCAGCCATCACATTTTTCGCAAGAACGGTGTTGCCGCCAAGATCAACCTCCAACGTGCGGGCGCGCAAGCCAAGCCTTATCAGGTGAAGCAAGTCCGGACAGCGATTGTCGAGGCAAAGTTAGGTGGCGAATGACCAAGTACGAAGTGATTATCTACTGGAGCAAGGAAGACGACGCGTACATTGCGGAGGTTCCTCAACTCGCCGGATGTGCGGCTCACGGAGACTCGCAAGAAGAGGCATTGCGCAACGCTCAGGATGCCATAAGCTTGTGGCTTGAGACGGCGAGGGAGTTCGGCGATCCGATCCCAGAACCGGCTGGGCGGCGACTGGTATTCGCTTGAACCCAAGGGCCAAAGCAGTGGCACGGAGATCAAGGGCGGCCATTTTGCCGTTCCCTCCTTCTCGACTCTCCTAACTTATTCTCACAGCTCCGATTTCCAATGGGCAAGCGTGCACTGGTTGCCCCAGACAACAGAGGGCGGTTCGCCTGTTGGATACTGAGGGGGTGCGAATCCTGGTGTTGTTGCTTGTGATGCTTTGTTCGTGCCGCCAGACCGAGAAGGGTCAGGGCGGTAGCGAAGTGACTGGCTCTGGAGGGAGTGCTGGAGCCAAGAATGCGGCGCGAGACCTGTTGCGCTGTACCAGCCCGGTGGCGACGGTGGCGCTGGTTGAAGATCCTGCTGGCTATGCGTACATGAGCCGGTATGCGCTGCCTTCGCCGTTGTCGCTGATGCGGCTGATGATGCAGCAATCGGGGTGCTTTCGGGTCGTGGATCGGAGTGCGGGCATTGATGCGGCTAAGCGGGAGCAGGAGCTGGAACAATCGGGGATGTTGCGTAAGGATCAGACGATTCGCAAGCGGCAGGTGATTGAGGCGCAGTATTCGATGTTGACCTCGATTGTGTTTAGCGAGAAGAATGCCGGGGATACATTTGGCGGCATTGTTTCGCGGCTGCCGGTGGTGGGGCAGTTTGCCGGACTGCTGGGCAACGTGAATTTCAAGGAAGCACAGACGGTGTTGTTTCTCACCGATAACGAGACGAGTGAGCAGGTGGCGAGTGCGACCGGGAGTGCGCGGGCGACAGACCTTGGTGCGGGAGGTTTGATGATCGGTTCGCTGGGTGGGTCGGCGTTGGGAGGTTGGGGCACCACGAATGAGGGGAAGGTGATTGCTGCCGCTTTGCTGGATAGCTTTAACAACCTGGTGCCGCAGGTTCAGGTACTGATGCAGAAGCAGTTGCCGGCAGCGGTGCCGACGAAGAAATGACACGCCGCTCGCTTTTGATGATGCCGATGGCTGCCTTTGCCGCAGAGCAATGGGTTGCTGCCGATGGAAGTGAGTTCCCCGTTAGTTCCTGGAAGGTAAATGCGGATGGCCTGCAGTCGATTGGGGGCCTCAAGACGTTTCAAGACATCAAGACCGTAAAGCTGTATGAAGACTTCGAGTTTGAGTTTGAGTGGAAGATGCTGGCCGAAGGCAACAGCGGTGTGAAGTATCAACTGGAGAAGTTCGACAAGTGGCAGCCGAAGGGGCTGCAAGGATTTCACATTCGCGCGCGTGGGCCCGAGATGCAGTTGGTAGATGATGCGCGCAATGCGGATGCCCAGCGAGGGCCTCTCAAGCAATGCGGGAGCTTGTACAACACCATGGCGACAGCCAAACCGGCTATGGTGCGCATTGGAGAATTTAACACGGCGAAGCTGGTTGTACGCGGTATGCGCGCGGAACACTGGATCAACGGCGAGAAGCTGGTCGACTACGAGTTGAAGTCGAAGCGGCCGTCGGCGATTTCATTGCAGAATCATGCCTGCGATGTTTGGTTTCGGAATCTCAGGATTCGCGGTTAGGGCAGGGCGAAGGCGATGTATTCGCCGTCGATGGGCTTTTGCGTTGCGGGGATGAGACCCACCTGGGCTGAGGCGCAAAAGACAATGTATTGCTTGCCGTTGACTTCATAAACGGAGGGGATGCCCTCCATGGCCATGGGGACTTCCTGTTCAAAGAGCAGCTTGCCATTCTCGATATCGAAGGCGCGTACCTTGCGGTCGCGGGTGCCGGTGAAGATGAGCCCGGTGGAGGTGACGATGGGGCCGAGTTTGGGATAGTGGGTGCCTGTGTTCTTGATGCCCTTTGCTGCGAGCTCTGGCACTTCGCCGAGGGGGATTTTCCATTTGATGGAGCCGTCGTTCAAGTCATAGACGGTGAGTGAGGTCCAGGGGGGCTTGATCGCAGAGAGGCCGTCGCTGGCGATCATGAAGCCAAAGGCGCTCTCGTAGCGCTCTTCGGGGCTCATGCCGGGCACTTCGTTCTCGCGCTTGTCGAGCTTGAGCAGACAGGGGAGATCTTTGCTGACGACAACCAGAGTGCCTTTGAAGGGATCGACGGCTGCGCCGCCCCAATTGGCTCCTCCATTGTTGCCGGGCATCTGGATGGCACCGCGTTTGGCGGGAGGCGTGAAGAGGCCTTCGTTGCGAGCGCTCAGGATTTGATCGCGAAACTTGGCACGGTCACTGGGGCTCAAGAAAGGGCTGAGGTCGTCCGGGGTGAAGGTTTGGCGGGCGAAGGGTTCGGGCTTGGTGGGGAAGGGTTGTGTGGCCCAGGTGGTTTCGCCGGGCATATCGGTTTGCGGCACTTTGCGTTCTTCAATCGGCCAGAGGGGTTTGCCGTTGGTGCGATCAAAGACCCAGACGAAGCCTTGCTTGGAGACCTGTGCCACGGCATCGATGGTCTTGCCTTCGTGTTTGACGGTTAAGAGTTTGGGTGCGGTGGAATCGTCGTAATCCCAAATATCGTGGTGCACCATCTGGTAGTGCCAAATGCGTTTGCCGGTGCGGGCGTCGATGGCGATGAGGCAATCGGCGAAAAGGTTGTGGCCTTCGCGGTCTTTGCCATAGAAGTTGTACTTGGCGCTGGCGGTGGGGGCGAAGAGGATGCCGCGCTTTTCGTCGACAGACATTTCGCTCCAGACGTTGGCTCCGCCGACTGTCTTCCAGGCGTCCTTGGGCCAGCCGTCATAGCCGAACTCGCCGGGGCGAGGAATGGTGTGGAAGGTCCAGACCAGCTTGCCGGTGCGGACGTTGAAGGCACGGATGTCACCGGGAGCGGAACCGTAGCCCTGATTGGTGGCTGAGCCGACGATGATGAGGTCTTCGAAGATACGGCCGGGAGAAAGAGATTGCAGGACGGTGAGCAGTTTGGGGTCACGGTCAAGCCCTTCACGCAGGTCCACTTGAAAGGACTCGATGGTCTTGCCGGTGTTGGCATCGATGGCGCGGAGGATGTGGTTGCTGGCCAGGAGAAGGCGTTTGTCTTTGCCGTCTTTGCTTTCCCAATAGTTGATGCCGCGATTGGTGATGGCGGTCGTGCCAGCGGGGGGAGTCCATGTCCAGAGCGGCTTGCCGTTGGTGGCATTGAGGGCAACGATGGAATTACCTGCACCCATGACGAACATACGGTCGCCTGCGATGACGGGGTTGAAATTGTAGCGCTTGTTTTCGCCGATCTTGTAGCGCCAGGCGACCTGGAGCTTGGCGACATTGGATTTGTTGATCTGCGTGAGCGATGTGTACTGCGAGGAGTCTGGGCCGCCGCCGTAATCGCGCCAGGTTTTGTAATCCTGAGCGAGGAGAGTGGTTGCGGCAAGAGCAAGGATGGCGCGCATTAGACGAGCCTCTTTTGTGCGGCGGTGCGGGGCTTCCAGCGGTAGGCGGCCAGAGAATTCTTGTAGAAGTATTTCTCGGCTACGGTACGCGGCTTGGTGGCGACGTATTCTTTCACGACGGTCAGAACTTGTTCATAGGTGCCGAAGCCATCGCTGTTGGGCCAGTCGCTGCCGAAGACCACGCGGTCTTCGCCGAAGCGCTGCCACATCTCATCGAGCACTGGTTTGTAATGGACCGAGTTGGGCTTGCCGGAGGTGTTCTTGAGCTTGAGAACCGAAGAGACTTTGACATAGATTTGCTTGCGGGTGGAGAGGTCACGCAGGACGGCATCGGCCTGGTTGAGGGCCTCCATGCCGGGCAGATGATCGATCATGATGCGCAGGTTGGGCACGAGATCAGAGGCGCGGCGAATGTCTTCGAGCAGCTTCTGATTGGGGTTGGCGGAGTCGAGAATCATGCCCTGCTGGGCCAGCTCTTTCAGGCCTGCGACAAATTCTGGTTTGGTGAGGCCGGTGCCGAGATCATGGCCATCCCAAAGGTTGCCGTAGCGGATGCCCAGAAAGAGGGGGTTCTTGCGGTGCTTGTCCAGTTCGGCGCGAAAGTTCTTGAGCCCTGGAGGAATGTTACCCACCATGCCGACCATGATGGGAGCAGGAGCGCAGACGTCGAGTACCCATTGGTTGTCTTCGAGCAGCGGGCTGCACTCGAGTTCGATGGCACCGACGATGCCGAGTTTGCTGGTGAGCTCGATGTAGCGAGGAGGGAGAGCGGTCTTGTAGCGGACTTTGTCTTCTTTGGGGGGCCAGGGGATGCCCTGCGGGCGGCTGGTGTCGAAGAGATGGATGTGAGTGTCGATGATGGGAATGTCGAGAGCGGGGGCCATGGCGGCAGCAAGCAAGGTGCGGCGGGTCATGTTAGCTAAGATAAACTACCTCGTCGGCTGTGTGTTGACTTTTGCGCGGGAGTCTGACGAAAAGAGCGCCGAAGAAGGCGAAGCCAAGGGCGAGGATTCCCGGGAGCGTGGTGCTTGCATCGGGATACCCAGGGTTGGATTTCAGTGCGATGCGTTCTGGATGCCTGGGGTCGATAAAGACTGGAAGGCGGGAACCCGGGCAGCGATTGGCCAAAGAGATTTCAATACGAGAACGCTGGGTGGATTGCATGGGGTCTGTGATCCAGCTACGAAGTAGACGATCCTCCAAATGGTATTCGAGCAGGAGTTCTGCCTGATAGTGATGGCCCAGTTGATCGTGTGCCCCGACAAAGGGGACGGTTCGAATTCGATTGGCGAGGATGAGAGCCGAAATGGGGTCGGTACGAGAAGAACGGGATGCGGCCTGGGTTTTTTGCCATATCCAGGTGGAGGCGCAAACCAAAGAGAGTAGTAAAAAGCACCAGCCAATTTGTTTCATCAGGATCCCTGTTTGCAACGCGCAAAACAGAGTGAGCGTGGCTCAGGCTGGTTATTATTTCCTGGTTGCCGACCAGGTTTGGGTGGCACCCATTTCCAAGGCTTTGGCATTGCCTTCGATGGCATCGCCTTTGACGGTGCCGGTCATCTCATAGGTCATTGTGCCGCCGTTGGGGCGTTCGCGCTTGAGGGTGAAGGTGATTTTGTCGCCTTCGACTTGGCCGTTTACGATTTCCAACTTGCGGGACTCATCGAGCCAGAACGCACCGGTGAGCTTGCCGCTATCGGTTTTCATGACGGCTTTCGCTTTTAATTCGCCAAAGGGGCTGGCCATCTTCCAGGACCACTCACCGTCTGGCTTGCCTTCGGCGAGGAGGCTGAGAGAGGCGATGAGAAGGGTCGAAAGCAGACGCATGGTAGAAAGATGGCGGCTAATGCATCGAGACTCAAAAAGATTTAGCTGGGGATCTCGATGGTGACGTCGCCGTTGACGATGGTTTGGCAGCCGAGGCGCGATTCGGGGCGGCTATCGACGGCCATACCGACAAAATCCTGCTCGTCGATTTCCATGTCGCTCAGATTTTCGGCACCTTCGCGGACCCAGACGTGGCAGGTCGTGCAACTACAATTGCCGCCGCAATCATGGTTGAGGGGAATGTTGAAGTGCATTGCCAGATCGAGGATGGAGCCGGGCTTACCGTGCCCTCCATAGGGCACTTTGCCGAGTTCGAAATCATAAACGGAACCATTGTTGAGGATGGTGAGCTTGGGCAAACTCTTGATGGTATCGAACCGCAGGAAAGACATACAATAGTGGTTTCCATGAAGCTACGCCGTATTTCGCTTTTTCTGACCTTGGCCCTTGTGGCGATTTTCTGGACTTCGAGGTTTGTGCAGGCACAGGCGACGCCGTCGCTCGAGCCGGACTTCGACAAATCGGTAAAGCCGTTTTTGCAAAAAAACTGCGTGACCTGTCACAACGCCGATAACCCCACTGCAGGTGTGCGTGTCGACAATCTCGATGCTTCGCTCGATGATCGGCATGTGAGGTTCTGGGAGGGGATCAAGCACCGCGTGGAAAACGGCACCATGCCGCCGAAGGGCTTGCCGAAGCCGTCGGCTGAGGATCGCAAGATCGTGACGGAGTGGATTGGCCGGGGCCTTGAAGTGGCTCGGCTGCGCCCGGCGCCAAAGAACGGACTGGTGCGGCGCTTAACGAAAGAGCAGTACCGCAATACGCTGCGGGAGCTGTTGAAGATTGATGACGATCTGCTGGAGGCGCTGCCGCCGGATGCGATTTCCAAGGATGGCTTTGTCAACAACAAAGAAACTTTGCAGATGTCGCCCTTGTTGATTGAGGCTTATCTGGAAGTAGCGGCTGAGGCGCTGGGCCGGGCGATTGTTGACCCCAGCCAGAAGCCGAAGATCCAAAACTTCCGCGTGGATTTGGGCCGGGGTGTGAATCCGGATCCGGTGAAAGAAAAGCTGATTCTTGGTGCGGGCAGTGAGTTGCTCGACAACGCGGATGTGATGGTGACGCAGTTGAAGCCCGTGAAGCCGTTTGCGTTTGAACCCTTCTATATGCGGACGAAGTATCGGTTTATCGAGGGCTATCAGGGTAATGATACGGTGCGCGGCTGGCGTGATTTTGACAGCATCTACCATGCGGTGTTTGCTGACATGCGTGGCAGTGGTGGATATCCGAAGGGCAAGGCTTATGGGACGGTGCCGGAGGGATTGTTGCTGCGTCCGGCGATTCCGAATGAAGAACAGTTTGAGGCCGATGGCACTTACGGGCCGAAGGCGAATTTCAAGATCTCGCTGCGGGAACTGCCGGATTACGGGCGCTTTCGTGTGACGGTAACGGCGGCCAAGTATAACGATGGTCTCTTGCTGAATGAGGGAGCGGCTGCTGGGACGGGTAACTTGGAAGCCCGCAATCTAAAGACGCCGCAAACCGTGGTGATTCCGAAGGCGGGCATCTATCAGGTGGATGCGCATGTTGCGCCGCGCGTGGAGCCTCCTACGGTTTCGGATGGTTCGCGGCTCAATGAGGGCCTGGCCGGGGCATGGTTGATGGATGGTTCTGTCGAGGGGAGGATGGAAGGGAAGGCGCGCTTCGTGGATTCGCCGTTTGGCAAAGCGGTGTCGCTTGCGGCCGATGGCGATGAGGTGGTTGTGCCTCGCAGGGATGAATTGAAGGTGGGGGAAGGGGAATTTACAGTTTCGGCCTGGATTCGTCCGCAGGGCAACCGGCGGGGCGGTGTGATCAGCTTTGGCGGCTATGACTGGACGCATGGCTGGTACCTCGAGGTGGGCGATAATCGTGGGACTTTGCGCCTTGAGACGGCTGGCCCGGATAGCAAGACCAATGGTGCGGTGAGCTCTATCCCTGGGTCGATCCGGCCAAATGTTTGGAATCATGTAACGGCGGTTGTGAAGCGTGGAGACGCGGAGTCTGTGTTGTACGTCAATGGCTACCAGGTTGGCAAGGGCAAGATTGGCAATGCGAATCTGGACAACCCGAAGCCGGATCTGCACTTGGGCAAGGTGAAGGGTGGGCCATACTTCCATGGCGATATCGATGAAGTGAGGTTGCACAAGCGGGCCTTGGGTGAGGCCGAAATCCAAGCCTTGCTTGAGAAGGGGCGGCAGTTTGTGAAGCCGCCACCGGAGCGGGCGTTTGATCTGACTTTAGGCCTGGGCAGCCGCGAATTTTCGGCGACGCTGAAGCAGCCTGCCTTTGTGGCGGTGCGACTGGAGGCGGGGCCGCTGGTGGTGAAGTCGAGCCTGACGGGATTGCGAGAACTGGAGCGGGTGGTGTTCACGCCGCTGGAGGCGGGCCATGCGCACGCGACGAAGTTTGCCGCATTTGAAAAGCGATCCCCGAAGCTTGGTGTGCATCTGGGCTTCCGTCGTGATTGTGGCAGTACGTTTGCGCCTGTCGGGACGCCGCAAGCGGTGGCTGGGACCAAGCTGGCGAAGTACACGTTTGAGGGGACGATTACGAATTACCCCACTCCGAACGTCGAAAAAGACAACGTAAATTATCTGGCGGGCGTGAAGGAGATTGCGGTACGGAGCGAGTTTACGGATGGACGCGACATGCCGCGCTTGGTGGTGCGGGCCGTCGAATTTGAAGGGCCTTTCCTTGAGCAGTGGCCGCCTGCCTCGCATCGCAGTATCTTCATGGATTCGCCATTGAAGGCGGATGCCAAAGCGTATGGCCGTCAGGTGGTGAAGTCGTTTGCGGCGCGCGCTTACCGTCGCCCGCTGCTGGCAGACGAAGAGTCGAAGGTTGTGGCGTTGTTCGACAAGTCTTATGCCTCGGGCGGCAACCTGCAACAGAGTGTGAAGGATGTGCTGGAGGTGGTGCTGACATCGCTGCAGTTCTTGTTCCTGATCGAGACGAGCAATACGCCGAAGCCGGAATTGTTGAGCCAGTATGAGCTGGCCTCCAAGCTTTCTTACTTCCTGTGGAATGGCCCGCCGGACCGCACCACGATGCGGCTGGCCTCGACCGGGATGCTGGCCAAACAGGTGGATGCCGAGGTGGACCGCATGGTGGCTGACCCGAGGTTCTCGCGCTTTGTGCAGGAGTTTACTTCGCAGTGGCTGAGCCTTGAGAAATTCCAGGTGCTGGAGCCAGACCGGAAGCGCTTCCCTACTCTGGGCAAGGATGCGCGGGCCAACCTGAAGCAGGAGCCGGTGTACTTCATGCAGCATCTGTTGCGGAACAATCTGCCGGTGAAGAATCTGATTGCTTCAGACTTCATGATCGGCAATGAAGTGACGGCGAACTACTACGATTTGGGTTCGAAGACAGAGAGCGGGTTCCAGTTTGTTGCGATTCCGCATGGACGCAGGGAGTTGGGCGGAGTCCTGTCGCAGGCGGCGATCATGGCTGGCCTATCGGACGGGCGTGAATCGAATCCTGTGAAGCGTGGAGCGTGGCTGGCTCGGCGTATCATTGCCGAACCACCAGCGGACCCGCCGCCAAATGTGCCGGCCCTCAAGGAAGAAGAAAAGGGCATGACTTTGCGTCAGCGGCTGGAGCAGCATCGCAATGTGCCTGCCTGTTTGCAGTGCCATATGAAGATCGACCCGTGGGGTGTGGCGCTGGAGGAATTTGACGCCGGGGGACGGCTGAAGAAGGAGCCGACCGATGCCAGTTCCAAGTTGCCCGACAACACCGAGGTGAAGGGTATCGACGATCTGCGCCGGTATTTGGCGGAAGACCGGATTGATCAGGTGGCCTATAGCTTCCTGAAGCACCTGGCCACTTATGCAACGGGTCGCACGCTGACATACAATGAAGTCAACTACCTGAAGCGGGACGCTGTCAAGCTGAAGGCCAGCGGGTACCGGGTGAAGGATATGGTCCGGTACGTTGTGAACAATAAGATTTTTCTCGAGAAGTAGAGGCTAGGGAGACACCAATGAGGAATTTCAAAAAGATGGATCGACGCGCGTTTTTGCGGGGCGTTGGCGGAGTTTCGCTGGCACTGCCGGTACTCGACGCGATGGGTGCTGAAGTCACTGACTCGCTGCCGCGCCGCTTCTGTGCGCTCTACACCGCCAACGGCATGTCGTTGCCGAAGACGGAGCATGAAATTTCGGAATGGCATTGGTTTCCGACCGCGCAAAAAGACGGTCAGTTTGTGTTTGGCAAGTCTACCGAACCGCTGGCCCCCTTCCGCAACAAGCTGAGCTTCATGGGCGGATTGCACCACCCGAGCGGGCCCAAGGCCGATCCGCATATTTGTTCTGACATGTGGTTGACGGGTGCGCCGCTGCACAACCCGAAGCCGGGCACGTTTAATTCCGCAGGTCTCGACCAGGTGGTGGCGCTGCATACCAAGCAGTATTGCCGTCAGCCTTCTCTGGTGTTGTCGATCGATGCGGGGACGGGTTTCCTGTCGCGTACCGGCACGATTTCCTACAGCCTCGAAGGCCGGCCGATTCCGGCCGAGAATAGCCCACGGCGCGTGTTTGATCGCTTGTTCAAAGGGGATCGTTCTTCGGTGGCCGAAGAGCATGCCAAGTTGCAGCGGCGTATCAAGCTGGTGGATGCGGTGGTGGATAGTGCGAAGTCCCTGGATAAGCAGTTGGGCCAAAGCGACCGCGAACGTATGGAGCAGTATCTGACTTCGTTGAACGAAGTGGAGTCGCGGTTGATTGCTTCCGAGAAGTGGATCGATATTCCGCTGAAGAAGCAGGATTTCTCGCATGTGAATCTGGAGGCCACCAACGAGAGTGAGCCGGCTGAATACTATCGCGCGATGTTCGATCTGATTGCGCTGGCTTTTGATGCCGATATTACGCGGTCTGTGGCGTTTATGTTGAACCGCGAGGATGGCATGGGGATCAGTGATACGTTCCCGCTGAAGTTGGGGCTGTCGAAGACACACCATAATCTTTCGCACGCGACGGACAAGGAAGGGCAATTGCAATTCGCCAAGTATGATCGCTTCCTGAGCGAGCAATTGCATCACTTCTTTACGCGTCTCGATAAGTATCAGGACCGCCAGGGTAGTGTGCTGGATAACACGATTGTTCTGTACGGCAGTGGTGCATCGACGACGCACAATTCGCATAACCTGCCGACGATGGTGGCGGGTGGCGCGAACATGGGGTTGAAGCACGGGCAATACTGGCGCAAAGATGCCGCGCGCATGTCGAACATGTATCTGAGCATTTTGCATTCGCTCGGCGTTGAAGTGGAATCGTTCTCTGACAGCACGGGGACGCTGGGTAGCCCTGTGTTTAGCAAAGCCTAACGGGCAGACTGAGAGAACTGCGGGCGTTTGCCTGTAGCGACTGACTTAACGCAATTGCTCGGTGATGGTCGGATCCTTGATCTTTTCATCGCTCGCGAGGAGCAAAACTTTGCTGACGATTTCAGCCGTCTTTGGATCGTTATCTGCAAAGGGTAGAAATACACGGCCTCGATGCTGAGAATGAACGGGGATGATACAGAGGCTTCCACCGGGCTGTCGGTGAACTGTTCCACTCCCCAGGTGAATGTTGTAATTTCCTATCTTTCCGTCTACAAATGCGTGGCGGTCTTTGAGGCGTACATTTTTGATCTTCAAAAGATCTAATGTCTCTCGCAGAAGCGACGTGCGCATCTCGATCGTTGAAGAAGTGGTTTGTGGATCTACAAGGCCACGGTGTGCGACGCTGATGAGCAAATCCAAATCGCGCATGGCTTCACTGAAAACGCGTGGATTGACCTGATCGATCGGAATGGTTTTGCCCTCGCCCCTGCTGCTAAATGACACATGCTGTACCGTCAACCCATCGATTCCTGCCGGAGTAATCGAGCCTTCCATAAACGTGGCCCATGCTGAGATGTTTTCGCTGTAAAAGGTTTTTCGAAATCCTTCTTCAGGTACATTGATCCAGCCGCGACCTGCCATCAGGGCCGAGCCCTGCCTGGGTTGAATCTGATTCCCCTCATAGCGCGAGGAATGGTCCTTCAACTCTCGCTCTGCCTCGGTAGGGAGATATAGCTCGCGGAAGGCCTGCTTGAAGGGCTGCGTGAGTTGTCTCTCGATGCACTCTTTCTGAAGTGAAGACCATTGTCCAGAGGCCAAAAGATCGACAGGGTGTGCGATGCGAAACGGTTCGTCTTCAATTTGCAGGTTTGAATACCAATGGGCTTCACCTCGCTCATTGGCGAAGAGCAAAGTGGCAACCATGGGACGTAGGAGTGGGTGGTTTGACAGGTCCTGGAGCTCAAGATAAGTAAAGCGATCTCCGCGTATCATGGCTTCTTCCAGCGATAGCCGCATCCTGGACGTTTGCTGCGCCAAGAGTGTCTTTCTTGTCCGCAATGGTGCCAGCACCGGGGACTTCTTCAAAGCGGCTGGTAAATCCTTCAACGTCTTCCCATTCTTCTCGAAACTCAAAGATGGCTCACCCAACTGGTTTATTGCCAAAGTCGCTTTGACTCCACCGTCAATCGCTTCAATCGACCCGGTCTTGAGATCTGCAATTGCCTCTGCTTCCATCGACCAGGAGAGGCGCTGCGGATCAGTAAATCCGGCCGTTCGTGCAAGATTGGCCAAGCCAATGTTGTATGCCAATTTTTCGCTTGCCCGGCGTAGTGCGCCGAATTTTCTACTCTCACGAAGAAACCACTGCAGCAATTCGTAGCGCTGCAGAATCTCTTGCCTTCGTGCCGTTGGAGCTTCGGGAAGTGGTGCGAGTCCGAGAGCCCGGACCGCGTCCTGATTTCTTTTTTCTCGAATCTGCGCAGTCAAGCTTGCTGGGGTAATGTCGCCGGTGATTGCTGCAGCAAAGAGTTGGGCACGCTTATGACCCGCACCGCCCGCTGCGAATTTGGCGGAATCGAAAAGCAACTTCCATTCCGGTGATGAAATCGATTGGCGAACACGGTGAAACCAGGCGACGTCAACTGCCCCGTCAAGAAGCTCCTGCCGAGGAATCGGTGTCCTTTCACTGACTTGGGCAAACCAGAGTTCCCTGATTTCTGGATCAACTGTCCACTGGGAATCTTTTGTGTGTGCGTGCAGCCAATATGTTGCCTCTTCCAGGCCGATGATGCCGGTTGCTGTCTCTACATAAGCGGCCCATTGCGGTGCGTAGAGCGCCATGTCTACGAGGCGCTTTTTCGAGATACCGGATTGCTTGGCCGATTTCGCGAAGCCTTCGAGGGTATCCGCTTCGGTTGGCAAGCTGACGCGCAAGAGGTGACTGAACACAACAGACTTGCTTTCGCTGTCGGCGAGATAGCCACGTGAGAGAGGATCATTGCCGAGCAGCTTCATGATCTGAAGGGCCAGTTCTCCGCCGTAGACCACTGAGATTGAAATGGCGGCTCTGCTAGCTTCTGTCGGTAGATCGCCGCGACTCAGTTCGACTTCGAGGACACGAGCCCGGCACTGACTTGCAAACTCTTCGAGCTTGGGATGATCGGCAAAGAGCTTGTGTGGCTTTCGCTTGGTTATTGTTGCGAGTTCAAAGCGTCCATTGCCCTCATAGCCAGTACCTTGGAAAAGCTGCTCATATACGTCTGCGTCAGATGCAACTCCGTTTCGATGAGCAGCGATGGTCACGGCTAGTTGCGGGAGTCGTCGTCTTGCCGTTGGCTCTCCTTCATCGATCCAACGCAGAAGCAGCCAATATCTCTGCCATAGCTCCTGGTCCCAGTGTTCCGGATGTTTCGTCCGGCATGATTCGAATACCCGCTCTGGAAAGTGGATTGCATGGGTACGCCAGTCATTTTTGTAAGCGGCAGGAGCATCTTCTGGCCGTTGGTATTTCTCCACAAGCCGGTGAATGTAGGTTTCCAGAAGGTCCAGAAATAACTGCAGTCCATGCTTTGTGCAGTGATTTGCGAACAAGTGCCATAGGATGCTCTGTACAAGCGTATGAAACTTCAGTTCGATCGTATCTATTACGCCCTTTATTGATTGCTTCTCCCAAGCAGTCGGCCATTGCCCTGGGCGTAGCATCAGCTGGAAAAAGGCACGAACCAGGTCTTCTTCTGTTGCCCCGAATTCGGCCTGTGCATTCGCCCACCACTGATTCCAAAGTGGCGCCAATGGAAGCTCACTGTTTTCATCAATCCATTGAAGATTCCCCAAAAGATCCTGCGTCTCTTGTCCCCAATAAGTTCGATATCCAGTCGGAGTTTCACGATTCTGATTTACCAACTCGTCGAGAGATTGAATGAGGCGTTGCGCTGATGTGGTTGAAAGCACTCCGCTCAATACATTTTTCGGCGCAACCAGACTAGTGCGTTGTTCCGGGTTGTAGAGCCCCAGCCCGTTACGCAGAGAGGCCTTTGGTTGGAGCTTCGGCTCAAGTTCAAAGCGTATTTCTTCCGAGGCCTGCTTCATCAACGCATCACCGGATGTGGACAGCCGCTCGATGCTGGCCCGACAATTGGCCGCACTCTGCTTTAGCAATAGGCGTATGACACCGCGTCGAAGGTCTGGCGCTTTGCGTGCGAGCAAATGTTCTATTGCCAGGGCCTCGTCAGGAGTTAGTGTGGCGTGCTCAAGAGCCTCGAAGGCCGATTGCCTTACGCTGTTGCTGGGATCACTCAGTAAGGATAGAGCAAGATCTCGTTCATCGGGTTGCAACGATTGATTCTTCTTGCTGCTATGGGTGAGCGCCCGAACGAGTGTTTGCCGACCAGTCGCGTCCATTGCCGGTAGGTAAGGAACTAATTCCGAGAATGGCCGATTCTGGCGCGTGGCGATTAACTTTGCAGCGACATCCGCTCGTCTTGCTATCAGTCGATTCCATGCCCAAACTGCGGGGTCCAACTGTTGTTCCCTGGGGACGCGGTGAATCAACTCCTGAAGCGCTTCGAATGTCTTTTTGACCTCAACCTCATCGACTACCCGATTCAAGTGTTCGAAGATAACTTCTGTTGCCTTGATGGCTATTCTCAGGTCTGGATCGCTGAGACATGTACGCAAGGCTTTGGTCGCTTCCGCTGTTTCGAGGTGGGCAAGAAAGTGAACTGCAGCGTAACGCCTCTCGAAATCTGGATCCAAGGTGATCGCCTGCGCGCTCTTTGTTGCTGTTGTCACATCGGAAAAACCTTGAGCCCAAAGGGCAAGATACAAGGATTGTCCTCGCAGTTGCTCGATCCGAGAGGGAAGTTCTTGTTTGGTCTCGAGGTTGTTGAGCGTCTCACGAAGGATGACCTCTATATCTTTTGATTGATCCGAGTCGAGCGGGAGGCCAAACCAAACTCCAACTGCCCTGGCCACTGCGGCAAAGCGGCATAGCTTTTCGCGTTGTATCAAAGACAGGATTCTGACAAAGGCGACTGGATGAGCCAGATCAACTGTTTCAATAATCGTCTGCCTGAGGCCTTCTTGTCGTTGGGCCGATAATAAAAGGCGCTCCACGGTCTCCCATGCTTCGGGTCGAGAGCTCGACAAAAGGGCTGAGATTGCATAGGTCGCAGGCAGGGCAAAGGGGTGGTCCCCGTTCACAATTTGCACCAAAGTTCTGTAGGTGGCCTCACGTGCCTGGTGCTGAGAATCGAGTACGGATGCCAACAAGATCCCAATCGCATTGCCAGAGACCATCCAATCCATGCGACCACCCCATTCGGTGATGAATTCCAATTGGTCGTTGTAATAGACAAGGATGTTGACGAGACGATGCAGCCAATTGACGCGAGTATTGAGTGTGTACTCCGGATTGTTCGGAGCACGAAACGCTTTGCGCAAAAGACCAACTTGGTAAGGAAATCCTTTTTGAAGCTGCCAGGCAGACTCAACATGCTCCGCGATATTGGGGAACAAAACACCAAACAATCTTGCGCGGTCTAGATCAGAAAGATTTTCGATGAGCTGTTTGTCCTGATTGAGCGGTGTGTCGTTTATGAAGTCAAGGAAGTCGAGGTTGCTATGGGAGAAAGCGAATCCAATCCTGGCAAGTTCTGGCGGTAATGCTTGCACACGCGATAGCAATTGGATTCGGCCATCCGGATTCCTGAATTGCTCCAGTTTTGCTGTGAGTTCTTCGGGTGTCGGCATTTAGCCTCCTACAAGTGGTGTTAAGCGCAAGAACATCACTTCCTTGACTTCCTGAACCGGATGCTCTAAATCTTCGATCTGAATGTCATCCACGAAGACAAAGTAGAAACCGTCGAGGAAAGTGCTGAGGGCAATGGCGATCGATGTCTCTGGGTCAGGCAACCGAGAATCAGGTTCGGCCTCGCCAGAAACGATTCGCCCTGATTCCATTCCGGCTTCCAGTTCACGCTCCGTCAGGACTTTTAGAATTTTCGCTTCGGATTTGTTTGCCTGAAACGCGTTTACCTGCTGCCTGACAATGGCAGTGAGAAGATCTCGCATGGTCTGCGGAGGCGTCTCAAATTCCAGCAACAGTGGTGCAATGATGGGGCTTCGGCGCCCAACCAGTTTTGCGCCTACAGTGATTTGGTGCAAGCACTTCTATCATAACTTTCTGACAACACTGTTCTGTAATGGATGAAGGAAGAAGAGGAGGAGATGTGTGGTGGCCAGGGAGGGAATTGAACCCCCGACACGCGGATTTTCAGTCCGCTGCTCTACCAACTGAGCTACCTGGCCGATCAGGTGGGAATCTTTAGATTACCATGAAGCCAGACGTGAACGGAAGACGTCCTTCATTATGACCATGATCTTTAGCGTTGTTTTTCTGCTTTTGTTCAGTCAAACGCCGACGCAAAAGCCGCCAACACAGGCTGACCCCGATGATCCGGGCCCTCCCGTCGTCAAACGTGGTGGCAATGCGCCGCGCAAAGGTACCGTCCCTGCCAATAAAGGGCCCAACATCATCACGCCACTGCCGACAGAAGAGACAGAGGCTGCCCCGGGGCCTGCGTCTTCTACTGCCCCCTCCAGGCCGCGTAACGAAGATGGGCCACGCCCGATCATCGATGTTTCGGGAAGTTTGCCGCCTAGCGTCGAGCCTCGTGTTCTCGACCCACTGATTGAGCAAGCCATGAGTGCTTCTGCCGAGTACGATGCCACGCTGCCAAACTTTATCTGCGATGAAGTGGTGACGCGATCCCTCAGCGATGCCAAGCCTCCCAAGTTCAAGAAGAAGGATTTGGTAGAGGTCGAGCTGATGTACGTCGATCAGAAAGAGGATTATCGTAACGTGCGTATCAACGGCAAGCCTCTCAAAACCGGTACCCCGGAAGATACGGGATCCTGGTCGAGCGGGGATTGGGGCACGACGCTGATCGACATTCTGCACCCGGCTACTAACGCCAACTTCAAACGTCGCGGCAAGGACAAGATTGCCGGCCTCGATTGCGAAGTATTTGACTTTACTGTGGAGAAGCCCAATTCGCATTGGACCATTCGCTACGGCAAACCCATCAAGCCGGCCTACAAGGGTGCGATCTGGATTGATCCGAAGTCGGGACGGGTGCTGCGTACGGAGATGCAAGCGGTGAAGCTCCCGAGTGACTATGAGCTCGACTGGGTGGAGCAAATGACAGAGTACGGCTGGGTCACCATCAACAACGAGAAGTATCTGTTGCCGACCAAGAGCGAGAATCTGGCCTGCTGGCGTTACACCACCAAGTGCTCCCGCAACGAGCTGGAATTCAAGAACTACCGCAAGTTCGCTACCGAGTCGACCATCTCGACGACAGAATCAGAAATCAGCTTTGGGGATAAAGCCGAAGAGGCGAAGCCGGCTCCGGCTCCGCCCCCAACGGACAAAAAGAAAAAGAAGAACTAGACGGTCGCCAACGACGCCAGTTCTTTTGCCGTCGCTTCTTCTACATCCTTATGCAAGGAGTTGCCGTGAGCGTCCATGGTGACGATCGCAGCAAAGTCTTCGACGTCCAGATGCCACATCGCCTCGGGGATGCCGAATTCCATCAGGTCGACGCCAGCCACTTTCTTGACGGTGCGGGCGTAGAATTGCGCTGCTCCGCCAATGCCATTCAAATAGACGGCACCAAACTGCTTGAGCGCGGCGCTGGTCTTGGCTCCCATGCCACCCTTGCCTACGACGGCCCGAATGCCGTACTTCTCGATGATCGTGGCCTGGTACGGTTCTTCACGGCTTGAGGTCGTTGGCCCCGCCGCCTTCACGTACCAGGTGTCGTTGCTCTTGAGCATGACCGGGCCGCAGTGATAAATGATCTGACCGTTGAGGTCGACGGGTGGTGGGGTGTTCATCAGATGCGCATGGACGGCGTCGCGGCCTGTGTACATGCGTCCACGGATCAGTACGACGTCGCCGACTTTCAGCGCTCGCACTTGCTCTTCTGTTACTGGCGCGGTGAGCACCACTTCACGGCCGGTGAGTGGGAAGCCAGAACCTGCGGCCATCTTGTCGACCGGGCGTTCGGGGTCGCGGTAGAGCCATTGCTTGATGGCACCACTCGAAGCATCAATGCGAACCCCCAGGCGGCGGAAGGCCCAGCAGTCATAGGCGACGCTGACGAAGAAACTGGCTGGCAGGCGGTTGGCGGCAACCACCTTGCAGCCGATCAGGCTCGCCTTGCCGCCGAAGCCCATGGCGCCAATGGAGATCTTGTTGGCTTCTTCCATCACCTCGGCTTCGAGCTTGGCGAGGACGGGGTCGGGATTGGTGTCATCGAGCGTGCGGAACAACTGTTCTTTGGCCAGCCAGTAGCCGTGGGCGCGGTCGCTGCCGATACAGACGCCGATTGCGCCGGGCGCGCAGCCCTGGCCCTGGGCTTGCCAGACGGCATGCAGCAGGCACTTGCGCACGCCTTCGAGGTCGCGGCCCGCTTTGCCCATGTGATCAAGAGTGGTGGGCAAAGAGTATTGGATGTTCTTGTTCTCGCAGCCACCGCCTTTGAGCAGCAGCTTGATCTCAATGTCGTCTTCTTCCCACTGTTCAAAATGAATCACTGGGGTTTCGTGGCCGAGGTTGTCGCCGGAGTTCTTGCCCGTGATGCTGTCGACGGAATTCGGACGCAGCTTGCCCTTCTTTGTTGCCTCAGCCACGGCAAGCTGGATGGCTTTCTTCAGAACGATTTGATTGACGCCCACGGGTGTGTGAACCAGGAAGGTCGGCATGCCTGTGTCCTGGCAGATCGGACCCTGGTCTTCGACGGCCATGTCGATGTTGGTGGCGATAATGCTTAGGGCCTGTGCGCTTTGGGTGTTGGGAGTTTCGGCGGCCATGGTAGTTCCCATGGCGGCACGGACGTCGGGAGGGAGATTGACAGAGGTTTGCGTGATCAGCTCCAGCAGGGAGCCGGCGAGAAATTCCATATCTTCAGCGTATTCTAAGATGCATGCGAATTCTGATTTCCCTTGCTTTTGCGATCGGCCTGCTTGCTCAAGCCCCGGACTCACGACAGGCATTATCCATGCAGAGGCCGATGGACGCGGTGATTTCTCCGGACGGTTCGATGGTGGCTTATGTGCTCTCGCGTACCAACTGGGAAGACAATGCCAATGAAAGTGATCTTTACCTGGCGGAGGTTTCAAGCGGCCGTAACCTCAAGCTGACGGCGGGTCGCAAGAGTTCTTCCTCGCCTGTCTGGTCGCCCGATAGCAAGCGGCTTGCCTTTCTCTCGAATCGCGACGGGAAGCAGCAGGTCTATGTGATGCCCGTCGGGGGCGGGGAAGCGATGCAGTTGACCGATCATGAGTCGGGTGTGAGCAGCATGGACTGGGTGGTGCCTGGTGAGATTCACTTCACTGCCAGTGAACCCGAAAGCGCGGCCCTGAAAGACCGCAAGAAGAAGTACGGCGAACTGATGGTGATCGAAGAAGAATATACGATGACGCATGTCTGGCGCGTCAAGGTCAGCGACACTCCGAAGCAGAAGGCCGAACGGCTGACAGAGGGCGATTTTCACGTGTCCTCGTTTGCGCTTTCTCCAGACGGCAAAACCATCGCAATGGTGACCAAGAAGAACCCCGATCTTTCGACGATGGGTTCCAAGCTTGAACTCATTGAGGTGTCGACGAAAGCGAAGCGTACCCTCGCGGAAACTCGCAACAATTTCGGACGTGTCCTTTGGTCCCCCGATTCGAAGCAGATTGCCTACACTACCCCAGGCGAGATTGAATACAGCTACTACGCCAACTCTTATATTGAAGTGCGCCCGGTTGCGGGTGGTGCGGCACGCAAAGTCTCTGACGATGTCGACGAACAGCCGATGCTGGTGGATTGGACTTCGCGCGGCATTTTCTTCACGGCTCGAAAGAAGACGGCGATGTCTCCTTATGTTGCTGACCCGAATGGGGGCGGAGTGCGTGAGCTCGCTATCGAGCCGAACTGGATGCTGACGCAGGTGAGCCTGAGTAAGGATCTGCGCGCTGCTGCCTTCATCGGAGCACGCGCCAATGAGAACTACGAGGTGCATGTGACGCCATTGACGAGCTGGGCTCCCAAGGCGCTGACGCAATTGAAGCAGCAGTGGGCGGGATTCAAGCCGGCACGGCGCGAGGTCGTATCGTGGAAGTCCAAAGACGGCGCGACGATTGAGGGTGTCCTGTACAAGCCTGCCGACTTTGATACCAAGCGCAAGTACCCGCTGCTGGTGGTGATCCATGGCGGCCCTACCGGGATTGATGTGCCTTACGTGATGCCGGATAGCTATTATCCAGCGGAGCAGTTTGTGGCTAAGGGCGGTCTGGTGCTGCGCCCGAACTATCGGGGTTCTGCAGGTTACGGTGCGAAGTTTCGCGCGTTGAATGTCGGCAATCTGGGCGTAGGCGATGCCTGGGATGTTCTCTCCGGTATTGACCATCTGATTGGGCAGGGTTTTGTGGATGGTGCGCGCGTGGGCAGTATGGGGTGGAGCCAGGGCGGCTACATCTCAGCTTTTCTCGCGACCGCTCATGCGGACCGATTCAAGGCGCTGAGCGTTGGTGCGGGAATCTCCAACTGGGTGACCTACTATGTCAACACCGACATCCATCCCTTTACGCGGCAGTATTTGAAAGCGACGCCCTGGGACGATATGGAGATTTACCGAAAGACCTCGCCGATGACCTACATCAAGCAGGCGAAGGCTCCGGTGCTGATCCAGCATGGTGACAATGACAAGCGCGTGCCACCGCCGAATGCCTTTGAGCTGTACCAGGGGTTAAAGGATGTTGGTGTGCCGGCTCGACTGGTGCTCTATAAGGGCTTTGGTCATGGCATCAACAAACCGAAAGAAGCCATGCATGTGATGGATGAGAACCTGAGTTGGTTTTCCCGCTATGTCTTTGGCGAAGCGGTTAATTGAGGAAGCGTATTTGGGCGCTCATGCCGGGCCGAATGGTGGGTGTTGGCGATAGAAACTCGACGATGGCTTGTGTGGCTTTGAGCTCTCGGATGGTGCCGTTGAGCGGTGCCTCGCCGGCCTCGGTGATTTGAACGAAGGCGCGGCCCCCGGCTGCCAGCTTTTTGGCGAGGTCGGCTGGGATCTCGACCACAACCTCCATGGCCGTTAAATCGGTGGCGATTTCGAATAGATCTTCGATATCGCGAGTGACTTCTTCTCCGGCGCTCTTACGGTGTCCGATGAGCAAACCGTTGGCTGGTGCCTTCACTTCTCCGGTGAGAAGTTCGGCTTCGGCGTCTTCCATCGATTCCGTTTGTTCGGTCAGCTTCTGTTTGGCTTCTTCGACGCTGGCTTGCAGGGCGGCTGTGCGGGATTGTGCGCGCCTGCTGTTGTCCTCACTCCCTTTGAGGTCTTCCATCAGCTTGCGGAACTCGGCCTCACTGCGCTCAAAGGTCTTTCGTGCGGTGGCTCCTTCGCGAAAGAGCTTTTGTTGCCGGTCGTAGGCGCGGGATGCGGCTTCGTATTCGCTTTTGACACGAGCCAGGTCGGCACTGGCGCGGCTGGCTTCCAGTCTGGCTGAAAGTACCTGGCTCTCGAGGTCGGCTACCTTGCCCTTGGCACGGTCTAAATCTTCCTCAGTTTTTTGTTTGTTGGCTTCGATGGCGGTGTTGCGAATCCGGGCGAGGAGTTGGCCCTCAAACACTTCGTCGCCGTCCGCTACCTCGACAGACTCGAGTGTTCCCTCAACGGGGGCAGGTACGCGCAGGATTTTCTGAGCGCGAATGGTGCCTTGCCAGGTTTGCCCTAATGGGTCGGGTTTGGGTTTTGGCTTGCTTGCTTCGCTTTGCTCTTGCTGGCGACGCAGATATTCCTGGTAGCCAAACCAGCCGGCTGCTGCCACCAGGCAGACCACCAAAAGGACCGGGCCGTAGAGCATCCAGCGCGAGGCTAGAAATTTACCGATGGGAGAACTTGTTGTTCGGGGAGAGTGCATCCTCAGCACTCATTGTCACGCAAATACGCCTAGGCGTTGGCAATTTTGGGGTGGAATGGCTCAGGCAGAATGAGCGCGCCGTGCTTTTGTTCGAGCATGGCCTGCATGGCGGATTCCTTTTGGAGCAGGTCGGCCAGCGTTGCTTTGAAGAGAACTTTTTCGAGCATGTGCTGCAGACCTTGCCACAAAGCCCTCATGCTGCAATCGGTGTTGTGAACGCAACTGGACTCCAGTCCAGAATGCCGGTCGCAAAATCGAGTCCCAAAGAGCTTGCCGCCCAGGGCTTCCAGTACTTCTCCCACAAGAATCGTGCTAGCTGGTTTTGCCAGCGTATAGCCACCCGACTGCCCACGCACACTTTTGACAAATCCGGCAATTCGCAACAAGCGCATGAGTTTGGCAACGTTCGGAACCGAAAGGCCTTCCGCTTTGCTGATCTCCGGTATACTTAGGCTAGCCTCGTCGCCACGGCTTGCCATTTGCAGAAGACAACGAAGTCCATACTCCTCCTGCGCGCTTAGTTTCATATGCCGTTATCTTAACTTAAACATGTTAACTTTTGAAGATATATTAAGTGTGGTTAATTTACATAAACTATATCTTTAAGTCTCCATCAGAATAGCCATAAGGTTCCATCTCAACTCATGCCGTTCCAGATTCATCCCATCTCTGAATTTCTTGTCCGTCCGGCGCTTCCTGAAGCACTGAATCGTTTGCCTGAAATCGCTACCAACGTCCTCTGGAGTTGGGATCACCAATTGAGAGCTCTGTTTCGCCGCCTCGACCCGGCACTCTGGAAGGAATCTCACAATCCCGTCCTGATGCTGAGCCGGCTGAAGCCAGAAACATTGCAGAAGGCTGCGGCGGACCCGAGGTACATGGCTGTGTATCGCAGGGCCTGTGAGCGTTTTGATACATATATGCAGGCACCTCCGGCATATTCGGATGATCGCCTGATCGCCTACTTCTCCATGGAGTATGGTCTGGCAGAATGTATGCCGATTTACTCGGGTGGTTTGGGTGTTCTGAGCGGCGACCACATGAAGGCTTCGAGCGATGAAAACTATCCGCTGGTTGGCGTTGGTTTGCTCTACCAGAAAGGGTACTTCCAACAAAGCCTGAATTCAGATGGCTGGCAGCAGGAGCGAACGCCGGTCAATGACTTTTATCAATTGCCGGTGCTGCCTGTCCTGAAAGAAGACGGCAGCGAGTTGATCGTCAAGGTGACGATGCCAGGCGGAGTGGTTTCGATCAAGGTTTGGCACATGATGGTGGGTCGGGTGAAGCTTTACCTGATGGATACCAACATTCCGCAGAACACAACGCAGGAGTATCGAGACATCACCGATCAGCTCTATGGTGGGGATTCGCATACCCGGATTCGTCAAGAGGTGGTGCTTGGTATCGGTGGTTTGCGTGCCCTCAACGCGATGGGCCTGAAGCCGAACGTCTTCCACATGAATGAAGGGCACTCTGCCTTTATGCCGCTGGAGCGGACGCGGCTGTTAATGGTGGAGCAGAAGCTGACGTTTGCGGAAGCCTTTGAGACGGCGCGCGCCAGCAACATTTTTACGACACATACGAGTGTTCCGGCCGGTATCGACTTGTTTGATGGGGGGCTGGTCTTTGAATACCTCAGCGCCTACTGCGAAGAAGCCGGGATCCCGATTGATCAGCTCTTTGCCCTGGGTCGTCGTAATCCTGCCGATACTTCAGAGCGCTACTCGATGGCGATTCTGGCGATGAAGGCATCGGCCTATCGCAATGCGGTTTCGGTGTTGCATGGGGATGTATCGCGCGAGATGTGGGCCGAACTCTGGCCGGGCTTGCCGGTGGAAGAAGTGCCAATTACGTCGGTAACGAATGGCATCCATTTGCCGACGATGCTGTATGGCGAACTCGCGATGCTGTATGACCAATACCTGCAGCCAGACTGGCGCGAGCGCTACACCGACCCCAAGATCTGGGATGACGTCAAGGACATTCCGGCCCGTGAACTGTGGGAAGTTCACAAGAAGCAAAAGCGCCAACTGGTGAACTTTGTCAGGGAGCGCTCTGTGAAGGCTGCCGAGCGCCGTAATGCCAGCGCGACCGAAATTCATCGCCTTGAGGGTGTGCTCGATCCGGATGCCTTCACGATTGGTTTTGCCCGTCGCTTTGCGACTTACAAGCGCGCCACGTTGATCTTTAGAGATGTAGCGCGGCTGAAGAAGCTGCTCAATTCCAAAGACCGCCCCGTGCAGATCATCATTGCCGGCAAGGCCCATCCGAAGGACCATCCGGGCAAGACGCTGATTCGTGAGATTGTGCAGCTCTCGCGAGACCCGGAACTTTCGCAGCACCTGGTCTTCGTTGAAGACTACAGCTTGCAGGTGGCCCGTGAGATGGTGCAGGGCGTTGACCTTTGGCTGAATAACCCGCGTCGCGGCGAAGAAGCCTGCGGCACCAGCGGCATGAAGGCCGCCATCAATGGCGTTCCCAATCTGAGTATTCTCGATGGCTGGTGGGATGAAGCCTATGAGTCTGATCTTGGCTTCGCATTGGGGGATCGTGACATCTATGAACCGGGCCAGGACGAGTTTCATGCCTCAGGTATTTACTCGATTCTCGAGAACGAAATTCTACCGATGTTCTTCCACCGTGGTGAAGACGGATTGCCCGGAGAATGGCTCAATCGCGTCAGCAACTGCATCCGCAAAATCAGCCCGCAATTCAATGCGCAGCGCATGATCCGTGAGTACATGCATCGGCTCTACGAACCTGCCTTTGAAGCCTCGTTGTCTTATCGCAAAGATCAGTACAAGGCCTCCCGGCAAAAGGCCGAGTGGTCACGCAAGGTGAATGCCTGCTGGGATCAACTGCGTTTCCTCGATGTGGGCCCCAAGCCGGAAAGCCTGCTCGTATCGGGGCAGAAGCTGCATTTCAAGGTCTCAGTGGATCTGGCTGGCCTCGACCCGGAAGACGTGCGCGTCGAAGCCCTCATCGGCGTGGTCTCTGCCAGTGGTACGCTGGAGCAAACAGAAGTGATTCAGCTCAAGCCAACGCAGCGCCAACAGAATGCCTGTGCTTTTGAGTACGAATACACGCCCAGACAGACTGGCCGTCTGGGTTACGGATTGCGGATCTCTCCGAATCACTTCCTCGATCCGTTGACGCGGCCCTGTGGTTCTCTCATCCGCTGGGCCTAAAACATTTCTCTGGAATCTTGTTGGATTCTGTGATACACAAAAGGTGGACTACCGCTTCGCGCAACGACCCCTCGTATCGGTCTTGCCAGCTTTGGGAGCAAAGCGCAGTCTTCTCGACACTCTCCTCTTGTCGAAACCACCTACAGGGTTCATGAGAAAGCGGCCAGTGTCACGTATTTTCAAGGAGTAAGGACCGCATGGACAGCGATCGCAAATATTCGCAACGCGGCTACCAGCAAAGTGATCGAGGCAACAGCTTTGATCGCCGGGATGACAGACCGAAATTTAATGGGCCCAAGCCCCCGATTGACGTAACAGGTCCGCGCTTGCCGCGGCTTGTGGAAAGCGTCGCGGCTTCACGTTGCTGGAACTGCTCCACAATGTTGATGGATGGGATTGAATTCAATGCCAACTGTCCGAAGTGTGGTTCGGCTTTGCATTGTTGCAAGCAGTGCACACACTTTGAACCCTCTACCCGTTTTCAGTGCCTGAAGCCCATTCCGGAGCGAGTGAACAAGAAGGATCAATCGAACGAATGCACCTTTTTCAAGCAGCGAGTGACGGTTGCTCGCGACACCCCTGGCGGTCGTCAGGTGTTGGGTGGAGGCGGTAACGGGGCCACTGCCAGCGTATCCCGACCTCTCGAGCAGATCTCCGCGCCGCGCAGCTCTCAGGAAGCCCGCGCGGCCTTCGATAGTTTGTTTAAGAAGTAAACTACTTCGCGTCCATGAACTGGTAGCAGATCATGTGCAGTGCAATCATGTGCGCATCTTCAATGCGGCCCATGTGTGGCTCTGGGGTATGAATCTGCAACTGGACCAGCGCTCCCAGTTTTCCACCATCTCGCCCGGTCAGCCCAATTGTTTTGCAGCCAATGGAATTGGCATATTCAATGGCGCGCAGTACGTTCGGAGAATTGCCTGAGCCGCTGACGGCAATCACCACATCACCGGCGCTGGCGAAGTTCTTCAACTGCTCGACAGCAGCATCATGATAATCAACATCATTGGAATATGCAGTGAGCGTCGGCATGTTGTCATGCAAAGCCATGATGCGGAAGCGCTTGTCCTGTTTGTAGCTGGCACCCTTCAACATGTCACAGACGAAATGGGAAGCCGAAGCCGCGCTCCCGCCGTTGCCTGTGGTGAAGATGGTCTTGCCCTGGTCTCTGGCCTCGCTCAGCCAGGCAATCGCCTGATCCACCTTGCTCAGGTCAAGACCATTGAGGGTCTCAATCAGTTTCTCCCGGTAGGCCTCAGTAAATGTCATAGTTTCCAATTCTCCTTTGCGAGCGCTAGGGCTCCATACAATACGCTGTCATCGCCAAGCGAAGCTGGCACCACGTCGATGCGGGCTCGAGACCAGGCTGTGATCTGACGCCGCAACTCGGCGCGAAGTGGCAGAAACAGGCGGTCTCCTGCCTTGCTGATCCCGCCGCCGATCACAATGCGGGCAGGGTTCAAAATCATGATGGCTGACTTCAGGCCCAGGCTGAGGTCGACGACATAACGCTCGACAAACTCGGGGTCTGTCATCAGATCCTTCGCAGGCTTGCCGTAGTCGCGCTCCAGCCACAAGCCACAACACATTCTTTCAAAGCAGCCATAGGCTCCACACAAGCACTCCGGGCCCCCCGGTCGAATGGTGAGATGGCCCAGTTCTCCGGCATAGCAGTCTGCTCCGCGATAGACGCCTTGTTCTGTGAGAATGCCACCGCCAATGCCAGTGCTTAAAGTCATGTAGAAGAGTGGGCGGCATCCTTGCCCGGCGCCAAATTGGCCTTCTCCGAGTGCCCCGACATTGGCGTCGTTATCCATGACGACTGGTGCGTCGAGCAACCTTTCGATGGTCTCCACCAGTGGGTTCTCGTCCCAGCCCGCCACATGGGTCGACAGTGTTACCTTTTGCTTGCCAAAGTCGACGGGCCCGCCGAACCCAATCCCGCACCGATCAATCTTGTGCTCATTGCGCCACTGCCCCACGATGGCTTCAATGGCCTGCAGCATCGCACGGGGCCCACCCTGACGGTCGGTCCCGCGAGATTCGCGCAGCACCATTTCTTCTCCTGCAAACAAGGCCAGAGAGAACTTGGTTCCGCCAATATCGATGGCGAGGGTGTTCACGCGCGGCCCGCCCGGGCTGCCGCTTCCAGCACTTCTGGTTGCGATGCCGTCCCCGTGCCACGCTTCATGATCGTTACACTGGCCACGAGATTGCCAATGTGGAGCGCTTCGTCGATACTGGCCCCCGCTGCCAGGGCCGAGGCTGCACCGGCAGAAAAACTATCTCCTGCTCCGCAAATGTCGACGGGCTTGTCCACAGAGATGGTCTTGATGCGACGGCTGCCCGAGTTGTCAATCAACTCGGCACCGCGTTCTCCGGCCGTCACAATCAATGCGCGCAAATTTTGTTGGCCGACCATTTGCGAATAATCAGGATTCCCGTTTCGACGCAGTGCCGCTTCCCGCGCTTCATCTTCATTCGGCTTGAGGAAGCAGTGCGTGAAGTGCTCCGCGCGCTTGCGGGAATCTACCCAGACGACTTGCCCCGGGCTCGATGCCGCGTATTTGTTGATGGCTTGACGCATGCGCTCGGTGATGACTCCACCCTTTGCCGTCTCTGCCTGATCGCAAATCAGGATGGCATCAAAGAGGCTGGCAAAGTTCTCAAAGCTCTTTACCAATTGCAGTTCCAACGTTTCGGGCAGCGAGGCATTGTTGATGAAGTCCACGCGCGGCAAATCTTCGATGCCGGTTTGTGCGTTGATGTGTTTGGTGTAGGTGAAGGTCTGAATCAAAGAGGATCTCAGTACCAGGTCGGCACCGATGTCTCGTGTTCCCAGAGCGCGAAACAACTCATCGCCGTGAGAGTCTTCGCCAATGGCACCCATCACCGAAACCTTGCCAACACCCAAGTCGGCCAGGTTATTGGCGATGGTGCCGCAGGCCCCAGCCGTCGATTCAAACTTCACCACTCCGATGCGCGGTAGCCCGGTCTCGCGCGAAGGCTCGCTGCTTTGCGGGTCGTAGGTGCACCAGCGGTCCAGGCAAATATCACCAACCACGAGCACGTTCAAGTCAGAGAAGCGTGCCAGAATTTCAGCTGTTGTCACTTCAGCAGCCTCCAGAGCGCCGGCAGCGTAGCGCGATGATTGCCGCAGAAGTAATAACTCTCTCCGCCGTCAGCGACCGTTCTCACAAGAATGGTCTTCTGCGGGCGGAAGTAATAACCGGGGTCTGACTTGGGCAACTCCTGGCGGAAGTCTCCCTGGATAGGGATCAGATCAAAAACAGCAGTGACGAAATTCCGAATCTCTTCGCCTTCCTGCAGGGCCACATTGCGGGCCATGGCAAGCGCTTTCAGATAGACTTCAGGGCCCATAATCGCCGAGCCGAAGTTGAGCAGAACCCCGCCTTCGAGGGAGCGAACCGATTCGGCAAAGATCAGAAAATCCCGGTAGCTGGCCGTGCCAAGACTGGCCCCATCGCAGTTCGGGTGTTCATGCAAAATGTCATAGCCAACGCCCACATGGACGGTTGCGGGAACGTTCTTCCTCCAGGCTGCCGCAAACACGCTGAGGTCGCGGTAGGGGAACGAGGACTCTGCAATTCGCCTGCCGACATGTTCACCCAGGCCATAGCCCAACTTGGCTGCTTCCTGAATCCAGATGTTCAACTCACCGGTTTCCTGCCACAATCCAAACTGGCCTTCGCGAATGTAACGGGCCACGCTTTCGGTGGTGGCTCCGATCCGCGCCAACTCGTAGTCATGAATCGCACCTGCGCCGTTGAAGGCGATATGGCTGATCCAGCCATGCTCAATCAGATCGATCAGATGTCGGTTCACGCCGGCTCGCAAGACGTGAGCTCCCATGATGAGAATCACGGCTCTGCCGTTGGCCTTGGCAGCCCGAATGCGGTCGGTCAGCGTGGCCAGGTCTGGATGTTCAAAGCTGGGTGTCTCGCTCGAAAGGGAGAGCCAGTTGGAAATTTCAAGATCATGCTTGCGGTCTGCCAGCGGCAGGACCTTGAGCGCAGTGCGATCAAAGACGGGGTATTTGGATGCCATGTTGTACTGCCCTTACTGCGGAAACAGTGCCGAGCGCAACTGATCCATGTTGTTGTAGTTGGCCACGATAAAGTCGGCACCTACACCGGCGAGCCGATTGCGCTTCCAGGCATCGATCTGGACGCACTGCGGCTCGTCAGATGCCACGCCCACCGCCACACCGCCAGCCTGTTTCACGACCTCGATTTCGACATAGCCGTCCCCAAAGCCCAAAAACTCTTCACCCTTGTACTCACTCGATTCGACAATCTGCTTGACCAGGAGTGCTTTTGAGAACTTGCTCAAATCGTCCAGAGCCCCGAAGACGCCGCCATCGAAATAGTCATAAACCTCGAGCAGCTTTGCTTCTTCCACCACATTTTCATGGTCGGTTCCGCTGGCGAGATAGAGCTTCAAGCCACGGCTCTTCAGGTCCTCGAGCAGGGCCCGCGAGCCGGGAACCATGTGGGCATCCGGGCTGGTTCTGCCGTGACGCAAATCTTCCAGACGGTCCTTGATCACCTCATGCAAGGCATCGAGGTACATTTTCTTGTAGACCTTGGGGTCTTCGGGTTGGCCACCGCGCAGGCGGATTTGTTCGGCCAATTCCATCATTTGATAGATGGTCTCTTTCCCGGTCAGCCGTGCTACAAATTCTTCTACCAATTTCTTGAGGTCGGCTTCCGATTCTCCTGTCTTGAGAGAGGCAAGAATCTCCACCATCTGGGGAACCATCACCTCCACCCAACCGGTACGAATCAGGGAAATGGTGCCATCAAAATCAAAAAGCACAACACGGGCAGCATTGGCGTGGGCGCCCGGTCGCAAGTATTCAATCATTCCCTTCTATTGTGGCAAACCGCCGTGCCTTGCGGCATCTGCACCGTTTGCGTGTTGCATGATATTGTGCGGACACTCATCCGCCCGCCATTGCTAGACTCATGCATAGATTGCTCCGTATCCTAATCTTCTTTTGCCTCGCACTGAGTCTCCATGCCGAGCCCCGACGCATTGTCAGTACCGTCCCTGGCCTCACGGAGATTCTCTTCGCACTGGGTCTTGAAGCTCGCGTAGTGGGGGTGAGCGAGTATTGTCGCTATCCGCAAGCCGCCCTCGGCAAGGCAAAAGTCGGTTCTTTTCTCCAACCCAATCTCGAAGCCATCACCTCGCTTCGGCCCGATCTGGTTTTGATCATCAAGAACCCCGTGCGGCTCAAGCAGCGCCTCGAAGCCATCGGGCTTACCGTGAAAGAACTGGATCTCGAAACCCTGCCCGGTATCCTCAACGCCATCGATCAAATTGGCCTCGAAACCGGACGCAAGCCCCAAGCCCTCGCACTGCGCCAGAACCTCGAAGGACGCCTTGCCGCCGTCAAAGCAAAGGTCAAGCAACGGCGCCGTGTGACGTTTCTGGTAGGCAGAACGCCCCAGCGGCTCGAGGGTATGGTCGCAGTGGGCCCCAACAGTTACCTCGATGAACTCATGAAGGCCGCCGGTGGTGACAACATCTTTCGAGACTCCCCTGCCATGTACCCGAAAGTATCCATCGAACAACTACTCGCCCGGAACCCGGACGTTCTGTTTGAAATGGGCGACTCTGTTCATGAAGGGATTGCCCAAAACAAATACCGCGAAGATGTTTTGGCCGTCTGGGCGCGCATGCCGACGCTAAAGGCGGTTCGTGAACAACGGGTGTATCCATTGAATGACGACATCTACGTCGTGCCCGGCCCTCGCTTTGCTGATGCAGCCGAGCGTTTTTTCGAAATGCTGCATGGGGGCAAGCGTCCTTGAAGCCTGTTTACCGGCTTCGCAAAGCCGGCCTCGTGAAAGAGGGCAGGCCATTGCTCGCCGCCATCGATCTGGATCTTTATGCCGGAGAACTCGTAGTGATTCTCGGGCCCAATGGCGCCGGCAAGAGCACTCTGCTCAAAACCCTGGCCGGGATGGAGCATGCCGACTCTGGTGAAGTTCTGCTTGGCGGCGAGGCGATCTCTCAGATCGGCCGCCGCGATATGGCACGGCAGGTTGCCATGGTGGAGCCGCTGCTGGAGCTTCCCTTCGGCTATAGCGTCGAGCAAGTGGTGATGATGGGGCGTGCGCCGCATATGGATGCCTGGTTTGAAAGCCAGGAGGACTGGGCTCAGGTGGATGCCGCCTTGACCGTCATGGATTGCCTTGCGCTGCGCAAGCGGGATTACCGAAACCTCTCCAGCGGAGAGAAACAACGTGTGCTGGTTGCCAGCGCACTCGCTCAACAACCCTGCGTCCTCTTGCTTGACGAATCGGCAGCCTTTCTCGACGTGCGCCACCAATTGGAATTGTTTGAAGCGCTCAAGCGGCTTGCCCAGAAGGGCTACCTGATCGTCGCTGTTACGCACGACTGGAATTTAGCGGCCACCTGGGCTTCTCGCATCATCCTGCTCAAGGACGGCGGTGTGGCTGCCGTGGGCACGCCTACTGAACTCTCGAGCGCACCACTGCTGCAGCAGGTCTTTGGAATTTCCCTGCAAGTCCTGCATGTCGAAGGCAGACCACCCATTGTTCTGCAGCCCGGGGGCACACCGCAATGACCCGCTTCACCAAAGTGCTGCTCGTCAGCGTATTGATCTCTCTAGGCGCACTGCTCCTCTGCCCTCTCATTGGGCCCACCGCCTTTGATTACCCGAAGATCTTCGAGGCAGGCAGCCTGGAGTCGCAAATCTTCTGGCTGGCACGTCTGCCGCGTGTCCTGCTGGCATTGCTTGCCGGGGGGGCGCTTGCCAGTGCGGGGGTGCTCTTCCAAGCCCTCATGCGTGACGCGCTCGCGACGCCCGATACGCTTGGTGTTTCCAGTGGTGCCAGCCTGGGTGCTGTTGTCGCCATCTGTTTTGGCTTGGCAGATTCGGATCATCTTGGCGGCTTGTGGGTGGCTTCGCTGCTCGGTGCCGGTATCGTGCTTGCCATCGTCGTGGGGCTCTCCAGTAGTGGCCGCAATCTCTCCAGCTTCACATTGCTACTGGCTGGAATCACGATCAACTCCATGTGTGTCGCCATGATGTTGTTTTTGCAAAGCGTCACAACATTGGGCCGATCCCTGGCCATCACCCGCTGGCTGATGGGCGGTGTCGATGCCGTCGAATATCGCACTCTGCTACTGCTCTCTTTCTTTGTCTTGCCCTCGGTCGGTATTTTGATCTGGCGATCGAAGGACTGGAATCTGCTGGCCGTTGGCCAGGATTGGGCCGCAGCCAAGGGGCTGGATTCCCGGCGCAGCCTCAGGCTCGGCTATGCTGCCGGTTCGGTGCTGGCAGGCGCGGTTACTGCTATTACCGGCCCCATCGGCTTTGCCGGCCTTATCGTTCCCCATGCGCTGCGCATGATCATCGGCCCGGATCATCGGCTTCTGCTGCCCGCTTCGTTTCTTCTGGGGGGTGCCTTCCTTGCCACTTGCGATGCCATTGGAAGAACTATTTTTGCTCCTGCCGAACTGCCGGTTGGTGTCATCACTGCCATGCTGGGCGGACCGTTTTTTCTCTGGGTGCTCACTTCACGGGCTACAATGAAGAGTTGACCAATAAACTCGTCCTTGAAAACCTGAAGCACAGGCCAATTCGGACCGTTCTGGTTGTCTTCGCCATTGCAATTCAGGTGAACCTGATGCTCACTCTCGTAGGGATGAGTTATGGCATGCTGAACGACTTCCAGCGGAGAAGCCGAGGTGTCGGTGCCGATATCGTCGTTCGCCCTCCCAATACCAGTGTCCTTAGCGTGACCGCCCCTTCGATGAAGGAGGCCATGGTTGGCTACATTCAGGAGCAATCTCATGTGAGCGGTGTGCTCGGCACCACGGTTCACAATATGGAGGGCTTCCTCAATAGTGCAACCGGAGTCGATCTGAAGAAATTTGACCAGTTCAGCGGAGGCTTCGCCTTCAAGCAGGGTGGCCCCTGGACCAAGAATAACGAGGTCATTGTTGACGAATACTACGCCGCCCAGCGCAAGCTGCAGGCCGGCTCGAAAGTCAACCTGATGAATCGCGACTGGTATGTGGCCGGCATTGTGGAGAGCGGCAAAATGAGCCGTATCTTTATGCCGCTCGACGTATTGCAGGACCTTACCGGCAATACCGGAAAGTACAGCCAGATCTACATTCGTGTCGATGACCCCAAAAACATTGATGCCGTGGTGGCGCAGTTGAAGGCGCTACCGGCACTGAAGGAATATCCGATTTATTCGATGGAGTACTTCACCTCGCTGATCAGTATCGACAACGCTCCAGGGCTGCGCCCCTTTCTTAATGTGATTGTCGGCTTGAGCGTGGTGGTCGGCTTCCTGGTGGTCTTCCTGAGTCTCTACACCGCTGTGCTGGAGCGTACGCGCGAAATCGGGATTTTGAAGAGTCTCGGTGCCACGCCGTCGTTTGTGATTGGGCTGCTCTTCCGCGAGACGATTGCTCTCTCCATTGTGGGCAGTATCGTGGGCGTGGGCCTCAGCTATGCCACGCAGTGGCTGATTGCGACGCTGATTCCTGCCAGCTTGCAAATGCAGATCGTTTATCTCTGGTGGCCGATCTCGATGGCGGTTGCGATTTTCGCCTCGCTAATCGGTGCTCTCTACCCTGGCTTTAAGGCCGCAAGACAGGATGCGATTGAGGCATTGGCCTATGAGTAAACCACCCATCATCGAGATCCGCGATCTCAAGAAAACCTATCGTCTCGGGGAAGTGGATGTTCATGCCCTGCGTGGTGTTGACCTCACGGTCGGCGATGGAGAGTTTCTCGCCATCGTAGGTCACTCCGGAAGCGGAAAGTCGACCCTGTTTAATATTCTGGGTGGGCTGACGCCAGCCACCAGTGGTTCTATCCACATTGGGGGGCTAGACCTGCTGGCCATGACCGAGAATGACCGCACACGCATGCGCCGTGGCACGGTTGGCTTCGTGTTTCAGAAATACAACTTGCTGCCCACACTTTCGGCGGCTGACAACATTGCGCTGGCAGAGACACTGTCCGGACAGCACCACATGCAGGAACCCTGGTTCCAGGACGTTTTGAGTTCGCTCGGCCTGGCTCACCGTATGTCTCACAAGCCCCGCGCGATGAGCGGTGGCGAGCAGCAACGTGTGGCGATTGCCCGTGCCCTCGTCAACAAACCCAAAATTCTGCTGGCCGACGAGCCCACTGGCAACCTCGATACCGAGAACTCCACCGCAGTGCTCGATATCATGCGAGGACTCAACAAGAAGTACGGCCAAACGATCCTCATGATTACGCACAACCCCGAGGCGGCCGATTTTGCTGACCGCAAAGTGCGTATGAAAGATGGTCGCGTACTCGACGCTGCCTAGCGCTTTACGCTGATTTCCCGAAACAGCACTTTCGAATTGGCGTCATGGTTTTGGATGCCGATGTAGCCTGAGTCTGGCCTCGGGCCGCGAACCGGCTCATACCAGGCCTTGCGCTCAGGCACGGCTTGGCCGTCCACATATTCATTCACCTTTTTGCCGTTCAAAAACACGATCGTCTTCTTGCCCTTCAGATGAATCTCCATCGTGTTCCATTCCCCGGCCGGATTCTGCTTCCACTCCCCACCTGCTTTTGAAAGCGAATAGATGGCTCCCGTGCGATGCCACTCGTCCCCACCAGAGTCGATCTGTACTTCGTAGCCATTGTGGACGCCATACCAGGGGTCCTTCGGCTGCTCTGGCATGCGGATGTAGACACCAGAATTTGCCCGCTGTCCCACTGTTTTGAAGACCACCTTCAACGTGGCGTTAGCGATGCTCTGCTCTTTGTAATAGAGCAGGCCCATTCCGCCTTTGGTCACCAAAAGACCGTCTTCGACAACGAACGAGCCGGGGCCCGTCATCTGCCATCCCGTCGTGTCTTTGCCGTTGAAGAGCTGTTTCCAACTCGCGGCCGAAAGGCAGGCCGAAGCCAAACTGAAGAGGAGTAGATAGCGATGCATCGTTTCTTACTTTATCAAGCCCCACTTTAGTGAGCGCGGCGGAGGTCTTTGAGAATCGGAGACCAGCCATCGTAGCTGTCGTGCTCCAGTTGAAAGGCGGCATCTACCTTGTCTCCCGCGCAGAGGCCAAACCAATCCTGCGGCACACTCCAACCCTTCAGGCTCAAAAGTTTCCCGCCCTGTCTCACCGTCAGCTTGATGTGTTTGCCCTTCATCACATAAGGCGGTGCCGCTACCTCCAGCCCCAGCAGGGCCAGCACCGGTGGCGGATTGCCGTAGCCAAACGGAGCCATCTTCTGCAGGTCTTCGTAGAGCCCGGCATGCACCTCGGAGGCGCTGACCACTTCGTCAATCTCAATCACCGGCCTGCGGCTTTCTGTGTCCAGGCGTTCCCCGGCGTATTGCGCAAAGCGCTCCCGAAACAAGGCAACGTTGTCTCGTCGCAGCGTCACTCCCGCCGCTTGCTCATGGCCGCCAAACTGATCGAAGAGCTCGCTCATCGATTCGAGCGCATCGAGCAGATGAAACCCCGGAATCGATCGGCCCGAACCCTTCACCACCACTTCGCCGTCTTTCTCTTGTTGTGTCAAAACGAAGGTGGGCTTGCGCTCCCGCTCGGCGATACGACCGGCAACGATCCCGGCAACGCCCAGATGCCAATCCTCGCCAAAGAGCACCAGGCCCAACTGCTGCTCCAGTTCCTGGTCTTCTTCGAGCAATCGAAAGATGCCTTCGCGCATCTGCTGCTCTGTCTCCTGCCTTTCGCGGTTCAACTCATCGAGTAGACCTGCGATTCGCCTGGCCGTCGTTTCATCCTGGGTAAAGAACAAATCCAGGACCTCCGAGGCACTCGACATACGACCGGCCGCATTGATGCGGGGGCCAATCTGGAATCCCACCTGACGGGCGGTCGGCACGGTGCCTGCCTTGATTCCCGAGACATCGAGCAGGGCACGCAGGCCGGGGTTCTTGACCTCAGCCATTCCTGCCAGGCCCAGTTTCACCATCGCCCGGTTTTCGCCTGTCAGCGGCACAATATCAGCCACTGTGGCCAGTGCTGCCATCTTCAGGAGCGATTCGAGCAGCCGCCGCTGCCTGGCAACGGGCATCTCTGTTGCCTCCAGCAACCCTTGCGCCAGCTTAAAGGCAACTCCTGCCCCGCAGAGATTTTTGTTGGGATACTGACAGCCCGGCTGATTGGGGTTGAGCACGGCTGCTGCCGGCGGAATTTCTGCTTCCGGAAGATGGTGATCCGTCACGATCGTATCCATCCCCAGCCGGCTGGCATGCCCCACCACTTCACCGGCGCGGATCCCTGTATCGACACTCACGATCAGGCGCACTCCCTCAGCGGCTGCCTGTTCAATCCGGTCGGCCTTCATGCCGTAGCCGTCCAGAATCCGGTGGGGCACAAACGCGCTGACATCAGCACCCAGCAAATCGAGAATGGTCTTCAGGATGACGATCGAACTGGTGCCGTCGACGTCGTAGTCGCCATAGAGAAGAATCTTCTCCTTGTCGGCAATGGCTTGACGAATCCTAGCCACGCCTTCGGGTAAGCCCTTCAGCAGCCCGGTCGGATGCAGTGCATCGAGATTCGGGTCGAGATAGGCAGCCAGTTGCTCCCGGCCTTCGAAGCCTCGGCGCAGCAAGACCCTGGCGACAGCCGGTGAGATGGCAAACTCGCCTGCCAGAGTGCTAGCGGCTTCCGCAACTGCCGTGCCTGTCTCAGCCAGCACCCAGCGTGGACTCAGTGTCGCCATAGCCGAGTCTAGTTGTTGGAGTAGAAGTTGCCCATCGGCGGCTTGCCGGGGTCATCGTCATCATCGCTGTCGTTCGCCATGCCATCGCCATAGGGCAGGGCAGCGAGCTGTAACTCTTCGAGGATGTCCACCAGTTCGGCAAACCAGGGGGCCTCCAGCTCAAACCAGTAAAACATTCCCTCATGAGCAAACCCAATCCCCAGCCTGCTCGTGAACCCGAGATAGGAACGCAGGTCGCCAATGCTGCGGGCGTACTCGCGAAACTCTTCTGGTTCGAGCGTCGCGAGCTCCAGCGCGTCCTCGGCTTCGGCCAGCATTCCCTCAGTTAACTCTGCGTCGTAGTAGAGGATCATCTTGGCACCGCTACTCTTGGCGGCTACGATGAACTTCCGATAGTCGGAAACTTTGTCTGTATCCCACCACACCGACTTCTCGTTCGGCCACATGTCCGGTTCCACATGGTATACCGCCAGACCCTCCTTGCGGAGGTATTCAAGAATTTCGTCTTTTACGATCTGTGGGTTGGGTTTCGAGTCTGGTGCCATTGGCTTCTATGCTCCCTGCAAGCGCAGCGGCAAATACCAGGATCCCTGGCAGGTGAAAGGGATAATCCACCGTCGCATGCAGCGCACCCACGAGAATACCCCAAGACGGATAGAAGTGGATCGTTTTTCGCAACCAGCCCATGAATGCGAAGAGGCAGACTGCGACGAAAGGTACGCCCATCTCAACAGCCCACTCCAGCCAGTCACAATGCGCTGCATTGACAAATTCCCCGTTGTCGAAGCTGGCATAGGCCGGATAGATCCGTGTGAATTCCTGCAGTCCCCATCCCACAAAAGGATGTGCTGCCACCATCTGCCAACTGGAGTTCCAGATCTCCAGCCGATGATCGCCCGTCAGCGGATTTTGCAAGCGCTCGCGCCCTACCAGAAAGAGAAAGAGGCTTGCCACAATGCCAAGCCCAGGAATTGCCAGCCATAGCTTTTCGCGGCCCTGCGTGGCCACCCACAGTGCGCAGACTTCGAGGCTCAGCAAGACGGCTCCCATACGCGAGCCAGCGGCGAGTGCCGTCAAATACAAAATGGCAATCGCAGCCCAGTACAGGCGACCGCGGCTGCGACGCGCTGCGTAAAAGAACACGGGCAAGGCGAGTTCGCAGAAGACTGCATAGTGGTTTCGATTGTGAAAGGGCAGCAATAGGGGTGCCCATCCCGGCTGCAATTGCGCATAGGCAAAGCTCAGGCTCCCGGCCAAGCCAATCGCGGCCAGCAACCCCGCCCAGTGGCTTAATCGAAGTCGCAACAAGGTAAACGCCAGGCAGGCCAGCGAGAGATCCAGAGCCCGGCTTCCAAACAAAGCGAGAAGCACGAACGCACCAGCCAATCCGTAA
This sequence comes from Bryobacter sp., assembly GCA_044340255.1. Taxonomy (GTDB): domain Bacteria; phylum Acidobacteriota; class Terriglobia; order Bryobacterales; family Bryobacteraceae; genus Bryobacter. The sequence goes on along the minus strand of JBIITX010000018.1, from coordinate 28,976 downwards.
ATGAGTTGCGCTCCTGCTCGCCAGCCCAGCACCATACACGCGGCGAAGCCCAGCGCCCTCGCTGCCAGCCACATCGCCCCGCTGCGATCGGCAACGCTGCCCAGCAGAAGTGCCAGCGTCAGCGCGATTCCGATCGGGCCAACTGCCCAGGTCTTCATTCGAAGCGTGCCTCGAGCAGTTTGAAGTTTCTTGCTGCCCCTGCCGGTGCCACCAGCACCACGCGCTTCCATCTGCCGCCCAGGTCTGCCACTTCCCAGCGCAAGCCTTCTGTCTCGCCATTCCAAAGCGGAACGACGCGCCCCAGCCGACCCCGCCCCTCCACCAGAATGCTCAGTACTTCGAGGCTTGCCGGCAACTCTGCCAGCTTGACTTCCATCTCCCCCGGCCTCCAGTGGAGTTGCACCCGGCGATCCTCACTCAGTCTCCAGTCAAACCCCATGGAACTGGGTCGCGACCGGAATCTTTCATTGAAGTATCCCCGCTCGGCAAACTCGGCATAGATCGTGCCAAAGAGCTGCGAGGCCTGCTCGCGGTGTCCGTTCCAAAACAACGCTTCCGAAAGTTCCAGCCGCAACTTCTCGAGCGAAGGCGATGGCGGCAAGCGGCTCTGGTAGGAAAGGGCTTCTCCGAGCCTCTTTTGCCCCACCAGGAATCGCAGGTAATCGGAACGTCTTCCCAGACCTTCGGGAGCCAGGACTCGATCCACATCCGCCACACCCTTCAACTGGGCATAGACCCCATCCGCATCACGGGGCGAGTAGCGCAGGGCCAGGGAGGCCATTTGCTCCACACGTGCCAGCTCTTTCCATCGCGCGGCTTGCGTGAGTGCTGCCATATAGCTTTCGTAGCTATGGTGGTAGGCAATGGCTTCTTCCAATCGTTGCCGAGCTTGCTGCCTTCGGCCGGAGAACTCCTCGAGCAGAGCCAGGCGCAAGAGCGCCTTGAGGGCTCTTGGGTCTGCTGCCAAGGCTTGCTCCAGATGGCGGTGCTCCTGATCGGGATCGAGATCCGCAACCTGCAACCAATACTTTGCCGTGGGAAGGCCTAACCAGGTAGCTGTGGGAAGGATTTGCTGGAGCGTAGAAAGAGAAGGGGATTGCGACCCCAGCCATACCACCCAGGCGGCACTGGTGGAGTAGCATGTTGCTGCCAAACAAAGCAGGCAGCAGAGCAAGGCTGGAAGGCGCAGTAACAACTGCACTGGTCAGTTATCGTCGGAGGCGAACAAAAGGGGTAGAGCTTTTCTTCAATTTTTTACTCAATACGCTTCCCCTCATTCCGATAAGGCCTCTAGGACAAATACAGTGCGCCAATCCTATACAAAATCAATCCCCTTGCTGGCAATCAGTTTGCTGGCTTTCCAGTCGGCCTCTGCTGACTCAACTTCGTTATCTTCCACCGATGCTCCAGCAGTGGCCTGGTCGGCTGGTGTCATTCGCATCAACGGTGCCGATCACTCTGGCTCGGGCAACCTGTTGCCGGGTGCCAGGCTCGAGACCATGCGTTCCTCCGGTCAGCTCTATCTCGCTGACGGTACTCGAATGAAGCTTGCTGCCTCTACGCGCGTCAGTGTCGATGCCCAGAGCCTCAAGCTCGAAGGCGGGGCCGCTCGCATTGATTCCATGCCTGCCACCTCACGTCCGCTCCACATTGCAGCCGGAGAGCTCCATGTCACAGCTGCTGGTGGTACGATCCAACGCCTCCGCCAAAACGAACTTATCGTTACGGCAGCATCGAAGCCCTCTGAAGTGCGCAAAGCCAATGGCGTTCTGGTCGCCATGGTTCGCCCTGGCGAAACGCTCGCCTTCTCGGTTCCGGTTGGCAAAGCCAATTCCATTGATACCCGTATGACGGGCCGCGTTTCAAACGAAAATGGTCGCTACTACTTAACCGATGAAGTCTCAAGCCTGAAGACGGAGCTCCAGGGCGGGCGCCCAGCTTCCTATTCGGGGCAGCGTGTCCAAGCGCTTGGCGAACTGTTGCAAAACAACAACGAAAATCGCCGTACACTCGTCGTCAAGGAATACGCCATGCTTCAAGATCCCCCCCCCCATACTGGTGGCATCCCTCAAGTCTCCGGTTCTGCGGCTCCCGCAGGCACTAGTGGCGGCACTGGTAGCGGAACTGGCGCAGGCGCAGGCACTGGCGCCGGAGCTGGAGCAGGAGCTGGAGCTACTGGCATGTCCACTACAGTGATCGTTGGCATTACCGTCGCCACTATCGGTGGCGTCGCTGGCTCAATCGCTTTGGTCACGGCCGAAGATAAACAGACGATCAGCCAGTAGCAATAAACTCCATTTCCCACCCAAGACCAGACGCGATTCCTCCCCCATGCGTCTGGTCTTTTTTTGTCTAAAACAACTTCCCGCTCCGCATCCCTTCCAGTTCCAAAAGCTTTTCTTTCCTCCACACCCCTCCCCCATAACCCACTAACTTCCCGTCCGCTCCAATCACCCGATGACAGGGCACCACAATCGAAATCGGATTCTTCCCGTTCGCCAGTCCCACTGCCCGTACCGCCTTTTCATTTCCCACCCTCACTGCCAACTGCAAATACGAAATCGTCTCCCCATAGGGAATCTCACACAACTTCCCCCACACCCGCTGTTGAAACTCCGTGCCTTGCGGCCGAATCGGCAGGTCAAACGATTTGCGCCATCCTCCCAAATACTCGAGGATCTGCCGCTCCGCATCGAGCAGCACCGGTACCGCCTCTTCCACTGCCGCACTTCGGTCCTGCGGATGACGCTCCTCTTCGAAGACCAGCCCCGTCAGCGCCTCCCCGTCCGAGCTCAGCGTAAGGCGACCCAGCACGGAGTCCATATAGTGGACAAACATCATTTCACCGCTCCCTCCAGAGACAAAGACCGCCAGAGCAGAAACACCGCATAGGCCCGGTAGGGCCGCCAGGGCGCGCTCCGCAACTCCGCCTCCCGCGCCGCTTTCACCGGCCCCAGCCCCACAATTCCCAATGCCTTTTGAATGCCCAGATCCCCTGCCGGAAACGCATCTGCGTCAGATCGCCCGCGCATCCGCAGATAACTCTCTGTCCAAGGTCCAATCCCGGGTAAGTCCAGCAGCGGTCCCCGCTCGGCCTCAGCCAGCGCCGACCAACGGGCAAAATGCCCCAGTGTCTCCGCCCGCTTTTGTGTGATCCCGATCGACGCCAGTTCCCCCACCGGGATCGCCGCCACTTCCTCGGCTAAGGGGAATAGCTTAGTCACACTAGGAAAAGGGCTAGGGTAATGGTGTCCATACTTTGCCACAAGGCGTCCCGCCAATGTATGAGCTGCCTTGACAGACACCTGTTGCCCGAGGATTGCCCGTATTCCCATCTCAAATCCATCCCAAGCTCCGGGCAGCCGCACCCCTGGCCACTTGGCGAGCAAGGGCCCGAGGGTCGCATCCCCACCAAGTTGCTTCTCTATTTCGTTGGGGTTTCGTTCGGTATCGAAAACCTTCGCGGCCAATGGTTTTAGCCAACCGGTATCGCCGTCACTCCAAACCTGCAAGTGGAGTTCCTTCTTCCCCAGCCGAACTTCCAAGACTCCGACCTGAGAACCCTTGCGAAAGCTCCGCCGCAAAACGCCTTCTTCAACGGCTTCGACTCCTGGGATGGCCCGCGGCGAAAAGAAGTGCAGCAAGCCTTCCCAGTCAAAGGGCGGTCGCAAGGGCAGGGTTTCGACACGGGGAATCATCAATTGCTATCGTACCCGCACCCTCGATTCTCTTTTCTGCGGCAGCAACCCAAAGCGGGAATTCGCTTTGGTGCCATACTCTTTCAACATCTCGAAGATCAACTCAGACAGCGGCACCCCGATCTCCGGGTGGGCGATGGCAATCTTCTCGATGCCGTCGACAAAACGTACCAAAAAGGCCATAAGGCCAGGATCATCCATGCTCATCACCGCTGACCGGTGATCGCTTAAGCCGTGAAGCTTCCCAGCGTTGGATCTTCCAACCTGGGCCGTAACATCAAGTCCTACAATCATGCCAATACCCTTAGCACGGCACAACCAAACAAACCGCCCCGCCAATTCCGTAAACGGAACAAAACAAGTGAAAAACAATTTTTTCGCGTTCCCAAAACACCCTGGAAGAGTCAGCTTGGTCTGGAGAAACCGACTGGTTCGAATCCACGCACAAGGAGCTTCGACTTCCATAGGTTGACATTCCACGAAAGGTGGCGAGGCACCAGTCCGCTCACCCAATCACGCAACCCAGTGGCATACTGGTTCCAATTAGCCGTCTCAAATCTACTTAAGCCGATGGTTGACTTGTGTCCCCAAATGGGTTCCACCCCATACGGTCCGACAGTTCCAAAAATGAGCGTCTTTAATCAACTCAACCTTTTTCAACCTGCGGCATTGATAATGCGAGTCATCCTGGTGTCTGTGTTGTTTAGCGCCATTGTTCTCGCGGCTGAACTCCCTTTGCGGTCTCCTGAAGATCTTAATGATTGCAAGATCGAATTCGTCTCTGCCATGGATGGTTTCTACCATTGCGCAACGAAGAGGAAGCTATTCGCGACGCATGATGGTGGGATAAATTGGTTTGAGCGAAAGTACCCACCTTTCACCGATCCCAAATTGTTGGGTTGGTCCGCCCGCCTTCAGGTCCTGTCCGCCACCCGATTAGTAATCGCCGTTGGTGCCTCGTCCATGTTTTCCACGGACGCAGGGATGACTTGGCAAATGAAAAACAAAACGTTACTAGTCGGAAACGAGTGGTTTGTTGCTGATTCTGTTTTTCGCGATCGATTGCAAGGATTTGCTTTTTTGCTCAAGAGGGACTTGGGCAAGGGCCGATTGGGTCTGGCCAAAACCTATGAAGCCTATCGAGGAATGGAAGGCTATGAGGGGTGGGCAGGTGCCGGATCTGAAGCAAGATTGTTTGTGGATAAGAGATCCAACGCATTTTTAGTAGACAGTCGATCCATTTGGGTCAAGACTACCGCTGTGGGCAAGTGGTCGATGGCTGTCATTGATAGACCCAAAGCGATCTTTGAGTCAGTCAGAGAGTTTGATCGGCCAGTCAGCCTGGAGTGTTTGCAAAGGGCTTGCTGGATCCTTTATGCAGATGGGTTTTTGCTAAAGTCGATCAATTTAGGGAATCGCTGGAATGTGATTTCACGCCCGGCACAGATGTGGAGCGATACCAAGTATTTGAATTCTAGCCGGATTCAATTCATGACCGATCAAAACGGCTATCTCTTGGGAGCGGATGGCTTGATCCGAGAATCTATCGATGGAGGGGCGAGTTGGAGAATTGAGCTTGGCGCTGGAGAGGAATTCGTTGATCTTTCGTGTTTCGCGATTCAGCATTGTCATGTGGTACGCAGTGATGGGATCTTGTTCTCGCTCCGTTATGGGCTGATTTACCCGAAGCAAGAAAACTGATCTGGCCTTTCCTAAGCTACGTACTTTGGGGGACGTTACCAACATCCCAGTTGCTTCCGCCTTGGGTTTGCTGGCCGAGCCCAACTCATTGCCACACAGCCTGAGGCCCCGTAGCGGATACCCCCCCCACCAAAGATTAAGCTTTTCCCCGTTCACAGGAATTTTCAATTCTTTTCCACTCCTAACTCTTTGATTCCAAATCAATCTCCGTCCAGATCAACATTAAGTCTCTTCCTCCCCTGCTAGGTTCTCCTCAGGACTGAACCCATGAACCAACAGCAAATTCTCCCCACTGACGCCTCGACTGCCAATTCCCGGCAGCCGAAAACCATGTCCCCTGCTGCCATTGCCGCCAACCGTACCAACGCCCAGCGCTCCACCGGCCCGCGTACCCCTGCCGGCAAACTCAAGGCCGCTTCCAACTCTCTCAAGCACGGCCTTTACTCCCTGAAGAATTTCGACAACTTCATCGCCGACCACGACGTCGCCCTCGCCGTTACCACCAATTTCATCGAACAATTCAACCCCGTCACACCCACTGAGGTCGCCCTCGTCCACCAGCTCATCCACATGCAGCTTCGCTTCCTCCAGATGGAATTCCTCTATGGCGAGGCCATGCGCTTCCGCGTCGAGGACATCATTTCCAAACCCGTCACCTTCCTACCCGCCATCCTCCGCGAACTCGACCGTCTCCCCGCCCGCATCCAGCGCACCATGAAAATCCTGCGCGACGAGATCGCCCAGCGCGAATCCTCCATCGGTCAGGAAGGAAATGTAGAAATCGAAGCCATCGCGGACACGCCCAAACTTCCCGAGCGTCCCCCCCAGGAACTCTACCAGCGCGTCAAAACCAACAAGGGCGACATCGCTCTCGAAAACCTGCCCCCAGACCCAGCCGTGGCAGAAGCTGAGTCACAGGCTTCCATCGAACTGGCGCGGAGCATTGTCCTCGATTTCGTAGAAAGGCTAAATGCCAAACACAATGGCGACTTTCCCACCGAACCAACCGAAGCGCATCCTGCCCCGCAACCTGAAACCCACTAACCCAAAAGTTTGAAATCGAAGCCAAACCAGGCGGGACAGTGCGACCGGGAGCCATAAGCGCCCGCCGCCGCCGCGATCGATCTTTGACAACTGAATCTCGAGGCCAGTGCCGGTCTTCTTCGGAATTCCGGCACTCGGCCCACGGGGCCATCCCCCCATCTGCGTTCCTAATACCCCTACCTGAGGACCCTTACGATAGTTCCGCCATAGGAGGCCTTCCCCTAAGGCTTCGCCCCCAGGGATGGTCCTTCATTCCAAATCGCTCAGAATGGCCTTCCCGCCCCCAAGCCGACGTCACAGGAGGCTCCCCCCACTTGCGGTTATAAATAGCTATAATACTTCCATGAGCGAGACCCGCTCGCATTCCTGCGTCAGATGTTGATTCGTAACATTTGGCCCTTGATACCCAATTAAAGGCGCGTTACAGTGGAGCCCTGTTGTTCTCCCCCGAGCGTCGCCAACGTCGGCCCCGAAATGGGCCGGAGTACCATCGCTAGGAGTGATTTTCGAATCATGAGTTTTTCAAAGTCGAGCCATTTGCTCGCTATCGTTGGAATTATGGCAGGTCCCTTTGTTGCGACCTCTCCAGCCCCTACCGGGGATCAGGCTGCGGAAAAGCAAGACCCCAGAACAGTCCGTCTCGAACGGTACTTCGAAGAAAAGCAGTGCCCGGTCAAACCTCTGGCTCGCGATTTTGTCGCTGCCGCCGACCGTCACAATCTCGATTGGCGTCTTCTGCCCAGCATCGCTTTCGTAGAAAGCAGCGGCGGCAAGACCTTTCACAACAACAATATCTTCGGCTGGAATAATGGCGACCATCGCTTCCGCAGCGTCAAAGAGAGCATCCACACCGTCGCCGAACGTCTGGCCAACTCTCACCACTACCGCAACAAGCCGATCGACAAAATCCTTACCACCTACAACCCCGTTCCCGGATATCGGGAGCGCGTACAGGACGTCATGGAGGATCTCGGCCCCGCCCGAGCCACCCGGCCCCTGCAGATTTCCTACCGCAACTAGCCTTTCAATTGGCGCACTACCATCTGAACCGCGCCCTGGATCACCAGGTCCGAGCGCGGTATCAGTTCCGGATAAGCGGCATTCTCCGCCTTCAGATACCATCTCCCTTTCACCTGCACCAGCCGTTTCAGGGTAGATTCTCCGTCGATCAGCGCCGCCACAATTTGGCCTGCCTTCGGGTTCGGGCTTGGCTGTAGCACCACAATATCGCCGTCCAGAATCGCCGCATCTTTCATCGAATCCCCGCGAACCCGCAGCGCATAGCACCCACGCTGTGGTTTAAAGCCCAGCGTCTCGATATCGACCTGCATCGCCCCTTCGCTGCGCCCATTGCCCATATCCTGCGGCATCCCGGCCGGAATGGACCCGTAGACCGGAATCGATGCCACTGCCCCCTCACCCACCACTTCCACTTGCCTCGACCCACGCTCTGCCCGCCGGATGGCTCCCTTGGCTTCCAACGCTTTCAGGTGGCTGGCAATCCCGTTGGGGCTCTTGATCCCAAATGCCCGCTGCATCTCGGGGATGGAAGGTGAGCAACCCTGCTCCTGCCGAAACTCCCCAATGAACTCCAAAATGGCCTGCTGTCTTGCGGTCAGTTTCATACTGTAATGATTTACAGTATAACGCTCAGCGGTTACCCCAATCCATCATCCAGCCCGCCCCCGGAACAATGGGGAAGAGCCGTAAGAGCGAAATGTTGGCCCGTCGCGTGGTGGCGTTGAATCCGTTGTAGGAATCAAAGGTGCGGTTATTGGTGTTCATCACATTCATCAATTCAAAGAACAGGACGCCGCGCCACTTCTTGCGCTCAAACTGCTTGTTCAGCCGGAAGTCAGCACGGCTGAAATCGGGCAGCCGCGCCGTGTTACGACGCTGTGACAAGAAGTATTGCCCATTGCGAAGCTCGAAGAACCCGGCTACCGGAAAATTCGAGCCATAGCTATAGCGGCCGCTCAGATTCACGCTCGCACTCAGCCGGTAGCTGGCATAAGCATTGACGGTGTGTCTTTGGTCGCTGTCGGCATCATAGTGGGCCCCGGTGATCCCGTCGCGCATCCGCGCCCGTGACCAACCATAAGAGGCCCAACCATTCCAGCGGTTGGCACTTCGTTTCTGCAGGAACACTTCAAAGCCGCGGGCGGCGCCCCGCAGCGAGTTCTCAAAGCGGGCCACCGCGGGGGGCAAGAACAGTTGGCCATTGCCAAGAACTCTGACATCGGCCAGCGGTTGGGCCAGTAAATCCCGATCGGCCCGGTAATAGGCTTCGAAGCGAAGCCGCGTCGTCGCCGTCAAGCTATGCTCCAAGCCGGTCACGGCATGGATGGCGCGCGCGGGCAGCAGGTTCGGGTTGCCCACATTGGCAATCTGCAAGGCGCTCAGCGGAACATACTGCACGGCCTGGCTCCAGGCGTTGATCCACTGGGTGCGGCTGCCCAGCCGGACACGTAGGCTGGCATGCGGCGACATCGCTGCCGGCTGCCGGGTGGTGGATCCGTCCCAACGTGTACCTATGCTGCCGGATACGATGCCTCGCGAGAAGCTCTGTTCGGCATAGCCACCGGCTCGTAAAGCGGTATCGCCCCAACCGTCGCGACGGCGCAGCGAGAGCGGGTTGAAGATATAACGTGCCTCAAAGCCCCCATCGCGAATTCTGCGAAACGAAGTTCCGGCTCGCAGGCCCTTCCATTCGAAGCTGCTATTGGCAATCCACTCTCCGTACTGCGTTGAGGTGAGTGGCAGATTGAGAGTGTTTATGTTTTCGCTCCGCTCGCGCAACCAGGAGAATTTATTCGAAAGGAGCGCGCGTTCCCCCAGCGTCCAACGGTGCCCCAACTGCACATTGCTCATGTGGTAGCTGCCGTTCAGAATCGAATTCACCCCGAGTGTAGTGCGCGCCGCACTGCGATCCAGATCTGAAATGCCATCAAACAGGGCCAGGGTCATCTGTTGCTTCCGGCTCAATTGATAGCTCGCTTTCGCCTGCACATCGAAGAATCCGAAGGCCAGAGTGTCAATCGCCCGCGCCTTTTGCAGCAGGTACTGCAGGTAGCTTTTGCGGACACTCACCAGCCAGGTGCCGCGCTTCCAGGGGCCTTCAGCCATCGCGCTGGTGGCGGCCACACCGGTATTCAAGCGCCAGCTTACCCCCTTGTCGCTTCCTTCGCGCACCACCATGTCGAGGGCCGATGCGTTGCGGTCCATGTAAGCCACAGGTGGGGCTGCCGCATGTAAGGTCACCGATTCCACCACATCGGTATTCAACATCGAAATGGAGCCGCTCGCCTGTTGGCCTTGCGTCGAGTGCAGCGGGTTATTAATCAGCACCCCATCGAGGAAGATCCCCACACGCCGGAAGTCGGCACCCCGTACGGAGAAGCTCGCTGTGAAGTCGTTTGAAGAGGTCACCCCCGGCAAGCTCTGCACCGCCCGTAGCGGATCGTTGGCAATGACCCCCGCCAGATTCCGAATCTCGGCCGAGTTCAGCGTCCGCTCCGAGGGGCTGGAGGCGAACTGCGGCTCGAAGGCACCTTCTTTCACCTCGACGCTGTCTTTCTGCGTGAGGCCGTCGGCCGTCATCAGGATCTCGAGCTCCGTTGCCGCTGTTGGCACCTTCACTCGCAGCGTCCGGTAGCCGACCAGCGAGACCAGTAAGTCCTGTGTGGCGGCAATCGAGAACTTCCCCGCCTTGTCGCTGACAACAACCACTTCGCCCGCCGCAACGCGCGCCTGACTCAATACTTCGCCAGTGCGCGCATCCTTTACCACTCCCTGGATTTGCGCCAAGCCGTCAAGGGCGAGCAGCAGCAGGAGGAGGAGCAGCTTCATTGAAGGGCGGCGGCAAAAAGTCATAGTCCTTCACCATCTTCTCTTGAAGTGCTACCTTCAGCTCTTCTTCCACCTTGGAATATTCCGGCTTTCCGGCGACGTTGTTCAATTCACTCGGGTCGGCGGCCAGATCGTAGAGCTCCACGACAGGTCGGGGTCGCGTAAAGTAAGCCTTGTCGATTGCCGCTGGCAACTTGCCTGCCTGGTGCGCAGCCACCATCTGCTTCCAGCCTTCGTCATTGCCACTGTCTACCGGCCAGTATTCCTGATACGGCGTGTAGTTCCAAATCAACTTGTGTGAGGCAGAGCGTGCACAGCGGCTCAGGTCAAACGTGCTCGCCTTGGTTTGTGCGGTGTAGTTGGAGTTGCCGTGTGGCAACCGTGCCGCAAAGATGTGTTTGCGGGCCTCATAGGAAGAAGATCCCGAGAGCAGCGGTAAGAAACTCCGGCCCGACATTTCACGGGTTGCCTTCAGGCCTGCGGCATCGAGAAACGTCGGTGTGACATCTTCTCCGCTGAGCAGGTTGGAACTTGAAGACCCCGCGCGGATCTTTCCTGGCCAACGCGCGACGCAGGGCACATTCAGGCCCGGGTCATAGAGCGAACCCTTCCCGTGCGGAAACGCGTGCCCATTGTCGCCCATGAAGATCACCAGGGTGTTCTCCGCCAGGCCCCGCTTTTCGAGGGTTGCCAGCACCATCCCCAACTCGTCATCGGCCCGCGTGATTTCGTCGTAGTAGCGTGCCAGATCATCCCGCATCCCTGGGAGGTCGGGCAGATGTGCCGGCAGCGGGATCCTGGCCGGGTCGTGCGGCTTGGGAATCGCGTTGCGGTCCCACACATGATGTGGATCAGAGAAGTTCACCCAAAAGAAGAACGGTTGCTTGCCGGCCTTGTCCAGAAATTCGTTCATCACGACGGGCGTCTGGTTGCGGCCACCGCCGGTGTGCAGAAAATCGATGCGATTGGCCCATGTCTTCATGTCCTGCTCGTCATAAATTCGCTTGGTGAGTGGAGTCGGGTTGATCACGCCATCCAGATGGAAATAGCGGCGGCAAACTCCCGTGTAGTAGTTTTTGGCGCGCAGCAACTCGGGGAGCGTCTTTACTTCCGGCGGCATCGGAGAGGCAAAGCGTCCCATCCGGTTGGCGACCGGGCTGCGTCCTGTCATGAAAGCCGATCGTGATGGCACACATTGCGGGGCTGCCGTAAACATGTGATCGAGCTTCATGCCTTCTGCTGCCATCTTGTCAATGACCGGGGTTTGGATGACCTGGTTGCCAAAGCAACCTACATGATGGCGCGTGTGGTCATCGCTCAATACAAAAAGGAGGTTGGGCTGCTTTTGTTGCGCCCCCTGCAGGAAGGCGGGTGCCGCCAGGCTCCCCAAAACATCACGACGTCTCATGGGGCGATTATATATACATGGCTTCGCCCATTCGTGCCCGCCTTGAATCCAAGCTACATGCCCTCGCCGGGGAGCAGATCTACATCGGGACATCGTCCTGGAAGTATGAAGGCTGGTTGGGGCAGGTCTTTACCGAAGAGCGTTACATCACCCGCGGCAAGTTTTCCCGCAAGAAGTTTGAAGAAAACTGCATCGCCGAGTATGCCGAAGTCTTTCCCATCGTCTGTGGCGATTTCGCCTTCTATCAGTTCCCTTCGCAAGCCTTCTGGCAAAAGCTTTTTACGACGGCCCCGCCGAATTTGCGCTGGGCTTTTAAAGTGCCCGAAGAGATTACCGTCAAACAGTGGCCGGGCCACGCCCGTTATGGCGCCCGGGCGGGGATGGAAAATGAAAACTTCCTCAACGCCGACCTGTTCTGCCATGCCTTCCTCGATGCGTTAGCTCCATACAAGGACCGGGTGAGCACGATGATCTTCGAGTTCGGTACCCTTTCGAAAAAATCGATGCCGGGCCTGGATGCCTTCTTGAAGCAAGTCAATCGCTTCTTGAGCCAACTGCCGGAGGTCTGGCGCTATTCGATCGAGATCCGTAACCCGGAGTTTCTGGAACCCGACTATTTCTCCTGCCTGCGCTGCTACAACGTAGCGCATGTCCTCAATGCCTGGACGCGGATGCCTGAACTTGGTAAACAGCTTCAAATCGAGGACGTCTTCACGGCAGACTTCACCGTAGTTCGCGCACTTCTGAAATACGGTCGCAGCTACGAATCGGCGGTCAAGGCCTTTGAGCCGTATCGCGCCGTGCAGGAAGAAAACCCTGCCGCCCGGGATGCCCTCAAGGCGATTCTGGAGCGGGCCAAGCGGGTCAAGCAACCGGCCTTTGTGTTTGTCAATAACCGCCTGGAAGGCAATGCCCCGGGCACCATTGACGCCGTGACCAGCGAAATAATTTAGCTCAGCAATGAAACCGGGGCCTCCCATCTTCGTTATGTAGCTGCAAGCGCATGGAGCCCATCCACTTCACCAGCCTCTATGAAAGGTACGCCCCAGACGTACTGCGCTTTGCCCGCTACCTGACCGGCAATCCCGACTGGGCTGATGAAATTCTCTCGGAAACTTTTCTGCGAGCCTGGACTACTCGAGAGAGCCTCCGCATGGCCAGCGCCAAGGGCTATCTGATTGCCATCGCCCGCAACCTGGTAACGGATCGCTTTCGCAAAGAGAAGTTTGAGAGCCCGCTTGATTTCGACACGCATTCGCGCGATGACAATCCAAATGCCAGACTCATGCTCGACCAGACCATGATCGCCATCCAGCAACTGGAGGAGAAGTACCGAGTACCTCTGGTGATGTATGCCATTGCGGAACTGCCTTACGACGAAATCGCTCGCAGCCTCGACTTGCCAGTGAGCACCGTTAAGGTGCGAGTTCATCGTGCCCGACTGCAACTCCAACTGATTCTCAACCCCAACCAGGAGCCAACCCATGAAGCTACCCGCTGATGTCCTTGACGACCTCATCACCTTGTACGCCGCCGGCGAAGCCTCACCCGGAACGCGTGCTCTCGTTGAGGAGGAGCTCAAACAAAATCCTGCCCTCGCGGAACGGATCCAGATGCCCATGCCATCGACCCCACCTGCGGTTGCCAGTCCTGATGCCTGCCTCAAGTCTTGGAATCGCGTCAAGCGCTTCCAACTATTGCGAATGTTTGTGATGGGCTTCGGGCTGGTTACTCTGATCGTTCCTCTGCATCCCTTTTTCTGGGACAATAAGACTTTTGTCGCGGTGAGTGAGGGCATTTCCGCTATGGCTTGGGGGCTGTTTACTTACTACACAGCAAAAATTCGCCGGGCCGGTTTACGCTAACACCGTGGTCCGGATTTCACCCTTGCCCCATACGGTTTGCCGTCCCACCCCGGTCCAGTAGCCGGCTTCGAGATAGGGTATGAACTCGCTCAATGCCCCTTCGTAAATGGCCTCACCGACAAAGCCACCAATCGAATGGGTGTTGCCAGTGGCTTTGCTCGTGCGGTTGCGGTCAACCTTGCGAATCGATAGATCGTGCAGCTTCACAGCCCGCGCCCGCTCTCCCATCGCCCGAAAGTCAATGGCCAGCGGGCCCTCTCCGTACAAAGCGCGCAGGCTGCTGATGCGATCACGCAGTCTGGCAAACAGGACGCCAAATTCTGCACCCTCACCGCCCTTGAGCTCAGTCGGAGTCAGAAACTCCACCTTCACGCGTGACACCTCTTTTACGGATGGGCTGAGATCGACGATCACTGGTTGGGCCTCCGGCCAGGGGTGATCAAAGAAATGCACGGTGAATGGCATCTGTTCTCCGGCGTCGAAGCTGCGCCCATCGAGCGTTCTGGTTCGCAGTACGTAGGGGCGAGGAGGATCTTTGAGCCCACTGGGTGCTGCACTTGCCGGTGCAAAGAGGCGGCGGTAGAGTTCGGGCTGCTCACGAAAGAGTGCGCGCCCAAACTGCCCGCGAATCAGATTGGCGGCACCGTGCTCCCCAAAAGAAATCGGGCTCTTTGCCACGAGCCGAAGCTCGGCAACAAAGAGCCCGAATTGTTGATCCACTTTAGAAGATGATCTTGGCGCCAAGTTGGATTTTACGCGAACCGCTGATGACGGTGTCGCGGATCCGTCCAAAGGTGGTTGCCGCCAGGTTCGCCGTCGGGAAGCCAAAGGTTGGCGTATTGGTGAGGTTCGTCATGTCAGCACGAATCTCCATCTTGAAGCGTTCGGTCAGACCCACGCGCTTCAGGAAGGACGCGTCCATATTGAAAGACCCGGGGCCGAAAAAGCGGTTACGGTTGGAACTGCCGTTCGATCCCGCTGCGGGGTTGGTGAATGCTGCTACTTCTTCCGGTGAGAAGTACCACTTCAGGCCGTCCGCCCGTTGGTTCAAAGTTCCTGCTCCATCGCAATTGTTGCAGTCGGCCGTTGCGCCAACCACATTGCTGAAGGAGTTGAAGCCAGAGTAGACCGTGAAGGGCCGACCGCTGGAGATTGTCATCAGTCCGGCAACTTGCCAGTCGCCGACGATGCTTTGCATGACGCGACCGGCATTGCTGGCGAAGCGGCGGTTCTTGCCGAAAGGCAGTTCATAGATCCAGTAGCTCTGGATCGTATGACGACGATCGAAGTCGCTCGGCGCATAGTTGGCGCGTCGGTTGTTGATGTCAAAGGGTGTGGAGGAAGCGCTTTGGCCCACGCCGGTTCCGACGACGGTGAAGGCCGGGTCGAAGCTGCGCGTATCGAGCGACTTGGCCCAGGTGTAGCTGAGCTGTGCCGTCAAGCCACCGGCCATGCGCCGGTCTACCTGCATCTGCAGGCCGTGGTACGTGGAGAAGTCATTGGAATCGATGACGTTCACGCCGTTGGCAAACTGCGGGTAGGGGATGAAGAAATGCTGCCCCAGGCCGGCGGATTGCGCAATCGGTACGCCACCCACCAGACGCCGCGAAAGATCGGCTGCGATGGTGGCTACGGAGTTGCCGCGGATGTCGGCCGCGTATTGGGTGCGCATGAACTGGCTGCCCGAAACGGCGGCACTCTTGCGCGGGTCCCGGTCGAAGATCCGGTTGATCAGAGGGCTCTCGCCTCCGCCAGCGGCCACGTTGTAGGCGTCCAGGAAGCCGTTGCGGGTGATGTCGACCTGATTGGCGTTATAGGCACCAAAAAGGTTGTGTGCCCGGCGGCCAATGTAGTTGACTTCAACCACGGTGTTCTTTGCCACTTGCTGCTGGAAGCCGAAGCTCCACATGTGTGTGGTCGGGGTTTCAAAGTTCGGGTCGACCACCGTGATGCTCTGCGCCCCATAAGCAGCGGGCTGTGCGAGTGTTAAGGGGTTCACGTTCGGCGGCGCAATGTTTTGCAAATTGCGCAGGCGGCCGCCAGCCTGGCCAAAGGCTTCTGTTCTGACACCCTGCACTTGGCCGGGGAGATTCTGGAAGACGCTCGAGCTCAGCACAAAGGTGTTGAGTCGGTCATAGGCGATGCGGTAGTTCGCACGAATTGCCGTCTTGCCCTTGCCGAGAGGATCATAGGCAATGCCGACGCTGGGTGCCCAGTTGTTGCGGTCGCTGCGGTAGAGCTTGCCGATTTCCCACTTGGCAACCGTGGTAGGGGGGGCACCGGCGACCAGATTCTGGTCGGGCCGACGGATGCGTCCAGCAGGGTCTGAGCCAGGGGTCGGCTTCAATTCCAGGCGCAGGCCAAGATCTACGGTCAAGCGGCGCGATACCTTCCAGGTGTCCTGCAGGAAGAAGTCGTATTCATTGAACAGCGCCTTGTAATCGTAGGGTTCTGCGACAAAGCGATCTCCGGCAGCCGTGGAAGAGAATCCGCGGCCTATGGAGCCAATTCGGCCGAGTAGATAGTTGATGCTCGACTCGAGGTTGGGTCGGTCGTTTGCCTGTTGGATGGCAGCCGGCAGGCCGAAGGCTGCCGGGTTCACGGAATTCGTGATGCGAGAGAAGTTAGCGCTCGCTGTAATGTTCTCGCCACCAATCGAGCCACGTACGTCGTTGTGTGTGGCGATGCGGAAGTTTAGACCGAACTTCAGCGAGTGCGATCCCGCGAAGTAGGAGAAGTTGTCAACAAACTGCCAGGTGTTGAGCTTGCGCGCATTGCCGACACCAAAGTCCTGCGGAATCGTGACTGGCGCTCCGGTCAAGTTGATTTCACTGGGATTCTGTAGCGGGTTGGCAAAGTCAAAACTGAAGTAGTTTCGGCCAAAGACCATTTCATTGGTGATTCTTGAGGTCGGATTGGTGCGCCAGTTGAAGGCGTAGTTCTGCGGGTCACGCTTGGTGTTGACCGGACATTCCCCACCAGGGAAAAAGGGTTGACCTCCATTGACGCGGTCGCAAAGGGTGTTCTGGTAGCCCCATGAAATACGCGCGAAAATCGTGTTCTTGTCGTTCAGGATGTAGTCAAACTTCAAGACATTGTCCTGCTGCCTCTCGAACTGTAGCGCTGTAAAGGTATAGAAGGCCGTGTTCAAGCCATCGCCGCCAAAGAAGTTGTTGGGCAGCGGAGTCTGGTCGACAAGACCCTTCACGCGCGGGTCGGCACCCAGGCGATCCGGGTCGCTGGTGAAAATGTTGTACGTTCCAATGTTCAGGCCGGGCACGACGTTGCCACTGGCATCGACAGAGGCCCCGGGGACACCGGTCGGTTGGTTCCGTCCACCGTTGACAAACCGAAAAAGCCCTTGCCTTGCCTGTTGGGTAAATACCGTGCGATTGACCACTGCGCTTTCACGCGCGGCTAGCCTTTGCATGTTGCCAAAGAAGAAGAGCTTGTTCTTCTTGATCGGGCCGCCAATGGAACCACCGTAAATGTTTTGGACAAACTGCCGCTTGCCCAAAGCATTGATGTTGTTCTCCCACTCGTTGGCGTTGAAGCGGGGCGACCGGTAAAAGTAAAAGCCCGTGCCATGAAATTCATTGCTGCCGCTCTTGGTGACCATCGAAACCTGGGCTCCGGAGTTACGGCCAAATTCGGCCGTGGCATTGGAGGTGAGAACTTTGAACTCGGCTAGACCATCCGGATTGGTTCTGGTGGGTGAGAAGTTGCTGCCACCCGCCGAGGTTTCGTTCGAATCGATACCGTCGATCGTGTAGTTCACGGCCCGGTCTCGTGCACCGTTGATGTGAACGCCGCCGCCTGTGTTGGCGCCGCTGACTACACCCGGTTGGCGCAATACGAGTTCCAGCGGATTGCGGCCGCGGGTACCTACGATCGGCAGTTCCTGGATCACTTTTTCGGTAAAGACGTTACCGATGTTTCCCGAGCTTGAGGTTTGCACTTGTTCGTAAGCGCCTGAGACTTCAATGCTCTCAGCCAGCGTGCCTACTTCGACCTTGATGTTGACCGTGGTGGGCTGGCCGATATTGACGACGTTACCCTTGGCGAGGAACTTTTTGAAGCCACTGGCTTCCACTGCCACAGAATAGTTGCCGACCTGAATGGCTTCGAAAAAGTAGGCACCGTTTTCGCCAGTGCTGGTGTTGAAAGATTGGCCGGTCCCTTCATTGGTCAGACGGACCACGACGCCGGGTACGGGGGAGCCGGAAGCATCCGTTACCGTGCCGATGAGGCGTGACGTCGTACCTTGACCGAAGAGGACAAAACTGGATAGAGCAAGGGCAATAAGAGCCCGGAAACAACTTTGCATATCTTTATATGGTAACGAATTAGAAATGCAGTGGCTTAGCTGAGGCTGTCGGCCAGGCTGAAGATCGGCAGGTAGAGGGCAATCAGGACGAAGGCCACGAAGGTTCCCATAAAGATCATGATTACGGGCTCAATGAGGCTGAGCACTGCAGCCAGCTTGTTTTGCACGTCTTCTTCATAGAATTCGGCAACACTGCCGAGCATGGTGGGGAGTGCGCCGGTCGACTCGCCTACTTCCATCATGTCGACGGCAAGGTCTGGAAAGATCCCGGTCTGCTTGAGGGAGTGTGACAGGGGCTGCCCCTCACGCACCAATTGGCTTGCCGTCGCCAGTGCCTTGCGAATCAGGACGCTTGAAACCGATTCGCCGGCAGTGTGAATTGCCTGTAGCAACGGGATGCCACCCACCAGCAGCGTGCTTAAAACGCGCGCCAACTGGGCGACTTGAAACTTGGTCCAGATTTCACCAAAGAGGGGGAAGCCCATCTTGATGCGGTCCATCTGCTCTTGTGCTGCTGCCGTGCGTGACCAGAAATAGATGCCTGCCGCGGTAGCGGCAATGGCCAGGAAGGCGACAAGAATGTAAGTGCTGGCCGTGGTGCTGATCGCTACAAGGATTTTGGTCGGTGTTGGTAATTCCGCATTCAATGTGTTGTAGAGTTCGCTGAACTTTGGCACGACGAAGGTGATCAGAAACACGATCAGCGCCAGGACCAGCGAGAAAAGCAGGGCCGGGTAGATCAGAGATGTGATGAGCTTCTTTTTTACGCTCAAGGCCAGCTTCTGGTAGCTAATGTAGCGATCCATCACCTCGGCCAGGCTGCCGGCGCGTTCTCCCGCCATGATGGTTGTGATGTACATGGGGGGGAAGAGATTCTGGCTTTGAAACGCAGTGCTGAGCAGGGTACCCGTGCGTACCTCATCGCGAACCGCCGTCATTGGGCCGCGAAGTTTATCGTCCGTCAGCCGCTCTGCCAGCAAATCGAGTGCTTTCAGAATCGGCAAGCCTGCCTTGATCAGCGTTACAAACTGCTGATTCAAAATCAGGAATTTCTCCATGTCGACTTTTTTGCCCCTGGGCCCGCTACCGGCTGCACCCTTGGCTGTCACAGAATAAACGAGATAGCCATCGCGTGCGTAGCGCTCGCGTAACTCCCCTTCATTGCGTGCCACCGCGGATACCTGGTGCACCTGCCCCCTGGCATCGGCGTATTTCAAGACAAATTCAGCCATCGCTACACAGTATGACGGCCCCCAGTGCGAAATCGTGCAAAGCGCTGTTAGGCGGATGCCGCCATAGCCACTTCTTCGGCAACCGGAATTTGCTTGCCCCTCAACTTGCGTAGCAGGGGACGCTGATCTCCGCACAGGCATACGGCCGAGCCAAGCTCTGCACAGAAGCCGGTTGCCAGCCTTGCCACAGGGGTTCGCAACGCCGGCCAACTGGTTACAACCAACTCGCCATTTACCTGCTCCAGTTCTGCCCGCTCCCGCATCCAGTGCAACCCCTGATGCGCACCACATTCCCAGGCCAAGACTTCTCCATCGAGGCCCAGCCATTGCTCGAAAATCGGGACACCCAGGCAACGCCAAAGCATGTCGCGCTCGCCTTCACCGAGCAAGCCGTCTTCTACCCCTTGCAGCACGACAACCGCTTCGCTCAAACGAGGGAGAGCCAGGCTACGCGCTTCAATCTGAGCGCAGATTCGTCGCAAGACTGCCGGTGTTGCGGCCAGCATGCGCGTTTCCCCCAAATGCAAACGACCGAGCATACCCTCGTCAACCACAGTGACACCTTTGGGCACACGCAGGTCTTTTCCAATCAGCACGCACGAATCGCTGGCAAAGGGGAGCCGCAATAGACCCCGCGCTGTCTTGATTTTGGGATTCAGGAAACGACTGCGTCCCGTCAGTACTTCCCGGGCTGGCACTAACGGCAAATCTGCCAGTGTTCTCGCCCTGAGCAGTGCCTCAAGACGTTCTGGCTTCGAAAAATAAGGAGTTGCCAGAGCCGCGTTGACCAGTTTTCTCAGTTGTTCTTCAGGGCTAAGCTCCACAACCGGGTTGGCCACATCGAGTTGGCGAATCCACCAGGGATTGCCTTGCACGCGCAATACGACTCTCATGCATAGAGAAAGTGCAGAGTAGCCGGGGAAACTCTCAGTTAATTGTCGTCGTTGGTTGGGATTGTGACTTCAGGTCCGGGAGGTAGACCCATGCCGGTGGAAATGCGTCGGGCTCCCTTATAGCTGCGGAAGTAATAAGGAGTGTCGAGGGAAGAGACACGCACAGACTCTCTTCGATTGGGTGAATGGATGAACTGGTTGTCGCCGGTATAGATGCCGACGTGCCATCCCTGACGGCCCTTGAAAAACACCAGATCGCCCCGCTGCAATTCACTCTTGTCGACTGCTTCTCCCATGGCAAACTGCTCGTGGGCTGTGCGGGGAAGATTTCTACCGCAAGAGCTGGCATAGACATGCTGAACGAAGCCGCTGCAATCAAAGCCTGAGTTGGGGTCAGTTCCGCCGCGAACGTATCGCAAGCCGGTGAATGCTTTCGCGGTGGAGAGTGCTTGTTCGGCGCAATTGAGGCAAAGACCGCCGACCACTTTTTGTTGATCCTGCGCTGTGCAAGCCTGGAGTTCCAGTTTCACTGGCTCGGTGGCAAAATTGAGGGGGCCTTTTGCCGAAGCAACCCGCTTCCCTTTTCGGCTCGGGCGTCTCACCACTTTTTTCTTGGCGCTGACCCGTTTTTTTGCCGCCACCACCGGTCGCTTGACCGACTTTTTCTTCTTACTGACAGGCGCAGAAAGACCCGGCCACACCAAGGCCAAGACCACCATCAGTACTGTGGCGAAATTAGGACGCAATCCTCAAAGGATACAACACCCTAGCTTGGGGTGGTACTTTCCATGGCGTTTGAAAAACTCTGTGGGCGGGTCAGGCCGGTCGAAAGTGCCAATTGGGTCAGCCCGGCGACGTTGTTCACATTCAGCTTTTTCATCATGGCTTTACGGTAGGAGCGGATGGTTTGGACGCTCAGGTCGAGCATGACGGCAATCTCTTTGCTTGTTTTGCCCTCTGCCACCAGCCGAAGCACCTGGACTTCGCGCGGAGAGAGGTCTGCCAGGGGGAGCGCCTGGGTGCTCTCATCGACGGTACCCTTTTGGATTCGTTCGAGCAATCGATCTGAAACTCGGGGACTCAAATAGGTACCACCTTGAGCCACCATGCGCAGGGCCTGGATCAAGTCCCCATCAGATGCCCGCTTGAGTACAAAGCCCCTGGCACCAGCTTTGACGGCGCTAATCACAGAGTGTTCATCGTCATACATGGAGAGCATCATCACCTTGATTTCAGGCTGATGCCGGATCATCTCTGTGGTGGCCTCAATGCCGCTCATCCCCTGCAGGTTGATATCCATCATCACCACATCGGGGCGCAGCTTACGAACCATCTGC
The DNA here is from genome assembly GCA_044340255.1 of Bryobacter sp. Lineage (GTDB taxonomy): Bacteria > Acidobacteriota > Terriglobia > Bryobacterales > Bryobacteraceae > Bryobacter. The sequence goes on along the minus strand of JBIITX010000018.1, from coordinate 7,622 downwards.
ACGGCATCGACTCCGGAGTCGGTTTCCCCAATTACTTCGAGATCGCCTGCCGGTTTGAGGATCGCCTTGATCCCGTCGCGCATGATCTTGTGATCGTCAACGATGAGTACCCGAATTGCCATGGTAGATTCTGATTGTAGTCGCTTGAGGCCCGGCCTGGAGAGCCAATTTCCCGACGGTGGCCAGAAGCTGCACGTAGTCACTCAAGCCTTGGGTGCCCTCGAGAGTGAGGCCGTCGGCCTGAACCACTACCCGCTTCGGTGACAATGCTTCGACGATTCGGAAGGCCGCCTGTAAAGAATCTACGGGCCAGGGAGGCGCAGCATTGCCGTCTACCCGCAAGCCCGGATTCATGCGTGCCAACTGGGATAGGGCTGCCAACAAACCCCGCTTTGCCACCACCGCCCCGCCCAGGCTTGCCTGAGCGACACGAAAGCGATCGAGCAAGTCATCCAGAGTTTCGGTGAGGCCGGCCAAATCTTCTTTGGCCACTCCGTCGAGGACGGATAACTGCAGGGCAATCGCGGTCAGCACCTGCCCCGCATCGTCATGCAGCAATCGCGCAAAGCGCTGCGTCAGCTCTTCGTGCCGACGCAGCAACTCCGCAAATGCCGCCTGCTCGCTCATTTACTTCTTGCGGGCGAGCACCTTGTTTACTGCAACAACAATATCCTTGGCGAGCAATCCATACTTCTCGATCACTGCCTCGGGCGTACCGCTCTCCGCATAGGTGTTGTCGACGCCGACAAATTCCATGATGCAAGGGGTTGTCTCTGCGGTGACCTGCGCGACACGGGTACCAATGCCTGTATCTTTCAGGTGCTCTTCGCAGACCACAATCGCGCCGCACTCTTTGGCCGCGCGTTCGATGGCTGCGCGGTCGATCGGCTTGATGCTGTAGAGATCGATCACACGGGCAGAGATGCCCGCGGCGTCGAGTTGTTCGGCGGCCCGGATGGCTTCTGCCACCAGCAAGCCGTTGGCGAAGATCGCGACGTCGTTGCCGCTCAAAAGTTCATGACTGCCACCAATGTGGAATTCAGTGCCGGCGTCATAGACATGCGCTGCCTTGGAGCGTCCCGCACGGACAAAGACCGGGCCGACGTGCTCTGCTGCTGCATGAATCATTGCCTTCATCGAAACTTCGTCGGTCGGAGCAAGCACCACAAAGCCAGGCAGGTTGCAGGCCAGGCTCAGGTCTTCAATCGACATTTGCGAGGGGCCGTCTTCGCCGATCGAAATGCCGCTGTGAGTGCCGACGACCTTCAGGTTGACGTTAGGGTAGGCCGCGGTGACGCGCAATTGCTCAAAGCCCTTGTTGATGACGAAGGCTGAGAAGCTCGACACGAAAGCGATCTTGCCGGCGGCAGAAAGGCCAGAGCCGATGGCAACCATGTTGGCTTCGGCGATGCCGCACTGGATGAAGCGATCAGGAAACTCTTTGGCAAAGAAGGTGGTCATGGTCGACTTGGACAAGTCGGCATCACAGACCACAACGTTGGGATTCTTCTGACCCAACTCGACCAGAGCCTTACCGAACGCCTCACGCGTTGCTGGCCCAATCTTCAATTCGTATTTCTTGGAAACGGCCATTATGCAAGCTCCTTCAGCGCCAACTCACACTCTTCTTTGGACGGTGCCGAACCGTGCCACTTCGGGTTGTTCTCCATAAACGAGACGCCCTTGCCCTTGATGGTGTTTGCCAGGATCACGGTCGGCTTGCCTTTGACGCCTTCTGCTTCATGGAAGGCCTTCTGCACGGCTTCAATGTCGTGGCCATCGATGCTGATGACGTGCCAGCCAAAGCTGGTCCACTTGTCGGCCAGCGGCTCGAGCGGCATGATGTCCTTGACGAAGCCATCCAGCTGAATCTTGTTGTAGTCGACGATGCAAACCAGGTTGTCCACCTGGTGGAACGAGCCAAACATGGCGGCTTCCCAAACCTGGCCTTCCTGGATTTCGCCATCTCCCAGGACGACGAAAGTCCGCGACGGGTTCTTGTCGAGCTTGGCAGCCAGCGCCATGCCGAGGCCAACGCTCAAGCCTTCGCCGAGTGATCCGGTTGAGGCTTCGAGAGCGGGGATAAAGCGTACGTCCGGATGCCCCTGGTAAATCGAGCCGAGGCGGCGGAAGGTATTCAACTGGTCGACGGGTGTATAGCCACACTCGGCCATTGTTGAATACAGAACAGGGCAGGCATGCCCCTTGCCAAGAATGAAGCGATCGCGCTCTTTCCACTGCGGGTTTGCGGGGTCATGCTTCATGATGTCGAAGAAAAGCGTCACTACAACTTCAGTCGCAGATAGGCTGCCGCCTGGGTGTCCGCTCTTGGCGGCCGTGATCATCTCAATGATGTGCCGACGCACACGCTTTGAGATCACTGCCAGCTCGGCGGGATTGCTCGTTTTTGTCATGGAGTACTTTTGATTTTAGCGAAGGCTGGCCATGAAAAGCGTACAGTCGTCAAAAAGCGAGACGCCGGAGTGCTGCTGGATGGCAAGCTCCATCTGCGGCAGGGCTTCCTGGGGGCTCAGATGCGCAGTGTTTTCAAGGATCTCAGCCAGTCGTTGCTCACCAAATTCTTCCCCGTTGGTGCTTTGCGCCTCTACCGCTCCGTCTGAGTAGACAAGGAGGCGATCGCCGCTTTCGAGCTTTACTGTTCCCGTCTCTGCCTGCCAAAACGGGAAGGCCCCTAATACCAAGCCACTCGATTCGAGAAGTTGCATCTCGCCATTGCCTTTGCGGAGCATCGCCGGCGGATGGCCACAATTGATGTAGCGCAGCTCGCGTGTGGACTCATCGAGATCAGCGTAAAAGGCCGTGGCAAAGCTTTCGGGCGAAGTGGATTCGTGAAACTGGGCATTGACGGCGCGCAGGAGGGGCTCGGGGGCAGAGTCATCGCGGTACGTGTAGCTGCGGAACAGGGCCTGCAAATTCGCCATCAACATTGCCGCCGGGACTCCCTTGCCGCTCACGTCGGCGACGACAAAGCCAAAGTGCCCGGGGCGCTTTTCAAAAAAGTCATAGTAATCGCCGGAGACCTCGCGGGCGGGCAGGAAGCGGCAGGCATAGTGCAGGGATTTATCGCCGGTGTTCGTCCTCGGCAGCAAACTCTCCTGTACACGCCTTGCCCCGGCCATTTCTTTATCGTCGCGGCGGACGGCGCTCCACTTGGCGACAGTTTGCAGAAGGCGTTCATTGCTCCAGGGTTTCTCGACGAAGTCGCTGGCTCCGCGTTGCATGGCCTGCACGGCCAGGCTGACATCGCCCCAGGCTGTCATGGCAATGAGGGAGGCTGGCACACGGTGTTCGCGCAGTTTGGCAATCAGATCGAGCCCCTCGGTGCCACTGGTCGTATCCCGCGTATAGTTCATGTCGAGCAAGATCAAACTGGCTTCTCTTTGGACGGCTGCTTCGAGCAAAGTGACAGGGCTGTCGAAGGTCTCGACGAGGTAGCCGTTGGACTTGAGAAGCAGCCGCAGTGCTTCGCGGACCTCCATCTGGTCATCGCAAACGAAAATCCGCACCTGATTTTGCCCTACGTTCATTCTCGGTCTTTCACTCTTCTCTGATACGTTTGCAACTGCAGTTCCGATCCGAAAATCGTGCATTTGCAATATCTTTGGCTCGAACTCAGGTTGCATCTGTCCGCTACTGGGACGAAACCCCCTGCCAGCGGACAGCATTTTACCAACCCAAAAAATAAGGTTCTCAGACTAAGGATAGTCCTGTCACGTATCCCTAAGGCATCGCCCTAATTGTTTCTTGCCCCCTACTTGCCGCACAGTCGTACCATGCAGAAACGAAGTCTACTTCTCCTTTTGGCTCTGACTTACGCAATTCCTTCCAGCGCTGCCACGCTTACTGCCGGTGTTTGGTATCACATCCTCACTGGACAACAATTTACCGATTCCACGAATGGTTCTTCGGGTGGCACGGGTGCCAATGCCTACCTTGATCCAGGTGCCACTCCCTGGATGTTTAGTCTGGTTGGCAATGGTTCCCTTGATGTTGTCGATGGTCAGGCTGTGGGCGAAACTTACCGCGTCGAGAACATTGGTGCCGGAAATGTGCGCACTTCGTTGGGAGTGACGCTACAAGGGATTGTCGGAGTTCCTCCAGCGATTCCGAGTTGCGGGCTGAATCCGCAAGACTGTTTTGATACACCGCTTGCTTCGACGACACCTCCGGTTGCCGTTTATTCGCGGGCTACCTTTAGTCTGCTTGGCGGTACTGCTTACAACTTGCAGTTTGTGCCGATTGATGCTCCTGCGTTCGGATCGTCGGCATTCTTCCGGATTAACGGAGTGATCGACGGGAATACGGCTCCGCCTCCTCCGCCCCCCCCTCCGCCACCCCCGCCGCCACCACCACCTCCTCCTCCCGGCAACACCGATCCCAATGCCGTTCCAGAGCCATCCACCTATGCACTGACGGGTGCAGCCTTTGCTGCACTCGCCTGGCTCAAGTCACGCAAGCGCTAGTCTCCTCCGGCTAGAGCTTTTCCTTAACGCGGCCCCGTCAACCAGGCGGGGCCGCGTTACGCTTAAAGAAGATGCAAATCCGCGTCCTTTTCTTCGGGCTTCTCAAAGACTTCGCCGACCCGAGCGACGATCTGATCGATATGCCAGAAGGCACCACCATCGAGAGTCTCTTTGCCTATTACGTTTCCCGCTTTCCGAAGCTGGAAGGGCTTGCCGACTCGATCGCTCTGGCGCGCAACCAGCAATTCGCCCAGCCCGGCGAGCTGCTTGCCGATGGTGACGAAATCGCTTTCCTCCCCCCGGTCAGCGGCGGCACCAGCTACTCCCACCGCATTGTTACTCCCGAAGGTCACATCTTCGCGCTCACCCGGGAAGTGATCGATACCCAAGGGTTGGGTCGCGAGATTCTTCAAGGCATCGATGGCGCGATCTGTACTTTCGAAGGTGTGGTGCGCAACAACTCGAGCGGCCGCCAGACCCGCTATCTGGACTATGAGTGCTACGAAGCCATGGCCGTGAAGCAGATGGCCGAGATTGGCCAGGAGATTGCGAAAACTCATGCAATTTCCCGTATTGCCATGATTCACCGCCTGGGCCGCATGGAAATCGGTGAGGCAAGCGTTGTGATTATCGCTGCTGCTCCGCATCGCCGCCCCAGCTTTGATGCAGCGCTCGAAGGGATCAACCGGCTGAAGAAACTGGTGCCGATCTGGAAGAAAGAGTACTTCGTCGATGGCGAGGTTTGGGTGGACGGGGCCTGGGACGATTCTGTGGTTCGCGCCAAATCTTGAACCCGATTGGCCTTGCGGCCGCGTCTGCTACCGTGAAGGGACGCGTCCTGCCCATGACCCGCCGTCTATTTATTGCCAGTCCTGTGCTTGCCGTCGCGCAGGATGCTACGATCCGCGTTGACGTCAAACTGATTCGCGTCCTTGCGAGTGTGCGCGACCAGTACGGACAGCTCTATGGCGGACTCAACAAAGAAGACTTTCAGATTTTCGACAATGGCGTGGAGCAGGAAACGGCGATCTTCGAGCGATCTACGACGCAGGCACTGAGCGTTGCGGTGCTGCTGGACATCAGTGCGAGCGTGGCCAAGGACATCAAGTACGAAACCGAGTCGGCGCTTCGCTTTGCCCGGTCGCTCCTCAAGGAAGGCAATCCAGAAGACACGATTGCTTTGCTCACCTTTAACTATGCAGTGGACATCATTGCGGGCTTTACGCGCCGCATCCAGCGGCTCGAAAACGCCGTCCGCGATATCAAGACCGGGGCCGGGACTTCGCTCTATGATGCGCTGTTTCTGGCAAGCGAAGAGTTGGAGGGCCGCGAGGGGCGCAAGGTGATCATTTGTGTATCGGACGGTGGCGATACGGCTAGCTTCAAGAAATTCAATGATGCCAATATCGCGGTGCAGCGGGCGCAGGCTGTGGTGTACCCGATTCTGGTGACGCCGATCACCAATGACCCCGGACGGAATATCGGTGGGGAGAATGCCCTGCAACTGATCGCGGAACGCAGCGGCGGACGGGTGCTGCAGCCTGCTTCGTTCGACAAGCTGGGGCAGAGCTTTGACGAGATTCTGCGCGACTTGCGTACTCAATATCTATTGGCCTTTTACCCCAGGAATCTGGCCGAGACAAAGAACAAATTCCACAAGCTTGAAGTCAAGCTGAAGCGACCGGGTTTGCGGGTCTCTGCCCGCACTGGCTACTATGAAGAGACTCTCTAGTCTCTCTAGATTCTCTCTATGGCCAAAGCCAAACCAAAGACGAAAGCACCGATCCTGACGCTTGCCGAAGGAACTTACCTGCGGCAACTCGCCGTGGCCAAGACACCGGTGGCCATCAAGATGGCCAATGGCAAGGTGATCCGTGGTGCCGTTGAAATCTCTGACGCGGATGTCATCCGGTTGTCGCAGCCCAATGCGGCCAGCCTGTTCCTATTCAAAGAAGAAATCCAGTACCTCTGGGAAGAACCCCTCTAACTCATGAAGCATTACGTTGAAACTGCTGCCCAGATTGCCCGTGAAGCGGGGGCTCTGGTGGAAGATCTCCGCCGGGGCGGCATCGATTTTGAGCTCAAGGGCGAATCCGATCTGGTTACGATTGCGGATCGCCAGAGCGAGGTTCTGATTACCAGCAGACTGCGGGAAGCTTTTCCTACTCACGCCATTGTGGCGGAGGAGGGGAACAATACGCACTCGGATTCTGGCTACCGCTGGTATGTGGATCCTGTGGATGGCACGACGAACTTTGCCCACGGCTATCCGGTGTATAACGTGACGCTGGCGCTGGAGAAGGACAATGAACTGATCGCCGGTGTGATTTATGATCCTACCCGCGATGAGATGTTTACCGCCGAGAAATCTGCGGGGGCTTTTCTGAATGGCGAACGGATGAGTGTTGCTCGGGCGACTCGCATCGAAGACGCTCTCTTTTGCACGGGCTTTCCCAGCCGTCGCCGCCATCAGAACGTGAACATTCACTTCTACTACCAGTTGGCGATGATTTCGCATGGGGTGCGGCGATCCGGATCTGCAGCAATTGACCTGGCCTATGTTGCTTGTGGGCGGCTGGATGCGTTCTGGGAATTCGGTTTGAACCCCTGGGATATGGCAGCCGGGAAGTTGATGGTGGAAGAAGCTGGGGGGATGACGACGGATATGCACGGGGCCCCGCACCACCTCATCACCAGCCGCCATTTGCTGGCTACAAATACGCACATCCACCACGCGACGCTGGCGCTGTTTGATGATATTTTTCACGACCGCAGCCCTTACAAGATTCCTGAGTTGTCGCTGTACGAACGTTAGCGATGATCTGCACAATAAACTTATGTCGAGGCACTGAATCATTCAAAACTTTGATAGAAAATTCATCTTGCATTGAAGTCGCTTTTGCTGAATACTTTTGACAGATCAACAGGAGTTTCAATGCAACTTGTTCGTAACTTAGTTGGATTCTGCCCCCCCCTGTGGCATCCGTCTATGCCTCAAATACTGGACCCTAGTGACCTGCCCCCAATGACTCCTCCAGCCATAACTAGAGAACTTCAAAGATCTTAGCCCATTTGTTCCGCCGTTAGCGGGGATAGGGGTGTGGGGCAAGGGGGTGGCGTCTGAGCCCCCTTACCCCG
>JBIITX010000077.1:0-3168 GCA_044340255.1 Bryobacter sp. | reverse complement strand
TTAGCCCGAGACCAGCGGTGGCCCAACATGCTGAGGTGGATCTTCCGGGATTTTACAACTCAGAAAAGGCCCGAGAGGCTCTTGGCGGAGGCCAGATGAGCGGGGCAACTGCCGTTTTTAGGATTAACGGAAGGCTGCGGTAAGGGACTCCAATCTACTCGGCCTGAGCGGGGACATCCTCGCTTTTGTTTATGTTTCCGGTTCAAGACTGCATGAAGTCGTTCCTTTTGACGAGATGACACCAGATGCCGGAGCCGTTTATGTCGTAGACAACGGCTACTTGGACTTCGTCGGAATCTACCGTTTTGCGGTCAAGTTGCGGTTCTTCGGAATCCGCAACAAAAGCGACGTGATCCTGCGCCGCCTAATCTCTCACAAGGTGGGAAAGTCGAGTGGGCTCCGCAGTGCTCGGATGGTTGTGCTCGACACACCGTATTCGGATGTACGATACCCGGACAAGCATCGTCGCATTCGATGCCGGCAGCCCGAGACGAGAAAGACGCTGGAGTTCCTGCCTAAACACTTCGCGTTGCCTGCATTCGCCATTGCAAAGATGTACAAGTGCCACGGGCATGCGGAGTTGTTCAATGCGATAAGTGTCTCTGGCGATGCGGGGGCTGATTGTTCAGGTCGCAGGGGAGGGAACCGCTGGAGTTGTTCCCTCCCGATTCAGGCGCCAAGTTAGCAGCGATTTGCCGCGATGCCATCACGGATACCGTGTCAAATCAGGCCCTCCACCGCTAAGGAATCCCGAAGGGTGAGTGGGTTCAGGTCAGGACGCCTCCTTATTGTCTTCAACTGCCCCGGGATTCAGTTTGGCGGTACGGGGCCGCGACTTGAAGTCGCCATCCGTAAAGGAGTCAAATTGTTGGCCGGGGTTGATGATGACGTCGGAACCCTTGAAAAAGAAGCCACCGAAGGCAGCCGGGGGGAAAATGAGGATGCCTCCGGTGATGAGTGCTTTCGTGGTGAGAGACTTGCCTTTGGCACCAAGACGCTGGGTGATGGCGCGCAGCGGAATGCGCTCACCATTGGCGGACTTGACATATTCGAGGTTGAATTCGATTTTGCCGCCGCGGCCGAAGTTCTTCTTATGTTCCGCGCGCGTGATAGTGCCGACGGCCACGGCTCCGCGCTCGATGAAGACTTTATTGTCGATCTCGACGTCCTCGGCCACTGTAAAGCTGACACGCTGGCCCATTTGAGCTGTTGAGCTAGTGATCAGAGCTTCGGAGCGGAGGCGGATTTTGCTGCCTTCCGGAAGAACCTGGGCAAAGAGCGGAAGACTATTGAGGGCGAGAGAAGCAATGGTGAAAACCAAAACATTCTTCATGGGTGTAAACTCCTTTGTTGGCTTGGGTTGATTGTTTGGCCGGGTGGTATTGAGGAGCAGGAGACAGTAACTCAATGCTTTTCAATATAACCAGACGATTGGAGCGGCTTAATCGAAGAGGCAGAGTCCATATAGTGTCCAGATCCGCCTGGGCTCTTATGAAGGTCCTCTCCGTATAAGTGCAGATGCAGCCAGTACGTCATTCGTTTCATTGCATTGTAGAAGAATATATTACGTGTTACAACGTGGCAAAGACAAGGGAAGTAGGCGGACGTCCTTATCGATACCTAGCGCAAAGCATTGAGAGTAAGAGCGCGCCCCAGTCATCGCACCGGTATGTTCACGGCGGCGATAGACTGTTGGCGTGCAGCGTTGCGCTCCGAGTTACCCGGGGTGCCGACGGCCGCCAAGCCCTCTTCTTTACCAAACGCGACCGCCAGGCTTGCTGTTGCTTGGTCGCCGATCAGTTATGCCGGACTTACCTCCCCATACTCGCCTACCAATTGATAAACAATCACATACACCTCGTGGTTATGCGCGAATAAGCCGAATCGCTTGCCCGCTGCCTGAAATCGCCCGGAGAGCATCCTTTATGGCATCTGCTTATAGCAGGCATTGAAGATGTCGGTAGTCTCTCTTGTTTCTTGGAATCAGCAACATCGGGACCTTGACTGAAATCTGCGGCGGCTGGGTATCAGATAGACAACCTGCCGCCTTGAGGTAAGGCAATCGTGGGGGGATTCCTCGTCGAGCTTCAGCTTGCACATGTTCTAGGCGTTCCGACCCGGAAGACGCCTGCGTTGTCCTGAGGATTGCGGTTGTGCAGGGTCCAGAACCGCCGCCCGCTAAAGAGGAAAGCGCAAACCTTCAGAATCTCCAGTTCAACCCCACGATGGGGAACAGACCCAGTTGCGTTTCGACGGTCTGCTGGTTTGTGGTGCGGCTCCAGCCTGGAAAGGCAAAGTTTCTCCGATTCGTTGCGTTCTGCAAGCCAACAAACAGAACGACGGGCTTTTCCCGAAAGGTGAAAGTACGATCTACTCGAAAGTCGAGCCGGAAGTAGTCTGGAGCACGAACTCCGTTGTAGCGGGACAAGTCAAAAACTCCACGGCGCTGAGCGGAGGAGAGAGCAGTGTTGAAGGGTGTGAAAGGTCGTCCAGTCAAATACACCCCACGTACGCTGAAGTCCCACTTGCGGTTCAGTGCGTAGCCGACCACCGCATTGTAGACGAGTGAGTAGTCGAAGGAACCGGGCCGGAGAACTCCATCGAAGCCAGCGTGCCGCGTTCTTGACCAGGACAAGTTGGTTTGACCGTACCACTTCTTTGCGAATTTTCTTTCCACGAACAGTTCCACGCCGCGCACCCGGCCTCGACCAGAGCTGATATAGGGAAGTAACAACTCATCCTGCCCGAAGCTGTCGCCAGCGTTCGCCAAGCTGAACTGGGGGAAGAGTGGGCTTACGGGGTAGTCCTTGTAACGCTTGTAGTACCCCTCGAGGGTGACGCGTGTGTTGCTGTTCACAATCCAGGTGAAGCCCGTCAACAGATGATCAGAACGCATGGGGAGCAACTGCCGGTTCTGCGGGAAGGCTCCGGATACGAAAAAGACTGGCTGCTGGAAGTAAGTACCCCAAGCCGCACGCCAGGAGACTTTGTCAGTGATGCGGTAGCTCAGACCGGCCCGCGGGCTCCAGCGTGTGGCGCCAAGATAACGGTAGTTGTCGTAGCGCCCGCCCCAGGTCAAGCTGAGGCGCTTGCCGAGATTCTGTGTGGTTTGGATGTAACCGCCTGGTTGAAACACATTGAAGTTATTCCGGATGTTGAAGGGCAAAA
>JBIITX010000065.1:0-12692 GCA_044340255.1 Bryobacter sp. | reverse complement strand
TCACATGCCCCAACTCATAGCTTCTTTGCAGGCTGCCTGCAAGCTGCGTTCCCATGCTAAGACAAAAGCTGCTTAGCTAGTTTCTAGAGAGTTGCCTACTTTCAACGGAAAAGCGGACATCCTCCAATTCAATCAAGGATTCCTGGCTTCGGATCAGACTCAAATTCAATTGGGGAAAGCTTCTGGCGATCATTTTGCGGATCTCCCGCGGCAGTTCTCGAGCCATGGAGGACTCCTTGATTCGAAGGGCAAAAGCCCCCTCCCGCATGTCGACGAAGGGGAAGTACAAGATTCCTCTCACTGGTTCCTTCAGGTCGCGCATGCGGATGTCGCCAGTCACGCCAATGATTCGATACGGTTTGCCCCAGGAAAACAGGGTTGCTCCAACGGGGCTCTTCCCTTCGAAAAACTCTCGCTGGATCTGTTCATTGACGATAACAACATCCTCCTTTGAACCGGGGCGAAAATCACTGCCATCAAGTATGGGGATCCGCATGGTTTCAAACCATCCCGGAGCTGCAAGAAAAGTGTAGGGCCCACCGATTCCCAACCTCTTGCCCGCAATCTCTACGTCGCCGATGTCGGCCCCGCCGTTTTGTAGTGGCCAGCCGCTAAGGCCAACATGGTCCACTCCGGGAAGATCCCGCATTTGTTCCTGAACCTGCCGCCAAAGTTCCCAATTCTGTAGCCCACGGGGTGCCCAAGTTTCGACCAGGAGTGTGTGGGCGGAGTCAAAGCCCAGCCTCTGTCTATCCAGATTTCTGATGGTTGTCACCATCAAACTGGCGACAAAGCAAACCACCACACAGAAAGCAATCTGAATGCCTAGCAATGCTTGGAAGAGTGTGAAGGTTCTGGATCCACTGCTTGTTCCCCGGATCGCATTGGCCGGATCGACCTGCAACACACTGATTGCAGGCAGGGTTCCGCACAACAGGATTACCAGCAGGGTTAACGCACAGCCAGTCAAAAGCATTCTCCAATCAAAAGTGAGCAGCAACCGCATTGGATTGTCCGGCGGGTTCATTTGTTGTAGGAGCCATGGCCCTGCCCAGCGGTTGAACCAGATTGAAAATGCAACGGCAATTCCGCCGAGCAATGCAGTCTCGACAAGCATCAGCTGTATGAGCCGCCAGCGTCCGGCACCAATCGCTAGGCGGATGCCCATCTCACGTATTCGGCCTGTGGATTGAGCCAGTAGAAGATTCGCCACACTTGCACACGCCAGACCGAGCAGAAGAATTGCAGTGAGAGACAGTACGGTTAATGGAATGCGGTGGTCACGGTGAAAGTTGGAGACGCCATTGGCGGCGGGGATTAATTTGAGTTGTACTTCGCGGACACTCCGCAGCAGTTCTTTGGGTGTGGATGCCGGCCATTGCCTGGTAGACTCTTCCCTTTCCCGCCGAAAGGCGAGATGGAGGCGCTCTTCAATTGCTTCGGGTCTGAATCCCTCTCTCAACCGCAACAGAATGCGCGCGCCCGGCTGCTCGCCGGATGACTTCGAAGTGGGCATGGGCAAATATACATCTGTGAAGTTGCCAACAACAGGCCCGGTGAAAGCTTCTTCCACTATCCCAACCACGACAAATTGTTCTCCACCATAGACAAATTTGGCTCCAATTGCTGACCGAGCCCGGCCGAAACGGCGCATCCAGTACTCGTCGCTCAAAACTGCGATGTGATGGTCTGCTCGCGGTGAAGCCTCGTCGGTGCGAAGGAGTCTGCCCTCTTTCGGTCTCAGTCCCAGAAATTCGAAGAAGTTGGCTCCCACATACTGTCTCGTCACTTTTTCTACATCGGTGACATCGCCAAAGCTTATGTCCTGCCGGTCGGCGAAGCTCACCATAACCGATTGCGCATCGCCGTTGACGCTTTTTTGCAAGGCGTCATGCTCACGCGATTTGAATGATTCTTTTTGGGTTTGCTTGCCATCAATATTCATCCCGGAATAACGCAGGAAATACAACTGCTCGGGTGCATGAACGGGCAATGGACGCAGAAAGCCGGCTTCCACAAGTTGCAGCGAAGTGGTTGTGGCGCCAATGCCCAGTGCCAGGGATAGGATCGCCGTCGCCGTAGCGACTTTGTGTTTGGTTAGCTGCCTCAGGCCAAAAATGAGGTCGGCACGCAGGCTGTCAAGCCATACGATGGTCTTCACGTCTCGGCTCTCTTCCCGGTACCTCAGGCCATTTCCAAATGCTGCCGCAGAAAAACCCTCCCGCTGCATTTCATCGAGATGGGAAGCCGCTTCTTCTTCCAGCTCCGCCTCAAGCTTCCCCGGTGCCAGCGCATTCTTGATTCGCTTCCAGATGCCCATTTACACTCCCTCCAGTACCCGGTTCACCGCCAGGCTCACCCGCGTCCACTTCTCCTCGGCAAGTTCCAGCGCCTTCTTCCCCTTCTTCGTCACCGCATAGCCGCGCACCCGCTTGCCCGCCTCGCTCTCCACCCACTCCCCCTCAATCCAGCCCGCCTCCTCCATCCGGTGCAACGCCGGATACAGCGACCCCTGCTCCAGCTTCAGCGCCTCGGCCGACGCCCCATGGATCGAACTCATAATCGCGTACCCATGCATCCGCCCCCGCCGCGTCAGCGCCTTCAACACCAGCAGGTTCAGCGCTCCATGCAATTGATCGTTCACACTCATAGTCAGTTGTCTTACTAAGAGAACTGTATACTTGAATCCCGCCTCTGTCAAGATATCCCTATGACGGTCCACGACTGGAATCACATCCCCCTCGAAGAAGTCACCCCCTTCTTCTTCCGCCGCGTCGTTCACACCGGCGGCATGACCATCGCCATGCTCGAACTCAAAAAGGGCGGCCACGTCACCCTCCACCACCACACCAACGAGCAGGTCTCCATGGTCCACTCCGGCAAGCTCGTCTTCCACATCGCCGGCAAAGAAATCACCCTCGGCCCCGGCCAATCCCTCGAGATTCCCCCCAGCATCCCCCACTCCGTCGACGTCCTCGAAGATTCCATCGTCACCGATCTCTTCACCCCTCGTCGCGAAGACTGGATCACCGGCAACGATTCTTACTTGCGGAAATAACCGGCACCCCATCCCGCACCACCATCTGCGGGCAATCCAGCTTCCCGTTCTGCTCATGCGGCTCTGCAATCCAGAGCTGCTTCACATCCTCAGGCGGACGAAACCACATCACCCGCCCCGCCGGCCTTCGGCTCTCCACCCACAACAACCGCCGCCCATCCCAGTGCAGTTGCGCCGTCGCACTCACCGGATGCTCATGATACGCATTGATCGCATAGAGCCGCCACGGCAGCTCAAAACGTTCCGGGCTCTGAATCCAGTAATTCCCACAAAACAAATCCAGGCGCCCATCCACATCCACATCCGCCTGCACCAAGCCTCCCTGCCAGCTCGCCGTATAAAACGAATATAGCTCCGTGTAGCCCCACTCCGCCCCCCAGCCCCCCTTCGCCTCATAGAATCGCAACCCCATCCCGTGCGGCAATATCGCAATCCCCTTCCTTCCCAGAATCTCCATCCAGTAACATTCCCGGGTCACCACATGCCGGTCCACCACCCACTCCTTCTTACCTGCCCCCCGCACCACCAGCCTCCCCTCCACCCCACCACCCTCCACCCGCACCTGCTCCAGCTTCCCGTCTCCATCCACATCCACAGACAGCGCACACCGCTCCATCGCCGGCGCCGCAACAATTCCCATCATCCACAACAAAGCAACACGCATCAAACGGTATTCTACTCATAAGGCCCAATGGACCCTCTCCGCCGCATCCTCCGTCAAGAAGACGAAACCATCCACCTCGACATTGCGGCCCTCTACATTGCCCGCATCGAATACCCCAATCTCCCCCTCGAACCCTGGCTCGCCGAGCTCGACTACCACGCCGAACAGATCCGCCTCCGCAACACCCGCAGCTTCCGTCTCGCCGCCCACCAGTACCTCTTCAACGAGCTCCAGATCACCGGCAACGAAGACGATTACTACAACGCCCACAACTCCTGTCTGAACTACGTTCTCGAGTCCCGCCGCGGCATCCCCATTACCCTCTGCATCCTCTACATCGAGTTGGCCCGCCGCCTCGGCATCACCGTCGACGGCATCGGCGCCCCAGGCCACTTCCTGGTTCGTTTAGAAGAAGAAGACGACACCTACTACCTCGACATCTACCAGCAAGGCAAGATCCGCGATGACGTCGAAGAAGAAGTCGATCTCCGCTACCTCGTCGCTGCCCCCAAGCGCATGATCCTCATTCGCATGCTCAACAACCTCCGGCTCATCTACCTGCAGCGCCAGTCCTGGCACAAAGCCGCCCAGGTCCTCGATCTGCTCCTCGAAGCCGACCCCGTCGACGCCGACGCCCTCCGCCAGCGCGCCGCCACCCTGGCCGCCACCAACCGCTTCCAGGCCGCCGCCAAAGACCTCGAAACTTACCTCATGCTCCGCCCCTTCGACCCCGACAAAGAGCAACTACAAACCCAGCTCTCCCACCTGCGCCGCATGCAGGCCCACAAGAACTAACGCCGCAGCACCTTCGTCTTAAAAAACCTCTTGATGTCCGGCCCAAACTCCACGCCAATATTCCGCAACATCACCTGTGCCAACTGCTGGTGTCCCAACTGCAATCCCTTCACCCGCAGCGAGTAAGCGTCCGGATACAAACTCGCCCCCACAAACCCACCCGCATAAGCCGCTCCAAAATTCGACACATCAAAGCGTCGTACCCCCTGCCCATCCGCCATCATCCACATCCCGGAGAACGCATGCCCCAACCTCCTCCCCACCCCACGACATTCGCAGCGCTGATACCGCGGGTCATGCCCCTGCATCGCCGTCCCCAGCGCCTGTACCGTATCGCGCGTCGTAAACATCGCCATGTTCACGCCCACCCGCCGCGCAAATCCCGCCCCGTCCTTGTCCCACTCCCTGGGCCGCCCGCTCAACTGAGCCCCCAGGGCCGGCCCCAGTGCCCGCGCTGCCGCCCCGGGCGACACAAAGTTGTTATGCAAATACAACTTCAGTCGCTCCCCGGCGGTCAACTCTTTGTCCCCACTCACGCGCGAGTTCCAGTTCAACTGGCCCTGCCCGAACCCAGCTCCAGCAAACACCAACCCCAACCAAAGAATTCTCATCTGCATACCGTTACTCCAACCGGCAATCCGCGCCAATCTTCCCGCGATATGGCACAAAAGATATCGTCTTGGTGAGAAACAGAACCTGCCCCCGCATCGTCAGAAAGCTGCTTCCATCCGAAGTAATCGAACTCGAGATCGACTTGTCTAAATCCGGTGGCTTCATCTGCCCCTCCCACCGTTGCTTCCCCGCATTCCAGCGAAACTCCTTCAACATCGGCGCCCCGCAAACCGCCCCCTCCTTCTTCTTCGCATTCGCAGGCATCCCAGCCGCATACCCGCACAAGCCCGCACCGCAGGCCTCAATGCGAATCACAAAGCCCTCGTCTTTTTGCTGCCACAGGCCAACGGGCACAGCCGCCTGCTGCATCATCAACAGTCCCAGTAAAAGATACATCTACAGCAAAGGACGCCGCAGACCACGCCAGCGATCAATCTACTTTGTAAAGTTTCGTAGTCTACTTGGCAAACAATTGGCTGAGGTCAGCAAATGCCTTGAACTCCAGCGCATTGCCCGAAGGGTCCAGAAAGAACATCGTCGCCTGCTCGCCCACCTGGCCTTGAAACCGCACATACGGTTCAATCACAAACTGCGTCCCCGCCGCCTTCAGCCTGTCCGCCAGCGCATTCCACTGTTCCATCGGCAAGATCACGCCAAAGTGCGGCACCGGCACCGCGTGGGCATCCACCGCGTTATGGTGCAATTCCGGCGTAAACCCCGCCTTCAGGTGCGCCACAATCTGGTGCCCATACAGATCAAAGTCAATCCACTCCTCCGAAGACCGCCCTTCCGGGCACCCCAGCAACCCACCATAAAATTCCCGCGCCAGCTTCAAATCATGAACCGGAAACGCAATATGAAACGGAGAAACAGAACCCATATCCCTGATTGTATCTAGCGCCTCTTCACCCGACACCCCCGCGCCGCCTTCCGCAATTCTTCCGCATACTTCCCCGGCTGTGGATAGTTCTCCGAGTGAAACTCAGCAGGGTCCGCACCCAGCGCAACCAGCATGCCTCTCCACGCATGCCCCCTCGCATAACTCACCTGTTTTTCATGCTTCACACTCACCGCTTTGAGCCGCGGCAAAAACTCGCGCGCCCCCTCCCCTATCTGGCACAATGCCACCGTCGCTGCCTCCGCATCCCGCCCCCAGGCAAACCCGCGATCCGGCAAACTCCAGGCCTGTTCCAGAATGCGCACCAGCTTCTCCGTACCCACCTTTCCCTGCTCTGCCAGCTTGGGAATGACATTCGGGTACCAGCGCCTCTCCTGCCCATTCGCCAGCAGTTCATCCAGCAACGGAACCTCCCCGGCAAAGCTCCCCTCCGAAAGCGACCCCGCCAAATGATCCAGTCTCGAGGTCACCGGCTTCTTCTCCAGCCCCTGCTCGGCCAACATCCGCCGCAGCATCGCATCGCGGACTCTGGCCCCCACCCCGGTCCGCTGCTTATCAGACCAGTCAAAATACGAAAAATCAATCACCCGCTCATCTTCAATCAACCGCGCCAGCCTCTCCCGGTCCCCAACCTCCATCCCTTCTTCCCGCACCAGCTTGTAGTAGTCGGGCAATAACGCAAATGCCGCATTCGATCCCCCGCGCGCGTTCAGCGCCAGGTCCAGCCGCTTCCGCATGGAAATCTGATCCAGACCCCGTGGCTGCTCCAGATCGAGCACCGTCAGGCGCTGCAACATCGCCACCCGGTCCACTTTCGCGGGCTCGCCTGAGCCCCAACGTCGGCCCCAACGCCACCCTCGAAACCCCAGCCCATTGCTGATCGGTTCCAGATGCAACGGGATCTTCAAGGTGGACGCCCCACGCACTGTCTCCCGGCCAACCACCCGGTCTCCCACCCGTAACTCCACTCCCTTCATCCACGGCACCCCGGGCACCAATCTCAAGTTCGTCTCGGCAGTCCCCAGGCTTTCATCCACCCAGCGAATCCGCAAATCCCCCCGCACCGGCGCTGCATCCTCGCGCAACAGGCATTCCTCTCCCGCAATCCTCGCTCTCACTGCCTTTGCGATCTCCGGCGCGCGACCCTGGCTCCACTCCTGCGATCTGCCTTCCTTCAGCCACTTCATCACTTCAGCATCGACAACGCAGTTCTCTTTCTCAGTCCGGTAAACCGTCGGGCCAGACTTGGATCTCTTCTTCTCCGCGATGTCTTCCTCCAGATTCCGAATCATCACCTTCGCCGCCATGTCGTTGTAGAGCAACAATTGACAAAGTTCGTCACAATCAGGCCAGCCGAGGAGTCGCTGCGGCATCTCCACCACCACCAGCCCATAGGGGCCAGCCGCACTGGGGCCAATCTTTTCCTTCGGCACCACATCCTTCTGCTCGGCCTCAACCAGCCACTGCTGGGTCTGTAAATTGAAATAGCTTGGCACCCCAAAAGCCACCACCAAAACCAACGCAACCCCGGCCACACTCGCCGTCACTTCTCCCCGCTTCCGCAACCAGAACCAGGTAGCTGTAAACAACACCTGATAGAGAAAGATTGTCGGCATCGCCGACAGGACCAATCCAGGCAGGATCAGAAACAGAAACCCAATCACAATCAGATCGGGCATTGCTAACACAAACAGCGAAATCAACCCCGAAACTAACAATGACAGCCGCAAAACATGAGACATCACCAGACTATCGACAGCAGCAGGCTGCAATTATAGGTGGACAGCGGGCGAAATCTGCTCCATGATGATTCCACGTTAGAGACCATAAGTCGGCTGCATACGTCATGGCATAAGGCCGTTCAGGCCTTCACCGCTTTGGGCCTGGTCGCAGGCATGCTCTTCGCGGCAACTGTGCCACTCCAGGCTCAGTCCACCCGGAGCCTGCACCTCACCGTAAGCGATCCTCTCAACCGTTTTGTCACAGGGCTGGAACAAGAGCACTTTGAGGTAGTAGAGAACGGAGTTGCTCTACCGATCCAGGCCATCGTAGGCGCGGAATCCCCAATTACAATTGCCATCGTCAGCCAGGTGACGCAACAGCCGTCTGGTTCCGCAATGGGTCCCAATGACGTCCTGATTCAAACAAGGTCTCTGGCAGATGCGCTGCAGAAACTCGCTGCATCCACCAACCCCAGAAAGACCCTGATCCTCACGACCGCAACGGCAATGCCGCCCATCGCCGAAGACATTCAAGTACTCAGAGTCGATCCTTCCCTCCTGAGCAAAGTCCTGATCGAAGTCCGTAGTCAGTATGTATTGAAAGTCGATACAACCCGGCCGACCTCGAGCCTCGCAGTCGTCGTGAAATCCCCACGCGGACTTCCCGTCCTGCAAGCCAATCCGTGGAAGCCCAGCGCTTCGAACTAACAGTAGCGACAAAGCAGCGGATCAGGCGATGTTCTATCCTGATTCCCTCGAAGGCTGACTTTTGATAGGCTCGCCCAATGAGATGGATCCTCTTGCTGTCATTGGCCTTCACTGCTTATAGTCAGCAATTCCGCCCTGAGATTCGCAAGATCTGGGACGACAAGGAGATGGAGACAGTGGAGCTTCCACTTGCCTCCGGCTTGAAGCCAAAGCATGTCCCAGCGGATTACTACTACAAGATTCCAGAGCGACAGGTATGGAAAACCTATCCCATTTATCCTCCGGGCCGCGAGCCCGCTGGCTATTTTGAGAACCTGAAAACGCTCGAGCCAGAACTTGCCTTTGATGCCGCGAAGTTAAAGACCAAAGCAGACTGGATTCGTGCTGGAGAAGCCGTCTTTCATTCAGCCAACAGCTTTACTCCGATCAATCTACCGTTTACGCAGGTTCGCAATCCGGAATGGTGGACGGCCACAGAAGCAAAGCTGGCCAAAGACGGGACACTACCCTACTATCGCTATGTCATTCGCAAAAAGGGCAAGGTCGAGGTTACCTTTGACTCTTGTGCCAGTTGCCATAGCCGTGTGATGGAGGATGGCCAGGTGATCTGGGGCGCAGCAGGCTCGATCGCCTTCGGAAAGCACTGGGCCTACCAGATCCGAAAACCGGGCAACACCACAGAGTCAGCCGCTGTGATGTTGAAGCGGTTCTTCGGTGCCCCCTGGATTCAACCCGATCCTTTGGCCGAATTTGCCTCCATGACGATGGAGGATATGGCGGCCCACTTGGCGAGCATTCCTCATGGAGTAGGAGCGCGGCAGGGCACTTCGCTGAGATCGCCACCCCATCCACCCGACCTCATTGGAATCGCTGACCGGAAGTATCTCGACAATACCGGGCTCCAGCTTCACCGATCCATCGAAGACCTCATGCGATATGCCGCGATCAATGGCTTTGTGGATGAATTGACGCTGTATCAGGATTTCCGCCCGATCAGTCTTCTCTATCCCGGAAAGCCGGATGAGTTGCCGCCTCCTGATACGGAATTGCGGTCGAGTGATACCAACCTCTATGCGCTTGCTCTCTACATCTATTCCTTGAAGCCACCAAAGAATCCGAATCCGAACGATGCGAAGGCCAAGTGGGGCAAAAAAGTGTTTGCCAGCCAGGGTTGTCCGCTCTGCCATCCGGCACCGCTTTATACGAACAACAAGTTGACCCCGGCCAAAGGATTCAAGGTACCTGCCGAGCATCGCAAAACCTATGACGTACTGGATGTATCGGTGGGCACAGATCCGGAACTCGCCATGAAGACACGTCGTGGCACTGGATACTATCGCGTACCTTCGCTCAAGGGAGTCTGGTATCGCGGCCCCTTCGAACACTCCGGTTCGGTCGCAACGCTAGAAGATTGGTTTGACGAAAATCGACTCAAGCCAGACTATGTACCGACAGGCTATCGAGGCATGGCCGAGAGACGGGCGGTACCTGGTCATGAATTTGGTCTCAGGCTCAAGCCACAAGACAAGGCAGCTTTAATTGCATTCCTGAAAACGCTTTGAGGGAACAACGGAAGCGGATCTCGAACAAAGCCAGAAGCCTTCGCCAGATCCCGCGTCGCAGAAGCTGAAGCTCACAGCAAAATGACTGAGTTCATGGGCACTGCATAGAATCGGTCGGTCCATTAGGCCCCAACACCAAGCTTGTCAGCGACGTCGGCGCCGGCCGGAGACCCTTCCTGGCGGCGGCGAATTCGGCTCGTGATTCGGTTCGTGATTCGGCGCGTTGGTGGGCGCTTTGGCGGGCGCTTTGGCGGGCGCGTTGGTGGGCGGCAGAGTGGCAACCATCGACGCCATCATCGCAGCCATATCGGCGTCGGAGACGAGCCCGATAGGCCGCCGGAGCGGCGGGAGTTCGCGGAACTGCATCTTCATCCCCAGCGTGCGCTCATATTTGCGGATATCAGAAAGTTCCAGGGGAGTCACGAACGACCAGGAGGCGCCACGGGAGCCAGCACGGCCTGTGCGTCCGATCCGATGAACGAAGTTTTCCGGCTCCTGCGGCAGATCGTAGTTCACGACATGAGCGATGTCATCGACATGGATCCCGCGCGCGGCCACGTCGGTGGCGACGAGTATGCGATAGATTCCGTCTTTGAAGCCTTGCAACGCTTCATTGCGCTGGCCCTGCGAGCGGTCGCCGTGAATTGCGGCGACCGCGTAGCGATCTCGCTGCAGATATTTCGTCAAGCGGTCTGCGCTTTCTTTGGTGGCTACAAAGACAAGGAAAGAACCCTGTTCATTTTTGAGCAGATACTCGAGGAGATCAAACTTGGAGCCGCGGGAAACTTCGTAGCAGTAGAGATCGATGAGGCTGGCCGTCGGCGCATCAGGCTCGACGACGATCCGCACGGGATTGCTCACGTAACTTGCGACAAGGCCCGCCACGGACGAGTCCATCGTCGCGGAGAACAGCATCGTGTGGCGTTTCGCCGGAAGCCGATTCATGATGGTACGAAGATCGGGCAAGAAACCCATATCGAGCATCCGATCGGCCTCGTCGAGCACCACCGTGGCCGCACGGGACAGATCGATCAACCGCCGGTCCAAATAGTCACAGAGACGGCCCGGCGTCGCGATCACAACTTCGGCCCCAGCCTGGATATCGCGCAGTTGGGCTTTCTCGCTCATGCCTCCTACAACAACGGCGGTGCGGATGTGCATGCCGTGGGCGATCTGCCGGAAGGCCTCATCGATCTGAATGGCAAGCTCACGTGTCGGGCTGAGAATCAGCACCTTGATCACTTTGGTGCGGGGTGCAGCCGCGAGAGCTTCGATCAGGGGGATCGAGAATGCGAGCGTCTTGCCGGTGCCGGTCTGCGCGGTTGCCACAACGTCGCGACCTTCGAGCAGCGGAGGGATTGCCTGCGCCTGGACCGGCGTCGGGGTGACGAACCCGTTCTTGTCGAGATTGTTCTGCAAGCGGGAACAGATTTTGAGGGCGGAGAATTGCTGTATCAATTGTGCGTGGATCTTAGTGCGGCGAACCGGAACCCTTCTGTGTTCAGGATAGCAGCGCCAGCAAACGATTCGAGCTTGGTCAGGGGTACCTGCCTTGCGACATTAGCCTTGGGAGGAGTAGAGGCGACATCGCGACAGGCTAGGCAGCAACCAGAACAAGATAGACTCGTCTCATACCGTTTTCGGGGGGCTGATCCACTGCAGCCAGGGAAAGGTTTCCATGAATACTAGTGAACAGATCGACTTCGGTCGAAGATACGCAACGGCTTGGTGCAGTCAGAACGCCGCAAGCGTTGCCGCATTTTACGAGGACAACGGCTCATTGCAAATCAACGGCGGGCCACCGTCGATCGGCCGCGCGGCAATCACGGCCGCCGCACAATCGTTCATGACGGCCTTCCCCGACATGGTGGTTTCAATGGATGAAATGAGTGCAGTGGAAGGCGGCGCCATCTTTCGATGGACTCTCGTCGGAACCAACACCGGTCCAGGAGGCACCGGCAACCGCGTTCGCATCAGTGGCTACGAGCAATGGAACTTCGGAGAAAGCGGCTTGGTCAGCGAATCCAAAGGCCATTTCGACGAAGCCGACTACCAGCGCCAGTTAAGCGCGAAATGAACTACGCCAACGGATGCTCTCCAGCATCAGAAATCCGTCTCATCCCACCATCCAACTGAGCTGTTCTTTCTGACCGGCCTTCATCTCAAATGGGGATTTCGTATTCGGCATCTGACCATCCAGGTCTATCGACTGACGGGAGCACCTTAGCTCGTTTTTGCTTGTGACTCGAAGAAGGCTTCATCGTCCTGCGCCCCATGTAGAACGCGAAGGATCTCAATCCGTGGGCCAGCCCTGTCCGCCAAGTTGTGGTCCGCCTTCGGTCCAACAAACTAGGGCAGGCTCACCGCGTTTCAGTTTTCTTTCCGTGGCGTGCGACAAGCGCCAATCGCTTGCCTTCCCAATACTCCGGCGTGATTTCCACCGGATCGCCGGAGTTCAGTCCTTCAAGCAACAAAGCTTCGAGCTTCGTCTTCGGCTGCGAGATGCTACGGGAAGCCATACTCATAGCCCAGATTCTATCTGAAACACGTTGAGGATGTCCGCTTTTCCGTTGAAAGTAGGCAACTCTCTAGAAACTAGCTAAGCAGCTTTTGTCTTAGCATGGGAACGCAGCTTGCAGGCAGCCTGCAAAGAAGCTATGAGTTGGGGCATGTG
>JBIITX010000017.1:0-138549 GCA_044340255.1 Bryobacter sp. | reverse complement strand
CCAAAATGCACTCACCTAAAGGGTGAGCCGTCGATTCCTTCCCGCGCTGCTCCATGTGCCCCATTATCTGAAACTTGCGCGGAAAACTGCGCCCCCACGCGGAGGTCAACTGCCGAATTTAGGTTGAAAAGCTGATCCGTATTCACACCACGCTTCCCCTTATAGGTCAGCCGCAGCACCGTCGATGCCGCCAGTTGCTTTTCGAGCGCCAGATTCCATTCATGAATCCGCAAGCTGGGCTGCCTCCCATCCATCGCCACCACTGTCTGCCCACGCCCCAGCGACGTCGGGTTGTCCAGATCAATCACGTTCGCACTGTTCTGCCCCACACGGATATCCGGCACATTCCGCAGCAGGTAGTTCGGAATCCCATCCGGGCTCTGCGCCGCCGCATTCGGGTTGTAAGTGTAATTGGCCCGAAAGGGAGCCAACCCCGAGAATTGCGCCAGCAACGTCCGCATCGGCACCGCCGAAATATAAAGACCATAGCCACCCCGAATCACCAGCGGCTTCTTCCCCTCCGTGATGCTGTAAACAAAGCCCGCCCGCGGTCCAATATCAAAGTAGTTCGAGGGAAACAATTGCTTCGGCCGACCCAACTCAGCCGCACTCTTGAAGCTCATCCCAACACTCTGGAAGTTCGAAACGATCTTCGGATTCGTCACCCCCAACTTGTAGTAGTAATCCAGTGACTCCGGCAACAAGATCGACTTCGACTCCAGATCAAACGCGGTCAACAAATTGCTCTCTTCGCGGAAGGCGGGATTGATATCCCAGCGCACCCCCGGCGTAAGCGTAAGCCTCCGCGACACCCTCCAGTTGTCTTGAAAGTAAAGCCCGTAATTCCTCTCCCGCACCCGCATAATCCCGCGCTTCAATCCCACCGTGTAAGTGCTCGCATAGCCCAAGTAGAAGTTCGCCATGTCATGGCCCGTCTGCGGCGTCGTCCCAGGATTAACTGTCGTCCCCAGCGTAGAGGACTCTAGCGCCGTCGCTAAACTACTAAACGCCACCGACCCCGAAATCGCCCCCTGATCCGGCAGCAGGTGTTGCTTCTCATCATGCGCCCGATACCCAAACGAAAAATTATGGGACTTCTTGATCCAGGTAAAGTTCTGCTCCAGATTGGAAATCATGCTGTACAACTGCCGTCGGTTATCACCCTCAATGTAGTTGTAGTTTGCAAGCCCTGTTCCTGTAATGTTGGGCCAACCAATCTCACCCAGTGGATTCGGCAACCCCAATTCCTTAGACCAATCCTTCTGCTCCGGTCCGGTCACCGTGCGTGAAAGCTGCCAGGTCCGGTTCGCCAGTGTCTCCACAAAAAACGTCGGCGAAAATGTATGAATCCAGCTCAGCGCTGCACTTCGTCCCCGCACCGGTTGGTAGGTAACATTCGCTTCCTTCCCACTCGTCGGCGGCCCATTGTTCGATGCGGTGCCCAGGTAGTGAGACTCCCGCGTCCCTCCATTCACCTTGATGAAGAAGTTGTCCTTCTCGGTAAATTTATGATCCAGCCGCAACACCGTCGGCGTATCACTCAGCATCGGAAACTGCGTAGTCGGCACCACCATGCGCAGGTTCGTGGCAATGTTCGGATTCGTAATGTCCGTCGGCATCGGAGTAATGTCGAGGATCCGCTTCGTAAACGGGCTGATCCGCTGCGGGCCAATC
Source organism: Bryobacter sp. (assembly GCA_044340255.1). Lineage (GTDB taxonomy): Bacteria > Acidobacteriota > Terriglobia > Bryobacterales > Bryobacteraceae > Bryobacter. The sequence continues at coordinate 136,875 of JBIITX010000017.1, read as the reverse complement.
TGATTGTTCGAAAACGGATCCCGCACACTCACAATGCGCCCATTCGGAAACTCCTCCTGCCGCGTCGTCAACGGGTCATAGAGTTGCAGCAAGCGCCCCTGGATGTCCCTCAACTCACTGAAGTCCCCTTGCCGCATAAGCACCGTCGGCACTCGAAAATCCCGCGTCACCCCCTGCACCCATTCACTCCCCTCCCTCGTAAAAAAGAAGAAGCTCCGATTCTTCCCGTTATAAAGCTTCGGGATCACAATCGGCCCGCCCACACTCCCGCCAAACTCATTGCGAATCAGCTTCGGCGTCTGAAACGGTCGCCCATCCCGAAACACATCCTGCCGCGCCCGCGCCACCCCAAACCCGTTATTCCGATGCGTCTCAAACAAAGCAAATGACAATCGGTTCGACCCACTCTTCGTCGAAACAATCACCGACGTCGGCCGCGTATACTTCGCCGAAGACGTGCTCGTCTCCACGCGAACTTCCCCAATCGATTCCAGCCCCTGCAAGTTCGCCGACCCACCAAACTCACGGTTATTCGACGAAGCCCCGTCCTGCACGTAGTCCGTCGAATAGCTCATCAAACCCGATACGCGAATACTCCCACCAGCCCCATCCGAATCCTCAACACCCGGCGTCACGTTCCCCAGCAACGTATTCAGATTGCGCCCATTAATCGGCAACTCACGAATCCGCTGTGCATCCAGCGTCGAAGCATCCGTCGCGTCCACCACATTCACCAGCGGCACCGTATCGCTCACCATCACCGTCTCCGTCACCTGCCCCGGAGTCAACACAGGGTCCACCGCGGCAACACGCCCGGTCTCCAGCGTCAGTTCCCCTTCCCACGCTTTCATGCCGGTCATCTCCACCCGCATCTTGTACAGCCCGATATTCAGCGGCGGCGTCACATAGAAGCCCTCTGCATTGGCAACAGTATTCAACACCCGCCCGCTATCGAGATGACGAATCGTGATTTTCGCCCCAGGCAACACCGCCCCGGTGGGGTCTTTCACCGTCCCTTGAATTGACCCGCCACCCGCACTCGATTGCCCCCAAAGCCCAAGGCAAATCATGACACCAGCAAGAACTTTCAACATATACCGTTGGGCAATTCTATCTCATCAGCCTATGATATGATGCAGCAATCTGTTAACGGGGGATCGTTAAATTGCTCTTAAGAATTACGCTTTTTTCACTATGTGTAGGTGGGGTCTTACTCGCCCAGGAAACTCGCTCCACTCTTCTCGGTCGCGCCAAAGATTCGCAAGGTGCGGTCGTAGCGGGAGTCAAAGTAATCGTTCGTAACACCGACACCGGTGCCAGCCAAACGATCGAAACCACCTCCAATGGCTACTACGAAGCCAACCTGCTCATGCCCGGCCCATACCAGCTCACCGCCGAGGCCGCAGGCTTCAAGAAAGTAGTTCGCACGGGAATCATCCTTCCCGTCTCTTCCCGCATCGAAGTCAACCTCGATCTTGAAATCGGCGCACTCACAGAAACCATCTCCGTCACCGCCGAAGCACCTCTTCTCGAAACCAACTCCGTATCTTCCGGCCGTGTCATTGACAACAAGACCGTCATGGAGCTCCCCGTCATGGGTAACTCCGCCATGCTCCTGGTCAAGAATTCTCCCGGCATCCAGTCCGGCGGAGTCAACAATTACCTCGCCCTCCACTCCAACGCCGGCGGCTCCGACTACAGCGTCGGCGGTAACATCGGCGGCAACTCCTGGACTCTCGACGGCTCCCCCAATCAGGGCCCCGGCCGCCGCACCGCCTATCTCCCCTACACCGACGCCATCAGCGAGTTCAAGGTCGAAACCAACAACTACGACGCCGCCATCGGCCAAACCTCCGGCGCGGCGATCACGATGATCTCCAAATCCGGCTCCAACGAATTCCACGGCACCGCCACCTGGCAGCACTGGCAGCAGCGCTGGCAAGGCACCCCCTTCTTCGTCAAGCAAAACTACTTCCGCAGCATCAACGCCGCTGAAGCCGCCGGCAACAGAGCCCTCGCCGACCGCATCCGCAACACCGACAAGCAACCCACTGGCCGCTCCAACAACTGGGGCGCTTCTGGCGGCGGCCCCGTCATCATCCCCAAGATCTACGACGGCCGCAACAAACTCTTCTGGTTCTTCACTTACAACGCCTTCAAGGACGTCAAGGTCGAAGACTCCTCCGCCTTCAACCGCACCGTCCCCACCCTCAACGCCCGCGAAGGAAACTTTAGCGACATGCCTTCGCTCCCCAACGGACAGCGCTTCATCCTCCACGACCCCATCACCATCAGCCGCGACCCGGCCCGCCCCAACAACTTTATCCGCCAGGCCTTCCCCAACAACGTCATCCCTCGCAGCCGCTTTGCTAACCCGGCATTTGACAAGATCATGGCCCTCTATCCCAAGCCCAACGCCACTGTCCCAGGCCTCGATCCCGTCAACAATTACCTCGCCAATCAAACCCCCTACAACTGGGACTACTCCGCTTACTCCAATCGCGTCGATTACAACCTGAGCGACAAATGGCGCATGTACGGCCGCTGGTCCTGGAACAACTTCGGCCCCGAAGATCGCGGCGACTGGACTTACGAAACCGCCCGCGGCCTCAACCTCAACGGCCTCCTCCGCAACAACGTCGGCGGCAACTTCGACGTCGTTTACTCCAAATCCGCCACCACCATCTTCAACTTCAACCTCGCCTCCAACCAGTTCAAAGAAGGCAACGTCCAGCCCTTAGCCCGCACCTTCAAGCCCAGCGACCTCGGCCTGCCCGCATACATGGATCAGAAAGCCGGCGATCAAGCCCTCCTCCCCTTGATGAACCTCAACGGCTACTCCCAAATCAGCCCCGGCGGCCTTCCCGTATTCACCCGCACCCGCTCCATCAACGCCAAGCTCGAAGCCACTCACATCCGCGGCAAGCACACCTTCCGCGCCGCCTTCGACAAACGCAATTACTTCCGCACCGGCGGCGGTGGTGGCAACACCAGCGGCAATTTCACCTTCAACGACGCGTTCACCCGCCGCCACGACGACGGCCTCTTCCCCTCCGCCAACCTCGTTCACTCCATGGCCGCCTTCATCCTCGGCATCCCCAACGGCATCTCTGTCGCCACCAACGACGACTTCGCCACCCACACCCCCTACTGGGGCACCTTCGTCCAGGATTCCTGGCGCCTCACCAAACGACTCACCCTCAACCTCGGCGTCCGCTTCGAGTGGGAAGGCGGTGCCACCGAACGCTACAACCGCATGATCGCCGGCTTCGACCCCAACGCCACCCTCCCCATCACCGAAGCGGTTCAAGCCGCCTATGCCCGCAACCCCATTCCCGAGCTTCCCGCCTCCAGCTTCAAGGTCCTCGGCGGCTCAACCTACCCCGGCGTCGGCGGCAACCCCCGCAACGCCTTCAAGAACGAGCTCATGTGGATGCCCCGCATCGGCGTCGCCTACCTGCTCAACGACAAGACCGTCATCCGCGGCGGCTACGGCATCTTCTTCGACACGCTCAATGTCATGAACTTCGGCCCCGACCAATTCGGCTTCTCGCGCGGTACCAGCACCATCATCACCAACAACTTCGGCCAGACCTGGAACTTCCCTGGCAACGCCAACCCGGCAAACGGCAACTCCCCTCTACGCGATCCATTCCCTGTTCGTGAAGATGGCACGCGTTTCGACATCCCCACCCGCGATGCCCTCGGTGTGATGGCCCGCGCCGGCCGCAACTACGACTACACTCCCTTCTCCATCCCCCACGCCCGTCAGCAGCGTTTCAGCTTCGGCGTGCAGCGCCAGATCGGCGGCACCATGCAGCTCAACGTCATGTACCAGGGCTCTTACTCCGACCGCGTTTCCTTGAGCGGCGACAACGTCAGCCGCCGCGAGTCCTTCCTCCCAGAGCGCTATTGGGCCGACGGCCTCACCCGCAATGACGCCAATGCCAACAACCTCAACGCCAACGTCCCCAATCCCTTCTTCATCGGTAACCTCGATCGCTCCAGATTCGATCCCCTCGTCTGGCAGGACATGTCCAACAACGGCTTCTTCACGGCCAACATCATCCGCAAGCACCAGCTCCTCCGCGCCTTCCCCCAAAACTCCGGCGGCAACGGCCTCCGCAACTACGGCGACGCCGGCTCTTACACCAGAGCCCACGAACTCCAGATCTCCTTCGACAAGCGCTTCTCCAAAGGCTGGAACATGAACTTTGGCTACACCGCCATGCGCCTCACCGAAGCCGATTTCTTCTTCAACGAATTCGAGTCCGACCGCCGCGAGCGTCCCTCCAACGACGGCCGCCCGCACCGCATCGTCGCCAGCTCCATCTACGAGCTCCCCTTCGGCAAAGGCCGCAAATTCTTGAGCAACATCAACCGCCCCCTCAACTACGTCCTCGGCGGCTGGCAAACCGCCGTCACCTGGGAACTCCAACCCGGCCCCCTCCTCGACTGGGGCGGCAACGTCTTCTTCCGCGGCAATGATACGGCCAACATCAAGGACGTCAACCGCACCTTCGACACTTGGTTCAACACCGCCAACTTCGAGCGCAACTCCGCCCTTGGCCCCAACTCCTTCCATCGCCGCCAGTTCCCCACCCGCATCCCCGGCCTCCGCGGCGACCACACCAACCAGTGGAACGCCAACGTCTCCAAGAACATCCCCGTCACCGAGCGCGTCAACATGCAACTCCGCTTCGACGCCCTCAACGTAATCAACCGCTCCCAGATGGCCAACGCCAACACAGACCCCTACAGCGGCACCAACTTCGGTCGTGTCCTCGCCCAAACCTCCGCCACCAACCGTTGGCTCCAGGTCCAGGCCCGCCTCACCTTCTAGGAATGCTCGCTCACAACTTGAAAGTACTGGTACAAAGCACCATCAAATAGTCCGCAAATCCTTCCGCGGCAAACGCAGAACTCAATAGAGGCTCTTGGTTCACAATGCTCAAATTGATTTCCTGTTTTGCCCTGCTTGGGTTAACAACTCCCCTGCTCGCTGCCATTCTTTTCGGATTGAATGATCTCAAGGTGACCTTCGGCACAGCGACCGATGTTACCTTCACGATTACGGATATTGGGGCTGATCTCGTCTACAACCTGGATTCTGGCGGACCCAATATTGGCGGAGTAAACGCTGGCAGCTTTGTTTTCAGCGCCGATGACAACCCACAATTGGATTGGAACTTGCGGACCAAACACGAAATATCTCTCACTGTCGGTCCCGATAGCTTCACCAGCCTCGACACAGAAACATTTACGGAAGTTGTCATCTTCCGTAATTCAGGCAGAGTGGACGCCTTGGTCCCCCTCAACTTCCTGCTCCTCCTGAATGGCACGGCAGCGGGTCCCGGCACGGCCCAGATCTTCGCGCGAAACACGATTCAAACCAAGTCGGGCACAAATGACTGGCAAAATATCTTCGACGCATCTCTGAACGTAAGTAGCTCCGGGCCACCAAGCGCCGTGGATTTCTGTACTGGTTCAAACATCTGTAACGGGACGGTGAACTTGCTCGTACCCGCCGATTCCATGGTGAGGGTCCGCAGTGTGGGCACGATGAACGTCTTCGCAAGCCAGTCCGAAGTCCCGGAACCTGCAGCGCTCCTCCTCTCCGGCGCAGGCTTGCTTGCACTGCTCCTGATCCGCCGTGGCTGAACACCCGGGCAGCGTCGCCGCTCCCAGTGCTACAACAGAGCAATGCGCCTTGCATTCTTCCTGCTTGCCACCTCTCTGTCCGCCCAACCACCCTTCACCCTCGAGCAGATCAAAAGCTACCCCTTCCCGAACGAGCTCACGGCCACCGGCAACAAGCTCGCCTGGGCCGTCAACGAACAGGGCAAGCGCAACATCTATGTCGCCGAAGGCCCTGCCTTCACAGCCCGCCGCCTCACCAACTACCAGCAGGACGACGGGCAGGAACTCACCAGCATCACCATCTCCCCCGACGGCAAATTCGTCGTCGCCGTCCGCGGTGGCGAGCACGGCTCCAATTGGGACGTCACCCAACCCGTCAACCCCGCTTCCCTCCCCACTCCCTTCAAACTCCAACTCCTATCCATCCCCTTCTCCGGCGGCGAACCCAAAGTCCTCGCCGAAGGCGACCAACCCGAGATTTCCCCCAAAAGCGATCAGGTCCTCTTCACCCGTCAAGGTGCCCTCTACATCGTTCCCATCGACGGCTCCAAACCAGCCAAATCCCTCCTCACCGCCCGCGGCACCCTCAGCCAGCCCCAGTGGTCCCCCGACGCCTCCCGCATCGCCTTCGTCTCAGCCCGCACCACCCATTCCCTCATCGGCATCTATCAAAACGACACCACGCCGATCCTTTGGCTGTCCCCCACCACCAATCGCGACAGCTCCCCGCGCTGGTCCCCCGACGGCCAGCAAATCGCCTTCCTCCGCCAGCCCTCCTCCGGCGGCGAACCCCGCTCTGCCCTAAATCCTGAACCCTCCCCCTGGTCCATCTGGACCGCCAGCGCCACCACCGGCACCGCCAAGCGCATCTGGTCCAGCGGCACAACCCGCCGCGATGCCATGCCCGGCACCCACGGCCAGGCCAACCTCCACTGGGCTGCCAAAGGCCGCATCGTCTTCCTTTCCAATGCCGACGGCTGGCCCCATCTCTACAGCATTCCCCAGGACGGCGGCACGCCCCTCCAACTCACCACCGGCCGCTTCATGAATGAATACATCACCCTCAGCCCCGACAAATCATTCCTCCTCTCCACCGCCAATACCGGGCCCGACAGCAAAGACATCGATCGCCGCCACATCCTCAAAATCCCCGTCGACACAGCGAGCCCCAAACTCCTCACCACCGGCACCGGCAACGAATGGACTGCCGTCCCCACCACAGACTCCCTCGCCTACATCGCCGCCACCGCCCAGGCTCCACCTATGGTCACCGTCCTCAACAACGGCAAGCCACAAACCCTCGCTCCAGAAACCCTCCCCACCAACTTCCCGACCCAGCATCTGGTAACACCCCAACAAGTCATCTTCAACGCCCCCGACGGCACCCCGATCCACGGCCAGCTCTTCCTGCCCAAAGGCGGTGCCTCCAAAAAGCCCGCGCTAGTCTACGTCCACGGCGGCCCCTCCCGCCAGATGCTCCTCGGCTGGCACTACGGCGATTACTACGCCAACGCCTACGCCACCAACCAATACCTCGCCAGCCGCGGCTACATCGTCCTCAGCGTCAACTACCGCCTCGGCATCGGCTATGGGGCCGACTTCCAGCAAGCCCCAGCCGGTGGCGCTCGCGGAGCCAGTGAGTATGGCGACGTCCTCGCCGCAGGCGAATTCCTCAAGACTCACCCCGCCGTCCTCCCCCAGAGCATCGGTGTCTATGGCGGCTCCTACGGTGGCTATCTCACCGCTCTCGCGCTAGCCCGCAATTCCAATCTCTTCGCCGCTGGCGTCGACATCCACGGCGTCCACAACCGCTTCATCGGCCGCAACCGCTCCGCAGGCGACAACAGCTACGAACCCACTCCCGGCGCCGCCGAAGCCCGCGACATCTCCTGGCGCTCTTCTCCCATCGCAGACATCACAACCTGGAAGTCCCCCGTCCTTCTCATCCACGGCGACGACGACCGCAACGTCGAATTCATCCAGACCGTCGACCTCACCCACCGTCTCCAAAAGCACAACATCCCCTATGAAGAGATCGTGATCCCCGACGACACCCATCACTTCCTCAAGCACACCAACTGGCTCAAAGTCGCCACCGCCACCGCCGACTTCTTCGACCGCAAGCTCCAGCGCTAGTGCATGCGGTTCACCATCATCATTCCCACCTTCAACCGGCCCGAGAAAATCCGGAGCTGCCTCAACAGCCTGAGCCAGCTCCAAACTCCAGCCACAGACTTTGAAGTCATCGTCGTCGATGATGGCTCCACGCCGCCACTCACCCTCGCCGCCAATCAATACCCCTTCCCGCTCCAACTCCTGCATCAACCCAACCAAGGCCCCGGCCCGGCAAGAAACTTCGCCGCGAGCATTGCCAAAGGACAATGGCTAGCCTTCACCGACGACGATTGCCACCCCACTCCCCAGTGGCTGCAAGCCCTCGCATCCACCCTCACCCAACAACCCGACGCGCTCGTAGGCGGCAGAACAATCAACCAGTGCCAGGCCAACCTCTGCGCAGCCACCAACCAGCTCTTGGTCGATACGGTCTGCGATTGGTTCCAGCGCTTCGAACCAGGCCTCGCCTTCTACCCCTCCAACAATTTCGCCTGCTCCCGAGACCGCTTCCTGCAACTCGGCGGTTTCAACGCAAACCTTCCCCTGGCCGCCGGCGAAGACCGCGAATTCTGCCAACGCTGGTCCACAAAGTCCGGCCCCCTCCAAAAGCAATCCGAAGCTATCATCCACCACAGCCACCCCCAATCCCTCCTCCAGTTCACCAGAATGCACTTCCGCTACGGCCGCGGCGCAGCCATGCTCCACGCCATCTTCCCCCTCACCAAAATGCAACACTCCCGCCTCTCCCTCTACCAGCACATCCTCACCGCACCACTCCGCAAGCTTCCCTTCCCCCAGTCCCTATTCGCCATCCCACTCCTCGCCTGGTCCCAATTCCTCACCGCCCTCGGCTTCCTCTGGCAATCCAACCGCTAAGCCAAGCCTGCAGAGAGAATCGTGCAGGGTCCAAGTCTCCAACTTTAGCCCCCCGGAGGCAAACAACTCTCTCTGCATGAAGCCGAGACAATTTCAGCCCCATGGCAAATCAGAAAAGTACGAATTAACAATCAACGAGTTGAGCTCCGAAAAATACGTAGTAATATGGAGGTCCGAAATCCATTATGTTTCCTAAGTTATCAACCCTTCTCCTTGCTGTGGGGATGACCCACACAGCCTTTGCTGCATTTCTTTCCCCAGTTGGAGTCTCTTCGACGATGGGCCAATTCAATTCAGACTTTGCGTTAGCGCGCATCGCGGATGAGTCTGGCCTGTCTTCTGCATCTCTTACAGCGACTCATAGTGCCACGGGTATTAACGGAAGCCCCTCGATCGCATGGGTTGCGCCGTCTGGAGTGAACAGCGGCGACATTATTTTCGACCTCGGGGGCCTCTTCACCTTGTCAGGCTCCTCCATCTGGAATTTCAATAACACTGCAAGTGATACTTTTGATATATCTGTGAGCACCATACAAATTGCGGTCTCAACAGATGGCTTGAACTTCGGATCTCTGCTCTCGCTAGCTGTGAACGGTTCAGCCTCCAGCACCACCGGTAATTTAATCCGCACCCCAAACCTCGGAGTCCTTGCACTCAGTCCAGACCTGGTTACCTTTGCATCCGTCAATGCAACCCACGTTAGGCTTTCGGTTGCCGGACAGGGATCTTTCGTCGGCGTCGGCCTAAGCGAAGTGGCCTTCGATGGCGTTGCCGCTTCAGATCCCATTCCCGAGCCGTCCAGTTTCGCTCTTCTCGGTCTCGGCACCGCAGCCTTGGCATTCGCTCGCCGCTCACGCCGCTAGAGATCGCAAAAGCAAATCACCCAAAGGCCGACGCAACAGCGTCGGCCTTTTGCTTTCAACTCCTTGCCGTACCCTCACCCCGGACTTCGCGCAGCTTGGTGCCAATCTCTCGTACGCTTCCACAAACGCATGACTTTCACCTTGAAAATCGACCTCTATTGGTGCGCGCTCGCACAATCCAATCCGATGGCCGCGCTTTGATGTTGACCCACCGCCACCAGAGTCGAGTGAGCTTGGCCAACTTTCGGCACCACTTGCCAATCGTGGCCATGCCGGAGACCACAGGCAACAACTGGCCAACCTTCCTACGGATTAGCCGCGGCAACCTGCCGCTCGCTTAGGATCTCGTTCCCGTCCTCTGGCTATCCAACCGCTAATCCTCCCAAACAACCGTCCATCCAAAACTTCCTCCCCAGACAAACACTCCAGTGCAAACTGTGGCCATGAGATATCTGTTCACTCTTTGGGCCCTGTCGCTGACGGCAGCCGAGCCCTTCTCCGTCAAAATTTCAGGCAATCCCAGCGGCCAGCCAGTCATCCTGATTCCGGGCCTCTCTTCAAGCGGTGCAGTCTGGGATGACACCGTAAAGCATCTTGCTCCCAAATACCATTGCCATTCCCTCACCCTGGCAGGCTTCGCAGGACAACCCCGCCTAACCGATGGCCCCTTCCTCGAAACCGTCAAGGACTCGATAGTCACCTACATCAAATCCAACAAACTCAAACAACCAATTCTCGTGGGCCATTCCCTGGGCGGCCACATGGCGCTATGGATCGCCTCGCAAAATCCCGACCTCACCGGTCCCCTCGTAATCGTCGACTCGATGCCACATCTCGGAGCCGTCATGAATCCAGATCCAGCAGGGCTAAAGAAGATGGCCGAGGGAATGCGGCTCATCATCTCAGGCCAAACCAAAGAGCAATATGGCCAATACGTAACATCTTCCGGCATGCTCAAGAGCATGGTCGGCGACAAAGGTCTTGCGGCAGTCACCAGTTGGTCCTTAACTTCCGACCCCATCGCCGTCGGCAATGCCATGTACGATCTCTACACGACAGACCTGAGAGACTCCGTATCCAGCATCAAATCCAAAGTCCTGATCTTCATGTCCTGGATCGGCTACAAGGATTTCTCCACCCGCGAAAAATCAGTCAAACTGGTCGAAGACCAATACGCCAAACTACCCAACAAAACCCTCAAGGTTTCTGACACCGCAAAGCACTTCATCATGCTGGACGATCCCGATTGGTACCTCTTGCAACTCGACCTCTTTTTGAAATAGCCCATGATCACCCCCAGCCAGAAACGACGCCTCTATTGGATCTGCCAGTGCTCTGGCTGGGGCCTCTATGCCGTATTCAATACCCTGTTGATCAACGTCTACATGCGATTGCCGCTGGTCACCAGTTTCGGACTCCTCTCCTATGGCCTGGCCGGCCTGCTCGTCACCCACACACTGCGGGCCTATATCCACCGCGTCGGCCTGATGGCCAAACCTTTGCGCACCATCGCCCTTCACACTGTCGTCATGGTCCCCCTCGGTGCCGTCGCGCTCACGGCCCTCATCCAGCTCTGCTGGTTTCTGGTCGCCAAAAGCTCCATGGCAAACGCATATGTCAGCCTCGTTTCCATAATCGCCGGCATCCTCTTCAACATGATGTTCCTGATGCTCATCTGGCTGCTGATCTACTTTACCCTTCACCTGATTTGGCGCTCGATTGCACTTCGCGAAACACAACTCAACGCGCTCCAGGCCCAGATCAATCCACACTTTCTCTTCAACTCCCTCAACTCGCTCCGCGGGCTCATCCTCGAGAACCCCCAAGCCGCCCAGGACGCCGTCACCCGTCTCTCCCAACTCATGCGCTATTCCCTCTCGCAATCCCGTCGTCCCACCGTTCCACTCCACGAAGAACTCGATGCCGTCCGGGACTACCTTGTGATCGAAAAGATGCGCTTTGAAGATCGCCTTAAAATCACCTGGCAAATCGCGCCTGATATCAACCATCTGGAAGTCCCTCCCATGTCCCTCCAAACTCTCGTCGAAAATGCCCTCAAACACGGTATCGCCAACCTTCCAGCAGGCGGCGAAGTCACCATCACCGCCACACATACCGATCAACATCTCACGATCAAAGTCACCAACCCCGGCAAGCTCCAACCTCTTGCCGCCAACTCCCCCGGCACCGGCCTGGCCAACGTCCGTGAACGCCTCCACCTCCTGCGCGGACCCCATGCAAGTCTCAACCTCCGCGAGTTCCCTGGTCTCGTCGAAGCCACCATCGTGATTCCAACCGCATGACCCACAAAGCCATTCTCATCGACGACGAACGCCTCGCACGCAAAGAGCTCCGCCGTCTTCTCGAGGCCCACCCCACGATCGAGATCCTCGCCGAAGCCGCCAACATCGCCGAGGCCTTGGCAGCCATTCAAACCCACAACCCCACTCTGCTCTTCCTCGACATTCAAATGCCCGGCGGAACCGGCTTCGATCTCCTCGAACAACTCAACACCACCCCCGACGTCATCTTCACCACGGCCTACGATGCCTTCGCCCTCCAGGCCTTCGAAGTTTCCGCCCTCGACTTCCTGCTCAAGCCAGTCTCTGAGCTTCGCCTCGCACAAGCTCTCGCCAAACTTCCTCCCCCCACTGCCGCACCACTCCAACACATCTTCGTCAAAGACGGCGATCATTGCTGGTTCCTCAAACCGCAAGATCTCACACTCCTCGAATCCGAAGGCAACTACACCCGCCTCTACTTCGCCAAATCCCGGCCGCTCATCCTTAAATCCCTCCAATCTCTCGAAGAGCGTCTCCCCGCGGACACCTTCTTCCGTGCCAACAGAAAGCATCTCATCAATCTCAACCACATCGAAGCGGTCAACCTCAACCCGGCAGACAATCTGGTCGCCACCCTCCGCGGCAACCATCAAGTGGAACTCTCCCGCCGACAGTCAGCCCTCTTCAAATCCCGTCTCAGCCTTTAGGCTAAACTTCCCCTAATGCCCCAAGACCTCACCCGTCGGGACTGGGCGATCTCCAGCATCGCTCTCGCCCAAAACCGCCGCACCTCACAATCCTTCCTCGTCGTAGGTGCCGGCGTCATGGGCGCTTGGACGGCCTACCATCTCCTTCGTGCCGGCCACAAAGTAACCCTCATCGATCAATACGGCCCCGCCAACAGCCGCGCCAGCTCCGGAGGGGAATCCCGCATTATTCGCGCCCGCTACGGCACCGACCTCCTCCACACCCGCTCCGCCCTGCGGGCCCTCAAACTCTGGACCGACTTTTTCAACCAGGTCCAAAAACCCCACCTATTCCAAAAGGTCGGCGCACTCTGGATGGCCCGCGACAGCGACCCACGCCTCCAGCAACACGTCCAAACCATGCGCCAGTGCGGGGCCCAGGTCGAAGAACTCACAACCGCTGACCTTCGCCGCCGCTACCCACAAATCCAGATCGATCCCAACGTCTCAGCCATCTTCGAACCCAACGCTGGCGGCCTCATGGCCCGCCAGGCCGTCCAGGCTGTCGTTGCCCAGTTCATCAAAGAAGGCGGCGCCTACCGCCACGCCCAGGTGCAAACACCCTCAGCCACAGGCCCACTCAAATTCATCCAGACTCACGATGGCGAACGCCTCACCGCCGACACCTATCTCTTCGCCTGCGGCCCCTGGCTCAAAACCCTCTTGCCCGACGTCTTGGGCGAACGCATCTTCCCCACACGCCAGGTCGTCTTCTTCTTCGGCCCTTCCCCCGGCGACAAGCGCTTTGAGGCCCCTCTCATGCCAGCCTGGGGCGATGCCTTTAGCGAAGTCCCCTGGTACGGCCTGCCAGACCTCGAAAGCCGCGGCTTCAAAGTCGCCTTCGGTTGGCTCGGCAAAGACTTCGATCCTGATCGCGATCCCCGCTCCCCGGAGCAATCCGAAATCACTTCCGTCCGCAACTATGTCGCCCAGCGCTTCCCTGCACTGGCCAGTGCCCCCATCGTCGAAACTCGAGTCTGCCAATACGAGAACACCGCCAACACAGACTTTGTCATCGATCACCACCCCGCCCATCCCAACCTCTGGTTCGCCGGCGGCGGCTCCGGTCACGCCTTCAAGCATGGCCCCGCCATCGGGGAATACACCGCAGCCCGCCTGCTCCAACTCGAGCAACCCGCCACCGAGCAGCGCTACTCCCTGCAATCCAAACTCACCCGGCTTGACTCCCGCACCAAACAACGTCCCTAACGGAAAAAGGCCGACCCCGCAGGATCGGCCTTTTCCCATCACAGCAACCCGTCTAGTTCTTCGGCAATGTGCCGCTCAACCAGATCCCTTGCCACTGTCCGGCACCAGCACCACGCCGCATACCCGGAATCGACGGAGTCGCCCGCATCACACGGAACGCCACCGCATCACCCGGCTTCAGCGTCTGTTGAATCTTCTTCACATCATCAACGCTTCCCACCGGCTGCCGGTTAATCGACACAATCACGTCCCGTTCCATCGCGCCAATCTCTTCAGCGAAACTTCCCGGCACAATCCGTGTCACCTGCACTCCGCGCTTCTCGGCGATGCCCATCTTCTCGGCTTCCGCCTCAGGCACATTCGCGATCATGATGCCAAACTGCGCACTCTGCTGACCGCTCTGCGCCACTTCTTCCTGCACACCACCATCACCAATGTTCATTCTCTTGGCATACAGCTTCGCCCGGTCGGCAATCACCACATCAAACTTCATCTTCTTGCCTTGCCGGTCCACTTCAATCGCCGCAGTCGATCCAACAGCTAGGTCACTCACCTTCGCAATCAGCTCATCGCCGTTCTTAACCGTAGAACCATTCACGCTCGTGATAATGTCTTCCTGCTTCAAACCGGCCTTATCCGAAGGTCCGCCGGGCTCCACGCTAGTAACAGGCACACCGCCATCCAGCTTGAACGCCTTCATCAGCGTCGGCTCCACAACACGGCTAAACTCCACTCCAATGCTGCCCCGGGTCACCCGGCCAGCCGAAATCAACTGGTTATAAACCTTCACCGCCATGTTGATCGGCAGCGCAAAACCAATCCCTTCATAACCGCCCGTGCGCGTAGCAATCATCGTATTGACGCCGATCACCTCACCCTGAGAATTCAGCAACGGTCCCCCGCTATTGCCAGGGTTGATCGCCGCGTCCGTCTGGATGAAGCGCTGAAACACCTGCGCCCCGGCAAAGTCACGCCCCTTTGCGCTCACAATCCCTGCCGTCACCGTCGCCTCCAGCCCAAACGGCGAACCGATCGCAATCGCCCAATCGCCAACCTGGGTCGCATCACTGTTTCCAACCTTCAGCGGCGTCAACCCCTTATCAGCGTTGATCTTGATCACCGCAAGGTCCGTCTCTTTATCGATACCGATCACCTTCGCCCGGTATTCCGTCGTATCGCCGTGTACCTTCACGGTGATTTTGTCGGCACCTTCCACCACGTGATGGTTCGTGATGATGTAGCCATTCTTGTCTACAATAAATCCGCTACCCGTCCCCATGCGCTTCTGTGCCGGGCCCATGCCCAGGCCACCACGGCCCTGCGGCCCATTACCGCCGAAAAACCGCTTGAACAAATCCATCTGCGCATCATCGTCCTCTTCTTCTTCCATCTGAGGCCGTCCGCGCTTCGGCATCGCTGCCGCCGCCTGCTTGCCTTCATCCACCGTATTGATGTGCACCACCGCGGTCTCGGCGCGCTTGGCCAGCTTGGCAAACTCGTTCTGCATCTGCACCGGGCTCGGCACCACCAGCGGCGTCGCATCCGGCGCTACCTGCTCCCGTCCCGCTTTAACGCCCGTGGTCAGCAATGTGCCGATCAAAATTCCGACGGACAAAGTGACCAGCAGCATACTAAATCCGAGGAATCGCTGTTCCTGCATTCTGCTGAATAATTTCATATTGTTTTTTTATCCTCCTGGATCCTTCTACTTACTACTATGCTCACGATCCCCTCCCGGTTTCAATTCCGCGAGAAGAACTCCCATCAATACCAGTCCCGCACCCACCCATCCACGTCCACTCAATCGCTCTCCCAGCCAAAAATAGCTGGCCAGCCCGGCAAACACCGGCTCGGTCGCAAAAATCAACGCCGCCCGCGTCGCCGACGTATAGCGTTGCGCCCAGCTCATCAGCAAATACGCCGCCACCGTCGCCCCCAGAATCGTAATGCCAAAGCCCCACCACAGCCGCTGGGTCCAAACCACATAACTCTGCTCAAACCCGAGGCCCATCGTACTCACAACAGCCGTCATCACCACCTGAAACCAGGCCATCCACACCGCTTCACCCTCAGCTCCGTATTTCTTCACCATAACAATCTGAAACGCAAACATCACCGCTGCCGCCACCGTCATCACATCGCCCCGGTTCACCGTAAAGCTACTCGGGTCAAAGCTCATCAACCCAATCCCTACAGTGGCCAGAATCACCGCAAATACCTCGCGCCAGCCAGTCTTAACCGGATAGACGAGCATACTGACAAAAGGTACCAACGGGATGTACAACGAAGTCAAAAATCCCACATTCGCCGCCGAAGTGTACTTCAACCCCACCGTCTGGAAGATCATCCCAATACCGACAAACAGCCCCGTCGCCATCCCCCCCAGCACCATCTTCCGCGAAGGCCGCTTCCTCACAAAGAGCAACAGCAACGCCGCCGCCACCCAAAACCGGATCGCCAGATACAGCACCGGGCTGATGTCCCCCAGCGCATCCTTCACCACCACAAACGTGCTGCCCCAGATCATGGCCGCCACTACCAGGCCAAGCTCCGCCTTCACCCTGATGTTCATGCCGTTCGCAACAATTGGCACAACGCCAGATAAATCCGGCGCAAGCCAATCTCTCGTCCCTCCGGGTGATACCACTCCCCTTCCGTGTGCGCTCCCCCACCCGATCCACCAGCCCCAATCGACACCGCCTCCAACCCCATCGACAGCGGAATATTCGCATCGGTCGAGGCGCAATCGAGCCGCGCCTGGATCCCCAAATGCTCATCCACATCGCGCATCACCTGCAGCAACCGCGAATCCTTCTGCAACTGCCCCCCAGGCCTCGACCCAATCTCACGGATCTTCGCCGTCAGCCTTCCGGCCCCGCGCATCGCCGCCACCCGCTCATTCTCCGTCACCAGCGCCCGCTCCACACAATCCGTCAAAAGCTCGGCCAGCTCATCCAGCACCTCTGTACTCTCACTGCGCAAATCCAGCTTCCCCCGCGCGCTCGTCGGAATCGAGTTGATGCTCGTCCCCCCATCAATCAAACTGAAATTCGCCGTGCTGCGCCCATACCGCGTATGCAGAAATCCCGCCCGCCGCCCATGACAGTCCAGAAAATCCGCAATCGTCTTGCTCAACGCATGAATCGCATTCGGGTTCCCCGCATCGCTCCAGCTATGCCCACCCGGGCCACCAAACACAATCTCAAAACGCCGGCTCCCCAGCGCCTGTGTCGTCAGATGCTCCACCCCAGGCCCGTCCAGCACCAGAAACGTCGTAATCTGCTCCGCCAAACTACTTTGCCGGCACAGATACCGCATCCCGCTCAAATTCCCCTCGCCCTCTTCCCCGACATTGGCCACCAGCAGCAATCCCCGCTGCTGCTCTCTCGGCCCCCGCAGCGCATATTGCCGCGCCACCGCCAGCAAGCCCGCCAACCCCGCCCCATTGTCCGCGATACCAGGCCCTAAGAATCGCCCATCCGGCCCCACCCGAATTTCGTCTCCATTACGCGGGGCCAACACCGTGTCCAGGTGCGCCGTCACTGCCACCCACGGCCCTCGGTCCTCCTCCGGCAAATGCGCCACCACATTCCCGGCTCGGTCCACCCGCGCCTCGTAGCCCAACGCCTCCAGTTGCCCCACCATCCACAGCGCCCGCTTCTCTTCAAAAAATGTCGGCGCCGCCACCCGGCACAATTCCAGATGCTTCTCGTTCACCCAGTTCCGCTCGCGGCCAAACTGCCGTAGCGTCTCGGCAATCGGTGCCTCCTGCGCCAGTTCTTTGACTCCACTCCTCGAACGAAACATCTCTTCATGATCCCATGCGATACGATATCCTCGCAGATGATCTTACCTACCCTCATGCTCCTCACCCTCGCCGCAGACCAAACCGTCTACGTCGGCACCCGCACCAGCACCGGCCGCGCCAAGGGTGTCTACCGCATGCAATTCAACCCCGCCACGGGCGACCTGTCGAATCCCCAACTCGCCGCCGAAACCACCGACCCCTCCTTCATCGCCGTCCACAACACCCGCCCTCTGCTCTTCGCCGTCGTCGCCAGCCCCGAAGGTCAACTCAAATCCTTCTCCCGCTCTGCCGACGGCAGCCTCACCCTGCTCAACGCCGTCTCCACCAAAGGCGCAGGCCCGGCCCATGTCCAGATCGATCGCAGCGGCCAATGGGTCGCCTCAGCAAACTACGGCTCCGGCAGCGCCTCCATCCATCGCATTGAAGCCGATGGCCGCCTCAGCGAGGCAACCGATTTCGTGCAACACACCGGCTCCAGCGTCAACGAAGCCCGCCAAAAAGGCCCCCACGCCCACTCCGCCAACTTCTCCTTCGACAACAAATTTCTCTACATCGCCGACCTCGGCCTCGACGAAGTCAAAGTCTACGCCTTCGATTCCAAACTCGGCAAACTCACCCCACAACCCTCCCTCCTGACACCCAAAGGCGCAGGCCCCCGTCACCTCGCCCTCGGCAAAAAGCGCATCTACGTCCTAAACGAAATCACCTCCTCCGTCAGCGTCTTTGAAAAAGGTAAACTCCTCGAAACCGTCAGTACTCTCCCCACCGGCTTCACCGGCCCCACCACCTGTGCCGAAGTCCTGATCGATGCTAAAGAGAAATTCCTCTACGCCTCCAATCGCGGTGCCGACACCATCTCCGTCTTCCGCATCGGCAAGACCCTAACCAAGATCGCCGACACCAAAGTCGGCAAAGTCCCCCGCGGCTTCGTCTTCTCGCCCGACTATCGCTTCCTCATCGTCGGCGCTCAGGACGACGACCTCGTCCAGTCCTACCGCGTCGATCCCACAACAGGCCTCCTCACCCCGTCTGGGACGACTGTAAAAATAGGCAGCCCCATCAGCTTCCGCTTCGCAAAATGAAGCAGCTCAACAGGCTGTGGGTTTAACGCGCAAACCAACTCCGTTTTGCATATAAGGCCAACAGCCCCGCTCCCAGAATCAATCCTGTACCCGGCTCCGGCACAGCTGTTTCTCCGGTCGGCGTATACGTAAGCACCAGTTCCCGCGTGAAGCTCGGCCCAGCCGTAGAATTGAACATCGCCTCGGTCACGCCTGTGGTTTTCGTCACACTGGTCAGGGCTCCCCCGATAGCAAATGCCCCGCTCTTTTGATTCAGATACAAAACCCCATCCGCATTCAAGTCAAGGGTCACCAGGCTGCTATTTGTGGCACCATTGACAGATCTCGAACCCAGCCCAACTCCCCCACCGAGGTCGTCAAATGCACTGGCCCCACCCGTTCCCCCCACCAGACTGGCGAGAGGGGTAGCCACATCAAACAGTTGCCAAGTCTCCTGCGCATTCGGGCTCAGGTAACTGCTGGCGCTACTGCCCAGCCTTAGCGTTGCCGCAGTAATGGTCCCCTGAACCGCGCTTCGGTCAAATACCAGATACTGCCGGATTTCGACGTTCTCCCCACCGTACCAGCCAATGGCATGATTTCCTGCGCTAACCGAGCCTGTAGGCCTGGCAAAGCCGAAATTCGTCGGCGTCAAGGTGATCGTAGCCGCCGAAGCCGCTCCGGCGCAAAAAGCTATTCCAATGGCAAATAATCGATAAATTTGAAAACTCATGGAAGGTCAAGCGCCCTTCCCCTACAATTTCGATCACCCCACGAAAGTTAATTTTCGTGGCTTGCGGTACAACGGTAAGTGCAAGCAGCCTCATCTGCTTCCGCTTCGCAAAATGAAACCACACGGCATCCTCCCAGCCATCGTCACTCCGCTCACCGCCGACGGCCAACTCCACACCAAATCCTTAGAGCAACTCATCACCCGCATGTATGAGGCCGGCTCCCATGGCCTCTACGTCTGCGGCAACACCGGCGAGGGCATGCAACTCCCCCCAGCCCTCCGCGAGAAAGCGGCCGAAGTCGCAAAACACAACTCCCCAACGGGCAAGCAGGTCATCATCCATGTCGGCGCACCACTCGAGGACGATGCTCTCCGTCTCACCCGCCACGCCTCCCGCCTCGGCGTCAGCGCCATCTCGAGCCTCCCGCCCGGCCCGGCCTACAACTTCGCCGAAACCCACGCCTGGTACCAGACCCTGGCCGTTGCTTCGAGCGTCCCCTTCCTCGTCTACCATTTCCCTGCCCTTTCGCAACCCATGTCGATCGACCAGCTCGATCAACTCTGCCGCATCCCCAACGTCATCGGCCTCAAGTTCACCTCCTTCGACCTCTACACCCTCCGCCAGGTCCTGCTCAGCGGCGCAACCATCTTCAACGGCCACGACGAAGTCCTGGCCGCCGGCCTGCTCATGGGGGCCCAGGGCGGCATCGGCTCCACCTACAACCTCATGGCCGACCTCTTCGTCCGCCTCTACCACCACGCAACCAACAACGAATGGGCCGAAGCCATCGCCCTCCAGGACCGCATCAACGCTTTGATCCGCATCCTCCTCCGCTACCCCCTGATCCCAGCCATCAAACTGCTCCTCAACACCCAGGGCCTCGACTGCGGCCAAGCCGTCTCCCCCAGAGCCGGCCTCACCCCCGACCAGCAATCCACCCTTCTCTCCGACTTCCAAAACTGGCACACTACGGGTTGATGCAACTCAACCAAGCAACAGCTCTCATCACCGGCGGCTCCTCCGGCATCGGCCTCGCCATCGCCAAAACCCTCACAGAGGCCGGCACCAAGGTCGCCATCACCGGTCGCCACCGTGATCGCCTCACCGCCGCCGAACAGTCCCTCGGCGTCTATGCCATCAACGCCGACGTCTCAAACGAAGACGACGTCAAGCGCACCATGGACGAAGTCCTCGCCGAATTCGGCCACCTCGACATCCTCATCAATAACGCCGGCTTCGGCGTCTTCCATGAACTCATCGATCAGGACCGCACCAGCTTCGAGGCCGTCATGGCCACCAACGTCACCGGTGCCATGCTCATGGGCCGCGAGGCCGCCAAACACTTCATCTCCCGCAACCAGGGCAACATCATCAACATCGCCTCCACCGCTGCCGTCCGCGGCGCACCCAAAGGCACCGCCTACTACGCCAGCAAATTCGCCCTCCGCGGCATGACCGAATGCTGGCGTGCCGAACTCCGCAAACACAACATCCGCGTCATGCTCATCAACCCCAGCGAAGTCGTCACTGGCTTTTTTGAAACCGCCGGTCTCCCCCAAAAAGCAAACGAATCCAAACTCCATGGCGAAGACATCGCCCACGCCGTCAAGGCCGTCCTCGAAATGAACGACCGCGGCTTCACCACCGAGCTCACCGTCTTCGCCACCAATCCCCACGACTAACTCACAACGTAATCCCAACCAAAGCCAGGCTTCTCCGGAGGGCGCATATAAATCCCCTCCGGCCCCCGGCTAATTCGTCGTCGCCAAATTCCGCCGCATCTCGGTGAACCCGCCACGCCAGTTTATGTCCGGATGCCAAATCTTCGCGCTCCCCGTCTCGGGCAAACCAGAATACAATCCTCTGCATCCCGAACCCAGCTTTTTTCGAATTCATTACCATCTGGAAAGAGACCAATCCACGCGTAGAAAAACCCATTTGAAACAAACGCTTGGGAAATCCGATCAAAGCGGGTGGCCTAAGTTTTTGACTTGGAAGAGTTCCACTGATTCACACGCAGGAGGTCCGGGGTTCGAGTCCCTGCGCGCCCACCATTTAAGTCCTTCCTTTTCAATCGCTTCATTTTTTCCTTCTGTCCCGTTTCCTCCCCGAAAAGCCTCAACCGTATCAAAACCGTATCAAAACCCCTCCTTTGAAGACAGACCGTATCAATACTCTTGGGAGCTACGACCGCAATCGGAAGTGTCCGATTCGCTGCTGCAGAAGTCTGGGTGATGCGCTCGACAAGTGTGGGCATTCGGCAGCCTATCGATTCTTTTTGGGTTCGCTCTGTCGGCTTCCCAGATTTGATTCGTTCGCATCACGGTTGAGCTTGTCTAGAGCTTCACGCTTCATTTGGAGCTTCATCTGGGAGTACTTCTTGAACACCTTGGCATCAGTTTGCCGCAGGAGCTGCGTCACCCATTCGTCAGCGACTCCGCCAGCACTCAAGCGAGTGGCGTGAGTGGATCGGAGATCGTAAATACGAAAATAGGGGACACCGGCCTTTTTTAGTGCCTGGCTCCAGCTCTTCTTAAAACTCGTTTTGTAGCCCAATGGATTGCGCTCGTTGGGGAAGAGCCAATCGCCCGGCCCGGCAATACTGATCTGGTGGCGAAAGGCTTCCAGCGCAATGTCAGTGAGCGGGACCTCGGCCACCCCGGTGGGCGTCTTGGAATCATCGATAATGGCGACCTTGTTCCGAAGATCAACCTGGTCCTTGCGCATACACGCCAGCTCCTTGTACACGCGGAGGCCAGTTTCCGTGATAATTCGGATCACGTTTTTCAAATAGGGCAGCGCGTTCTGTTCGATCAGTTGCTGCTCCGACCAGGTCATGTAGTGAGGCCGAAACAGCCCCTTGAGGATCACAGGAAACTCGACGTTGGTGCAGGGATTTGAAGGGCAGAGCTTCTTTCGAACCGCAATACTAAAAATCCGACTTAGCACGCGGAACTCTTGGTGGACCGTCGAGGGCTTCAGTGTTTCAAGCTCGACGATCTCATTCTTCCGGCGAACTTTCCGACGCTGTTTCAGCCGGCTCCGGAGATGGAACTCGATTCTGGTTGCATCAATCTCGCCAAGTTTGAGGGCCCCAAATGCAGGTCGCAGGGACTTCAAGGCAGTTTCGTTGGCCTCATGCGTTTTTGGCGCACGGATCGGCGGCTTGGAATAGTGTTCCATAAAGAAGTCAGCCCAGTCATTGAAGCTTAGTTGCTCGCCTTTTCTGACGATGTCTAGAGAGTTGTTGTCCCGCGCCTGAAGCCGATCTCTCAGAACACGATTCGCTTCGTGCCAGTCCGCCGTTCCCGTCGATTCCAGGCGGCGTTTGCCATCCCTGTCGCGGTAGCGCATCCACCAGATTTTTCCATCATTCCGTTGGTACACGATGCCGTCATGTTTGCTAGGCCGCGCCACTGTTCACCACCTGCTTGAAGGAATCTCGAAACGCCTCCAGATCGCCTTTGAGGAAACGGATATTCCGGCCCATCACCCGCAGGTGAGGAATCTGCTTTCGTTCGACCCAGAGGTAAACCGTTTGAACGCTTACGCCCAGGTAGGTCGCAGCGTCACGGACAGAAAGAGGGAGATCATCGCCTGCCTGGCGCTCCCTAGACGGCAATTGGCCGTCCATAACACGATGCTGTTGACGTTCGCGCATATCCTTTTTTAGAGGCTCCTTTGAATTCCAACAAGTCTGTCTGGAAGTGAAAATGGGTATGATTCCGCTCCTTTCCACGTCCGAGCTGCAAATTCAAAGACCGAAAGGTGTTCGTGGGATGCGCTGGCCTTGGAATCGAAGAGACGAAGAAGGACACAAGGGATGCCGAACGAGGAGTCGTGCGCGTCAGAACAACTGCCTTAATGTCCGACCCACCGCTGTGGGCTCCATCGCTTATCAAGCGCAACCCATCCCTCGTTGCGTCGTTGGCGTACGCGAGTCATGACGGAATTCTAGGGCGCTGCGTTTGAACTCCCAAGCGAGTCTGGCTCGTACACTTGGTGATGGACAACCTCAATCTCCATTGCTCCGCACCCTCCCCCATGTGGTGAATTCGAGGCAAAATGGTGCATGAATTCTGGTCGCACCGTCTTTGCCCAACTGCTCGCCGAAGGAGGCGCGACCTCATAACCCACATTCGATTGCGACCCTTCGAATCCCGGTCGCCAGGGTTCGACTTCCTTGTTGCCCTCTATGTTGCGTGCTTCACTTAAACTACAGTCGTACCAGCCGCACCGCGAGTTGTGCCTCAAAACAGTCCTCCACCCATGGCCGTAGCTGTTAAAACATCTAGGACCGTTCAGTCCAACTGCCAAAGCATATATTCAGGCCTGCGCCTCCGGTCAATATGCGATAACATATAGGCTGATGCTGTTGATATAGGCAATGCTATGAAAAACCGTTCCGGAACGCTACCAGGCCAACTCCGGCAGGCCCTCGCGTCGGCCCGCCGGCAGAAGGACCTCAGCCAGGCACAACTCGGCAAGCTCGTGGGGCTGCCCCAGACCCACGTCTCTGGCATCGAGACCGGACGCATCGTGCCCCGCTATGACACGCTGCTCGATCTCGTGCGCGTCCTCAATCACGATCTCGTCCTTGTCCCCCGCGATCTCGTCCCCGTCGTCGAAGCCCTGCTCCGGGAACGCCGCCAAAGTTCCGCCGACGAAGAGGAGAAGCCACTGTACGAACCCGACCCCGATGAAGCCGAACCGAACACAGAGCCCGCCTCCAAGGCCCGCCGGGCCAAAGAGAGCGTGTCATGAAGCTCGACCCCAAGACGCTGACAACCCTGGGCGTTCACTTGCACGGCCGCCAGATCGGCACCATCACCCGCTTGGCGGGTGACCGGCAGATCTTCTCCTTCGATCAAAGCTATATCGACGATCCACAGCGCCCCACATTGAGCCTGTCCTTCAAGGGCCGCTCCGGCGGCTTGATCACAACGCCTCAGCAGGTGCGGCAGCGGGTGCCCACCTTCTTCGCCAACCTGCTGCCCGAAGGACATTTGCGCGCCTATCTGGCTGAGCAGGCAGACGTCCATCCACAGCGCGAGTTCTTCCTGCTGGCCGCCCTCGGAGCCGATCTAGCTGGCGCGGTCACTATCGCGCCGCTCGATCATGGCGGCGAGGATCACGATGGCGATCACGATCATCATGATGAGGATGAGCAGCAAGACAAGCGGCGCGCGAGCCGCCGTCTACGCTTTTCGCTGGCAGGCGTTCAGCTCAAGTTCTCCGCCGTCATGGAGGCGCGCGGCGGCCTGACCGTTCCGGCCGAAGGCATCGGCGGATCGTGGATCGTCAAGCTTCCCTCCCAGACCTTCGACGCCGTCTCGGAAAACGAGTTCGTCATGCTGGAATTGGCCCGCGCCATCGGCATCGCCGTACCACGCATTCAACTCGTTCCCGTCTCGGAAATTCAGGGGCTGCTCTTCCTGGGCGGAGGCATCAAGGGCAACGCCCTTGCCGTCGAACGATTCGACCGCACGCCCGACGGAGGCCGCGTTCACATGGAAGACTTCGCGCAAGTGTTCGGTCAGTTCCCCGAAGACAAATACAAGGCCGTCAGCTACGCCAATATCGCCCGCGTTCTGTGGGCCGAGACCGGAGAGCAAGGGGCCTACGAATTCATCCAGAGGCTCACCTTCTCGGTGCTCATCGGCAATGCCGACATGCACCTCAAAAACTGGTCGCTCCTCTATCCCGACACCCGCACGCCGGTGCTCTCTCCCGCCTACGACTTTGTCTCGACGCTGCCATACATCCCCGGCGACAAGCTGGCGCTCACGCTGGGCGGCGACCGCGACCTTGATCAAATCTCCCTCGACCAGATTCGGCGCCTCACCGACAAAGCGGCCATGCCCATGGACCCGGTCGTGCGAATTATTCAGGAGACCGTCGAGGCCACCATCGAGGCCTGGAAGGATTTTTCAGCCAAGGACCTTCTGCCTGCGGCGATCCAGAGCGTTATTGACGATCAGATCGCCAAGGCTGCGCGAGGGACGCTGAGCGTCCTGAAGCGATAGGCTCTTAACCCCGTGAGCCAACCTCAAGAAATTTATTGGCAACTTCGAGGTTTGCGAGAACCACAGTTGAATCTGGAGGAGGAGCGGGAGCAAACCCAAGGATTCCTCCTAACATTCAGTACGCAACTGCTTTGTTAAAAAGGTTTCCAGCGGTCACGGTACTAGCAGGACAGCGGCCAGAGCAACAGCTGCACAAAAAACAAGCTGCCATCGCGAAGCAAGGGAAACTGACGAAGTCACCGCTAGGGACGAAGGATCGAAAGCATGATTCTCGAAGGTTTGGCGGGGGTGTGGATCACATTTTGCATTGCAATCAAGGTCGTCCCGTCAAAAGGCCCTTTGCCAGTATTTGTATTGCGGTCAAAAAGTGGAAAGTAAGCCCCGCTGATCTCAACACGAAGCGAATGTCCGGCGCCAATGCTCGCAGCAACATGACCGATATCCACTTCGACCTGATACGGTCCACTTGCCGGCGCCTTCGACATCATGCTGGCTCGCTGCACCCCGACAGTCAGGTTCTGTGCGAATCCGTTCGGCCAGACATCAATCAATTTCACGACCCAGTCTGCGTCCGGAGTATTTTGGCTCACCCAAAGCTCAGCAACCACTGGACCAGCAATGTTCAACGGCGCAGTAAGCGCACCTGAATCGTAAACAAGAACATCCTGCCGGTCCTGATTCGGTCCCTGATCCACAGGGCCCCAGAATGCATTAAATTTCGCCTTCAGCATTTCCGGAGGCCACGCCGGCACCGGCTGGCTCGGGTCGGATTGAAAGTGATCGTCGACTTCACCCTTCACTGGTGGCTTCTGATCGAGACGCCCACTTCCCTTTCGGGTGTTCGCTTTGCCATCGGAGTGCAAATAAAAAGCTGTCTTGCGGGTATCCTCTGGCGGCCAACTCGAAGCGGTCCTCCATCGGTTGTCACCCATCGAAAAATAGCGCACGGAAGGCGCTTTCGTGGAAGTCGATTTCTGAAGAATGCGATGGAACCACTGCAGATTCTCCTCAACCAGATCGAGTTCCGCGGCAGCGCCAAAGTCAACATCGCCGAGCTTTCGCTTGCCAATGCTGCCATGATCCCAAGGTCCCAGGATCAGCTGCTGCGTTGGATTGTTTTTGCTGAGCCGCTGGAAGTTGGCAATCGTCTCCCGGCCGAAGAAGTCATAATAGCCAACTACATGTTGGGCGGGAAGCGCGAGTTGATTCGTCTTCTCGGTCAGGTTCAATCGATTCCAGAAGCCGTCCTGCCGGGGGTGCGAAAGAATGCTGTTCAACCAGGGAATGCGCCAGCCTATCGCCAGGTCCAGATCCGAAAGTGGCAGTGCAAGCAAGGTCTTGTACCAGTCCACAGGAACAGCGGTTCCTGCGGGTGGAGGATACAGTCCGGTCGCTGCAGTAGCGATGAGCGCCAATCGTGGTACTCCCCCGGTATAGATGTTGCGATAGAAACTGGACCATGTTGCCGT
Source organism: Bryobacter sp. (assembly GCA_044340255.1). Classification (GTDB taxonomy): domain Bacteria; phylum Acidobacteriota; class Terriglobia; order Bryobacterales; family Bryobacteraceae; genus Bryobacter. Next base: position 110,046 of record JBIITX010000017.1, on the reverse strand, counting down.
GGGAGCCAGCACCGCGAGTCCAGGCGCATCCTCGGCTGCCGCTTGATACTGGACAGCGCCTACATAAGACCCTCCCCACATGCCAATGCGGCCATCGGACCAAGGCTGACGGACGATCCAGTCGGTTGTATCGAAGCCGTCCTGACCTTCGTTGTTGTAAGGAAAGAACACGCCCTCAGAATCAAAGCGACCTCGCGTATCCTGAACGACGACAACATAGCCCGCAGCGGCATACCGCCCTGCGATGGAGGCTACGCGCTTCCGATCATAGGGTGTGCGTTGCAATAGCACTGGCTTTCGTTGCTGGCCATCGACGCCATAGAGGTCTGCAACAAGGTGGATGCCGTCCCGCATCGGGACACGAACAGTTTGCACTTCACCCCATAGCGCGAGACACGACGCCAGGATCGGAGATAAGCGGGAGATTTGTAGCCACATGGGAGCTAGGTGAGGATCTTCTTCACGACATTGCCGAACACATCGGTGAGGCGGAAGTCGCGCCCCATGTATCGATAAGTGAGCCGTTCGTGATCCATGCCAAGCAGGTGCAATATCGTGGCGTGGAGATCGTGGATATGTGTACGACCGTCCACGGCTTCCCAACCATACTCATCGGTCAGGCCATGCGTGATGCCACCTTGAATGCCTGCACCTGCCATCCAGGCGGTAAAGCCCTTGGGGTTGTGCTCGCGTCCGCGATCTTCGGCAGGAGCCTTGCCCTCGGACAAGTCCTGCTCAAAGGGAGTGCGTCCGAATTCGCCCGACCAGACCAACAACGTATCGTCGAGCAGACCCCGCGAACGCAGGTCTGTCAGCAGGCCTGCGATCGGCCGATCTACCGCCTTACAGCGCTGCGGCAGTCCCTTGCGTATCGAACCGTGGTGATCCCATCCGCCATCCGTGATCTGGACGAAACGAACACCGGCTTCCACCATGCGGCGTGCAAGTAAACACTGGCGGCCGAAGTTATCCGTTTCCTTTTCGCCAACACCGTAGAGCGCGAGCGTTGCGGCAGACTCCTTGGATATATCCAGCAGCGACGGAGCCTCTGCTTGCATGCGGAACGCAATCTCAAAGGACTCGATCATGCCTTCCATGTTCTGGTCGGTTTCCAAATCATGGAGGTAGCGCCTGTTCATGGATTGAATCAGGTCCACCTGACTGCGCTGCAAAGTCGAGCTTATTGCCTTGTCTTGCAGATAGCGAATCTGAGCTTCTTTTGCGTTGCCAGCGTCACCGATCGGAGTCCCCTGATAGATCGCTGGTAGAATGGCATTGCTGAAGAGCTGTGTGCTGCCACCATCGCCACTTACCTGCGGGCAGATGGTGACAAAACCCGGCAGGTTTTGATTTTCCGTGCCAAGGCCGTATGTGACCCAGGAACCAATGGATGGCCGCACCATCACAGAATGACCCGTATGCAGTTGCCGGACGGCGGGAGCGTGCGCTTCGGAATCCGCCTGCATACCGTTCAGGATGCAAAGCTCCTCGGAGACTTTTCCCAGGTTCGGCAGCAGGTCCGACATCAGCAAACCGGCCTTGCCCTGACGGCTGAACGTGGAGATCGGGCTCATCAACAGGTTCCGGCCAATGCCAGGTGCTTCGTAATTTTTCGGAAGCGCGATGGGAAACTTGCTTCCTCCCTCTTTCACCAACCGTGGCTTGTAGTCAAAGAGGTCCATATGAGACGGCCCTCCCTGCATCCAGAGGAAAATCACGCGTTTGGCGCGTGGAGCATGATGCGGAGTCTTGGGTGCGAGCGGACTTGCCTTCCTGCCAGTGTCCGCGTTGCAGAGTCCTGCGAGCGCCACCGATCCAAATCCACAAGCGGAGCGTCTAAGAAAATCCCTTCGGGAACGAGCAGCGAGGATGGCGTGGTTTCTCATGTGTGGATCCTTATCGAATGTATAGAAATTCATTGCTGGCGAGCAGAGCATGGCAGTAGCGCTCCCATGCCTCGCGATCTGAAGTTGCTGTTTCCTTGCGGGCCTTGACCAATGCTGCAGCGAAGCTGGAGATGAAATCTTTGCCGCGGGCGAGGTCATCCGCACTTGCTTCCCGCACTAGGACGTGTTGAGTCAACCACTGGATTCGTTCATCCGGTGTTGGCCCATTTTGTATTGCGAGGTTCGCGAGTAGCTTGGACTGGTTATGAATGAAAGAGGAGTTCATCAGATACAGAGCTTGTGTCGGAACAGTTGTGACGCTGCGAGCGCCGTTGACCTGATTCACATCGGGGAAATCAAACAGGTTGAGGATATCAACGCTGCGATGCTGGCTCTTTCGGAGAACCGGCAGGTAGACAGTACGCCGTGCCAGCAATGCATCTGGCAACTTGGCGTCATCCCGAAACTCTACAGGCTTGCCCAGATTCAGATTATCGACATTTTCAATCGGCAGCGTCGGGCCACCGCCCTCATCAACGCGAGTGCGAGTCAGAGACAGGGCAAAATCACGGATGATTTCTCCCTCCATCCGACGCCGGTTCGTGCGCCAACGCAGCAGGTTCTCAGGATCCGCTTGATAGGCCTCCGCATTGTGACCACTGGATTGGCGATAGGTTCGGGAAAGAATCACTTCCCTTATCAACTTTTTCAGCGACCAACCCTGATCCACTAGGCGGGTCGCCAAATAATCGAGCAGCTCCGGATGAGTCGGCAACTCCCCGCGCAAGCCAAAGTTATCTACGCTGCGGACGAGTCCCGCCCCAAAGAGGTGCTGCCAGACGCGATTGGCAGCGACACGTGCAGTGAGAGGATGTTTTTCGCTGGCGATCCAGTCGGCAAGCTCCATGCGGCCGCTCGTGCGGTAGGCTAGCACTGGCGGCTTATCCCACATCGCAACCTGCAGAAAGCTGCGAGGGACTTCCTCACCCAGCATGTGCGGGTTGCCTCGAATGTTGATCTTGGCATTTGCCGGCGCATCCACATCACGCACGGCATACGCTTCCGGAGGTTGGGGTCGATTGTAATTAAGCAACGCAATTTCTTTAGTGACGCTTGCCAGTCTCTTCTCCAACTGGGTCAACGCTTCGTTGGGTTTGGGAGGCTGACTGGCGTCGAGGGGGAGCGACTGCTTGAGCTTGTCGCGTTCTTCAGTCAACGCCTTTAGTTGCGGCTTCAATGCGGCCATTGCGGCGTGGAATTTCTCTGTGTCAGCTGCACGACGCCGGAGTTCTTCGGAACTTTCCGGAAGCTGCGTCCGATTGACGTCGCTGAAGATTCCGTCGATGCGGCCATGCAACGTTTCTGTGCCGCCGAGGATTCCCGCCATGGCGTAATAGTCTTTGTGCGAGATGGGATCGAACTTGTGATCGTGACAGCGGGCGCAGCCGACAGTGAGGCCCAGGAACGCTTTGCCGATCATATCCACCTGCATGTCCACAACATCCATGCGAAGCTGCTCTTTGTCCGCAGCCACGAGCACCCAGGGGCCCAGGGCGAGGAATCCTGTGGCAACCACCTGCTCGCTGCGCTGAGCATCAGTCTCAGCTGGCAGCAGGTCACCGGCAATCTGCTCTTTGATGAACTTGTCGAAAGGCTTGTCGGCGTTGAGAGAGCGGATCACATAGTCGCGATACCGCCAGGCATCCTTGGCTGGAATCTTTCGGCCAATCTCAAGATTGTCCGCGAAGTAGGTGAGGTCAAGCCAATGCCTTCCCCATCGCTCTCCGAATGCAGGAGAGGCAAGGAGTCTGTCCACAACTTTCTCCAGCGCCGTTGGGGTTGAGTCCTCAAGAAATGCTTTGACTTCCGAAGGCTCGGGCGGCAAGCCCGCCAGGTCGAAGTAGACGCGCCGCAGCAAAGTGCGCCGATCCGCATCCGGTGACGGCTTCAACTTCTTTTCTTCCAATTTGGCGAGGATGAAACGGTCGATGGAGTGATCGGACCACACGGCCGATTTCGTGCTGGGAGGTTCCGCTTTTTGAACCGGCTTCCAGGCCCAATGCTTCAGCGCTTCCTGCTTTGCTTTTGTCTGCAAAGCGGCGCCAGGATCTACTTCAGCCGCCTTCTCCTCCGGCCACGGGGCGCCCATGCGTACCCACTCCGCCAACACTTCGATTTGCTCTGGATTCATCTTGCCTGAGGGGGGCATTTTCAAGTTGGATGCATAACCAACCACTTTGAGCAAAAGGCTCTCTTCTGGCTTTCCCGGAACGACCAGTGGACCGGATTGTCCTCCCTGGAAGAACATGGCGCGTTGGTCCATTCGCAGTCCGCCGAACGCCATCTTGGCTTTGGAGCTGTGACAACCATGGCACTGCGCTACCAGCAGCGGACGCACCTTCGATTCAAAAAACTTCAGGCCTTCCGGGGATACCTGCGCCTGCATCGCGGCAGTGGTGAGCAATACGAACAACAGTTTGATGAGCATCAAGACAGGATCCTTTTTAGGATGGTGACCGGGAACTCATCCGTAATGCGTTCGCCTCGTCCTTCACGATGGAACACCAACTTGCGATGATCCATTCCAAGCAAGTGGAGGATGGTGGCGTTGAAGTCATGCACGCTGACGGGATCCTCCACGGATTTGTAGCCAATGTCATCGGTAGCGCCATAAACAGTGCCACCCTTCACTCCGCCACCTGCCATCCATGAGGTGAAACCGGAGGGGTTGTGGTCACGACCTGCAGTTGGACCAGGTGATTGCGCAATGGGGAGACGTCCGAACTCACCACCCCAAACTACCAGTGTGCTGTCCAGCAGGCCACGTTGCTTCAGGTCAGCCAGCAGCGCACCGATGGGTTGATCGGTCTTCTTGCAGCAGTAAGGCAGCCCTTTGCGAAGATCCGTGTGGTGATCCCAGACATTTCCTTCCGTGAAGACCTGCACCATCCGGACTCCGCGCTCGACGAGCCGGCGAGCCATCAGGCAACGCTTGCCATAAGAAAGGGTCGCTTCATCATTCAAGCCGTAAGCCTCTTTGGTCGCGTCACTTTCCTTCGCGATATCAAGGGCATCCGTGGCTTCCAGTTGCATTCGAGCGGCCAGTTCATAGGACGAAAGTCGCGCATCCAGGTTCGGCTGATGCGGTCTGGTCCTGCGATGAGCCTCATCCATGTCATGCAACAACGAACGCCCAAGATCCTTGATGGCTTCAGGATATTCCTGCTCAGGTTGAAGATTCAGTAACGGCAGACCCTCGGCGCGAACCCGGGTCCCCTGATAGACGCCAGGCAGATAACCAGCCTGCCAGTTCTGAATGTCGTTCACCGGAAGGCCCTTAGGGTCGTCGAGAACCACATATGCCGGAAGGTTTTGATTCTCGGAACCCAACCCATATGTCACCCATGAGCCCAGCGTCGGACGCCCTGGCAACATACGCCCGGTATGCATGATGAAAAGAGCAAAGTCATGCGCGATGTGAGTCGTGTACATCGAGCGAATCACGGCAAGATCGTCCACGCGTTTGGCCAGGTGCGGCAGCAGTTCTGAAACTTCAATCCCGGATTGTCCGTGCTTGGAGAACTTGTACGGCGAAGGCATAATGCCACCAGCATCGCGGACTTGCCGGATCTGACTGGCGAGGTCGCGGCTGGGCGGCTGGCCAGCGTATTTCTCAAGCAGGGGCTTTGGGTCGAGAAGATCCATCTGACTGGGGCCGCCATTCATAAACAGTTGAATTACTGACTTCGCCCTGGCCGGAAAGTGCGTCGGCTTCGGCTTGAGATCGTAAATCGCCGGTTGGCTTTCAGCCGCTTGGAGGTCGCGGCTCAAAAGGTAAGCCAAAGCAGCTCCGTGAATGCCATCTGAGATGTGCGAGAAAAAGTCGCGGCGGCTGTGGATTGAGCTGTTCATGGTTCCCTCTAGTCGATATACAAAAACTCGGCAGAATTGAATAGCGTATGGCAAAGGCTGGCCAGAGCCATGTGCGAGGATTGCGCGGCGATAGGAAATGCAGGAGGAGTCTCTTCGTGCACCTTTCGCCAATGCTGATTCATGGACTGAAACACTCGATGAGCAGCAGCCAACTCCTCAGGTTGAGGTGGCCTGTTCAGAGTGGTCAAATAGAGTCTTGCAATCTGCTCGCCCGGATCCGCCCCAACCGCATCGATGATGCGAGCGGCCAGGTAGCGGGCACTCTCGCGGACTTGTTCCCCATTCATCAGTTGCAACGCCTGGGAGCTGACAATGGACTCTCCTCGCTTGACGCAATTCGGACTCAGGAATGGCAAGTCAAACGCATCTAGCATCGTTACGGGCGTCGAGCGGCGCTGCAAAAGATAAATGCTGCGCCGGTAGCCCTGCTTCGACATCTTCTCGACGACTGCGCCATCGGGGCGAACATCCACCTCGGCAGCAGGTCCAAAGGCTTTCAGGTCCAACCGGCCGGAGTTGTGCAGGATCGCGTCATGAACGGCTTCGGCGTCCAGGCGCCGCAGCGGGAAGCGTGAAAGCAGTTCGTTTGCCGGATCACCTGCCAAAGCATCGGCAGAAATCTCTGAGGACTGGCGGTACACGGATGAAGTCATGATCAGGCGGTGCATTTTCTTGATGCTCCAACCCGACGCGACAAATTCCGTCGCCAGCCAATCGAGGAGTTCCGGGTGCGTTGGAGGAGTGCCCATCTTGCCGAAGTTCCCAGCACTCTTGACGATGCCCGTGCCAAAGTGATGTTGCCAGATTCGGTTAACCATGACTCTAGCGGTCAGTGGATGGCGAGGATGGGTGATCCATTTTGCGAATGCCAGCCGGCGGCCGCTGGAGCCGGATTGATAGTTCAAGACTTCCGGCTTGTATTCAGGCAGTTCTCTGGAAAGCACTGACAAAGGGCCAGGCTCGACGAGAGGGCCTGGATTGGTAACTTCACCACGAAGCAGGATGCGAACCGGCGTTGGTTCGCCGCCCATGTCAAACAGGCTACGAAAGCCGGGAGTCGGAAGAATCTTAGCCTTGGCGGCCTGGACGGACTTGCGCAGGTCAGCTACTTCCTTTTTGAATGGCTCTGATTCTTTCAAAAGCTCATCAATGGAGAGTTGCTTGCCACTCTTCTGCCGGTAAGGCGCAGCAAGGGATTCGATCTTGGCTTCAAGATCAGCAATCTGCTGGCGCAAGGGAAGGTTGTGCGCTTCGGTAGCGCTGACGACTTTCGGATCCGGGTCCGGCAGGAAGCGTAGATTCTTCTCTTCGCACTTCGCTCCCACACCAACACAAGCGATGGAGGGCATGAGCCAGTCGTAAGGATCGAGTGCTGTCTGGAAGACAGCACTGACCCGATAGTAGTCGCGCTGGGGGATGGGATCGTATTTGTGATCATGGCAGCGAGCGCAACCCAGCGAGAGGCCCATTACTGAGGATCCGAGAATCTCCAGTTCAGCGGCGATGGCGTCAAAGCGCTCGGGCAGAAAGTTTTGCTCGGTGCTGTAAGTGGCATCGGGCGCGAGCCTGAAGAAGCCCGTCGCTTCCAACTTTTCGACCTGATCCGGTGTGTAAGCCTTTGCAGCTTTCCAATCGAACATCTCGTCGCCGGCGAACTGTTCCTGCAGAAACTTGTCGTAGGGCTTGTCAGCATTCAGGGCGCGGATGACGTAGTCGCGGTATCTCCAGGCATTGGGTCGGACCGCATCGGTTGAGACCCCCCCTTCACTGTCGGAATAGCCAACCGCATCGAGCCAGTAGCGAGCCCAGCGCTCGCCATATCGAGGCGAGGCCAATAAGCGATCAATCAACTGCTCGTACTTGTCTTTTCCCGTGTCGGCTAAATAGGCATTTATATCCGAGGGAGACGGGGGTAAACCCGTCAGATCAAAATAAGCACGCCGCATGAGTGCAAGCTGCCTGGCCTCCGGAGCGAATTGAAGATTTTTTGCAGTGAGCTTGTGCTGGAGGAATGCATCAATCGGAGTTCGAACCGGTTTCACAACTGCGGGCACGATGGGCCTTCTCGGCGCCTGAAACGACCAGAACTCCCGATCTTTGTCTTTCACCATGCGATCGGTATCCGGGTGGACGCTGATCGCGACTTCCTTCTCTTCGGGCGCACCCTGCCGAATCCACTGGGTCAGCTTTTCGAGTTCGCCAGAATCAACTCCTCGAACCGAGAACTGTTCCTGAAGGTGCGAAGGAGGCATTTGTTGTTTCGATATGCGCTGGACGATGAGGCTTTGTTCAGGAAAGCCAGGAACCATTCCTGGACCAGACTTCCCTCCCCTGAGGATGCTAGAGCGAGTCCGCAAGTCGAGGCCACCTTCCTGCACACGGCGACCATGACAGACAAAGCACTTGGCGCCAAGAATTGAAGAAAAGATGTCTCTTGCAGGCACGGGCCTGGTCAAGACATCCTCGTTACGCTTTAGCGCACCGGAATCGATCCAGTTACGAAGAACTGCCACTTCTTCCGGTGGGAGAGGCTGTCCGCCTAAAGGCATCTTTCCGCTCCCCACCATTGCAAGAAGCAAACTATCCACGGCCTTACCGGGAACAATGGCAGCACCGGTTTTGCCACCCAGGAGCAAATCATCCCGGGTTTCCAAAGACAGGCCAGCCTGGCGCACCTTGGTGCTGTGACATCCGAGGCAACTCTTGTTCAAAATCGGCTGGACTTGGGTTTCAAAGCGCAGCGCCGACTTGTCCTGCGCATAGCTGGCAAGTGCGGCCACAAAGGCAGCTACACAGATGCGGACTACACTCTTGCAAGTTCGAACCATTAACCTTTTCTTATCCAATTTGCCCTCATGCTATCAGTTGCGACACCTCAGGTTTAATAGTTCAGCTTGAGACCAAACTGAACCACGCGGGGGGCGGCAGCTGAAGTCAGTCTGCCGAAAGCGGAAGCGGTCACCGTATTGACTGGATTGCCGAAGTTGACTTGGTTGAAGGTGTTGTAGAGCTCACCCCGAAGTTGCATCGAAATGCGCTCTGTGAATCCGAAGTTCTTGATGAAGGCAAGATCGGTATTCGAAGACTTGGGGCCAATCATCGAGTTGCGACCCACATTTCCGAACCTGCCAATGGCATTCGGTGCGAAGGCAGCGCGGTTGAAGTACTGCGTGATCAACTCGCCACGACTGCGGCCGCCGGGCAGGGTAGGGTCGCCTACCTGGTCGGCACGATTGAGGGTCGCGGTAAGAGAAATGTCGCGGCCAGTAACGATCGAGAAAGGAGCGCCGGAAACCAGTGACGTAATGCCGGAAACTTCCCATCCACCTATCACCTTGCCCATAGCACCCAGTGTCTTGAATCCCGGGAGCATGTACACCCAAGAGAAGCGCGCCACATGCGCACGATGGAAATCAGAGACGCCGCGATCGCCGTTCAGATTTAGGTTGTCCACATGATTGGCGGATTGGACGCTGGTGGACTGGCCGGTATCAATGCTTTTCGACCAAGTATAGGCCGCCAGAAGGGTGAGGTTTCCGCTGCGGTACCTCGTACTGGTCTGCAAGGAGTGGTAGGAGGCATTGCCGCCGGACTGGATCATGTTGATCTTCTGAAAAGTGTTCGGCACCGTAATACGGCGCGAATCGGTATTGGCCAGCGTAGAGAGGGGCTGTCCATTAGCATCGACGCCGGGAATGTAGCGAGCCTGATTGATGTTGACCGTATCCTGCAGATGCCGACTCAACTTGCCAACATAACTGAGGTCGAGGGCCAGCTTTCTGAAGAGGTCGCGCTGGATACCGAGAGACAGAGCCTGCACTCGCGGCATCACAAAATCCGGATCCCAACCGAAGACTTCCGAAGGTAGGAAGAACAGTTTCTTGTTCGGATTTGTTGTGAGGTCGAGCGAGCGAGGAAACGGATTTTCGAGTCCCTTCCAAGGATCACTCAAGCCACCGGCCGGGCGGAAGAGGCTCTGGCCGAGAAGGAAGGGTTGATTCTGGAAACTCTGTGCTCCCATGTCTCCGAAGTGGGCATTGCTGTAAAGGCCGTAGCTGGCGCGGAGGCTGGTAAGGCCGTCACCCGTAAGGTCATAGGCAAGTCCAAAGCGGGGTTGGATCTGACCGCGGTCCGTCTTCACCATCGTGCTGGGCAGGCCATCCGGGAAGTCCGGGGCTTTGTCGCCCGTGAACAAGAGACCGAGGGGAGCGGACGGGATCACCGTTGACTGAACGCCAAGACGGAAGGTTGCGTTTTGGGGAATCTTGACCGTCGAGCGTTCAATGCCCCGCGTTTCGTCGAAGGGTCCCAGGATTTCATAGCGCAACCCAAGATTCAGCGTAAGGCGTTTGGACAACTTAAAATCGTCTTGAACGAAGAATGAGCTGTTGATGGACCTCATGGCGAGATCAATTAGCGGCCGGCGGTTCACACTTTCAAGCTCACCCAGGAGGAAATCTGCGGCGGCATTGCCGGTGGCAGAGCCGTCAAAGTTGAAGTTGCCGGGGTCGCTCGCGGCGGTGATCAGCTTAAACTTGCGCCGATAGACATCAAAGCCGGCTTTGATCTGATGGCGTCCCCTGATCCAGGTGAGTGAATCCGCGAACTGATAGTTCTGGGTTCCTTCCACCCAAAGGCACAGGCCACCGCCGCCAATATTAAAGCGGCCGATAACGTTCATTCTGGGCGGCTCGGGCGGACCTTCCAGGTCCATGTTGATCCCGAGATCACGGGGCGTCAGACCGCTACTGCACTTGCGGTTTTCTTCCTGACCGCTGATTCCCAGACGCAACTGGTTGAGCAGGGTCGGAGTGAAGCTGCGCGTGTAGTTGACGGAGACAACCGGGATGACCTGATCTTCCTGGCGCTGGCCGTAGACCGGATAGGGCCCGCTGGCGAACGGCGTTCTGAAGAAGGTTTTGTCGAAGAAGTAGCTGACGCTGAGTGTGTCTTTTGTGGTGATCAGCGCGTCGAGCTTGCCGAGGTAATGATTGCCGTCAATCGGATTAGAACCTTCGGTGACCAGCAAGCCGGATTCTGAACCTGGAGCGACGGGGATGATGTCCTTCAGCAGGCGGGCCGCGACCGGGTTGATGCGATCGGCAGGGATTGTGTTGTTGGGAAATGGCAGATTGGTGCGGGGATCGCGGATTGGCCTGGCAAAAACGCCCTGGCGCTCAGATGCGGTTAACGGGAAGGAGGAAGCGATGGAGGTGCCGCGGATGCGGAGCCCTTGGTAAGAAATAAAGCCGAACAGTTTGTTCTTGAGTATCGGGAACCCAATGCTGCCGCCAAACTGATTTTGACGCAGAATCGGAACGGTAGCAGCGAAGAAGTTGCGCGCGTTGAGCTTGTCGTTGCGAAAGAACTCCCACACCGAACCATGAATCTGGTTGGTCCCCGATCGCGTTACGGCGGTAAAGATGGAGCCTGCATAGAATCCGTATTCCGCGCTGTAGCTATTGGTGATCAGCTTAAACTCCTGGAGTGCATCAGGAGAGGGGTAATTGAGACCGCTGTTAGTATAACCGCCGGCAAAGCGCATGCCATCGAGCTGGTAGTCCGTCTCATTGGTGCGCGAGCCGTTAACGCTGACGGAATTTCCGCCACGGTTGCCCGCAGTCAGCGCCACCGGGTTATTGGACACCGTAACGCCGGGAAGTAGGGTCGCTAGTTGAAGTGGGTTGCGTCCATTTAAGGGCAACTCCACAATGCGCTTTCGATCCACGACTTCGCCACCCGCCGCAGATGTGGTGTCTACCAGCGGGGCTTGGGCTCCCACTTCAATACTCTCGGCAACATTACCCACTTGCATTTCAATCGTCACGCGGGCGCTTTGATTGAGCTGGAGTTCCAATCCAGTTCTTGAGAACAGTTTGAATCCAGGGGCCTCGCTTGTAATCCGGTAAGTCCCGATGGGAACCAGCGGGATCACGAAAGACCCATTTCCATCCGATTCAGCCGTCCGGGTAAAGCCGGTGGCGTCATTCAAGGCAGTCAGCTTGGCTCCCGATACGGCGGCACCGGATGGATCCGTCACCGTACCGACGATCGTGGCGGCGTTTTGCTGAGCCGGCAACATGGCGGTCCAGTGACAGATTAGCCCGGCAACGATGAGTAGGCGTGCAACCACCCTTTTCCCTCTAATTCGAACAAAGCGCATTCCACTCTCCTTCTTGGTGCGATTCAGCGGTGCCTAAGCATCGGCCAAATCTTGCCGAACCAGTGATAACCTATCATAGGTTTTTTGCAACCGCAAGTGTTTATTTTCGCTAAACACAGCAAATAATAGGGTTGACAAGCCGGCAAGGCCCTGATAGCCTCAATTCTTCGATCTATCATCATGCATGACACGCATCACGCAATTCGCTTGAACGCAAAGACATTTCCTCTAACTCCTGAAGAACGAGAAATTTACCGAGAGGCTGGATTCGCGCTAACGGAGGCGGAATCACCAGACTTGGAGCTTTTCTCGCTGCACCCTGAAACAGAGGCCCTTTGCGTAGTCTCTGCGAAAATCAACTCCACGATGATAGATCATCTACCGAACTTAAGAGTGATCTCCCGCTTCGGGAGCGGGACTGACAACATTGACGAGGCTGCGGCGGCGAGCAGGGGCATACGAATCACGAACATCCCTGAGTTCTGTCTTTCTGAAGTTGCGGACCACACGATGGCACTGCTGCTGGCGTCAGCACGCAAGCTGCTGGTAATGGATAGGGCGACGAGGACTGGACAGTGGCTGGCGCGGGTTCAAGAGAAGATGCACCGCATCGAGGGCCGGCAACTGGGGCTTGTGGGGTTTGGCAGGATCGCGCAGGAAGTGGCCAAGCGAGCGATTCCGTTCGGATTGCGGGTTGTGGTTGCAGATCCGCAGTTGGATCGGGAGGCAGCGAGCAGGATTGGAGCGGAGCCAATCGGGTTGAACGAGTTGCTGGCCAGCAGTCATTTTGTTTCCCTGCACGTCCCGCTCACGCCGGGCACAAGGCATATGCTGGGCAAATCACAGTTTGAAATGATGCGGCCGGACGCAATCCTGATCAATACGGCACGGGGTGCGGTGGTTGATGAAGGGGCGCTGGTTGCGGCCCTGCAGCAGCAGCGCATTGCAGGCGCGGCGCTAGACGTATTCGAAGGCCTGGACATGTTTGGCCCGGACCCCAAGCCAGTGGACCATCCGTTGTTTCACTTGCCGAATGTAGTGCTGTCTCCCCATGCGGCCGCCTGCAGCGAGGAATCGTTGAGTTCGTTGATGCGGCGCGGTGCGCAAAATGCCGTGAACGCGGTGTTGGAAGGGAGTGGATTGGACTATGACCGAAGAATCACTCAGCGGTAAGGTGGTTGTGATTACAGGGGGTGCGGGGGGCTTGGGCCGTGCGCTATCGCGCGAGTTTTCCAAGTCGGGCAGTACTGTTGTCCTTCTCGACAAGAATGAATCGCGTCTGGCGGAGGCCGCCGCAGAGCTATCCGCAGGTGGGCCGTTGCCTTATTCGGCAGTTGTGAACATCGGTCGAAGGGCGGAAGTGGCCGAGGCCATGGAGAAAATCGTCGCGAAGTTTGGCAGGGTCGATGTGCTCATCAACAACGCAGCGGTTTGCCAGTCGAAACCGATGTTTGAGTTGACCGAGGAGGACTGGGACGACGTAATGGATGTGAACGTAAAAGGAGTATTCTTCGCCATACAGTCGGCTGCGCCGCACATGCCATCGGGCGGAGCGGTGCTGAACATTGCCTCTGTCGCAGGCCGCCTGGGTCGGCCGACCTTGCTGCATTATGCAGCGAGCAAGGCGGCGGTGATCTCGATCACACGCTCGGCAGCGGTGGAACTGTCGGAGCGGGGTGTGAGGGTGAACGCCATAGCACCAGGAATGATCGACACGGACATGTTCCATCAACTGCAGCAGAGCTGGCAGGCACGCGGCGAGGGTGAGCGTTCCCCATCAGCCCAACCTTCCTTCAAATCCACGCTCCTGGGTCGGCCGGCCAAACCTTCCGAGATCGCATCTGTTGCCCTCTTTCTCTGCAGCGATGCGGCGTCCTATGTCACAGGCCAAACCTTGAATGCCTGTGGCGGCATTGTGATGAGCTAATCCACATGAGTACAGAAATCAACAAAACACAATTACCTTCCAGCCTCAGTCCTGATCTCGCAATCGAGATGTACCGAAAGATGCGATTGATCCGGCGTTTTGAAGAACGCGTGATCGATCTTGTGAATGCGAATGCGATTGCCGGAGTGACGCATGAGTACATCGGCCAGGAAGCGATCGCAGTCGGCGTCTGCAGCGCGCTGCGAAGCAACGACGTGATCTCGAGTACGCATCGCGGGCATGGGCACATCATTGCCAAGGGCGGCGAAGTGCGGCGCATGATCGCGGAGCTCTTCGGCCGCGTTACTGGATACAACCGAGGCAAGGGCGGATCCATGCACATTGCCGATCTGGCTCTGGGCATTTATGGAGCGAACGGGATCGTTGGGGCTGGGGTACCTATCGCAGCGGGGGCAGCCTGGGCATCGCGCATCCAGAAGACCGGAGTGGTGGCAGCCACGTTCTTTGGCGACGGCGGTGCGAACCAGGGTGTGATCCACGAGACGATGAATCTTGCCGGCATCTGGAAGTTGCCGGTGATCTTCATCTGCGAGAACAACCAATACGCGGTCACCACACCGGCAAGCTATGCCACGGCCGGACCCGGCATCAGCGAGCGAGCGGCGGGTTATGGATTCCCGGGAGTGCGGGTGGATGGAATGAAAGTGGATGCAGTGCATCAAGCAGTGAGTGAGGCCGTGGCGAGGGCTCGGACGGGAGAAGGCCCCACGCTGATTGAGTGCATGGCTTATCGATACCAAGGGCACTTCACCGCGGAGCGGGCGTTATCGCTGAGTTATCGAGAGCCTGAAGAAATCGAATACTGGCGGTCGAAAGATCCGCTAGTGACGTGGGCTGCACTGCTCGAAGCACAGAACATTCTCAATGCGGAAGCACGAGAACAGATCCACGCTGGCATTGAGACGCTTCTTGAGGAAGCGGAGGAATACGGGAAACAGAGTGCATGGCCGGAACCGGAGGAAGCGCTGACGGACATGTACGTCACGACCTACCCGGGACTCCCGGCGAGAGGAGCGGCATGGAACATCAATTGAACTGTCTGCAGGCATTGCGCGAAGCGCTGATGCAGGAAATGCGGCGAGACAAGAATGTGATTGTGTTGGGCGAGGATGTACGGCATTCGCTGCGTGGAATCACCAAGGGTTGCCTGGCAGAATTTGGCGAAGATCGAGTCTGGGACACTCCGATCTCCGAGCAGGGATTTGTCGGCATGGCCACCGGCGCGGCGATGTCAGGATTGCGTCCCGTGGTGGAATTTCAGATCGGGACACTCATGTATGTGTGCTTTGACCAGATTGTCGACCAGGCGCAGAAGTTCCGGTACATGATGGGCGGGCAAGGACGCGTGCCGGTGACCTACCTAGTGCCTGGCTCGGGGGCTCGCGCCGGCCTAGCCGGACAACACTCCGATCACCTTTACCCCATGCTGGTGCAGGCAGGCTTGAAAGTTGCAATTCCATCCTGTCCTCTTGATGCGAAGGGCCTGTTTACGGCGGCGATGCGCGAGGATGACCCCGTTGTGATCTTTGCTCCAGCGGCATCGATGAGCGTTCGAGGACCAGTGCCAGACGAGGAAGTTTACATCCCCTTGGGCAAGAGCGAGGTCAAGCATGCTGGTGATGACGTGACCGTAGTTGCGATTGGTCCGCTGGTGGGGGAAGCGGTAAAACTCGCCAAGCGCATGAAAGACGACGGCATTTCGGTGGAGGTACTGGACCCGAGATCACTTCTGCCGTTTGACCATGCGGGGTTGGCCGAATCCGTCATGCGCACGGGCCGGCTGGTGATTTTTGACGATTCCAACCGGAGTTGCGGGATGGCTGCGGAGATCTCGGCATTTGCGGCGGAGGGCCTGTTTTCTCATCTGCGCGCTCCAATTATCCGGATCACGCGCGCCGATGTTCCTGTTCCGTTCAGCATTGCGCTCGACAAGTATGTATTGCCCAAGCCGGAGCAGCTGGAACAGGCCATACGATCCATCGTCACGAACAAGATGGAAATGGCCATCGCGGAGAATAGCTAATGGCCGAAATCGCAATTCGCATTCCCAAGCTGGGGATGGATACAACCGAGGCAGTCATCAGCAAATGGCTGGTGGAAGAAGGCAGCCTGCTGGTGGTGGGGACACCGCTAGTGGAGCTGGAATCCGAGAAAGTCACCTTCGCTTACGAGTCTGAATTCGCAGGAAAACTGGTGCGGATCCTCGTTGGCGAGGGCGAAACAGTACCTGTCGGTGAAATAGTTGCCATGGCGGAAAGCGACTAGCTTGGGGAGTGAGATGATCAGATTTACCGCCGTGTCAAACTCTACTTTCGTTTTTCCTGAAATGGGGAGTGTTTCTCTCCGCGATAAAGTGATCACTTGCTTGAAGGAGGCAATTTTCTCTGGGAAATTGTGCCCTGGTGATGCGATCGTAGAGCGTCAACTCTCCCAGCAGATGAAGATTGGCACGCCGGCTGTGCGTGAGGCGCTTGTTGTTCTGAATGAGCAGGGTTTTGTGCGGCGGGTGGCCAACACGGCCACGTACGTGAACAGCTACACGGTGGACGAGGTTCGAGAGCTGTACCAGTTGCGTGTGGAGTTTGAACACCTTGCACTCAAGTGGGCCAAGTTGCGGGTGACTGAAAATGATCTTAAGGCTCTTGAGACGCTGATCGAAGACATGGCAGCAGCGGCGGCGAGCAAAGAAGTGCGGCGCTTTTACGAACTCGATCTGGAGTTCCACCGATACTGCTGGCAGCTCTCCAATAATCGTTTTCTGGTGAAGAGTCTTGAGAACCTGGTACCGCCGCTATTCGCATTCGTGCTGATGGCGAGCGATGTGACGGTCAGCCAGGCTACCGCGTATGAACACCGCAGCATCGTGAATGCCCTGAGGCGCCTTGAGGAGCCAGAGTTTTCGAGCGTTGTCCGACAGACGTTGAGTAACTTTGCGATGGTCGGCATCGCATCCGTGGCAGTGCAGCCACCGAAAAAATAGACAACGCATGAATCGATGGAATCGGATCATTCCCGCCGCGTTCCTGATGTACACGATCGCGTACATTGACCGGACGAATTTTTCGATTGCCATGCCTTCGCTACAGAAGGAGTTTGGCCTGGACTCGAGCATGACCGGCATGGCTGCCGGCATATTCTTCATCGGCTATGTGCTGTTTCAGATGCCGGGTGGGTACCTTGCGCAGGTCTGGAGTGCGAAGCGGTTCATCTTCTGGGCGCTGCTGGTGTGGGGCGTGTTTGCGACAATGTGCGGGTTTGCCCAATCTTACGAACAACTGTTGGTCTGCCGGTTTTTGCTGGGGGTAGGGGAAGGTGGTGTTTGGCCGGCGACTGTTGTGCTACTTTCCAGCTGGTTTGCACCGCAGGAGCGGGCGCGGGCGAATGGGTTTTGGGTCGTCTGCCAGCCTGTCGCCGTAATCCTTTCGAGTCCACTTTCAGGCTACCTGATCGATCACTATAATTGGCGCGTCATGTTCATCGTTCAGGGCATCTTGCCGCTGTTCTTTGCTGCGGTTTGGTGGTGGGCGGTGGAAGATCGGCCGGAAGATGCGAAGTGGTCATCAAACGAAGTTTCGCCACCAGTGACTGTGACGGCAACTGTAACGGGAGGAAGGCGCTGGGACTTCTTGAAGCTGCGTGAGGTCTGGATTCTGGTTGTACTGGACCTGGCCTTTGCTTGCGGGGCTTACGGGATGCTGATGTGGCTTCCGTCGACCATCCGCTCACTGGGGCTAACCAACAACCTGATGATTGGCTTGCTTTCGGGTTTTCCGTACTTGTTTGCGGTGGCTGGAAGTATCTACAACTCACGGCGATCCGACAGAAAGCAGGAGCGCCGGTGGCATGTCGCGGTTCCCTGCATTGTCGCGGGAATGTGTCTGATACTGGGTTTTCTTGCCAGTGAACAGTCGCCCGCCGTGGCGCTGCTGCTGATCTGCTTGACAGCGTCCGGCATCTACGCAGCGATAGGGCCAATGTGGGCGTTGATGACCGAAGTGGTGCCAGTCCGGACGGCCGGGCTGAGCCTCGGACTGGTCAATGGCGCGGCGAATTTGGGGGGGCTTGCTGGGCCGTACATTGTGGGAGCGACTCATGATGCAACCTCAAGTTTTCTTACTGGATTCCTATTTCTTGGCGGCTCGCTGATTGCGGCGGGTTTGTTGACGCTCCTGTTGCAGAATCGTAGACCCAACACTTTCTGAGAGTCCAACCACAAGCCCAGAAGCGCAAGAACGCCCAAAAGCTTTTGAAGTCCCTGGGCGAAGTGGGCGGCGGCCTAAGTACTCCGGATTTGCCTCACAACTTCATTGAATACGCACCAGGCGGGTAGACAGCGAAGGGCTTATGAATCACCTGCCGTGACCCTCGGGTCGAGCTCTCGGGCATGCGCCCAACATTAACCGGCAACCCTTCGGTTAACAGCAGAGAGGGCTGAGCTTTCCGGGTTGCTCAGGATTTCGCTTTCTTTAGCTTTTTCATGCACTTGCGGGACATCCCAGTAACAGTTGGGCAGGATTCGATTGCATGATTTGTAGGGATTGTGAGGGAGTATCCCTACAAAAGTCCCTACAGGGGCAACGCAGTACCACTATAGAGAATATTGTAAAGCGACGCTCTGGAGGGCATGCGCGAGATCTCCGCTGCTTGTCAGATCAAAACGCAATACCGCCTGAGCGCGCGCAACAATTCCATGCGTTGATCGGCAGCATTCTGCCCTGTCAAGCCACATCGATCGGCTGCCCACTTCATTACGCCATGAACCAATCCTGGGCAATCGGCCCCGCCAAACGCACTCCCGTCGTCGCAGGACCGCATCAACGCCACCCACCGCCCTAGTGCATAGGCAATCGCCGAGGCAGCATCGGAATTCCGCGAGACGTTGCTCGGCCGGAACGCACCGCGCACAGGCGTAACTTTGTGCCCCACAATGATCAGGTTTCGTATGTTCATACTCCACTTTACGAGGTAGGGACCACCAACCGCTGCCGTTCAGGTGCATCAAGAGCATCGATTCAGCACCCTGTGCCGCGTCGATGGCATATCTGATTCGAGCTACTCAAGATCGGAAACCTTCTGTAGAAAGGTGATTGCTTCGTCGAGAGTTCCTGGCGTCACGTCGGCGCAGACACGTAGCATGCCAGTGTATTTTTGGACATTAAAATCCACACTGCTCTTCTCATCGACGAGGATGATCTTTCGCCCCAGTGCTTTCGCAAAACCGACCTCGACCGCAAGATTGTAGCCGCCAGGATTGGACGCCTCAAGAAACGCAAGCACCCACGTACTCTTGCGGACACCTTGAAGGTCCCAATAAGTGTACTGCCGCTCATCGGCCAGATGGTGACCTCGCGGATCGACGACATCCCAATCCGGAAGTTCGGCAATCACTTTGGCTTGCCAATTCGAACGCATTCCTCCGGCCAGATAGAGCGTCCGCTTCGTGGACGGCCCTAACATTGCCACCGAGGATTCCGTCTTGTCTTTCTGCAGCTCCAGGTTCACCAGTGCGATGCTGAACGGGGTGCGAAGTGCTCGCGAATAAAACTCCGAGCGCCGGTCGAAGAAGAAATAGGCGGTGATCACGGCCATCGCAGGGACGCCGATATCCAGAGCTGGAATCTGAGGAAACAGGGAAGATCCCCAAGGCTGCAGGAAGGAGAAGTACAGAGCCGATTTGGCTAATAACCAGGTGGCCGTAAGCAGCACGACGACAGTCCCGACACCGAGGCTCATCAGCGAGATGAACATGAAACGATAGACGGCTTGGTTCTGATCTGGCGTCAATAGGCTCATGGCTACGTTCCGCCAGTCATGAAAATTACCGTCTGGAATCGTTGCATAGGAAGGCCACCGCTTGACAGCTCCCCGCAAGAAAGCCACATAGGTGGGAGCGTTGGTAATTGGATCGAATGCTCCTGTGTTTTTCGAACGCCGAATCAGCGCGGCTGTGCTGGACGTTCCGACCTTGGTGAGTTTCTGACCGATGCTGGTAATGAAGTGCCCGAGTACATAGGCCAAAGCCAGTAGCGCCCAGTCTAGTCCATGAGAGAAGCGGGAAGGCCACTTCCCTGGCATTGCCGGTAACCCAAACAATAGCGTCCACCCCGCCATTAGCAGCCCACCAGGAATGATGGAGCCTATGATGTCAAGGAAGAAGCGTTCTACTGTCGTGACTAGGTCACCGACTTTGGGGCTTTTATCATCTGCCATCTTGAGCCTTCATCCTACTTCGTTCTCCCCGCTGTCGTCTCGGGGCCAACGGGCCCCTGGTTCAGGGCGAGTGACACTGGCCGAGAATGTACCGACCGGCGAATTGCCGTTTTGTGCCTCGCAATGTTCATGGTCGCCATACGCGTAGAGACTAGCTCACTGCATTCCCTTCTTTGATGCTATCGGCAAGCATTGCAACTGCCCGTGCGAGAAACTCGTTGTCTACATACGGAACCTGACCATAAACGATGTCTGGAACGCCTTCCAGCTTGGCGGCAAGATGCCCCTTTCCCAACAAACGTTCGGCACCGCGTTCGCCAAGAGCGATCTCGGAGGTCCCTTCACCATCTACCCGAAGCACGAGACGGTTGCCCAAGTTCGCCCTCAACTGCATCGGCATCACGTTTGCGTCCGGTCGCTGAGCGGCAAATACCAGTGAGATACCTGCGGCTCGTGCTTTGACTCCGAGGCGTCCGACAATATCCGAAACCGCATCCGCATAGTGAGGTGTCATCATCCACTCGGCGAATTCGTCGTGGATAATCCATAGGAACGGAAGTCGCTCTGTAGGGCTTGCTTTTTTGTTGAGATCGAAAATGTTGGAAACCCGGTTTTCTTTCAGGATCGTATAACGCCGATTCATCTCGTTCACGAGTTCGCCCAGGCGCTGGATGGCTTGCTCCTGGTCGTCGATGATGCCGCCCTGCAGGTGGGGAAGCCCCTCGAACGCGAAGTAATCGACGCCCAGCTTCGGATCAATCACGGTGATTTTCGCTTGGGTGGGCGTATTCGTGGAGGCAATCGCCAGAATGATGTTCTGCATGAGCACCGACTTGCCGCTTCCTGTCGATCCGGCAATAAGCGTATGTGGCGCGTTCGAGCGCGGCGACAGGAAAAGCGGGCTGCTGTCTTCCTCCTTCAGCGCGATCAGCAGGCTGTCGTTCCCGACGGAGCAATCGGGGCGCCAGCCGGACCACACTTCGGGAAGGTGAAGCACGCGGCGGTTTGGCCGTGCAATCGTGATGGCGACTATTCCCGGTTCCGCCCGGACCGATATGACGTTTAGCTTGTGCGTCGTCAGAAATTCCGAACGGCGGCGTAAGACCTGCTCGACCGTGAGATTCGCGCTTCCCTGGAACTTGAGCAGAGCGGCGTTTGGGGTCAAGGCGCTGGTGAGCAGCTTCGACTGAAACTGGAACTGCTGCAACGCTCCCTTGCATAGATTCTCGATCTGCTTCAGCCACTCAGCATCTGCTGCGCTGTCGCGCGTTCCTCCCCGATAACCAGCAAATAGTTCGCCCAAGCCGGGCTTCGCCCAAACTCCTGCCTCATTCATCGCCTCCTTCGCCGCATCGGGAATCAGCTCGGGAACGGACGGAGCCGCAGGAGATGGCTGAGCGGGTGGGCCGTGGGGGACAGGCGGAGACCCTGAACCGGAGCCGCCTGTGCCGCCTTCGGGCGGCTCTTCGTCCCGCTTGCGACGGCGGACTATTTCGATGCGCTCCGAGGGTGGCCGGTATAGTTGATCCGCCCAGATGTCCTGACCCGCAACCGCGCGGCGCACGCTACCGGGGTCGACATTCTTCCAGTAACTAGTGACCAGTTCGCGCAGCCGGCTCCGGGAGAAGACCTCCTGGTAGGAGTCGTCTGCCTCGGCAACAGCTACCATCTCAGAACATTCCTCGGAGTCGGAAGGGCCGGATATGAAGATATGGGAATATCCACGCAGATAAATTCCGCATCTGCCTTCGCGGACGGCGCGCCGCCAGGCGGAGAGGTCGATGGGAGAATTCGCAGGAAACTGGATACCGTTGAGCATCAGATCAGAAAAGCGTGACAGCCACAATTCGCGGTCGAGGCGTTTGGGATTCCCAAACAACGCATCGTTAATGCGGCGGACCGTATCCCGAAGCTGTTTCTGGGATTCCTTGCGCTTTGCGGAAAGGTTTCCGATGTCGATGTACTTCGATTCCGCGATTACCACTGCGAGCTGAAGGTGCCCGTCCGCCGTCTGTTCCGGGGCAAGCGCCAGAATGTCCGCTATCTGTTCTTCCCGCTGGCCCAGCCACTCCGCATAGTCGTCCAGAAAATACCACCCGAACCTGCGTTGCGTGCCGATTTCGTGGCGGACTATGTACCGGCTCAACACCACACCGATCAACTCGCTTGCGTTGCGGCCACGTTTGGCCGCCCGCAGCACGATATCACCGGAAATATCGTTGGCATCACTGATGAACCGCTCCGTGAGCTTGCGGGTATCCGCATCGTCTAGTTCGAGATTCAGATCCTTAAGGCGGCCGAACACCATGGAACGCAGCAGACTCAGTGGAGCCGTGGACGAGATAAGGATGTTCCTACCCTGGGTCGAGCATTGTTTGTATCGGATGACCTTAACGTTCTGATTCAGCAATTGACGGCGGTCGAGCAACTCGTCGTAGTTGACCACCCAATTGCCGAGATTATGAATTTCCTTGAAAATGCTCGCTGTCAGCGGGTCGTTAAAATCGAGCTTGCGCGCCGGCAGGGAGCGGCGATTATCCAGCTCCTCGAAATCCCCCTTCAGAAACGTTGTGAGCGCCGTGATGAAGGACCAACCCTCTTTCGTTTGGGCCGGGCAGCACAGGTAGGCGACCGACTTCATGTCATCGGTCGGAGAGGGCCGACGCCGCGACCAGCGCGCCGGAATAAAGCCTTCCACAGGAACCGGCTTACAGGCCTCGAGATACCAGTCGAGACTCGAATGACGGGCGATAACATCCTGAAGAAAGACGATATCGGTAGGAGGCCCATCCTTCGGATCGCTCACGGGAGCCTGATCGGCCATGATGCCGATGCGCAGCCGCGCCATGAAGTCTTTCGTCGCTTCACTGGTGACAAAGGAGTCTACATCCGCATCGGAGGATTCGATGATGCGTTCATACAGCTCGCGCAGCTTGCCGCCATCGCGGTGACGAAGAACGATCTGGCACCGCATGTCCTCCTCATCCTCGTGCAACTCGGCCATCCGGTCCACAAGCGCATAAGGCAGCCGCGCGGAATCGCAGTTATATAGGACGACGGACAGATTCGCCCGTTCGTGCGGATATAGATCGAGGTAGCGCTTCGTCAGATCGACGATCAGGGAGGAGGTCTCTGCCGGGCTTTCGTTGGTGTCGTCATAACCGTCGTTGCTGACGACCGGGGCCTCGTGGAGGCTGTAGTCGAGGTGGTAATCCGTGAGGGACAGCAGTTCGGGCTTTGTCGTCTGCCAGCCAAGAACGATTTCCGGGTAATAAGGATGGGCAAGCTCTTCCTGGAGCTGCTTGAAAAAGAGGGGAGGGTCCCCAAACAATACGTCGTCAGCGGTCAGCAAGTAGCGCAGCAGTGAAGATACCTGCAGCGACTTGGCGGCCATTGCCACAAGACGCAGCGGTTGCCATGGGGTCACGATCGCCGTCACCCGGCCGCCATCGACGCCTATCGTTCCAACTTCTAAGAGAGGCTTCAGCAAGCGCGCGCGATTACGGTCGCCTTTAGCCTGGGTAACTATGGCCTCTAAGAGGACTCCATAGTCTTCCGCCTGTCTGAACAACGCGTCGCAGGCGAGGCCGTCTGCGGCAAAGCCCGTTATGGCATTCGTGTACTGATTCTGAAACCGATGGAACAGATCTCTGAGCTTGGCCCCAACTTCCTTCGTCACGAGGCCCTCGGCCTCGGCTTCAGACAGGGCTTTCGGCCAGCTGATCCCCAGATCGTTCTCTTTCCTGTAGGTCGCTACGAACGAGCCGCGATCCTGTCCGTATGCCGGATAAAGAGTCTTGATGTTTCTAAGATCGAGCGACTGAAACCGGCCTTTACCGCTGACCGGTTCCCGGCTCACTCGCGAACTCACGAGCGGGTGTTGGGCCAAGCGTGACCAATCGCCGGGAAGCTCGGCGGCAATCGAATTGGGGTCATAGCTCCAGATCAATTGCTTAACCCTCGTATCAACGGTCCCGCGTGAGGTTTCGACTTCTAGCTCCAGATAGAACTTCAGCTGCAACGCAGCTTTCGCAGCCGAGCGGTTCACGTAGGGCTTGGATGCCTTGCGCCAGAGGTCGCTGAGCGCCGCGAAATTCATCAGGTCGCCCAAGTCCCAGGAAACCTTCTTGCCGAATAGTTCCCGTAGGCCCCGGTAACGCTGGGCAAAGAACAGGCCTGCGTCATTGTTGAGATCCCGCAGATCCTTCTTGGTTCGGCGGTCCGAACGAATGGTCAGTCGCCGTTTCGTGGAGGTAAAGTCCTCGTCGAATAGCCAGCGCAGGCACTGGGCGATGCCCTGGACAAAATCTTCCGTTTCGACGGCTGTGCCGAAGACGAAACGATCCCACTTCGACTTCAGCGACGGCTGCTCCTTTAACTCGGTGCGGTGTTGCCGATGAAACTCTTCATCCTCGTCCTGCGCTTCAGTGCGGGGATTGTCCCGTAAACGCTTGAGATATTCCTGCTCATCTGATGTCAGCAGTTCCGCTTCGCGTTCGTCATAGAATTCGAGCGTGGCCTTGCCCAGGTTGAACTGCTCTCGCCTCAATCCGTCGAACAGGGGTTTGACCAATTCCCATTCACACTGCGAGAGGGCGGCGGCTTCTTCGTTCCAGCCGCTATTTGCGGCCATGTAGGCCTGAATCACCGGGTGAAGTTCCTGGGGAATCGAATCCTTCACATGGTCAAACGCCTTCCTCAAATCGTCTTCCAGCAACAGAGTTTGCGCAGGAGTCTGTTTAAGGAGATAGCCGTAGCACTTCTTGACGGAGTGCGTGTAAAGCGCCTTCCATCGTGAGAGGTGCCCGGCCTTTTTGTCCGTCAGGCTGCGAAACAACCCCGTATCGCGCGGCAGGTGTAGTGCCGGGAGTGCAACGCCCAACGCCGACAGTATGGGATGACCGTCCTCCACGGCCTCCCGCGTCTGCAGCACATAATCTGCAAACCGATCCAGCGCGAACTGCTTCACCTCAAGCAAGGCCTGAATCGCCTTCAGCCACCATTGCTTATGTTGGTCCAGGAGCGGCAATCCGTCGCCGGCTATCGCGATCCACAACTCAGGCTGCGCGAGAAGCTCCGGTGCGCCTATCGACACCAGATCTTTCAGCGACTGCTCCTCGTCGTCCCCCGTGTTGGCAACGAGCAGAGCGGATTTATCGCACGCCGCATTCCTAAAGTAAGTGGTGCGCGCGTTTGTGAGCACCTCATCGGGCAGTCCATAGTTCCCCACAAAGTGTATGGGAAGCTTTATTTCGACCAGGTGAGAGAGGCTTGCATCACCGAGAATAGTCTTGGCGATAGCGGCAGTTTGATCTGCCGTCAGGCAATCGAGCAAGTACCGTGCGATGCCGGTGTTATCTTCGGCCGTGAGATGGTTACGAAGATATGAGGCCACCACGCTGCCAATCAGTTCTTCCGTGGTCACTCGGTCTCCTCGTAGTAGGGGTTGATGACATAAGCGCAGGCGTCTGACAGGCGCTTGAGGACGCCAAGACTTGCGAGCCGCTGTTCAAGTCGGCGGGAATTCGCCCGGAATGCCTTCTTATCGAAGTCGCCTTTGGCCAAGACTTGCTCGGCCTCCCTGTCTCCGAACACGATGCCGTAACGCTGCTGCAGCTTGAGCAGAAAATCGTTAAGTTCGATTCGCTTGTTTACGTTCGCGAATAGGAGTGTTTTCAGCAACGCATCATTTGGGGCGTAGCGAAGCTTCACGGTTCCGCGTTTGGACACGAGACCGATATCGCGGCCATAGATGCGGTGTACGTTGGCGACGTGTTGACGGTGACGCTTCATTGCCGCTTGGCGGAGCGCCTGCATGAGCGAAACGGGATCGCTCGGCCCGCTGTAATCTTTATCATCATCGCCCCAGCGCACCTTGTCGATCAGGATCTTCCGGCATTTCTCGAAAGCTCCACTCTCCTTCAGCGCCTCCTGCCAGGCAGCAGAAGATTCTACCTCTGAGAGATAGGCCTCAACGGCGCGCGCGGGCAACAGATTGTTGTCCTGATACAGCTCGCAGGAAATCTCTCGCACTAGAGTCTTGCGGGGTGCCACGACCTCACATACGAAGGAGGGTGGATCAGCAAAGCCCAGCAGCTGCCGGGAAACAGTGAGCTGATACTTGATCAGATGCAGCCCGGTAAGGTTGACGAGGTGGGGATACACGTCAAATCCGGTGATGTTCAGCCGTAGAATGGCGAGCCAGTCCTCGACTAGTTCGTCAAAGCACGGGTTTTCCGCGTAAGGAAGGAAAGCATTGGCACGATCGCGGCTGAGTGGTTCGTCCTCAATCGGCTGCAGTGACCTGACAACGGTGTCCCATGTTGGGTCCGTCCTCTCGAAGCAATTCTCAAGGGCTTCCAGTAGTTCCTTCTTGCGCTGCGCACGGCAGCACATCAGATAAAGCACTTCTCCCGTGCGACCGAAGAACCGCCGGTCATTAGTGCTGGCCTTGTTGTCGAGATCCTCGTATAGACTGTTCTTGCCGTAGGGAAAGGCGAACTTTGAGGTCCAGCGCTTGTTGCTGGTGACCTCGATGCTCGAAGAGCGGATCACCGACACAATCTCCGCAAAATCATCGAAGCTATGGAATCGATCACGGACGTAACCGAAGTGGGGATGTGCGATGCCAATCGCCCCTTTCATCCGCTTCAGCCATTCCTCCCAGCGATTCGTGTCGTGCGCGAATTCGTTGAGAACCTCAACCAGATACGGGTTGTTGAACAGGACATTGCGCAGGTGCAGCCTCTGCGCGGCTTGATACTTCAGCGTGTTGAGCCCGTTGGGTTCTTCGAACGCCCGCCCCTTTGCCAATTCGTAGTGCAGGACGTTCAGGAATTCGAGCAGGACCATCCACGGCGATTGCTCATCATATAGACGATGCCCCCAGATTGCTTCGTCAACCCACATCGAGGACGACTGATCGAACGTATCAGGAGGCGGGAGAGAGACCAGAGGCGCGCTCATGGAATCACCTCCACATAGCGAGGATCAGGCATTCCCTGTTCAGTCAGGGCGAGCAGGCCTAGCCGCACGGCCGGTCCCTGAGTGGCACCGTCTCGGATCTGACGTTTGGTATGTGTTGCGATCAGTTGGCTCTTCAGCGCCAGGAGGTCCTCATAACACTCTTTAGAGAAGCTTGCGGGCAGTGCACCCTCAATCGCGATGCGCGACAGGAATTCATACCGAATGAGCGTCAGGTCAAAGGGCACCTGGAGATCGGGAGTGAAGAAGACCGAGAGCAAGACATTCCCCGTCGATTCCTCATACCGCAAAACGACCTTCTCGCCCTTATTCGGATCGACCGATACGCGTTCCACCAGAATCCGGCTCACCTTTGCTTGGGAGTTGTTGCCGCTCGTAGCGAGGAACAGCTCGCGGTCACTGTTCATGAGCATGCCAGTGAAGACACGGTTCAAGCCTTTGATCAGCCGCGAGAGGATCGGCCGCTTCACCATCCCGCCGCGTTGCAGCACACCCGCTACGCCTTCGAGATACTCTCCAGCGAACTTGAACACGGTAAGCTCCCAGAGGTTTAACTCTTCCTCCTGAGCCTTGGTGATCTTGAAGAACATGCCGCGTCGCTGGCCGATCAATAGTTGAAGAAAGTCGTGCGATTGCTCGCCACTTTCATCCGTTCCTTCGATGTACTGTCGTTTTGCCGCGTAATAGCGCGCATCCGCGCCGTAGAAAGGGTCCTGTGCCACCAGTTGATCGAAGTAGCCACCAAGATTTTCGTCGCCCTCACCGAAAATCAGGATGTTATCAATTCGGTTAGAAGTCTCGTAACCGATCTGGAAGCGTTCCAAGTAATCGAACACCGTCACATTTAGGCGGCGAATCTCCGGCAGGTTGCCCCCGAAGATGTTGTTATAGACACTCGCCTTGGAAACCGTTCCTGCCGCGATTACTTTGGGTACGTCGGCCGGCGTCATGAGGCAGTCCTTCACATCAGGATGTCCCAACACAGCGTTCGTCAAGAGCAGAAGAATCTGCCTGACCGGCACGTGAAGGCCGTTGTGGTCGCAAAGTTCCAGAAGTGCGCGCAGGCGGCTGCGAACCAGTTCGCTTCCCAGAAGTTCGAGATTGCGCCGGATAGGGCAATTGGAGCCGAAGAGGTCGTTATGGTTCGAGGCTTGCAGCCGGAGCGCTTCCCACCCAGCGTGACCGAGGAACGCATTGAGCGCCCTGTCAAAAAGGTCCGCCGAGTTTGCGCGGCTTAGATTGAAGAACTTTAAGCGCGACCCGACCTGCTCCTGCTTCTCCTTGACCAGAAGCTCCTCGAACAATTCCCGTGCCTTACTGACCTCGTCTGTCTGGGGAAGCTTGCGCCAGGAGTCGAGTAGCGTGCCGTCATTGGCGGCGACCAAAAAAATCTCATCGCCGTCGGGCGAGACAATGGATCGGCACAGGCGCAGCAATAGAGCTTCTTTCTCCAGATCCCACGTTGCGCCGCTTTGCGGCACCCAGCCACTGAGATCGCGGAGGAAGTGTACCTTCACCGCCCGGTAAAGTTCGGGGTTGTCCGATTCCGGCCAGGCGCTGCGGTCTTTCGGGTAGGAGACTTCAAGACTAAGAAGCGGATCGTCCGAGGCCCAGGCCTTCTCGTCACCCTTTAATGCTTTCCAGACCTGACGGCACAGGTGAGTTTTGCCGTCTCCAGCCGTGCCGGTAAGGATCACGGAGACTGGGTCGGCGGTGCGCTTGTCGAAGCAATGGAGGATGAGATCCTGCATTGGGTGCTCGAATTCAATGGGCGCGATCTTCTGCCGACGGGCCGAGCGTTGAATCGTCTCGTCGTACATATTGTCATTGCGGGGAATCGGCCCATAGTGACGAAGGAATCGCAGCCAGGTGCTCATCAGATTATCGCCATCTCCCTTAACACGGGTTGAAGAGCCGTCTCGACGTCCGCCACACCTGCCCGGCGCTGTTTTCCATATTGGAGCATTGGCCGTATTACGCTCTCCAACACAGCCGAGCCAGTACCAAATCGCAGGTCACCTACAATAAGATGCCCCGTCGGAACTTCGTCCTGAACGACGAGCCAAAATACCTGTCCTAGCTGAAAAACGTCTGATTTGTCGTCTATGGCGCAATCAAAGGTAAACGATGCCTTGCTTCGGAGTCCTAGACCCTTATTCGTCGCTTCCGGTGACAGGTAACCGATAGGTCCTACCTTCTCGGCGAACTCATCCAGGTCGTGATCCTCCAGTCGAAAGGCGATGAGGCCGAGATCCCCGAAAACGGGCAGCCCCTGCCGTATCAGAATGTTCTCTGGCTTAATATCCCGATGGTAAATGCCGAGAGCATGCAGCCCTTTAAGAATCTTCAATAGTTCATTGCAAAGGAGGATCTTTTGCGGAAGTTCCAGCTCATTCTCTTCAAGATACGTTGCAAGGTCCGCATCCGCCTCTTCCATAACGTAATATTTGAGGGGGGCGGGACCACCGAATTCCGAATTCAGCATGATTTGACCATGATCCACCATCGGGATCACACACCTGGACTCGGCGGAATTCCGAGCTAACTCTAACGCCTCGATCTCCCTCTCGAAACGTCGTATTCTGCGCTGATCTCTCTGGGACCTAGAATCCAATGGGTATCGGCAAAATTTGACTACATACGAGTCGTCGCCATCAGGATGGAGGGCGCGAAACACGCTTGAGTTTGATCCGCCTTTCTGAGCGTCGGCGGCATCAATGAGTTCAAGGAAATGTTCTTGCCCGTCAATGACGAAGACGTTATTCTCAGCGTCCTGCTCAAGTTCAACCCTTTGGGTTCTTCGCCTAAATCTCATTGTCGTCGTTGAATTCGAATTCAAAGTTGTGGGGATCGCGGATTGTGTTCGCGTTTAGTGTGAAATACTTTCCGACTTTTACGAGATTTGATGCCTCCAGACGGAAGTAACTAAGGACTGCATCCTGGACGACTGTGGGTTTCTCGCTTTGGTTGAGGAGCAAGTCCGTTAATATGTCATGTCGCGCCTGCCTTGCAGCCTTAGAATTCGATTGAGTCACGCAATGGTGTGCGTACTCCCTGAGCGGCTCACATTCGGCCTGGGACGGTCGGATGTGCGGGCCAACTTTGACGAGAACACGATAGATCGCATCAATTGTCGCCGGTTCAGCCTCACGGATGAGGTAGAAAAGATAGAAGAGGCTATAAAAGTCGTTCTTCTGTTTATACCGGGTTCGCAGTATCGGCGTGATGTGGTTACAGCGGCCGAACGTCTCCATCTGCCTCTTGAACTCGTTTTTTATTGCACGCAACTCGCCGACCTTAATGTCATCCTCGTAGAGCTGATCCACTTTCTCTTTCTTGTCGCTGATTCCGAACCTCATCAGTGCGATCAATTCAGAAATAAAATCGACATCGTTCATCCGGGCGGAGCTGCTATCTGTGAACAATCGCAGGGAGCGCAGAGTCTCATCCTGTGCGCACTCCAAAACCAGCTTCAAGAAGTTTGTCGTAAAATACTCTGCCTTCTTTAGCTCAGGACGGTTAAGCCGAAGGCCCGATGAGTTGAGGAGCGCGTAATATTCCTCAATCGATTCATCATCGTGAATCTCCGTAACGATAGTAATACTCAGGCGGTAGTCAAGAAAGTCGGCAGAAACACGGCGTCGCACTTGCGCCTTCTCCATCCGCTGCTCAAAGGTAAGATTCTCATGGTCAACGATTAGATTCTTCCAGTACCCAATTAGGGTGCGCGCCCGCTGCTGACCGTCGATCATCTCGAATGCATTCTGAGACTTTTTGAGAAGAAAGAAACTGGGGATTGGCTTCCCGGTCAGGATACTTTCCAGTAGCTTCTGCTGAGCTTTGGCTGTCCAGACCTCGTTCCTCTGATAGGGAGGGCTGAGATTTAGACGATCCTCTTCGTAGACCTTAAGAAGATCACTGATCTTCCATGTATTAAGTTCGAAATTCATAGCTGACAGATGAGACATGGCCTTGGACCGTCGTCATCATCCTCCATATCAGCCAGAATCTCGACAAGCTTCCTATTGGGCCGATTCTTGCGATTCCGCTCTTCATTCTCAGCGAAGCGCTGTTTGATAGCGGCCACGTTTTCAGGCTTCTTCAGCTCACGAAGAGGCATTTCTTGGTTCCACGTAAACGTCTTGCCTTTTTCGTCGCTGATCTTTTCGTAAGCCATAGCCTCTTCAAACTGGTCGGGATGCGTTTCGAGCAGACGCACCCACTCAATTGACCGTTGGAAGAAGCAGAAATAGCAACCGGAATGGGTTCGGCCCCATTTGAGGTATGGTGGAAGGCCGATCCCGCTTTCGTCCAAAATCTTCATTACGCCTGCATAGTCGATCCCGTCCTCTTTAAACGGGAAGGTAGCCTTAATGTTCGACTTGGTGCTAATGTATCCAATGCGATCTTCATCGGCACGCAGGCCGACATAGCTGACCACCGGCTGATCACCCACATACTGTTCGAACGGCTTAAGCTTCAGGAGCTTGGTACACCACCGCATGTTAGGAGAGGGCAGATAGCCCCCAAAGACATCCAGCCAGTGATCGAATCCCGCCTTAGCGTTCAGTCGGATGATTTTCTTGCCTAGAAATGCCTCCACGCGATTAAGGTACTCATAGGTTTCCGTCAACTCCTTGTCCGTATCGCAGAACACGTACTCCATCTGCGGAATCCGATCGCGCATGTACAGCGCGAGCGCCGTACTGTCCTTGCCGCCGGACATGCAGAGAATATGGCGTGTAGGCTCAGGCATCTTCTTTTTTCTCCGTCGACTCGAACCGTGCCCAAATCGCGCGTGAAGCCGCGGCAAGGCCCAAACGCTCATCCTCCGAAAGGATTGCTGCAAATTTTCGCTGCAGGGTGTTCATGCGCTGCTCCTCCTCCAAACTGAAATGAATCACCTGCTGATGCTCAACTCCCGTTGCTAAAGTCACTGCGAGCCTAACGGCAGATTGATTCTGCGAACCGTGCTTCCCTGCGAAGACCATGCTCTCGACGCGCTTGAAGAGGCCCGCGAGATGGGCAAGCTCTGAATTGAACAGATCTTCTTCGGCGTCGTGCCACTTGGAAGGCGGCTTGAGGGCCAGATGACTACCAATGGATTCCAGCCAGTCGGACTCACTAAGCGCCGCGTCCATGAGTCTCAAGCAGAAGGCCTTAAACTTCATTTCTGTGGCTGTCAGACCAACCCGCTGCGCTCGCTCCGTGAGCGCCAAACGATACTCCTGGACCGAACCGGCAAGATCGAAGTGTTCACGCAGTCCATTCCGCAGCCGGTCCTGAAGTTCAGGGAAAGCGCCACGAAGTTCATCGAGAGCAAGCTTTAAGGCCTTCACGAACTCTTTGACTGGACCGCTGGAATTGGATTTAGCCGCGATCGTCTCAAATCCACATGCGCGGGGGAGGTCGACAAAAAGAAGCTTGCTAGGCTCCCGCGCTTCAAGAATGGCTTGCCGGACGGCGAGCGCTGTAGCCGAGAGACGTTTGGAGTTCCGCGCATACGCGGGCAGTTGCGCGACAAAGATACAGAGGCTCTTAACCAGATCGAGCAATTCCATTTCCCGATCGCTAGGCTGTTCGATCTTTAATACCGACAGCAACCTTTCAAACAGCTCCGATCGAACTCCCTCGATCTTGCAGTACTGAATATCGAAGCGCTCTGGCGCTTTGGTCAACACAAGCATGTGTTCGCCAGTCAACTCCCGCAAAAACGATCCGTCTTTATAGAAGGCAACGTCTCGTTCGTTCGCTATAGCGAATGCTGACAGGAGCACGGGCAGAATACCATCGCGCACTCCGTACGGTGCGCCGCGCAGTTCGTCGAAAAGAGTTCCAATATTTACCCTAGCGTCCGGTTCTTCACGAACCACTTCGGCCATGCGGCGAAGCGTAGGCAGAACCCTGCATATATCATCCTCAGGCTCACCAATCTGCCAGGCGTTGGGGGTAGGACGATGGAGCCCGGTGCGTTTCAGCACCGAGAGGTACATCGACATCTCGGGCGGCTTCTTAGTCGGGTCCATCCCCAAGAGAGGGGCTTCCGGATCATTGAACATCCGCTCGATCAAGCGCATCCGCGCTGCTGCGGCGGCAGAACTGAGAGTCCGACGGTTGACCAACTCGTTCTGAATGCAGGGGGCACGATCATAAAGCTCGTCGAACAGCTTGGAAAGTGTTTCGAGAAGATGCCGGCCATTCCTGATCTTGAGCGGCTTACCCGCGCGGAACCATTCCAGCATCATTCGCGCGTTCGGTTGCTGCCACCCAATGAAATTCTGAACACGTTTTTCCAACTGGGATTGCGCCGCGATCTTCTGTCGCGACACTTCTTCGCGGGCGTACTTGTCTGCGTTAAGTTCCAGTGTGTTGACGGAGACCCATTCCCAGCGCTGTAACTCCTGAACAAGCGCCGCTAGGTTGTTCAACGGTTGCGGAACCGCGACGAGACAGTTCGGTTGTCTGCCCATCGAAGCATGCTTTGCGAATGCCAGTGCCTGTTCTCGATCCGATAGCGTTTCGCATAAAGGGATGACTATCTGCCCGTCTGCCTCAAGATCTTCCTTGAGTATGGTCGGAAGCTCCTTTATGGGGCAGTACCGCACTACAGCATGGCGAAGATTGCCCGTTTCGATGTAATGTCGCCGTGCGACGATAGGCCGCGTGGCGAGAGAGTCCTTGATGAGACTAGCGACATTCTGGGGAGTATCGATTGCACGGCATGCCTCCTCATAAGCCTTTTCAAGATCCACTGAGGAATGCGGCCACAGGCATAGCCCACGTGCACGGCCCCTGTCGTAAATGATCCGTTTGTGTTTATTCAGAACGGTCACAGCCGCGCGGACACTTTTTTCCTGTCCGGGATTCGCCATGGCGCAGGTAACGGATTCCTCGGTCGCAAGAAGATCGTTGTCATTCAGCAGATTGAGGATGCCGACCGTCTTTAGAACCTTGAGCTGGGTCTCGTTCTCTTCGACGAAACTTTCCACCACGGAATCAATGAGGTTCCAATGGCTTCGGTAACTTTGGACCGAGAGGCGATGCCCAAAGTTCGTGCGGACATAATCGTACAGGTCATGAAGCTTATACAGTTCGCCAACCGCGTTCTTCTGGGAAAACGCCTGAAGTCCAAAGGGTTCGTTCGACAGGAGGAAGCTGAACAGGGACCGCTCGTTTTGTCCGAAGCGGCGGAACGTGCGCATCAGGACTGGCAAGACGGTCGGATGCAGAGGATAAAGCCGCGGAGCGGCGTCTATCATCGCTTTTGCCGGTGCCGCACCTAGCCAGCCAAACCGCAGCGTGCGATCCATCGCATCTATTAGTTGACTCGACTGAGGCTTTGGGATCTCTTGCAGGCGAACGTTCAAGGCCGACGAAATGATGTTGGCGGCCTGCTCAATAGGCGGATTGAAGACGATTTCCTCGAACCGCCCCGCAACTTTCTCCCATTCACGCTGTGCCGATTGATCGAGGCGATCCGTATAGGCGTTGTAGCCCTGATGTTGCAGGGAGACGATGAAGAAAGGCTCTTCGGCACTTCTTGATGCCGCCTCGGCCATGCGCTGAAGCAGAAAAACGTCCTGCCGCTCCGGATGAAGCGAAGCGAATTCCAAGAACTTACCCAGTTCATCCAGAATTAGCAGAAGGCCCTTCGCCTTCCCGTCCTTGACAAGCCTAGAGTTTACTGACGAGATCAGATCAAATACTTCGTCGTCTGCGGGTTCGTCTTTGCTTTCGACTACTCTTAGCACTTCGAGCGCAAGTTTGGAGCGGCCACCGACACCCTCCATCCGGCTCAACGCCTGATAGAGCGACTGAACGATAGAAGTGCCCAATGCCTGACGGCTGCACGTGACGAGCACCGGCAGAAACCGGGGCCGGGAAACACCGAATTGCTGAGGCTCCACTGCCTTACGCAGCACCGGGGGAAACTGGGAATCGTGCCCGGCGAACCAATGCGCTAACAGCAGAGCGAAGCTTGACTTGCCGGATCCATAATCACCGGTCATACGCCAGGCCCGATTTCCCGAACGAGGCTTCAGCCCCGTTGCCATGCGTCCGATACAACTACGGGCAAAGTCCGTTACGACATAGCTCGATAGCGCCGCTGGGTCACGGAAGTCTCGTTCGAGGTGAGTGGACCGCAGGAAGCGGGTCCGCAGGTCGAGCAAATCGGCAACACGTTTCTCACGCATAAGAATCCTCTTCGGCCGAGTAGATGCCCTTGAGAAGAACCTGCGGTTTCGCGTCCCCGGTCTTTCGTATCTGCTGCAAGCTCGCGGATTCGCTGTACGAGAACAAGCCGTCGGATACACTATCGAGGGACTCGATTCTCGTCCGAACATCATCCTCTGACAACTTGAAGACCTGCCCTGGGCTTCCGTGCCCATGGGCTATCTCCCGGAATGGCAGTGTTTTCTCATTTTCGTGGCGGTTGCGCCAGAATTCATCCAGACAATAGACAAATAATTCCGGCGTAATATCTGGCTTTTCCTCTCGCCTGAAGACATAAATCGGTTCTCGCTTGCCGGACGAGCTGTCGATCTCGCGATCACCCGCCTTGACGATCAACTGCAGCTCCACGAGAGGGCAATCGAGATTGTCTTCTTGCACATCTCCCTTGCGCCCTCGCGTCGGAACGTAGGTATGAAGAAACGCATCGAAGTGCTGCTCAAGGGTGACTTTGGAAACGCGGTTGCTCTGAGAACATGAGACCTTTTCGAGCGCTCTGAGCGCACTCCCCTGCGTGAATTCAGGCTCTTGCCACCGATTCAGCAGATAGTCCCAGGCGAGCAGAGGATTTTGAACATTGCTGGCAAGATTCCAATGAAGCAGCCAGAGCGTACGCCTATCCTCTAAATAAGGATCAAGCCCTCGCTTTCCCAGTAGTGCTGTAGCCAGATTCGTGAGCGCTGCGCCCGATCCCTTGCTCTCCGCTACGGTCATTCCGGTTGCCAGCGACCAGAACCGAATCGAACGAACCATGTTTTTTCCGACACCGAGATCGACCATTGCTCTCTCCTCGTCAGAGAAGAGCTTCGAGTCCGCACCGAGCCCCCGGACAGCCTTTGGGAGCCATGTGTAACGACAGGGAAAGGACTCGTGCCCTGAGATGCGGTATTCGGTTTCCATAGTGCTTGGCCTTACAACATTGTAGGGCCAATACGTTTCTGCTGCCTAGACTGCCCAAGGCTTCGAGATTTTCTCTTTTCACGGCTCTTGGGCGGATCGCGCTGCCTTGATGTGAGACCAGGTGATTGAGGACTGCGGCACGCTCATATTGTCGTGAGGGACCACTCCAGCAACACTTCGAATTGACAACTGACGACGCAGAGCAGCGAGAACAACTTCAACTCCACGCACGCGGCTCTGTCGCTGAGTTTCTGCGGCTTTGGGGTGTTGGAGGATTGTCTGGAGAGACTGGATGGCTAACCACGACCAACCTGCCCAGAGCACTCTTTTCGATGACTGAAAAGCTGTGTGCTAGCTCCCAATCTCTTTGAGGTTGTCGCGCAAGGCCTTAATCTGCTCCTGTGGAACAAGTTGGGACAAACGCGCCAGGGCAAGCACTGAGGGTCGAAGCGCTGGCGGCGGAGTCGGGGGCGATCCGCTGTCACCTCTCCAATGAAGAGTCCATCCTGGTTCCAGCAATGATTGGGCGTCGCCTTCAGCCGAATGATATGGTGTCGATCCTGTTCGCCGATCCGACGAGCACAGCACCCACCCTCCTGGTGCAGCGCCCCAGAGCGACGCGCACAACTGAAATGCTCTTTACTGCTGTTGGGCGGGCGTCGACGATTCCGAGGGAGAAGGCTGGGCATTTCATCGAATTGGAAGTACCGCATTCGAGTCTCGTCGAGAAACTATATATCTCTTCCGCCGAAATACGCCACCATTTTTTCGCATTGGCCGGGGAAGACTCGCCCCCTGATCACCTGTACGAGGCGCTGAGTACCCATTCGTCTGCAACTCTGACGGACCTCCGGCTTGCATGGCGGCTCAAATCGATTGAGCTTGCGCTCTCCAGCAATCAGAGGATCGCGAAATCCCACATTGAGCGGGCGTTCAATATCTTGGCCAATCCGGCGCTTAAGGAATGCTACGACCGGCTCAGGCTTGATGAGGATGCGAAACCGGTCTTCCCCTATGGCGGCTACGGCTCCATCCTTGTGGAAGGGTGCCTACTCGATGACAGCAAGGCGTTTATGGGGAACCGGATCCTGGCCTTCAAGCCAGATATGAAGCAGAGAAAGGTATCCATTCTTCTGCGGAGCTGTGAATTCCTGCCAGATCGAATCGTCTGCCTCGACTCAAGGCGAAAGCTTGAGGTCTGGCTTGATGGCGGACTGTTGCCCGGGTTGAATTGGGACCCGACCTGGAACCACTGGAAGCACTGGATTCGGAGTCGACTGGAGATCGAGGCGACATTCGTGACCTCGGCGAAGGAGCGGATTGAGCAAGGCGAACGGATAGTCAACAAGTGGTCTGTGGCGCTACCATCGCGACTTCGCGTAACCATCCCCGAAGATCTGGTGGCCGATATCGACGGCGCGCGCGCGTTCCACGCTCTGCTCGGCCGGCACGCAGATCTGATTCGGCAAATTGCGGTGCAGATCGAAACGCACCCCGCTGAACATTCCCTTGTCGAAAGGTGGTTTCGAGACTTCAACGCAGAGCCAGACCTGGGCCCCCAGCATGTCAATTGGCAGCCGGACTACGAGGAATTCTACTTCGAGGAATTGCGCAAGCGGAGCAAGACCTGGTTCTTGTTCCGCGACGAATACCTGTTTGTTTGGCACAAGATTTTGATCGCGGAGATCCCGGCCTTGGGACATGCCACGTACCTTTTCTTGCGCCCGGAAAACTTGGAGGAGTTCATGGCCGAGTATGCGAAGGCCGAACGCGACGACGTGCGGCGGAACCGGGACGAAGTGGCGAGCCGGCTCGGATTTATTGGTAGAGTCGTCCGCGGTCGTCGCAAGATGCGGTGGCTCAATGACGTGTTGACGCGAGCCGGTGAGCAGGTGGAACGCGGCAACACGCCGGATTGGGCAGGTGCCAGTGGCTAGGCGCCGGGACACCGTTGCAGTAAAAAGGCTGCAGAACAGGAGCCTGCATGCCCGACACAATTCTGCCTCTCAGCAATGAAACAAAAGAAGAGATCATCAAGACCCAACCGAATGGAATTTGGCTGGTACTGAACGAGGAGTTGCACGAAGCCAACGCCATCTCCGAAGATCTCTTCTAGCCTTTCGTACTTCGCCCCCTCCTCACCAAACGCTTCCAGCCAACAGCATCGATCAGGAGTGGCTGCACGCTTTGACTCGCGATGTTTACGAAGGCGCCGTGATGGTGGTCCAGCCCGCCGTAGCGAAATAGCCTCGCGAGCATCGCCATTGCGTGGCTGGCCAGTGTCTGATTGACGAATGGTTCCTGACGTTCCAGCGACTCCAACGCGCTGCAACTCGGCATCGCGTTATCGTCCAGAGCTGGGTTCACAATTTCGGGAAACAGTTCGGCAACGGTTCGCAGACGATCGGCTTTCCGCGGATTGCGGGCGTTCAACGGTTGACCGAGGACAAACTGCCCGCCCTCGGCACCATTTCCCAAGTCGAGCCAGTACGCCACCCGGCTTCGAGAGCCGACGATTCGTGCATCGATCCCGGCGCGTGCTTCCCGAGTGTCCACGCATCCGATCACGATGTCGCTATCGGAGAGCTTATGATCATCGGCCAGCCGCTGCGGCGCGGAACGCCAGCTCAGGCTCCAGAACAGGTTGATCCTTGACACGAGAACCGTGGCCTTGGGCAAACCGATCTCGGACCGGCTGAAGGGCTGTCGGATGCAATTGCTTTCCGAGACGACATCGCCGTCGATCAACGTCACGTCTAGTCCGCCTGGGTGACCAGCGACCAGCAACGCTTGATGGATGTACGGGAGAGCCATGGCGACTATGCTCCCGTTGCCGCCGGTTCCCACGACGCTGACGCTTACGGTGCGGCTCAGCAATTGGTTGGGGATGTTGTGTTTCATGTGACGCCTCAGTCGTGATCACGCCCGACGAATTCCTGGAGGGTCTGGCGGGCATTCGCGAGCAGCCGGACCGGAAAGACCTTGGCTCCCTCCACCGATTTCCAGAGGCCTGCCACTCCCTGCTTGTGCCGGCACATCCGGCCGCCGCCCCAGAGGTGCGTAAACTCGCTCGCGAAGAACGCATCCTCCCAGGCCGTCATTGCGTTGACAAACGGGCCGTCCGGGGATCGCATGCTTCCTTGGCAGACGAGTCCGTTCTCTTGAGTGTTGTAGTACGGCGCGACGAAGAGCGGTGTGGTGGCGTCGGGGCGTTTGCTTTGGCTGATGGCACGGATTCGGAGTTCCCGTCCTGACACTCGGAAGACCAATGCGGGATGCGGAAAGCTCCGCCCGCTAAAGGGACCGAGGATCTCGTCAAACTGGGAGAAGAACATCCGCCGGCTTGTTGCCGGCGTCCACCAAACAAGAGTGTCCGGAGTTCGAACAAGGACGTTAGGAGGGAGAAGCTCCGTTCGCAGATTAGAGCCCAGACCCTCGGCCAGGGACCTCAAAAACATGGTAGACAAGGGCAACGCTGGCCCTAATTGGGGAGCCGTTCCCTTCCCGACAATCGCTTCGTGCCAGGAAGCAAATACGTCGCGTGCGCCCTTGTAAACAAGGATTGCGCCTTGGAGCGAAAGTGAATCCGCGCCTTGCAAGCCGATGTGGCAATCCATGATTTACCCCCTTTCGTGGTTGTGGAGCCGGTATCGCGTTAATCACCGAATGATTTTCTTGGCTCGATCAAATGTCATTCTCGGGCAAGAGCTTCATCAGTTCGCTGGCACGAGAAAGTGCTTTTAGAAAGCAGCCCAATTTGTAGAAAGAGTCCCGGGCATACCCGAAGTCGTCGGTCCTCACTGGGAGGATCAAATTGGGTTCTGGTGAAACCTCCAACATCCCGTCCGCTTCGGCGTCGAAGGCCGCTTCGATGGCGTCGTGTTTCCTGAATACGATCAGCAATGCCGGCAGGGGCGGGTTCGTGTCATGAAGTTGGTCTCGGATTTCAGGGTCGAGTTCAGGTGGTTGCACACGGGACGACGCAATTTCGAGTGCCACTAGGCATTCAAGCCACCGACGGACTTCCGGTGCGCGAACGCGGGTCATGACTTGGCGTAAACCCGGGAGGCTGAGTGGCTTCCGCTTTAGAGCTGTAGGTACGGCGGCGTCCACATCTGGAAGCTCTATGCTCGCAGCATCGGGATCGCCTTCATACCAATCCCGCATCATTTCGTTCCGTTCCAGCGCATCCTGATAATCGAAAACCCTCACCCAGCGATTGAGCGATGACGTGAAGATCCGGTAGAACGTCGCCGGTAGCCTTGGGTGCTCGCGCTCCAGTGCCTTGATGGTTGGCCCCAGCACCAAGTAGCCGGCTTGCGCGGGATCGGCGATGAGGTAAAGATTTCTGCCATCGCCCTCGCCGCCAGAGATCGGATCGACGGTGGAACTGAGCGTCAACGTCATGAAGAAGTGCTCCCGAAGGACCGCACTACTGCTTTGCTGAACGCAGTGTTCCAAAGCGATCCGCAGAAACTCATAGGGGTCCTGGCCTGCCTTAGTCCAAGCGGCCGCGGGAGCGATTCCTGCGCGTAGGAGGTTTGCTCCCGTGCGCGCTACGATCCGCTCCCCGTGGAGCATTTGATGGTGGCCGGGAATTCCGTTCAACAGCGGCAGACTCCACCCGGCGGCATTGCCGGAGCCCATTAGAGAGTGGGCGGCAGCCACCCCGGTGGAACATCGAGCAATCGGTATTGGCCGCTGCCGCGGTGAAGGCGCTGGATTCCTTTGGCCACCAGTTGCGCCGCAAGTTGCCAATCGGGACATTTTCGATACTCCTCCAGAATCATTTTCTGACTTGGGTGCAGCCCTCGCGCAATTGCATCGAGTTCTTCGAGAACGTCCTCGACGGTTGGTTCCTGCGGCATAGGCCTATCCCTTGGCTCCGATTGCCCGCTCGAAGCGGAAGACGAGCTTATCGCCTACCGCTTCTGGGCCGGTCAAGACGGCTGTGGCGATCTCAGGAAATTGTGTCGCGTAGATCGACCGCGCCTGCTCTGCATCCATTTGTGGGTTCGGATCTGGAAGCTTTGCGCCCCCAAATCGAAACTCGCGGGTCATCTTGGTTACTGTCATACGTTCACCCCAACATCCTCTGGTTCGCCTGCAGCTTCATCGAAAAGCCCTAGCGTCCCTTGTGGCTCCGGTTTGGGTGCCGCCGCTTTCTCCGCGACCAGGAGCTTCTTCCCTTTCAGCTTTTCTTTTCGAGCCTCTTCGGCCGCCTTTTCCGCCGCTTCGAACTCCTCCTTGATCCGGGCCAGATTGGAGGTGGTTGCCGCATGGGCATCGACGAAGTCCCGCAATTGCCTGGGCAGATCTCGGTCGAGTTCTTCCGCAGTGCCGGTGGCGCAAAGGGGAACCGACAATACCTCGTTCTCGTCCTCTTTCAGCTTCTTAGGGATGATGCTCACCGTCAGCAAATCTCGGTCTGTAGTCGCCACAGTTAGGATTACGGTTCGGTTCGAGAGCATCGGCGCCAGTTGGGAAAACAGGCCGGTTGTTTCTGTTTGGTTCATGAAGTTCACACTCCTTTCGCGATTTCGATTTGCTGTTAAGCCGCCTCTTCAAAGCGGAATTTCCGGCTACCCGCACGGGTCACCATCGTGTCCAACTCAGCAGCAAGTGACGCCATGCCCGACTGGACCTTTGTGCGGAGTTCACCCGTGTTGCGAAGATCGTCGGCCCCAACGCCCTGCAAGAGGCCACGGGCCTGCTTCACGATCTGTTGCAGTTCCTGGTCGTCCGTCACATTTCGGAATTCAAAGTTTTCCAGGAACTCGACCAAGTTCGAGACGGTCGTTTCCTTGAAGCGAAGCGG
The DNA here is from genome assembly GCA_044340255.1 of Bryobacter sp. Lineage (GTDB taxonomy): Bacteria > Acidobacteriota > Terriglobia > Bryobacterales > Bryobacteraceae > Bryobacter. The sequence continues at coordinate 67,972 of JBIITX010000017.1, read as the reverse complement.
CTTTCCGTCGGCCCCATCTCGAAGGCGTTCCGCCATGTGCTGGACGAGCTTGCCCATCGACTCGCGAAGGACCAGCTGGATCTCCGACGATGCCTCAGCCATGCGCTGGGCGGCCTTCTCACGTTCTTGATCCCACACTTCCTGAGAGATTCCCCGGAGTTGATCAGGAACGCCGAAGCTGACGTATTGCCATGCGAATCCGAACTGGCGCGTAACTTCGTCTACGGGCGGATAGTCGGCCGGGTTGTAGAGCCCCCGAAGCCGTTTGCTCGCATCGGTGCAAAGGCCCGGATAGACCTGGATGAATGCACTGACGAGTTGCTCCCGCTCCGTCTGGAATTGCCGGAGGCGTTGCTCGACAACCTGGAGGGCGGCAATCGGAAGGAGGTGAATGCCGACTTCGAACGGTAGACACAAGTTGTACAGGTAGCGACGAATCTCTCCATCGAATCGCCCGATGGCTTTCAGTTCCGCCGAATCCAGCAGATGTTTTGAAACGCGCAGGAGGTCCTTGTCGGCGTCGGCCTCGATCTGCGAAGTCGACACCTTGCGGGTGTTGCCCATGGTGGAGAGCCGCACCTTGATGCAGACCGTCTTCTTGGCAAGATCTACGCCGGGATCCTGAATCGTGATGGCTGGGGGGCTGCTGCCACCGTCTGAATGGCCGCCAATACTGGGCTGGACAAAGGGTAATGGCGGTGCAGTTGCGCTGTCTGAGATGGAGAAAAGATTGGATTGAAACGACATGGAATACACGTCTCCTTGAGTGGGTAGTGGTTGGTTGTGGCGCTGGTCTGCGCCCGAGAAGTTATTTCAGGATGGGGAACCCAGTGATCTGGGTGATCCCCTGGGAATCGATCGTGAACTCAACACTCAGCGGCGAAAAGTCGCTGGAGGAGTGGCGGTCAGAAAGCAGCAATAGAGCCTGGTTCTGACTGCTGACGAGCGGCTGATGCGTTGGCCGATGACTGTTGAATCGCCCGAGGACTGCGAAATCGAGGTGAAGTCGAATGGCACGCCAGAGGTTGGCTTGGTGTGAGGCAGGATTGGCGTCGCGTGACAGAAAGACGCCGCTCGCCAATTCTCTTTCGGTGTAACCGGAAAACATACCAATGCTGATTTCGGGAACGCGGAGGCGTAGCGCTTGAAGAAAGGCCAAGAGCGCGCCGGCCTGTTGCATCGGTTCGCCACCGCTAATCGTGACTCCATCGATCAAGCCCATAGCGTGTAGGTCAGCTACCCATCGCACAAGCGAGACGATCTCGACGGTCATCCCGCCTTCAACGGAATGGCTCAGTGGGTTCCAGCATCCGGGACAGTTCAAGGAGCAGCCCTGCAGCCACATGACTGCTCTGGATCCAGGGCCGTTTACTTGACTCTGCTCCAGCCTTGAATGCATTCTCATCGTCATTTTGAACTCCCTGCTGCCTCCTCGCGGTTTCGATGCCCCCTCTTGGAGATCTGATTAACTCCAGATCTCTTCGTGAAATGAAAAAGTGCCTCGAGTTCAGCGGTCAGACACCGCCAAGAATGCTTGTTGCCATCTTCGGTTTTCCAACGACTAGTCCGCTTGACGCTGACCAATTCATGTCAGAGCCAGCAGCAAAAAGGTCGACTTCCCAGAACGGGATTCGGGCACTGGCAGAAATCAACTCTACACGTCGCTACACAAGAGTTTGTAGGAAACGCCCCGATCTGAGGGATCCGCCGCTGTCGGCGGATCCCATCCGGCAACCGTCGTATTGACAGCGCATCGGTACGGCCCATGCTCACTGAACCGCGATAGGCACTGGGCTTCCCGCAATCTAGGCCGCGCTCAATTGCAAAGAAGCTGTTCCGGCCGACAGGCCATCCGACACCCGAAAATCGACGCGATACGTATCCACCAAACTCGGCCAGCCGACGCCGTTAATCACTTCCGCCTCTTTGCCGTTCACCGTCACGGCCAGGGAGGAATTGACCTGTTGCAAGGCGTCGGCGGGAAACTGTTGTCCCGGCATCACACCGGCAACAGTGGGGCCAAGACCACTCGCCTGCACGATCAAGACTTCGCCGGACTTGGCGGGGTTGGCCGCCGTCACCGGTGAGAAATCCGCATGAAATAAGGCAGGTCCGCCGGCTGTCGTCAAGACATGCGGCGTCGCCATCGGGAGCAAGTGGGCGGTCCACCGCCAGGTACCAGCGATGGCGTTGCGGCGGCGGCCTCGGCGATGGCCTGTGCCTGTTGGGTGCCAATGTCACGGGTACTGTTGAAGCCGAAGAGATCGCGTCGAGCGTTCTCCGCCTCTACGACGCCGTTGGAGACGAAGGTGAAACGTTCTCCCTGCGTTTTCGAAGTCCAAGGATAACGCCGACGAGTCCCATGATCCACCCGACTGGGTAAGGTAGGACTACTAGCAACCACCAGTTCGAGTGCCCCGTGCTGCTGCCAGTTCCCCCGAATCCACTCAGCACGAACATCGCAACGGCACCAACGATCATCAGTCCGAAAGCCCAGTAAAGGAGCCTCCGATGTCGGCTCTTGCCGAGGAGCGCGCCGAGCGCAACCAGACCACTGCCAAGTAGGACGATGAGCGAGCCCTCTAGCGGGTCTATTGCTCCGAGTAGCATGGCAACAAGGCCAGCGATCATCAGAACGCGTGACCAGCGTTTCGGTCCGTGCATGGGTTTTGGCTCCTTGGCGTGGCGTTCCCAGTGCGGCACCCCTCTCGATCCGTCTTTCTGATCGCCTTGTCGACGGGAACCATATCCATTTCATTTTAGTGAGACTGTGACGAGAACTCCAAGCTGAATACTCTGGCGCACGGGACCTCGCCAACGACTGAACAGCAGTTGGAGGAACTTTCTGCGTGACTCTATTCCGGGTTGCGTTGACGGACGATCTCGATGGCGCTCAGCCAATCCTGAAAGTCACCACCATCAGCACAGCCTCGATTGAGCCAAAGCAGGTAGGCTTCCTGGGCGATCTCGGCGTGATGATGGCTGGCTTCAAAAGCAGCCTTCATTTCCTTCTCAGCCTCACTCCCGGGTGGGGGAACCGCGGTGGTCGCATAGACGCTGGAGCCGGAGTTCAAGCTCGATGTTGGCGCTGGTTTCCGCGCAACGGCTGAACGTCTAGATGCCTTGTCTTTACTAACAGTACTTCCAGTGTTGGCGGCGTCAGCTATCTTCTTGCGAGGCATAGAATTACGTATGCTCCTTTGGGGGTGAATGGGGATTTCCGCTTTGGGTTTCAGGGACGAGATTGGTTTCGATGGCGAAGACGACTTTGGCTGGTGCAGTCAATCGCTTCTCAGTCAGCATAACCGAAGCCGTCGGCTTCCGGATGGTCGGCATACCCTTCCACTACTTTTTGCGGAGCCTCCACGCTGCCCAAACCCCGGCTTTGAAAAATTAGTGGAAGCGCGCGCCGTGATCCAGGATCTACTGATGTCCTCTGTCGAGATTGTGTAACATCAGAAGAACGACCGTGAATACTGGTGGCAGGGGCTGATTGGCGACTCGCTTCAGGAGGGCTTTGGGACTTGAGTAATGCCAGGTAAACGCTGGAGTGTCCAGGAAAAACAACGCATGCGCCAACAGATCAGCCTTGGCGTTCCCATTAGGGATATCGTCATCCATCAACGGACCACGGCGGGCATCGTATATCAACTTCATCGGCTGAAGCAGTATCCAACCTCGCGATGGAAGGCGGCTGAAGTACGCTTACTTCGGAAAGAAGCAAAGTCAGTCCCCCCCTGGAAGATCTCGATCGAGGGGCGATCTGCGCCCGCGGTCCGGAGCAAGATGATCCGGATGAAGCTTTGGAAGCCGAAAAGCTACCTGCAGCGGCCCTGGATGCGCTCCGAGCTGAACCAGCTTCGGCGGCTTGTTATTGACTGCGGTTACACTGCGCGGCAAGCCGTTGACAACAGATATTTCCCTGGCAGAAGTGTTGATTCGGTTGCCCAGCAAATGCGACGCCAAGGCTGGCGACGAATCGGTTCTCGGCGGTCCCAGAGCGGGACGCGGGGGTGAAGTCGATTCGGCAAGAAACCAGTGATTGGAGTGCGCTTCGAACTTGGTGTGCAACAGTGCGGCCCGCCAGCGTCGATCTCCCGCGGGGTGCAGATCGGTTCGCCCTATCCTGCCGCGAACAGCTGTAACGAAAAGTGGCAACAGGCGAACAAATGAAGTCTCAGATTAACGGCTCACTGGAAATGGGTTGGCCGAATACCTCCCGGGAGTTCGGCTACCCTTCCTCTACTTCTTGCGAAGCCTACACGCTGCCGAAACTCCTGGTTTGGAAGAGTAGTGTCCGGATACGCCGTCACTCGGGATGAATAACTCTACACTGCGCGACAACGCGGGTTCTATGTCGTCCGCAGGATCGTGGTGTCTAGTCTAGCTATCCTTCAATGAAGGCTAGACTGGATTAGATGGCCAAGTGGGACGTAGTCGTCATCGGATCTGGAATTAGCGGGCTGACCGCAGCGGCTGCACTGTCACGTGCGGGGCAGAAAGTGCTTCTGCTCGAACAGCATTGGCTGGCGGGCGGACTGACGCAGACGTTCACACGTGGCGAGTGGCAGTTCGCCACTGGCGTCCACTACCTGTCCGGCATGGATGAGGGCGACGGACCTGGCGGTCAGTTCCGACGCTTGCTCGGCTGGTTGAGCGGCGATGCGATGCGCTTCGCTCCGCTCGCCAATCCCTATGACTTTGTCCGTATCGACGAGTTCACGTTCGGCATCGCACATCCCAAGACGCGGTTCCAGACCGATCTGCTGGCGCGCTTCCCCGATGAACACGCCGGGATTGATCGCTGGTTTGACCAAGCCGATGCTGCCGTGGGGGCTGCTAACTTGCTGCTGGCAGAACGCGGATTGCCGGGTTGGCTCGCCTCGGCACTGCGTTTCTGGAAGGGCAAGGATATCGCGCATTTTTCCCGGGCCACTGTGGCCGAGGCATTGGCAGGCTTCCGGGATCCTCACCTGCGAGCCGTCCTAGGTGCACGTGGCGGCGATTACGGCGCGGCCGCCGCCGATGCGCCGATGCTCGAACATGCCTTGGTCACAGGCGCTTACCACGCGGGGGCATTTTATCCAGTCGGCGGGCCGGCGGCCTTTGCCAGGGCGCTGGTGCCGGTGGTCCAGCAGGCAGGCGGCACTGTCGTGCTCCGTGCCGATGTGCAATCTGTCGACCTGGTGGATGGGAAAATTGTAGGCGTGACCTACAAGCGCGCCGGGAAGCTGTTCAGTGAAGAGTCGCGACACGTCATTTCGACCATGGGGCTTCTGAACACACTCGACCGGCTACCGCCTGACGCCGCGCCCGACTGGCGCGAAGCGGCGCGCGACTTGAAATCTGGCCCCTCCTACATCGCGCTCTATCTTGGCTTTGACGGAGATATTGCCGCGGCTGGAGCGTCATCGGCCAATATATGGCTCTATGAGACGCCTGACTCGATCAACCGCTTCTGGGATCACCCGGATGAGCGCGATGCGCCCGGTCTGTTCGTCTCCTTTCCCTCGCTCAAAGACCCAGCGCACGCGGGCGGACACACGGCGGAGGTCCTTGCCTTGTGTAGCTCCGAAGCTTTTGAGCCTTGGATGGCCAGCGATCCGGCGGCGCGTGGGGAAGGCTATGCGGCGCTAAAAGCGCGGATCGAACAGCGCCTGCTGGCGCAGTTCCGCCGTAACTGGCCTGAACTCGGCGCGATGATCCGCTTCCACGAAGTGTCGACGCCATTAACACAGCGCCGCTTCGTCCGTACGCCGCTAGGCGCGATGTACGGGCTGGAAGTGAGCGCCGCACGACTGGGAAGTGATGCACTCAGCATCCATACACCGGTGCCTGGCTTGCTGCTGGCAGGACAAGATGTAACTGGGGCCGGGGTCCAGCCAAGTGCGATCAGCGGTATGCTCGCGGCGGCGGCCATAAAACCTTCGCTGCTCCTGCACATGAACGGTTAAGGGTGCAACAGCTTCCTCACTGCCTATCTCAGAGATCGCAGCTAGCCCCATACGAGGGACTTGTATTAGGGGCCGATACCGCAGATCCGGCCTGGGCGTGGACGGATTCCTCCCTCAAAACGGCATAGTGTTTACCGGTGCTGCCCGCATATCGGCAATCCGGAAGCTGGCCAGAAACTTCTGGGAAGTCACATTAGTCGCTGCTCCACCTGCCTCATCGAGGAAAGTCCAGATGGTTCGCATGGTGACTCCGCCTGCCGAAGAGCGATCATGTGCCTAGCGCCGTTGCCGTTGCGTCGAGTTTTGCTTCTCGCAAGCCAGGTGGAACTCCCGCTTCTTGTCGGATCGTATGACACGATCTGAACCCTGAAGCAACTTGGCGACGTCGCCACATCCCTTCCCTTGGAAACCGTTCAAGTCGAGCGAGCTGTTTCCGGCTTCGTCGATTTCAATCGTAATCGTTTTCTCTGCCATGTTCGTTCTCCTCTCATCGAACCGCAAAGCGCAACTGGACTTTCTTCCCTTGAGGGGTGTCGAGGACGCTACGTCCAAGGAACACGTAGCCGCGGGACTTGGCTACCGCCATCGTCTGACACTCCTTGTAGACCTGCGCCACTCGTCCGACCCAGCCTTGGTCGAATCCGATGCCGCGGTCATAGTCGCTGACCACCGCACTAAATTGGCCCTGGGCGTCGCGTGCGAAGCCGATGTCATTTGAGGCCGAATTCAGTTGCTGCCGGCGGACAATCACATGCGCCTTCTCTGGCCTCTCGTCACCGAGGTATCCGCATAAGGCTGCGCCACCCTTGTGGACCTCGGGTTTATAGCCGAGTTGCTCCAGCGCCTCGACCAGGTACTGCTCCTCCGTCAAGACCGTAGCGAGTTCTTCGTATTTGCTCATTTCAACCTCCAATTTCCATTAAGTCGCTTCGCGGAACATCCGCTTGCCGGCTGTGGGTGTCGTGTCCCGTCCGAATTCGTAAACTCCGGGCTGCGAAGCGCTGAGAAAACGCCCCGATGCTTGCTGGCGAAGTCGCTCAATCTGGTCCGCAGCGGACCGCGCCACCGGCACGATGTACTGTGCCGAATCAACGATGGAGAGATTCAATCGCCACGCCTTCCGGCAACACTCTTTTATCTCGGCTCCTGTCCAACCCTCATCCTTGGGCAACTCGCCTTCCAGATCCCACCTCTGGCGATAGATCTTCCAGATTGCCTCTCGTTCTTCCGAAGAGGGGAGGTCGAAGAAGAATGTGCCCAACGTAAAACGCCGCCTTAGTTCCGGAGGAAGGCTGCCGATGGAATTGCAGGTCGCAATCCAGAGGCTTCTCCCCTGAGAAATTGCATCCACCACCTGAAGCGCCGCGCGCAGACGTTCGCCCGATCCGCCCACGATGCCGCTTTGCATTGCCGAGAGATCGAAGGATACAGTGGGGATGCCGGCGGAATTTCCCGCAGCCTTGGCGATTGCGGATTTTGCTGCACCCGGGGGCCCGATCAGCACAATGCCATCGGCGTTGGAATCCTGCATCCAGGACAGCATCGTTCCCGTCATTTCAGTCTTCACGCCTGAGAGGTCCGTACCAGTGCCAGCGAAGGCCTTCTCGATTTCGTCGACGAAGACGATTACACGTGGCGCTTCACGACCCCTGAGCACCTCCGACAGGAACCGCTTGATCGTGTCGCAGCCACCGATGTCGTCGAAGGTCTCCCCGCCCCGCCAAATGCTGAGACCTGGGGTCTGCTCTACCGTCTGCCGCTTCCGCTCCCAGAGCCGGTCGAGATCGACACCGTTCTTTGACAGCGCGAGCGCCAGAACCTGCTCAGCGGGAAACGCGGCGAGTCCAATCAGCGCATCCACACAGGAAGCGACATCAGCCTCGGAGGGTGCGCCGAGACCCGCCTCCTCGTAGATACGAATGGTCAAGGTCGCCAGTTCGTCGGCGGATGGAAGCGGCTCATCGACCACCATCACATCGCTCTCCAACTCGGGAGGTAGCGTGGCGCCCGGTGAACAGAGCATCACCAGGCATTGGCCACCCGCTTTGAACGGATCACGAACGTTCCAAATCGCCTGCACAACGTCCGGCTCATTCCAGAACCGATGAGCGTTGGAAAGGAACAGGACTGCGTCCTCTTCTTCCAAACGACGGGCCGCAGCCAAGCAATCGGAAGGACCAATCGCCGTCGATTCGCCAAAGCGATCGGTCGCGACTTGCTTGCCGGTGGGATTGAGTCCACGAAGGCCTGACATCAGGTCCCAAATCAGCAAAGCGCTCTGATCGCCGACGGCAGACCGGACTTGACCAATGGCACTAGCTGGGTCTGCCGTACGAACCGCGAGGAGCGGGGTGCCGGCCGTGCGCGCGGCCTTGAGAAGGCTGCGGAATTCATGAGTAGAACGAACCATGGATGTCTTCCTCCAAATGGAATTGAGCGGGAAAAGCAGAGCCGATAGCGACGGAATAGCTCACAGCTATCGGATTCGGACGTGGTTCCCTTTGGCGAGCCGAGCGCCGGTTAGACCGGCCCCGTTAACCAGGGCTGCCCGAACGGCTGATGTGTTGATCTGCCAGTCTTCACCAGCCAGGACAAACTCCAGCCGATGACGAATCTCGCCCTCGGCCATCTGGTATGCGATTTCTTGAAGCTCAGTCTTCGTAAAGCTGAGCTGAGTCTCCCGAAAACTGTCCGCGAGTTGGAGCGGGTCGTCAATGACAACCGATGGGTTGCCGTTTGGTTGAAGGGCAATAGATGCTTTATCGCCGTCCAACTTCTTCTGTTCCCGCGTGAGCATGAAGCTGATCAGCATGTTCTTCAGCCGGGTCACGCGCGCTTCAGCGGACTTCCGGCGAGCGGAAAGCCGATCCACTTCTTCAGCGCAGATCTTGGCAATCGACTCCTGCCAGCGCCAGTAGGATGCGATGCGGTCAACCTTACCGCGGAACGCCTCCAGGTATTCCGTGATCTCCTGGAGCAATTCAGCCGAGACGGCGCCGCTTTCTGACGCCTCTTCGTCGGCCCGCTCCATCAATTCGACGAATCTCTCGTCCAGATCGAAGAGCGTTCTTGGATCCCGATCTGCCTTTACGGCTGTTCGGCGACGGATGCACTCGGCAAGGTCTGCAACTCGGTCGCGAATTGCAGCAGGAAGCTGTCCATTGACAGCTTCCTGCGACGCATCGGCCAAGAGCTGGGTCAAGCGCGCGCCAAGGTCAAATACCGACTCTAAGGGCGGGCCGCCTGCGACATCATACAGCGAACTCATCAGCTACCTCCAAGAAAAGAATGCTCGTCAGAATAGCGACATCTGTTGCATTGCCCCCAGCGGCTGAATACGCCATTCCGTCGAAGGCTCTGCCTCGCACGCCTCTGCATCACCCGGCGAAGCGAATTCGGCCAGAATCAGCGCGGGTTCGTCCGATGGCGGCGCGACAGGCTCACGCTGAGATTGAAGGGCCTTCCAAACGGCGGCCGCCTCTTCCCCAACGCCTTGGCGGTTGACCAACTCGCGAGCCATCGCCGTGAGCAGGTCGCCGTCATCCTCCATGGATTGCAGCCCATCGGATTGGAGTTTCCCCTCCATGGCCAGTGAGACCAGGAGTTTCTTCCCCATCAACCGCAGACAACTCTCCTGCGCGGTTCCGACATAACTGAGGAAGCCAACGCGAACTGGATGCTTCTGTCCAATGCGCCAGCTTCGCCGGCTCGCCTGACGGAGGACGTAGGTGGAGTACCCCGTTTCGTAGAAAAGAATAGTCGGAAAGTCGAGCAGGTCGAGCCCCGTTTGGACGAGTTTTGGATGACAGATGCACACTTGCATCCCGGCTCTCAATTGACGCTCGTACCACGCCTCCCGCTGTTCTGGCGGCACTTCAGCCCGCAGAACTTCGACGCGAATTCCCTCTTTGCGGAGCAGATCCTGCAACCTGCGGGTGACATCCCGTTTTTGGGTGTAGACCGCAAAGACCTGAACTCTCCTCCCAGCGGCCAGCTCACGCTTGCATTCCTCCACCAGTCGCCGCACCTTGGCGTAGACCATGGCTTCGTCCAGTTCTGCCGGTTCAGAGATCACGAAACGCTCGCGTCCGCCGGTATCCTCATTGCGGCAATAGCCAAACAACGTGCCCATCTGAAAAGGCCGATCCGGGTAGAGCAGCAGCGCGTTCATGGCCGTGCTGATTACCGACGCATTGCCGTGGTGCTCGGAGAGGGCTGCTTTGATGTCGTCTTCGAGCTTTGAGTATGCGGCCCGAAGCGGCTCATCCATCTCGACGGAGATCACTACCTCTTCGTAAGCCGGCAGCGCGTCAGAAATATCCTCTAGTGACACGAAGGCCGCCAGATTCATCAGATACTTGCCGAACAATAGCGGAGATGCGCCGAGCCTTCGCTTGATGCTCGTTGTGACCTTCGCTTTGGAACAGGCGTTCTCCGCCGGCTCAATCGTGGTCACTTTCTCAAGCACCCCATAGGCTTCTGCGAACTGCCGGACGCCGGCTTCTCCGTGGTCGAAGCCCTCAGCGCGCATCCTGCTGGCATCGAGCCGGTAGAGGATGGAAAAGAGTTCGTCGGCGTAGCCTCCCAGGAGCGTTCCGGTCAGCACGACGGTCCGGCCGCAAGCCGATGCGATCGTTCCTAGGGCGTTGCCCTGCGCCGTGTCTGAACCCTTCAATTCGTGGACTTCATCGGCGATGCCGTAGTCGAAAAAGCCATTCAGGTAACGCCCGATGAATTCAATTGGCGCCATCCGTTGGACCTTCTGGTTGTCGGCTTGCCATAGCGGACTGAAGTAGCTGCGGCGTGAGTTCGCCCCCTCCCGCGCGACTAGCTGCGAGTGCTTCACCTTCCTGAGATCAGCCCTTCGGAGTTGATCGTCACCAAGGATGACGGGTAGCCCCGTATCGGGGTTCACGATGTTCCCGAGGTATGGCCCGCTGCGAGGTACACGAACACTATGACGCCAGAAGTAGCCGAGCTTCGCCCGCTCGCGCGAGATTACGAAGACTGACGGGCCGCCAACCATGGCATTCCATCTCGCTTTTGCCGAACTGTGCGTCCGGGAGAGCCGCAGCTCCGATAGCATGGTGGCCAGCCCCTCGCGGATCACCTTACCGTTACGGAGCCGGACCTCGTTCACTCCGCTGAATCCGTTGGAGCCCACACCGTTCCGGCATCCATCGATCACGAACACACGGACTCCGGGGAGGGTTTGGAACACCTCGCGAGCCCACTTCAGCACAAGCTGGGGCGGGACCATGGCGAGTGCAGTGAAGGGCCGTCCGTTGGCATGAGTGAAAACGCAGCCGAGAGATATGAGCGTCTTGCCTGTGCCACATTCTGCGACGGCACCAGCGCAACGTGCCTCATTCCAGCGCTTCGCGACTCCCATAATGGCGAGTTGCTGGGCCGGGAAAGGTCGCCGTTTCAGTTGACTCAAAGCCGGCCAGGCAGGGTCCGCGGGTTGGTGCAAGGGGGGAAATTGTGAGAGGACTCTTTCGCCAAGCTCTCCACCGTAGAGGCGCAGGTACGAATGCATGCAATCCGGTTCGCTCATGGCGAGCCTCCTTTTGAGTGGCCTTCGGCGGTCGCGTGAGATGCGAGTTCCCTATGCCGCGTCGAATGCCTCGGTAGACATTGGTAGTGCCTCCGCCGGAAAGTGTATTTGCCTTCGGCGCAATCCCTGGCTGAGTATCCGCAGCATGCGCGTCTTGTCGCCCTTTACCGCGACGGGGGAACAATTGAGTCCCGTGAGTTCGTCGATCAGCTTTCTCCGTCGCAATTCGGCGTGGAACCAGTCCGCCCATTCCGGCAGAACAGGAAGCCCAAAACGGACAGCGAGCCGGTGCAGTACGAAATCTGGCGAGTCGTCATAGAGCACTGTTCGCTTGGCTGAGGCATCGCTGCCGAGAGTCGTTTCGAAGAAGGACTTAGAGATGAGGACCAGGTGCCTGACTGGGCGTTTGCGGCCCAAAACCGGAATCGAAGCCCTATATGAGAGTGGCTTCTCGCCCAGAGTTCCTACGAACTCATCACCGAACACTTCCACGTGGAATCGTTGCTCCTCGGCGGCAGCGGCCCCAATCGCGCCAATCTCCTGATCTCCGCCGAATACCGAGACCATGTGCAAACTGGCGCTAGAGTTGCGATCGATCGCCTTCTCGGCTACCAGTTGATTCAGATACAGGCTAACGTTCGTCGCATGATCCTTGGTTTGCCGGATGAACTTCAGCCGGCCCATCCGCAGGTGCGCGTTTTCCATCCGGGTTCTCCCTTCGTTGTGGGCTCTCCGATAGAAGAGCGTAACGGCCGTCACCGTAGAGCAGCGTGAGGCGCTGGGAGAATCGGTCCTTTTCTCGAATGACAGTCGCGCCGTCATCGTCCTCTTCTTCGATCCGGTCCGAAACCTTGACGGCGTCCCAGTAGGCGAGGTGAATATCCACCCCGGATCCGAAGACTCCGTTGAGAAGTCCGCTTGTGCAGAGCAGACCGACGTGCCCTTTGTGCAGGGGCGTCAGCGGACGTCCACTGAAAACTGTCCGGCGGGCATGCGTTACGCGCTGGGCCTGGAGCGTCGCTGGGGACTTGGCTAATGAGTCCTCAACTTGGTCGAGGGGAAGGCCCCTGAATTCGAGTTTGGCTGGCGCACTGGGTGGAACTGCATAAAGGCGATCAGGCACTTGTCCGAGCGGCGGAATCGCTTCATACTGCCACGTCAGGTCGTGCAGCTTTCGGTTTGAACTCTGAACCACCGAGTCGGTCAGGCGTTCGCGCTCTTGGCGAGTTCGTCGAATCCCGAAGAGCACAACCTGCTTGTAAAGAACACTCTCTGGCGAGGTAAGGCGATAAATCGCCTTCTCCTTGAAGTGGGAGGAGAGAACTGTTCTACAACCGTAGACGCGATCGTGGGGGATGACCATTGCCAGGACACCACTTGGCTTGAGCCAACGGAAGCAGTGTTCAAGGAAGATCGTCTCCATCCGCTCGTTCTTGCCCTGGCCTACTTCAAAGTCGTACGGAGGATTCAGATACAGGAGGGAAAACGACTCAACCGGAACGTGGCAATCGAACACGCTCCCGTGAATAATCTTCTCCAACAGAGATTTGGCTTCGTTCGCGCGAAAGGCATCAAGTTCGATACCGTAGCGACGACAATTGGACTTCGGCGCGATCGCAGCCAGAGCAGTGCCAGTGCCGGCGCAAGGATCGAGTACGCAGGTGATCGAATCTAGCAACTGAAGCCGATTCGATATTCGCTGAGCTTCGATGGGTGGAAGGGGATAGTATCCCAGCTTCAGTTTCGCTTGTTGGCGCATAATGCCCCTCCAATAGCTGCAAAGTGTTTAGGCTGACGAGGGCTCCCAGCGGTAGTTGGGATTGCATGCATCGTTCTCGTCGATGGCGTCGTCGGCTTGAAGCGGATGCCTTTCGCCGTAATTCTCTTGGTTTGGGCCCGTCTGAGATGAATTGATCGTCCGGTCCGGATAAAACTCAACTTGCGGATGGCCGACGATTCGGTCAGAAAGTCGACAACTTCACTGAACGGGACTTTTGGCCAACTTCCGAGTTGTGCGTTATTCGCCCAGAACTGCCTCCCCACCCTGGACGCATTTCGAACTTTCTCAGCATCCATCCCCCGCTGCTCGAACCGGCTCAAGTCCTTCGTGAAGGCTGGAATACAGTCGATAGCAATAATCGCGTCCATGCTGGGCACCCGACTGGCATGCAGTTCGAAACTCTGGATTGGGTAGTTTGAGCGATCTGACAGAGACGGCCTTGCACTTGCGGCAAAACCAGATTGCTTCCAGAGGCCCCGTGATACTGTCGTCACCCGATTGAGGGGTGCAGCCTGGGGGGACCGATTCCCCACCATGAACAGTAAGCCAGCCCTTACCAAGCTCCTGGGCCGGGCAGCGTTCGAGTGTGGTTGAACGTGTATTCAGCGAGCAGACTCTCTCCGCCTCCGTCATCCATACTGACCAGGCGCGCGATCATTGTCTCCGAAGAAGCGGCCTTTGCATATGTGATGGACTGCTGAAACGCAATGCTGCCGGCGCCGGGATCAAAAGGGATGTCCGGTAACCGAATGCGTTCGACGCCACGCCGATCACAGATGCAGAGATCGACTCGCTTTGCACGACTCAAGTTCGAGGCCAGTCGCCCGATGAGAATGTCGTCATCCGCGGTCACCGTGCATTCGACGCCCCCTCCCGGGGGAGGGGCGTATTCACGCACCCGTAAGCCTTCCTCCGCGGCGCGCTTAAGAAATGCGTCGCTGACAACCATGAGCAGGGAGCCCTCTCGTGCGAGCTTGCGGATTCCTTCAGCCAGCGCGACGATTTCACGAAGCCGCGCTCCGCATTCGTCGCACGTGAATAGATGTTCCTCGACGGCATCTTCTTCGGGTTTCGCCAGAGCAGCCAGCCAATAGTCCGCGAGGACTGCCGGATCGATGGGACTGGTGCAACTCATGCAGCAACCCCCATGCAATCCCGCAGTTGATGAATCGCCCGATGGCGAATCACCCGCACATTGGCTTCAGAAACGCTCAGAAAACCGGCGACATCCGCGCTCGTCTGCTCGTCGTAGAAAGTCATGACGACGACGGCCCGTTCGCGTTCTTTGAGATTCTGTACACAGCGTGTGAGCTGTTCATGGTCAAGGAGCGGCAGAAAGGACTGGACCGGCGCCCGCAGATCCCCGCCAAACTGTTCGAGCAGGCGTTCCTTTCTCTGAGTGCCTCGGCGCTGGTCGAGCACCGTCATGCGGCACATTCCCAACACGAAAGATGCAAGCTTTTCCGGATCCCGCAGGCGGCCCACCCGTAGGGCTTCTAGGGTAGTGATCAGAACCTGCTGGGTGAGATCGTCCGCGGCCTGTTGGTCTCTCAGGTGGCGGAGTCCGTAAAGACGGACGCGCGGAGCCATACGCCGGAAAAGTTCGGCTTCCGCTTCGCGGGCGTTGCTGGAGCCGATGCGCCGCACCAGGTCGGCGTCGTTTAGTTCAACGGCATTCAGTTCAGGAGCCACCATTACATTTTATGTGTAACGGCAAGCTGGCTCGTTACACATCCGGGTATCACGCGCAGAACGGCGCGAAAACTGAGGAGAACGGACATGATTGAAAGATTGCAAGAACCCTACCTGAACACGAGAGAAGATTCAGCTTTCCGGTTTCTGGGGCTACCAACCCTGATGAGGTCCACGGCGGAAACTACCAGTGGAGCGTTTGGGCTGATGGAGCACTGGATGATGCCGCCCGGATTTGCTTCGCCGTACCACACGCACCATCGCGAGGACGAAGCGTTTTATGTCCTGGAAGGGGAAGTCGCATTCGTCTGCGATGGCAGGTGGCTGAAGGCGGGACCGGGCACGTACGTTTTCGGGCCACGAGGAATTCCTCACGGATTTAAGATTGTCGGCAGCGCCCCCGCCAGGATTCTGCTTCTGTGCGCTCCCGGCGGGTTTGAACACTTCGTGCTGGAACAGGCTAAACCGATCACGGAACCGCCCTCTCCACCCGACATGCCAAAACTCATGGCGCTGGCAGCAAAATTCCAACTCGAGATTCACGGCCCCCTCCCGGAAGAACCAGCCAACTTCATCGGTGAGCCCAAGAGCGATGTCGAAGTGATCGAAGCAATTCGTCAGATCCATGTGGCTGCTCTCAATGCTCGCGACGCGGTGGCCTGGGCCGGCGTGTTTGCCGAAGACGCTGTCCAGATGCCTCCGAATTTCCCAGCCAATGTCGGCAAGGCCCACATCGAATCGTGGGCAACGGGGTTTCTTGGTGCGATGAGCCGAGTAGAATTTTCCCTGTCAGTGAGCGAACTGCGAATTGCGGGGGACTGGGCGATCGAACGCGGCGCCTACGCGATCTCGCTGTCCCCTGACGGCGGCGGCCCGAGCATCGAGGACGCTGGTAAGTACATCACGATCTACCAAAGGCTTCTCGCCGGTGGCTGGGCCGTGTCCCGCGACATCTGGAACAGCGACCAGACGTCAGCCGCAGTGCGATGATACATCCAACGTCGGAGGTGAGTCCGATTCGTTGGCGAACGGAGGAGAAATTTATTGCCTTCCCATCATGGATTCGAACTGGGCAGCAGTGCCTGATTTGGCGGATCTCCTGGTGTCTGTAGCGTCGGCAATCCGTAAGTTGGCCAGAAACGGCGTTCGAGGGAGTCAGCCGATGACGTGTTTGCGGCTGGGAGGCCGCATGCATGGCTCCTCGTCAAAAGAAAACACCACGTCCAACGCCCAAAACAATCTTGCGCCTGTTGGACCTGGAACAATCAAAGAACGCAGTTTTGAATTCGCTGGCGGCAGCGAGTTCCCAAGAATCCTACCGTTACGCGATGGAAGAGTTCATCACGTGGTACAGTTCGGAACCTCGCCTGTCTTTTAGCCGCGCCGTGGTTCTTCGATACAGATTCTTCCTTGAGCAGAAAGGCCTCGCCCCATCGACGATAAATGTCCGGCTTGCTGCGGTCCGGCGATTGGCATACGAGGCGGCTGACTCGGGCCTCCTCAGTCCCGATCTCGCGGCTGGAATTCGGCGTGTAAAGGGAGCTAAGCGTTTGGGAGTTCGGGTTGGAAACTGGCTCACAGCCGAACAAGCACAAGCGCTGATGCAAAGGCCCGCTGTCGAATCTCTTCGCTCCAAGCGCGACCGCGCCATGTTGGCCGTACTGCTCGGATGCGGTTTGCGGCGGGCTGAACTCGTCGGACTGAAACTTGAAGACCTTCAGATCCGGGAAGAGCACTGGATCATCGCCGACTTGATCGGCAAGGGGAAACACATCCGAACTGTCCCTGTTCCTGCCTGGGTGAAAGCCACGCTTGACGATTGGATCGCTGCCTCCGGCATCAATAAAGGAATCATTTTCCGGCGCATCAATAGAAATGACGGCGTTTGGGGTGAGGGGATCACGCCGAAGGCGGTGTGGCATGTTGTGAAGGCGGCGGCAAAGCGCTCCGGGATCAAAGGGCTAGCTCCGCACGACTTACGGCGAACGTGCGCCAGGCTTTGTCACTTAGCAGGAGGGGAGTTGGACCAAATTCAGTTTCTTCTGGGCCACGCCTCCGTCCAGACGACAGAGCGATACCTTGGCTGTAAGCAGAAACTTCGCCATGCCGTCAACGACAATATGGGCATCGAGATTTCCTGATGCGTCGGCTCCGTATCCTCCAACGGGACTTCTACAAAGCGGCCGCCTCCTCACTGCAAGTAGTAAACGCCTTGATCAAGGCCAACAAGACCTTCGACTTACTCGTGCTCCCCGGCCAAAACCACGGCGACTGGGGCCAAGACTACGACCGCAAGCGAGCCGATTTCTTTGCCAGAGAACTAATCGGCATCCACCCACCCAACTGGAATACCGACTCACTCTGATATGCTTTATGAATCCTGAGGATAAGTGGCACGAATGAGAATTGCAAAAGCGGATGTTCCAGAACAGATCAACATACCGGGTGCCATCGCGCGCCAGGTTTTCGAATTCGGCGACGCAACGGGCTACAGCAAAATGGCCGGAGAGTACTTCTCCATGGCAGCCGGAGTCGATATCGCTCCATTGCTGAAAGGTCTAGAAGGCGATCTCTGCCAGTCACCGCATTGGGGTTACGTAATTGAAGGCACCCTCACCGTAACCTACACCGATGGTTCCCAGGAAACAGTCAAAGGTAACGACCTCTTCTACTGGCCGCCTGGCCACACCATCGCCATCACCGAGAACGTTGAGATGGTCCTGTTCAGCCCGCAGCACGAACATTGCCTCGTCGTCGACCATCTGAAGAAACAACTCGTCGGCTAAGAACACATCCTCTAGCGGAAATTCTCCAACAGCATCAAGTCACCACCAACTGCGTCAATCTGCGACCACAACAGATAGCGCCCGTCCGGCGACACCGCCAGCCTCAGATCAGGAGTCTTCGTCTTGGTCACCGTCTTGCGCGCACCCGTTTCCGGCTGCGTCCAGACGACAGAGCGATACCTTGGCTGTAAGCAGAAGCTTCGCCATGCCGTCAACGACAACTTGGGCATCGAGATTTACTGATGCGTGGGGGCCGCGTCCGCCAACGGGACCTCCTGGGACTAAAGGCAAGCAGATCTGGTCGCGGTTGAATCGATAGTTTTCGGAGGGCGTCATCCAGGAGTGGTCGTTATTCGGTTACGCTGAACCAAATCCTGCACATGCAGCCCCAACCAGGCGTGACTCGGTCCACAAGAGATCTTTTCGCACTCGGAGCCAGGGCATAGGAGATTTTGATTCCCTCCAATTGAAGCGCCTCATCCTGAAGCAACTGCCTGAAGACCACTACATCGGCACGTGTGTTGGGCCAGCAAATTCTGACAGTCACGCCACTCGGATCTGGCTCCGCTACCGTCGTCAAATTCCCAACTGCCTCCGTCGTGAACTTCTTCCACTTCGAAGCCGCCTACATCGTCAACTGGGATCCGGTGGAGCCGATGACCGAGGCAGACATCGAGATTGTCCTGCAAGCAGCCAGAGGTAGCCGGGTTAGGCATCGATCATTGGGGACTGCCATTCGTCGGCAGACGCTTCAGCCGGATACTCCGAAACTCAACCAACATCGGCTTGCCCGTGTGCAACTGTAGTGCAATGATGCCGCCTGGCCATTTGTCTTCGGTAGTGTCGATCGTCACCAGGCCATTCAATGTGAGCCGTATTCTCGGGCCATCGGCGAAAATCTCGTAATCGTTCCAATCCTTCTCTCGCAGCACAGCTTTTGCCTTGAGCCAGCCTTCGTCCGGAGTTTTCATCATGGTCCGGCTGCGGCCGCGTTCCTCATAGAAATTTCCCCAGGATTCACGTCCCATCTCATCGGAGAGGTCTGCCTGGTAGCCGCTGACAATCCATCCAGGTCCAGGCAACTGCCTGCTTCGAAACTGGATTCCGGAATTTCCGTTACGCAGTCGAACCTGCGCCCGCAGAATAAAGTTGGTTTGCGGCTGACCGTGGATCAGGAAGCTGTTTTGGTCAATCTTGTGAACGTCGTTCGTCCCAACAATCGAGCCGTTTTTGACAGACCAGCTCTGCGGATCGCCGTCCCAACCCTTCAAGGTTTTGCCATCAAACAGAAGGACGTAGCCTTCCTTCCGCTCTTGCCTCGACAGCCGGTTCGGTTTTGTGTTCGGATCCTCGGCCAGTGCTAAGAATGGAAGACAAGCGAGCACTGCGAGTTTCAATTTCATGTGTTGCGATTCTTTCATAGGAATTCAGGTTGTGGCAGTATCGAAGAGCCCGGTTACGGTAACCGACATGAGCAGAATAAAGGCACGGCTAGCCACTAAATTGGATAATGTAGAGGTCCCTATGCCCACTGAGGTCGCCAATCCCGACGAAGTGCAGGCTGAACTCCGAAGAATCCTGGAGAGTACGGTGTTCTCCCTCGCGGGGCGCTTGCGACGCTTTTTGGATTACGTTGTCAGCAAGAGCCTCTGCGGGAAAACTAACGAGCTGAAAGAATACACAATCGGACTGGAGGTCTTTGATCGCGGCCTCGACTTCGATCCTCGCCTCGACCCCATTGTACGTGTGGAAGCAGGCAGGCTGAGGCAGAAACTACAACGCTACTATGAGAGCGCCGGGCAGGGAAGCTCGCTGCGCATCGGGCTTCCGAAAGGTGCCTATGTCCCGACGATTGAGTACCGCGCCGCCACTTCCCCCGCAACGCCAGCATCGGTGCCTACCCTGGCTGTATTGACCTTTGCTGACCTCAGCCTGAATCGGGATCAAGCCTATTTGTGTGAAGGAATGACGGAGGAGTTGATTCGTGCGCTCACAAAGACGCCGGGTTTGCATGTCTTTGCCGCGCGCTCGACTACTCCAGCCAACTTCGTCCTTGAGGGCGGAGTCCGCCGCGATGGCAGCCAAATGCGGATTACTGCAATGCTAAAGGACGCTCTCACCGGGCAATTCGTTTGGGCTGAGAATTACGATAACGAATTTGCCAGTGTATTCGAAATTCAGGAAGACATCTCTGCCTCCATCGTTGCGGCCCTGCGAGTTCAATTGCAGCCCGATCTGGAATTGGCAGGCCCTTCGCGAGCAACCACCAACACCACGGCCTATCGTCTTTACTTGAAGGCGAGGTACTTTTGGAATCTCCGCACGCCTGAGGGGCTGCTTGAGGCGGTTCAGCTCTTTAACAAGGCCATTGAGAATGATCCCGGCTTTGGGCTGGCCCATTCCGGGCTTGCCGATGCCTATTCCCTGCTTGGCAACTACAGCGTCCTTGCTCCGGTTGAGGCTCGTGCTTCAGCCATCGAATCGGCTGCCAAGGCACTTCTGCTTGCGCCAGACTTGGCAGAAGCGCATACTTCCATGGCTCATGTTCTGGCTACTTGCGAGTGGAATTGGGAAGAAGCCGAACGGGAATACGAACTGGCAATCGAACTGAATCCGAGGCTCTCCACGGCCCATCACTGGTACGCCATTACCTGCCTGATGCCACAGCGGAGGCTTGTCGAAGCACAGCTCGAGATTCGTGAAGCAGCCATGATGGACCCCTTGTCTATCGGCATCTCGCGCGATGTGGCTGTGATCCATTGGGCCATGCGTGACTACCAGGCGGCGGCGGCCCAGGCACGCCGTAGTCTGGAACTCGACCCCAATTTTCATGAGGCCTATTGGGTCCTGGGTTTGGCCTGTGCGCAGTTGAAAGACTACGACTCAGCCATCACGGCCTTCAGCAGAGGCCGCGCCCTTCGGCCAACGGCGCGACTCATCGGCGCACTCGGGCATACCTTTGGCATTTCTGGAAACACTTCTGATGCGCGCCGCTGTGAAGTCGAACTCATCGAACTCAGCCAGGAGAGGTACGTCTCACCTTTCGACATTGCGCTGGTGTCTCTCGGACTTGGTGAGGTAGAGCGCGCCTTCGATAGTCTCGAGCATGCCTTTCAAGACCGCTGTTACGAAGTGCTCTGGCTACCACTGGACCCCCGATGGGATGCAGTTCGCACCCACTCCCGCTACCACTCACTGGCCATTCGCTGAAGTTCAGGTAACATCCAGGCGGTTACCGTAACTCAGTGCTTTCATGCCTCAAAACGATTGAACAATCATAGGGCAACTGCTAACTTTCTCTCGAAGCGTATTGCGATCTAAGGTCTCGCGCTTCATTGAAAGAGGACCCATGTTACTGAGATTCATGTCATATCTGCTCCTGTTTTGTGCTGCACCCGTCTGGGGTCAAACTAATGTTGGCCTGATCACCGGAACCGTATCGGATAGCTCCGGCTCCGTACTCGTTGGTGCTACTGTTGTGGCCCGCAACCAGGGAACGGGAAGCAGGCAAACCGTACGCACGGATGCGACAGGGTCTTTTGTGTTTCCCGGCTTGGCCGCCGGTACCTATCAAATCCGTTTCGAGCATCCCGGATTCAAGAGTGTGGAGCAGCAAGGTGTGGTTCTGGACAGCGGATCGACACGCCCTTTATCAGCCCGGCTCGAGATAGGCCAGATGACCGAGTCAGTGACGGTGGACGCTTCTGCCGAGCAGGTGCAGACCACCTCAGGAAGCATCGGCAGGGTGATCGACGACAGGCAGGTGAGTCAAATCGCCATGAATGGCCGCCAGTATACTCAACTTTTGCGCCTCACGCCCGGCGTAGCGGCAACAACACTGAATGTCTTCAACCCGCAAACAAACGTCAGCCAGCAGGCTGTCAATGGAGTTCGATCTCTTTCCAACTTCTTCACTGTGGATGGAGCGCCAAATTTGACCGATGGAGGAAACGGCAATTCGCTGGTCGACCCTAACGTCGACGCCCTTGCCGAAGTGAAGATGGAGACATCGGCCTACGCAGCCGAGTTCGGCGGCCGCGGCGGGGCACTCATCAATCTGGTGACCAAAAGCGGCACGCAAGAGTTTCATGGCAGCCTTTTCTATTTTGTCCGCAACAATCGCTTTGACGCGCGGTCCTTTTTCGATCGAAGCTTGCTTCCGCTCCGGTTCAATGATTTCGGTGGCACCCTTGGCGGGCCCATCTATATTCCGGGCAAGTACAACACTGCCAAAGACAAGCTCTTCTTCTTCTATAGTCAGGAGTGGAAATACACGCGCCAGGGCCAAACCACTGTCAATGTGGTTCCCTCAGCCCTTGAGCGGGCTGGCGACTTTAACGGCAGTTCACTTGCCGCTCCGATCGACCCTCTAAACAACACCCCCTTCCCAAATAGAATTGTTCCAGCTTCCCGATGGTCCGCAAACGGGCCTCGACTTCTGAGGCCAATCCCGCTCCCGAACTTCCCCGGCCCCGGTGGCAACTTCGCCTCTGCTGGCAGCAATCGTACCGACTATCGCGAAGAGTTGATGCGCATCGACTACAACCTGACACCGAAGAACCTGTTCTCCTACAAGTTGGTGATGGATAGCTGGAATATCCTCTTCGCATTTCGCAACAATAGTCTTCCCATTGTCCCCAATCCGCGGAACCGCCCCGGCTATCTGACCTCCCTGAGTTGGCAAAGCACGCTTTCTCCGACCATGATCAATTACGCGATGTTCAGCGCAGGCCATACCAGGATTACGGGGGACCCCGATGTCTCTGCTATCACTCGACCAGCTCTGGGTCTGACGATTCCCGAACTCTATCCCTTAAACCGTTCTAACGTGGCCCCGGCGGTTTCAATTGCAGGTTTTGTCGGCTACAACTCGAACGACCGTATCCGCAGCGGGCAGACCCCGTTTCAGTTCCGCGACGACTTTACCAAGGTTGCCGGATCGCATACCCTCAAAGCGGGCATATTCGTGATCCGTTCGCGCATGAATGAGAATACGAATGTTCGCGACGAGGGCCAAGTAACCTTCAACACAGCGGCTCTGGGCTCTACCAGAAACGTGCTCGCAGACGTGCTTCTGGGCACCTTTCAGCAGTACCAGGAATGGGAATCAGACTCTTTCTATCGTCCGCGCTACTGGACTGTTGAAATGTATGCCCAGGACAAATGGAGGGTCTCACGCCGACTCACGCTCGATCTCGGGATTCGCTACAACATTCTCAAGCCGGCCACGATCGCCCAGGGAAATGTTTCCACCTGGCTACCCAGGTTTTTCACTCCGGCAAATGCGCCCCGCATCAACCCCGCCAACGGAGCTTTGGTTCCGGGCTCTGGCGATCCTTACAATGGCATCGCGATTTGGGGCTCTGAATTTCCAGAGCAAGCCACCGGTCGTTTGCCACAGGCGAGTGACGCGTCGCTGAAACGACTTTTCAGGGGCTTGCCGGCAGGCGGATACCCGATGAACTGGAACAACTGGGGTCCGCGTGTAGGCCTCGCCTACGATGTCTTCGGCAATGGCCGCACGGCCATCCGTACGGGCTTCGGCATCTTCTATGACCGGGTTCCTTCCAACACCCTAAGTGGCAATGCGCAGAATCCTCCTTTCGTAAACGTTGCTTCGATCTTTGACGGCAACATCGACCGGCCAGCCGGTGGTGTCGCCCGCGACTTTCCAGCCAACATCAATGCCTGGCCGGATCGCCTCAAAGACCCCAGCATCATGTCCTACAACTTCGGCTTTCAGCATCAGTTGCCCTCCAATGTCATCCTCGACGTGAACTACGTCGGCAACGTCGGACGCCATTTGCCTTACACTCTCAATCTGAATCAGTTGCCGGTTGGCACACAACTGAGCCCGCCGAATTCGACGACCAACGTAAACGCATTGAGACCCTACCTTGGCTATAGCAACATCACTATGCGTGAACGCACTGACACATCCAACTACAACGGTCTCCAGGTGAACGCCACTCGTCGCTTCGACCTGGGACTCTCCTTCGGAGTTGCCTATACTTTTTCCAAAACGATGGACAAGTTTGGCGGCACAACACCCCAGGACAGCTACGCTCCCGCACTCGATATCGCCCGCGCCAATATCGACATCCCACACATCCTGTCTGTCAATTACATCTACGAACTTCCCTTCTTCAAGAAGAGTGGCAACCCCTTTCAACGAACCGTACTTGGAGGCTGGGGAGTGGCCGGCGTCACCGCCGCTCAAAGCGGCGCCCCTGTCTCGGTCAACGTACCCACCGATATCGCCCGAATCGGGTCAGGAGCTTCTCGCGCCACGCTCATCGGCAATCCCCTATTGGCCGCAGGCGAGCGCACGCCGGGGCGCTGGTTCAATACGGCCGCATTTCAGGCCCCCTCCGCGATGACTCCGGGCATCTTCGGTAACAGCGGCAGAAACATATTGCGAGGCCCTGGTTTCCAGAACTGGGATGTCACTCTGCTAAAGACTTTCATTGTCCAAGAGAAGATGCGCTTGCAGTTCCGGGCTGAATCCTTCAATGTCTTGAATCATGCAAATTTCACTTCGATCAATACAACCGTTGCTTTCAACGCAGCGGGTGTGGCTTCCAATGGCTTCGGTGGAGTCAACGGTGCCGGACCGGGCCGTGTGATGGAATTTGCATTGAAACTTCTCTTCTAGGCCATGCAACTCCAATCCAATTTCTCTGCTGATGAATTCGCGGCTGCGGTTCAAGCCGTCAGCGACTATGATTTTGACCGCCCTCGCACCAAGCTTGTCGAAGTGGAGCGACTTATCAATTCCACTCACGGAAACCAGGCGGCGCGTCTGCAGATCGAAAAACTCATGGCCGCGTTGCTGACTTCAAAAGCAACTGTCGCAGCCAAACAGTTCATCTGCAAGAAGCTGTGGATCATGGGTACGGATCTTTCCTTGCCCGCCCTGGCCAGCTTGCTTGAAGGGTCCGATCCCGTCTTGTCCGAAGCGGCTTGTTACGCTCTTCGCTCTCAGGATTCAGCAGCGGCATTGGCAGTTTTGAGCAAGGCACTCACTCGTTGCCGTGGTGTGGCCCGCGTGGCGATCCTCAACCTTCTCGGCGACAAAAAGGATGCCACAAGCGCTCCTCAGATCATTCCGCTAGCTTCCGATCCTGACCCGGTTTTATCTGACGCCGCAATCTGCGCCTTGGGCAAGATTGCCAGCGGCGAAAGTGTGGCGGCCCTCGATCGGATGCACCGTGGATCAGATCCAACTCGCCGCCTCAATTCCGCTCACGCTCTGCTTCAGGCTGGCCAACAACTGGCCCAGAGAGGCAATTCCGCCGCTGCCAAAACCATATGGAGTCAGTTGGTGAAAGACACCGAAGCACCCCAGATTCGCCGCGGCGCCAGCCTGGCTCTCAAAGGATAATCATGCCCTTTGACCTGCACCTAAGCCGGCGTCAATTCCTGGTGGCTCCTGCCGCAATAGCCGCCCCGCAAACCACCCCACCCTCTGACCGGATCCGTCTTGGAGTTATCGGTCTGGGTCCTCGTGGTCGCTATGTCCTGGGTCATTTCCTCAAAGAAGACGACATCCAGGTTGTTGCCGTTTGCGACACCTCTGAAGAGAGGCGAAACGAGGCCAAGCAGATGGTCGATCAGCGCTACGCCAACACTGCCTGTCTCACCTATCGCCAGCATGAGCAGATCTTGGGTCGCCAGGACATCGACGCCGTCCTGATTGCTACGGGGGATCGTTGGCACGGCGTCCTGAGCGCGCTGGCTGCAAAGGCCGGCAAGGACGTCTATTGCGAAAAGCCCTTTACGCTCACCATCGCTGAAGGGCGCGAACTGGCAGATACGATTAAGCGTTACGGCACTATTTGGCAATGTGGAATGCAGCGCCGATCCGATCCTGGCTATCAGTTTGTATATGACCTGATCAAGGCCGGGCGCATTGGCCGCTTAAGCGCCATCACTCTGTCTTTCGGAGAATTTGGCGGCGGTAGGGTCGGCCTTCCGGTTCCGGAGCCAACTCCAAGTCTGGAACGCTTCGACTATGACCGCTGGCTAGGACAATCGCCCTGGATGCCCTATTCGAAAATTGCTTCCAGCAGCAGTTGGCGTGTGAATTGGGATCTGAGCGGTGGCGTAATCGCAGACATGGGCCCGCACTTTGTGCAAATCGCCCAGTGGATCCGGGGAGGCAACCCAGGCCCTATTGACGTCTCAGGCGATGCCGCCTTTCACCCCGAGGCCGAGTACAACGCAACGCCTTATTTTCTGAGTGTGCGGGCGCGCTATCCAGACCGCTTCACTTTGATGATGGACATGCAGCCCAAAGCCATGCGTTTTGATGGCAGTCGAGGATGGATCAAGCTCTCTGACGTTGATGGCAGCGTGGAGTTGTCATCTCCCGAAGTGACGCGCGGTCTCGAACGCCAGCAATCGCAATGGAAGGTAATGAAGCCGCATATCAGGAATTTCCTCGATTGTGTGCGCTCCCG
This sequence comes from Bryobacter sp., assembly GCA_044340255.1. Classification (GTDB taxonomy): domain Bacteria; phylum Acidobacteriota; class Terriglobia; order Bryobacterales; family Bryobacteraceae; genus Bryobacter. The sequence goes on along the minus strand of JBIITX010000017.1, from coordinate 41,741 downwards.
CAAGGAACCAGTCACAGGAGTTGAGGTCGCCCAGGCAGCTCATAACATCGCCCATGTCGCCAACCTTTGCTTAAGGCTTGAGCGGCCTCTGCGCTGGAATCCCGAAAACGAGTCCTTTGTTGGCGATGACGAAGCCAATCGAATGCGCGCCAGGTCCATGCGAGTCCCGTGGAGGATCTAACCCTCGCCAATTCCAGCGACAGATCAGGCAGTCGCACTAAGTCTATTGGAGGATTGTGCTGATGAAGTCCGATGTGGCGATCCGCTCGGTCGATTACGAGTTTGAGAATTTTCTCTACCGCTCTCCGATGAAATTCGGAGGCATTGCTGTAGACCGGGTCACCCTCTTGAATACAACCATAACGGTTCGAACTCAAGCAGGGGTGGAGTGCACAGGTTTCGGCTCCATGCCGCTCGGCAACATCTGGGCATTCCCCTCTCGCCTCATGACCTACGACCAGACTCTCAGTGCCATGCAACTGCTCACAGCCAGTCTTGCCAAAATCCTGGCTAGTTACCAGGACTACGCACACCCGGTTGACATCAACCACGAACTGGAGCCACGCTACTTCGAGGAGGCAGCACGAATCTCGCGCGCAGAGCAATTATCCGAGGACATTCCTAAGCTCGCCACTCTGGTGGTAGCCAGCGCCTTTGATGCCGCCCTTCATGATGGCTTCGCTAAAGCAAGCAAGATCAACTGCTTTCATGGCTATTCGTCCCAATACATGAAGCGTGATGCGAGTGCCTACCTCGATAGCTCCTTCACAGGCCAGTACCTGGATCAATGTTTACTGCCGGCACCAAGGCAGTCGATGCCCCTTTACCATCTCGTCGGCGCACTCGATCCAATCACCAGCGCCGACCTTTCCCGGCCCCTTCACGACGGACTACCCGAAACGCTGGGCGACTGGATTCGCACCGACGGGTTGACTCACATCAAAATCAAGCTAAACGGTGACGACCTGCCCTGGGATGTAGAGCGGGTGGTCGAAATAGATGCAGAAGCTCAACGCGTTCGTCCAGGCGCGTGGCACTACTCGCTCGATTTCAATGAGCGCTGCCCAAATGTTGAGTACCTGCTGGAATTCCTCGCACGTATCAAAGAATGCTCCCTCGATTTGATGAACCGTATCCAGTACGTCGAACAGCCCACTGCGCGCGATCTTAAGTCTAAGCCTGAAAATCGCATGCACAAAGCCTCACAAATCAAGCCCGTCGTGATTGACGAGTCACTTGTGGACTACGAAAGCCTTCTCTCGGCCCGCGACCTCGGTTATACCGGTGTGGCACTCAAGGCATGCAAAGGGCAAGGCAATGCACTGTTAATGGCCATGGCAGCAATGAAGTTCGGCATGTTCTTGTGCGTCCAGGATCTAACCTGTCCGGGTGCCGCACTGATTCAATCTGCCGGGCTTGCCGCCCACATTCGCGGCGTAGCCGGTATTGAGGCCAACGCCCGTCAGTTTGTTCCCTTAGCCAATCAGCTTTGGGATACACGCTTCCCGGGCATCTTCACCATTCGCGAGGGTTCCATGGCTACGGGCCAATTGACAGGCCAAGGCCTGGGCGCCATCGAAGCTAAACTGAGGGGCAATTCATAACATGCAAACAAAGCAAAGCAATAAGTACTCCCGCGACGACCGAGCCCTACGGGAGCAACGGCTGAGACTCTCTGTGGCTGCCCGCAATTTCGAAGGCGTTCCCCTACTTGAAGCCTTGGAGCGCATTGCCGAAATTGGCTTCGACACCATCGACAACTTTGATTGGAGAAACCCGAATCTCTTTGGTCTCTACCAGGAAGGCCTCAAGCGTTATGATCTTGGCGCAGGCGTGCTTGTGGTCAACAAGAAGCCCGACGTGAATGCTCTTGGCTGTAGCCTCGTCGACCCCGGTGAGCGGGATGGCTTTTTGCAGGAACTGGAACTCTGCGCCGCGGCCGCTCGGAAGGTCGATTGCTCCCGGCTGGAGGTACTAAGTGGAAACCATCGGCCAGGGGTTCCGAGATCCGAGCAAATGGACTGCGCAGTTGAGACGATGAAAGCTGCTCTCCCCCTCCTTGAGGCCGAGGGGATGACTGCCGTTGTCGAATTCCTGAACACCTCCGTAGATCACCCGGGCTATTTTCTCGAGCACAGTGATGACGCTTTTGAATTGATCCGGCGGGTTGGAAGCCCAAGAGTTCTTGTACTCTTTGACCTCTACCATGTGCAGATTTCGCAAGGAAATCTAATCGAACGTCTACGCAACAATATTGAACAGATAGGGCAAATTCACTTTGCCGACGTTCCGGGACGGCACGAGCCAGGCACTGGTGAGATCCACTTCCGAAACGTCTTCCGTGCCATCTACAACCTGGGCGATCGCTATCGCGGATATGTCACCGCCGAATACCATCCAACCGACCTCTCGTTTCGTGATCTGGAGACCGTGAAGCGGCTGGCGAGCTTTGGCCCGAATGACATCGTGTGACACGCCGCTCTCCCATTGCGGGGGGAACCACGCAAATCGGCGTTATTAGGCGTTGTCACGCAGCATTGAACTTGCCAGCGTGGCTGACCAGCGTGTCACAATGCCTCTGCCCAATCTCAAGCTGCAAATCCGAAATTTCCCGGAGTGGATCAAACTACGGAGAATTCGTTTCGCCAAGCATCTGTTGCTGCAAAATTCCGGATTGGGCTGGGCCCGGCCTTAAATGATCGGCTATCCGGGAATTTGGTCCCGAAACGGCGTTGTGGGAAAGTCCCAGACTTTTACTCTGGATTACATGCGATCCGGAAACTCACAGAAGGGAGTGCCGGTCATCCGCATTGCTGTCACGCTAGCAGCAGTAGCAAGTGCAATCGCCGGCTCGCTTTCAACAATTGTCCCACTCTGATAAGCCGCTTCATTGAAAATCTGATAACCGTGGAAGTGCTAGATCGATTACTTAGAGATCAGATGGGGACGCGATGCCTGGCGGATCGAAATCCTTTAGCCGTATTCTCCGCAATGACCCTTCGATTCATCACCTTCGGTCGCGGGCCTCCTCGAACCGAAGCACTTGGCCGACTCGGCTGTCGAAGAATGATTGATGAAGGACGGCCATCTCGCGAAGCAGATCCTCTTTGATCTCAGCCATCTCCGGATGGACGGTAATTAGGGATTCGATTGACCAAGCGGCCAGTCCCGCGCGATCGTCCCGCTCAATTAGGTCGTGGCACTTCGTGCAGGCTGCCCAGTCGCCCAAGCTTTCGCCAGCAACGGAATCAGTAATGTAGGCCAAGAACGTCTTTGCCGGATATTGCCACTTGACGCCCGGGCTGGAGCAGAAATCGCAAATGCAGCTCATATGATCGGTCCTCCGCTCAGGGATGAAAAGCCGTCGGCAGGTCGCTCAACGGCTTCTCGAAAAGTGATCTTCGCGTTAGAAGGGCAGATCATCGGGATCCACCCCGTCTGCGCCTTCGGCCTGGCCTCCGCTTCCATTGGAGCGAGTCCGCGAGTTCCGCAGTGTCGGTTGTTGCTCGCCATCTGAGTGCGGTCCGCCGACTGGAGATCCCAGGAACCGCACTAGCGTAGGCACGATTTCCACGGACGTCTGTTGGCCGTTTCGCGACTCGAAGGTTCGCACCTGGAGCCGCCCTTCCACGAAAATCGCGTCGCCCTTTTGCAGATGGTTGGCACAGGCAGAGCCCACTCCACTGAACGCGCAGATTCGATACCAGTCGGTGACCTCCTTAGGATTGTCCTCCCGGTCCTTGAACCGCCGATTCACGGCCACGCTGAAGTTGACGACATGGTCGCCACTGGGCAGATATTTCATCTCTGGCGTTCCGCCAAGATTGCCGATGATTTGGACTTTGCTAAATCCGAGCATGAGATTGTCTCCTTGATTGGTTGATGTGGACCGACAGTCTTCCTGCCGGTTTATTGATTTCGAGGGAATTGGCCGATCTTCGCCGTATCAGCTCGAAGCGTCAGCCAACGCTGAGTTGTTTCCGCCACCAGACAGTGCCTGGCAATGGCCGACCGCTTCTGAAAAAGGACATCCATGATCCGCAGACTCAACGTTCCGCTTCTGAAGCCTGAAGACGTGATTTCCCACCTAGCTAAACCGGATCTTCATTGGAAGAGCGGCTGTTCGGCTCAGGAGCTTGCCATAAGGTGGTCGCAGTCTTCCAACGCCTTCCCCCCTGCTGTACGCGCCGCGCTCTCTACCGTGCCCGAGTACTCAGACGCGGAGCTCCTGGATGGCTTCTTCGAGCGAGAGATTGAACTCGGGTCGCCGGGCCGCAACAGCCAAGCGGACCTTCTGGTGCTCGCTGGATTACGCCAAGAGATCGGGGTAATTGCGGTCGAGGGCAAGGTCAATGAGCCTTTTGGGGAGTTCGTTAAAGACTGGAACACCACCCCGGGCAAGCAGGTCCGTTTGGAACGGCTCGCTCGGACTTTGGGCCTGGATTTAGCCGACGTCGGTGGGATTCGATATCAACTGCTCCATCGGACGGCTTCCGCCATCTATGAAGCGAAGCGGTATCGTTGCCGGCACGCGATGATGCTCGTCCATTCCTTTAGCCCCACCCATCGTTGGTTTGAAGACTTTGCGGCGTTGTCGTCTTTGATGAATCAACCCGTGAGTGTTCCGGGAGCCGTTTCCATCGCAAAGATGTGTGATGGCATCAGCCTGCGGCTAGCTTGGGTGGCTGATTCTCCTCACGACCAACAGACGGGGCGGAAACGATTGGATCTCCCGCAATCTGCGCCTGTACCCAGCGATTTGTGAACATCTGCAGTCCCGTCAACCATTCCATCGGACGATCGCTGCGAATTAAGCGCAGCTCCTCAGCAGAATAGGAAGCCAACTGCTTTTGTTCTCTCGAACGACACATATATTCCTGCAATTCGCCCGAGGCCTTCGCCATCGGCAGGTAAAGCCAAGCTGGAGTGAGGACGAACGCCATCTTGTCTGCCAGGCAGAGGCGGCTGATGGTGCGGCCGTTCAACCGGCACCATAGCCGAGAGTGGCGATAGCACTCATCAGCGTACCGATCCCCGCACAGACGCTGAACGATCTCGGCGCCTAAGCGTACATGGTTCTCGCTCCCCTCGCCGTCCATTTCGTCGAGGCCCAAATAGCCGATGTCGTGCAGAAAAAAGCAGATCCACAATTTCGAGTCGCGCGGAGCGCCCCATAGGTGCCACCAGCCCCGAGCCACCATGAAGGGATGCAAAAAGAACGCATGTGCACCCCAAAGTAAGCTTTTCGTTCCGAGCTTCATCGAGTCCTCCTTAGCGGGGAGGAATTGCAGCTTCTGCTTCCTCCACCATGACTGGCCGACGCTTTGCTATTGCAGACGTCGACACGTATCTCAAGTAGATTGGCCACAGCAAGACCGTCCCCGTTGTGGCTCCAACCAAAACTCCCAATTCATTGGTGCGACCGGAAAGCATGGCCGCCAAGAACAGAAACAGGCACATTCGTAGACCAAACTGTCTCATCTGTTGAGTTCTCCTCTTAGTCGTTGATCCCATCGGAGCGATGGGCCTTCCTGAAATCCCATGGCGCGACTGGACGCGGATCCACCCAAAGCCCGCGCCGCGCAGCTCGAGCCCTTGATTCCAACTCGGATAGGCGGCGGTCATTCGAGTACCTCGTATAGTGCCAAGCCCAGCCATTCTCAACGAGGCGTTCATTCACGGAACTGCCGTCCATGAGCCGTACAATCCCTAGCGTCCTTTCGTAGCGGTCCTTGCCGGTGCTGACCACAGTCACCTCCCGGCCAAAGATCATCTTGCTCAACGCTTGCTTTGACCGTTGACCGAATGCCTGCCCTTTCTCAGGTGCATCCACACCCGCCAGCCGGACCCTTCGTTGTTCGCGGCCGACGAGCACGGTAATAGTGTCACCGTCCATGACGCCGACAACTCTGCCGGAGAATTCCCCGGCTATTACGCAACTGGCGATCGTTACGGTGAGAAGACCAATGCGGAGTAGTGCATTCATTTCGATTACCTTTCAGGATGCGGCAGTTGCCGGCTCAACCACATCAATTGCCGGCCGCTCGATCAATCCATGACAGTGCTTGCAATTCAAGCACGTGACCCCGGCCGTGACCAGCTTGACGCCGCTTCCGAAGGGATCAGGGATCGGTTTCACTTCGCCGCTCCTGGAGAAGAACTCAGGCGCCAGGCCCTGCCGCCGGAGTTCCTCCGACAATTGACCATCGATGCCGCGGAACAGAATCGCGGCTTGAATCGCCGGCTTCTTGTTCTTTTGAATCTGGCCCAGCGAGTAGCGAGTGATCAACAACTGGTACGTCTGCCCGATGCGCGCCATCTCTATGCCCACGAATTCGGGGGCAACGATTGCAGCGTGAACGCCGTTTGACCCGATGCGATCCATCTTCTGCAACCAAGGCAAACGACTGCCGTCTGTTGCGAAGAAGGAAACGTATCGTCCCACCTCTCTGGTGCTGCCACCGCTCTCCACTCCGCGCAACACCCATCGATCTGCGCGCGCCTGCTTCTCTACTGTCACCCAAGTCTGACAATAGATTCCGGCTGCCTCCATTTTTCGAAGCATGGCCTGTGGCAGAACCAAACGAGTCGGGTGATCCATCTCATCTCCCTGATTTCGAATTTGTCGCTGAAGCCGGCGCGCCGAGAGCGGCACGGATTTGATCCTTGGTGCAGCCAGCCCAGCAAAGGTACTTGTGGGGTTCCTCCACCGAAATGGCCAAGTTGTCCTGAGCACGATCACGTCCTTCCGCCCCGCAAGACGGACATTGGGTGACCCAGTTGCGGCCGACTCGGCGACACTTCTGGAAATCGATATAGTCCCCGATCCGGAATGTCCGACGCAGAGAATCAACCGGCTGCCGCTCGGCAATTATCCGAGGGACCGGGTCGGCGGGAAGTCCTGACACTAGTTCGATCAGTTGGGTCTGGGTGACTCTACGAAGGCTGCGCAGATAATCCATCTGGGCAGGCAGTTCGTAGGAAGCTCCGTAGAACCAGTACCGACGATTGGCGGCACGATGAAGCCCAAGGGGAGCGCGTAGGGCGTTTCCAAACTGGCCGGCATCCAGACGATCCTGCTTGGGGAAGAGTTCGATCCCGTCCACCATTCCACTGCCTTTGATTTGAACTGCGAGGCGCGAGGCCAGGTGGCATATGAAACGACGCGCGTGTATCGCAAGAACCGGTTCGTCAAAGAAGAGCCACAAATGTCCACCGCGACGGCTCTGCTCCAGCGCCGCCTGGATTCCGGCTTGGCCGAGTTCGTACTGAAGTTTCAGCAGGTCTTCGAGCGCCGTCTTGTAGTCGGCGTCGATTGCCATCCATTTCGACCTTTGCGTCTGAGGATTGATCGCGTAAAGACCGATGGTGATCTCACCCGTCAAGTGGCGGCTGAGGTCGTTCACCGAGAGAGGAATCGATTGGCCATCCGATCTTCGGGGACGGTAGTAATAATGACGGCCCGATTCAGGATGCGGCGAATCCGACTGGCGGGTGTATGCGCGGCGGTTCACAAACCATCGCGCATACTCCTCAATGTGTTGAATGGTCGGCTTTACCAAATCGGCCATAACCATTCCTTACACTGCTTGCCGCAGATCGCAAAGCGAGTTTGGCAACCTACCGGGCATCGCGAGCTTCGCCGGGTTTTCGGCGAGTTCGAGCAGCTGAAACTCCCGGATCTTGGATCTCATTTGCTCGGTTGAGTATCCGCCGAAAACGCAGTCGGGCAGTTCGAGCAACCAGAAGCTTCCGCGTCTCCGGTCGTAAACGTAGAACTCACCGGATTTGTCGTCTCCTGGCGACATCACGAAGAGCAGCAATCCTTTTGCATACTCGACCCAATGGGCGACCACGCTCTCCCCGACGACTAAGAAACGGCCAATGATTTCGCACAGATCCTGGCTGGGCCGCATGTTCATGTCTTTCGTGCTGAGTACTTCACTCGCGCACACAATGTTCCGTTGCATGTTGTGACTCCTTTTGGATTGAAGAAATAGAAAGCAGGCACACGTCGCCTTCCCGTGGGAAGCACGTCGGGTACCTGCATGGATTTGTGGGTGGGTGATGCCAACCGAGCGGTTGACTATAGGAAAGTGCGAGACCGGACTGAAGTGAATCTGGTATCGGCGAGCAGCTAGACTGCATCTTTAGCTCGCCATGCAATTGTTCGTTGTTTGGCACGTTGCGAAGCAATGTGCGCTGAGAACACACCGATCACGAAAGCTAGCGGGGGCCGCTCTCGATGACTGACACGCAGGCGTCGACGGTGGCCGCGTCGGCGTCAGTGAGGTCCTTCAGCTTTTCGAGTGTCAGCATTCCGCCCGACGCTCGAAGAATCACTTCTCCCAGCTTCCGCGGCCAACCGCTACGCGGGTTCTCCGCTGCTTTCCGTGCTGCCTGAAGTAGGCGACCGCGAGATTCACCAATGCGCCCAGAGCCGATAGGGTTTCTCGCGGGGTTTGCTCCGCTATTTGCGCCGGAACTCTCAGCTTCGTTCAGCAACTGACGCAGAACTTGTCGATTCGGAATGTCATCCAGCGAGTCACTGGCGAGTTCCAGTCGCCGACAAATCTCCGAGTAGCGTTCGGGGCCCAGAGTCGCCTGCGCCTTCTTTAGACGCGTCACGCCATTGGCGAGATCATTGAGCTTCTCGCAAACCGTCGTGAGCTTCGCAAAACCGAGCCGCGTCGGATCCGAAACTCCTCCGTAAACGCTGAGCGCGAACTGGGACAAACTGTAGCCCACTTCCGCGCACAGCTTCTTCACCGTAGACAGCAATTCCTGCTGCACGAGGCTATCTCGATTCCGCGTTGTCGGTCTTTGAGAAGTCGGGGTTGTTGACGTCCGTCCCCTCTCGTTGTTTACCGGACAAGCCCATTCCGGCAAGCGAGGTGTTTCCAGCGGCCGATTGTTTTGGTCAAGGTCCACCCACATCTTCTCTAGGTCATAGAGATATCGACCAAGACCAAAGCAAGCACAGGCTCGCTTGAAAGCTTGTGCTTCGGCGCGCGTCGCAGCATTCTCGTCGTCTGCCCACTCTTCACCGACGCCTGTGTGCGTCCCAAGTTCGTGGATCGTCACCCGCGAAACGACAACAACCTTTGCGGCAATTGCCGATTGGGATTTGTCGTTGTGGGGTTTCCTTTCAAAGTTCTGCGCGACTTGCACGTCATATGCCCGAGTCCAACCCCATTCTCCGAAGACTGCATTCAATCTGTCCGTATAGGCTCGTTGATCGGCGTAGGCGATCAGTTGTCCGCGCTTCTGTGGGCCGCGCTTATTTTGCTGCATCGAAGTCGCTGTCACCCGCCACTTGATCTCTCGGGGATCAAATGGCTGCTCAAGTTCTCGCTTAATCTCTGCGCGACGCTCTGGAGAGAACTTCTCTGCGTGAGTGCTGCCTTCAGCAAATTGGTTCATCGCCATCGCCGGGATCTCTGCGGTCTCATGTACCGCGCCATTGACGTAAGTCATCTCTTTCTTCTCCGTTGTTTAAAGTTGTTGTGGAATCACCATGCAACAGTGCCTCTGCGCTGCCGCCGTTTTCGCTTCTGCGTGGGACCTCTCTGTTTCGCTGCCTTCAATCGCAGACATCTCTTCCACGCACCACCCCGGCCCTCGCCTCAGCATTCATCCGAACCGTTAGCTCTCGTCAATCGGCTCACGACATTCGGACTGAGCACCGCTCACATTTCCGTCGGACGGCGACTGTTCCCACATTCGCTTCTGCACTTCGCCGCACCTCGACACCCCATCACCCACCTCTCTCAGTTCCCGACATCGGGCTGGAGTATCCACTGGTAACGGCCCACCTCTTTCACCCTGTCGGCCACTTCTCCACTTCACCTGCCTGCTGCCACCGTCACCTTTTCTAAACTTCGCTCTCCCAATACTCCCGACATTCATGGACCCCGGCACACTGCCTGCGCCTCGCCAGTCCGTCATTCCACATCCCAACTCACACACCAGACACCATCCCGCCGCCCTTTTTCTGCATGGGAAAGGCGAACAGTGCCGGCCTGCTCAAAAGCACATACATTTCACGGGATGTCTGCTCGTAAAGATATGAAAAGTAGAGCTGTTAGGAACGGAGAAAGACGGAAATACGACACCCTAACGACATCAAAGCGGCACCAAATTGGCGACTGGAATACCGCGACTAGAATACATCCGCCAAGCGAAACTGCCTTCGAAGTCGTGTGTCGAGCAAAATGGCGTTCCGGGGATCGACAGCGAACGAGTTGGCACGCGCGATGTACATGGGACACGATGCACCGCGCAAAGCGTGCGCCAGAAAGGATTCCATGTGCAGATTGCAAACCAAGTAGATGACACCAGCCACGCGCGTCTCTCTGTTCACGGTAGCGACGATTCGTCCGTACTCCCGCGAGGTCTTGGGCGTCCGCTCATATTCAAGTGCAATCTTTATTGACTGCTGTCCGCGCTGGATCGTCATGACGGCGTCGTAGTCTTTGGCATAGCCGTATGTAGTGAAGTCATTGTCCGCGCGAATTTCTGACTCGAATTGCCAGCCAGTCACAATCCCCGACTGCATCAACGCAAGATGCAATTCAAACAACTCCACATCGTGCATAAGTTGATCCCTCTTGCCGTTTCGTGGACTTCTAGAAATCGCTTCCACCATCGTTCGAGATCTCGATCGCAAGTGATCCTCACCGGCTTCCCCCAGAGAAACCACATGGCTGTCCAATGCGACCGCCGGCTGCCGCACCAAAAAACCATGTCCCGCCAAGATCCGTGTACGCCGGTTGAAACTGTCCCACTGATTCTTGTCGAATTGCGGCATCAGTGACCGATAAAGTTGTCGCACTGTCGCATGGCCAGCTTGGTGCACTTTAAGCAAAAGTGGAATGTCTGTTTCGGTCGAGATGCAGAGTGTTCCCGGAAGGAAGCGCATCACTGCCACCTTTGGATTTTCCATGGGGCATCAAATTGACTTGGCGTAAAGACGGCGGAGCCCTTTTGACCGGCGATGGATGCAAAGTTGCGAGCTAGCAACATCGCTTCTTGTCGTGAGCCGCGCTCGGAGAATGAAATCAGACGGACATAATCTGAGGCTATCGAGCCTGCCAACATTGTGCCGACCAGTTGCTCGGTGATGGTCACGACATACAGTTCGGGCACCTCTCGACGCCCAGCGGCTACCGAACAGTGAATCGTGTTGGCGCTAGAACCTTCACCAACATTGGGCGAGTTCCATTTCGAGCCCATCAGTTTCCCCGTAGCCAACAGCCGGTGGAGTGGAACGCTATTGAAACGGATGTGTCCGAATACTTTTGCGCGGCTCGCGATTTTTCCACAGCTTTCAATGCCGGTCGTGTTGAACAGATGATGGCGTGTGCTCTCTTGCCAGAGGCTGCCCAGTGAAACGATTTGGAGAATCACTTGGTAGCCTTTCGCGGCACCTGGTTGTTCAATTGCGCTTCGGCTCGCTCCAGACGGGCAATCAATTCGGCTTTGGAGCTATCTTGCGATTGCGCCACTTTGGATTCGATGGCTTGAATGCGAGCTTCCTGCTTTGCCAGCTTCGCATCTCGATCTTGAATTTGAGCGTTGAGCCGCTCCACTTCCGCGCGAGACGCCGCCAGATCGTTTTGCAGCTTTTCCGTTTCGAACTTTGGCCCGTAGCCAATCGCCTTGCCAATACCGGACGTTTGCTCTTCCACCACTCGGTTGCATGACTCCATGTGCCGGTTGTGAGCCGCGATAGCATCCATCGCGCGTTGATCCGACATCTGCTTTGCGTTGATTGCGTCGGCTAGCCATTCAGCGGTAATCCATTTAGTTTGGCGGAGTTTGTCCCACCAACCCCAGCAAAGAGCAAGCAGCATCAGGATGACTCCCATCTGCACCGCACAGAATCGGAAGTAGGGATTGCGGATGGAATGATCGACGAACTGTTCAATTCGTTTGTCGATCTCATCGCCCCAGTGAATCTTCCGGGGGTTCAATGCCTTGAAATAGAATTCGAAGATTGTCTCCTGCGGCCGCGAAGGGCCTACGGGAATCGGCCGATATGGCCGGGCTGGATCCGCGGTAACGGTAGGTAGCTTGTGGATCGGCCTGCTTCTTTCTGTTGTTGGCGACGTTGGTTCCTGGGATGACATGGTCGCGGGCAACAGAAGAGCCGCAACTAAAAATGGATTTTTGATTGAAGCGCGCACAATTCCTCCTATCGCCGCGGGATCACAATCGTGGCGGCAAGCTTCTGATCCTTGAAACGAAGATGGGCGCCGGCCTGGTCGGTGCGTGATCCGAGAAGCTTCGGCAACAGCGGCAGATCCAAACACGGAACACGCACCTCTGCCGGTGGCCGAACATGGAGACGACCGTGCAAAGTGCCTTGGACGGGATCGGTCATCAGGATCTCCATCTTTCCCTTGCCGAGGTTTTTTATGTGGTGGTCTAGCGCCCGGTACTCCAACTGCTCGCGCTCAGTTGCGTTCAGTGCCTTCTGGAAGTTTTCGAAACCCAGGAAGTCTTTCCGCCAAAGTTGCTGCGTGCGTTTTTGCACCGGGATCTGAGACGACGCCTGCTTGAAGTATTTGGCCGTCTCCTCATCTCGCGTTTGGAGCAGCATTGTAGTTCCCGGGGCCGAGGAAACATCCTGCTGGAATCCTTTCCCGACTTGAAGCAACTGCGGCAGAGATTGCATGGAGAAAAGAAAGGCTGTGTTGGTTCCGCGCGCGGTGTTGAGGATCTGCGCAAAGTTCCGGTATCCGAACGGCGCGAACTCATCCATCACTACCGAAAAGAGAGGCCGATTCTTGCGGTTGCGTTCCGATTGGGACTCGTAGCGCTTGCCTACAACGAGTTGCAAATTCTGGAGGAGCATTTTCCCCAAAGCGCGCACCGGCGCAGTGTTCTTGTTGATATTCAGGCTGACGAAGAGAATAAGCTCCTGGTCGATGACTTCGTTGATCGAGAGCAGATTGTCGTAGGGACCAGTGATGGTGCTCAGTTCATCATCGAGGAAGGTCATGCACTCGTTGATCAAGCCTTGAATCTTCGGCACCCGGTCGCGATCTTGAAACGACTGATAGAGGTTCTTGACAGACATCTCGAAGTTGAGACGGCGCTGGGTGGTCATCTCAGGCAGGCGAGCGATGTTGGTTCTTGCCACAGCCACTTGCTCTTCAATCACCGCTTGGTCCAGCGCCATCACCATCACGTCATAAAAGTTGAACCGCTTCCCCGTGTAGTGAAGAACACGGACGATATCGCCCATGTAGTTGAGTTGATGCTTGGCGAAGAATTCGTCGCGAAGATCGAAGCTTCCAAAGATCATGGAGACTTGCGCAGCGTAGTTGTCGTCGTCCGAGGCGAACGGGTTGTACTGCACGGATAGATCTGGCCTCGATGGATTTAGTAAGCGGAGATCGTTCATTCGGCCAGCGCGGTTTATGTAGGGCAACAGTGATTCGAAGAACTCGAGATCCCCTTTCCCGTCGAAGATAATCATCGGGATCTTGTGCCGATCCGTCGCCGGCCCCATATGACGCATCAGATCCTGGCTAATGATGTTGCGGAGCAGGGTGGTCTTGCCTGTGCCACTTTGGCCAAGGACCAATGCTTGCATGACGCGGGTGTCATCGTTCCATAGCCACGGCTTGCCATGGATGTCATACCCAAGCACAACGGAATTCTGGTGCCAGGCGCTCTCGACAACGTCCTTCTCGCCTCGAACCGGAATCGTCGGCAATTGCTTTGGCCATGCGGCCTCCCGATCACTTTGGGCACGTGTCAATTGGTAGACCGCGAAGTAGAAAACAACGGACACAAGCAGGAGCCAAAAGACTCCTTCTACCAACTGCCGGTCATGGATGTACCAGGCGTACTTCGCAACGGCGGCAAAAAGGACGAAGGCAATGACGACCAACAGTCCGATTAAGATGACAGGATTCTCTTCGATCAACGAGGGTCGATATTGCGGATTGGATTCTTCAGGCATGCGTGCATCTCCCTATCGCAGATGTGAGAAGTAAAAGACGAGAGCGCTGAGCGTCGTGACTCCGAACAGTAGGCCGACCCAGCGCTTCGGCTGTCGGCGGGTTCCGATGCGGAATGGGTCACGAGGTTCCAGAAGTAGATCCCCGACGAGATTCCGAAACCCCATATGTCGTCTATCCGACAAGTGCTTTTCCAACTCAGCGTGAACTTCAGCGACGGAGAGCGGCTTCGGCTGTTTGTCGAGCATCCGCACTCTCCTTGGCCTTCGCCCTGTTGAGCTTCACCACGAGCACCGCCGATAAATCGGCGGTCCGATCCGCAGCGAACTGGACCTTCAAAACGGAGACGGCTTCTTCATCCACGGTTGGAAGTTCAACGGCAAGCCACCCCATTGCTTGTCCGCCGGCTTCAATTTCCCGCACCGGGCTTTGATCGACTACCGAGACCTGCCTCGCGACATCAAATCGCAGTCCACGGCTGATGCGTTCGCCAAGTTGATATCCATCGAGCGCGATGAGCGAACTCGCCGACTTCGCTCCTACGAGATGAAGAGCGGAGACTCGACCCTGTTGGTATCGTCGGGTGCTGCGATTGACAAGTGAGTATCGAAGGTAGAGGCGGCCGTCGCGCTGGTAGAGATCCCGGACGGTCACTTCGGCACGGCTATTTGATTCGCGTGCTCCGAAGAGTGCCACCGGGACAGCATCAGTCAACATTTCCTCCGGCAGAGACGGCGCCGGAGAAAGCGTGGTGGCCGCTGGTGGTGGTGCCGGTCTTGGCGCGGCGTCTTGATTGATCGCAAAGTGTGATTCAGCAATTGCTTTGGCCGGCAAGAGCTCGTACACGTAGCGGCCAGCGGCCGTCCAAACAAAAAGATTGGTTTGTGAGCCATCTTCCGTGGGTCGAAGGAAGACCTTGTTCTCGCGTCTTTCAACTTGGTAGGCATTTTGGTTGCCAACGGCAACCATCAGTACGGGTTCCCCGAACTCGATAACCGTGAGGTGATCTGGAATGGTCTCGACGCGTGTGACCGACTTGTGATCTGGCTTTTGGGATTGCAGCTTTTGGGCAGCAAGAGGAAAGAGGAAGGTGAGGCAAGCCACAGTGAATGTGGCGAATGCAGTCCGGCTCATGCGTTGGTCTCCTTGGCGATTGCTTAGAAGCAAGCGCTCGACTGGACCAGGACCCTCCGGTTGGAGGGTCCTGCTTCCAGTGCATTGGTGAACTCGCGGCGAGTGGGGCGCGGGCTCGTTGGTTAAATGACCTTCTTGGGCACAATCACCTGAGGCAATTGACGAGTATTCGGAAGCAGAAGCTTCCCGTCGCGAATTTCACCCGTACCCGAAGCGTAGGGGAACGGATGAACCCACTGTACTCGGCCTTTGTCGTAGACGACTTTTCCATCCGGCGTGACAGCCATAAGGAAAGTCGCCTTCACGTAGCTTGGCCCGTTTTCGCTCATGATGTTCTCGACCAGGAAGCAACGGCCTTCCTCGTCGATTTCAACCATCCCGTCGCGAACCTTTGGGACGGCGAGTTGTACCGGTCGCCCTCCAGTTCGCTCGACAATGGCTTTCAGCATTTCGTTGGGAAACGCATAGAACGGCAGTGCACCAGAGGCCTGATCTGACCGAGTGCCGCAGACGATCGTATGAAGCGCCTGCAACCACCCCATGCGGTTCTCTTCTTTTCGTGCAGCCCATGTCCGAACGAGCCATATCAACGACCGGATCTCCTCCTGCCACTGTTGGTCGTATGCGGACAAAGCTGCACGTGCTTGGCACAAAGAGTGCAAAAGCTTGGATCGGCGTTCCCTGTCTCTTTCGTCCCTGAAAGACTCGAACGCCGTCTGCGCCTGTTGCACGTTGCCAGCAAGCAATTTCTTCTTCTCGATTCCAGCCTGGATCGTAAGGGCCCAAGACCTATTCAGTCGCCGGCATTCGTCAGCCATCTCCTGGGTAAAGTTGTTTCCCTGGACAATACCTCGGAATTGCGCGATCGGCATCCGGTTGGTGAAAAAGTCGGTGAGTTCCTTTCGGACCAGGTTGTACATCGACCCAATCCGGTCTGACGCAGGGCATTCGAAGCGTTCGGGCAGCTCCTTGACGGATCGTACGCGTTTCGCACGAAGCCACTGCGCAGCAGGCGTCTCCTTGATCAGTTCGCGGATGGAACGGATCTTTTCCTGGTCGGGGGTGACGCCATGCTTCAGTTGATCTAAGGCTAGTTGCAGTTGCTCAACCAGCTCCCGATGTAGGTCCTCACGTCCAGCCGCAGTGCATTGGGTCATGAGATCGGTGATTGAGCCGATCTGATTTCCCATCGCACCGATAGCAATCTGGGGCAAGTTCCACCAAGGAGATCGAGCTTTCTTGGCTTTGATCTTTTCAATCGCACCCTTTCCTCGGTAAGAGAAACAATCTCTAACGAATCGAGGGAAGCGATCATCTTCGACCACACAGACGAAGTCGAAGTCGAAATCTCCGCCGTTCTTCGCTGCTGTCTTCGAATGGAGGGTGAACGTGCCAACCAATTCGAGCTGTTCCTGGGCAATCTGATCGACAAGTGCTTCGGGAACCGGAACGCCTTGCTGCTTCAGATCCTGAATGAGCAATTGGCGCAACTCTGCAGCGTTGATCTTTGTGTAAGGGAGCAGGTCTTCCTTCATCCGCACCGGATAGCGCACCACTAGTCCCCGGCTTGTGGCCAGAGAATTGATCGCGCGATCCAGAGGGAGCCAGTCGGAACCAGCGCACACTTTTCCGTTGTACAAAAACAGGTAGCCGTCATCCGCAAGCGCGAATGCCGGCATCTCGAACCCGCCTGCTGTACAAACTTTGAACGCCCACTTGGCCAACGTCCGCTCCAGTTGGTTGTTGACCCACGGATGCTGGACGAGGTAACCGGTTGGATCGGCTTTCAGAATCGCTTCGAGAACAGTCCGCTCCACCGAAGTCGCATCGTCTTCCTCGGCAGGCCTTTCGTTCTCTATTGCTGTTTGCGTCTCTGAGATGCCAAGAAGCTCAAAAAGCCCGGTAAAGTCTCTCTCTTCCAAAAGGGACTTGAGGCGTGCGGTTTGAGCGAGAGCGTGCGGCTTGATCTCAAGTTCGAACGAGTCTTCCGGAGCGTGCTGGATGACCGTGTACGAACTGTCGAATTTTAAGGGCCGCGAGCATTCACGAATTCCAAGGATGATCTCTCCGGCGAAGGTACGAGCTTCACCAGTGAGCCAAGCAATCAACTTGGAGGGTCCTTTGTATTCTGGTTTGACCGAGGAAACAGGCAGAACAATGTCGGTGTCGAGGGCATCAGCCGTTTCATCCGACATGACCTTGAATGAACCCTTGGCCTGTGTGTTTGAAAACGCAAGCCGGAACTGATAGAAACGGCCACTTGGGAGATTTAGCTGGTCAAACAGAGACCGGCGCAACCATCCGCGGCAATCGTTCGTTCCCAATTGATGATCGGGAACTACTGTCACGCGACCATGTGGAACCTGCATTCGCACCTGGCACGGTGAAATGAGGATCCCAAAGTATGTCACAGCAGCTTGAGGCCAGCCAGAGAAGCGTTCCGCAAGCGGGGCTTCATGGCGGGCATCAACGGCATAGAACTTTCCGTTCTTCGCCGACCCTGACGCGCCGATGAGTCTGAAGTCCGTTCCATCGATCTGGAAGCGTGACAGGGCGCTTTCGACTCGGGCACGTTCAACCTGATCGAGTGGTTCCGGCGTCACAGTGACAGAGGCCACCTGAATCCCTGGGTGTAGGGCTTCCAGCAGCGTGTTATTCAACTGTCCCTGTGGACTCACGTTGGGCATTTTGCGTTCGATTGTTCCTTCCTTGGTGACCATCAGGTTCAGAACCTTCAGGCCGGAGTTCTTAGTAACGGTTGTTTGGGGCGTCATGAATTTGTCCTTTCGAATCGGTTAGTCGAGGTAGACAACAAGCCGATCGCGAGGGTTAGCTCACGCACCTGGGTCCCCAGATTGGCCTGTTGCCGAAACACATAGGTGTTTGGGCCAAGCCTCAGTTGGGAGACCGACCATTTCCGTTGTGTTGCCTATTCAGCCAAGACTGAACAGGTTGCCTGGATGAACGTGGAGATCATCACAAGCGAACTCCCACGAAAGTCGTGGGCGCCTTCTACTCAACTTTCGTTGGTTGTAGAAACTCGTTGACTGCCGGCCGCCGGAGTTTTCTCCAGGCAAACCCTTCCCCGTTCAATCTTCTGCCCGACCTCATATTCGTGGACCACGAAAAGGCGGGCGTCGGTTTTGAATCCAATCACAAGTCCCTCGGCTTCGCCGGGAACTTCTTGGTCCAAACTCGGCTTTGCTCCTCCAGGCTTGCCGACAAAGTAGCGTATGGATTCCGAAGGACTACTAGTGCGCTGACGCTTAGTCTGGTTCTTCTTCTTTCCTACATGCTTCGTGGAGCCATTCAGCACTTCTTCATTCGTGATGGCCATTTTCTTCTCCTGTTCTGCGTCCACTAACGCGCTGCCATTCTTCTTCAAAATCAACCTCCTCGAAGCCTTTCTCCGTCCGCACGACACATGCCCCGCCCTGCCCCAGCAATAGGTAGCGACGAGTCTCCCTATGCTTGTAGTGCTCGACGCCTGCCTGCCGGAACATCCACATGAACTCTGCGCATAGAGCCGGAGCGATTCTGCGCTCCAACGGACTCCAGTTCGGCGTGAGCTCAATGTCACGCCTGGCAGAGGCGCCCGTATCCCCCGTTGGCACCTCCGGGAAGGTCATTTCGACTCCCTCTCAATCAGTGCGCTTCGTTGTTCAAGGTCGATATCCCGCTCGCCGACCATTTGCTGTTCCCAGAACTCCCCGACAAGCAGCCCGCTTGGGTAGGACTGGGTCCGGCCCGTATAAACAAGGCGAACCTGGTAGCGGCAAACCATTCGTTCCGTCTGTTCAATTCGCTGATTGTTGAGCCGGTGGATCTCTTTCGCGGCAAAGACCTGATACGTCCATGGCATTCCGGCTGCTGGTTCGATGGAGCGAATTCTCACGCTCGAAGTGATCGAGTCAGCTTTCACCTTCCCAATCGTGTCCTCCTCTCGGAACTTGTTCATCGAAAGAGTGCGGAAGTTGAGGGTCATCATGTTGAGGGCTTCGGCATACTGCCGCTCGACATTGGCCGGCGTGTATGTGAGATACGTTGCAAGGAATCTGCGAACGACCGCGCGACCCTCGACATCAGACGGTGCGGCCGCGCCCAAGCCATTCGTAGCAGCTCGGACTGGGCTGATCCGTCCTGAACCCAAGTGCACTGATTCGCCCCCGACAACGGTCGCTTCGCCCTGTTGATCGACTCGAATCACGACAGGCGGCTGAAGCCGAACATACGCAAATAGCCCAAGCGCCCCGACGGCGAGGACGCCGCATGTGATGCCCAAGACCGCCATTCGATTTGCATACGCCCGGAGGGCGCCATCCATCTCGTAATACTTCGACACCTGCGCCTTTTCGGGCAGATCGCTCCGTAGCTTCTTGGTGGTTCCAAACATAGCCGAGTTGCCTCCTCGCATTAATCTGAATCTGATTTACCTGATAGCCCGAGTCGCTGTGCGACCTGCTGTCCGCCCTGTACGCCAAGCGCCGCAGCAGCGCCGGCCATCCAGCCAATTGCATGCGGCACGTTAGGTGCGCGGAATTGCCCCATAGCCCTTCCCCCCGTAGAGGGCCCTGCTGGTGCTCCGCCGCTTGCGACTGCACTCGCACTCACACCCGCACCGGCATTGCCTGATGAAGATTCACCGGCAGACGAGGGACCCGCAGGCGGGCCGCTAGAAGAAGTGCCGCCGGCGCCCGATTCGGAAGATCCTTTGCCTGCAGATGCCGAGGAGACAGCACCAAAACCATCCCCAGGACCTGCAGCCATGGAGAGCATTGCCTGCCCCATCGAAGCCCCTGTGCCGAGAACGGCGAACATGCTACTTCCGACATCTCCTTCAACGATTCGCTTCGCCAACATCGGAATCAACAAGATGCAGACCGAGAACAGAATGCTCGCGACAGCTAGGAGAATCTCGGCCGATGCACCACTCAGCGCACCGGCAAAACTCCCCGCACTGGTAATGGCCGTCATGCTGTTGATGTTGAGGGCCATCAACAACCGGCAGAAGATCCCATAGATCAGTCCCCACGAGGCAAACACGAATAGATTGACAACGTATCGGCGGGCCAAGCTTCCGATGCCAATCGAGGGAAGTAGGGCGAGAACGAGGGGCCCAGTTACATAGAGGATCGTTCCGAACAGCGAATAGAGGATCGCGAAGATCAAGTAGGAGACCGGATAAACGACCATGGCTACCAGGAGCAATAAACTGCTGAGGACTCCGGCAGTAAGGCCTGTGACCCAATTCAGGACTGTTGTTGATCCGCTTGCTGCGTTCCTTAACTCGGAGATCCAGGCGGCAAACACATCACCGGGGCCAACGCCTGCCATGCTGTGCGCCAAGGAGTTGAACGCGGCCACCAGTCCCTGGAAGACGGACTGATAAACCGTTCCGTTGTTCAGGAACAACATCCCTATTGCGACGTACTTGATCGCGGCGATGCCCAACGAACGGACGTCGCCTCCCCGGGCCCACGACTCGTAGGCCGAAAAGAGTAGCGATGCCAGCAGTATTCCGTAGGCTGTCGTCAGAACAAGGCTCATAAGCCCCGCGCTTGCAATGCCACTCAATGCCGTATTTAACATTTCTTCAAATAGAAACATCTGTGCCCCTATCTCCTATTCAGTTCGGTCAGCTTGTCGCGAGTCTGCCGGGTATATCGGGCCGCTTCCTTGACGCGAGCTCCTTGGCCAGCCAGTTCGATTGCACGCAATCGCATCACCTCGGCCAGCGCCTGCTGCGTGTAGGCATTCGACCTCACCAGCCAAGCGCCGGCTTGCGCACCGATCATCTCCGCCGTTCCGGGGGCCGTCCCGGCTAAGGCGCTGAGCATCTGCTCGGCGGCATCTAATTCACGGTCGGCAATCGCATCAATCGCAATTGCTCGCTTCATGGCAGCTTGAGCCGCAGCGTCGGCGCTGTCTATCAAATCCCGCTGAGAGCTATGGGCCTCATTTGGAGCCGGCAGGGCCGTGTAGACGCTCCCATAGCTTGCTGACACCCCACCTATTTGGCTGGGATTTTTAGAGAGAATTATGGCTTCCAAACCTCTTGGATTGGGGAGCGTTGCGCTTTGAACGGCGGTCGCCCAAATCCCTCGAATGGAGTTGTAGACTCCCATCACTTGCCCAACTAATCCCCGAGCACGATTGATGGCATCCTCGGGGTAGATCACGTTGCGCTGGAAATCAAAGATCGCGTTCATGATTTGCTGTACGGCTGTCATCGTGCTTTGGATACCTTCGAGAATTGGCCCGATTACATTGCGCAGCGCGGTGTTGACCGAGGCCATGACGTTATTGAGCGATCCGAGGCCGCTGCTCACCAGATTGAGCAGCGACGTCAAGAATCCAAGTTGTGCATTCGCCGGCGGCGGGGCAAGAAGCATCACCACAAGCAACAGGGCGATGATTTGCACTCTGTGCGAGCGGAGGAACGTCCAAAAAGTTTTCAGGTTCAGCATGAGAATCCTCGTTACCGATTCATTTGGGTAAGCTTGCTTCTGGTCTCGCTCGCAAAAGACGCCCCACGTTTGAGCAGCATCGTTTCGTGAGCAAGTCGAGCCGCTTCCTGCCGCAGCTGGCCAGCGATCATCTTCTGCATGTGGGCCTGGCTCTGCACGGCCGCGATGTATGCCGCCGCAGTGGCATATGCGGCTGTACCCGGAGCCATTCGAGTTGCTTCTTCTTCGATCGCCTCCGCGGCGCGAAGTGTCTGGTCTGCCCCAGCGTCAGCCTGTTTCAGCGTCATGAGCTGATTGATTGCCATGGCGTCGTCGACATCAACGAGATTGCACTCTTCGGCATGGGCTTCACCCGTGGCAGGGACCGCACCATAGGTTCGCGTAAAGGCCGTAACCAGCGAAGCATGGTCGGCTATTTGCCGATTCCGGATCACACTTTCAAGGCTTGCTGGATTTGGCAATTGAGCGCTATGAACTCCGAGAAAGTACAAGGAATTCATTTGGGGTCGAAAAGTCCCGATCAGTTGCTGTGCCAGTCCCCGCGCGCGATTGATCTCACGAATGGGCCAGA
The DNA here is from genome assembly GCA_044340255.1 of Bryobacter sp. Classification (GTDB taxonomy): domain Bacteria; phylum Acidobacteriota; class Terriglobia; order Bryobacterales; family Bryobacteraceae; genus Bryobacter. Next base: position 19,596 of record JBIITX010000017.1, on the reverse strand, counting down.
CAATCTGTTCCCAAAGATTTCGTAGCTGGCCAAGAAATGACTGAAGCTGATTTGACGCCGTGCGAATTCCATCAAGCAGAGGCCGCATCGTATTGTTGATGAAGTTCAAAATGTTGCTGGCCACACCATTGATCACGTCGAAAATCGCGGTGAGCCCCCCGAATCCTTGGGCATAGGCTGGTTGCGGGGCAAGCATGCCGCACAGCAGGACTAAAGTAAGCAAGAGCAGAATTAGCTTCGTGGTCATTTTGTTAGGCTCCTGTCCCCGCAGCCAGTGAATGTTCCCGCCGACTGACAGTTTGCTGAACCTCGCCAGTGGCTTCCTCAGGCAGCACATCCACATCGGCCAAACCATTGGGGAAGCGCTCGGCAAGCTCGCAGTAAAGCTCAATCAGGGGGCGCTTTCGATTGCGATCAAGCCGTAGGAAGTACGTGCGATATGCGCGCTCCCGGGGGTATGTAGTGGCCACCCAGTAGTCAACTGGGGTCGGCACCAGCCGGATCGTCTGCGTTGTATCCGCTTTTTCGCCTAAGACCAGAAGTACTTCTGCCGACCTTCCCTTGCGAGGGGCAGCGAATCGTTTAATCTCGTTCAGTGCCACCGCATTGAGGCCGAGATGGTCAACCAACGGGGCAACGTCGCCAGGCTGCTGGCCGATGATCTTCACCGAGCTGTTTCGAAGGATGCCTGCGCCGTGCTCCTTCGGGCGCTGCGTGGTGCCGACAAAGTCTTCGAGAGTTTGGGAGATACCCCAAACGCTTGCGCCGCGCTTTCTGGCCGTACGGAACAATTGCACAACACAGTCGGCAAGAACCGGCGAGTCCAACAGAGCCCAGCACTCGTCGAGGACTGTGATCGATGGCTGGCCTGACTTCCCTGACGCCCGCTCGGACATGGCCTGCGCCACCAGCATGCTCATCGCGGTTTCCAGTCGCGAATCCGAACTGAGGCCTTCAATGTTGAAGAAGAGCCAATTCGCGTCTGTTCGAATGGTCGTGTGGCGATCAAAGAGCCGCGAATACACGCCCTTTTCGCCAGTCCATTGTCTGAGCGCAATCGAGGCAAGTTGTGCAAGCTTGCGAATGTGCTCGATTCGCTCTTCATCGTTCCAGTTCGACAGTTCATCGCGAAGGTCAGAATACGTTGGCGTCTTCACGTCGGCTCGAATGGACGCCCGCTTATAGACCTTGGCAATTGCTTCAGACAAAATGTTGTCGAGTAGCGAAGTGTCGGTCTGCCCCAAATCGCCAATCATGTGCCGGGTCAGATTCTTGAGAAACGCGATCTTGTCTTTGGTGGGCTGCACCTGGCTCGGCGGCAGATCCCAAGGATTCAGAGTCTCGGCTCCTTCAAGATCGACTTCAATCACTCGGCCACCCATCAATTCGACGAGCGGACGGTAGGAGTCTCCCCGTTCCACGATCGAGATCAATGGATTGGAACGCGCCATCATCAGCAAGAATAGTTGCGCCATGAAGGTTTTGCCGCCGCCCGATTTGGCCATAAACAACATATTGGCGTCGCCAATCGAAGGGTCGTAGGGCGAAAAGGGGATCAACTGCCGGTAGGGGGTCTCAAGAAGCATCAGCGGAGACTGGGGAGTACCCTGCCAGGGCATTTCGATTGGCAGCAAATCGGCGGCGTGGAGAGTGAGGCAACTCAATTCCCGCTTGTTCTCTCTGGCCATCCCAGGAAGGCTGCCGATGAATAGGCGCCGCTGCGCCAAAGATTCTGGGATGGCTCGGGCACCGTTCATTCTTGTAACCGCGTGCACCACTCTCTGGCGGCGATCATTCAGAATCCGCTGTGCCTCCTCCAGTTCCTTCTGACTATTGACGGGTGTTGAGGTCCGCACAGCGATCACCATGGAGTAGTCGCAGACCTTCAAAGATGAGGAGATGACCGCCTGCAAAATGTCCTGCAACTGGGCCTGTGCGACCTGGGCTTCGATGTTCACTCTGAAGCCACCTTGCGAATCGCGCTGCGCTGCCTGCATGCGCCGAAGGCGTCCCTTGAAGTGCTCCAGAATCTTGGTTTGATCGGGGATAGTGATCTCGGCATTCACGACGATGGGGAAGTCGAGCACCATCAACTCGCGGAGCATGCCCGGGAAGGTGCCGTCTGGCAGATCCTTCAGCGAAATGAACGTGTACAGAAGCCCCCCGACCCGAACGACGTTTTCTTGTTCGTCTTCAATGCTTGTGTTTGTGATCTGGCTTCGTGCACTCCGGTACGTCAGCGAGTAGTCGCCCATACGGTAGGGGCTCTGATCATCAAAGACCGGGTTCAAGCCTCGCTTCGCCTCCAGAAATAACTCGTCGTCGGACAATCGACGAACTCCCATTTCCGTTGCGATAAGCGTCTGCTCGACGCCGGCAAGTAAGCTGGAGAATTCCGAGAGCAGATCCTCATGTTCTCGCCGCGCCCGATCCACGCACTTCTCGACGGAGAGGCTAAAAACGCTCTTAGTCCTCCTACCCGCCAAGCGGTCTGCCAATTCATGATGAATCCGGGGATTCCAAATGAAGTAGGCGTGGAGGAGATGACGTAGGAAATAGCCGTCCTCGCTTCTACGATCCCAACGGCTCATCCTGTGGCGATCGATCTCTTGCAGCACGGCGCTCTCGCTCTTCTGGAGCCTCGGGTACTCCGTGCGAGCTGGCCCAATACCCTGAGCGATCTCAAATCGCATCTGGAGGCGCATAGACCGTTCCGGCAATGATCGAATTAACGCTTCGAGGGAATGCTTGGAGCGGTTCCGCATTTCGTCATCGTGGTAGAAACTGTTGAGCCCAGTAAGCTCATATCCGGCCACGAGGCTCCCATCCACCTGGACCATGACGCCGTCCAGATACTCTCTAACGGGAAGCAACTCGCACAATGCTGGCTTGCGCATCGCCTCTTCGTACCGTTTGCTCGATTGTGAGTTCATCGCAGGAACTCCTTGTTAAACTCGGCGTCGGCCTCAAGGCCGCAGTAGATTTTGGGTTGGACATGCCAGGTCCAGAGATCGCGCAAGTACCCACGCGGCTTGCCGTACTTAAAAAGCAGCAAGACCGGGATTGCCGCGATTGGCACGGCGTATTGCAGCACCACATTAAGCGGGATGCCATTGATTTCGCGGTTGAGAAAACGCCCAAAGATGCTCATGAACGCAGCAAGCCCGATGACCACGAACAAGTCCTCGAATTCGAGGTAGAAAAAGGTGACCCGCTGGTGCAGGTTCCGATGAACTGGCGTCACTTCCAATGCCATAACAGCCTCCTTTTCAACTCACTCCACCTGTGCCTTGCGCAACAAAGTATTCAGCCATGCGCAGCAACCCAGAAAGACCAAAGCAGGCCATGGCCGACAACGCGTGTCGTGCCCACGGGGCTCCCGGATAAATTCGAAACCCGGCACCGCCGTAGTGCAAGATCGCAACAAGCACTTGCAGGACACCGTAGAGGGGCAGAAATACGTTGGCCGACCAATTCACCAGGCCCAACAATGTGATCCACACTCCATCGGGGTCATCCCAAGCGCGCTGACTAGCGAACGTCTCGACTGCTCGAAGAATGCCAGAGACCATTAGCGCCGCAAAGCCACCGTACATCGCGTTTTGGAACGGAGAGTTACGCGAAAGCCGGAGCACCGCGATGACGAACATCAAGCTGGCGAGGGTTGGCATGATGACGTTCGCTACCCAGTTGGTCAGATTGGTAAAGCCCGTAAGGAAATTCACGAAAAGCTCCTACATCATTCGTTGGATCAGGATCCACAGCGCGCTGGTGGTCAGAAAGCAGGCAGCGCAAAGAATCAACCGCAAGTACCCGGGTCGATTGAAAGCAAACTGGAGAACGGCACCGCAGATGGCCAATCCCGCCGCGATCGGCAGGATGCGACTGGCCAGGTAATTCCACATCGCTGTCAGTCCCACCGCAATCGAGAATCGGTCGCCGCCCGGCGTCCACGCATCAATCAACGCGTGGGTGTTCGAAACGGCCAACAGGAACATCGCGCTCAAGATCGACGGCAATGGACCTGTCCCGCTGGCGGTATCGAGGACCGAACGGATCACAAAGAACGCCGCCAAGATTGGTGCCAGCCGGTCCACCACGAAGGACTGAACAAAGGTAGTGATGCCTTGCTGGATCGAAGCCAGCCAAGGCGTGCCAATTGTTGCGCCGGGAGGAAAGAATACCGGAATGCCGAGAAACTGAAACCACACAAGCGTTGGCTCTAGCGCCAAAAAGATGACCGCCCACAGCATGTGCTTGGAGAATCCGCCGCCAACCCAAAACACCGTGCCACCTTCGCGGCGGAGAGCAATGCCCGCCAAGATCAGGCATATGAAAGCCGCTGGACCGCTGAGCAGAAGAAACACCCGCGAGATGTCGTAGAGAAGGGGCGGCATATGGATCAACCCATGACCTTCAATAGGGCGGCAAAAGGCATCGCCGCCCCACTGTGGTGTACGTTGGTTGGGCTAAGACACACCTCCACCACCCTGCTGAATCCAGAATTCGAGCAGTCGCGTGACGCCAGAGACGGCCAGGCATCCCAACGCAGTCACGACATATCGCATGACTCCGCGGCCCGATACGTAGGAGACCAGTCCACCCGCGAGGGCGAGGCCGGCGCCCACAGGGGCAATGACGTTGCCGATCCAGTTCACCAGATTAAGAAATGCGCCTTCCGGCTGCGCGCCGGTCTGCCCTTGGACGGCGACGTTGACCTGTGGCGCTCCGCCCAAGTTCTGGGCCATGACGGCCACATTCGCGCTGACGATGATTAACAGAAAAACGGTGAGCACCAACGCCGCCCGCTGTCTGATCTGCAGTCGAAACTGCTGTTGCATGAGAAGAACCTCCCAAATCTAGATTCGGCTTCGGTACCGGACCGAAGCTTGAAAGCAGATTAGGGCAAATAGAGAGAGTCTCCAAGCGAGTTGGGAGTGTACGTCCGGTCGGGAACGCCGCTGTCGCTCGATGGTGGGCGGCGGCTGGTTCCGGGTTACGTCGGGCGTCAAAACACCGTTCGAGTGAACAGCGCCAGCGGCGACATCACGCCGAAGGATATGCTCGCTGGACGGAAGCAAGAGATCCATGCGGCGCGCGACCGGAGGTTGGAATACTCGCGGAAGCAATGATGAACTCGTCGCCAGCGATTCGCCTGACGTTCAGTCCACATCCATTGAACGAGATTCTGCTGACGAGGTCCATCTAAACGCACGTCGCTATGCACCGTGCGGAGACCCAACTTCCGGTTTGCCGACGATCCGGGAGTTGACTCTTCTGTCTACACTTTGCCGTTTGCCGCGACCTTGGGACACTCGCCGCGAGCTTGGGACAGATGCCGGTTGCACTGGCGGCGTTGGGATGGCGACGAAGTTGGGTGCGGTGTGTTTGGCGGGACGCGGGACGGTCTATGCCGGATCGCCATGGGTTTGCGGACGGAAACTAGACGCGGTTTAGCCTCTTCTTCAGCCAGTAAACGACGATCATGCAGTAGGGCTTCAGTTCGCCGCTATCACGATCCCCGTTCCAAATTGCCAACAGCTTGCGGAGTTCTTTCTTCTTCAATTTTCGCTTGCCAAGAGCCATTTGAAGTGCCGTCAGCGTCTGCTTTCGCGAGTGCTGCAGAAACGCACAGTTGAGATTCAGGGTTTCCAAATCCTCATTCAACTTTGAATCGCTAGTCGTCATCAAACCGTTACCCTGATAATGAATCAGGTCCTCGATTCGATGGTCTGGGTTAGCAGGGTTTCTTGAGAGTTCTTTGGACCCTCTTGCAACATCACAATGCGATTCCGCCGATCCTTCGGACCCATAGCACGCAGCTAGCAGATTCGAATACACGAGGCGCTCGCTAGGATTGGACGTTTGTGCTTGCCAATGCTCAATTCTCATTCCTCGCCACTCATCCCGAATTCGACCGAGACAATAGCAGCAGAGTGCGCGTTGATCTTTAATCAGCTGTTGACGCAGTTTTGGGAAACCCTCGTAATCCGTGTGATCGGCGAGCCGACGCTGCGTGAGCTGAATTGGTTCGGGGCCCTTCCGGATCGTCTTCACGACAGATCGGCCTCCAGAAAGTCCATCAATGCGCGGGCACGAACTAGCTCAGGATCATCTCTGCCGATCCGATCCTCAAGGTCGGGCAACAGTTGCTTGGCGGCGTTGAAGTCTTCCTGATCGATCTCGTGAAACAGCTTCTTGAGCTTCTCTGCAATCCCAGGGTCACGGGCCTCTGCGCCCATGAGCTCTTCAAGGAGGCGGCTCGAGTCAATTCCGAACGAACGCGCCGGAGTATGGGCCTTCTCCCCCTTGAGGACCCGAATTTCCTCGGGCCTTAACTCTCCAACAATCTGTGGAGAATGCGAAGTGCATACGAACTGGATTGCGGGAAAGGTCTCCTTCAGATCCTTCACGATTCGCCGCTGCCAGCGTGGATGCAAATGGACATCCAACTCGTCAATGAGGACGAGTCCTGGAGTCTGCTTCAGGACTTCGGGGAGCGAACCGTCCAGCGGGAGTTCATCGGGAGGAATGAGGTACGCGTTCTGGGTCACGCACTTGATCGCAAGGTTCGCGACGAGGGCGAACATCATTCGCTGTCCAGCGCTGAAGTCCTCAAATGCACACCAGTTTCCACCCACCATCACAACGATCTCCAAATTGGAAGTAAGTCGGACGTCGCTCGCGTCGGGTATGCATCGGAGAAGTGCGGCCAACACCACTTTGTAAGGGCCAGACCCAGCTGGCCCCAAAGAGTTCTGTTCCTCAAACCACTTGCGAAGATCCCTGAACAAGAGCCCGTCACACATGTCCCTGAGCACATGCCATCTTTCGTAAGTCCGCTCCTCAGGCTCTCCGCCATCCGGGTCGAAATAATCGCCAGAGCTCCAAGCCCTCTTGTCCTTGTAGTAGGCCAGAACCGGGAGTAGGAAGATCTCTCCCTTTAGAGCCCGGCTTCGGAAATCCTCGACCGCAAGCTGTGCTTCATCCTGGGCTTGTTCATAGTGCTGATACTGATGCAACTCCCGAACCCACTCCAAATGCCTACCTGCTATTTGTCCCCTCGCTCCGACTCTGGCCGTGTAAGGTGTCTCGATGCTTAGCTGCCCCTGCTCCTCATTCGCCACTTGTCGCAAGTCCGAATAGTCCAGTTGCCGCCCGGCATATCTCCACTCACTTTCTACCCAGACACTTGCTGCGATCGCAAGCGCATCCAAAATCGTCGTTTTCCCGGACCCATTCTCCCCAATCAGCAAGGTAAAGTTCTCATTGAGCTCAATGAGCAAATGCTTGTACTTCTTAAAATTCTCAATCTCCAGCCGGTCAATTCGCATGAGTCAAGCCTCCCGCCAAAGTATCAACTCCGCATGTCCACAAAATTTGTACGCGAGGCAGCCGGGCGTTCCCATAGCAAGATTGTCGCGCAACGGAAAAGTCCAGGCAAACCAAATCCTGACTTGTCGCGCAGTGTTGAGCTATTCATCCCGGATCACGCGCCACCGGTCAATTGACGAATCGCCGACAATCCCCCAGGCATCCGGGCGAGTGGCCACGCGGGCAGTATCGGCGTTAGACGGTCACGTGATACTCCGCACGGATACGGCCTGACATTCTGATGTTCGCGGTCTGCTCTGATGATGACTGCGCGCGCACATGTTCTACAACAGTCCGTGTTCAAACGACCGGACCAGAAACCGCTGTTCATCCTTCGTGAATTCTTCGCAGTCTACAAAGCGTTTGATCTCGCCTGACGTAAGCGGTCCTACGGACGTATCCGGGAGCGAAAAAAGTCTCAGCGCTGTGTCGTCGGGAGGGCAGAGGTCAGCCTTGGTATAACCTGTCTCCCGACCGGTCACGGAACCCAGAGGAACGGTGTAAATCGTAAGGCCTCCGTACACGGAAAACAGGTAAGAGATAATCACGTTCTCAAGACCCAAGAAGCTGCCACCGCACTGCGCCGACGGGCGCTTCCCTCCGGCTATGGGTAAACCGCTGATATCAGCCAGTCCGAGGAATCCTAGAGCACGAATCAAAGAGGCAGCTGATGTCTCGTGTTCGAGTTCCTTCTCGAGAAAAGACCTGATCTTGTTGTAATCGAAGCGATAGATGACGCCATGTGCCTGGTCGTCGGTGGCAACTTCGCCGCTCCATCGATGCGAAGCGAACCAACCTGCCACAGCCGGTGAAGAAGTGACGTCCACCATTATCGACCCAAACTCGTAGTGTTGCGCCCAACTTACCAATGTGAGAAAGCTCTTCAGCATGTTGGTACCCGGGGCCAGGAGGGATGGAGGCGGAGGATTTTGGAGCGCCGCTCCTTTCATAGCGAGGACTTTCGCAACCACAATCTCCGGGAATTTGGCCACATCGAGGAAGTACTGGCGTACAACGTGCCTCAGGTTGTCATCATGCGACTCCATGAGCGCTCTGGCGACGACAGAAACTTCCCCAAGCGGGGATTGGGGTGTCCACTGCGGCCATCGAATCAATGGCGTCGTACCGTCGGTTCGGTGAACTATGTAGCTGCGATACCTACTCGGAACGAAGCTTTCGAACTTGAACGTCGGCTTTCCAAACGCAGGAAAGGCTTGGCCCAACCGCGGGATGTCACAGGAACACAGTAATTGCCGCCTGGCGATCTGTCCGCGGTAGTAAAAAGTTCCCTTTGGCTGACTGGCTGCTTCGGCCTCCAACTCGGAAAGAACTTGCTGGAGACTATCGCGTTGAAGAACCGGTGTCTTGAGGTCATCTTCCTCGCCCGCCACGAAGTTCATGAACGGAACTCCCCTTTGCGTCATGTGGAATGCTATCCAGCCCCCAAGGCGAACGGAGGGGTGGGCGAAGTACAACTCATCCACTATGGGCAGACCAGGCATGATCGCTATTATGAAGTGTTTAGACCCAAGTGTGCTGTCCTTCGCAACCTGGCGCCCAAGGCTCGATCGCGCGCGGTCCGCGACATGTCGTTTAAGGAAAGCAGCGCGACAGCCTTTCTGGTTTTGGCTGTCTCGTCAGCGGCACCCCTGGATGTACGGGGAGAATTACGCCGGATCTCTATCGGAAATGGCCCGGCGGGAGACTCCGAGCAGGAAGCGAAGGCACAGACTGGGCCATTTCGGATTGAGTTGCCACACGGAAGCTGATCCGATCGATGACCAATCTCCGGATCGCCGACAACTCGCTCAGAGAGCTAGTGCGCTTTCGCTAATGCAGTTTGGAACCCGGAAGAGCCAGCAGACTCTGTTTGGTGGGTTCGTCAAGCCCGGACAAGCCGGGCGGAAGATACCCACAAAAATCGAGTCCACCACCGCGTCGCGGGCGAATTCTCGGATAATGGAATTGCTACATTTCTTTGCGCTGTAATGCCGCCAAGAGGCTGGGAAGTCTTCAGCTAAACAACAGCATTCAGAGCACCCAGCACCAGAAACAATGAGCAGCCTCCAAGACGTCCAAAATGACTACGCAGCCCTCGCAAATCTGCCGATAACCGCTGATGCTTCGGATAAGCGAGCCCGGGGGTATGCGTTTGAACGGCTACTCAAGAAGCTCTTCGAACTCGATGGCCTAGAGCCTCGTGGCGGTTACAAGCCGGACGGAGAGCAGATTGATGGATCGATTTACCTTGATGGACGTGTATACCTCCTAGAAGCCAAGTGGCATGCCAACCCATTGCCAGCCTCGACTCTCTACCAGTTCAAGGGCAAGGTTGATGGGAAGCTGGCAGGCACTTTAGGTATTTTTATCTCCATGTCTGGATATGCTGAGGATGCCGTCGACGCGCTTACTCTGGGCAAAGGTCTCAACATCGTTCTAGTGGATCGCAATGATATTGATGCTGCGATTTTACGCGGCATCGGTATTGAGAGGGTCTTGAAGCTCAAGCTCCGAAAGGCCGCGGAGGCAGGTGTCATCTATTTTCCATTCGAGGGCGAACTGGTAACCGCGACGAATACGAGCGTCGTCGAGATTGATGCCTTCCGATACGATTTCACTACCGGCGGCGTAATTGCGAGCTATCCGGTCCCTCCAGCGACTGCGGACCTCCTAATAGTCTGTGAGGGGGATATTGATCGAGTGATTATCTCCGAGCTATCTGAGCGCATTCTCGCAACTGCGGGCTCCTCACGTTCAATCAAGATACTGACCGCGATGGGAAAAGTGACGATTCCACGTGTGGCAAAGGCGTTTTGGAACACCTTCCATTCCGAGTCTAAGTTGTTGATCGTAACCGATGGCGATAACGATCCGGGCGGAACCCTCGCTATGCTCTCCAAAGGCTTGGACTTCGTCGAATGGGTGGCGGCTATTCCCAACCCGTCGATCGAGACGTGGCTGGATCTCGATGCCAGTGTCCTTCGCCGTCAGAGCGCTATGGACCGGACAGAGAAGTCCCAGCAGGCGGCTCAGCAGTTGGACATCGAAGCGCTCAAAGCGCGCGATGAACAGTTCTCACTCTTTTGCAACGCCATCCTCGGGACTTGATTTGCGATACTCGGACTCGCTCCAAGCTTATACAATCATGGTTCCTCAGACGCATCCCTCGCATACCTCTCAGGGAGGGATGTTCTTAGCAACGTGCCTTCGACGTCCTTCTCTGCGGCAGGTACCAAAGCGCGCTCCAGGCGAACTACGCGGGACACGCAAGTTGGCGGTTCAAATCGCGGCGGCGCTAGGAGCATTCTGCCGGGCGAGACGGAAGAGGCACTGCGGGAACGCAACCATGCTCAAGAAAAGTCCGACGGACTATTCAAGACGATGAACAGAGTGCGATAGCTCCACTTCTGCGATCCTCAAAGAAACCCCATCGGATCGATAGACCCACATGCCTTGAAAATGCTCGCCCGAAGGGCGAAAGGCTCATAAGCGGATAGCACCATCGCTACATTGAAGTCTTAACCAACGCATATGGGAGCATCACTCATCACGCTCCGCACCACCAGGAACAATCAGCGATCCACCCTAGACTGGGGGGCGAACTCGCGACAGCGCACGCTCAAGATCTTCGATGGTCAGTGGCGGCAAGGCAGTGTGCTGACTTGTCATCCGGCGCATCGCCAATCGCTTCATACCTTGAATCGTTGCTTCAAGGTCCGCCGGGGCAAGGTCCCGGACTCGGTCAAAGACCATTTCAATTTCGAGGTTCGGGTGGAGACTAGCGCTGCCCAGATATCGGGCGATCAACTTCCGATAGCCGGCGGCATCAGGCAATCCGATGTGCAGCTTTTCGCTGAACCGTCCTCCCCGCAATACTCTTGGGTCGATTCGCTCCAAAAAGTTCGAGGTCCCAATTAGGAAGACGTTATGCTCCGGTCGCAATTGGCTAATCTCGATGAGTCCTTGCTCCACCAACTGAACATCGTGTTGCCCAGTGGCGATTGAGGGCGCTGGAAAGAGACCATCCATCTCGTCGAAGAAGAGAAGGGACGGGGCATTCTCTTTGGCCCGGGCAAACACTTCCTTGAGCCTCCTGACGGAGCCACCGACCTCACCAGACAGCACCTCCCCCGGAGTAATCGCATAGAAACTCCGACTCACCTGGGAGGCGATTAAACGTGCGGTTAGCGTCTTTCCCGTACCTGGGGCACCGACCAGGATCAGCCCTGTCGGTGGCGGGATTGACAACCGCTCCGACTCGCCAGGCTCCATCAATCTGATCAGTGATTTAATCTCGTCAACGATGTCCGCCGGCAAGACGACATCATCCCAATGGACTGGATCGAGATTTGGCCGGTCATTCCCGCCGATGATTTCGATGGTCGCCAGCAAGTGTTCCTCGCTGAGCGGTTGGCCCTTCGACGTCAAGACACAGCGGTCTACCATGGCTTTGAGTCGCGCCGGGCTCCAGCCAACGGTCCGACGAATTACTCGCAAGAGTTCGTGGGATCGCCACCGGGTCTCCTTTAATAGCGACAAGAGTACTTCTTTCCTGCCCTCATCATCAGGCAAATCCAGCCTCAGTTTTGAGTCGAATCGGCCGTCTCGGATCAGGGCGGGTTCCAGCGTATCGATATGGTTGGTCGCGGCTAAGATCAACAATCCTTCCACGTTTCGGCAATCGTCGATCGACTGCATCAACTGGGTCACGATCGTGTTGTACTCCCGACCGGCTCCGCCAGAATCGCTACCGCCTTGTAACGCCTTCTTGCTTCCGATAGCGTCAATCTCGTCGAGGAACATCACGATCGGTCGATGGGCTCTCGCCCAATCGAATGCTCTTCGAATCTCGGTGGTTGTCGAGCCGATCATTGGCCCCAAGAGCTGCGGACATCGAACGTGATACCAGTTGGCCCCAAACTCACCAGCCGTTGCCTCCGCCAAGAAATTCTTTCCCGTTCCTTGTGGACCATAGAGAAGCACTCCATTGCGGACAATGCTACTAGTATTCGCTAGAAACCGATTCTCCGCGACGATCCGCATCTCCGACTTCTGTTGGTTGAAACCGCCGACATCTTCGAACCGAACTGCGGGTACCTGAGCCCATTTCTCGTCATTCGAATCATTGGCGGTACCGGGAGTCTTCTCCTGCCCTTTGCGCCGCATGAATGTGGAAAATGGCCAGAGTAGAAGCGCGCCACAACCCAGCCAAAACGGCAGCGCCATGATTTTGTCCCATTGGCTAGCCGAACCTGGGAAGACGCTTGATGGCCAGCCCGTCGCAATCGTCAAGCACATCGCGCCCGTCACGGCGACGGTCATTCTGGAAGCGAAGAGGACGAATTGAGGAGTGGGTTGGGGCAGAAGCAGAAGGCCCGCAACGCTAACACCCAGCGCTGCAAAGCGGTTTGCGCCCAGCAAGCCCATGAGCCACCAAGTGGCCACCAGAACGCCGATACCAATGAGCAGTTTTTTTTGACCGCCAAGCCCCCAAGAGGCGCCTACCGTGTCGCTGACCACACGTCTTCCTGTCCGCAATGGCGGGGCGGTCGTTCGATCACTCGAATTGAATCCAAAAGGCGGCATTGACGCTCTCCTGGGCAGGTAAGCCCAGAGTATCTAATTTCTATGCCGCCCCAAAGCGATTCAGGAAGCGTAGCCTTCTATAACCGTAGCGTAGGATTATTGATTCTCCGGACTATGAACTGCCGACGAGGCCGGTGAACTCTCCAGGAACCTGTTCATCTGGCGCATCTCGTTGCGAAATTGCCGTAGATCCCGAATCTCGTCGCCACTTAGGGTCTCTTGTGTTCCGCCGTTCGAAGCTCCCGAAGCTCGTAAAGCCATCCCGTTTGTCGTGCCGGTGCGTCTTGCGCCAGGGAACTGCCGCGTGTCCTGCGCGTGAAGCACCAGAAAGAAGCGAGTGTTGGCCGGGACCGTGATCACGATGTTTTGCTGATAGGCGAGCAATGCAAGTTCCTGTTCTCCGGCCATCGCGATATTTGACGCGAGTCTTTCCCTGAGCAGAACAGAGCTGTCGATTCCGGCTGCGCCATTTCCCAGTCCGCGGCCCCCCACAGCGTACGCGGCAATCGTGCCGACGCCCGTTAAGGCCCGCGTTAGAAACTTCCGCCCACTGTTCCTTCCGTTCACTTCGCCCTTCAGCAATCCGCGCTCCATACTCAATGCCGAAGCGGTGATCTCTTCTTGCCTCCCATCAGGCCATTCCAATCTGTGGAATTTGAAATTGACCCAGCCTTGCGGAGTCGCCTGCGATAGCTCGCCATAGGCCTTCGATCCCGCTGGGACGACCACCTCTCCATCCTGCTCGTAGTTGTACTCAATCACCGCCACGATTGGCACTTTGGCCGCGGAACTAACAGAATGCTGCAATCGGGCAACCAGGACGCTGCCTTGCGACAGGAGAGGATGCCCGCTTTGAGGCCCATCCTGTCGGAAAACTGGTGCAGCAACGGGAACTGTCGTGCTACTTCGCACGAAAACGATGGATGACTTTTTTAATAGATCGGCGGTGTTTGCCGCGGAGGTTTGCGCCAAGCCGGGCGCTGGTGCCGGTTTCGAATAGACCTGTTGACTAGCCTGATGATCCGCAATGGCCTTATTCCAATCTGTGGCCTGAACCGCGCGTTTGGGTGGCGCTGTCCCGGTCCGGCGGTACGCATCTGCCAAGGCCGGATCGTCCACGTCAATCTGACCAAGTTCCTGCGCTGTTCTGGACGTTCGTGGCCCCGACTCTCTGGTTATGGGCGCTTCGGTGCCTCGATTTCGCATCGTCCCGAGGACATCTTTCTCAGTCAGCTCACCGGACTCTTCCCCTTGAGCAGGATTCACGCTGAGTTGCGGCACTGTGGAGCGATTGGCCGCATCAGCGTCTGCTTGCGGTTGAGCAGGGCGACCTAGGCTCGGCCCACTCGGGCGCGCCTTCTTCGATGAGTCGATGTCCGTAGTGAACAAGCCAAAGAACAGGAAGATTCCACCGACGGCGGTGAGCCCAAGCAGCACCAGTCCTCGTGTTTTCTCGGTGGACTTTGCGTCTCGAGTTTGCGGCGTTTCTTTTGGTTGTAGGCGGTCGGCCAACCGTGTGAACCAGCCCTTTTGTTCCTCGGGCGCTGACTCGTCAACCGAATCGGACCCATTTGCGGCATCGCCGAAGACATCCTCCCGGCCTACTGTCTCCTGGTGGGCGGATGCTACAAGATTCGCATCTCGCTCATCGTGGAACTCCTCGTGATTACTCATCGCCACGTACCTCCTTACGAATGGAAGACACCCCAAATCCGATTGGGGCAAGCGCAGGCCTATCCACTGCTCCGCTTTCCGCGATCTGCAAGAACACTGCCTCATTCGATTGCTTGAAGTTCGGCCTGTCGAAAACTGCCACACCGTCTGCCCTCTCGCCTGCCCCAAGTCTTCGACGGCTGAGGCGGAATTCTTTGACGGCAAGTTGCTCACTGCTGCCCCAGCGCCTTCGCTTGAATATAGTTCCAGACTGTATGCGGCCTGCCAACTGTATTTGCGGGGCAAGTAGTTCGATCGCCTGAGTCTGCGGATTCACAATCGAAAAGAGAACCAATACCTGCCGTCCCTGGTCGATCACTTCTGAAACTCCCGACTTCACGTAGTCCTGCTTTTCTTCTGGGGATGGCGATCGCTGTCCGTAGAGCGGCGGCAATACGGTCCGCATTTGCCTTTCAAGCAATGCATCCAGAGGATTGGCTGTTCCCGTTCGATTGGCCGACTTGGGTGCCTCGTCCATCTGGACTTTCCCCAATGGCACGGTCCCGGCGACCTCAAGTGTCCCATGTCCAATCTCCTGCACCAGAAAGCTGCCGGCAGTTCGAAATCGCACCGCGAAGTCAACCGAACCGCTTGTTGCCCCGACATTTTTCAGGACGAAGCTGATCTGTTGGCCGCGTGACGTAATCAACAGCAGGTTCGACTCGCACGGATCCTCCGTGATCGGTTTCACGACAACGAGAGAGGGCTCCTTGTCTGAATGTTCGGCAAGGAACTTTGAGGGATCGCCGATGATGACGGAGCTAATGGCTTCGGGCACGCGAATGGCCGTCGCAAACCGCGGTGCCAACCGAATCACTTGCACCTTGTCAGTGATATCGCGTAGGGCGAGACTTGGCTTTACCTGGCCTTGAACTTCCAGCAAGGACAGTGCCATCAATGCTGTAAAGCGCCTCCAAATGGGCCGCATTAATTTGATCCTCCTCGCGATGGGCCTTCCCGCTGAATTCGTCTATAGATCGCCAGTACGCGCCGCACGTACGCGGTTACCGGCTCAGAAGAGTATCGAAGTCCCTTCGCCTGTACTGCCCCTGGGCCTGCGTTGTACCCCGCCAGAACAAGCCGAAGATCCGCTCCGAGAATCGACCTAAGCGATGCTAGATAGGCGATTCCGCCACGAATGTTCTCGCACGGCTCGAATCGATTCCGCACGCCAACGGAGGCAGCCGTCGCCAGCATTAACTGCATCAGTCCTGCGGCGCCAGCCACCGAGATAGCGTGGGGATTCCAAGCCGATTCAGCCTCGATGATGGCGTAGACAAGCTGCCTATCAATCGCGAACAATGTCGCCAATTGGTCGGCGCAGCCTTTCGGCTCAGATGGCTGCCCGAGGCAACACAGCGGGAAAAGCATGAAGATGGAACTCAGCCTCATGAAAGTTCGACCTCCAAAATGGGCTTTCCGTCTCTCATGACGGCCAGTGCCCGCTCCTGATACTCCCGCGCGGTCGCGACCAGACTTCCGAAGCCATCCCTCAGTAGTAGGCGCTTCACGTCTTCCTCCGTTTTGGCTAGAAACGGCAATAGAACATCGCGGTCCTCTACCCTCACCTCAGTCCGTCCAAGGAGCTGAAGTGCCCGGACAAACTGCACAATCTCATCGATGGACGGCGGCTTCACCAGGTTGTACCCCCTCAACGCCTGAGCCAGACCGACTGCTTGTGCCTTGAGTTCCAGCGGGGCGTTGGCAGTGCGGATATCCAGAATCTCGGCTTCCTTTTTCACATCGGGATGTTCGATTCGTTGGTAAAGGCTCCTCCGCCTGAGTGGATCTCCCAGTCGACGTTCCTGGTTGGATGTCATCACAACGAAAGGAATAGTCGTGGCTTTGACAGTGCCGAGTTTGGGAATCGTGATCTGCCAATCGGAGAGGATTTCCAGCAGAAGAGCTTCAAACTTCTGATCAACTTTGTCCAATTCATCGATCAGCAGGACTACACGGCGAGGTTGCAGCACTGCCTGTAGCAATGGGCCGTGAGTGAAGAAGTCCAATGAGTGGAGGTGGCTGCGAAGGCTCTCCCATTGACGATCGATTACGTCGGCCTGAGTTTCCAGAAACAACCGCTGCAGCGCCTCATCAAAGGACCCAATCGCCTGTCGCTCGGTGATGCCTTCAAAACATTGGAGCCGGATGAGGTCGGTCCGAGCCGCTGCCGCAAATGCCTGCGCCAGGAATGTCTTCCCTGTACCAGGTGGGCCCTCAATCAAAATCGGCTTTTGCATTTCCGTCGCAAGCCAAATGATTTGAACCAGTACTGGGTCGGTTGCGTAACCCGCTGATCGTAGTCCGATCGCTACTTCCTCAGGTCCTGAGAACATGAAAGCAGCGTAGAGCAGGTTCGGAGTTCCAAGAAGTCACCTGAGCGGCGCCTGCTGTTACACTCCTGGGCCGGCCAAAGGCAAAGCGGCTCTTCTGCCATTCTTCAAACCCAACTTTCAGCCATCCCACAAAACAGCGGTCTGTTATGGCCAGCCATCCCATAAGCTCGTCGAACTCGCTGTGAAGAATCGCAAATAAAGATTAGATTCATGCCATGACTCAGCAGATTGACCCCGCATCCTTGGCGGGCATTCTTCGGAACCGGCCCGCGATCACGCTGGAAGAACTCGCCCTCAAGTCCGTTGCCCTACCCGGCGAGGACTACTTGTCCGCGGCGATAGAGAAGCGCCAACTGCCAGAGGGTGGATGGTCAGAGCATGCTGCCGTACCACTACCCAACGCCTATAGCACCGGTCTGGCATTGCTCGCCCTGGCACGGTCAAGGCAGGCAAAGCCGACGAGCATCGAAAGCGGTTTTCAATGGCTATCGAGAACAGTTGGAGTCGAGTCGCACTGGCTCTGGAAGTGGAAGTTTCGCGTCTTCGATACAAAGGTCCGGTTCGATCCCTCGAAATCAGGCTGGCCTTGGATTCCTGGCACTTTGAGTTGGGTGGCCCCAACGGCGGTCTCGCTGCTTGCGCACGAGGCGTGGGGGCGGAATTCCCCTCGAACTGCAAATGCCCGAGAGATGCTGTTGGACCGCTGTTGTAAGGGGGGCGGATGGAATGCCGGAAACTCGGAGGCATTCGGAGTTGCGTTGACTCCCCATCCGGACTTTACGGCGATGGCTGCAATGGCGCTTCACCACGTCAGGTTGTCGCATGCGGCTTTGCTGGCATCCTCGTTGGATTACCTTTGGCGGTGCCTCTCGACATCGAACTCGGTTTACTCTCTGAGCCTCGGCGTCATCGCGATGAGGGCCTACTCTGACCCAAGAGCCGCCCGCCTGAATCAGCGACTGGCTGGTGCCGTCGTGAAGGTGCTCCCGAATCTTGCCACCCGTGAACTTGCATTGGCCAAGATCGCCCTTGGGGCAGATAGTTTTGGAGCTAACAATCGATGAACCGGCGGAACTTGCTTTCTGCCGGCGCACTTGCAACGACGGCCGCGATCTCCTTGCATCAGCACTGGAGGCCCTCGGGACCATTCCGACGTAAGGCCAAATCCAAAGTAGCGATTCTCAAATGCGTAAGCTACGAATCCGCCTACAAGGTGGTGGATGAGGGACTCCGCCTCATCGAACCGGCCGTCAAAGGGAAAAGCGTACTCCTCAAGCCGAACTTGGTCGAGTACTCGCCCAACACCTGCATCAACACCCATCCCACGGTCATTGCTGCCGCGGTCGATTCGTTGTATCGGTTGGGAGCGGCGTCGGTAGTGGTTGCCGAAGGCCCGGGCCACGTTCGCGACACTGAGATGCTGATCGAAGAGTGCGGACTGAAGAAAGTGCTGAAGGAAGTCGGGCAGACGCGGTTTGTCGACCTCAACTTCGACACTCCGAGCCGAGTCAAGACAACGACCTCCCTCACAGCGTTTAAGGAACTATGGCTACCGAACACCCTGCTCGCAGCAGAAGTTGTCATCTCGATGCCGAAGATCAAGACGCACCACTGGGCGGGCGTAACACTCAGCCTGAAAAACCTCTTTGGAGTCGTCCCCGGCTCGATCTATGGTTGGCCCAAAAACATCCTGCATTGGCAAGGTATCGACAATTCCATCGTTGAGTTGGCATCCACCGTTCCGATCCACTACGTCATAGCCGACGGAATTGAGGCGATGGAGGGAAACGGGCCGCTTCATGGCCAACGCAGGGATCTTGGATGTCTTGTGTTCTCGGATGACCCCGTCTCTGCAGATGCTACATGTTGCCGCCTAATGAGTCGACAACCTGAGGGAGTTGTCCACCTAATGAGATCCAAACCCTTGGGAAATGCAGGAGAATCGCGCATTGAATCACTGGCACAATCAGTTCAGACAATGAAGCAACATTTCGGCTAGTTCTTCACATAGACTGACCAGTGAAATTGAAAGGAGCTGTGCCGCTCACACTTGCAGTGTCGTTGGCCTTGGCGGTCCAGTACGCTTAGCTGCAATCCCGCGAACGAATCTTCATGATTCGATGCAGACTTTGTATCGCCCACGGCCGTAGCAGTCCATTAGGCAATTCCGACACAAGCGTTGCACACGCAGAGTGGGAGGCGGAACTCGAGCCCACGAAAATCGGCTCAAAATACTGAACGATGTGCGAGTACAGGGAAACTGACGCCTAGAGCGTCAATCCGTAGCTATCCGCCCCGCTTGCCGTCGAGACCTTGTTCATGCCGGCGATAAAGCAGTTTTGGTGTACCGAAGATTTGCATGCAACCGGGTGGGGTGGGGGACAGCTAATCGCCCTTCTGCCCCCGGTCAGTCGAATTTTTCCACACTCAATTCAAAACCCATGGCGTAACACGAAGTATCCCTTATGCTGATTACGCCATGCCCAATCAAGAGGCGCAACCAGCCGGAATCTATCTACACGACAAGGGCCGATCCATCTGCATCCAAGTCTGCGGGCCACTAGAGGGCGCCATGGTGCCGGAATTG
>JBIITX010000076.1:0-3307 GCA_044340255.1 Bryobacter sp. | reverse complement strand
CCAGCCAAATCGTCCTGTGTCTTGATCCCTTTCAACAGCTCGTCCAGGACCTCAGGTTTAATGTCCATCGCTTCTCCTCTTTCATTGTCGGAGAACTGCGTTTACACAAACCTTTTTACACCCTCTCCAAACTTGCCATATCATGACCTCAATGAAGCTCAATCGCCGTAAGGCTGCCGCTGCCACGCTTCTCGCCGCCGCCGCACCAGCTCAATCCCCCACTCCCACCATCACCCACGGCCCCTTCCTCGGTCACATCACCTCAACCGATGTCCACATCTGGGCCCGCACTGCCAGCGCTGGTTCCTTCCGCATCCTTTACGGCACCAGCCCCACCGAGCTCACCCAAACCTCACAACCCGCCACCACCACTCCCGATCACGACAACTCCGCCTGGCTCCGTATCACCGGCCTCACTCCTGGCACCCGCTACCACTACCGCATCGAAGGCACCACCGCGCCAGAACACGCCGGCGTCTTCCTCACCGTCCCCTCACCCGATTCGTTTCGCGATCCCGATTCCAACCCCAAGGGCCTCTTCAACTTCAGCTTCCAGTTCGGCTCCTGCGCCGACCAGAAAATCGGCGGAGCCCTCGGTGCCACCCTCCCCGCCTACAAAACCATGCGCCAGCAGCACGGCAAAAAAGTTCTCTTCTCCATCATGAACGGCGACTGGGTCTATGAAGAAAAGCGCGACTACACCGTCGAGCAATGGCTCAACCAGTGCGGTCTCGATGCTTCCCAAACCCCGGCGATCGCCAAAATCGCACCCAGCATCACTGGCGTCTGGGAGAACTTCAAGCTCTACCTCGAACGCGGCAAGGCCATGGCCACCTGGCACCGCGAAGTCCCCGGCTACTTCACTCCTGACGATCACGAAATCCTCAACGACGTCACCGGCACCGGCACCACCGGCGTCAAGACCCAGGAAGCCGTCTTCCGCGATATCGCGCTCCGCGGCTGGTACGACTACATTGCCGGGTCAAATCCTCTCGCTACCCGCCAGCCCATTCACCTCGGCCAGGCCACCCTTAGCGGCAACATCCTCACCGACCCCAACTCAGACTTCACCAAAATCAACCTCGCCGAAGCCTCAAACCTCCACATCCATTGGGGCGGTCAACGCGCTGGCGTCCCGCCCGGCAGGAACGCACCTCCCGGCAACCCCAATGCCGGGGTCTACGAAATCGATCAGGTCCTCGATGCCCACCGCATCCGCGTCAAACCCGGCTTCCCCCAATCCGGCCCCGTCTCTTATTCCATCGGCCGTCAAAACTATTCCAGCTTCCGCGTCGGCAACGTCGAGGTCTATCTGCTCGACACCCGTGGCACTCGTGACCTCGGTGACTTTGACAATCCCCGCCGCCAGGGCCCCCTTATGCTCGGCACCAAACAGCACCAGTGGCTCAAGTCCTCCATGGCCGCCTCCACCGCCGACTTCTTCTTCATCGCCTCCTCGGTCAATCTGATGATTCCCCACGTGGGCGCACCTACTTCGAACGATCCCATCAAGGGCAAGGACGACGCCTGGACGGCTTTCCTCGCCGAGCGCGAAGAGCTCATCGCCTTCTGGGACAAGCTCGGCAAACCCGTCTGCGTCATGACCGGCGACCTCCACAACAGTTGGTCCATCAAAGTCACCGACCGCGTCTGGGAATTCGCCGCCGGTCCGCATAACTCACAAAACCACCCCGCTCTCAGCGAAGGCAGTCGCCCACCCAACGGACCCTTCGATTCCCGCGGCCGCCAGTGTGAAATCCGCTGGTCCAGCTACATCCGTAACGACGTCCCGGCCCGCCTGCGCTACTGGCCTATCTATGCCGTCGCACAGATCAACAACGTCTTCCCGAACCCGCGTCCCGACGGCTCCATCCGCTGGGTCGCCTACCCACGCCCCCACGTCCTCATCCAGTATTTCGACGGCGTCACCGGCGACCTGCTCTATGCCGAACCGGTCCACCACAACGCATAATGTTTCACTTCTGCTGGGGCCTGGCAAGAATTCTCGATCTCCTCTCCATCACGGGAGACTCCATCTCCTTTGCCAGTCTATGCATCGGTCTTCTTGCCCTGGCCCTCATGTGTGTTCCCTCTTCCAACAGGCTCTTCCTCGCCCTGGCATTTGCAGACCTCATTGGTTTCCTGCTCGATTCGCCCAAAACCCCAAACCACGCCGTGCTCCGTGCCTTCATCGATCTGGGCTTTCTCAGCTTTGCCCTCTGGCATCGCCGAACCAATGTCCTGCCTGAAATCGCCCCACTCCTCCGCTCCCTGCTCCTGCTTACCTATGCCATTTCTGTTCTGCACAAATGCAACTATGACTTTCTCGATCCAGAAGTCAGTTGTGCTTCTTTCATGCTCGAAGGCATCGCAGCCCGATTCGGCCTTCCAGCGCCCCACCTCCTGCTCGGTAAGGGATCGATCTGGGCGACGCTCTTACTCGAAGCGCTGATCCCCCTCCTGCTCCTTTCGCCCTTCCGCCGCACCGCACTCCTGGTCGCCTTCCTGTTTCACGGTCTGCTCTCGCTTCACGCTCACCCCGGCGTCTATTCGTTCTCAGCGCTCACGCTCACACTCATTCTGCTCTTCTGGCCCAACCGCGAAACCATGACACTCGCCAGGCCCAACCAGGTCTTGGCAATCCTCGCTGGCGCAGCAGGCATCCTGCTCCTGGTCTTCCACCAAAGCTATTGGGCCAATCGTTTCGGCTTCTGCCTTTGGCTCATCGCAGCGGCTTCTGCCGCGATCTCCTTTGTGATCCACCGTCGTGCAACTACAAACCCCGCACCTATCCTGAAGGCTTGGTATTCGCCTGCGTGTTGTTTCCTGCTGCTTTTCCTTGCCAATGGCCTTGCCCCCCTACCTTGGCCTCCACACCCTCAGAACCTTCTCCATGTTCAGCAACCTTCGGACGGAGGGCGGTCGCACCAACCACCTTTGGATCCCTACTTCTTCGCAGCTCTTCCCCTATCAAAAGCAACTTCTTGCCGTCACGGAATCCACCGACTCAACCTTACGTCTCCTTGCCCAAAGCTTTCAGGTGATCAATTACGACAAGCTCCGCCGCATGGCTGCCCACGCAGAACCCGCCAGCACCATCACCTATCAATCAAACGGCGTCACCCACCAGGTCACTGCCGGTCAAATCCCGCCGTTATCACTTCTGGCTGAGACCTTCTTTGATCCTAAAAACGGCAGTTGCCCCGCTCATCTGGCCTCCGCCAAGAGCCTCTCGGGCCTTTTCTGAGTTGTAAAATCCCGGAAGATCCACCTCAGCATGTTGGGCCACCGCTGGTCTCGGGCTAAC
>JBIITX010000016.1:0-145331 GCA_044340255.1 Bryobacter sp. | reverse complement strand
GATGGGGGCCTCCGCCGCAGGGCTTCGCTTCGCTACGCCCTGCAGCTACGGCCCCCATCCGGCATGGTTCTTGACAAGGGCAATTAACCAAGGTGGACTGGCTTACACAAAACTATTGACACATCCCGCGTTCCGCGCGTTCTTGTGAGGATTCCACACGCACCATGCCATGCAAAGCTGGATCAAATCCTTCAGGGAACAATGCTGCATCCGAATACCTGGCGCCAGTTAACAATGCTTGAAACAAACTAGGCGTTCTTAAATCTGCCCCAGACAGATCTGCAGCGCTGCCGAGGTTGTTTTGTGTGAAATCTGCTTTGGTGAGGTTTGCCTTCCTAAAGTTAGTCTGTGTACAAGTTGCCCCTTTGAAGTCGACATTTTCCAAATTTGCTCCTTCAAAACTCGCTCCTCGTGCAGCACACCAATAAAGATCGGCATTCTTGAGATTGGCGTGACTCAGCTTCGCATCTTCAAGGTATGCGCCTTCCCATACCAGGCCTTCAAGCTGGGCGTCTTCCAGATTCAATTCGTCAAAAGGAACTTTATCCCAAGAGCCAGGAGTTTCATATAGAACATTGCCTTTCAAATCCTGAATCCGGATCACCTTACTCTCCTTCATGGCAGAACCAAGATACCGCAGGGGATAAAGTGCCGCAGATTGAGAGGGAGCACTACCAGGGCTTCATTGAAATACTGCGAGTCTCTTTAGGCGGCGGGCATGGGTTTATAGCGTGTGACCTGGATTTTGCCTTCGTGCTCTAGTGCGAGCGCGAGATCAAACGCAGCCTGCATCCGCACCCAGGTATCCGGTGTGCTGCCGAAGGCCTTGGCGAGGCGAATGGCCATCACAGGGGAGATTCCAGACTTCTCATTGATGACGTTGTTGAGAGCCTGACGTGTGACGCCAAGAATCTTCGCGGCGTCTGTGACGCTGAGGCCGAGGGGTTCCAGGCAATCATGCCGGACGATGCGGCCAGGATGGACAGGTTTCTTCATAGGCATGGTCGTTTCTCCCTTAGTGATAGTCAATCCACTCGACGTCAACTGCATTGCCGTCTTCAAGCTTGAAGATGGTCCGCCAGTTGGCGCGAACGGTCACAGCCCAATAACCCTTCTTATCGCCTTTGAGCTGGTGCAGCGTCAAGAAGAGTCAGGATTTTTCTCTGTGATCTAGCAGGTCTGGCCGGATTCCGCTTCTGCCATCGATGATTTAGACTTTTGATCCATCCATACCAAGTCATGCTGACAATTGTCTCTTGTCAAGTATGCGGTCTACTATTCGACAAGCATGAGAGCTGGGTTATGCCGGAGGGTTTGTGGCTTGTGTGACGGCTTCGGCGAAATGGTCGATGTCGGCTTCGTTGCTGTAGAGGTGGAGGCTGACGCGGAGTAGGCCGTGGCGGGCGGTGAGGCTGATGTTGCGCTCGTTAAGTTTTGCGGCCAGGATCGGGGTGTTGTTTGGAGCTATTGTGCCGCCGAGGGGCATTATCCGGGGACGTGCGGAGACGTAGCAAGCGGCCGACACTGGTCTGCCAGCCCTCCGCCAGGTTTGCTTTCGTTATCCCATGTCCAAGTTGTCCAAAATTGGCTTGAAGAATTTCGTTTGCCAATTTGATGACTTTCGGGTCACTGGTCGTCTGTCAGCACCGGATATTTCTTTACAACACAATCGATTTTCTGACTGCTACCAAAGGCAAGGAAAAACAACGTTCGCTAGCGTGGAACCAATTGTTGCGCGTGGCTTTGCTGGTGAGCCTGCTCCAAAATCACAATGAGGTCGAGCACTTCCAAACGCTTAGAAGGGAAATTGCTCTTGCGGGTCTTCTTCCCAAGCATTATCCAATTCCATTGACCTCAGCCTATCGGCTAGCCATGAACTAATGAACTCAATCGTCAAACTGGAATCGGTTGAGATCCGAAGACAGAACTCTATTGCTTCCTCTTCCGACGCTTCAATTGAAAGATGCTCTCTACTCAGCACATGTACGCATGACAGCCAGGCTATGCGCTTGTTGCCGTCAAGGAAAACTTGCGTTGTTGAAAATTTTTGGAGCAATAGAGATGCAAACAATAATGGATCGTACTTTTCGTCCTCCGAATAGTACATATTTGCAGTTACGGCTGAGGCAATGTTTGAATCAAGTTGATTGCTGTCTCGGATGCCATCGACTCCCCCATGCCTCAGAATGCCTTTTGTATGGAGTTCAATCGCAAGGTTTCTGTTGAAAATGGAGTTCCACGGTTCAGCAATCATCACTTAGCCAATTCCTGCAGAACTCCATCCCAGCGCTTCCATACCCGCTCCTCATATTCATCCTCATTCAAGTTGCGCTTAATTACCTTGGATGGGACTATGCGGACAAGCCTATACTTGCCTTCCTTTTGGACGACTGTTGCACGGACTTGGGTGGTCCTATTATTGAGAGCAAGCTCAACCTGCTCGGATGTGGCAGTTGCAGAAAATTCGCCACTCGCACCCTTGAACGTGATTTTTTCTTTTCCCTCTTCAAATCGGATTCCGGTTATCCAGCCCGTCAATTCAGCTAATCTGGGCAATATTGGTCGCTCCACCGGTAGCGGAGGCTTGCCGAGGCTTGTCTCCTTTATCAACTTACCGTCGGTCCAGACTTGATAATCCTGGCTCGTAATCGCCGAAGGCAAGCTACTTAGGAATTTGGATATTGCTTTGCTTGTCGGTTTCCCAGCGCCAGCTTTTTCGAGCTCCTCTAAGAGTCTGAGTGTAATTTTTTGCTCAAGTAAATCAATCGGGATTAAAGAGCCTGTAGGCGGTTTGGCGCATACAGCGAATTCAGGGATTACCGACCCTTCTCCTATTGCTGCAATTTGCAAATCCAAATTCCTTACCGCAAATGGAATTCGCCCTGAATTAGAAATGGGGTCGTGCTCGTCAATATCGCTAGTCATCGCAATGCGTTGAACCGCAATGCGCAAATGGCGAATGGCCATACCAAACGCTGAAATGCTGAGGCGGTGCTCAGCTATGCCTGGCACATCTCCCTCAAACTTAATTTTCAGTATGGTTGCCATGAGCTGAGTATATTAGATCCGAGTACGCCAAGTACCACACCGGATCGGACAGAGAATGATCTGAGGTTCGAAACACCGCCCCGGAAGATGGAGGACGCTGCCTCGGGTTTGCCATCTGGAGCGCCTAGCAAGCAGCCAGTCTTTGCAACACAACCCTGCTCTAGATGAGATATAAAGCGGGTTATGCCGGAGGGTTTGTGGCTTGGGTGACGGCTTCGGCGAAATGGTCGATGTCGGCTTCGTTGTTGTAGAGGTGGAGGCTGACGCGGAGTAGGCCGTGGCGGGCGGTGAGGATGATGTTGCGCTCGTTCAACTTTGCGGCCAGGGTGCTTGAGTCAATGCCTGGGAATTTGGTGGCCAGGATTGGGGTGTTTTCGTTCGCTACCGTGCCGCCGAGAGCCTCGATGCGGGTGCGGAGTTGGGCGGCCAGGTCGAGGATTCTGGCTTCGATTTGCGCTGGGCCGAGGCGGAGGAAAAGATCGACGCTTTGCTCCATCGCGTAGTAGAGCGGCATGGCGGGGAAGTAGCCTTCGTAGCGCTCGGCTGTGTCGGACAGGACTGGGGTGCCGTGGTGGAGGTTGGCCCAGTCGCGCCAGTTGTGGTGGCTGCGCCAGCCGATGATATTGGGCTGGAGCCATTTGCGGACGCTGGGCTTTACATACAGGAAGCCTGCGCCGGTGGGGCTTAACATCCACTTGTAGCCGTGGACGGCGAAGATGTCGATGTCGAGTTCGGGGAGGTTGAATTCCAGCGCGCCGCAGCCCTGGGTGCCGTCGACGAAGAGGAGGGCGTTGGGGCAGAGACGGCGGATATCAGCCAGCGGAGCGCGGAGGCCGGTGACGTAGTTGAGGGCGCTGACGATCACGAGGCGGGTGCGGGCGTTGACGTTCTTTTCAAGGTCGGCTAGCGGGGACTCGATGAACTCTACGCCTTTTGTCGAGAGCATGCTGGGGGCGTAGGTGTTGTTGGGGAACTCCGGGTCGAGGGTGACGATGCGGTCGCCGGGTTGCCAGTCGATGCCGTTGAGCGGGATGGCGAGGCCGTGGGCGGTGCTGGGGATCATGGCGATGTCGGAGGCTTCGGCATGAATCAGCTTTGCCAGTTTGGCGCGGAGGCGATCAAGATCGTCAAACCATTTGGGGGCGTCGCTGGTGGCGAAGTGGTCGCGGCGCTGGAGGTGGGCCATGACGGCGTCGGACGCCGACTGGGGGAGCTGCCCCATCGTTGCCGAGTTCAGGAACGTTCGGTTATGCAGGGCTGGGAAGAGTTGGCGAATCTCTTCCCAGTCGGTTAGCTGAGTTTGGCCTTGATCCATGCGGCGACCTCGGCGAGGGGGACTTCGGACATGACCTTGCCGCGGCGTTCGACGACTTCGACGATGCCTTGAGCGAGCTTCTTGCCGATGGTGATACGCCAGGGGATGCCGATGAGTTCAGCGTCTTTGAACTTGACGCCGGGGCGCTCGTCGCGGTCATCGAAGAGGACGTCGACGCCGAGAGCCTTGAGCTGGGCGTAGAGATCTTGTGCGGCCTGCTTTTGCGCGGCATCGCTGATGTTGACCGGCGTTACCACTGCTTCAAAGGGGGCGATGGAGGCGGGCATGGAGATGCCGTCGGCGTCGTTGTAGAGCTCGACGGCGCCGCAGAGGACGCGCTCGAGGCCGATGCCGTAGGAGCCCATGATGACCTTGACTTCTTTGCCGTTCTCGTCCAACACGTCGAGGCCCATGGACTTCGAATATTTGTAGCCGAGCTTGAAGATGTGGCCGATCTCCATGGTCTTGAGAATCTCGAGCGGTGCGCCGGTGGTGAGCTCGGTGTCGCCGGCTTCGACCTGACGGATGTCAGCGAAGGTGGCCTTGAAATCTTCACCGGGGGTGACGTTGCCGAGATGGTAGTCGTCTTTGTTGGCACCGGCGACCATGTTGTGCCGGCCTTCGAGGGCGCTGTCGGCATAGATGGGCATGTTGGTGACACCGACGGGGCCGAGAGAGCCGGGGTCGGCACCGAAGAGATCGCGGATTTCTTCGGGGTGGGCGGCGCGGAATTCTTTGCAGCCGACGACAGCGTTGAACTTGGTTTCGCTCAACTGGTGGTTGCCGCGGAGGAGGGCGAGGATGGGCTTGGTCTTGTTGCCGAAGTCGGCGATGACGACGAAGCTCTTGATGAGCGAGGTGGTGGGGAGATTGAGGAAGGCCGCCACTTCATCGATGGACTTCTGGTTGGGGGTGTGGATCTCGACGGGGTCGAGGGCATCGGTCGAGTCCGGGGTGGTGAGGGGGGCTGGACGCGAGACCGCTTTCTCGAGGTTGGCGGCGTAGCCGGTTTGCTTGCAGACAACGACGTAGTCTTCACCGGCGTCGGTGGCGACCATGAATTCCTGACTGGCGGAGCCGCCCATGGCACCGGAGTCGGCGTCGACGACGACGTATTCAATGCCGCAGCGGTCGAAGATTTTGCAGTAGGCCTGGCGGTGCTTTTCATAGCTGACATCGAGGCCGGGGGCGTCGATGTCGAAGGAGTAGGAGTCCTTCATGAAGAACTGACGGACGCGGAGGAGGCCGCTCTTGGGGCGGGGTTCGTCACGGAACTTGGTCTGGATCTGGTACCAGATTTGGGGGAGCTGCTTGTAGCTGCGCAACTCACCGCGGGCGATGGAGGTCATGACCTCTTCGTGGGTCATGCCGAGGCAGAGATCGCGATTGAAGCGATCTTTGAGGCGGAACATGTTCTGGCCCATGCCAGTCCAGCGGCCGCTTTCCTGCCAGACTTCGGCCGGGTTGAGGGCGGCGAGGTGGAATTCCTGCGCGCCGATGGCTTCCATTTCTTCGCGGATGATGCGCTGGATCTTGGAAAGACTGCGCTGGGCGAGGAAGAGGTAATTGTAAATGCCCGCGCCGAGCGGACGGATGTAGCCTGCGCGCAGGAGGAGACGGTGGGATGCCACCTCGGCGTCTGCAGGGACTTCCCGCAACGTGGGGATAAAAAGTTGACTCCAAAACATGAGGGGAAACGCCTTCGTAGAGAGGGTAAGCTAACGAGTCTAGCATGCTAGACTTAGGGTTCCCCGAGCTATGAAGATTGCCATTGGCTCAGACCACGCCGGATTCCTTCTCAAAGAAAAACTACGCGACGAATTACGGGCCGAAGGCCATGAAGTCGTTGACGCGGGAACGACCAGCACGGAGTCTGTCGACTACCCTGATTTTGCTGAAAAAGTGTCGGAGCAGGTGGCTGGCGGTTTAGTGGATAAGGGGATTCTGGTTTGCTTTAGCGGTGTCGGGATGTCGATTGCCGCCAATAAAGTGAATGGGGTGCGGGCCGCACTGGGGACGAGCGCCGAGGAAGTGAGCTACGTCCGCAAGCACAACGATGCGAATGTGTTGGCGATTGGGGCGCACTTTACCGATGAAGCGACAGCCCGGAAAATGGCTGATGTTTTTTTGAATACCGAATTTGAAGGTGGCCGCCATGCGCGGCGGGTTGCCAAGATTGAAGCACTTGAAAAATCGCAGAAAGGCGAATGAGTAGTCATCATGAACGACGCACAGAGAATGGGCAGAAGCCTGGCAGAAGTAGATCCGGCCGTAGCGGAGGCTCTGCTGCATGAGACGGAGCGCCAGCAGGACTTTCTGGAGTTGATTGCCAGTGAGAACTTTACCTCGGAGGCCGTGCTTGAGGCGACCGGAAGCGTGTTCACGAACAAGTACGCCGAAGGGTATCCGGGGAAGCGCTATTACGGGGGCTGCGAACATTCTGACGTGGTGGAGAACCTGGCGCGGGAGAGGGCCAAGCAGTTGTTTGGCGCCCAGTATGCCAATGTGCAGCCGCACTCTGGCTCGCAGGCGAACCAGGCCGCCTATGCATCGGTGCTGAACCCGGGGGACACGATTCTTGGGATGAACCTGGCACATGGCGGGCATTTGACGCATGGGCATCATTTGAACTTTTCGGGCAAGCTTTACAAGATTGTGCCTTATGGCGTGAAGCAGGCCGATGAATTGATCGATTACGACGAAGTGGCGCGGCTGGCCGAAGAGCACAAGCCGAAGATGATCATTGCCGGGGCGAGTGCGTATTCTCGGGTGATTGATTTCAAGCGGTTCCGTGAGATTGCCGATAGTGTGGGGGCTGTGTTTCTGGTGGATATGGCGCACTACTCGGGCCTGATTGCCGGGGGTGGTTATCCGAACCCGTGTGAGCATGCGCACATTGTGACTTCGACGACGCACAAGACGCTGCGTGGGCCGCGGAGCGGAATCATTCTTGCCGAGGAGCGGTTTGGCAAAGAGATCGACAAGAACGTGTTTCCTGGAGCGCAGGGTGGGCCGCTGGTGCATGTGATGGCGGCGAAGGCGGTTTGCTTCCTTGAGGCGATGCAGCCGGACTTCAAGGTGTACATCCAGAACGTGCTGAGCAATGCCAAGGTGTTGGCCAGTGCGCTGGCGAGCGAAGGCTTCCGCATCATTTCTGGCGGTACGGATTCGCACATTGTGCTGCTGGATGTGTTCAGCAAGGGTGTGAAGGGTAAGGAAGCTGAGGCGGCTCTGGACCGGGCGCACATCACGGTGAACAAGAACTCGATTCCTTTTGACGTGAATCCTCCACTGAACCCGAGCGGCATCCGCCTGGGTACGGCAGCGCTGACGACCCGAGGATTTGGTGGGCCTGAATTTGAACAGGTGGCGAAGCTGATCGCAGAGGTGCTGGTGGATCCTGCCAGCGAAGAACGAAGCGCGGCCGTGCGCAAAAAGGTTCATGCGCTCACTGAGGGGTTCCCGCTCTATCAGTGGAAACTCGCTCCCGCCAGCACACGCTAGAGCGCCGCTATGCGCATTGCGATTGACGTCCGCCATTCGAGAGACTATGGCATTGGTACGTACATTCGCAACATGGTGCAATCGCTGGGGCGGATTGACGGTGAGAACCGATACATACTGGCCGGGCGCAAAGAGGACCTGCGTGAGTTTGGGGAATTGCCGGATAACTTTCGGCGGGCGGTTTTCCCTCGTTCTGATGCCGGGCTGTTGAACCAGATCAGCTTCCCGCTGTTCTTGCGGCGGCTGAAGCCTGACTTGTGTCATGTGCCGCTGAATTCGGCCCCGCTGCTGATGCCGAAGCCGTATATCGTGACGATTCACGATATGAGCAGTTTGTTGTTTCCTGCGGCGCAGCCGGTGGAGTCGGAGTCGTTACGGCATCAATACCGACTGTTTCGCTTTCGGCGGAGCCTGCTGCGGGCGCAGCACATCATTGCGGTCTCGAAATCGACCCAGCGGGATGTGGAAGACCTGCTGCGGATTCCGCATGAGCGGATTCGCCAGATTTATTCGGCCCCGGACCCGCGGTTTCTGGAGCATTCGCATTTTGCCTCTTCGGGGAGCCCGGCTTATGGAGCGTGGGAAGAAGAGCGGCGCAAAACGCTGGAGCGGTATCAGATTGGGTATCCGTTTCTGCTGTATGCCGGAAGCGTGAGGCCACAGAAGAATATTCCGCGGCTTGTCGAGGCGTTTGCGGTGTTGCGTAACGAGCTGGAGAATCACCCGCAGTATCGGGATTTGCGCCTGATCATTATTGGGGATGAGATGTGGAAGCATCCGCAAGTGCGGCGGATGGTGATTCAAACGCGGATGGAGCCGTATGTGCGGTTCTTTGGGTTTGTGCCGTTTGAGACGTTGCGGGTGTTTTATTCGGCGGCGACGGCGTTTGTGTTTCCGTCGCTGTATGAGGGGTTTGGGATGCCGCCGCTCGAGGCGATGGCATCGGGAACGCCGGTGGTTTGCTCGGGGACGAGTTCGCTACCGGAGGTGGCTGGGGATGCGGCGATGCTGGTGAACCCGGAGAACGTGTTTGATATTGCGCGTGGGATTCGGGAAGTGCTTTTGGATGAAGAGCTTAGGGCGGATTTGGTGCAGAAGGGGCATACGCAGGCCCGGACCTATCAGTGGGAGCGGACGGCGCGGGAAGTGTTGGGGGTTTACCGGGAAGCGAAAGAGTTAGTGGGCAAAAAATCGAAATAATATCACTTTATTTTCGACATAAATATTTATCATTCCTAAATCGTTATCGTATTAAGTGCTTCGTTTTGTTCTATTTGATGGAGTACTGTCGGTACGATAATAGTACTTTATCAAAATAATAATTGAATAATTACCGGAATAAAGCAATTATTAACCATGCAGTGCCGGAGGGGATTCTGGCCTGCCGATGGAAACAGATAAAAACAACAAGCAAGGAATGAAACCCATGGAATGGACTCGAAGTGAAACAATTGGATTGGCCAGTGCATCGTGCGTATTTTGCCGCGGATTGGGATTGCGGAAAACGCCGGTGAAAGAAGAAACAAAACCGTGCGGATGTGTATTTCGCGCGATTTTTCGCGCCTGTTTTGCGCGCTACCGGCACTGCTTGGAAAAGGCTGGGGTGACCAGCAACCTGACTCTGGACCACTCCCAGGGCCCGACCGGACATCGCCTGTATGGACGTCGGAATGAAGAGTACCTTGCTGACTTTGAGCTGGTGTGCCGGCGCAGTCTGAACAAGGAAGAGTATGACGTTTTCCATTGGCACTTTTTGCAGGGCGCGGACTGGAAGTATTGCATTGAAAAGATTGGGATCGACAAGGGTGCCTTCTTTCATCGCCTGTATGCGGTGCAGGAGAAGTTGGGGCGGGTGTTTCGAGAATTGCAGCCTTATCCGCTGTTTCCTCTGGATGAGTACTTTAGCGGCATCAAGATGCGCAAGGTCGCGATGATGCGGTTGATGCCGAAGCAGGAGGAAGAAGACCTGACGGTGGTGGCCAAGACCAATGTGATTGAGATGCCTCGTCGGTCTGACAAGGTATCGCGGAACTTCCCGCTGCGGGAGAAGGAAGAGAAGGTGGCCTAGGGTCTTGAGGCGGCATTGAGGCCGAGGGTGAGTGCGAGCCGGGCGAGGATTTCATTTGAGGTGAGATCCCAGGAAGGCGAGTACTCATCGGAAGGCTGGTGGTAGTGTTTGGCGATGTAGTTTTGAGCGAAGTCGCCCGGGACATCCACCGGGTTGAGAGAGAAGGCGGAGACGCCGGCTCGGACAAAGCTGAAGTGATCGCTACGGAAGTTCCAGCCGGCCGCAGGGTTGGGGTCTGGACGGAGTGGCAACGAATAACGCCTGGCAGCTTCTTCAATGAGCGGCCAGGCGTTTGTTTTGTCGACACCGAGGGCCATCAGGCCTGCGGGTTTGCCACCGGGGATGATGCCATCGAGATTGATGTTAAGACGGGCGGAGGCGATGGGGAGAAGAGGGTTCTCTGTATAGAATCTGGAACCGAGTAGGCCGCTTTCCTCGGCGGTGACGGCGAGAAAGACCACTGTGCGGCGTGGGCGGGGCGAGAGGGCGGCCCAGGAGCGGGCCAGTTCGATCAGCATGGCGGATCCGGTGGCGTTGTCTACCGCGCCGTTATAGATGCGGTCTTCGCCCGAGGTGGCTTTGCTCAAATGATCCCAGTGGGCGGAGTAGATGATGTGTTGCTGGGAGAGTGTGGGGTCGGAGCCCGGGATCATGGCGGCGACGTTGTGGGATTCAATTTTGCGGATGGCAGATTTGAGTTGGAATTGGAAGGGAGTTGGCAGGGCGGTTGGGGTGAAGCCGCGGGTGTCGGCCGCGCGGAGCAGGTTGTCGATGGGGAGGCCGGCGGCGCGGGCCGAGTCGCTATGGATCCACGCCGCAAGGCGGAGGGCTGGGGAGGAAGGGTTGCGCTCGAGCTGGATGTTTTCGCCGCTCCAGGAATTTTGAACGACATTCCAGCCGTAGCTTGCTGTTTCTGTGGTGTGGATGAGGAGTGCGCCGAGGGCACCCTGGCGTGCTGCTTCTTCGAACTTGTAGGTCCAGCGGCCGTAGTAGGTGAGGGCCTTGCCATCGAAGAAGGCGGGGTCGTCGCTGGGAGGTTCTCCGGTGAAGAAGACCACTACCTTGCCCTTGACGTCGACACCGGCGTAATCATCCCACTGGAACTCGGGGGCACGAATGCCGTGGCCGACGAAGACGAGTGGGGCAGAGCCGGTGACGGAGGCTTCCTGGGTGTGGGTGGAGGCGATGAAGTGGGAGTGCCACTGGAGGGTCTGGTTGCCGAGGGTGAGTTGGCTGGTGGGGTCGATGCGGACTCCGACCAGGGGAACCCGTTGCAGAAAGCTACCACCGGGAGCAGCGCCTTTGGCTCCTGCGGCTTCAAAGGCGGAGGCGAGGTATTGGACGGCAAGCTGGCCGCCCGGGGTGCCTACGGAGCGGCCTTCGAGAAGGTCATTTGCCAGGAAGCGGATGTGGGCGCGGA
Organism: Bryobacter sp.; assembly: GCA_044340255.1. Classification (GTDB taxonomy): domain Bacteria; phylum Acidobacteriota; class Terriglobia; order Bryobacterales; family Bryobacteraceae; genus Bryobacter. The sequence goes on along the minus strand of JBIITX010000016.1, from coordinate 133,976 downwards.
GCCGATCACTTTCGATGCCAGGGGACTGTGCGAAGGCTCCGAGAGCGACGAGCCAGAGGCAAAACAGAAAACGCATGAAATGAGTTTAGCTAGCCTCAATGGTATGCAGGTGATTTCGATTCGCAAGGGCGGGGTGGAGCATCAGCTCCACGGAGTGAGCTGGGTGGACGATTACGGATGGATGAGGGAGAAAGAAAACCCGGAGCTGCTGGCTCATCTGGAGCAGGAGAATGCTCATACTGCGGCAGCCATGGAGCGCACGAAAGACCTGCAAAAACAGCTCTATGACGAGATTCTGGGCAGGATTCAACAGACGGACCTGAGTGTGCCAGTGGAGCAGGGCGAGTATTTTTATTACACGCGGACGGAGGAAGGGAAGCAGTATCCGATGTACTGCCGCAAGCGGGGGCAGCTGGAACGGGAAGAAGAGCTGTATCTGGATACGAACGAATTGGCTGCGGGTTGTGACTACTTTCATCTGGGGGTGTTGGAGACGAGCCCGGACCATCAATTGCTGGCTTACTCGACGGACCTCGAAGGGGACGAAGACTATACGATTCGGGTGAAAGACCTGCGCAGCGGGGAGGTGCTGAGCGACTGTATTGAACGTACCTATGATTCGCTGGAGTGGGCTGCGGACAATCGCACTTTCTTCTACAGTGTGCTCGATGCGGCGCGGCGACCGTACCGGATTTTGCGGCATCGGCTGGGTGAGGAGACGGACGCATTGGTGCTGGAGGAAGGGGATGAGCGATTCCGTCTGGATATTTATAAGACACGGAGCGAGCGGTATCTGATTCTGGAATCGGAATCGTCGACGACGACCGAGTTGCGGATCGCCAGTGCCGATGAGGCAGAGATTGAGTTTCGTTTGTTCCGGGCGAGACAGCAGGATATTGAGATCAGCTTGACCCATCAGGGTGCGTGGTTCTATGTGCGGATCAATGACCGGGGACGCAACTTCCGGCTGGTGCGAACGCCGGTGGATCAATGGGAAGAGAAGAATTGGGAAGAAGTGTTGCCGCATCGCGACGATGTTTATCTCGAAGCCGTGACGGCGTTTGAGGATTATCTGGTTGTGACGGAGCGGGTGGGCGGGCTGCGACGGTTTCGCTACCGCAAGAGTGGTTGTGAGGATTGGGTTGGTTTGGAGTTTAGCGAGGCGGCGTACTCGGTCGGGTTGACCGGGAACCTGAAGTATTCTGCGAAGACCTTGCGGTATCAATACCATTCGCCGGTGACGCCGCCGAGTGTGTTTGATTACTCGTTTGAGAGCGGTGCGCACGAACTGAAAAAGCGCACTGCGGTGCCGGGAGATTTTGTGCCGGAGCGTTATGTGGTGGAACGCACTGAGGCCAGGAGCCACGACGGGGTGAGCATTCCGGTGGTGTTGATCTACCAGCGGGGCCTGGAGCGCGGTGTTGCTCACCCGACGGTGTTGTACGGCTATGGTGCTTATGGGGCGAACTCGGATGCTGGTTTTAGTGGGGCGCGGTTGAGTTTGCTCGACCGGGGCGTGGTGTATGCGATTGCGCAAGTGCGTGGTGGATCGGAGATGGGGCAGCCGTGGCATGATGCAGGGCGGATGCGGCACAAGCGCAATAGCTTTCTGGATTTCATTGCTTGTGCCGAGATGTTGCAGGAGCAGGGATGGACATCGAAGGAGCGACTGATTGCCGAGGGTGGGAGTGCGGGTGGGTTGTTGGTGGGCGGGGCTGTGACGATGCGGCCGGAGCTGTTTGGTGGTGTGCTGGCGCATGTGCCTTTTGTGGATGTTCTGCATACGATGCTGGATGCCTCGCTGCCGCTGACTGTCGGTGAGTATGAGGAGTGGGGTAACCCGGCGGAGCTGGAGTATTTTGAGGCGATCCGCGAGTACTCGCCTTATGACAATACGCGGGAAGCGGTGTATCCGCCGATGCTGGTGACGGCGGGGCTGAATGATCCGCGGGTTTCGTATTGGGAGCCTGCCAAGTGGGTGGCGCGGCTGCGGGAGAAGAATCTTGGAACTGGTGAAATTCTGCTGAAGGTGAATATGGGGGCGGGGCATTTTGGTGCTTCGGGGCGCTACGACCGGATTCATGAAATCGCATTTGAGTATGCGTGGCTGCTGAAGAGCTGGAACTTGATATAGAGTGAAACGAAGATGAGTGTTTTTGAAATTCCACGACGAGAGGCGCTGAAAGCAGGCGCTGGCCTGGTTGGTCTGGCTTCGACTGGCTTACCTGCGGTGACGGGTTGGAGCGCGCAAACGCTCGACGCGCACCAATTGGCAACGGTGGAGACACTGGGTGAGCTCATCATCCCGACTACGGATACGCCTGGAGCGAAAGCGGCACTGGTACATCAGTACATCGATCTGTTTTTGACGGATGGGCCGGATGGAGACCGGGTGCGGTTTCTCGATGGGCTGGGTTGGCTGGATGGCTACACGAACGGCAAGTACGAGAAGACGTTTCTGAAGCTGAGCGCTGCCGAGCAGGTGAAGGTGCTGGAGACTCTGGATCGGGATTCGGAAGTGGGAATTGATGAAGGACATCGATTCTTCCGGATGTTGAAGAGTATGGTGTCGCGGATTTACTACAACACCGAGATTGGCTACAAGGAACTGAATAAGGGTGGGCGAGTGCCGAGCTCTTACGGTTGCGACGTGAAGCCCGCTTTACCGTAGATGGATTTTCCAGCATCGGTTCAATACCTTTATTCGCTTGGCAATGAGGTCAAGACGATCAAGCTGGGGCTGGAGCGTGTGCGCCGGCTGCTGCTGGAGCTTGGGAACCCGCAGGATTTTTGCCCTGTCATTCATGTTGCGGGAACGAATGGTAAGGGCAGCGTGTGTTCGATGATTGAGGCCACTTTGCGGGAGGCTGGCTTCCGGACGGGGTTTTATACCAGCCCGCATCTGGTGAGCCCGACCGAGAGGATTCGCATTGATGGGGAGCCGGTGAGCGAAGCTGAGTTTTCGCAGGCTTTTGATGCGGTGCACGCGGCAGCGAACAAGCTTGTGGCTAGTGGAGAGATTGATTGCGCGCCCACCTATTTTGAAACTGTGACGGCGATGGGATTCTGGCTGTTTCGCGAGAAGCAGGTGGAGCGGGTGGTGTTGGAGGTGGGGCTGGGCGGGAGGCTCGATGCGACCAATGTGGTGGACCCGCTGTTAAGTGTCATCACCCCGGTGGATATGGATCACCAGCAGTACCTGGGTGACACGCTCGAGAAGATTGCTGCGGAGAAGGCGGGGATCATCAAGCCTGGGCGGCCAGTGGTGCTGGGGTTGCAGCACATGGAAGTGAAGCATGTGTTTGTGGCGGAGGATTTGGAAGATGTGGCTAGCTGGCAATTGAAGGAGCTGGCGTTGCGGGTGGACGGTTGCCACTATGTGGCAGAGAAGGGCGGGACGCGGCTGATTGTCGATTGCCCTCTTGCCGGGAGCCATCAGGTGGGTAACAGCCTGACGGCGGCGGTGGCGCTCTGGAAGCTTGGTATCGCGCCGGAGGTGATTCAACGGGGGATCGCGAAAGCGGCCTGGCCGGGGCGGCTGGAGTTGATTCGAAGCAAGCCGTTGATTTACCTGGATGGGGCGCACAATATTGCGGCGGCGCGGAAGCTGCGGGAGTTTATCGACCGGCATTTCAGCGAGCGTGAAGTGTGGATGGTGTTTGGGGTGATGCGCGATAAGGATGTGACTGACATTGCGCAAGAGCTGTTTGGGGTGGCGGACCGACTGATTCTGACCCGGGCCAACCAGCAGCGATCTCTGGAGACGGATGCGATTTTGAAGCTATGCCCTCATGAGAATGCAGTGGCTTGTGAGCAGGTGAGCGAAGCGATCGGTATGCTGGCCCAAGCGCCGGAGGATGCCGTAATTTTCATTACGGGCTCACTGTTTGTGGTTGGCGAGGCTCGACCACTTCTACAATAGAGGAAGTACATGCTGGCACAACTGCGGGCGTTGTTGATCATCGACCCACTCATCATTATCTGCACCATTGCTTATGGATCTGTGAATTTGCTGGTGTCTCTGTTTGAGACCACAGGAAGGATGCAGGTAGCGATTGCCCGGGCCTGGGCGCGCATGCTGCTGCGGGTGAGCTTTGTCCGCATGAAGGTGGAGGGGCTCGACAAGATTGACCCGAACGGGAGCTATGTGTTCGTTGCCAATCACTTGAGCTACATGGATACGCCCTGCATTCTGGCTGCGATTCCGGTGCAGTTTCGATTTATGGCGAAGAAGGGTTTGTTCAGTATTCCTTTTCTTGGCTACCATCTGAGCCGGGCTGGGCACATTGCTGTGCCGAGGGATAACCCGCGGGAGGCGATCAAGGCGATGACTGAGGCCGGGAAGATGATTCGCGAGCGTGGCATCAGCGTTTTGATTTTTCCAGAGGGTGGACGTTCGGCGGATGCGAAGTTGAAGCCCTTCAAGGAGGGTGCCTTCTATATTGCGATCAACTCTGGGGTGCCAGTGGTGCCAGTGGCGTTGTTTGGGACGGAGAAGGTGCTGCCGTTTGGATCGGGTACGGTGTCGCCGGGGAATGTGACGTTACGGATTGGGGAGCCGATCTCGACGGTTGGACTCACGACGAAGGATCGGGGCAAGCTGGCGCAGTCACTGCATGATGCGGTGTATGACCTGTTGAAGGACACCGAGTTGGTGGATGAAAGGGAGGAGGCGGGTGCCGGTGTTTGAAATTCGCAGACTGGCTGCAGCCGAAGTGCTGGAGCGCCAAAAAGAATTTGCAGATTTGCTGGACGATGCTGTGACGGTGGGTGGGACCGTTGGCTTTCTGCTGCCGATGAGCGAGGACAAGCTGGAGCGGTATTGGGGTGGCGTGGCGCGTGATATGGAAGCGGGAGAGCGTGAGTTGCTGGCGGCGATCGAGCACGGGAAAGTGATCGGGGCGTTGCAGATTGCTTACGAGAAAGCGGAGTCGGTGAGGCACCGGGCGGACCTGCAGAAATTGATCGTACATTCGAGCGATCACCGGCGCGGGGTGGCGCGGGCTTTGCTGGTGGATGCGCTGGAGCGCATGCCGGCGCTGGGGTTGATGATGTACACGATCACGACGTTTAAGGACGGGGCGGCCGAGGCGCTGGTGCGGAGCCTGATGTTTACGCGTTACGGGATGATGCCGCATTACGGCTTGACGCCGGACGGCAAACTGCATGATGCGAGCATGCACTATATTTCACGGCCCGCCGTGGAAGAATAGACGGAATGGAACGACGCCACTTTCTTGCGCTTGCCGGACAACTTACGTTTGAGGAATACAATCCGAAGTCCACGTTGAAAGTACCGGGCAAGGAGATTGTTCGCTCGAAGTTTCCACACATTGACATCCACAACCATCAGAACGGCATGATGCCCGCTGGCCAACTGGACAAGCTGGTGAAAGACATGGATGCGTTGAACATGACGATGATGGTGAACCTGAATGGGAACTACGGGGATCGGGGCAAGGCCATCGTCAAGAACATGAAGGGCGCGTATCCGAAGCGGTTTATCGTTTTTGCCAATCTCGATTTTGAGAATATGGATGCGCCCGATTACGCCAAGCGTGTGGCGTCGACGCTGGAGCAATCGTTTCGGGATGGGGCGCAGGGGCTGAAGCTGTTCAAGAATTTTGGGATGACGACGCGCGATAAGGCAGGCAAGCGCATTGCTGCGGATGACAAGCGCTGGTTTGATGTGTTCGAGGTATGCGCCAAGTACAAGGCCCCGGTGTTGATTCACACGGCGGACCCGAAACCGTTTTGGGAGCCCTGGGACAAGAACAATGAGCGTTGGCTGGAGCTGAAAGAGTTTCCCGGGCGGCGGCGGACTGCGGAGAAGGATGGAAGCTGGGAAGAATTGATGCAGGAGAGCGAGCGGCTCTTTAAGGCGCATCCGAAGACGAACTTCATTTCGGCGCACCTGCGTTGGTATGGGAACGATTTGGCCGAGTTGGGTCGGCAGATGGAAGAGATGCCGAATCTTTACACCGATATTGCGGCCGTGATTGCGGAGTTGGGGAGGCAACCGCGCTTTGCCAATCAGTGGTTGCAGAAGTATGCAGACCGGGTGATGTTTGGCAAGGATGTCTGGGCACCGACGGAATATTACACGTACTTTCGGGTGCTGGAATCGAGCGATGAATACTTTGAGTATTACCGTCGCCGGCACGCGTTCTGGAAGATGTACGGCCTGGGGTTGAATGACGCGACGCTGAAGAAGCTTTATTACAAGACGGCGTTGAAGATTGTGCCGGGGCTGGATGCCAAGCTTTTCCCTGCCTAGGCGGGGATGGCGGCGATTGCTTCTGCTTCTGTGTCGTAGAACTTGAAGACGGTGTCGAGGCGGGTGACGCGGAAGCTTTGGCGGACGACGTTTGAAGCTTCGGCCATGCCCAGGCTGCCCTTGCACTGCATGAGGCGGTTGAAGGTTGAGATGAAGCGGCCAATGCCGGTAGAGTCGATTTGCTTGAGGTCAGCCAGGTGAAACACGATATGACGTGCGCCGCCATCGAGGCGGGCGTTTACCATCGACTCGAGCGAAGCGCTTTCAGGGCCCATCATTAATTTGCCGCTGAGGCGGATTACTACTACGCCTGGGCGGAGGTCGTCAGCTTGTATCTCCAACATGCCAAATTTCAGCATAGCGGAGAGGTGGCCTGCTAGGGGAGGCTTTCGCGGCCTAAAAGACGAGCCACGGCAGATTTTGCGGCGGAGAGGGCGCTGGCGTAGGCATCTTTGTTGAGGCTCAATTTGCTGTCCAGCTCTTCGATGAGCTCAATGGCGAGGGCTTCGGCGGCGGGGTCCTGGGCGGCGAGTTGCTGCAGGTAGGTCTCGCGGGCGGGGAAGGACTTGGGTTCAAAGCCAGTGATGACGTCAATGATGAGGCTGAGACGTTGGGCGCGGAGGCATTCATCGCCGGGGCCGCCGGTGGGTTCCAATTTGAGGGAATCGGAGGCTGCGGTGTAGTCGCGGATGTAGGAGGGGCGCCAGTCGATGCCGCGGCGGTCGGATTCTGTACGGATCAGAATGTGTTGCACGATGTTGCTGTAGTGGATGCCGAGGCAGGCCAGGGGGCCGGGCTTGTAGAGGGTGGAAGGCAAGCCGATCGAGGCGAGCCAGAGGTGGCCGAGTTCATGGGCAATGAGGGCGGCTGGCGAGTTCTGGGTCTGCTGCATTTTCGGGAGGTTGAGCAGGATCAGGCTGCGGGAGCGGCCCTGGATTTCATAGCGGAAGGTGAGGGCCTGGGCTCTTGAAAAGTTTTCGGCAAAGTCTGGGCGAGCGAAGTAGGAAAGCAGGAGTTGGCGATCCTGATCGGGGATGGGATCGCCCGGGATGCGAATGATTTCGATGCTTTGCGTGGAGCGTGCTTCGATCTCAGCCTTCCAGGATTCGAGAATCGGAGGGAGCGGCACTGGCAGTTGCAAGGCAAACAAAAAGGCGAAGAGCATGCTCAAAGGTTCATAATAACGATTGTGCTTTCGCGTAGAAGTTTATTGACGAGTAGTGGAGCGGCTTTGCTGGCCTCGTGTGGGTCGAAGACCAAACAGGCCTTTGTGGGTTATGCCTTCGTGGCGACTCGGGATTCTGGTGATATTGCCGTGGTGGATTTGGCGGCGTTCAAGCTGGAGACGAAGAGGATCAAGACAGCGGGCCGGCCGTTGCAATTGATCGATGTGCCGAACCAGGATTTCCTGTTGAGTGTCAGTGACAACGGCATTGTGGAGGAAGTACGGGTGAGCGAGGCGGCGCTCACGCGCAAGTGCAAGACGGTCTTCCGGCCGTGGTCTGTGTGGCTGAGCCATGATGCGAAAACCATTTGGGGGCTGACGAGTGAGGGGCGGAATCTGGTTTCGATCGACCGGGAGAGTCTTCAAGAGCGCCAGCGCTGGGATTTGGGTCAGCCTGCGACAGGCTTGGCTGTGTCGCCTGGGAGTGCGCATGTGGCGGTTTCGTTTGAGGGGATCAACCAGGTTGGCATTTTGAAGGACCCCAGTGAGAAGAAGGTGCTGGTGGCGGGGCTGGAATCGCAACCAGCCCAGATACGCTATTTGAACAACGGCAGCATGTTGATTGTGGCGCACGATCAGGAGCGGAAGTTGACGATGGTGGATAGCGAGACGGGGAAGACGGTTGTGGCATTGCCGTTGCCGATTCGGCCGCAGAATCTTTGCTTCAACACGGATGGTGGGCAGTTGTTTATTACCGGTGAGGGGCTGGATGGCGTGGTGGTGGTGTACCCGTTTCAATCGCAGGTTGCAGCTACGCTGTTGAGCGGGAAGTGGCCTGGCCCCATGGCGGTGTCGCGGTCGCCACAATTTTTGTTTGTGACCAGCCCGAGGACGGATACGGTTTCGGTTTTGGATGTGAGGACGCAGAAGCTGGCGGCTGTTGTTGCCGTGGGGGCAGAACCGCGCAGCGTGGTTTTGACTCCGGATAGCCAGATGGCGCTGGTGTTGAATCAGCGGTCTGGGGATGTCGCGATCATTCGGCTGGCCAATATTGTTTCGAAGCGTCAGAAGACGGCACCGCTGTTTACGATGATCCCCGTGGGGTCCGCGCCGGTTGCGGCTGTGGTGAGGAGTTTTGCGAGTTGAGTGGGGTGCTGCTAGCACTTTACTTTTTGCATGCGCCAGCACAGGAGTTGCTGGCCCTCGATACCGAGCGCCCATTGCTTGCGGCGCGCGTGGGTGAGAAGTATTTGCGCTGGTATTCGCGCGGTGTTGCCAGGGTGGTGGATCAGGGGATAACGCTGGGTGCGTTTAGCGGGCCGCTGAAGCTGCTTGCCGACTATCAGGACGAAGGCTATTTGCGGATCCTGATGGAGCCCAATCTGGCGGACAATGCTGTGGTTTGGGGCCCGGAGGTGTTGCAGATCTTCGTGAATGGGCGCAAGCTGAGCTGCCGCAAGGAGGGAGACGCGCGGCGGTTGTTCTACCCGATTCTCAATAATCGCGAGCCTTGCGAGCGTTAGGAGCGGAGGATAGCGAGGGAGGCGAGCCAGGCGGTCTCAGCGCGGAGGATGCGTGGGCCGAGGCTGGCCGGGGCCCATTGCGCCGCGATTGCCGCTGCGCGCTCGTCTTCGGTCCAGCCGCCTTCGGGCCCGATGAGGAGACTGATGGGGCTTTGTTCGGTGCGCAGCTTTGCGAGGTGTGATGCTTCGCGATTTTCGTCCAGAAAAATTCGCTGGCCCTCGGCTTGTGTGAGGGCGTCCTTGAAGCGGACGACACCGGTGAGTTCTGGCAGAAAGGTGCGTCGCGATTGCTGGCTGCTCTCGAGGGCGATTCTGCGCCAGCGTTCGAGGCGTTTAGCTACGGCGCGGTCGAGGCCGTTTTCGCTGCGGGCACTGTGGACCGGGATGATTTTGTCGACACCGAGTTCGGTTGCTTTTTCGATGCCCCACTCGAAGTGTTCGAACTTGATGATGGCGGCATAAAGGTGGATCTGCTGGGGTTCGCGCTCGGTGGGGAGTTTTTCGAGGATCTCGAAACGAACTGCCTCTTTGTGGGCTTCGGCCACTTTGGCGAGATACTTCTGCTCGTTGTCAGAGATCTCGTAGATGTGGCCTGGTTCCACGCGGAGAACGCGAGAGAGATGCTTTGCTTCTTCGCCGCGCAACTCCGCGCGGCCGCTGTGAACTTCAGAAACGAAAAAGAGTCGCCGTGCCATAAGCTATGGTGTTTTTATGATTGCTTACCTAAGGGGTACCGTGCTTGAGAAAGCAGCCGGTACCGTGATTGTACTTGCGGGCGGGGTTGGATACGAAGTGGATGTGCCGATCAGTACGTACTCGGCGCTGCCGGACGAAGGCCAGGAAGTGAGCCTGCGCGTGTACACGAAGGTGAGTGAGGATGCGATTTCGCTGTATGGGTTTCTCACGGTGATTGAGAAGAGGGCTTTTGAGAAGTTGATCGGAGTGAGTGGCGTTGGGCCATCGCTGGCGGTGAAGGTGTTGAGTGGGGTGTCTGTCGAGAATTTGGTGGCGTGCCTGCGGGGTGGGGATGTGGCGAGCCTGACGCGGGTTCCCGGGATTGGCAAGAAGACGGCGGAGCGCCTGATTGTAGAGCTGAAGGACAAGCTGGAAGATCTGCCGGCCGGGGCCGGGGTGGTGATCCGGCGAGAGAGTGGGCCCAGTATGAACTTTTCGCCGCTGGAGCAAGACGTGCTTTCGGCGTTGGTCAATTTGGGGTCGCCGGCGGCAGCCGCAGAACAGGCGGTGGCCAAGGCGAAGGGCCTGGTGACAGGGGCCAACTTTGAAGAACTCTTTCGCAAGAGTCTGGAGTTGGTACGCTAACCTGAGATTGCATGATGGAAAGAGGCATTGTCGCGGGTGAGGCGCAGAGTGAAGAGCTGCTCTTTGAAGCGTCCTTACGGCCCCGCAGCCTTGCCGATTTTACCGGCCAAGCGAAGCTGAAAGAGAATTTGAGCATTGCGATTGCTGCGGCGAAAATGCGTGGCGAGGCGATGGATCATGTGCTGCTCTATGGGCCGCCCGGGCTGGGGAAGACGACGCTGGCGACGCTGATTGCCAATGAGTTGGGGTCGGCATTTGAGCAGACCTCGGCCCCTGTCTTGCAGAAGAAGCTGGACCTGACGGGCCTGCTGAGCAACATCCGGTCGCAACAGGTGTTCTTCATCGACGAGATACACCGGCTGGCACCTGATGTGGAAGAGATGCTGTATTCGGCGCTTGAGGACTTTCGGGTGGACATCATTGTTGGTGCGGGGCCGGGTGCGAGGACGCACTCGTTGCCGGTGCCGAAATTTACCGCCGTGGGGGCGACGACGCGATTGGGAAATATCAGCGCGCCACTGCGTGGGCGCTTTGGCTTGGTGCTGCGGCTGGATGTTTATGGGCCGGAAGAGTTGTCGGGTATTGTGAGACGGTCGGCGAAGATTCTGAGTGTGTCGATGGATGGGCCGGCGTCGGAAGAAATTGCGCGGCGAAGCCGCGGGACACCACGGATTGCCAATCGCCTTCTGCGACGGGTGCGCGACTACGCGCAGGTGAAAGCGCAGGGCGAGATGTCGAAGCAGGTGGCTGTGGATGCGCTGGACTTGCTGGAAGTGGATCCGCTAGGGCTCGATGAGGTGGATCGCCGCATCATGCTTTGTATTCTCGAAAAGTTTGATGGTGGGCCGGTGGGATTGAACACGCTTTCCAGTGCTGCTGATGAAGAGGCTGGCACGATTGAGGAAGTGTATGAGCCGTATCTGATTCAACAGGGTTTCATTGACCGGACCCCGCGTGGGCGGATTGCCACGGAGCGTGCATTTGATTACTTCAAAGTGCAGCGAAGAAGAAGCCAGAACGTTTTGTTTTAGCCATGCATTTGATTTCTCTTTTTCTGCTTTTGTCTCAGGTGGATGTTGCGCCCGTGCGCGAGACGGTGTCTGCCGCCCAGCAGACGGATGACCCTGCAGTTTGGGTGCATCCGAGGCGGCCGCAAGAAAGCCTGATTTTCGGGACGATCAAAATGGCAGCTCCCGAGGGTGCCATTGCTGTTTATCGATTGGATGGGAGCCTGCTGATGTCGATCCCGGCTGTGGATCGACCGAACAACATTGATGTGGCGTATGGCTTGAAGCTGGGTGGGCGCCAGTTGGATATCGCGGTTGCCACGGAGCGGAATCAGCATCGGTTGCGCGTGTTTGAAGTGTTGCCGGGGAAGGGCTTGCGGGATCTGGCAGCGATCCCGGTATTTGCCGGGCAGACGGGAGCTAATCAGCAGCCGATGGGTGTTGCCCTGTACAAGAGACCGAAGGATGGTGCGATCTTCGCCGTGGTGAGCCGCAAGGCGGGCCCGAGTGGCAGCTATCTGTGGCAGTACCGTTTGCGGGATGACGGGACGGGGAAGCTGGTGGGGGAGAAGGTGCGCGAGTTTGGGGCCTTCAGCAACACCAAGGAGATTGAAGCGATTGCCGTCGATGACGAGGCCGGTTACCTCTACTACTCGGACGAAGGAGCGGGGATTCGCAAGTACCATGCCGACCCGGCGCATGCGGATGCTGCCAAGGAGTTGGCGTTGTTTGCGACGACCGGATGGAAGGGCGATCGGGAAGGGATTGCGATCTACAAGAAGCGGGGCGGTAAGGGTTATCTGATTGCTACCGATCAGCAGACGCCGAACTCGGAGTATCACGTCTATGCGCGTGAGGGCGGTGCGATGGGGCCGCACGATCACTCGAAGGAGCTGGGGAGTTTTCGGGTGGGTGCGGCTACGACGGATGGGATTGAAGTGATTGGCAGGCCCCTTGGAGCTGAGTTTCCGCAGGGCCTGTTTATTGCGATGAATGATAGCCGCCGCAACTTTATCCTGGTGGATTGGCGCAAGATTGAGGCGGCACTCGGATTAGCGAAGTAGGGAGCGTAACATCCAGGCGGCTTTCTCGTGATCTTCGAGCAAGCCGGTGAAGAAGTCCTGGTTGCCGGCATCACCGAACTTGTCGTTGGCGTTGACCAGGTCCTGGCGGAGGGAGCGGATGCGCTCGGCGACTTCGTCAATGGTTTCGTCGATGGATTCGTATTGGCTTTCAAAAAGCTTGTGAAGATCGTGGAAGTGGGGGCCTTCGACGTTCCAGTGGTATTTGCGGGTCTTCGTATAGAGGACAAATTCGTCCGCCAGGGTTTGGCGCAGCAAGCCTGCTACACCTGTGCGTTGTTCTTCGCTCAGGCCGATGTTGATAGTGCTCTTTTGAGGATTCTTCCGCTGGGCAGAGTGTGATGCCCGGCAGGCACTTGATCAGTCCTTATTGAGCCGCTCGATTTTGACCTTGCCGATGCGGTTGCGGTCCATCTCGATGACGGTGTAGCGGCGGTCTTCTTCTTCGATCACCTGACCGGTTTGTGGAATGAAGCCAAGACGGAAGAGGATGAAGCCAGCGAGGGTTTCAAAGCCGGCATCGGCGGGGAGTTCAATGCCGAACTTGGTTTCGAGATCGCGAGTCGTGGTGGTGCCATCGAGTTCGAGCTCGGTGGCGTTCATGGCCTGTTCGATGACCACCAGATCGTGTTCGTCTTCGATTTCCCCGAAGACTTGCTCGAAGACGTCTTCGAGGGTTAGTACACCGCTGACCGCGCCGAATTCATTGACGACCAGGGCCATATGCGCCCGATTGTGGCGGAACTCATCAATGAGGTCACTGAGTGCTTTGGTTTCTGGAATGACGGGTAGTTTGCGGACGTGCTGATCGAGGCGGAAGGGGCGTACGGAGCGGCGGCGTTCGGTGGCGAGGCGGCGCTCCTGCCAGACCACCAGTAGGTCTCTGAAGTGGACGATGCCGATGATGTTGTCTGGCGAATCTTTGTAGACGGGTACCCGAGAGTAATGGTGGTCACTCATGGTTTTGAGCAGCTCATCGAGTGAGGCATCGATGGGGAGGCAGACCATGCTGCTGCGGGGTGTCATGACCTCGCGCGCTACTAGCTCACGCAGTTCCAGCAGCCGGTCGATGGCGTGGGCTTCGAACTTGGTGACCGTCTGGTGATCGAGGCTCGACTCTACGATGTGGCGGATCTCTTCGAGGGAGTGAATGCCTTGTGCACCGCCCTGGGGAAGGCCGAGGATGCGCGAGATGAGATTGGCGAGGCGCTCGACAAGAAACACCAAAGGGCCGAGAGCACGGTTGACGAGAAGCAGCGGCGGAGAACTGAAGATGCTGATTTTCTCTGAAGCCAGGATGCCCAGATTCTTGGGGACCACTTCGCCGACCACTACCAGCAAAAGGGTCAGGAAGACAAAACTGAGCATCAGGCAGCCGAATTCAACCAGCTTGTCGTAGCCGGGAGGCGCTATGGGAACCAATTGAGAACGGAGCCAATTATTGATGGCCTCTTCACCGGCCACGCCCATGGCGAGCGAAGTGATGCCGATGCCGACCTGAATGACGCTAAGGAGCCTTTCGGTGTTGGTCAGCAGCTTGAGTGCCGCCTGGGCACCCAGATTGCCCTCCTGCGCCAATTGCATGATGCGAGGGCGACGGACGCTCAGAAGAGCAATTTCTGAGGCGGCGAAAAAGGCATTGATCGCGGTGAGTGCGGCCAACAAAAGCAGGCGCAACCCAATATTACTGTTGGCTTCCATTAGACTTTGAATAGGTGCGACGCGTATTCAAATATACCAACGCCTTGGTAGTGATCCTAGGGATTGCTTTCCTGGGCCTGTCTTATCGGTTCTTTTCGCAGAGCTTGCCCGAGACCGCGGGCGAGTTGGAAGGGGCTGTCAGCAGCGCGGCCACTGTCACTCGGGACGAGCACGGAATCGCGCATATTGAGGCGGCCCGGATTGAAGATGCCATTTATCTGCAGGGCTTTGTACACGCGCAGGACCGGTTTTGGCAAATGGAGGCAACGCGTCGGCTAGCGGCTGGGGAGATGGCAGAAATCGCGGGACCGGCGGCGGTTGAAAGCGACTTGCAGGCTCGCCAGTTGCGCTTGCGACGGTTGGCCCAAGCCATGGTGGAGACACTGGAGCCTGAAGACCATCTGTGGCTGGCGGCCTATGCGCGCGGTGTGAATGACTGGTTGTTGAGCCATCAGGACAAATTGCCGCTGGAAGTCAAAGCGTTGAACTATACGCCGCGGCCCTGGCAGATTGCTGATTCGATGTTGCTGGTGTTGCACATGTACCGACAGCTTTCGAGCAGTTGGACGGTGGAGGCCGACCAGCAAATGATCTTGAGCCAGGCAGCTGACAAAGAAAAGGTGCGGACGCTGTTTCCCACGCGGAGCGGCGCCGAGATACAGCTTGGGTCGAATGGCTGGGCACTGGCGGGGAGCCGCACGCAGAGCGGCAAGCCCATACTTGCGGGTGATCCGCATTTGCAGTTTAGCTGGCCGAGTACGTTTCACATCACACACCTGAAAGCAGAAGCGCTTGATGTCATTGGAGCCTCGCTGCCTGGCGCTCCGGCGATTGTGATCGGTCATAACCAGAAGGTGGCCTGGACGATGACCACGCTGCACTACGATGTGCAGGATCTTTACTACAACGAGACGAGGCTGATTGGGATTGAGCGGGAGACGATTCGGGTCAAGGGTGGGCGCAACATTGAGCTGAATGTGCAAGTGACGCCGAATGGGCCTGTGGTGGAGCGTGGTGGTGCGCGGTATGCGATGAAATGGATTGCCTTTGAAGGCAAGTATCCCTTTGCGTTTCGCAATTTGAATCTGGCACAGAATTGGACGGAGTTCCGTACGGCGCTTGCCCGATTCCCCGGGCCTTGCCACAATTTCATTTACGCCGATGTGGAGGGAAATATCGGCTATCAGGCGGCTGGCAAGATGCCGTTGCGTGGCAATGCGGATAGTAGCCTGCCGATGGACGCGCAAGACCCCAAGGGCGGCTGGACCGGCTTTATTCCGTTTGAGGAGATGCCGACGGCCTACAACCCGAAGGATGGAGTTCTCATCAGTGCGAACCAGAATCCATTCCCGGCCGATTACAAGTACCCGGTGAAAGGCATCTTTACGCCTCCCTACCGGCAGCGTCAGATTGCGAATCTGATCGCCACGAAGCCGAAGTGGCAGGCGGCTGAGATGGCTGTGATTCAGAAGGATGTGTACTCGGCTTTCCATCACTTTCTGGCGAAAGAGTTGGCTAAGGCCGGGCGTTCGCGAAAGTCTTCCCGTGAAGACTTTACGGCGGCGATTGAAGTACTCGAAGGATGGAATGGGCAGATGGAAGCTGGCCTTGCCGCACCGGTGCTGGTGAGCCTGGCCTTTGAAGAGTTGAAGCGTGCGGTGATTCGCAATGTAACCAATCTTCCTGTTGGGTTTGAGTCGCACTTTGCTCCGTCGATTCTGGAGGACCTGTTGAGCCGTCGCCCCAAGAACTGGTTTGCCGACTATGACCAGGTGTTGGTGCAGGCCTTACTGGATGCCATAGAGGTGGGAGTGAAGCAGCAGGGGAAGAACCCGAAGTTTTGGGACTACGGGCGTTTCAATCGCCTGTCGATTTCAAATCTGGTTTTGGGAGAAGCGATTACGGTGGGGAAGTTTATTGCGCAACCCTGGATGCCCTTTGCTTCGGCGATCCGGACCTTGCGGCTGCCGCTGGTCGATCAGTTTGTGCAAGCTGGGCCGGTGCCCTGGAGCGGATCGACATTGAGCGTGAAGGCGGCGGGGATGCGCAACGGACCGGCGTTTCGGTTTATTGCGGATACGGCGGATTGGGATCAAAGTTATCTGACGCTGACGCTGGGGCAGAGCGGTCACACGTTTGCGAAACATAGCAAGGACTACTGGGAGACTTACCTCAATGGCGGGGTGGTGAGACTGCCCTATAAACAAATCCAGGCGGAATCGGTTTTACGATTCCGCCCGCGAAGCTGAGAGTTTATTTCAAAGCCTTTTCGATGGCCGAGGTGAGCTTGCTGTCCATCGGGTCTACGCCGGATTCAAAGCGTTCGATCACTTTGCCATCTTTGCCGACCAGAAACTTGGTGAAGTTCCACTTTACGTCGCCGCCGGTCTTGGTGAGGTAGCTGTAGAGAGGAGTCATGGCAGAACCTTTGACATCGACCTTCGACATCATCGGGAAGCTGACATCGTAGTTGCGCTTGCAGAAGGTGGCAATTTCTTCGTTGGAGCCGGGTTCTTGTGCGCCAAAGTTATTGGCGGGTACACCGACAATGACCAGGCCCTGGTCTTTGTACTTGCGGTAGAGGGCTTCGAGGCCTTTGTATTGTGGCGTGTAGCCGCACTGGCTTGCCACGTTGACAAATAGAACGGGCTTACCGGAAAAGCTCTTGAGGGCGACGGGTTTGCCAGAAATCGAGTTCATTGTGAAATCATGAGCAGAATCTGCGGCTGACATGGTGAGAAGGGCTCCGAGGAAAAGAGATACTAGGATTTTCATCGACTATTAGATGCTGGCCGGGGGAGGAAAGTTAGGGAAAATCATGAATCATTCTGATCACAGGCGGCAGCAGTGGGCTTGGTACTCCTACGACTGGGGAAATTCGGCATTTTCCACTACCGTTGTGACCCTCTTTCTGGGGCCCTACCTGACGTCGCTGGCCAAGGTGGCGGCTGGGGCCGATGGGAAAATCCACCCGTTTGGATTGAGCATGGACCCGAGGGCACTTTGGAGCTATCTGATTGCCCTGTCGGTGATTTTGCAGGTGCTTTGCCTGCCGCTGGTGGGGGCCATTGCTGATTACGGCAAGCGCAAGCGGGAGATGCTGGGAGGGTTGGCGCTGATTGGGGTGAGCGCAACCTGCCTGATGTTTTTTCTACACGGGGAGCATTACCTTTGGGGAGCAGGCTTGTTCCTGGTTGCCAATCTTCTCTTTGGTGCTTCGATTGTTGTTTACAACTCTTTTCTGCCGGACATTGCGTTACCGGAGGAACGGGACCAGGTTTCCTCTACCGGCTGGGGCTTCGGCTATCTGGGCGGTGGTGTGTTGCTGGCGCTGAATCTCTACCTGTATTCGAATGCGGCGGCGTTTGGACTTTCGGAGGGGATGGCAGTTCGGATCAGCCTTTGCTCGGCGGGAGTGTGGTGGGGGTTATTTACCATCCCTGCCTATGCTGGCCTGCGGAATCATGAGAAGGGAGTGAGCTTGCCGCCGGGTGAAAATTACCTTTCGATTGGGCTCAAGCAGGTGGGGAGTTTGCTGCGCGACATTCGGCTCTATCCACAGGCGCTGCTGTTTCTGATTGCCTTCCTGCTCTACAACGACGGTATTCAAACGGTGATTGCGCTGTCGAGCCAGTTTGGGGCCGATCAGTTGGGCATGTCGATGGGGTCGCTGACAAAAGCGATTCTGATGGTGCAGTTTGTCGCGTTCTTTGGGGCGATGGGTTTCAACTACCTTTCGAAGTGGATTGGCCCCAAGCCCAGCGTGGTGCTGGCCTTGATGATCTGGACGCTGACCTTGTTCTACATCTGGCTGGCGGTGAAGACAGAGAGTGAGTTTTTCATTCTCGCTTTTGTGATTGCCATTGTGATGGGTGGAAGCCAGGCGCTGAGCCGGTCTTTGTTTTCGCAGTTGATTCCGAAAGGGCGCGAGGCCGAGTATTTTTCGCTCTATGAGATTTCCGATAAGGGGACCAGTTGGATCAGTCCGTTGGTGTTTGGCCTGGCGCTGGAGTTGACGGGGAACTACCGTCTGGCCATTCTTTCGCTGATTGTGTTCTTTGTGGGTGGGCTGGTGGTGCTGTTGAAAGTGAACATCGAGCAGGGAATTCGCGAAGCCGGGAATGGCTGAGCGATTGACAGTTGCGCTGGATGGGACACCGCTGGTGGGGCCAGTGGGTGGGATTCGCCGCTTCACCGATCAGTTGCTGTTGAGCCTGCGAGAGGAGTTTCCTGGGGACAATTATCTGGCTGTCTCCGATCAGTTTGCGCCCACGCCGAAGGGACTGGAGCGGCGCTGGTGGTTGTTTGGATTGAACCGGGCACTCCAGCGTTGTGGGGCACAGGTGTTTCATGGGACGGATTTTGCGGTGCCTTATTGGGGTAAGTTGCCTAGCGTGATGACGGTTCATGATTTGTCGCCGTGGCTTGAGCCTGGGCCGGGGTCTGCGCGGGTGCGACAAAGGACGGGGCTTTTGTTGCGGGCGAAGATTCCAACGATCGTGCATACGCCGACCGAGGCAGTGCGGCAGGAGGTGCTTGCGCGCTTTGGGTGGGCCGAGCGGCGTGTGGTGGCGATTCCGCATGCGGCGAGCGCTTTGTTTGCGCCTGCGCCTGAACGGTGCGAGCCTTACTTTCTTTATTTGGGGACCTTGGAGGCGCGCAAGAATCTGGAAGTTCTGTATGCGGCTACCAGACTGCTTTGGGAGCAGGGAACGAAGATTCCCTTACGGTTGGCAGGCCATCGGCGTGAAGGGTATCTGATTCCAGATCATCCCGGGATTGAGTATCTGGGCCCGCAGGAAGATGGGATGTTGTCGAGGCTTTATTCTTCGGCGACGGCGGTGCTTTATCCTTCCCGCTATGAGGGTTTTGGTTTGCCTGTGCTGGAGGCAATGCAGTGCGGTGCTGCGGTGGTTTGTTCTGCCATTCCAGCGCTGCTGGAAGTGGGAGATTCTGCGGTACTGTTTGCCGGTGTGGAAGATGCAGCGGAGTGGGCCAGTTGCATGAAGAAGCTGGCAGAGGATGTTGCGTTGCGAGAGGAGCGGCAGCAGCGATCGCTGGCGCGGGCGGCGCAGTTTAGTTGGGCTGAGACCGCAAAAAAGTTTAGAGGGCTTTATGAGCGCTGCCTCTCAGAAGCCTAGGGCATTGATCCTGCTGCCGGAGGCACCCTTCCCGGTGATCGGAGGTGGGCCGCTGCGGACAGCGTCGATCGTGACGTTTCTGGCAGAACGTTACCGCTTGACGGCGGTGCATTTTCGTTTAGAAGGAGAGCCGGACCCGGCGCTGCAGTATCCCGCTGGCATGCTGGCGGCCAGCCATACGATTGAGCTGCCGCAGCACTCGAAGGCTTTTGTGCCGAGACTGCTGCGCAATTTGCGAAGGGCCATCGAAGGGGTGCCGCCACTGGTGGATCGCTTTGGCGGGCAAGCGCAAAGGCTGCAGGAAATTCTGGGAGGGGATGAGTACGATTTGATCTGGGTGGAGCACTTCTGGGCGGCAGGCTATGTTGATACTTTGCAGAAGCACGCTCGAAAGCTGGTGCTCGATCTCCACAATGTGGAGTCGGCGTACTTTGAATCGTTGCTGGGGAATTCTTCACTGCTGCATCGGCCTTTGTTGCGGCACTTTGCGGCCCGGGCTCATGAGTTGGAGCAGCGACTGCTGGAACGGTTTCCGCTGGTTTTGACTACCTCAGCGGCTGATGCGGCGCGGCTGCTGCACCGGAATCTGAAAGTGCTGCCGAATACCATCCCCTGGCATGCGTTGCCACAAGTGGATGTGACGCAAAGTCTGGCGATGACGGGGAACTTTGCCTACCACCCGAATCAGCAGGG
Source organism: Bryobacter sp. (assembly GCA_044340255.1). GTDB lineage: Bacteria > Acidobacteriota > Terriglobia > Bryobacterales > Bryobacteraceae > Bryobacter. The sequence continues at coordinate 114,067 of JBIITX010000016.1, read as the reverse complement.
GCTGCACTGGTTTCTCGACCAGTGCTGGCCCGAGATCTTGCGAAGTTATCCGGCCTGTCGGCTTCGGCTGATTGGCAAGGAGATCCGGTATGCCGCCAATCGTGCACCCAACGTGGATTTTGTTGGGCCCGTGGCTGATGCGATTGAGGAGATTGCCGCCTCTGCGGTGGCGATTGTGCCGCTGCTGTCGGGGTCTGGCACGCGGCTGAAGATTCTGGAAGCATGGGCAGCCGGTACGGCCGTGGTTTCGACCTCGTTGGGGGCGGAAGGGCTAGAGGGGAAAGACGGGGTGCATCTAAGCATTGCGGATGGTGGAGTGAATTTCGCCCGACAAGTTTGTTTGCTGCTCGGTGAGGAAGGGCGACGCCGGGAGTTGGCCCGGCAAGCGCGGCAGCTTTATGAGGAACGGTATGTCTGGGGGCGAGCCCACCAGATTCTTTCTGAGCTGAATCTGTAACAATTTTCTTGGGAGTGGGTTCCAAACCCTTGGACTATACTGGGAAAACGCCCATGCGCTTTGCGATTGACGCGCATACTATCGGGCGACATTTGACGGGGAATGAAGTTTACGTCCGGAACCTGCTGGAGAATTACGCCCGGCTGGATCGGGAAGCTCAGTTCTACGCTTATGTCTGCTCGGAATACGCTGCCTCTGAAGTTCCTAACCGGTTCGAGAAACGAAGTGTGTCTGCGAATCCGTTTGTGCGTCTTGGCGTGGATCTGACCCGAAGAGTCCTGTTAGACAAGCCGAGCCTGCTGCATGTTCAATATACGGCTCCGCTGTATTGCCCCTCGCCGTTTGTGGTGAGTGTGCATGATGTGAGCTACCTCGAAAAGCCTGAGTATTTCACTGCGCCGCGGCGGATGCAATTGCAGGCGACGGTGGCGCACACGGTGCGACGGGCGGCAAGGGTGTTGACGGTGAGCGAGTTTTCGCGGCAGCGCATTATGGCGGCCTATGACGTGCCGGCCGAACGGATTGAAGTGATTTATAACGCTGTTTCGCCGCACTTTCGCCCGGTGCAGCCGAAGGTGGCCTTCAATACGGTGTCTGAAAAGTTTGGGGTGCAGTGGCCCTACGTGCTGTCAGTCGGCGATTTGCAGCCGCGCAAGAATCAGATTGGTTTGATTGCCGCCTTTGAAGAGTTGATCGAGAGCCATCCGCAATTGCCCCATCATCTGGTGTTGGTGGGTAAGCCGACCTGGTTTGCGCCGAAGGTGTATCAGGCGGCGAAGCGATCTTCGATCAGCGAGAGAATCCACTTTACGGATTTTGTGAACGACGAGGATCTGTTGCACCTCTATAACGCTGCTGAGCTTGTTGTCTATCCCAGCTTTTACGAGGGTTTTGGACTGCCCATTCTGGAGGCGCAAGCTTGCGGGCGAGCGGTGGCTTGCTCCAACACGTCGGCCATGCCTGAGGTGGCTGACAAGGCGGCATTGTTGTTTGATCCGAATTCGCGTGGGGAATTGCTGCGAGCGATGCGCGACCTTTTGCTCGATACAGAATTGCGGCAGCGCATGGAGCGGATGGGCTTGAAGAATGCATCCCGATTCAGCTGGGAGAAGGCCGCACGGCAGACGCTTGAGGTTTACTACGAAGTAGCAGGAAGGCGTCGCAAGAAATCAAAAGTAAACGTTCGCGTGGCGCAGGCCGTCCAATCTTCATGAGCCGTATTGGGATTCTTTTGCTGGCGCTTGCCTCGAATGGTTTTGGCGCAATCGAAACGTTGCGATACAACGTCAACTGGCCGAGTGGGCTCTCGCTGGGGGAAGCGACGCTCGTGACGGACAATGTTGACGCTTCTGCGGCGACCCGAAAGTTTGAATTGAAGCTCGACGCATCGATCCCTGGGTTTGCGGTGAGCGATGAAGTGGTTTCTCTTGCCAAGTCTGATTTTTGCTCCATTCGACTCGATACCAAGCTGAAGCACGGCTCGAAGCTGCGCAATGAGACCACTGCGTTCAAGCCCGAAGAAGGGGTGGCTGAGCGCAAGACAGCCAATGGCGGTACGAGCAAATTGCCGATGTCGTCGTGTGGGCGGGATGCGCTGAGCCTGATTTACTACCTGCGTTCGGAATTGAAGCAGGGCCGGATCCCGGGAGCGCAGACGGTTTTCTTCGGTGCGGCTTACCAGATCGGTTTCAAGTATGCGGGAGCTTCGAACCTGCAGTTGCCCTCTGGAGCGGAACCTGCGGACAAGCTGGAATTGACGATTCAGGGCCCTGCCTCGCGGCATGCTGTTGAGGTGTTTTTCGGCCGCGATGCCTTGCGGACGCCGCTCCTTTTCCGGGTGCCCCTGCCACTAGGAGCCTTCACGATGGAGTTGCAGCGCTAGATGCGCATCGCTTTTTTCTCACCCCTGCCCCCAGCCAAAAGTGGCATTGCCGACTATTCGGCAGCCGTGCTTGGGCCCCTTGCAAAACTGGCTAGCGTCACTGTGTTTGAGACCCCACCGGCGGCTGAGGTGCTGAAGCAGTTTGACCTGCTGCTTTATCAGATGGGGAACAATGGGTACCATTCGTCGATTTACGAATGCGCGCTGGAGCATCCTGGCGTCATCGTGCTGCACGAGGCGAATCTGCATCATCTTCATGCCGAACGCACGATCAAGCGTGGCAATTGGGACGCCTATGTGGAAGGGGTTGCCTACGACGGTGGGGAAGTGGCGCGTGTGTTTGCCGAGCGAGTGAGGCGGCTTGAGGTGGGCCCGGATTACGAGGGTGTGCCGATGTTTAAGCGCCTGCTCGAGAAGGCGCGCGGCGTGATTGTACATTCGGATTGTGTGGGGCAAAGCGTGCGAGAGGCGGGATATAGCGGGCCTCTGACGAAGATCTGGCATGGGGCCTGGATTGACCGTGACCTGACCAAAGCGCCCTTGCGTGATCACTACCGCGCGAAGCTCGGCTTGAGCACGGGCAACACATTGATTGGTGCATTCGGTTTTCTGAAGCCTTATAAGCGCATTGCCGAATCACTGCGGGCGGTGCGTCGGCTGACGAGGCTGGATCCGAATGTGCGGATGATTCTGTGCGGTGAGCCGCACCCTGAACTGGATCTCGAAAACCAGTTGCGGGGCTTGGGGCTTGAAGAGTACGTGCGCGTTCTTGGCTACTTGAACCCGGAAGATTTTCACCACTACATGGAAGCTTGTGATGTCATTCTGAATCTTCGCTATCCAACGGTGGGAGAGAGTTCTGGAACGCTGCTGCGGGCGTTCTCGCTGGGCAAGCCGGTGCTGGTGACTGACATTGGGAGCTTTCAGGAATATCCGGATGAGATCTGCCTGAAGGTGCCTGCGCCGCCGAACACGGCCGAAGAAGACACGATTTTCGAATATCTGAATTTGTTAAGTTCGAGGCCGGTATCTGGGCGGGTACTGGGTGAGCGTGCGCGGCGATGGGTGGAGAAGGAATGTCCGTGGGAGCTGGTGGCGAGCCGCTATGTTGCCTTTCTGGAGGCGGTTGCTCTTGGGCGGCCTCTTGTAGAGGCGAGCCCTGAGCCAGAGCCTGTTGTCACTAAAGAAGTGGCGCCGGCCGAGATTCTCGATTGGGCGCAGGGCGAAGGTGGCAAGCAGTACACCAACACGCACATTACGCGGCTTACCAAGACGCTGTCACTCACACCGATGGGCGATGAAACGAAGTCGATTCTGGAGATGGGCGCGTATATGCAGATTACGCCCGCACTCCGCTACCAGTTGCAGTACGGTTCTGTGCGGGGCTGCTACTACGGGCCGAAAGGTCAAACCGACCATCACGAGATTGAGAGCGAGCACGGGCAACCCTTTGCTTGCGATGTGGATCTGTTTGATGCCGAGAAAGATGTCTTTCCTTACGCCGATGCGAGCTTCGACACGGTGCTGTGTTGCGAGTTGCTGGAGCACCTGACGGCAGACCCGATGCACATGATGAGTGAGATCCACCGCATTCTAAAGCCGGGCGGAGCCTTGCTGTTGACTACGCCGAATGTGGCCAGCCACCGGGCAATCCACGCGATTCTGCATGGGTATCATCCCAGCTTCTTCCCGGCTTACATTCTGCCGCGGAAGCCTGGTGAGGAGGCCGAAGCGCGGCACAACCGCGAATACACGGCCAAAGAAGTGCATTTGTTGTTTTGGGAGGCGGGCTTTGAGATCACGCATCTGGAGACCGGGGAGTTTCTGGAACAGCCACATCCCGAGCAGCACCTGATCGCGCACCTGCTCACGCAATATAATCTGAGCAACGAGTTGCGCGGTGATGGCATTTACTGTGTGGGCCGCAAGGCGGGCCCGGTGCGCAACCGTTACCCCGGTTGGCTCTATGCCTGAAATTACCGATTCCACCATCACGGCTGAACAATTTCGATTGCGCATTGATTGCTCGATTGCGGGCAAGGCCACGATGGGGTGTCACTGGCTGGATCCGGATTCGGGACGCTTCTTGCGGGAGTCGCCCTGGGTGGAAGCAGATGGTTCGGCCCGCTTTGAGTTTGAGCTGCCTCCGGCACCGGGGCGTTACCGGTTCTATGTTTCGCCGAGGCTGGACGGGAGTTGGGGCTATCTGCGGGGGCAGGAGTTTTTGGCCATTGACGCTACGGTAGATGAAGCGGGCGTTCGTGTAGATCGAAAGTTGATGACTACGGTTGGCCAGATGAGGCGAGAGCGCTGGCCCGCTACGATGGCCGAGATTCTGCTGGGGCCCTGGAAGTCTTATGCCGCGAACCGGCATCTGATTCTCTCGATGGTGCGCCGCGATATTGTTTCGCGGTACCGGGGCAGCTTTGCCGATGCGTTTTGGGCGTTGCTCAATCCGTTGTTGTTGATGCTGACCTACTACTTTGTGTTTGGTGTGTTTCTGAAAACGCGTTTCCCGGGCGACCCTTCGCAATCGGGATTCGTTTTGTTTTTTTTGTCGGGAATGCTGCCGTGGCTGGCCATGAATGAATCGATTGCGCGGGCCCCTAACAGTGCGCTGGAGCACCGCAATCTGATTACGAAGGTGATCTTTCCCGTTGAAGTGTTGCCGTTGAATTTGACACTGGCCGGGTTGGTTACCGGGCTTACCGCAACGGTGATCTTTCTGTTTTTTCTAGTGGCGAGTCGAGGGGGTGTGCCGCTGACTGCGCTCTGGCTGCCGGTGATCTGGGTGCCGCAAATTTTGTTGACGGCAGGGCTCTGCTACCTGCTGGCGGCCGTGGGCGTTTATGTGCGTGACCTGGTTTACGTCATGGGGTTGCTGCTGACCATGTGGTTTTTTCTGACTCCAATCTGCTATCCCGATACGGCGTTGCCGGAAGTATTGCTGCCGATTCTGGGCAAGAATCCCCTGTACATTCTGGTGCGCGCTTACCGGGCGATCTTCATCGAGAGTGCCAGCCCCAACTGGCCTGCGATTGCCAAGCTGTATGCGTTGAGTGTCGTGATTTTCTACGCCGGGTTTGCGGTGTTTCGGCGGGCACGTCGGAGCTTTGCCGATGTCCTTTAACACGCCGAAATACGGGGTGCTGGATTACTTCCTGGGGACTGGGGCAAAAGATCAGGTCGCCGAATCGATTGAAGAAGCGATTGCGAAAAACAAGCCTGCTGTGTTGTTGACTGGGCCGGGGCCGATTCCGGACGAGCTGTTGCAGCAAGCCAGGGACAAAGGCATCGCGATCCTGGGCCCGGATAGCTACGGGGTAGCTGCACCGCATGAGGGCATTAACCGGTGCCTCAGCTTGTCGCCGATTGCGCCGGGCCGAGTGGCATTTGTGACGCAAAGCGGAGCGCTGGGGGCGGCGATTCTCGATTGGGCACACCAGCATCATTTTGGCTTCAGCAAGTTCATTGCACTAGGCGAATCACCAACGATTCGCCTGGGAGAGTGCATCGATTATCTGGCTGAGGATCCGCACACGCATTCGATTCTGCTGTATCTGGAATCGATACCCGATGCTGGACAGTTTCTATCGGCAGCCCGGGAATGCGCCTTGCAGAAACCGATCATTGTTCTGAAGCCAGGCCGGGGAGACGGCAAGAAAGACAGCATCTACGATGCAGCGTTTCGGCGTTGTGGCATTTTGCGGGTGAGCCGAATGGCCGATCTCTTTTACATGGCCGATGTGCTGGAGCGGCAGCCGCGACCGAAGGGGGCGAAGCTGGCGATTCTGACCAATGCCAACGGACCGGCTTTACTGGCTGCCGATGCCTTGCGGCAGGCCGGTGGAGAACTGCACAGCCTGGTGGACCTGGGTGGGGGAGCGAAGGCTGCCCAATACCTGAGTGGCTTTGAGGCCTTGGCCTCTGATGAAAACTGTCACGGGATTTTACTGATTGTCACTCCGCAGCCGGATACGGAAGTGACGCAGACGGCGCGTGTGATTGCGGCTGCAGCGAGCAAATGCCGGAAGACGGTGCTGGCCTCTCTGATTGGAGGCAAGCTGATGGCTGGTGGAGAGGTGGTTTTGAGCGAAGCGAGGGTGCCTACTTTCCCTTACGCCGATACCGCCGCCAAAGTGTTTCAACGGATCTGGCAATATAGCCGCAGCCTGAATGGACTTTATGAGACGCCCATGTTCAGTGCTGAGGTGGAGGACACGACTGCGATCCGTGCCGAGCTGGAGCAAAGTAGTGGCGCGCTGAGTGCGGCGATGCTGAACCGCTTGCTGATGGCTTATGGCATACACAAGAGCCCTGGCCAGTCTGAGACCAGTATTGGTTTTCTGCTTGAAAGCCGGCCGGATGCGAGCTTCGGCCCGGTGCTTCATTTGGAGGCGGGCGGGCTGGGCGGTGTGATCTATGAAGATCGTGTGGCCAGTTTGCCGCCCTTGACTTCGACGCTGGCCCGTCGTGCGCTGGAGTTGCTGCAGTTGCATCGGGCTTGTAGCGCAGAGGCCTTGCAGGCGCTGGAGGAGTTGCTGGTAAGGGTGTCGCGGCTGGTGAGCGATTTTGCTGTGGTTCGGGAGTGGAGGCTGCAGGTGCAGGTGGAGGCCGACGGAACGATTTGGGTGAATGAAGCCTCGGCGACGCTACAGCCGGAAGGCTTGGCGAAAGAGCTTTGGCCGCGCTGTGTGATTCGGCCCTATCCGCAACAGTACGTGAAGACGATTGCACTGCGAGATGGCAGGCAGGCAACGCTTCGGCCGATACGCCCTGAGGATGAACTGCGGATCGTCGACTTTCACAATGATTTGTCAGAGAGAAGCGTGTACCTGCGGTACTTGCAGTTTCTGAAGTTTGAAGAGCGGATTGAGCATGACCGGCTGGCCCGGGTTTGCTTCAATGACTATGCGCGCGAACTGGCCCTGGTGGTAGAGCAGGATGACCGCATTCTGGGTGTGGGTCGGTTGCAGCGTAATCCGTTGCGGATGGAAGAAGCAGAGGTGGCTTTTCTGGTGCGCGATTCGGCGCAGGGGCAGGGCATCGGGAGTGGTCTGGTAGAGAACCTGATTGCGGCGGCAAGGGCGGAAGGGCTGCTACGGCTTACTGCTGAGATGCATGTCGAGAATCGACCGATGCGCAAGCTACTGGAACGGGCCGGATTTCGCAGCAAGCTGGCGATGGACGGGCAAACTGTCCTGGCCCGCTTGGCGCTGACGGAAGCCTAGCTGCATACAGCGAGGCGTTTGGCCCAAACGGTGGAGTCGCCGTCTGAGGAATGCAGGCGAAACCCATTGCGTTCATAGAAGGAAGAAAAGGCATTGGGAACTTTGGCGTAGACCCACTCGATGTTGCTGTGGCGCGAGATTTCTTTGAGACGGTACATCAGCAAATAGCGACCCAGGCCTTGCCGGCGCCAATCTGCATGTACGGCACCCCAATGGAGTTGAGCGGATTGGGAATCGAGGGAGAAGCCGCCACAGCCGAGTATGCTGCCTTCATGCTCCATCACATAGAAGTGCTGCGGAGAGGCATTGAGATAGGTTTCGAGTTGGGGCTCATTGTTGTGAATGGTCAGGCAAGCCGACTGGTCTGAACTCTGATAGGCGCGAAGCTCCATGCCGTGATTGTAGAGTAGTGTGATGCGAAAAGTTGTCGTAACGGGTTTGGGAGTGGTGAGTGCCTACGGTGTGGGCGTGGGGGCTTTTCGTGAAGGGCTGGAGGCCGGGCGCTGCGCCATACAACCGATACAGACGGTGCAGACGAGCGAAATGAAGATCAGCACCGGGGCGGAGTTTTCTTCTTTTGAGCCTTCAGCCTATCTCCACAAAGATCATTTGCTGATGGCCGACCGCAACGCGCAATTTGCCCTGATTGCGGCACGGGAGGCCGTAGCGCAGGCAGGAATGAGTTTGCCGGCGGAGGCTGCCATTGTGACGGGCTGCTGCGTTGGCGGCAAGCACATGGAGGATGCCGGGTATTGGGATGTGTATCGGGAAATGAAAACGAGGTTGCATCCGCTGACCATCCCGAAGGTGATGGCCAATGCGGCTGCCAGTCTGATTGCGATGGAGCACGGGGTGCAGGGGCCCGTGTTTACGATGTCTACGGCCTGTAGTTCGGCCAATCACGCGATGGGGCAGGCGATGTGGCTGGTACGCAATGGAGTGGTGGATGTGGCGCTGACGGGTGGGAGTGAAGCACCGTTTGTGTTTGGTTTGTTGAAGGCCTGGGAAGCGATGCGGGTGGTCTCACCGGATGTCTGCCGCCCGTTCTCGAAAGATCGTAAGGGGATGAGCCTGGGGGAAGGGGCGGGGATGTTGGTGATTGAGAGCGAGGAGCATGCCCGGGCGCGTGGGGCGCTGATCCTGGCTGAGATGGCGGGCTTTGGCATGTCTGCCGACGCGCATCATATTACCCAGCCCAAGCCCGAAGGAGCAGCCGCAGCGATGCGAATGGCCTTGAGGGATGCTGGCATGAGCCCTGAGGAAGTGGGCTACGTGAACGCGCATGGAACGGGCACACAGGCCAACGACCCCGCCGAGTGTACGGCCATCCGAATGGTTGTTGGAGATGGCGTTGCTGTATCTTCCACGAAATCGATGCATGGGCATGCTTTGGGGGCGGCCGGAGCGCTGGAGGCCGTAGCCACGATTGAAGCCTTGCGTCGCGGAGTGTTGCCGCCGACGGCGAATTTTGAGAAGGAAGATCCGGACTGTCCCCTCGATGTGATTCCGAATGTGGCGCGGAAGGCCGACGTTTCAGCCGCGATTTCAAACTCGTTCGCCTTCGGCGGCTTGAATGCCGTTCTTGCCTTTCGTCGTTTGTCCTAGTCGTCCCAACTGAGTTGGGCCCAGGTGGAAACAAAAGCAGGTGCCTTGCCTATTTGGCTTATGCCCCGAGGTGCGTTTCTCAATCGCGTAGCCGCTGCGTGGGGAAGTCTTGTTCGTACTCACCAATGGAGATGGTGGTGCCAGGGTGTATGAGAAAGTTGGAATGAATAGGTGTTCCAATAATCAATTTGGTACGTCTGTATAATCAAGTCACTATGGTTGCTTCTAATGATCTTCTCCGTCGCAATTTCTTCGGCCGTGCGACTCAATTTCTGGGCGCCTTGATTGCTGGGGGCCTGGGGATTCCTGCTCTCACTTATTTGCTGCGCGGACCGAATTCCATCTCACCGGGTGGCTTCGTCGACGCTGCCGATGTGGGTCTGCTTAAACCGCGCATTCCCGAAGAAGTCAGTTTTCAGCGCATCCGCAAGGACGGTTGGAAGTTGATCACCGAAAAGGCGACCGCCTGGGTGGTGAAGCTCTCCGATACCGACGTAGTGGCCTACTCTCCGCAATGCACGCATCTGGGTTGCGCGTATCACTTTGAAGCCAGTAAGGGCGAGTTTGTTTGCCCTTGCCATACGACCAATTTTTCGATTGAGGGAAAGGTGCTTGGAGGGCCCGCGCCGAGGCCTCTTGATCGATATCCCGTCAAGGTACAAGGGTCCAGATTGTTGATTGGCACCATTGACCCCGCCAAGCCTGTTGACGGAAAGAAGGGGGCCTGAGTATGCGCCCGCTTCTCGACTGGATTGAAGATCGCACCGGCCTGATCTCGACCGTAGAACACTTCATGAACGAAGAGATTCCAGCCAGCTCTGGCTGGAAGCAGATCTTCGGATCGGTTGCCATGTTCCTGTTTTTGGTGCAGGCCTTCACAGGGATCATGCTTGGCCTGAACTATGGGGCCACCCCTGGCGAGGCGCATAGCAGTATCCGTTACATCATGAGCGAGTTGAGCGGTGGGGCGCTGATTCGTGGCTTGCATCACTGGGGTGCCTCGGCCATGGTGATTGTGGTGGTGTTGCACATGATCCAGACCTTCGTCTGGGGTGCCTACAAGAAGCCGCGCGAAGCCACCTGGATGGCCGGTGTGGTTCTGTTGTTGTTTACGCTCGCCTTTGCGCTCACGGGCTATCTGTTGCCCTGGGACAACCGCGCTTATTGGGGTACGGTGGTGACCACGCAGATTGCGGCCGGTGTGCCGGTGATGGGCCCCTATGTGCTGCGCTTGATGGGGGCTGAAGACGGTGTGGGCGTAGTGACCTTTGCACGGTTTTATGCGGCTCACGTGTTGATTCTGCCCGCTGTGACCTTTTTGCTGATTGTCTTTCACGTGTATCTGGTGCGGCGCCACGGCGTGGCTCCGGAGCCGGGGGATGAATTGCTGCCGAAGCAGAAGTTTTACCCCAAGCAAGTCTTCAAAGACACGTTTGCCATCTTTGTTGTTTTTGCCACTTTGTTTACGCTGGCCATTGTGGCCAAAGCACCGCTGGGCCGTTTGGCTGACCCTACCGATACCAGCTACATTCCGCGACCGGAATGGTATTTCCAGTTTTTGTTTCAACTGTTGAAGTACTGTGAAGGGCCGCTTGAGTTGTTCGCCACCGTAGTGCTGCCCGGCCTGGCCATTGGCGGCTTGTTTGCGGTGCCGTTTCTGGATCGTGCGCCTATGATTCGGGTGACGAAAAGAACGACAGCGTTTGCGGTGGTGTTGTTGTGTGCCATTGGCTGGTCAGGCTTAACGGCAGCGGCGATTTTTGAAACTCCCAAAGAAGCGGCACTGGCGGAGGCAATGGGGCCCATGGAGTGGGTGGAGTTGACGCCGATTGAACTGGCTGGCGTCGGCTACTTCAACAAGCAGCACTGCGGCAACTGCCACACGCTTGGCCTGGCCGACGAAGGCAAGCCGGGGCCGAATATGGGCACCGGAGGCGTATCGCGCGATGCGGCCTGGATGATCAGCCACTTCAAGAACCCTGCGATTCCGATGGCGACCATGGCGCTGAAGACCAGTGAAATGAATGCGCTGGCTGCGTTTCTGATCAAGCTGACTCCGCAGAATGCGGTCAAGATGACGGAGGTGCCGCGCTTCGCCTGGGAGGGGGCTTTGGTGTATCAGAAGAACCAGTGCGGTATTTGCCACCAGGTAAACGGCGCTGGGACCAACAATGGGCCGCCACTTAATGGACTCTCGAAGCGTCGTAAGGCCGACTGGGTGAAAGCGCACTTCCGGGATCCGCAGAAGTTTGACCCGGAATCCACTATGCCGTCGTATAAATTTAACGACCAGGACATGAACGCCATCACCGACTATTTGCTGGCGCTGCCTTAAATAGGAAAGGCGGATGTCAAGAGCGTCGGGGTGAAGCTCAAGGCATCCGCCTTCGTAACGGGGATATGTTGATAAGTCGCTGGGCGTAGGGGATAGGTTACAGCCCGTCAAAAAATTATTGGATAGCGCGAAATTCCGCCCAAGGTTGGCGTGGCATATCGCGCAAAACATCCTTCTGATAGTTGAACTCGGGGTGCAGTTTCAAGAAGTCTGCGGCCCGAAAATCAGGCCCACATTGCGGACCGTAGGCGGCAGAGAGTGCCATGCGATCGATCATGCTGGCATCGGCGGCTTTGTTCTGCACCGCTCCTGCGAGGCCGAAGGGGGGCTGCCAGCCGGTGCTGCCGCGCGGAGACAGATCAATGCGGCCGCAGAGTGTGCGCTCATTGGCCTGAGTTTTCTTTTCGAAGCTGTCCCGGTCATCGCCAAGGAAGCCCTGGGCGAGTTTGATGTCGATTTTGCCTTTGTTTGCTTCGAGAAGCTCTTCCCAGCGCACCCGACGGGCATTGGCCGAATGTGACATGTCTTTGGGGTCAAATTCTTTGGCTTCCTCGGCAATCAGCTTGGGGTTGATGGGGAAATTGGAACCTGCGTAATAGCCATCGCGGGTGCGATCGAGTGTGACGTTCTTGAGGCCCAGCTCAAGGCGGGCGATTTCATTGGTCTTGTTGTCGCCAATCAACCAGGTGTTGGCGTAGCCGCCGTTGTTGCCTTTTTGGAAGATCTCGGCTACTTCGTCAATCGTCTTGCCATATTGGAGCGCTTTGCGGGCGCGCACGAATTCTGGAATGCCGGTTTCATCAAAGCCCACAAAGGCCGATATCGTGGTTTCGCTGATCACGATGCCGGCGGAGTTGATGCCGAAATCGTCACCGGAATGAATCAGGCCGGGGTAGCCGTCCATGATCATTCTTTGGCCATTTGTTGGGCGAATATCGAAGACGATGTTCCAACGTTCACCGATGGCGTAGTCGACCCAGGCGTTGTGCGCGATGACAATTTTGCCGTTCTTGGTATAGCTGCCCGTCGCGATGAAAGCGCTGCAGTGCTCGGGGGCCGTGGCGGTGGGTGGGTTCTTGATTCCGCTTTTCTGGTTGTAGACGGGCACGTAATACCAGGCCAGTTCCATCCAGCCATTGAGTGCGACTACGTCCCAGAGATCGAGCTTCGAGCCCTTCATTTTCAGGCCTTCGGCAATGCCTTCCAATTCTTCCCTGTACTGCGCTTCGACCTTGGGCCAGAGAATTTCCTGGCCTGCCTTGCGGTAAAAGGCCCAGTCCTTCTTGGTGTCGTGAAGGATGATGGTTTGAATCGCCTTGAGGCCGTCAGCGATCTCAGTGGCCAGAATCTGCCCGTGTTGGCGGCCCATTTCACGGGGCGTACCGCTGAGCTGAACCTGAATCCAACCCTTCTTCTCGCTCCGATTTGGGGCTGCTTGCGCCAGGGTGGCTGAAATTGTCAGGAGGACAATTGCAAGAATTGCTTTCATTCCCCAAGCATAGCTCTGCTAGAATCGGAATCGAACGCAATGGACGTAAGAGAAAAAGTTAAAACAATCATTGTTGAGCAGTTGGGTGTAGATGAGGCACAGGTTGACGACACCGCAAGTTTCGTTGACGACCTCGGCGCAGACTCGCTCGATATCGTCGAACTCGTGATGGCTTTTGAAGAAGCCTTTGGCATTGAAGTTCCCGACGAAGACGCTGAAAAGCTCACGACCGTAAAGGCCGCGATCGAGTACATCGAAACCAAAAAGAAAAAGTAAACAAGGCGGTTCCCCTTGCCACGTCGTGTCGTAGTCACTGGTATTGGGTTGATCTGCTCCGTTGGTAACGATACGGAATCGGTTTGGACGGCTATTCAGGCAGGCGAGTGCGGTATCGATCGCATCACCCTGTTTGATCCGTCCCAACACCCGTCTCAGATTGCCGGCGAAGTCAAGAATTTCGACCCCACCCTCTTCATTGACAAAAAAGAAGTCAAGAAGATGGGACGATTCATGCATTTTGCCATTTCCGCAACGGACAATGCGCTTGCCATGAGCGGTCTCAAGATCACCCCTGAAAACGCTGAGAGGATTGGTGTCTATATCGGCAGCGGGATCGGGGGCTTCGAGGTGATCGAGCGCGAGCACGAGAAGTTGCTGAAGGGCGGGCCCAGCAAAGTTTCGCCGTTTTTTATTCCGGCTTCGATTGTGAATCTGGCTTCCGGCCAGGTTTCGATTCGAACGGGAGCCAAGGGCCCGAACTCTGCTACCGCTACGGCTTGCACCTCAGGTGCGCATGGCGTAGGAGATTCTTACCGGCTGATCCAGCACGGCTATGCCGATGCCATGATCGCCGGAGGTTCTGAGGCGGCCTGCACTCCTTTGAGTGTTGCCGGCTTCTCGGCCATGCGAGCTCTTTCGACCCGCAATGACGACCCCAAGCGTGCCTCGCGACCCTGGGATAAGGATCGGGATGGTTTTGTGGTTGGCGAAGGGTCGGGCATTCTGATTCTCGAAGAGTTGGAATTTGCCAAAGCCCGCGGTGCCAAAATTCTCGCCGAAGTGATCGGTTACGGGATGTCGGGCGATGCATTTCACATGGCTTCCCCAAGCGAAGACGGAGACGGCCCGCGCCGCGTGATGTTGAATGCAATGAAGGACGCTCACATTGAGCCCTCTGCCATTGACTACGTCAACGCTCACGCCACCTCGACGCCTGCCGGAGACGTGATTGAAGCCAAGGCCTTCAAAGCTGCTTTGGGCGACCACGCCTACAAGGTGCCGGTTTCCTCCACCAAGGCGCAGACCGGGCATTTGCTCGGCGGTGCTGGAGCCCTTGAGGCTGGCATCACCGTGCTCGCCATCCGGGATCAGATTGCCCCTGGCACGATGAACCTCGATGCTCCCGGCGAAGGTTGTGATTTGGACTTCATCCCCAACAAGCCTCGACCACTCAAGATCGATGTCGCACTCTCGAATTCATTCGGCTTCGGCGGCACCAATGGTTGCCTGATCTTCAAACGATACGCTGAGTAGTATGAAGATTCTTGTCGCGATCAAGCAGGTCCCGGCCCGCGATTCCCTGCTGGCGGCCTCCGCCGATGGGAAGTGGATTGACGAGTCAAGCCTCGACTACGAAATCAATGAGCCCGACGCTTATGCGCTTGAAGAAGCGTTGCAGCTGAAAGAAGCCCACGGCGGTGAAGTCGTAGCAGTCTGTGCCGGGCCGGATCGTGCTGGTTCTACGATTCGCGAAGCCCTCGCCAAGGGTGCAGACCGTGCCATCCACATTGAGGTGGAAGACATCGTTGCCTGGGACAGTCTCGCCACGGCCAAATTGCTGGCTGCTGCAGTGAAACAGGAAGCTCCGGATCTGGTGCTGACGGGTTTGCAGTCTGACGACGTCGGTGCCGGACAATCGGGCGTCATCCTCGCCGAGCTACTCGGCTTGCCGCATGCCACGATCATCATGCAGGTAGAAGTGAGCGGTAACCAGCTGCGCGTGAAACGCGAACTCGAAGATGGCTGGTTTCAGAATGTCGGTATGCCCTTGCCTGCTGTGCTCACCATCCAGTCAGGTATCAAGAAGCTGCGCTATGCCACCTTGATGGGCATCAAGAAGGCCAAGACCAAAGAAGTACGCACGGTCAGCCCCGCCGAATTGAACGTGACGCAAACCGCGTCCTATGAACTGGTGGGGGTGACCTTGCCGCAACGCTCCAAACAAACGCAGATGGTGGGCAGCGTCGCCGAACTGGTAGACAAGCTCAAGAACGAGGCACACGCGCTGTGAGTGGAATTCTGGCAGTACTTGAAGCGGGGCACAAGCTCTCGGCTGAAACACTGGCCGCCGCCCAGGATCTGGGCAGCAAGCTCGGCCTGCCTGTACACAGCGTGGAGCCGGACATCCCTTACACCGCCGATGGCTTTACGGATGGATTGGCCAGCCTGATTCGCGAAAAACAATTTCAGGTGATTTTGTTTCCGCATACCTATCAGGTTCGTGATTTCGCCCCCAAATTGGCCACGCGCTTCGACCGTGCTCTGATCTCTGATGTGATCCGCCTGCGGGTGGAAGCGGGGCAGCTGCTATTGACCCGGCAGTTGTTTCAGGGCAAGTTGAATGCCGAGATCAAGCCGCTGGGAGAACCTGTATTTTTGTCGCTGCAAGCGGGGGCCTATCGCCCTGTCGAAGCGGCAAGTGCCACGGTAGAGAGCTTTCCGGCCCCGGCGTCGGCTCCAAGGCAGGTGCCGGAGGCGAAGTTCCGTGAAGCGCAGCGTGCCGTTGATTTGAGTGCGGCATCGATCATTGTCAGTGTGGGTCGTGGCATCAAGGAAAAAGAGAACCTGGCTCTAGTGGAAGATCTCGCAGCGGCTCTGGGGGCAGAAATTGCCGCATCGCGACCGATCTGTGACAACGGCTGGCTGCCGATGGAACGTCAGGTGGGAAGCAGCGGGCAAACTGTTGCCCCGAAGCTCTATGTCGCAGTGGGCCTATCTGGTGCGATCCAGCATCTGGTCGGCATGAAGGGTGCCAAAACGGTCGTTGCGATCAACACGGACGAAAACGCCCCGATCTTCGAGGTTGCTGACTACGGCATGTGCGCCGATCTTTTTGAGGTGCTGCCGGCCTTAACGGCGGCCATTCGAGCCACCAAGGCTTAATCGCGCGCTTCGAGCGCATCAAGGATCCCCTTGATGTATCCGATCGCGAACACTTTTCCAGTCATGCCATAGCCGGGACGCAGATTGCTTTCCCCTTCCATGATTGGGGCGTGGTCTGGACGAAGCGGCCCGCTAAAGTTTGCCTTCCGATAGACCTTCAACATGGCCGCCAGGTTGGTTGGACCATTGTCATGGAAGGTTTCCTGGAAGTGCTCACGGGTCCCCCTGACATCGCGCAGGTGAACATAATAGAGCCTGTCGGCTTGACACCACTCTCGAACCAGAGATTCCAGGTTCTCGCCCATCAGTAGAAAGTTGGCCTGGCAAAATGTAATGCCGTTCGCCGGGCCCGCATGCAGGCTCAGCACGCGCCTGAAAGCGTCTGCATTAGTGAGGATGCGGCTGATGCCTCGCAGCGGCGAGATGGGTGGATCATCGGGGTGTAAGGCCATCCTGATGCCAAGCTCTTCGGCAACTGGAAGCACGGCGCGCAGGAAATATTCGAGATTTCCCCAGAGTTGGCCTTCGCTAATTGTGCCCCATTCGGTAGGGCCTTGACTGTCGGCAACCTCTGCCGAGAACTCGCTGACCAGCGCTCCCTGCCGTTCTGCTACGTCCCACCGCGTGCGGTACCACCCGAGACCGGCCATCCAGTTGTAGCAGACCAAACGTACGTCCAACTCTGCCAGCGCTCGCAGCACACTGATGTAGTTATCGATCTCTTCATCGCGGCCCGGCAAGCCCAGCTTGATTTTCTCGGCCGGGACAGGATGGCTTTCCACCCCGGCAAAGATCAGGCCCGCCTGATTGAGTTCCTGTTTCATCGCGGCAAGCACGGAGCGATACTCCGATGGCGGGACGATACCCAGCGCGGGAATCATCCGGGCAATGCCGTGGGTAACCCCCGACTGGGCGGCCAGGCGCATCCGCGAACTGTCACCCGGCTCAAAGAGTTCAGCGAGTTGGATCACTCTTCAAAAATACAACTTGAGGCCAAGCTGGATATTGCGCGGACCCGAATTGGGAGCCAGTCCGGTAATCGTGCCGAAGGCTCCCGAGTCAATGTTGCCGTTTGGATTTCCGAACGTTGGCGTGTTGAAGAGGTTGAAGCTCTCTCCACGCAACTGGAACTTGAAGCGCTCAAAAAGAGTGAAGCTCTTCAGTACAGAGAAATCGATGTTGTTGAGCCCATCGGTTCTGGTGCGGGGAAGATTGCGACCCACGTTGCCGAAGGTGAAGGCTGGAGAGTTGGCAAAGGCAGCGCGATTCAGCCAGCCATCGATGGTGGGATTCGCGAGACTTGGATCTCCAATCGCGTTGGGGAAGCTGCTTCCAAACGCAGTGCCGTTCTGTGAGACCGAAATGACATTACCGCTTTGGAAGCTCGCGATTGTGTTGAGCTGCCAGCCGCCCGCCACAGCGCGCAGGAGGCGCGGTGCCGATTTGTAGAGAGGGATTTCATAGCTTGCCGACACCACCAGACGTTGTGGCAGGTCATTGGTGGAGACCGAGCGCTCGGCAGCAATGTTGTCCCAATTGCGAATGCCGTTGCTGCCGCTTTCAGAGAAATTGGAGCCAGCGTCGCCGACGTTATTGTCAATCAGCTTGGAGAACGTATATGCCACCAACAAACTGAGGCCTTGGGCAAATCGTTTCTCGATGCGTAAAGTCCCAGCGTGGTAGACAGAATCGGCCAATGTGGCGTACCCGCTGGCACCCGCAAATTGAGGATAGGTATCGAGCAGTGTGGCGCGCGTCACCTGACGTTGTCCGAGCGGGAGATTGGGGGCAATGGTGCCGAAGAAGGGATTGTCGACCAGTTGTTGCAGTTGCGTGCCCAGCGACTGGAACTGCTGTGGAAGATAGTCATAGGTGCGGCGACCGGGGAGCTTAACGCCACGGTTGCCCATGTATCCCACTTCAACGAGCCAGCCTTGCAGGATTTCTCTTTGCAGAGAGAGCCCCAATTGCTGTGAATAGCCCCGCTTGATGTCACGCAAGTTGCCAGCAATACCCTGGCCGAGCAGGCTGAGTGCTCCCTGGCTGCTGCCGATGGGGTTGAGCTTGCCATTCGGGAAAGGATTGGCGAGCGTCTCGTTGGGAGTGAAGCCACCGTCGATCGAAGCAACCAGAGGTGTGTTGAGGGAGAAGCCAGACCGATCGAGGCCTACGTAGATCCCGGAAGTGGGCAAGAAAGTGATTCCGTAGCCGCCGCGCAAAACGGTCTTGGGCACGAACTGCCAGGCAAAGCCCAGCCGCGGTTGGAAGTTGTTTAGCTCCGCATCGCGATGACCGCGGCTGAGGCCATTGACGCCGGGGAAGCTGAGGCCACCACGCAGGTTGATTCCGTTGATGGTGGGTCTGGCCGCAGGGTCAAAATTGCTGATGACGCCGTAGCGATCGGTAATGCCGCCCTCGACTTCCCAGCGCAGGCCAAGATTCAGGGTGAGCTTCGGAGTGATCTTCCAGTCGTCTTGCGCGAAGACGGCAAAATTCTTTACGGTCTCTGTTACCGGTGCACCAAAGCCTACGCTTCCGCCACTGGGTGTCCCCAGCATGAAGGCGGCAAAGCCAAAACCAGACGTTGCGCCAGCGAGATTGGGATTGGGGCCCTGGGTAAAGCCTCGGCCGAAGTCGAAGCTCGAACCTGCTGCACCTTGTGTGTTGTTGAGCTGGTAAACCCGGTTGTCGCTACCAAACTTGAAGGTATGCTTGCTGCGAATCCAGGTGAGTGTGGCGGTATAACTGAACGCCTTGTTGGACTGTACCAGCGTGTCCCCCTGGTCTGCACCTACCGCCGTCATATCGCCGACATTGAATCGCGGGAAACTCTGTACCTGCATCAGGCCATTCAGTCGCGCCGGCAAACCGAGCCTGGTGGCATCAAAGCCCAGGCTGCGCGTCTCTCGTTTGGGATTGTAGAAGTTCAAGCCCGCACGCGCATCGATCAACAGATTTGCCTTCAGGGCATCGGTGTAGCTAGCAAAAGCGCTATGCCGTTGCAAGGGAAGATCTGACGTTTGAATCTCAGCGATGTTGTTGTAAAAATTGGGGACGCCTTGTACGGTTTTGTCATAGGTGTATCGGCCCGCCAGGCGGCGCGTTGGCGTGAGGTAGTGATCGAGACGAAGGCCGTAGATGCGCTTGTCCAGCGGGGAAGACCCAACTCCAAAGAAGTTATTGGCGTTCGTATTGACCACCCCGGCTGCGTTCGCTGTCGGGTAAAAATCGTTTACGGCGCGGGCGACCGGAGGCAAACGGTTTTGCGGGATGATGTTGCCCGGAAATTGATCTCGAATTCGATTGGTTGCGCTGTTTGGATCGGTACGAGTCGAGAATGGATCGTAAATCTGGACCTGGGCACCAGCCGCAGTCAGGGTTTGTGAAAAGTTGCCATTGCGCTGCAAGTCGGTCGGTACGCTTCGAATGGTTGTTGCCAGTGTGCGTTGTTTGAATTCTTCCCAATTGAAGAAGAAAAATGTTCTGTCCTTCTTGATGGGGCCGCCCAATGTCGCGCCCCATTGATTGAACGTTAGCGGTTGCCTGGTGCGGCCTGCACGATTGGCGAAGAAGTCATTGGCCCGCAAAACCTTGTTGCGCAGAAATTCGTAAGCGCTGCCATGGAACTGATTGGTGCCCGCCTTGCTCACCAGGTTGATGATGCCTCCGCCCGTCCTGCCAAACTCGGCGCTGGGGTTGCGCACAATCAGCCGAAACTCTTCTGTGGCATCCACTGAAAGTGGAGTCTGTAAGCTGCCAGAGGTGAAGTTCTCGCTTGCGATGCCATCCACCATGTAGTTGTTGACGCCGGCAGCGCCACCCGCAATGGAGGCGCGGCCACCTCCGAAGGCAGAAACGGGAAGGTCTCCGTAAGAGCCGGCTGTGCGAACTCCAGGCACCAACAGGGCAAATTGTAAGGGGTTTCGGCCAACTGTGGGTAAGTCGAGGATCTTCTGATTTGTGATGACGGTGCTGAGCGTTGGGCTTTCGGTCTCGAGCAGCGGTGCCGCTCCAGTAACCTCGATTTTTTCCGATACCTGTCCGACGGCCAAGGTAATGTCCAGGCGGAGCGTTTGCCCTTCATCCAGCGTCAGTCCAGAGCGAAGTACTTCTTTAAAGCCAGAGAGCTGTGCAGAAACCCGATAGTTGCCGCGTGCCAGCAACGGAGCTGAATAGTAGCCCTCTGTGTTGGAAAATACGATTCGATCTACGCCAGTCTCGACGTTGAGAATGCTCAGTCTTGCATTGGTAATCACCGCTCCGCTGGAATCGGCTACTCTGCCGGTAATTTGAGCTGTTTGTGAAAAAAGTGATGTTACGCCGAGGCTGCAGATCAGCAGCGCATTCAAAAAAAACTTAGTCATCGAGGACTCCTTTTGAGCGAGAGTACTTCAAAGATATTGGCAAGAAAATGAGAAGACAAGCGAAAGATTCTCACAGGTCTTTCGCTAAAAGTTAAAATACAAACTATGGAATTGCGTGAGCTGAAAAGCCTTCATCTGCTGTCAAAAACCGGCAGCCTGTCTGAGACAGCGAGGCTTGTGCATTTGACTCCCGCCGCAATTCATAAGCAGTTGAAGCATCTCGAAGAGGAGTTGGGTGTCCCCCTGTATGAGAAAGGCGTAGATGGTCTGGCTCCAACCGCAGCCGCCGATGTTTTGATGCCTTACGTGCTTGAGATCCTGAGCCAACAGGAAAATGCTCTGTCTGCTCTCGAAGAGTGGAAAGGAGTACGCCGTGGTCTGGTGCGTATCGGTGCTGGCCCTGCTCTTGCCAGTTACGTTTTGCCGGAGTTTCTTGAGCGGTACTACAAGCGCTTTCCCCTGGTGGAGTTGGACGTGCACACTGGGAGCACGCGGCAACTGTTGTCTGCGCTAAAGGATGGAAACCTGGACATGGCACTGGTGGTGGCTGGCACCCAGATCGAAGATGCCGCCTTCAGTCTGGTGCTGGAAAAAACGGTGGAACTTTGGGTGGTAACGGCACTGGATGCTGTAAAGCCGAGGTGCAGCTTGAAGCACATCACGAAGTTTCCCTTCCTGATGTTTGGCGCGGGCACGCGCATTGAGGAGATGATCACCAATTACTGGAATCAATACAAAGTGGCACCGAATGCGGCAATGCGCTTTGATAGTGCCGAGGCACTCAAGGCAACCCTGCGACGCAAAATCGGGGTCGCCATTATGCCCGCCTATACCGTGAAAGACGAAGTCAGGAATGGCACTTTGCGCCGCATCCGCATTCGCCAGCCACTGCTCACGATGAAGCTGCGCTTTCTGACCAGTCGATCGCATTACATCTCTCCAGCAGTGAAAGAAATGGCACAAGTTGTGAGCGAGCTGATTTGAGCTAGCCTTCTACTATGCAGCTTGCGCAGTGGATCTGGGGCTGTTGTGCTGTGGCGCTGCTGGCTCAGTCTCCGCAAGAACGCCTGGCCGCGTTCGAAACTATGCCCGATCTCATTCGTGCACGGGCGTGGCTTACTGTAGCCAGCGAACCAGATCTAAACCCGGAACTCGCCCAAAGGCTTGCCAAAGAGGGCTTCGAGATGGCACAGCGTCTGGAGCAAAACCTGGAAGTGAAGGACTTTCCTCTTGCACTGCGTTGGGCCGGCCCTCCCGAAAACCTGATGGGCGAGGCTTGGCGAGTCGCTCAGAGTCTTGGCCTGAATCTGCCTTTCCCTTTGAGGACTCGCAGTGTTCCGGCCCGTTGCGATCACACCGCAATTGAAGACCTTCGGCCCTACCTCCGCATTGCCTTCGGGGCCGGTCCTGAAGTGCTTGCCCGTGTGCTGCCCACTTTGCGATCTCCACTTGAGATTGAAGCCGCGCTCGACATCCTTTCGCAATGGGATGATGAGCGAGCGGTGGCGATGGCTGTGCCGCTGGTACGGCGGTTACGGCAGGCCACTCTCTCCCGAGCTGAGTTTGATGCAGCAAAGAATCTGGAAGGTTTGGTGCGGCGTCTGGCGGCCCGCGTTGATGAAGAAATGCGCGAACAGATGGAAGCAGATTATGTCTACTTTCGTGCCAGAAATCGCGAAGTTGTCGCTTGTCCTGCCGATGCGGATACTCCTCCACCGACCTTTCAGGACTTGAAATTGAAACTGCTGGGCCTGGCAGACTCAGATCGTTCCGGATATTCCTTTCTTGAGACGATGCTTGCCTTGCGTGAGCTTGCGGGTGAAGACCAGAGTCGGATCCATGAGCTGGAAGCCACAGGCAACGAGCGTGTGACCCGGTTGGCGAGGCTTCTGCGTCAGGGAAGAAAGCGTTAAGCTAACGGCATGGTGACCCTGCTCAGTTTGACGCTGCTGCTGGCTGCGACCAATGATCCGCTCCCCAAAGAGCTTGAGTATCGGCTTTCGCTGGCGCGCGCGCTGCCAGCACCCTATTCCGGGGCAGTCATCGTAGCGCTGCTGCCCTCGGCCAAACTGACGCCCAGGCAAGTTCTTCCCCTTGCGGAAGAAGCCTTTCAGTTGGCGGGCAAAGACACCACTGTGGCATTGCGCGCCTGGATTGCCTATCGCGACAACTTCGATAAAGAGACAGATGTGGCCCTTGCCTTCCCCCTGCGTCCTGCGAGCCTGAGAGCAGGCTGTGCCGACCTCGAAGTGTCAGACCCCCGAGATTACTATCGCTGGGCGTTGCAGGCTGGGGCTCGTGAGTTTCTCTTGGCCTCCCGCAACATTCGGTCTGCTGTAGAGGTAGGTCGCTTTGCGGAAGCTGTCCTCGAGAGCGGCCGTGAAGAACACCTCGGCTTACTGATGCGGCTTCTTGATGCGGCCGTGGGCTCAGATCGTGAGTTCGTCGAGGCGATGCGATTTACCGGGTTGCACAACTCAATCCTTAAGCTGGCAGAAGGCAGTTCCATCCAGACGGCCCGCCAGTTGCTGAATCGCTACCGCAGTTTTCTGGTTA
Organism: Bryobacter sp.; assembly: GCA_044340255.1. GTDB lineage: Bacteria > Acidobacteriota > Terriglobia > Bryobacterales > Bryobacteraceae > Bryobacter. Next base: position 90,986 of record JBIITX010000016.1, on the reverse strand, counting down.
CCCACCTGGCTTCCCGCCGCTGCGCTGGCAACCGTGGCGAAGAGTTTACTGGCGTCTTCCGCGATTTCAACGAGGCCGCATTGCAGTTGCGCGGCGTAACTCCCCTACCACCTGAAGCAGCAAGAGTGAACTCCGTGGATACGGTGGTGCTCGATGCAGCACCCAATACCTTCGCGCTCTCGCACAAGCTGACCGACTCTCCGGTTGATGAGACCAGCCTGCGCAGCATGCTGACCGAGATCGAGCAATTCCGGCTGGAACAAAAACCGGGCTCCACCCGCTCTACAGAGGAATCGAAGGCTTACCTTTATGGCAAGCTCGCCGATCGCCTGTCTACCAGTCCGCTCAAGGCGAAGGTAGTCGAGGCCTGGGCTTACTTTTTGGCACACAGCCGGCTGCGCGAAGACAATCCCAAGGTGTGGTTCCGCTCTGCAAGGGCCTTTTACGACTGGTCACGAAGCAACCGCAACAGGCAGTTCGCGATTGAAGCCGTAGGCGACCCCGCGCTCACCGCCTATATCAAGCTGACTACTTTGCTCCCTGAATCCGAAGTAGCTCGCGTGCTTCCTTAATCAGCGGGCCGTAAACTTCTTTGTCATAGGGTGGGCAGCCGCTGGCGAACTGGCCGTATTCATTGTGCTTCTGTCGCATCAGCCAGGTGCAGAAGGTGACGGTACGGCAAACCTGCTTGGAGTCGAGAGAGCCCTTCTCCAGAATGTCCTTGGCGAAATGCGGGTAGGCCAGGGCTCCGCGTCCATAGCCAAAAAACCGGATGTTGCCTTGATCGAGGTTTGCTGCCGCCGCATGGGGGGCGTAAATCTGCAACCAGCTATAGCCAGTGCCGACCATTGGCAAGCCAGGGAATTCGCGCTGCAACTCACCCGCAATGCGGAAGTGGCGTTCCACCCCCAGGAGCGGATGCTCGGGCATTTCATAGTTGCCCTCATCCGGCTTTTCGAAGGGGCGGCCAACGTGGGGGTTGTAATAGGGGCAACCAATCGAGACGTTCAACAGGTCGATGCCTGCCTTCTGGTAGATGGCGATGGCGGCCTTAACGTCTGTCAGGTCTTCACGCAGCGGGTCGTTGGGATTGACGCCGAAGCCATGCGGATAGGGAAGCTCGTAGGGCAACGGGACACCGATGTTCTCCTGCGAGGCGTCTTTGACGTACGGCACACTATCGAAGCAGCCGAGACGCATCGTGAGCGTGAAGTAGTTGCCGAACTTGGCTCGAATCTTGCCCAAAACATTGACGGCGAAACGCGTGCGATTCTCGATGGAGCCGCCATAGCGGCCTTCGCGCAGTTTGGCTCCCATCAATTCGCTCAGCAGATAACCATGAGTGACCTTGAGATCGAGTGCGGTGAAGCCTGCGTCCTTGGCCATCGCCGCCCCTTCGACATAGTAGTCTTCGAGGCGCTCCAGTTCATCGTCCGAGATGACAGGGTAGTCTGAGGGCGTATTGGACTTCTGATCGATCAGCGGGTTGTGATAGGCAATCGTCTTCTTTGGCACGGCATACCGGCCAGAGTGCGTCAGCTGAATCGGCACCAGCAAATCATCCGACGTGCCGTAAATCGCCTTGTGGCGCGAATGAATTTCGGCATGCAGGCTGGCGTAGCTGGGAAGGTTCTGCCGTGTGATCCAGAGCTGACGGGGGTTGGCCCTGCCGTCTTCCCGGATGGCCGTTGCCTCGAACCAGATGAGCTTGGCGCCACCTTCGGCAAAGCGGACGTAGCGACGAATGGTTAACTCGCCAGGAGTGCCGTCCAGTTCTCCATCGCAGCCTTCCATGGGGTGGATGCACATGCTGTTGCCCACCATGCGGTTGGCAACAGGAACTTTGCGGCCTAAAATTTCAGAAATGCGGGACGCTTCTCCGACGAAGCGAACGTTATGGCATCCGAGCTGCGCTGCTTCAGCTTCCAGCTCGTTGAGCGTCTTGTATTGGAAGTACCTCATTCTCTTGCTTGCTGCCGGGCAGTAATGCCACAGCGATTGCTCCCACTGCCGCCATCACGAACACGACGTTCAAGGCGACCCCATAATTGCCGTAATGTTCCCGCAGCCATGAAACGCCGTAAGGAAACCACGTCTGTCCAATTGTATCTGTTGGGAGGATGATCGCCATCGCTCGGGCCAGAGAATTTACGCCAAATTGTTCTGCTGCCATGAGCGGGATCAACATGTAGTCGGCACCCATTCCGAATCCGAAGAGAATGGCGAAGACGTAAAGATTCATGTCCTGACCCGGAGTCACCAGTAGCAACAGCGGAATGGTGCCCGCCACCATGAAATAGGTGATCATCATGATGAGCTTCTTCGAGAATTTGTCTGCCAGATAGCCCATGATCATACGTCCGGCGATGGAGCTCCAGAGGATGTAGAGCGTGGCATCAGAACTCATTCCGTTCAGCACGCTCTGCTCGGTAAAGCCCTGCTCTTTGAACACGAACTTCATGTGCTGGTTGATCGAGCCGATCGAGCCGATCGAGCAAGCGCTGCCAATCAGCAACAGCCAGAAGGCAGGCTGTGACAACAGGTAAGAGAAGCTCTTCGGTTCTGACTTGAGGTCTGCCGGGGCAAAGAGGCCGCCATCAGCAAACTGACCCATTTCACCGGGCTTGTCTCGCATAAAGATCAGCGCCAGCGGCCAGGCCATCAACATCAAACCACCAATCAGAATCAAAGCCTGCTGGAAGCCGTAGCCCTCGGTGAGCGGTTTGGCGATCAGCTTCTGGGAGAGGCCCCCGAAGACTCCAACGCCCAAATAAACCACTGCCATGGCCTTGCCGCGATTCTTGCGGAACCACTGGCTGACGATCACCTGGTGCACAATCGGGCCGGAGAAAATGTAACCCACAATGTAGAGCACCCAAAACGAGTAATAAACCGGGAGCGAGCCACCCATCGTGCCGAAGCCGAGGAAGGCCAGCGCCGTACAGCCCGTGCCAATCGCCAATAGTTTGCGTGGCGAATACTTGTGAACAATCAACGGACCCACCCAGAGGGTGAGGGTTGCCGCCAGCGGGAAGCCCAGTGTGATCTCCTTCCGCGTCCAGCCAAAGGTCTTCTCGTAATAGTCGTAGAAGAACGGCATGCCGTAGTAGGGAATACCTACCGCAATGCCAAAGGTCAGAAACGTAAAGGCAACGATCCACCAACCGTAGAAACTCTTGGGCGTACTGTCTTGGGTCATAGAAAGATCCAAGTTATCACAGGCTGCGCAGGTGGAAGCCGCCATCCACATTGAGCCTTTGCCCGGCACAATAGTCGAGCAAGCCATCGGCCACCGCACGAACGGCCTTGGCAATGTCTGAGGCCTCACCCATCCGCCGCTGGGGCAGCAGGCCATTGGCGATTTTCTCTTCGTAGACTGCCTCCACCTTCGAGATCATGTCGGTGCGGATAATCCCGGGCTGCACTTCAAAGACCAGGATTCCTTCGGGAGCAAGTCGGGCGGCAAAGGTCTGCGCCGACATCGAAAGTCCCGCCTTCGAGATGCAGTAATCAGCCCGGTTGACGCTGCTGGTAAAGGCTGAAATCGAAGTGACAAACACGATGCGGCCTGCCCCCTGGAGCAACATCTGCTTCGCCACGAGCTGCGTCAGAAAATGAGGGCCCTTGAGATTGGTGTTAACCAGCTCATCAAAGCTTTCCGGCGTTGCTTCCAGAATGTCTCGCCTTTCGCGCGGGGCAATGCCGGCGTTGTTGACAAGCAGGTCAATTGCGCCAAATTTGTCGAGGGCAAATTGCACCAGCGCTTCACGGTCCTCTGCGGAGCTGATGTCACTTTGGATGATTTCGGCACCGGTTTCAGCCCGCAGGCTCTCGGCTGCCTCCCGGTTGCCACGGTAGGTGGCGATTACGTTGTGGGTCTTGGCGAGTTCGATGGCAATGCCACGCCCGATGCCACGGCTGGCACCGGTCACGATGGCGACTTTCTTTGACATCTTTACAGGTTACTAGGCTGTCTTGCGCGCCCGGATGCGATCCACCAGGCCACTCGCAATCTGCTTGCCTTTTTCAAAGGCATCTTCGTAGGCGGCGCGACGTTCGGCCCGCGTATATTTGTAGCCGAAGCGGTAATAGCGCTCCAGGCTGCGGCCTACGACGTAGGTGCCGGCGTAGGCGATGGCCGCTTTCGGAATCAGGCCGCCGCCCATAGGGATCTTGCCAACCAGCTCGCGCGCCACGGCTCTCCACCCAAACGCACCAGCGATAATGGAGCCAACTTCGGTCCTCTGGTCGCCATAACCCACAGGCCGGTCATTGGCCGCTCCCAGATAAAACGCCAGCCGCACCTGATTCATCGTCAGGATCACAGAATCGGAGGCAAACTCACCCGCCGCCCAGCCCAGCCCCAGTAGCGGCGCCATATTGGGGAGCGCCGTCGCCAGCGAGAACGCAGCGTTCTCCATCGAAATTTTGTGAATTAAGCGCCCGCAAACTTCTTCGCGAAATGGCGGAAACAGTCGAGCCAGAGGCAAGCCGAGGGCCTCTTGCCGGTCCAGAATTTCCCGCACCACCCGCCGCGGATCTTCTTTTCGAAAAATGAAGGCATCCACCGGGGCAATGGCATCTTCGGCATAGATCTCCAAGTCAAAATGCTCTGGCTTATCCGCCTCTCCTTCGAGATAAATCATCCGGGAGGCTTCGGCCCGCTTGGCAGGGCTCAAGTTGTCAGGCATCAACCAGGCTGCCATGGTCGTGTAGGATTGCGCCTGCGCGGCAACCAGTCGAATCGACACGCGTTGCTCCGCCATCTCGCGAACCTCATTCGGGTTCAAAGAAGCGATCGCTTTGCGCAACTGTGGAAACAAACTCATGGCTACCCCCAATTCTACATACGTAATACGACGTCAATGCGTTCCCGCCAGTCTCCGTTGAGGCCAATCCGAACCATTTCGCAGGCTGGGGGCAGGTAATTCAGTACCGCTTCAGTCATCGGATGAAAGTGCAAAGAAGGTGAGACTAAAAAAACCTTAGGCGAAACCTTCGAAAGAACTCTACCGGGAAAGTAGCCGCTCCCTTCAAAGTCTCCCGCTGCCAGGTGGTGTCGCACCCGCAACCAGTAATCGAAGGCCTGCAGCGGCAGGTGAATATCCTCCGAGGCCTTCAGCTCAAAGATATGCAACCTTCCCGTTCGGTCGATCCCCAGCAAGTCCAGCGCGCTTCTTTCCCCATGCAAGCTGCCCAGCGCCTGACCATAAAGACAATCTGGCGCCACAGCCGCTTCTACTTCCTGAATCTCCCGTCGCACTTGCGCCTCGAGCCAACGCTCGGGCTCGGCCAGAAACAACGGATGCGTCCGTTGGCTTGATTGCGAACGGCGATGCTCCAGAATTTCATCGACCAGCTTGCGCACTTCCGGCAGTTCCTCAACCGTGATGGCCCGCTTGCGGCGGATGCCATACTCGAGCCTCGGCCTCTCGTTGCCCTGCGCCGCACGCAATCGGGCAAACTCCAACCCGCGCACCCGGTAGCTCATGCTGCCGTCGGCCTCCTCAATCTGATCCACCGCTGCCTGCTGGAAGACAAAATCGACCCACCACTCCGGGCCAGCCAGCCGCGAGTAGCGCGGTGCCAAAGTGGAATCGAGATTGCCAGTATCGGCCGGATCAAGCAGGTACTCTCCGCCTCCTTCGGCATAGAGCCAGATATCTACCTGCACCTTCTTCGAGTCCAGTTGGCGCGCCAGTAGCACCACGCTGCGAGCATGACTCTCGGGCAGGTATAGCAGGAGTCGGCTCGCTGCGATGTCCCCATGATTGCGCCGCACCCAATCCAGCCAAATCAGCGCAAAGGTGAGGGCATGAAAGCTCGTATCCCGATCTGGTGCTGCTACCGCCGCTACGGCCTGCTGGCCCCGTGTCAGCAGCGCCGTCGGGAATATGGGCGAAAGCGAGTTTTCCAGCTTGGCCTCGCTACGAAAGGATTCCCAGCGCCAGGACCCAAAGTGCCGATTCAGAAAATAACGAAACTGCTCGGTGAATGCTGACCTTTTTGTCTTCTCAATCGCCGGTCCCGTTCTGGAATCGGCCACATCCACCAACGAAATCGAAGCCGTCGATTTTCCAAATCGAAACGCCTCCAGTTCCAGTTTCTTCCGCGACGGCTCTCCCACCCGCAGAATCCGCCGCGACCAAACCCGCGATTCGTCCCAGGCTTCGAGCCATGCCCCGCGCGGCGTGATGTCCACCTTAAAGCGATCTGGGGCCAATACCAGCGGCTTTTCTCCCTTCTCCAGCAGGGCCGGAGCCTGGCAGGTCGCAACAAAGTTTTCGATTGTTGCGGCGATTCTCTCGGGCACCATGCCCTTCCAGATTGCAGTTTGCATGCCAAACTCAAAAGAGTGCTGAAAGATCGATTGGCTGAAGTGGAAGAGCGACTGCTCCGTGCCTGCCAAAAGGCGGGTCGACGGCGGGAAGACGTACTTCTGCTCGCAGTCACCAAGGTGTTCCCACACGACATCATCCTCGAGGCGCATGCCCTGGGCCTTCGCGATTTTGGCGAAAATTACGTGCAGGAATTCGAGGCCAAGTTTCCCTTGGTGCAACACCTCCCAGGAGCCAATTTTCACCTCATTGGCCATCTGCAATCGAACAAAGCCCGCAAGGCCGCAGAGCTGTTCAGCCACATCCACACCATCGATTCCCCCAAGCTGGCGCGCCGCATTGACGAAGCCGCCACTGCCCCCAAGCAGGTTTGGATTGAAATCAAGCTCTCCCATGAAGAAGCCAAGCACGGCTGCGCGCCTGCCGATTTATCGGAGCTGATCGATGCCATTGCGGCCTGCCCCAACCTCCACCTGGCAGGCCTGATGACCATGCCTCCCTGGGACGAGAATGCCGAAACAGCCCGGCCCTACTTTGTACAGCTGCGGGAGCTGGCCCACCGGCACGGCCTCAAGCAGCTTTCGATGGGAATGTCGAATGATCTCGAAGTCGCCATCGAAGAGGGCTCCACTGTCGTTCGTGTGGGCACCGCGCTGTTTGGCAAACGTTCGAAACCCCAATGAAGCTGGCCTACCACGCACCTTTACCGCCTGCCGATACCGGGGTTGCCCAATACGCAGCCGCCCTGCTTTCTGGTCTCAGCAAGAGATTCGACATCGACCCGGAAGCCCCCCAGGCCCTCTATCAAATCGGCAACAATGGCCTGCACTGGCAAATCTACCAACAGGCGATCGCCAAGCCAGGCGTCGTGCTGCTGCATGATGCCTGCCTGCATCACTTGTTGCTCGGCCATCTCGGCCGCACCGCCTACATCGAAGAATTTGTTTACAACTATGGCGAATGGTTTCGCCAAACGGCAGAGCGCTACTGGGAGCGTCGCAGTGCCAGCGCCGCTGACCCCCGCTACTTTGAGCGCCCTCTGCTGAAGAGGCTTTGCGAGCGCGCACGGCTGGTGATCGTTCACAACCCCGCTGCGGCCAAGGCCGTTCTTGATCATGCACCCACGGCTCAGATTCGCTCCATCCCACACTTCTTTCAATCGCCCCGCCCGCATTCCTATCGCGAGGTAGACGAGTACCGGGAACAGGTCTTGGGCCTGCAACCAGGCGAGCTTCTCTTCGCCGTCCTCGGCCACCTTCGCGAATCGAAACGGCTCGACGCCGTTCTCACGGCCTTCGCCCGTCTGCGGCGCCAGGGCCTGCCCATCAAGCTCTTGGTTCAGGGACGCTTCGTGGGCCCCGATCTCGAGGCGGCGCTCCGTCTGCGACTTTCCGAAGACGGTGTGCTGCATCGTGGCTTTCTCGATGAAGCTGAGTGGTGGCTGCAGGCCCATGCCATTGACGTTTGTGTCAATCTTCGCTGGCCGCTCGCAGGGGAATCGAGTGGCATCGCAACGCGCCTCATGGGCATCGGCAAACCGGTGATCCTGACGCGGAGTTTAGAAACAGAGGAAATTCCTGAAGTGGCCGCCCTCAAAGTGGATCCGGGGATCGCCGAGCAGGAGCAACTGGAGCACTTCATGGCCTGGCTGGCAATCCAGCATGACGCCCGGCGTTCCATCGGCAGACACGCTGCCATACACACCCAATCCTTCCATGCCATCGACCTGGTGGCCCGGCAACTGGGCGACTGCCTGGAAACCGCGTTTGACGGCAAGCCCACCACAACGCTACCCTAAAGAGGAATCTTCCATTAGGCGCGGTAGCCAAGCGGTAAGGCAGAGGTCTGCAAAACCTTTATTCACCGGTTCGATTCCGGTCCGCGCCTCCACTCCCCTTCCTCTCTCGATCCCAATTCTTAAAAAATCTTTTTATAAAGTGAATCTGTTCCGGTAAAAGCGTTGGCAGCATAGTATCCTGAGCGAAAAGTCAAATTTCTGTGTTCCTGGATCGATGAAGACTTCGCTAATCCGCCAGCGTGTTGCGGACTTCCTAAAACAACATGCCCCGTTTGACATGCTGCCGCCCACAGATCTGCTGGAGCTTGCCAGCAGCGGTCGCGTGAAGTTCCACCAATCTGAGGAGGTCATCCATCAGAAGGACGAAGGCAAGCTGTCCATGCTTTGGGTCATCCAGCAGGGCAAAGTAGAGCTCTACGACGGCAATGAGGATACTGCCCGCCTTACCGATGTACTGGGAGAAGGTGATGTGCTGGGTCTTGATCGCTTCTCCGCCGATGGCCGCTGCGAGCATGCTGCTCGCACTACCTCTGACGTAATCCTTTACGGCATGGACGCGATTCTCTTCGAAAACGTGGTGGCCCGCAATCCATTGCTGCAGCGCTTCATCTCTGCCCGCGTTTCGATGAGCAGCGCTTTAGGATGGAATCGCCGCTCCTGGCTGGAGACTCCTGCGCCGCCTCTTGGCTATTTGAAAGCGAGGCTCGCCCAATTTGAAGGCGACACTGCGCTACTGCCATCTCTCGAAGCTCCACTCTCAACTCGCCTCGCTCTGCGCACGATGCTCGCCACCGGCCAAGACCAGATGGCTGTCCTCGAGGCTGGCTCTGCGGTAGGACTTTTGACTGCCAGCGAGCTGGGACTTTTTGTGGGTCACCACCCCATTGCCCTGCTGAAAGCCATCGTCTCCGCACAAAGCTCTGCCGAACTCGAGCCCCTGCTACGGCTCTTTGCTGGCAGCGTTCAGGCTGCGCTGGCCGAAGCCCATGACATTGATGATTGTTGCCGTCTTACCAAAGCCGGCCTGCAAGCGATCGCTTCCGCCTGCATTCGACTCGCTGCGGAGGAAGCACAGGCTAGCGGCCTGCTTACCCCTTCGCTTCCCTTCTGCTGGATTTGCTTTGGCGATGCCGCCAGAGGAGATCTCATGCAACCCAGCTTCCCCACAATCGCTGCCATCTACGATGACCTCCATCCCCTCTACAATCCTGCCGACCGCAAATATTTCCTGGTAGTGGCCGAGAAGGTGGCGCATTGGCTGCAGGAGAGCGGCCTGAGTGGAGACCTCATGTGTTGGCCCGAAGGTGCCAATCCTGCCATGGCTCTCTCAGACTGGAAACGCCTCTATTCCGATACCATTCAACATCCTCTTGACCACGACCTCTACACTTGCCGCGGCTTCTTCGATATCCAACTCCTGACGGGTGAGCCTTCCATTCTTACTGCTTTGCAAGTACACATCGCTGAGGCCTTCTCGAAAGAGTCCCTGGCCTTGGCCCTGCTGGCAAATGACACGCTCAGTCATGTCCCTCCTCTTACCTTTTTCGAAGGCCTTGTAGTCGGGATCGATGGTGCTCGCAGTGAATCGTTTGATATCGACGCTGCCATCCTTTCTCCCATTGCCGATGCTGCCCGTGTTTACGCTTTGGCTACCGGCAACTTCAACACGTCCGGCACACTCTCTCGCCTCCAGCAGTCTGCAGACTCTGCGCTAGAGGCCATGGAAGCCTTTCGCGTGGCACTTTACTACCGCACACTCGAAGGTGCCCCGCATATCGCCCCATCGCGCTTGGGCAAGCTCGATCAAAACCTGATCAAGTCCGCTCTCAACTCAACCAAACGGTTTCTGGAAGCAACGTTCCAGCGGTTTACGGAACCGGCATGAGTCTCGACAATTACCGCAAAGCGTTTCTCGACAGCTGGTCATTGACAACTCCAATTGACCAGATCCGCTTCGTTTCGCTCGACACCGAAACCACAGGCTTTGATCCCCGCCGGGATCGCATCATCACTATTGGTGCCGTTGCGGTACAGGCGGGAGAAATCAGGCTTGACGATTCCTTTGAGGTCATGCTCAAGATCGCTTACAACAACTCTTCGGTGACGGCCCATGGAATTACTCGCGACGAAGCCCGGGAAGGCATGGACGAGCCGGATGCCATTCTCGAGTTTCTCGACTACCTCCGCGATGGCGTGATCGTGGGTCATCACATTGGGCATGACATCCAGGCACTCAACGTCGCCTGCGACCGGCATTTTGGTCTCACCCTCGAAAACCGATCCCTCGACACAATGGACCTCACCCTCCATCTCAAAGATGCGGGTGCCTTTGAGGGGCATAAGGTCCCCGAGGGTTTCACCCTCGACACTTTGTGCGAGATGTTCGGCGTTACCCCCCATGATCGCCATACCGCCGGCGGTGACGCCTTCATCACTGCCCAGGTGTTTCTGCGTTTGCTCCGGGCAGCCCACAAGGTGGAGCGCAACACACTGGAAGCAATTCTCGATCCTTATCCTTTTGAAACCTGACGCGTGATACAACCTGTGCAGATGCCCACGCTCACCCGCCGCAGTTTTCTTGCCAGCTCCAGCGCAGCACTCGCACAATCCCCGCGCCGTCCGAACATCCTGCTGGTGATGGCCGATGACCTGGGCTACGAATGCCTTTCAGGCAACGGTGGCACTTCCTACAAAACTCCCAACCTCGATGCCATGGCCCGCCAGGGCCTTCGCTTCAATCATGCCTTTGCCCAACCGCTCTGCACGCCCACGCGACTGCAGCTTATGACCGGCCAGCACAACTTCCGCAACTGGCAGTCTTTCGGCACGATGGCGCCCGAAGAGAAAACCTTTGGCCACATGATGCAGCAAGCCGGCTACAAAACTGCGATTGCAGGCAAGTGGCAGCTCTTCAGCTATGACGCCCCTCCCTCCAAATATCGCGGCACCGGCAAGCCACCCGAGAAAGGCGGCTTCGATGAGTTCTTTCTCTGGCATGACGCTTATAGCGAAGACAAAGGCTCGCGCTACGCCGACCCCAGAATCAACCACAACGGCAAGCTGGTAGCCAACACCAAAGGCAAGTACGGCCCCGACCTGTTCTCTGACTACCTTATTGACTTCATGGCGCGCCATCGCAACCAGCCCTTCTTCGCCTACTACCCCATGGCGCTCACCCATGGCCCCTTCAACTCCACCCCGATCAGTGACGACTGGGCAACAGCCGATCGCGTCAAAGACAACCCTCGTTACTACAAAGACATGGTGCACTACCTGGATCGCGACATGGGTAAAGTGCTCTCCGCTGTAGATCGACTCGGTCTGGCAGAGAACACCATCGTGATGTTCTACGCCGACAACGGCACTCCTCCTGAGATCACCTCTCGCATGGGTAAGCGCGTCATCCCCGGCGGCAAGCGCATGACCACTGAAGCCGGCATGCGCGTACCGCTGCTTGTGCGCTGGAAGGGAACCACCCCGCAAGGCAAAACCTGCGAAGACCTCATCGATTCCACTGATTTTCTTCCCACCATCGCTGCCGCTACCGGAGCCAGATGGTTCGACGGCCTTCCCCTCGACGGGTGCAGCTTTCTTCCCCAAATTCGCGGAGAGAAGGGAAGTCCCAAGCCAGCACTCTTCTCCCACTTTGATCCCCATCCCAGTTGCAAAGCGGATATTCAACCCACCCGCCTCGCCTGGGACCATCGCTTCAAGCTCTATCTCGATGGCCGTCTTTATGATTGGAAAGCCGATCCGCTAGAGCAGCGCCCCATCACTTCTGGCGCTACAGAAGCAAGAGCCAAACTGCAAAAGGTCCTCGATGAAATGGCTCAAATCCGAGCACCGAAATTCAATCGCTTCGAGCCCGACGGCAAACCTGCCTATTGAGCTACTTCGCGCGCAGCGTACCCAACCCGCCATCTACCCCGAACACCTGCCCGGTGATCCACGAGTGAGCCGGATCAAGCAGGAAAGCGATCATCTCTGCCACATCCTCTGCCTTGCCAATCCTGCCCAGCGCATGCATCGCCGAGGAAGCCTTCAACGCCATCTCGTTGCCGGTGATGCGTGCCGCCAGCGGCGTATCCACCAGGCCCGGCGCCAAACAGTTCACCCGAATGTTGCGCGGCCCATACGTCGCCGCTGCCGACAGCATCAACCCGATCACGCCCGCCTTGGCCGCCGCAATCGCCTCATGATTGGCATAGCCAATCCTGGCCGCTGCGGTGGAAATCAACACCACACTTCCCCCATTCGGCATGTTTTTTACCCCCGCCCGCAGGGCAACAAAAGCCGTCTTGAGGTTGGTATCGAGAGTCTGCTGAAACTCCGCTTCGCTGGTGATGTGAGCTGGCTTGAGCAGGATGCTGCCTGCGCAGTTGACAATGCCGTCAATCGGGCCAAACGATTGCACAGCCGCCTCAACGGTCTCAAGCTGGGTCACGTCGGCGACCACGTATTGCCCCTGCACTTCGGCGCAGAGGGCCGCCAGTTTGTCGCCGTCTCTACCGATCAATAAGAGCTCATGCCCTGCCGCCGCCAGCTTTCGCGTCAGTGCGCTTCCGGTTCCGCCATAAGCGGCTGTAATCACGTACTTCATCGATACCTCTCCTTGATCTGATTCGCCCGCACCCCGATCGCTGCTTTCTTTGCAGGCTCAATGCGAACCAGATTGCGCAGTTGCAGATCCATGCGGCCGACCTTCCCCAATTGATCCTCATGCCGCATCAGAAAGTCCCAGTAGAGTGTCGTGAACGGGCAGGCCTTCTCGCCAACCGACTCTGCCGGATCATACTGGCAATGGCTGCAATAATTCGACATCCGCTGGATGTATTTGCCGGTTGCCGCATACGGCTTGGACGCCATGATGCCACCATCCCCAAACTGACTCATGCCCAGCGTATTGGGCAGCTCTACCCATTCCACGGCATCCACATAAACTGCCAGGTACCACTCATGCACCCGCTTGGGGTCAACCCCCAGCAGCAGCGTAAACAAGCCAGTCACCATCAGTCGCTGGATGTGGTGCGCGTAGCCATGCTCCAGGGTTTGGCCGATTGCCTGCCGCAAGCACTCCATCTCTGTATCGCCAGTCCAGTAAAAGTTCGGCAAGGCCGCACTGGCCCCCAAGGCATTTTTCTCAACGTACTCTGGCATGTGCAGCCAATAAATGCCGCGCACATACTCTCTCCAGCCCAGGATCTGCCGAATAAACCCTTCCACCGCAGCCAGCGGAGCCTCGCCACGCTGATAAGCCGCCTCAGCGGCCTCACAGACCTCGCGTGGATTCAGCAGCTTCAAATTCAGGCTGCTTGAAATGCGAGCGTGATACAGCCAGGGTTCTCCCGTCCACATCGCATCCTGGTAGGTGCCGAAATGTGGCAGTCGATTCGTGATGAAGTCTGCCAGTACGCCAAGCGCCTGGCTTCTCGTCACGGGCCAGCCGAATTGGTTCAGCTTGCCAGGATGCGACGCAAAGCGCCTCTCCACGACATCCAGCACCTGCTGCGTCAGGTCATCAGGCTCGCACTGTACCGGCGCTGGCAGTAATCCGGGCCCCGACTTCGAGAAGCTACCCCGATTGTCAGAGTCGTAATTCCACTCCCCACCCGTGGGCTGCCCATCCTCCATCAACCATCCATAGCGCCGTCGCATCTCGCGGTAAAAGTACTCCATCCGCAATTGCTTCCGTCCCCGCGCATGCTTGCGAAAATCCTCGATTGTTGCCAGAAAGTGCCGGTCCACTCGGATCTCAACCAATTCACCAAGCTCTTCCAGCTCTTGCTGCAGTCGATACTCCCCGGGTTCCACCACAATGACCCTGCTCGGACGGTACCGCGCAATGGCTTGTTTCAACTCCGCCAGCAGGCTGCCCGCATTATCGGGATCATCTAATTCCCGGTAATCCACCTTCCAGCCGCGCTGCCGCAATTCATCCCGGAAGTGCCGCATGGCCGCCAGAAAAATGGCAATGCGCGCTTTGTGGTTCCAAACATGAACGGCCTCCGCTGGAACTTCAGCCATCCACACTACATCGTGGGCGGGGTTGAAGCCATCGAAGGCCGCACTTTGGTGATCCAGTTGGTCTCCGAGTATGACAACAAGTTGCACACCTTCAGAGATGCCATGACTGGCGTCACAGCGTTAATTGTTGAGCACGTGCGCGAGACCGGTCGTCGTCACGCGTACTCGCATGTTATGGCTGACAATTACGCTGTGACTGCCATGTCTTGGCTGGGGGGTGGAACGGGCACGGCAGGCTTGTCGCCGCCGTTAAATTTGACACTGACGAGCTTGGAAACTCCCGGTTCCTGCATCGTCACGCCGTACATGGAGCTCGATGCTTCCATCGTACGTTTGGCGTGGGTAATGAAGATGAACTGCGTATTACCAGACATCTCCTTCACCAACTTGGTAAGGCGCAAAATGTTCGCTTCATCAAGCGGGGCGTCCACTTCGTCCAGCACGCAGAAGGGGCTGGGTTGGAACTTGAAGATCGCCATCAGCAGAGCCATGGCTGTCATCGCACGCTCACCACCGCTCAGCAGCAACACGTTCTGTAGCCGCTTTCCGGGCGGGGAAGCGACAATATCGATGCCACTCTCGTTCACATTGGTCGGGTCGGTCAGACGCATCTCACCAGAACCACCGTTGAACAAGATCTGATACGTGCCACGGAAGTACTCGTTAATCTTGTCAAACGCATCCTGGAAGCGCTTCTTCGATTCCACATCGATTTCCTGAATGGCTTTCTCGGTGTCGCGGATCGAATCGAGCAAGTCCTGCCGCTGCGCGTTCAGGAAGTCATAGCGCTGTTGCGACTCTTCATATTCCTGCAGCGCGTCCGGGTTCACCGGGCCCAGCGCTTCAATCTTGCGCCGCACCTCGGTATACTTCTCTTCCGCTTCTGCCAATTGCATCTCATCAAGAACCGTCTCTTCGCTGGCGGCCAATTCGGCCAGCGCGATGCCCAGTTCTTTCTGGCAGGTTTCTTCAAGGTGCTTGATGTCGCTCTGCTTGCGCACCAGATCGAGCTCTGCATGCTGCCGCTTCTCAGAAACAACCGCAACATTCTGGCGCAGCGTGCGCAGCGCATCTTCGATCGCCGCCAGTTGCGCCCGCACTTCTTCTTCGTCCTTGCTCAGCGCTGTCACGCTGGCCTTGCCTGCTTCGATCTGCGTCGCCAGCTCGGTCGCCTTCTGGTCGAGCTCAATATTGTCGTTGAGCAACTGGGCCCGGCTCACACCAAGACGCTCCATCTCAGCCGACAGGAATTCCTTACGGCGCCCCTGCTCATTCAACGTGTTGTTCAGCCGCTGCACGGCCCCATTGGCATTGCGCAACCGCTCATCACTACTGGCCAGGCTGGCACGAAGCGTCGAATGCTCTTCGTTGGCTGCTCCAAATTGCTGTTGCAACTGGTCGAGTGCGCCACGTTCTGCTTCGAGAGCCGCTTCCATGGCAAGGCGCGCGGCATCTTTCTCATTGATCCCCTTGTCGAGGTTCTCCCGCAGCTCAGCAAGGCGCTTGCCTTCACCGGCCAGGCGATCCAGCTCCACGCGGGCATTCGACAGAAACCTTGCGGCCCGCTGCACATCGGTGGCAAGTTGCCGCTGTTCCTGATCAAGAACCAGCGCACTCTTTTCTTCCTGTTGCTGCTCCTGCCGCAATTTCTCGAGGTCGGCTGCAAGCGCAGTCTGTTCGGCCTCAAGCTGCTGCAAGGCTGTTGTGCTTTGCTCCAGCTCAATCTGCTTCTGGCTATGTTGCGCGCCCAGTTCCTTGAGTTCACGCTTCAGTGCCAGCGGCCCGCTCGAACTCTTCTTGCCGCCCGTGACGGCATAGCCGTGGTAGCAAACTCCATCGGGCAACAAAAAGTACACATCGGGGTACTGCAACGCCAGACGCTGCGCAGCCTCATGGTTCTCGGCCAGGAAGCAGCGTGTAATGCGGGGCAGCAATTCGGCCGGCGCGTACTTGAAACCATTCGTCATGGTCAATACGTCACTCAACCGGCCGATAATGCCCGTCTCCGGCCCGACTGGTGGCTCCTCAACACGCCCGCGCGTGAAGTTTGAATCGGGGTCCGGATGCACCAGGAAGGTTGCGCGGCCTTCCAGATCCTGCTTCATCAACTGGATGCCACGTTGTGCGTCATCCCACTGATGCACCACAACATACTCCAGCTCTTCCATCAAAAACTCTTCCGTGGCCTTTTCATAAGTGCTGTTCACTTCAATGAAATCAGCCAACACACCCATGGGCTTCAGCCCGGTAGCCACGCCCTTATCAATCGCCGTAAACAGCTTCTTCACCGAATCGGTGGTGTAGCTGCGGTGATTGATGATGTCTTCAAGGGAATCCCTGCGCGCCTTCAGCCTTGATGTCTCGGTACGCAAAACGTCCTGCTGCCGTCGCGTATCATTCACCTGTTGCCGCCGCGCTGCCAGTTCGGTCTCAACGTACTTGCGGCGTTCGCCGATGTTGTCCAGCTGCATCTGCCGCGCGCTCAGCTTCTCGCTCAGCTCGGCGCGCACCTTCTCCAGGCGCTCCGTCTCGGCCTGTGCTTCGGTCTCTTCGCGCGTGGCCCGCTCAATGTTCTTGGTGACGCCCTGTTGTTGCGTCTCCACCTGCGTAAACTGATTGCGCAGACGGTTCACTTCTCCCAGCAGGCTGAAGATCTGCTGCCGGTTCCGCTCCAGTTGGCTCGATCGTTCCCGCAATTGCTGCGAAAGCGCGTCACGCTGCTTGGACTTTTCTTCCACCTGGCCGCGCAATTCCTGCGCCTGCGTGTTGAGCTCCAGCGCTTCTTTTTGCGCTGCTTCCATTTCGGTCCGAATCTCCGTCAAACGGATCTCGAGGTTCGCCACCTCGGCTTCGCTCGTTGCCAGCCGCTGGTCAATATTGCCAATCTGCTGCGATTGGCTGCTCAACTTACCGCGAGTCCGTTCTGCTTCCAGTTCCAGCTCGGCCAATTGCTTACGCGCTGCCGTCAGTGCCGATTCCACTTCAAAAAAGCGTGCTCGCAGCTTTTGTTGCTCGCCGTCTTTCTCGGTCAGGGTCGCTGAAATTTCGGTAAAAGCTGTTGTCGATTCACCCAGCTCCAGCGCCACCTTGGCGGCTTCCCGCTCGAGGTAACGGAAGCGGTTAGACAGCACCAGCTTCACGTGGCCATCCAGTTCACCCTTCAGCTCTTCATAGCGCTTCGCTTTGGCAGCTTGCCGCTTCAGGCTATTTACCTGACGGCCTACTTCTTCCAAAATGTCGAAAACGCGATTCAGATTCTGTCGCGCACTTTCCAGCCGACTTTCCGCCAGGCGGCGGCGGGTCTTGAACTTCGTGATGCCCGCTGCTTCTTCAATGATTCCCCGGCGGTCCATCGGCTTATTGGAAAGGATCTGACCAATGCGGCCCTGCTCGATGATCGCGTAACTTTCCGGGCCCAGGCCCGAACCCATAAACACATCCTGGATGTCACGCAATCTTGCCAGTTTGCCGTCGATCAGATATTCGCTGTCACCAGATCGATAAAGCCGCCGCGTGATCGTGATCTCGCGTGGGCCCTTCGGTTTTGCTTCCGCCTCGGTCTCCTCCGGTTTGGCGTCAGACTTCTCCGTCGGCAACACCCTTTCGAGGTAGCTGCCATCAGAATCCACCATCGACATGGTGACACTGGCCATCCCAAGGGGTTTGCGGTCCTTGGTGCCGGCGAAAATCACATCTTCCATCCGTCCGCCACGAAGACTCTTGGCGGATTGCTCACCGAGCACCCAACTAATGGCGTCGCTCAGATTGGATTTGCCACAACCGTTCGGGCCAACAATGGCCGCAACCCCTTCCCCATGGAAGCGCATTTCGGTTCGATCGCAGAAGGACTTAAAGCCCTGCAATTCCAGGCGTTTCAGTTTTAGCAACGGAGTATCCCCTCGCAGAATGGACTTCCGCCGTACCGCGCAACAGCGCAGCAGGCACTCGGGGGGGGAGTGTCTTTAGACTAAAACAGAACCGCCGCGAAGTAAAGTACCGTTCTACATATTGTGGCCCCTCGTTTCATTACCACAATATATTCCACAGAATTTCCACATCATCAGTGGTTCATGGACGATGAGATATGCTTTTGAAAGCTATGTTGCGTCAAGTCCTTCTAATGACCGCTCTCTGTGCCACGTTGTTTGCGCAGGAATTCCGCTCCACACTTTCAGGCCGGGTGACAGACCCATCCGGCGCCACCATACCCAGTGCAAAAGTAATCGCCCGAGAGACCAGTACCGGTGCCAAGTCCGAAGCCACCACCAGCACCGAAGGCGAATATACCCTCCCCTTTCTCGCCCCTGGCCCCTACCAACTCACAGTTGAAGTCCAGGGCTTCAAGAAATACACCCAGAGCGGCATCACCATCGGTACTAACGTCAAGGTCACCCAGGACGTAATTCTGCAAGTCGGCAGCCAGGCCGAATCGGTCACCGTCACAGCCGACGTCGCACTGCTTTCCACTGCCTCGGCCAGCGTCGGCCAGGTCATCACCTCCAGCCAGATTGAAAGCATGCCGATGAATGGCCGCACGGCCCTCACTCTCGCGCAGCTCGCCTACGGCGTCACTCCCGCCAGCGACCCTCGCTTCACCCGTCCCTTCGATAACGCCGGCCCTTCCGGCTTCTCCATGGGTGGCGGCCAGGCCCAATCGAACGAGCTTCTTCTCGACGGCGCCCCCGACATGACCCGCAACCGTCGCGTCGCCTACAATCCGCCCGTGGATTCGGTGGCCGAAGTCAAAGTCGAAGCCTTCCAGCCCGATGCTGCCTATGGCAACACTTCCGGCGGCACCGTCAACGTCGTCATGAAGGGTGGCACCAACGAGCTTCATGGCAGCCTCTATGAGTTCAATCAGGTCTCGGCTCTGAAGGCCACTCCCTTCTTTACCAACGCCGCCAGCCAGCGCAAGCCCGTCACTCGCTTCAACCAATACGGTGGTTCGATCGGCGGCCCCATCTGGATCCCCAAACTCATCAACGGCAAAGACAAACTCTTCTTCTTCTTCACCTATGAAGGCATCAAGCAGAGCGAACCAGAGCCGACCTTCTCCACCATCCCTTCCATGGCCCAGCGCCGCGGCGACTTCAGCGCTCTCACCCCATCTGGTGTTGTCATCTACGACCCCAACACCGGCGTCCTCAATAACGGCATCATCACCCGCCAGCCCTTCGCTGGCAACATCATCCCCACCAACCGCATCAGCCCCGTGGCCACCAACATCCTCGGCTTCCTGCCTGAGCCCAACGCCGTCGGCACCGCCATCGGCGAAAACAACCGCTTCGACAACGCCGTCCGCAGCGACAACTTTTCCAGCTACGTCGGCCGCTTCGATTGGAACATCTCCGACAAGCACAAGCTCTTCTTCAACATGCGCCAGAATGATCGCGTTGAAAACCGCGGCAACCGCTACAACAACATCGTCTCCGGCAACTTCCTGAGCCGCGTCAACTGGGGCTTCCTTTTTGATGACGTCTACACCGTCACGCCCACCCTTCTGGTCAACACCCGCGCCAACTGGAACCGCTTCGTCGAAGGTAGCACCCGTCCCAGCGATGGCTTCAACTTCACCAGCCTTGGCTTTCCCGCTGCACTACAAGCCAGCAGCACCAAAAACGTCTTCCCCCGCATCGACCTCGACAGCTACACCGACTTCGGCGATTCCGGCGGCGACAGCACCCCCTTCGACACCTTCCAGATCTTCGAGTCCATTACCAAGATCACCGGCAAACACACCCTGAAGTTCGGTGCTGATATCCGCAAGCAGATTGAGAGCTCCAATGGCTTCGGCAACTCCAGCGGTCTCTACACCTTCCGCCCGGACTGGACCCGCGCCGCCTCTAACGTCGCCAACGCCCGTATCGGTCAGGATCTCGCTGGCATGCTGCTTGGCCTCCCCACCGGAGGCAACTTCCAGGTCAACGCCACTCGCACCCAGCAGAGTTACTATTACGCGTTCTTCCTCCAGGACGACTTCCGACTTCGCAATAACCTCACCCTCAACCTCGGCCTTCGCTATGAGTCCGAAACTGGCACCACCGAGCGCTTCAACCGCTCCGTCGCCGGCTTCGACCCCAACGCCGCCACCGGTATCACCTCCGCCGCCCTCGCCAATTACACCGCGCAACCCAGCGCCATCCTCCCGGTCTCCCAATTCAACCCCCGCGGCGGTATCCTCTTCGCCAACCCCGACCGTCGCACCATCTACGATCCCTACAGATTCAGCTTCTCACCCCGATTCGGCTTGAGCTGGCAACCGTCCTGGTCCAAGGGCATGGTCATCCGTGGTGGCGCTGGTCTATTCGTCGGCACCTACGGTACCTTCGGTATCCAGCAGCCCGGCTTCAGCCGCCAGACCGATCTCGTCGCCGCCCAGGGCAACGTCTTCCTTACCCCGGCGGCAACGCTGTCTAACCCCTTCCCGAACGGCATCCTCCAGCCCGTCGGCAGTTCCCTCGGCGTAGACACCTTCCTCGGCCAGACGGTCCGTTATGTCGATCGCAATCTTGGTAGCCCTCAGACGTGGCGCTGGAATTTCAATATCCAGAAGACCGTCGGCAAGGACGCCGTCGTTGAAATCGGCTACATCGGTTCCAATGCCACCCGCATTCCCGAAACCCGCGATCTCAACTTCGTTCCCCAGCAGTTCCTTTCTACCAGCCCCACCCGCGATCAGGCCAACATCACCCGCCTCACCGCAGTCGTTCCCAACCCCTTCCGCGGTCTGATCCCCGGCACGGGCCTCAACGGCAACACCTTCGCCCAGGAAAACCTCCTCCGCGCCTATCCCCAGTTCGCCGGCAACAACGGCGTCAGCGTCGAAGGCCAGGTCAATGGTTTCTCCCGCTTCCACATGTTGCAGGCCCGCTATGAGAAGCGCTTCTCCAATGGCCTGCAGTTCCTCGCCAACTACCAGTGGTCCAAAATGATGGAAGCGACCAACCGCCTCTACGCCGCCTCTCCGGAACTCCAGTACCGCGTCGCCAACGAAGACCGCCCCCAGCGCTTCGTCTTCTCCGGCAGCTATGAACTCCCCTTCGGCAAGAACAAGCCCTTCTTCGGCAACGTCGGCCCTTGGGCCAATCGTTTGGTCGGCGGCTGGCAGCTCAACACCATCTACAGCCTCCAGTCCGGTGGTCCCGTTACCTTCGGCAATGTCATCTACTACGGTGGCAACCTCAACTGGCAGGATCGCAATCTCAACCAGGTCTTCGACACCACCCGCTTCGAACGTGCTGCAGCCTTACAGCTCGACCGCAATGTCCGCACCTTCGGCGAAGCCTTCCCCGCCTACCGTGCCGACATGATCGACAACATCGACATCTCGATGATCAAGAACATCCAGATCGTCGAGCGTCTCACCTTGCAGTTCCGTGCTGAGAGCTTCAACGCCTTCAACCACACGATCTTCAACGGTCCCGACACCAATCCCGTCTCCGGTAACTTCGGTCGCATCACCAGTGCCTCCAACCTGCCGCGAACCTACCAGCTTGCCCTCCGCATGCGCTGGTAAACCAACCCCAACTTAAACCCCAGAAATCCGGTGGCCTCAAGCCACCGGATTTTTTTGATACTTCTTCCCCAAAAATTCCGAGCTCGCTGCAGGAAACCACATGTATCTTCAGCGAACCCTACTCTTCCTGCTATTCTCAACCCTCGCCTTCGCCCAAGCCATCGGCTTCGGCATCGGCATAACCGCCCAAAACAACGAAGCACTCACCCTCTCCAACCCCAACTACAACACCCTCACAGAACAATACACCGTAACCGGCACCGTCACCTTGCCAGTCGGCACCAACGCCGCCGACTTTCAAGTCCGCCTCCAGAATCAATTCACCACCATGACGCCCGTCGGCGCCAGCACCACCAACTTCCAGTTCTCACGCCCCATCCCCATGGGCCCCACCGCGCCTCCCGGCGGTTGGTCCGGCTGGGCCTACGCCGACCACTACACCAACGATGACCGCATCACCCGCCCCATCATCGCCGAGCTCATCAAAAACACCACCAACGAAGTCTTCGCCCGCACTCGCGTCGTCATGCTCGACAATCGCCGGCATGTCAACATGACCACAAAATCATCGGCGGCTTCCATCCCTTCCGGCCTCGCTTTTGAAGTCACCTCCCGCGGCCTCGACGCCCTCCAGCCCCTCCTCCGCTCCGCCTCACCCCAACCCAGCCTCTCCACCTTCAACGGTCGCCTCACCGAAGCCTTCGTCAACTACGAAAACTCCACCACGCTCGACACCACCCTCACCAATGCCGCTAGAGCCTGCGTCCCTGTCAGCGACCTCCCTTCGGAATACCGTCAAACTCCAGCCTTCCTCGCCTTTAGCGCCGAGGTCGCCGCCGCCTATGCCGCCTACCAGGTCGCCGATGCCATCCTCAATAACACCGCCGCCCCAGCCCTCGCCGTGACTGCTCTCACTCCCGCCGCCGTCGCCACCCTCGCCCTCCAGGGCGGCGCGTTTCTCATCGAAAGAAGAAGCTGCGTCCGCGAACTCCCCACCTTCCCTCGCATGGAGCTCTGCGCTCGATCCCTCAAAGGCAACACCCGCTCCATGTCCATCACCGGCCTCGGTGCCATCGACCTTCAGATGGGCACCACCATCGACCTCTCACCTCCCAATCTCCTCGCCCTCAACACCGTCGCCAACCCCACCGGCGTCCTCGACGGCAGTGCCACCGACTTCTTCTTCCGTTACAGTCACGACCCCGGCCGCAATTGCTCCAACAACAGCGACACCTACCGCCCCACCACCGATCTCCCCGCCAACCAGATCCCCGCCACCTCCACCATGGACACCTTCCGCTCCTGCCCCGGCATCACCATCTCGGCCAACAACGCCTCTCAAACCGTCGGCTCCACCTTTGAGTTCCGCGCTCACACCGGCAACGACACCAACCCCGAACTCCACCGCGTCGAACACCTCACCTCCCCCAACCGCATCTTCACCCTCAGCACTGCAACCAGCAAAGACGCCTACAAAGGCCTTTGCAATCGCACCCAGTTCCGCCCCGGCGCCGACACTCTCGCCGACAAGTTCTTCAACCGCTTGCGCAACTCCCTCGACACCGCCTGGAAACGTGACGACCCGCAAACCCAGCAATCCAAGGCCATCGACCTCGTCTTCTCCAAATGGGAAACCGGCACCTTCGGCGATTCCAATCTCCTCGGCACCCCAACCGGCGCGGACCACGTCCTCACCCACACCTACAACCTGCTCGAAAGTAAAAACCTTACCGACCGCTTCTTCCTCCGCTACGACACCTCCACACTCTCTACCGGCGTAGGCAACGCGGCTGGTGCATTCGTCGATTCCAAGGCCGAGATCATTCCCTGCTCCAGCCTCAACGTTCCCTGCAACAACAACCGCAACCGCTTCGGCAACCCCTTCGACGTCAGCTACACCGTCACCACTTCGGCCCTCAACGAAATGCTCCGCCGCCTCGCAACTACCAATCTGATCACCCTCGATTGGCAACCCACCTACGACGAAATCGGCATCACTCCTCCCGTCGGCACTCCCTCCACCGCCATCGCCGTTCTCAACGGAACCAATCTCGCTCAAATCGACCCCGCCTTCATCGTCCTTGGCAACAACGCCGCCACCATCCGCTTCACCCCCACCATCAACCCCTACACCTATATCAACCCAGAACCCCCATCCACCGTCCCCGAGGGTACCGAGAACCTCACCTACAACCTTCCTCAGTACAAGATGGAGCTTCTCACCACCGCCCCCGGACCCCTCGGCGATGGCAAGTGGATCGAAGCCGTTATCGACTTCCACGATCCAGAACTCGACCTCCGCCTCGCCAACGGGCCATCGGTGGATCGCCTCGTCCCCACCATGAGCGGCCAGCGCAGCTCGCGCGCCCTCGTACTTCGTCACGCCTTCGCCGCCTGCCCCATCGGCCCGCTCGTCGCCCCGATCCAACTGCCACCACCCAACCCGGTGATTCCCCATCCCGTCTGTGGCGACCAGCTTGCTGGCTCGCTATTCAACCGCTTCCGACCCATCCTCCTCGACCGCCTCACCTACATGCTCAGCCGCTTCCCGGCCCCAGTGGTCTTTAACGCCAACGGCCAGGGCAACAACTTCCTCGTCAACCCAACCGACCGCTACCAGTGGACCAACTCCATCACCTTCTACGGAAACATCCAATAGGACCCAAAACCATGAAACACACCCTCTACACTCTCCTGCTCACAGCTTGCCTTGCCCCAGCCGCCACACTCACCAATGTGGCCATCACTACCCAGTTACCAATACCGGCAGGAGTGAACAACGCCCTCTATCGCACCTACGGACAACTTAGCCCCATCTCCAACTCAGGCGTCACCCAAAACGTGGATGGCAGCCAGGTCTATTCAAGCCACATGGGTGTCATCGCCGCGGTCCAAACCGGCGTTGACCTCCCTGCGGTGGCCCTGCTATTCAACACCTACTACCATCTCAGCTTCACCGTCGAGGATCCTGGCAACAATGGCTACAGCCTCACCCTCGGCCACAACATCGTCGCCTACCTCAATGCCGCGATCGACGTCGACAACTCGCTTTCCGGCTCAAGCGTAGCCTCGCGTTATCAAGGCATCACAGTCGATTGGCTCAACTCAAGCAACATTTTGACCCCCATCTCCAACCTCGAACTCACCACCGCCGCCTTGGCCCGCGCCGACGAGGACGAGCCCCTGGCCAGTAGCTTCCTCCTCGACGGCGCATCGGCCACGGCCTTCGTCCTCTCCGGCACACGCGACTTCCAGTTCCGCTTCACCTTCGACATCCAGGTCGCCGCCGGCGGTGCCGCCTCGGGCGAAGCCGCCTTCCGCGGAGGTCTCGATCCCTGCACCGCCCTACCCTCCCTCGTTGTCTCCTGCACGCCAGGCCTCGACAACACCCCAATCGAACAGCTGGGCCACTTCTCCACCGTCGTTCTCGACAGCTTTGGTGGCCCCATCAACAACGAAGTCCCAGAACCCGCCACCCTCCTCACCACCGCCGCCGCACTCGCACTCGCAATTCGCATAAAGTATCGTAGATAGTCCGATGAGCCATCCCGAATCAACCTGGTCCCGTCTCGAGAGCCTGTTTACTCAGGCTCTCGATCTTCCGCCTGAGTCTCGTCGCGCCTTCATCACCCGCGAGTGCTCCGGCGACACCCTCCTGCGCGAAGAACTCCAGCGCCTGCTCGACGCTAAATCCGAGGCCGGCGAATTCCTCGCTCCCCCCACCCTCAAATTCTCCGGCCACCGCTTCGGCAACTACGAAGCCCTCTCCGAGCTCGGCCGCGGCGGCATGAGCGTCGTCTACAAAGGCCGCCGCCACGAAGACTTCGAAAAATCCGTCGCCATCAAAATCCTCCTCCTCCAACCCAACCAATCCATCCAGGCCAGCGAAACCCAGATCCTCGCCAGCCTCGAACACCCCAACATCGCCCGCCTCCTCGACGCCGGCTCCACCTCCTCCGGCTTCCGCTTCCTCGTAATGGAATTCATCGACGGCGTCCCCTGCTCCACTTACGCCGCCAACCTCCCCATCCACCAGCGCCTGCGCCTCTTCCTCGCCATCTGCCGTGCCGTCCAGTACGCCCATCAATCGCTCATCGTCCATCGCGACCTCAAACCCGCTAACATCCTCGTCACCGCCGACGGCACGCCCAAGCTCCTCGACTTCGGCATCGCCAAGCTCCTTTCGACAGACACCACTCTCGCTCAGACCCAGGGCATCCGCGCCTACACGCCCGACTACGCCAGCCCCGAGCAGATCCTCGGCCAGCCCGTCACCACCGCCTCCGATGTTTACTCCCTTGGCGCGCTTCTCTGCGAGATCCTTTCCGGCAAGCCGCCCCGCAATCTAAACACCCTTTCCACAGCCGACCTCATCTCCGAGATCCAACGCGACTCAATCCCCGATCTCCCCTTTTCCGGCGATCTCGCCCTCATCGCTCAGAAAGCCCTCCGCCGCCTCCCGGCCGAGCGCTATCAATCCGCCGCCGATCTCGCCAGCGACATCGAGCGCTATCTCAACAACGAGCCCATCCTCGCCCGCCCCGCCTCCTGGTCCTACCACGCGTCCAAATTCATCCACCGCCACAAGCTCGCCGTCGCCGCTTCCACACTCGCCATCGCCGCACTCATCGGCACCACCACCTGGGCCCTCATTCAATCCAACCTCGCCACCAGCCGCTTCGAGCAGGTCCGCCGCCTCGCCTCGAAGCTCCTGTTCGAGATCCACGATGCCGTCGAGCCACTCCCCGGCTCCCTCGCCGCCTCAAAGCTCATCACCGCCAGTTCCACCGAGTATCTTGACGCCATCTCTTCCGACCCCCGCGCCAGCCTCGACGTTCAGCTCGATGTCATCCGCGGCTACCTCCGCCTGGCCGCAATCTCCGGCAAAGATATCGGCGACCGTTCCATGGGCGACTCCTCCGCGGCCGAATCGCTCGCCAACCGCGCCGTCCTCGCCGGCCGCCGTACCTTGTCTCAATACCCCGCATCAACAGACACCAAAGCCCTCCTCGCCGATGCCCTCACCAGTCTCGCCGCCGCCAAGTCGCTCCGCAACCAACCCCAGGCCGCCGTCACCCTTCTCGACGAAGCCATCCAACTCGCCACCCCGATCGCCACAACCAATCCGCGCAAGGCCCGCCTGTCCTACATCCTCAAGAGTGCCTCCGTCCCACGCTTCGCCCTCGATGAATCCGACGCCGCCTTTGCTTTACTCAACCGTTCTCTCGAACTCAACAAGCAGCTCTACGCCGCCGAACCTTCCTCCCCAACCGCCCTCCAGCGCCTCGCCGAGATCCATATGGATCTCTCCCTCCGCCTCGCCACCCTCCGCGATTTCGCAAAGGCCGACTCCCACTCCAAAGAGGCCTACCGCCTCAATGCCATTCGCTATCAGGCCAATCCACGCGCTGTGCGCCTCCCCTTCTCCGCCTCCATCGGCCAACTCGCCACCTCCGCGCTCCGCGCCAAAGACTTCCCCGAAGCCATCCGCCTCTACCGCGAGATGCTCGAGATCCGCCGCGAAATCGCCGCCGAAGACCCCAACGACACCAACGCCCAGGTCCGCCTCGCCACCGCCTTCGACCGCCTCGGCAACACCCTGTCCAACGCCCAGCAACACCCCGAAGCTCTGCGCCAACTCGATACCGCGCTCCAGCTCATCCGCAAGCTCCACACCGCCGACCCCGCCAATTCCAACACCCAGCGCGAGTTCCTCTACACCTTGGGCGACCTCTCCGAAGCCCACGGCCGCGCCGGCAATCCCGCCAAGGCCTGTGCCTTCGCCAAAGAATTCCTCGCCAACCTCAAGTCCGCCGGCCCCTCCACGCTCACCGCCCTCAAGCGCCACACCGATCGCGCCACCGATCGCGCTAAGTCTTGCCGCTAGCCCTCTGCAGTCTCGAATAAAGCCACGCCCGCGCAAACTCCCAATCCCGTTTCGCGGTAATCAACGACACGCTCAGCGCCTCGGCGATCTCCCCAAACTCCATCCCCCCAAAGAACCGCATCTCCACTACCTGCGCCTTCCGCTCGTCCTTCGCGGCCAGTTCCGTCAGCGCCGCATCGAGATCCAACATCTGCTCCATCGGTACCGATAGCTCCAGCGCCTGAAATTCAATCCCCGGCGTCCACTCCACCCGCTCCCGGTCTCCCTGCCGCTTGTCCGCCATCCGTGCCCGGATCGCATCAATCAGAATCATCCTCATGGCCCGCGAGGCCAGCGCCAGAAAGTGTGTCTTGCTGCGCCAGCCCCGCTCCTGCAATTTGAGCCAGGCCTCATGTACCAGCTGTGTCGTCTGCATCGAAGCACTGCGCACAGACCGGCTCAAGTGAATAGCCGCAATCTTTTGCAGTTCGCGATACACCTCATCCATGCCGGTCTGCTCTGCCATCTTCGACTTACCAGACTAACAACTCTCGCCGCTAGCCTCGCCCGAAATCCCCTCCGGCTCACGATTCTCCGTCAGCACAAAGCAGTTCCGGTCCACCATCCGCCGCAGCACAATCTCCACCAGCATCGTCTCGTTCGGTCGCAAGATCGCCCCCATCTGTTGTGGAGCAATCGTTGCCTTCCCGTAACGCACCAGTCCTGTTTCCGGCCTTGCGATCACCTCAAAGCCCACCGGCACCGCCGCCAACTTCGAGTGATCGAGATAGTAAGTCACTCGCCCCGGATTCTTCAGGTTCCGCTGCCGGTCCCGAAAGAACCCCTGCGGCAAGCCATCCGGCGAACCGTCCTCACCAGCCGTGAACAAAAGATCAAAGTCCTCAATCAGCGAGCCCTGATCGTCCACCACCCGGAAGCACAACATCGAGTACGCCGCCTTCTCCTCTTGCGAAGACAAAGCAAACTGGTCCCGCGCCGCCTCATAGTCAGCCTCAGTCTTTACGTCCAGGCATGAAAGCACCGCATCCACCGTCGGATGCGCACCTTCCATGCGCACACTCGTCATGATTCCTCGTTCCTTGCCTCCATGAGAGAGGCCCGGCAGAATCCCCAGCGCCGTCTCGCTGCTCCGTTTCCACGCCACCGGTGCCAGCTCTCCCGTCGATTGCTGAAACAGCCTCACATAGTCATAGTTCAGGTTCGCTGCCGCAACCCGCACCACCCCATCCGATCCCGGCTCTCCCGTATACGAATTCAGGTGGTCATACAGCTTGCGGTCAATCGTCGCCCCAGTCAGTACAAACGGAAACACGCCATGCCCGGGCCCGTCAAAATCCAGCCACTCGGTATTCAGTGCCCACTGGGCCTCACTGCCCAACTCCAGCCAATCCAGCACACGCTGCCCCGGCTCTACCGATTCCACGAATGCCTTAATCCGGCTCAGTCTCCCCTTACCAAGCTGCGCCAGTGCTGACCCATGATTGGCCGGTGCCAGCATAATCAAATGCGATAGCGCGGATGACCCAAACCGCAACATCCAGTTCCGCACCAGCGGCCCTCCGGTCGAGTGCGTAATGCAGGCAAACTGCTTCAAACCCTTTTCTCTCACCGCCGCCTCAAAAGCACGGCTCAAATCATCGAGAGTTACCTGGTCATTGAAGCTGACATACTTGCCAAGATAAATGTGGTCCACCCGGACCTCAAGGCCACGGCGGGCCATTTCTGTTTCCAATCGGCTCGGCAAATCCCCATACGTAGCAGTATTCCGGACGCTGTAGCCGTGGACAAATACAAGTTCCATCGGCCACCAAACTGAACGCCCGTCTTCGCCAAAAAAGCACCTCCATCACTAACTCGCTGATTCGAAATGCTACTTTTCTCGCAAAATTTCTGTCAACGCCTAAAATAGATCCATGCTCCCGCTGCTGTTTCTCCTCGCCCAGTCCTTCCCCGTAGAAGAAACCACCATCAGCCAGGTCCACGAAGCCTTCCGCTCCAAGCAACTCACCTGCCGCGCCCTCGTCAACCAATACCTCGCCCGCATCACCACCTACGACAAAAACGGCCCCGCCATCAACTCCCTCATCCTTATCAATCCCAACGCAGAAAGCGAAGCCATCGAGCTCGACCGCCGCTTCGCCGCCTCCGGCCTCACCGGCCCCCTCCACTGCATCCCCACCATCGTCAAAGACAACATGGAGACCACCGGTCTCGCCACCACCAACGGCGCCCTCGTCTTCTCCAAATACATACCCCAGCAAGACGCCTTCCAGGTCGCCCGCATCAAGCAGGCCGGCGCAATCGTCCTCGCCAAATCCAGCCTCGCCGAATGGGCCTTCAGCCCCTACGAGACCGTCAACTCCGTCCTCCCCGGCTACACAAAAAATCCCTACGCCCTCGACCGCGTCAGCGCTGGCTCGAGCGGCGGCACCGCTGCTGCCGTCGCCGCCAACCTCGGCCTGATCGGTCTCGGCTCCGACACCGGCAACTCCATCCGCGGCCCCTCCTCCCACCAATCCCTGGTCGGCATCCGCTCCACCATGGGCCTCACCAGCCGGGCCGGTGTCTTCCCCCTCAGCATCAGAGCCGATATCGCCGGCCCCATGACCCGCACCGTCGAAGACGCCGCCAGGCTCTTCAACGTCATCGTTGGCAAAGACCCCAACGACCCCGTAACCGTCGAGCGCCCCACCATCGACTACACCAAATCACTCCAACGCGATGCCCTCCGCGGCACAACCATCGGCATTCTCCGCCAGGCCTACGAACGCGAATCCACAGACCCTGAAGTCGTTCGTGTCTTCCAGGCCGCCATTGAAGACCTCCGCCGCGCCGGGGCCACCATCGTCGACCCTCTCAAAGTAGAAGGCCTCGATACCCTGCGCTCCTCCCCCGGCTGCATGGGCTTCAAGTACGACATCAATCAATTCCTCGCCGCCCGCAAAGGCCAGGTCCCCGTCGCCGACCTCACCGCCATCATCAAGTCCAATCAGTTCCATCCCAACAATCGCGGTCGCCTCGAATCCGCCGACAAGGGCACCTCCAATGGCCCGGACTCACCCGAGTGCAAAGCCAACGACGACTACCGCCAGGCCGTCCGCCAGGCCGTCCTCAAAACAATGGATGCCCTCAAGCTCGACGCCCTCGTCTATCCCACCTGGTCCAATCCCCCTCGCCTCATCGGTGATCTCAACACCCCTCACGGCGACAACAGCCAGTTCTTCTCTCCCACCACCGGCTTCCCCGCCATCAACGTCCCCATGGGCTACACCCGTGGCAACACGCTCCCCATCGGTCTCACCCTCCTCGGCCGCCCCTGGTCAGAATCCACTCTCATCGGCCTCGCTTACAGCTATGAGCAACTCACCCACCACCGCCGCCCTCCCACTTCTACCCCGCCACTCCGCTAGCCCCGATATACTCCTCTATGTATGAACTCCGGCTCCAGGCTCTCCCGCCGCGCTTGCCTCACGCTCGCCGCCTCCGCTGCTATCGCTAAGTCCGCTCCCCCAGCAATTCAAATCGAAAGCATCACCTCTTCCTTTGAGGACATCCGCTATCGCTCCCCTTATAAATTCGGCGGTGTCGCGATGGACCACACCACCTTGCTCAACGTCAAAGCCCGTGTCCGCACTCGCTCCGGCAAAGTGGCCGAAGGCTTCGGCTCCATGCCGCTCAGCAATCCCTGGGCCTTCCCTTCGCGCGACATGTCTTACGACACCACGCAGAACGCCATGCAGGCCCTCGGCAAACGTCTCGTTGCTCTCACCAACGCCTACCGCGAATTCGGCCATCCCATCGACATCAACACCGCTCTCGAACCGAGCTACCTCAAAGTTGCCGCCCAACTCTCCACCGAGCTCAAGCTCCTTGCTCCCATTCCCAAGCTCTGCACGCTCGTCACCGCCAGCCCCATCGATGCCGCCATCCACGATGCCTTCGGCAAAGCCCTCGGGCGCAGTTGCTACCGCACCTACGGGCCAGACACCATGCAGCACGATCTCTCCCACTACCTCGGCAAGGACTTCCAGGGCGAATATCTCAATCGCTACGTCAACGAGAAACCCCGCCCTGAAATCAACCTCTACCACTCCGTCGGTGGCGTCGACACACTCACAGCCGCCGACATCACCAAACGCCTCAACGATGGCCTCCCCGAAACCCTCCCCGAATGGATCCGCTTCAACGGTCTCCACCACATCAAGATCAAACTCCAGGGCGACAGCCTCTCCTGGGACATCGACCGCACCGTACTCATCAACCGTCTCGCTGAAGAAACCAGCCCCAACGTCAACTGGCGCTACTGTGTCGATTTCAACGAGCGCTGCCCCAACGTCGCCTACCTCCTCGAGTACCTCCGCAAAGTCAAAGAACTCTCCCCCCGCGGTTTTGAGCGCATTGAATACATCGAGCAACCCACTGCCCGCGACCTGCGCGCCGACAGCAAAAACGTAATGCACGAAGCCGCCAAGCTCCGCCCCGTCGTCATTGACGAATCCCTCACCGATCTCGAAACCCTCTTGCTGGCCCGCGAGCTCGGCTACACCGGCGTCGCCCTCAAAGCCTGCAAGGGCCAAAGCCAGGCCATGCTCATGGCCGCCGCCGCGCAAAAATACAAGATGTTCCTCTGCGTTCAGGATCTAAGCTGCCCCGGCGCTTCCCTCATCCATTCCGCAGGTATCGCATCGCACGTCCCCGGCGTCTCCGGCATTGAAGCCAACTCCCGCCAATACCTTCCTGCTGCCAACGACCCCTGGCGGCCGAAGTTCCCCGGCATCTTCACCATCAAAGACGGCACCATGAAGACAGCGAGTCTTACCGGCCACGGCCTGGGCGCTGTTTGAACTGCTCCATCAACTTCCGGTAAATCCGCACATTCACCTCCGCGCCCGTGATGCCGCTGTGCTGCACTCCCCCATGCGGCTCATCCTGCACTCCCAGCGCTTCTGCCACCCAAGGCCCCCGGATCTGCCGGTAGCCCAGCGCCCAAGCCATCGACGGCACGTCAAACCAGAAGTACGTAAAGTGCTCACTCCATTCCCGGCCACACTTCCGGTACAGCGCATCCAAAAAACTCTTATCGAAAGCGCAGTTGTAAGCCACCCGCAACCGCGGCCGCTTCCCAAACATTTTCTCGTCGTAGGCGATCCAGTCTGCCAGCGCTTTGTCCGGTGCCCAGGCCCCCTCCCTTCTCCACAACTCCGCATCAAATCCATTGACCTTTTGCGCCCCCGCGTCCAATCGCTCCGGGTGCTCCGGCATCAAACGCCGATACCACCTCCCCAACTCCTTCCCCATCGCATCCGTATAAACCACCCCAATATCAATCAACTCGTGATACCCGGCCTGCAAGCCCGTTGTCTCGGTATCAATGTGCACCAGTACCCAATCGGTATCTTTCGCCGGCGGTGCCATTTCCGCAGCTTCGAGGCTCAACATCCAGGGCAACCCAACCAGTGCTCGTCGTTTCATCCCCGTAGCATAACCTCTCCTTAAGGCCGCCCGGTCGCCACCCGTCCCACCAGTTGCCCCGCCGCTGCCCAACTCGACAGATACAGCGTCACTCCTTCGTGATCCACTACCAGATCCAGCTTGTCGTCCCCATCCAGATCCCCAGCCCACACCAGCTCCACCCTCTGCTCTCTCCAACCCTTGGCAAATCGATAGAGTGTCTGCACTCGATCCCCCTGCCGAAACTGCAACACCCCCGGCACCTGCCCCTTCATCTCCACCCGGTAAGCTTTCGCCTCACAAGTCAGCAAAATCGGATTCTGTTCCTGCAACGATCCCGTCTCACTCCGGTCGAAACACGTATGCACCGCCTTGCTGGCCAACTGCGGCAACCCCCGCAACAAAAATAGCGGCTCCGCCCCCTCCACGCTCACCCGATTGGCTTTCACCTCCCACCGCATCTTCTCCCAGCCAAATCCATCCCGGTTGGCCACGAGTCCAATCCAGCCCCCACCCGCTGTCACTCTCGCTCCGCCCCCAGGCACTACCAGTTGCACCACCGGCCGCGCTTGCTGTTGCCCGAGCAAGCTGGTCCCAATCACCAACAACAAAAAGCGCAACATAGTACTTTCCAGCCTAAACCAATCGAAAAATCAGACCAACCGGCTGAGTTTCCATGAGCCATTGTTTTCGGCCACTGCGTTTGTACTTGTGGAAAGGCAAAAACTGCCTTCCGAAGGAAATTTGCAGCAATGAAACGCATCACCGCCATTCTCTTTTTATTCGCCGCCTCCATTTTGCCGGCCGCCACGCTGAACATCGAGTATGAAGTCTCCGTCCTAAACGCTCCAACGAATGAGTTCCGGTATACCTACTTCGTTTCTGGCGACCTTCTTCCAGTCGACCACTACTTCGAAATCCTCTTCCCGGCGAACACCTACACTTCCTTTACCAATGAAGTAGCCACCGGTTGGGACGTAATCCTCCTTCCCATCGATAGCTTTCTCAACCTCCCTGGTCGCTACTCGGCTCTCTCTTTACCCTCCACCTTCGCTGGCCCCTTCTCCGTCG
Source organism: Bryobacter sp. (assembly GCA_044340255.1). Classification (GTDB taxonomy): domain Bacteria; phylum Acidobacteriota; class Terriglobia; order Bryobacterales; family Bryobacteraceae; genus Bryobacter. Next base: position 56,901 of record JBIITX010000016.1, on the reverse strand, counting down.
ACTTCATCTGGGCAGGCGGCGGCAATGGCCCCGGCTCGCAAACCTTTGAGCTCTACGACGACAACTTCGATCTCCAACTCACCGGCACAACCACTCTCCGCCAAACCAGTCAGCCCCCCGGCAACGAAATCCCCGAGCCCTCCACCCTCGCCATCCTCGCCTCCGGGCTCACCCTCCTCGTCACTTTGAAGAAGCGTTAAAAGAAAGCACCCCATGAAGTCTCTAGTCTCATTCCTCCTCCTCGCCACCGCCGCCCTTCAGGCCCAGCTTGGCCCCTTCGCTCCGGGTGCTTACACTCTGGTGCAAGAAACCCGTATCGATCGCACCACTTTTGAATACGAGTACCGCATCTCCGCCACCAATACCGGCACCGCCACAGCCATCAACGTCTCTGCCGTCGCCACCTCCAACCATCCCAACATCACCATCGTTTCCGGTTCCAACACCCTCAATTTCCCCAACATCAACGGCGGCCAGTCCGCCCTCAGCACCAACACCTTCCGCTTCCGCTTTCTCCGCACCGTCGCCTTTAACCCGTCCATGATCAATTGGGCCTTCAATGCCTCCGTAGCCGCTCCCACCGCCAACGCCGGCCAGAACCAGAACGTCAATCTTGGCCAGTTGGTGACCCTCAACGCCTCCTCCTCCACCGACCCCAACGGCCTTCCCCTCACCCGGCAATGGTCTCTCACCCTCCCAGCCAGTTGCGCGGGCATCAATCTCTCCTCCACTACCGACGTCATGCCCACCTTCCCCGCCAATTGCGTCGGCAACTTCTCCGCCCAGCTCATCGTTCGTAACTCGCTCAACGTCGCCAGCGCACCCGTCTCGGTCAACATCTCCACCGCCGCCGTAGCGCCCACCGCCAATGCCGGCTCCAACCAGAATCTCAATCTCACCCAGGCCACACCCACCGTTTCTCTCAATGGTTCCGCCTCCACCAGCCCTGGCAACCTGCCTCTCACCTACACCTGGTCTTTTCTCAATCGCCCCACCAACTCGGCCGCCACACTCAGCAACGTCAATGCCATCCAGCCCACCTTCACTGCCGACCGTATTGGCCTCTATCGCCTCCAGCTCATCGTGAACAACGGCTTCCTCAACAGCGCCCCCTCCACCGTCGAAATCACCACTTCCAACCTCCGACCCACCGCCAACCCCGGCAACTCCCAAAGCGCCACCATCAACACGCTCGTCAACCTCAACGGCAACCAATCCACAGACCCTAACTCACTCCCTCTCACTTACACCTGGTCGCTCACCACCCGCCCCGCCACCAGCAATGCCACTCTCAGTGCGCTCAACATCGTCAACCCCACCTTCACCCTCGACGTCAACGGTACCTATATTGCCCAGCTTGTCGTTTGCAATCCCTTCCAGTGCTCCGACCCCGCAACCGTCACCATCTCGACCCAGCTCCTCGCCCCCACCGCCCGCCCCGGCAACCCCCAAACTGTCAATGTCGGTGCTACGGTCAACCTTTCGGGCCTCACCTCCTCTGATCCCCAAGGTCTCCCACTCACCTATCTTTGGTCTTTCAATAGCCGCCCCAACGGCTCCTCCGCCGCCTTCACTTCGACAACTTCAGCCACCCCCAGCTTCACCCCAGACCGCTTCGGCGACTACGTCGTCCAGCTAACGGTCTCCAACGGCACCCTCTCCAGTGCCCCAGCTACCGTCACGATCTCCACCAACTACGTCGCCCCCACCGCCAACGCGGGCACCAATCAGAATGCCACCGTCAATGGCACTGTAAATCTTTCGGGTCTCGCCAGCCAGTCATTCTCGGGCTATGGTCTCACCTACGCATGGTCTTTCAATACCCGACCCAACAATTCAAACGCCACTCTCACCAACCCTACTTCCGCGCAACCCACCTTCGTCCCAGACCTCCCCGGTCTCTACATCGTCCAGTTGATCGTCAACGACACCATCCAGAACTCTGCTCCTTCCACCGTGCAAATCTCGGCCTCCTTCGGCAACACCATCACCGTCACCGGCCCGACCTCCATTCTTAGCTTCGACCAGCCCAATGGCACCGTTACGCTATCCAATCCCGCCGGCTCTGGCGGCCAAACCGTCAACCTCACTGCCTCCGGCACAGGCACCGTTACGATCCCCTCTTCCGTAGTCGTCCCGCAAAACAACACCGCCGCCAACTTCCCCATCACCGGCGGTACCACCTCGGGTCCGGTCGCGATCCAGGGTGCCTTCACTGGCTTCGCCTCCGGCTCGCTCAACACAACCATCGCCAATCGCGGCATGACCCTCACCACCACCCAGCCCATCCTCGCCATCGGCCAATCCTTCGGCGGCACACTCACGCTCAATAACCCCGCCCCCACCGGCGGAGCCACCATCAATCTCAGCAGTTCCAATCCAGGCGTCTCCACCGTCTCCGCGCCAACCCTCAACATCCCCGCCGGCCAAACCACCGCCAACTTTACCTACACAGCCGTTGGCATTGGTCAGGCCAACATCGACGTGAGCGCCCCCGGCTACATCGCCACCGCAGCTCTGGTAACCGTTTCGGGCAGCACCATCCTGCTCCCCAATAATTTCTCTTTAGGCCTCACCCAATCCACGGTCTACCCGGTGGGCCTCTCCACCGCTGCTCCCACCGGCGGCACCACGATCAACTTCACCACCCAACCCGGCGTCACCATCAACCCCTCCAGCGTCTTCATCGCCGCAGGCCAAACCAGCCCCACCACTTCACCCACCATCACCGGTAACGCTCTGGGCACCGCTACCATCAATGCCACGGCCATCGGCTTCCCGCCAGCCGCTGATTCCGCCACCGTCACCATCGGTGTTTCTCTGAACCCAGGCACCGTCTCGGTAAACGTCGGCCAAACCTCCAACGTCACAGTCAGCCTTTCCGCCCCAGCCCCCACTGGCGGCATCTCCCTCAACATCACAGGTAACAACGCCGCCACCGCTACCATCCCCAGTCCTCTGGTCATCAGCGCAGGCCAGACCCAGGGCACCCTCGTCGTCACCGGCGTCGCCCAGGGCAGCACCACTGCCACCGTCTCAGGCACCAATACCAATTCGCCCACCCTCACCATCAACGTCACCACGCCACAACCTGTCACCATCTCCGGCACCACCAACCTCGGTCGTAACGCCCAGGAGACTCTCACGGTCAACCTCGGTCAAAACGCGCCTCCTGCCGGCCTCACTGCCACGATCTCCACCACCAGCCCCAACATCTTGCTCTCTACCAATCCTGCTCTGCAAGGCACCTCCAGCATCAGTGTGACCTTCGCCGGCAATACCCAAGTCTCTCCCCCCATCTACGTGCAGAACGTCAATGCCTCTTCTGGCTCCGCGACAGTCCGCTTCGAGGCCCAGGGCTACGCCACCACAGATCGCACCTTCAACTTCTTCCCGAGCGCCTTCACTCTCACTCAGACCACCATCAACACCACAGCCAGCGCTCCCGCTCTGTCCCTCTCCATCAACTTCAACCGCCTCTCGGGCACCACGCTCGATGGCCAGCAAACCATGCGCGGCGGCTACAGCGAATCCCTCTCGCTCACCAATTCCACCCCGGCAGCCGCCACTGTCACCACCCCGCTCACCTTCACGGGCAACCAGTCGAGCCAAACCTTTAACTCCGCTCTCACCCCCACCGCTGCCGGCGGCCAAACCAACATCAACATCACCCAACCTGCGGGTTACACCACCCCCTCCCCGAACCCCGACACCGTGGTCACCGTCTCCAACCTGACGGTCTCGCTCTTGGCCGCTTTCTCCGGCCAAAACGTAATCGGTCGTAACCAGCAGGCCGCTCACTTGGTCCGTCTCAACGGCCCTGTGTCGGTCCTGACTCCCATTACCCTCACAGCTCCCGCAGGCACACTGCTTTCTGCAAGCGCCACCACGGCCGGGTCCTCCTCGCTCACCGTAAACATCGCGGCAACGCAAACAGACACCCCTCAATTCTTCATTCAAAACGTGAATCAGGATTCCGGTTCGCCCTCAATTTCCATCACCTCCACCAACCCTCTGGTCGCCTCTGGCACCGGCTCCGTCCTCTACACTCGTAGCGGCTTCTATCCCTGGAGTAGCAGTTCCTCAAATCTAAACATGAACCTCAACCAGCCAGCCGCTCCCATCCAAGTCTGGTTTGCCCGGCTTGACGGCGCCAATGCACGCACTGCCGACATGCCCATGCGCGGAGGCTACAGTGAGACCATCACTTTCACCACCACTCCAAATGGTGTCGTTACGCTCCCTGCCAGCGTCACCTTCAATTCCAACACTGCTGCTTCGCAGACTTTTGACTCTGCCATCACTCCGGCCTCGGTAAACAGCACCTCCATCACCATCAATCAACCCACCGGCTACTTCGCCACCACCACCTACCCCCCGCTCACGGTAACCGTCTCCAACAACCAGATCACGTTCACCAGCCTCCCCGCCTCTCTCGGCAACGATCAGGTTGCCTGTGGCTCTCTGAATCTCAACCCGGCAGCCCCCGCCGGCGGCCTCTCTCTTCAGGTCTCCTCCCCGGGCAACATCGCTTTCAGTACATCCAGCACCGTTGCGGGCCAAAACCCTCTGACCCTCAACTTCAATCAGGGCGGCTCCAGCACCACCTTCTGCGTCCACAATATCGCCACCTCCACCGGTTCAGCCGCAATCAATGTGACCGTTCTCACTGCTGGCTCCAACTACGCCGCCAGCCCCGCGAATGTCGCTCTCTGGCCCAGCGGCTTCTATCCCTGGACGACCGCGATCTCCCTCAATACACTCAACTCAAACGGCTCAAATCTCGAGGTCTGGTTCGCCATGATCAACCCCACCACGGGTGCCTATGCTGGAGACCGCCCCTTGCGTCCCGGTGCCGGCCCAAAAACCATCACCATCAATAACTCCAATCCTGCGGTGGTCTCCTTGCCCGCCTCCGTAGTGTTCCCCGACAACGGAACCTCGACCCAGCGCACCTATACCGGAATCATCGACAATGCTTCCCCGCCAGCTACCGGCAACTCCACTATTACCTTCACACAACCTACGGGCCACAGCGCCAACATAACTTACACACAAAGTGTGGTCACCGTGAGCGCTCCCACGATCAGTATCAGTTGCTCTCCGAACGTCGGCTTCAATCTCCAGGCGGCCTGCAGCGCAACGTTATCGCAGTCGCTTCCTTCTGGTCTTACTGCGAACCTCTCCAGCAGTAATCCCAACCTCCTGCTCTCAATGGATCGCACCGCTGTCGGTGCCGCCACCATCACTCCCAACTTTGCTTCGGGTACAGGCTCATTCACTTTCTACACCCAGGCTCTTGCCTCATCAGGAACTGCCACCGTTACGATTGCGATTCCAGGCTACAGCAACGGCTCAGCCAACGTGACTCTATCCAACTCCGGCTTCTACACTTACCCAGGCGCTACGATGAGCGTCGGCCAGACTAGATCGGTAGAAGTCTATTCCGCAGTCCTCGGGGCCGGTCCTGGTTTCCCCCGCATTGCCGAACAGGAAGTCCGTGGCGGCACCTCAGTGACCCTGAATATGGCTTCCACTAACCCTGGCATCCACTCCGCCCTCCCAACTGTCACCTTCTCAGCTACCCCGCTCAGTTCTACAGGAACCTCCCGTAGCTTCAATGTCACCGGCGTCGCCACTGGCACAGCAAGCATCAGCGTCGTCCAGCCCGCAGGCAATCAGCAAACCAGCACGTACAGCTACATCCTGACAGTCAACTGATGCAATCAAGTCCAACCGGCTTGCCACGCTTCGAAGGGCTCAGGCAAGCCGGTGTCCTCCGGGCAAATTCCTCACAATCAATCGCTTGACGCGAACAAAAGTAAGGCGCTATCTTACTTGCATGAAGACAACGGTATCCTCCAAAGGCCAAATCGTCCTTCCTGCCGAGTTCCGGCAGATGGACCACATCGAGCCGGGCCAGGAATTCGAAGTGGAGCGTCTGGACCGTGGTGACTATCGCCTCATTCGCCGTGCCCCTCCATGGAACGAGGGCAGCATCGACTGGCTCCTCGCCTGTCCGCACAAAGACTTCTTTGTAGCCATCGATTCTGAGTCCACCGATTCCCTCTGAGGTAGATTCGCTTTGAAATACCTCGTGGACGCCAATATTCTAAGTGAACCAACCAAGCCAATGCCCGATCCCCTTGTCCTGGCTTGGCTGCGAGCGCATGAGCGGCACATCGCGGTGGATCCTGTCATTCTCGGCGAGCTTCGATTCGGGATTCTCGTCCTTCCCAAGGGAAAGAAGCGAAGCTCCCTGGAACATTGGTTCGACGAAGGTGTGAAGCGTCTCCATTGTCTTTCGTGGGATGCGGACACTGGCCTAAAATGGGCAGAACTGTTAGCCAGCCTTCGCAAAACTGGTAAAGCCATGCCAATCAAAGATAGCCTCATCGCTGCAACTGCGCTGGTTCATCGCCTGACACTTGTCACTCGAAACGGTGCCGATTTCAAACACGCGGGCGTGCCAATCTTGAATCCGTTCCAGCATTGAACTCTTTACAGTCCCAGCCTCCGTTGTGCCACAATTTATTTCCATGGCCTCGGTTCACCTCATCACTCTCGATCCCGCTCACTTTCATGCCGCTCTCGTCCAAAAAGAAATGTACGCCGCAGTCGACTCCCGGGCCAGCGTCTACGCTCCCCTCGGCCTCGACCTCACCGAGCACCTCACCCGCGTAGCCCGCTTCAATCAACGCCCGGAAGACCCCACCTACTGGCAACTTGAAATCCACGCCGGCCCCGACTCCCTCAGTCGCATGCTCCGCGAACAGCAACCAGGCAGCGTCGTTATCCTCTCCGGCCGCAATGGCTCCAAAATCGAACGCATCGAGCAATCCGTCGCCCACGGCTTCCACGTCCTCGCTGACAAGCCCTGGATCCTCCGCTCCGCCGACCTCCCTCGCATCGCCTCCACCCTCGATCATGCCGCCGCCAATGGCATCATCGCCTACGACATCATGACCGAGCGCTTCGAAATCACCTCCATGCTCCAGCGCCAACTCGTCAACGCCCCCGACGTCTTTGGCACCCTCCTCCCCGGCTCCCCAACAGAACCCGCAATCTACATGGACAGCATGCATCGCATCGTCAAATCCGTCGCCGGCGTCCCCATGCTCCGCCCCCTCGAATTCTTCGACATCCAGCGCCAGGGTGAAGGCCTCTCCGATGTCGGCACCCACCTCATCGACCTCGCCCAATGGATCGCCTTCCCCGACTCTGCCATCCACTACCAGACCGAAATCGAAATGCTAGGCGCCCGTCGCTGGCCCACTACCCTGACCGCAGACCAATGGCGCACCGTCACCGGCACCGCCCCACAAACGCCAGCCAACTTCGACTACTACGGCAATAACTTCGTCTCCTACACCATCCGCGGCATCCACATCCAACTCGATGTCCGCTGGGATCTCGAAGGCGTAAGCGACACCCACATGGCCCGCTTCCGCGGCTCTAAGTCCACCATCGAAGTCCGGCAGGGCGAGGCCGAATCCTACCGTCCCGAGGTCTACATCGTCCCCAACTCGCCCGCCCTGCACGACGAAGTGCGTACCGCACTCGAAGCACAGCTCAGCCAGCAGGACATCACCATCACCGACCGTGGTAGCGAGTTCCTGCTCAACATCCCAGACCACCATCGCATCGGCCACGAAGCCCACTTCGCCCAGGTCACCCGCCAATTCTTCAGCTACCTCGAAAACCCCCAATCCATGCCCGCCTGGGAAACTCCAAACATGCTGGCCAAATACTTCGTCTCCACCAAAGGCGTCGAGATGGCGATCGCGTGACCACCACGCCCACCCTCCCCGAGCTAAAGGCCCTCGTCTTCGACGTCTTCGGCACTGTTGTCGACTGGCGCGGTTCCATCATCGCCGAAGGCAAAATCTGGGAAAAATCCCGGGGCATCCACCTCAACTGGGGCGACTTCGCCGACCGCTGGCGCCTGCGCTACAGCCCCGCCATGGACAAAGTTCGCAAAGGCGAACTCCCCTGGACCATCCTCGACGACCTCCACCGCATGATGCTCGAAGAAGTCCTCAAAGATCTGAAGCTTCAGCTCACCGAAGCCGAAAAGCTCCATTGGACCCACGTCTGGCGCCGCCTCCATCCCTGGCCGGTGCCGCCATCCTGGCCTTCTGGGCAGCCCGCCGCCGGGCCATCCGCTAAAGCGGCAGAATCTCTTCCCGCTCCGGGTTATAGCGCAACCGCCGCTTCTGCAAATACGCAATATTCCCCAGATGCGAAGCCGCCGCCGACCGGTGCCCGATATAAACATCGCCATTCGGTAGTTTTCTCGTCCGGCAACAATCGAGAAAATTCTCTACATGGTCAATCGTCTGTTCCCGTGGCGATGTCACCACCACCGGCGGCGCACCCCGCTCCGCCGATTGAAACTCAAACTTTCTCCGGTCGATGTACAGCTTCCCTTCCGTCCCGCAAATCTCAACACCCTCACCCTTGATCCCCGGTGCCAGCGTCGCCTCAAAAGTAGCAGTCCACGCTGCCGGATACTCCAGCAGCACATGGATCGTATCCGGCGCCGTCCGTCCATCCTTGTAGTGATAAACCCCACCCGCCGCCGTCGCCGACACCGGGTTATCCTGCCCCATCATCATGTGCACCACATCAATCCAGTGCGTAAACAGATCCGTCACCTGCCCCCCGCCAAACTCCAGGTAGGCCCGGAAGTTCCAAAACCGTTGCGGATCCCAATCCCGCCACTTCACCGGCCCCAAAAATCGCGCCCAATCCAGATTCGACGGCTGCATCGCCAGCCGTTCCGGAGCCTTCTTCAAGTGCGCCCCATTCCCATGCCACCACGTCCGGGCCAGCGTGATCTTCCCCAGCTTCCCGGTATCAAAATACTCCCTCTTCGCCTGCAAATAATGCTGCCCGGAGCGCTGCTGCATCCCCACCTGGCAAATGCGGTTGTTCACCCGCGCCGCCTTCACAATCTGCGGCCCCTCTTCAATGGTCAACGTCAGCGGCTTCTCCACATAAACATCCTTACCCGCGTTCAGCGCATCGATCGCGCAGCCGCTATGCCAGTGGTCCGGCGTAGCAATCAACACGGCATCGACGTTCTTCGCCGCAAGCAGCTTCCGGTGATCCTGATACCCCTGCGCCTTCGTCGCCTTCTGCTGCGCCTGGTCAATCCGCTCCCCATAAACATCGCAGACCGCAGTAACATCCACCTTCTGCGTATTCAGAAACGTACCCATCACCCCCACGCCCCGGCCCCCACATCCAATCAAGCCCAGCTGCACCCGGTCATTAGCCCCCATCACCCGCGAATAACTCGCCGCCGTCATCCCCGCCACCACCCGCAGCGCATTCCGCCGATTCATTTCCATGCGTTTCATCGCATCATTATATGCACTTCTTCGAGCACCATCGCCCTTCGTTCTGCCATACGATAGTAAGAATCTGTATGAGCGAGCCGTCCCAGCTGCGCCCCCCTTCGCCGCAATCCGGTGAGATCACGCGCCTGCTCGCTCTCGTTCGTCGCGGGGACAGGCAAGCCGAAGGCCCTCTCCTCGATGCTCTCTATTCCGATCTCAAAAAGCTGGCCGCCCGCTTCCTGTTTCAGGAAGGCAACGCCCAGACCCTCACCCCCACAGCGCTGGTCAATGAAGCCTATTTACGCATTTTCGGCGCAACCCCACCTGACATCAAAGACCGCCATCATTTTCTCGCGCTCTCCTGCCAGGTCATGCGCCGCCTCCTGGTTGATCGGGCCCGCAGCCGCAATCGCCAAAAAAGAGGGGCTGGAAAGGCAGAGACTCTAACCGATTTTCTCGCCGTAGTAGAAGACAATCCCGACCAGATCCTCGCTGTCGACCAGTCCCTTGGCCGCCTCGCCGCCTTCGCGCCACGTGCCGCTAAAGTGGTTGAAATGCGCTACTTCGGCGGGCTCGAAGATGCCGAGATTGCCGAAGTCCTCGAGACCAGTGTCCGCACCATCCGTCGCGACTGGGCGATGTCTCGCGCCTGGTTCCTCTCAGAGCTAAATAGCTCCACTTCCTCAAGCTCACTTGCTAAATAACAAGCCTGCCTTATAATTGAAGGCTCACTGGTAACTATGTCGCCGGAGCGTTGGAACCAACTCAGATCGCTCTACGACCTCGCACTCGATCATGCCCCCGCTGAGCGGCTTAAGGTCCTCTCCTCGCAGGCTGGTGCCGACACTGCCTTGGTCGATGAAGTCCTGCGCATGATCGCCCTTGATCAGGACGCCGGAGACTTCCTCGAAGAATCACCCGCCAGGCAGCTCCGCCAGCAACTCGCCGAGCCCCAACCCCTCTTCGAAGCCGGCCAATCTGTCGCCCAGCGCTTCAACGTCATTCGCCTCCTCGGCTCCGGTGGCATGGGAGAAGTCTACGAAGCCGAAGATACCGACCTCGGCGAACGCGTCGCCCTCAAGACCCTCCGCGTAGACCGCCTCGCCGACCCCAAAGCCCACTACCGTCTCCGTCGCGAGGCCTTGCTGGCCCGCAAAATCACTCACCCCAACGTCTGCCGCATCTTCGACATCCTCCGCCACCAGCGTGACGGCGAAGAATTCGCTGTCCTCAGCATGGAGTTCCTTCCCGGGCTCACCCTCGCCGCCCACCTCAAGCAAAGCGGGCCCTTCACTCCCCAGGCCGCCGAACCAATCATCCGTCAGATCCTCGCCGCCCTCATTGCTGCCCACCAGGTCGGCGTCATCCACCGCGATCTCAAACCCTCCAACATCATGTTGGTAGCCGACCGCGCCGTCGTAACGGACTTCGGCCTGGCCATCACCGGCGCCACCTCCGATGCCGCGCCACTAACAACACTCACTCACTCGGGCCAGCTCGTAGGCACTCCCGAATACATGGCACCCGAGCAAATCCGTAACCAACCTGTAACAGCCCAGAGCGACATTTACTCGTTGGGCGTAGTGATGTATGAAATGCTCACCGGCCAGCGCCCCACTCAGGGCGCAACGGGTCTAGAAGAAGTCCTCAGCCGCATCCTCGACGCCCCCCCGAGTCCCCGTTCGATCAACCCATCCATCCCCCGCCGCTGGGAAGCAATCATCCTCCGCTGCCTCGAACGCGACCCCCTCCGCCGCTACCCCTCCGCCACCGCATTACTCAAGGCCCTGAATTCCCGCTGGCAACTCCCCACCATTCCTCGCCGTGCACTGTGGACTGGCGTCGCCACGGCCTCCACTGCGGGCGTATCCGTAATTGGATATTCACTCTGGGAGCAGCGCAATCGTTCTCCCGTCAATCCTCTCCTCGTCGTGACCCCCGTTGCTGGCTCAGAAGGCCCCTTCAGTTCCCTCCGTCTTTTGTTAACCCGTCAATTGGAACAGTCATCTCATTTTAAAGTTTGGAATCAAAGTGCTTTTGCCGACCTTTCAAAGAGCTTGCGGTGGAACAACCCTACCCAAGCTTCACTCTCCGCCGGACAGTGGCGCCAACTGGCTCATAGGGCAAAAGGAGATTTCGTCATCCACAACAGCCTGACTCCCATCGCTGGTGAGTATGTATTGAACTGTAAGCTAGAGCGGATCGGCACCGAAGCACCTGACGTAATTCGGCAATGGGACCGGAGTTTCCGGTTTGTTTCCCGCGATCGTCTCCTCGACACAATCCAGGATGCGGCCAATTGGATCCGCGCTACGGTAGGCGAATCGGCAGAATCAATTTCCGCTCGAGATCGCTCACCTGCATTGCTCACGACACCTTCTTTCGAAGCTCTTAGGTTGTTCGAGCAGGCAGAAGCAATTAAGGATGATCGAACCGCCGAAGCAATTTCGATGCTACGTGAAGCCGTACGCCTGGATTCCGATTTTGCTATGGCGTGGATGAGGTTGGGTGATTTACAAGTAGCGATGAAGGACTGGCCGAATGGGATCGGTAGCTGGCGCAAAGCCGCCACTCTTGCCGACACCGGCCACCTCAGCTTGGCCGAAGCAGATCGCATTCGCACGATGTACGCCTACGAAATTGGCGATCTCCAGTCCGCCGAAGTCGCTGCCATTCGTTGGTCGAAAGACTTCCCACGTGAATTGCGGCCCCTCTGGGAAACCTTCCAGACTCGCCTATCGATGGGTCGAGTTGCGGAGGCGGAATCTGTGATTCCACAAATGGCAGCTCTTCCGAACAGTCAGCGCTATTACTGTTTGGCACAGGCTGTCAGCAGCTTGTGGACGGGAGACGTTCAAAAGATGCGCAATTCTTCGATAGAACTTCGCAATGCCGGAGCAACATTCCAAGGGCAGGAACTTCTATCTAATTCCTATGGCTATGAGAAGGATTTTGCCTCTGCCAAGCGCGAAGCCAAGGCTCTCCTCAGCATGAAACGAAATCAGGATTCAAGTCGTGGCTTTATCGTAAACGCAGCAATCAGTGCAGCGGAATCGAATCTCGATGAGGCCGAAGCCTGGCTCCAAAAAGGACTCGACTTTGACCGTTCTCACGGTTTGGCTGCAAACGAACCAGTCAAACACCTGGGTCTCGCCTACCTGGCATGGTTAACCAAACGCTTTGACCTGGCCAAGGGCCAATGTGTTCTTGCGATGCAGAAGGGAGATCCTGTCACAATGATTCCCGAATGTGTAGCAATTCTGTATCGCTGCCGGGAAGGTCGACTCGCCGAGTCTGCCCGCCAACGATGGCAAATGCCAATCGACTCACCACGATTTCAGCGTTCCAGCCATTGGATGCACGCAGAAAAACTTTTGTTTGAAGGACGCTTTGATGCCGCAATGGAAGAACTGCGCCTTGTAACCGCTCTTTCCACGAAGCTCAAGCCAGTCGAGCCGCTTTTGCATGGTCTCGCCGCCTCAGGCCAAAAATCCGCCGCCCAAAAATTGGCGGAGTCTGCTTTCCGCCCACCCGCCGCGCTATGGTATTCAACACAATACTCGCCGGTGGGAACCATACACTTCTTCAACGAAATTCAAACTAAACCTAAAGGAGCATCGAATGCCTGAAAATGAAAAATTGGAAGCTGGGTTGATAATAGGCTTGTTGATTTTAACAGCCCACAAGAAGGTTGGAGGCAAGGCCGAGTATGAATTCCATCAGGACTTTTTAGCTAAAACTCCCGAGTCAGATGTGGTTTCGAAATTCAAGTCGAAATTCCCAGACTCCTTCTCAAAATTTCAGGGAATGGTCAAGGTTGTTTATAAAAAGAAAAAGAAAGACCCAAGCTCATTCGATGCAGTTAAAAAAAGATTACTCGCAGTTACCGGCAGCATAAGCCTTGCGATAAAAGAGCTCAATATGGCCAACATTGAAATTTGGGACGAAAGTAACTGTCCGCCGAGAAAAGGACTACTTGAACTGATGGGGGACTAAATCAAATGCGGAAAGTGCACCTGATCGCTCCTCTTATTCTTTCATTGGCTTGCTCGAACCCTCCCGTCGATAGAAGGCGCGAACCGAAATCAATCGGCAGCAGCGCTCAGGTGCAAGCCGCGATTTTGGCAATTGAAAACAAGAATGACTATAGCCTCGCTGCGAGGCATTCTTGGGACTTATGGGAGTTTTTAAATGCCAATGAGTCAGCAAGTCCATCTGTCTCTGGAAGTGCAGCCGATACTCCAAAGTGGATCCGATGGTGTCAGGCGAATGTAGGGCTCTATGCCAAGCAAGAGGCAAATAGCATTTGCCGTCCTTCATCCGATGAGGACAAGTTTCGAAGTACTTCTCAAAAAGCTTTGAAGCTTGTGTTTCACCAAAAGTTTCGGGGCGACACCGCCTTAACGGACATAGGCGAAACCGTACACCTTTCTCCGGGTTTTGTTGCTTCAATTCGATCATTGCTTGACAAGGATGGCAAATGTCTCAATTCAAGAGTTACTTCTCAGACTCTCCTAGAGTGCGCTGGGCAGGCAATGAAAGCTGAAGAGCTAAAGGCGGTTCTTGCTTCGGGGAAACTTGATCCAATGTCAACCATTATCAAAGCCTCTTGGCTCCACGTGGCACAACCGATGAATGGGGAGAAGTTTATAGAGATTAAACCCTGGAACGGGATGTCATCGTTGGATCACTACGACAATCTTTCAAACATGCTGAATGGAGGTATCAAGGTCGGTGATTGGTCTACGACGTCCACTAAACTGGCCCTCCCTGAATTCTCGTCCAACACGAATTTTCCTTGCAGCGGAAGCGTTAACTCTTCTCAAGCGCCTCCGTTCGAATCGTTTTATCACCTTCAAATTTGCGACGACCAATTTACCAACCAGCCGCAGCAATGGAAAAAGGGGGACTACCTTCTTCTCTTGGGGCTTCATGTGATGACTAATCTCAGTGCCAGCGGTAATTGGACTTGGTCAACCTTTTATTGGCATCCGGATGCTTCAAAGGCCGCAAAAGAAGCCTATTTGTTGGAACGTTCTAATAATTTGAATTCCCATGACGTTCGACCCAAGCTGGATGGGTGGCGAAACAACTACCGGATGGATCTTCAGTATTCAGCAAAGGAGGAAATCCCAGTCGATCCAATGTATATCGGGCAATACCCTTCAAAACCAATCAATCCTGAATGCAATGTAGCGTCGCCTCCAAAGATTCCTCGAGCCGTTTTCAACCCCTATATTGAGGGGAAACAGAAATGCGGCGGTTTCTCGAATTGCATGGGGTGTCATTCCCATGCTCGAGTTGATGGGTTCGCTGGAAGTGGGTTGGGGAATGCGAAGAATCGCACTATTCTCGATCCGAGCGCAGATACAAGCAAAGAGGTTTATACTCACTTTGTCTGGAGCTTGGTCAACCCCAAGTAGCCCTTGCCAAAAGCAGGCAGAGATGTCAGTTTGACGCCATATTATTCCTTAAAATCGTTGTCCTCTCCCAACCCCTTTCGTCGCTCTATGTAGACGAAAGGGGTTTCTTCTTTGCACTTCCCAAGAACCGATTCACCGGCCCATCAATCCGCCGACCATTCCGCCGCACCGGAAATTCACGCAGACCCTTGGGCTCACATCCAACTCTCTCCCGAAATCTGCGGCAAAGCCCAACGGGCCACTTCTCCAGAGCAACTGGAAAGCATATACCGCTTCCGCTACGACATCCTCTGCGACGTCCACCGCAAAGCGCACCCGGAGGCTGACCACCAGAACCGGCGTCTCACCGACGATCTCGACCAGCCAGCCTTCAACATTTTCGTCAGCGGCTCAAAGGGGATCTATGCCGTCGGGCGCCTCGTCCGCGCCACACATCCCTTAGCGCATAGCTGCATCCTGGCAGCCGGCGGAGCCCCCTTCCTCGCTCGCTTCGGTAACGAAGGTGTAGCCCAGGTCGGCCGCCTCTGCCAAATCGGCAACCCAGCGGGTGCCCTCGGCGTCATCGCCACAATCCAGGCCCACATGTTGGCCGCCGTCAACACAGGCATCCACGCCGCAGTCTGCACCACCCATCCCAAAAATCGAAACCTCTTCGAGCGCATGGGCTGCTTCTTCTTCGGCCGCCAATACCAGCATGCCTATCTGGGCGAGCAAATTGGGATGGCGATCATGTGCCGCGATGTCGAGTACATGCAGCGCATGAAGTCCCCTCTCGCCGCCGCTGCCGCCACCCAGGGCCATCTCGAAGAAGATGCCCGCTGGTTCCGAAACACTTTCCCTATAACGGCCGGAAACTAACCCTTCCGCCAAAAACTAACTTCATCCCAAAAGGAATAACAATATGAATCTCAATCAATTCGAAACAGTAGTCTCCGCGCAAGTAGAAGCCATGGCACAAACTCCCGCCTGGTCCAAACTGGCAGATAAGAAACTTACCCTCGAGGACTATCACAAGATTCTCCTCACCATCTTCCATCAGGTACAGGAGAGCTCTGGCACATTTGCACTTGCTGCCGGCTTCCTCCCTGCCGACCGCTTTGAAGCGCGTTCCTACCTGATGCACCACGCCGAAGAAGAAAAGATGCATTGGCAATGGGTCCTCAGCGATCTCGCCAACACCGGCTACCAGGGCCCCGATCCTGTCTCTTCTCTCCCGCGCCCCGCAACCGCCGCCTACATGGCCTTCAACTACTCCACCGCCATGCGCTTCCCCATTGGCCGCCTCGCCATCGCAGCCACACTGGAATCCATCGGTGCCCGCTACGGCGGCGAATCAGCCCGCCTGCTCATGACCCAGCTCAAGCTGAATCAGGATCAGGTCCGCTTTTTCGACGGCCATGGCGACACCGACATCGGCCACACCAAGGACATCTTTGATGTGCTGGAGCGCTCTGAATTGTCTCCGGAAGAATGGCAACTCATGTGCCATACTGCCGAAGTCGCCGGCACTCTCTACCGCAACATGTATTCCGAAAACCTCCAATGAAAGTCTCAAACCTCCTCGTGATTGCCGCTTACACCTCCTGCATGGCCTCCTTCTCGTGGGCCATGCGGAGGTTCTTCGTCAAATCCACCCAACCCTTCAACATCGAGCAACGCCTCATCATTTACCTGGGCGGGCTGTGGGCCATACTGCAAATCGCCGCTCTATGCGTTGCCCCGCCGCTAGAACCTCTTCCCACGGCGCTCTCGCTGCTCCTGTGTTTCACCTCTCTGGCAATCTTTTGGTCCGCAGTCCAAGCCAACCGTGCCCAGCCCCTCAACTGGGCATTCGAGCCAGACAAGCCGCGCCATCTCACCGCCGCAGGCCCCTACCGCTGGGTCCGCCACCCCTTCTATCTCAGCTACATGCTGTGCTGGGTCGCCCCCGCCCTGGCCACAGCGTCGCTGGCACTGCTAATCCCCGGCACGGTCATGTTCATCCTCTACTGGCGAGCCTCCTCCCGCGAAGAGGACAACTTCCTCAACTCACCAATCGCCCCGCAATACCGCAGCTACCAGGCCCAGGCCGGTCGCTTCTGGCCCAAGTGGCACCTCGGCGCAAACTAATCAGGCCCCCTGGAGCGTTCCACCGCTAGGGGGCCATTCGACATGGCGAAGACCGGCGCTATTTCTTCTTCAAGTAAGTGCTCAGAAACTGCCCGACAGGAATATTCAACCCCACCGTAAGCTTCCTGACCCAACGCGGATCCGTACCTGGCAAGCCAACCCGTGAGACTTCCGTGCGATTGAAGCTACAGCCTGCGTAGATATCGAATTGAATACCTGCTTGCGCGATGGTGAATCCCATGGCCGCAACGGGATTATCAAGCGCCTTCCCATTCAGCGGCACACCAATCATCAAATGCGGTGGATGAAAGCCGCGCTT
The DNA here is from genome assembly GCA_044340255.1 of Bryobacter sp. Classification (GTDB taxonomy): domain Bacteria; phylum Acidobacteriota; class Terriglobia; order Bryobacterales; family Bryobacteraceae; genus Bryobacter. Next base: position 39,706 of record JBIITX010000016.1, on the reverse strand, counting down.
CTTCGTGTCACGGGGCCCTCCGATGAGAAAGAGATTCACGAATCCATGCGCCGCTGCCCGCGATCCATCCTTCCGCTGCAAAATGCCGTTGCTGACTTCGAAGTCTGTCACCTTCTTGTTGAGAATGGGCAACCCAAAGCTGAAGTCGGCCCAATACTTGCCCTCATTGTCAAACGTTTCCGTAAAGCCAGTGTCTGCGACAGTACTTGCTCCCTGCTCCGATGCCCTACTGGAGTCAGTCACTTTAGCGCCTGAAACAGTAATGTCAGAAGGGACAGGCACGTCATTTAAATCTAGATATCCAACTTTGCAGACCAATTGCTCTTTCTCAAACGTTTTGACCCCGGCAAGCGAAATGAGATTTTGCAACCAGGAAGGCGACTTCTTCTTCACATCAACCTTGTAGGTAAATTCGGTTGCCCTGCTGACTTTGTCATGAATGGCAACCACTCGGATTTGCGACGAACCATAGATCCGCTTGCTGCCAGGCTCCGAGGCGTTTTTCCCTTGGACAAGCCATCGCTCGGTATACTCCTTCGAGCTTGTCCAAGTCACATAGTGAATGATGTTTGGCGCAAGCGTCGACAACTCCGGCAAATTCGCCGCATCACTGCACGGTTTGGACGTTTCACTAAGCTTGAACGTTAGCGTCCCATTCTTCATGTTCGTGCTCGACTGGCCCAGCGCCCAATCCGCAGAACAACACAAAATCCCCAGACCCATCAATACCCTGTAATTCATAAAAGTCCTCCTTGAAATAGAAAGACTTCTACCATAGCAAAACTAAAGCCTCTGAAGGCATGCAAAAACTCGGCCAGTTTACTCGAACGGCTACCTCCTGGTCCTACCAATCAAGCCACACTTGCTGTTCAACGTCCGGGGCGAGCTTCGCAAAAAGCATCGGCATCTCGACAAAGTCGAGATGCCGATGCATGGCCGTAGCATAGTCTTGCTCCGAGTTAGATCTCTCGGCGATCCTGCTCTACTTCGTCTCCCAAACATACAAATTGGATTTGGCGCTTTCATCCGCCCGCAAAACCCTGATTCGCACAACTTTGCCTTTGTAGGAGTCAGGAAGTGTAGCGCGAAGCGATTTCGCGTCGATGTACTCGACGGCCAGCTCTGAAAGGACTGTGGCCGCATCGCTCCCAACCTTCACCTCCACTTGGTCGCTCGGCAAGAATCCCGCTCCTGTTAGAGTCAAGGTGTTCGACGCACTAGCATAGGAAGCGCTTAGAATTGCGAAGGCGGTCGGTCCACTTGCCGGCTCCACAAATCCAGCATCTACTTCCACGCTCCAGTCCTTCGCAAAGTTCGTATAAATGATTTTGGCGTCATCTACGAATGTCTTTTGTTCCGCCTTTGAAAGCACCATGTCCACTGGTACAAAAATGGTAACGTTCATGCTATTGTTTTTCGTAATAATTTGATTGGCATTGAACGCATGATTGCTGATCCGGACCAATTGCTCTGAAGCGTAGTCAGGGAAGATCGCTTCAAAGCCAGTAATCCCGGCCCCGTTAAATGCTGAAAGTGCTGGAATAAAACTATGCCCGACACTGATGAACGTTGGGAAAGGCGTCAATAAAGTTCCGACTCCCTTCAATGTGCGCAGCCATACGTTCCGAGGATCCTGGGACTTGCCTCGCTGGGCGAGTCCCTGAACGAACTGCTTGCTCAGGGCGCTCAATTGGACGGTGTTACGAGGCACCTTACTTTCGCTAACTTTTACCAGCTTGAGCGCATGCACCAGTAAATCCAAGTCGGTATGTGAATTCACTAGAGTGATTTGTATCGCCAATAAATGTCTGGACACCATTCGTCCGTAGACATATTCTGTCGAGAGCCGATCCAGCAAAACGGGGCTGGCATCGATTAAACTCTGCAGCTCAGCATCGCTATTCACAACAGCCTTGATGTTGACCCCGCTCGGGGCTTGGGTGAGCTTTGCGCGTGAGCGATTCTGCCCCATCAGTCTAATGTCCGTCTGTTGGGCAAACCCGAAAGAAAGCATGCCAAAGGTGAGCAAAGCAAGAAAATGTTTCATGCCCTCAATAAGCGTCAACTCTTCCAGAAAGATGACACAAAATGCTAACTTTCAACATCGGACCCTTCGCCACTGGTTGAGAGGATTTTTCCTTCACAGAAATTTCAAAAAAATCCTACCCCCACCAACCCACTGAAAAACCAACCACTTCCCCCTCCCACTCCCTCTCCCCCACCGCAAAATCCTCCCCACCCCTCTGCCAAACTCTCCTCGGGAGCATCACCGTCTCCCCTCAACATCACACTCGAAAGTCGCTCTCAAAATGAAACCCTTCAAGATGGAACCCCTCCCCCAGCGACCCCACCACCCCACCCCTCCCATTCCATCCCCCGCCCACTGGGCCGCCTCCACCCTCAACTTCACCCCAGACTCCCACCAGTCCCAGGTCCTCGACTCCTCCCACCACCGCATCCTCGTCAACTGCTGCCGCCAGTGGGGCAAATCCACCACCGCCGCCATCCGCGCCCTCCACCACGCCCTCTTCCATCCCCAATCCGAAATCATCCTCATCGCCCCCACCCAGCGCCAATCCTCCGAACTCCTCCGCAAAGTCAAATCCTTCTCCACCCAAACCGAAGTCAAATCCGACGGCACCAACCGCTTCTCCCTCCAGTTCCCCAATAACTCCCGCATCGTTGCCCTCCCCGGAAATCGCGACAGCATCCGCGGCTTCTCCCGCGTCTCACTCCTCATCATCGACGAAGCCGGCTGGGTCCCCGACGCCCTCTACTTCACCATCCGTCCCTTCCTCGCTGCTGCCCCCAACGCAAGCCTCCTCATCCTCTCCACCCCCAACGGCGACTCCGGGTTCTTCTACCATTCCTGGACCGGCCCCCAGCCCTGGCTCCGCATCGAGGTCCCTGCCACAGAGTGCCATCGCATCACTCCGGCCTTCCTCGAAGAAGAGCGCCAAACCCTCACCGACCGCTACTTCCGCCAGGAGTACCTCTGCGAATTCCAATCCCACAACAACGCCGTCTTCTCCCGCGATCGCATTGAACACTTCTTCTCCCACAACACCTTCGGCCCCACCAAGCCCTTCGAGTTCGAACTCTAACCATGCCCCACCTCCGCAACCTCCACGCCTTCTTCGGTCTCGACCTCGGCCAGACCACAGACCCCAGCGCCCTCACCCTCGTCGCCAATATTGAACAAATCCACAGCTCCCACGCCTGGATCGATCCAAGCCATCCCCGCACCCACCACTGGCTTCTCATCGCCACCAAAGTCTTCCCCCTCGGCACCGCCTACACCGACGTCGCCCGCCACACTCACCTCGCCATCCAGCGCTACAAACAACAAAACCCCACCACCCCCATCCACCTCATCGCCGACTCCACCGGCATCGGTCGCCCCACCCTCGAGATCCTCTACCGCGAACTCACCACCAAGCCGGGCCAACCCCAGGCCCGCCTCGAAGGCATCGTCTTCACTGCCTCCGGCCAGCACTCCAAGTCCACCCACCCCACACTCCCCGTCGACCTCTTCCACGTCCCCAAGCTCGATCTCATCGAATCCCTCGTCCATTCCGTCGAGTCCGGCCAGCTCCAACCATCCCCCCATCTCACCAGTCAATCCACCCTCGCCGCCCAGCTCAAAAGCCTCCGCTATTCCACTAGCCGCCTCACCGGCCAAACCACCATTGAAGTAGCAAAATCCTCCGACTCCAGCATCGGCCACGCCGACCTCGTCATGGCCCTCGCCATGTGCAACTGGCGCCTCAAAACCCTCTACCCCAACAATCAACCTGCCCCACCCCAACGCCTCCCCGGCTTCTAGAAATTCCGCACCTCAATCCTTCTCAGTCGCGCACGTCTTCCCATCCACCCCGGCCGGCAATTCCTTCTCCCGCCCCAGCCGCCTTGCCATCCCCTCCAGTTCCCGATACTCCTTGCATTGCTTCTCCTTCGCCAGGTTTCCAAATCCCTCCCGCCGCATGGCAAACACCCGCGACAGCGCCTCAACATGCCACTGGTTCACCCCCAGTGCCCTCTCATAGCTCCGCCGCGCCGCAGCCACATCCCCCACCGCCGCCTCCAGATCACCCCGCAACACATGGTACGCCGGGCTCGCCCCCTGCGTGGCCTCAATCAACCGCGCCGCTTCCAGCGCCTTCCCAAGCTTCTCCCCGCGCTTCTCCGTATCCAGTCGCGCCAGCTCAAGCCCATGCTTCATCTCAACCATCGCCGCCATCCTTCCGGCACTCCGCAACATCCCCGCCTCCCGCTCATACCCCGCCAGCACCTCCCGCCAGTCTGCGGTCTTCTTTCCCGCCAGCTTCAGTCGCGCCTCCAGACCCAGTTGCGCATGCCGCGCATCCCGAAACGGTCCCTCCTTCCCCCGCTTCTCAATCCGCTCAATCGCCGCGCGCAACCCCTGCTCTCCCTCCAGCTCTCCCCGCCGCAGATCAATCACACTCAGATACATCCAGTCCCGCGACTTCGCTTCCGGCAGCGCAATCGCCCGCTTCACATGCCGCTCCATGCGCTCCAGCGCCGCCAGCGCCTCCTGCTTGCGTCCCGCTTCTCCTTGCCGTTGCGCCACATACTGCAACGCACTCGCCGCCAGCCGGTGATAGCTCCCCTTCGCCTCATCCCTTTCGAGCAACCCCTCCACCGTCTCCAGCGAACTCCGCAATAAGGCATCCGCCCGCGCCCCATCTCCCCCACTCACAATCAGCAATTCCGCCAGCCGCTCCTCCGCGCTCGCAATATCAAACAACAACCCCGGCTCCCCCTGCTTCGCCTTTCCCAGCGCCGCCAACACCTCACTGCTCGACTCCACAATCCGCTCCATCACATCCGGCGGTGGGTTCAGATACTGAATCCCCTCATACACGTCAAACACCATAATCCGCGCCGCCCGTCGCAACTCCAGAAAGTGCTCTTCCGCCACCCTCCGCTGCTCCACGGCGTAGCCCGCAAACCCCAGAATTGCCAGCCCACACCCCAGCGCAAACCAGTGCCGCTGCGCAAACCTCCCCACCACATATCCAATCGACCCGCTCCGCACCACCACCGGTCTCCGCGCCAGCACATTCTCAATCTCTCCCGTCAGCCGCTCCACCGACGCATACCGCCGCCCCGCCTCCTCCGCCGTCGCACACCCAATCACCGCTGCCAGATCCGCTTCATCCGCATACGGCCCCGCAATCTCACGCAGCAACAGTCCCAATCCATACACATCGCTCGCCACCGTCGGCCTCTCCCCCCTCCTCTGTTCCGGGCTCGCATACGACGGCGTCCAACCCATTGCTCCCCCCACAAAATCCTCCCGGTCCACCCACGCAATCCCAAAATCCAGTAGCTTCGGCGTCCCATCCGCCCGCACCAGTACATTCGATGGCTTCAGATCCGCATGCACCACCAGTTGCTGATGCGCATACTCCACCGCCCGCGCAATCCCCAAAAACAAATCCAGCCGCGCCCTCCTCCCCATCCCCTGCAATGCCTCGCCCAGCCCCCGCCCCGCCACATACTCCATCACCAGATACGGCTCGCCCTCCTCGGTGATCCCCCCATCCAGTAGCCGCGCAATCCCCGCATGGTCCAGCCGCGCCAGAATCTGTCTCTCCGCCAAAAACCGCTTCCGCCCTTCCACCGTCATCACCCCCGCCCCCAATACCTTCACCGCCACGCTCATCTCAAATTGCCCATCGGCCCGCTCCGCCCGATACACATCCCCCATGCCCCCCATCCCTACCAGCTTCCCCAGCTTCCACGGCCCCAGTTGCCGCCCCTCCATCGTCACCCCGCGCCCCGCCTCAAGAAAACTCCCCGCCTCCTCATGGCTCCCAAGTAGCTCCCCCAGTTCCTGCCGCAATTCCTCCCGCCCCGCTGTCCACTCGCGCAACGCCGCCTCCCGCTCCCCGGGCTCCAGGGCCAGCAGCTTCCCAAACAATTCTTCAACTTCCCGCAGACTCGCCATACCCTCTAACGCGCACTCCCTGTAATTTTCTGCTCACCTCCCGGCCGCAATTCCCGATGCAGCCACGCCTTGGCAAACGCCCAATACCGCGACGCCGTCGGCACGCTGATCTCCATCAGCAGCGCCGTCTCCTCCAGCGTCAACCCCCCGAAAAACCGGTACTCCACCACCCGCGCATGCTGCGGCAACTCCTTCTCCAGCCGCTGCAGCGCCCCCTCCAGATCCAACAGATCCACCTCCGCTCCCCAGGCCCCTCCCACATCCTCCAACTGCACCAGCGTCTGCCCCGCGCCCCGCTTCAACGCCCCCTGTTCCCGCGCATGGTCAATCAGCACCCTCCGCATCAGTTGCCCCGCCAACCCACAAAACTGCCGCCGGTTCTGAAAGCTCTGCCGCTGCGCCACCAACCGCAGATACGCCTCGCTCACCAGCGCCGTCGGCTGCAGCGTATGCCCCTCCCCCTCTCGCCGCATCAGTGCCGCTGCCGTCTGCCGCAACTCCCGGTACACCAGCCCAAACAACTCCTCTCCCGCCGCGGCTTCGCCCTGCCGCCACCTTCCCAATAATTCGGTGACTTCCGCCATCGCTTTCCATGATAAGGTTTCCCGCCCGCCTGCGCGTTACAGATCAGAGGCGAACTTTACTATGCGTACCCTGCTCTTCTTCCTTGCCATCCTCCCTGCTTTCTCGCAGCCCCAAACCCTCTCCGATAACAGCTTCACCACACCCTACACCATCTCCCGCATCGGTCCGAGCGATTTCCCCGCTCAGAGCCGCCTCACCCCTGCCGCCATTCGCGACTTCAACGGCACCACCATCGATCCCTTCGGCGTCATCACCATCCAGCTCAATGCCCCCAATACTTCCCCCGGCGGTTACGGCTACTACTACGACAATCCCACTCCAATTACAGAAGGCTCCGCGTGGTTCTTCTTTACCCAGCCCAACTGGCGTGTCTCCCTTGGTGGCGGCCCCCCCTTCACTCGCATCACGTACCGCGAATCCTTTCAATTCATCAACTACTCCTGTCGCTCCTGCACCGACGACATCGTCTCTTACCCGGCCATCCGCCAGGGCAATGCCATCTTTGTCGGCCCCGCCCTCAGGTGGCTCCGCAATACCAACAACTGGCAGCGTCAGGGCCTCGACAATCTCAACCCCAATGACTTCCGCGAATTCAACCGCCCCGGAGCCAACCGCATCAATCTTTCCCCCAATGCTCCTCCCCTCGAATTCGGCATCGTCCGCGGTTTCGTCGCCAACGAAACCACCGAACTCCAGACCGGCATCGATTCCGTCGCCTTCATCCTCAGCCGCCCCACCACCCTCAGCACCACCCCCGACACCTACCTCGTCTACCAATCCACCGGCACCCAAACCATCCCCGAATCGGAAGGCCTCCTCTCCAACGACAGCGTCCGCACAGGCTTCCGTGCCACCGTCCATAGCCAACCCCGTGGCGGCCTCGTCCTCCGCAACAACGGCAGTTTTGACTATACCCCCGCCCCTGGCCTCACTTCCGATTCTTTTGAGTACATCATTTCCTCTCCCGACGCTCAATCCAACCCTACCCCCGTCAACATCCGCATCCTCCCCCCTCGCCTCGCCTGCACGCTCACCTATCAAAGCTATTCCGGGAACTATCGTCTCGATGTTTCGCTCGATGGTGCTCCTGTCTTGGGCGCTCTTCCCGTAACCGTCTCCTGGTTCGCCGAGGGCGTCCGCAATAACAGCTTCTCCGAACGCGTCATCCTCGGCTCCAGATCCGAGATCTTCCGCCCCCAGTCCCCTATCGGCAATCTCAGCGTCAGCATCTCCTTGGGTTCTCAGCGAGACGTCTGCCGCCAGGACTATTTCATCGCACCCTCAACCATTCCAGTGATTCAAGAGAACGAGGTATCCCTTTGCATGTTTGTCGGCATGGATGCCTTCATTAGCGCCCTGAACGCCGCCTTGACGGGCCGCGTCTTGCCCGGCCCAACCAGCAAACTGCGCTCTTATCGCGACAACGTACTCCTCGCCTCGCCCCTCACAACTTCATTCCGCGATCTCTACTACCGCCACAGTCCCGAGATGCTGGCATTGCTCCGCCGCAACCCCTCACTCATTCCACCTCTCTACCGTCTCATCGAACGCTTCTCCACTTCACTCCCCGAGATCCCCACCGACATTGAATCCTCCACAATCGCCCTCCTGCAAACCCTCCGCCCCTCCATGAGCCCCGCCCTCCAGCGTGACTTCGACGCAACCCTCATCCAACTCCAGAACCCCTCCATTCGCACCGCCCTCGGTCTCTCCGCCCTCCCCACCGAGCTCATCACCCGCACCCTCACCGACTCCTCCGGCAACACCTACACCATCGGTGCCATCGCCGCCCAGGCCTTCCTCCGCAAGACCAGCCCCACCCACCAGCTTCTGTTCGAGCGCCGCTTCGGCGGCACAGGCTTCGACATCGCCTTCGGCCTCGCACTCGGTCCCGACAACACCGTCTACCTCACTGGCCTCACCCAGTCCGAAGACTTCCCCACGATCAATGCCGCTCAACCCCGCTACGGCGGCTCCGGTCCTGCCCCCCTTCTCAACGGCGACGCCTTCCTCGCCGTCCTGTCCACCACCGATGGCCGCCTCATCCGCTCCACATACTGGGGTGGCGAGGGCTTCGACATCGCCCGCGCCATCGCCGTCGATTCCACAGGCAACGCCTACCTCGCTGGCTACACCGAGAGCTCCCGCTTCCCGGTTTCGAATCCGCTCCAATCGTTCCGGCCCACGCCCTATGCCGGCTTCCTCGCCCGCTTCGACGGCCGCACCGGAGCCGTCCTCTCTAGTTCCTTCCTCGGCTCCGCCTCCGGCGACGCCATCTCCGACATCGCCCTGCTTCCCAACGGCGACATCCTCCTCGTCGGCACCCGCATTTACCGCTTCGATTCCGCCGCCTCGCGCTTCCTCCTCGATCTCCCCACTCCCCCACTCACCTCACTCCTCCCCCTCGCCAATAACGAATTCATCGTCGCCGGCGTAGAAACCAACGCCGACGGCCCCCGTGGCTTCCTCGCTCGCTATTCCCCCACCGGCCAGGTCCTCGCCCGCCTCCCGCTCTCGCGCGACAACTCCCAGTTCATCCTCCCTGCCAACCTCTTTCTCCGCTCCGGCTTGCTCGAAGTCCTCGGTGCCACCCTCACCGATTCCCTCGCCACCGAGCCCTACCTCGCCCGCCTCACCCCCGCCTTCACCGCGACCACCGCCATCACCCCCGTCTCCATCCCTTCCGCTCCCACTCCCGGTTTCCTCACCGGTTACGATTCCCGCGGTCTCCTCACAGGCCTCCCCTTCGATCCCACTTCGCCCTTCCTCACCCCCACTCCGCAAGCCACCCCGCTCACCCTCGCCCTCGCCACAACCCGCCGCTCCACCGAAGAACTCACCCCCGGTACCCTCTTCGTCCTCTCCGGCCTCTCAGCCCTCCCGAACCTACCCCCGTCCGCCGCCGCTACTGATTCTTCCAATCCTCCCACGGAGCTCGCCGGCATCCGCCTCCGTTTCGGTGCCGACCTCTACGCTCCTCTCCACAACTACACACCAAACGAAATCATCTTCGTCGCCCCAGCTGCCGCAGCCCCGGCCACACTCACCCTCGAGCTCAACGGCCAACCCCTCGCCACTCGACCAGTCCGCTGGTCCCAATCTGCCCCGCAGCTCTTCACCACCAACGGCCAGTCCGACGGCCCCCTCCTCGGCGAATGGGTCGATGCCGAAGACGGCCCCTCGCGCCTCTCCTTCTTTGCCGCCGGCCTCGCCCCCGACCTCGCTGCCACCACCCTCTACCTGGTCAACAACGCCCGCATCCTGCCGCTCGAACTCGCCACGCGCACCCCTCTGGCGGGCTATCTCGGCATCGACCAGATCCTCACCGCCCCGCTCCCTCCCGCCACGGCCAAACCTGCCGGCGCCCGGCTTTACCTCCGCGACGCCGCCCGCTTGTCAAACCCGGCCAGGCTACCTTGATGCCTCAGCTAACAGCAACCGCCGCCGACATCTGCTCCGAGATAAACCACACCTGAAACTCGTTCATGCGCAGTATGTCGCTCACCAGCAAGTCGTTTGTCCCGTCATCTCCTACTTCAGTCGCCGCATGGGCTGCTGTTCTTGTTTCCGAGATCAACAGCTCATGCGCCTGCAGCAGCCGGAACAACTGCATCTTCGAATCTTCACGCCCCATCGGAGGCCTCTCAATCCGGGTCATCTCTGCCACATCAGCCGCCATGGCAATAGCCACTCCACCCAGCGTCTGAATTCGCTCCGCTAGCAAATCCACCGCTTCTGCCTGCTCGCCATAATGCTTGTCAAACAGCAGATGCAATTGGTAGAACGTCGGCCCTCCCACCTGCCAATGATGCTTCTTATACAAATCGCGCAGGCACATCGTGTCAGCAAGCAAAAGGTTCAACGCATTGCTGCTCGCCAGCCTCACCCGATGGTCCAGCGCCATCGGCCGGTCATCCACCGTACCGAATGTCTGCAACTCAGAACTGTGTTTCTGTGGTTTCATACCCAATCACCAAGCAATCCATCCACCAATCACCCCTGCCTCAACTCCCCCTTCGAGGCGCCGACCAAATACCATCACCCGACCAAATACAGCCGCCCCCACAACGCCAATCTCTACAAATCGCAGCATTCTCTTTGGCCCCATGCTTGCTCATACCAATACGATCAACACTGAAAACAATCAGGACCTCCCTTCCATGCACCAACTCCACCTCCAGGCCGCCGAGCAACATGAGCTCGCCGCCACCCTCCATCGCACCATTGCAGCTTCCGATACCCCGCAAGACACCGACCCAAGCAGCCCCGCCCTCGAATCCTCCAGCCGCGCCTATGCTCTGGCCCAACAAGCCCTCAACCAAACCGAGACAGGCGGAGACCTCTAAAATGCCCAACCGCGAACACCACCAGCAAGCCTCCGAGCTGCACGATAAAGCCGCTCACGCCCACCGCGCCGCCGCCGTCGCCCACGACAAGCAGGATCACCTCACCGGCAACGAGCTCACCCGCAAAGCTCTCGAACACTCCAAAGCGGCCTTCGACAAAAGCTCCGCCCTCCAGGCCGCCATCTTCAACCGTCGCCCCATTGCCATGTTCAGCCATGACGACATCGCCTCCCACGCCTACAAGCTTTGGCTCGACCGCGGCTCCCCCAAAGGCTCCCAGGATCAGGACTGGCAGGAAGCCACCCGCCAACTCCGCGCCAGAGCCGAGAGTAATCTCTGAGCCAATGCTAAACTCGCCCCATGCCGGACTCCGTCAGCGTACCCAAGCCTGGTGATGTCTTCATCGGTGTCATCGATTTCTTTGCCATCCTCGTTCCCGGCGTAGCCGCCCAAATCTTTCTCACTTGGGCGCACATGGCAAACCATCCCAATCGCCCCTTCGCAAACGACCTCTTCTCCATGGGCGTGATCCTCGTCATCGGCTTCATCCTCGGCCACATACTCCATGGAGCCGGTGCTTTCCTCGATGTGGCTGTCTATGATCCCTTCTTCAAGCCTCGCAATCTAAACTCCCCAGCCCCGTCTGCTTCCTTCCTCGACAAGAAGTACTTCCGCTCGAACGACGCCCTCTACACCGAAGCCCTGCGTCTCTCCGACAGCCCGGTCGGTGGACAATACCAGTGGTCTCGCGCCTGGCTCCGCCTCCACAGCCCCGAAGCCACCATGGAACTCGACCGCCTCGAAGCAAACTCAAAGCTCTTCCGCAGCCTGACCGTGCTCGCCGCCGCCCTCCTCCTCGGCTGGCAGACCTTCCCCCACCCAGGCAGCGGCGAACTAACCTGGGTCACCCTCACCCTCATCTTTTCCCTCTGGAGATATTGCGACCTCCGCGTGAAGATGGTCCGCTGCTGCTACCTGCACTATGTTCTGCTAAAAAGATCCTGACAGCATGCAACCCTACGCGCACCACTACCACCCAGCGCGCTTCTCCCCGGAGAAAGCCGCAATCGCCAAAGCGGCAGTCAACAACCTCTTGGATTGGCACTCCGCCGTAGCCGAGATCCACACCTGGCCCGAATACTCCCCCCAGCCTCTCCACACCCTCCCACACACCGCCCAAATGCTCGGCCTGGGCAACCTCTTCTACAAAGACGAAAGCCAACGCTTCGGCCGCTCCCTCGGCAGCTTCAAAGCCCTCGGCGCACCCTACGCCGTCTCCCTCTTGCTCGCCGATGCAGTGCACCTCAAAACAGGCACCAGGCCCACCAGCACCCAATTGCGCGAAGGCACCTTCAACGACATCACCAGCCGCGTCACCGTCTGCGTCGCCACCGACGGCAACCAGGGCCGCGGCCTCGCCTACGCCGCAAAGATCTTCGGCTGCCGCTGCGTCATCTACATCCACGATCACGTCAGCCCTGGCCGCAAAGAGGCCATGGAGCAACTCGGCGCCATCGTCATCCGCGTCAACGGGCAATATGAAACCTCCGTCCAACGCGCCAAAGAAGATGCCCGCATGAATGGTTGGCATTTCGTCAGCAGCACCTCCTGGGACGATTACCAAACCCCTCTCTCCCGCAACGTCATGCGTGGCTACATGGTCATGATCGAAGAGGCCCTCCAGCAACTCCCCAACCCCGCCGCCATCACCCATGTCTTCACGCACGGCGGCGTCGGCAGCATCGCCGCCGCAATCTACCTCGGCTTCCACCAACAGGGCCACACCCCCCGCTTCGTCATGGTCGAACCCAATGAAGCCGACTGCCTCTACCAAAGCGCCATCGCCGGCGCCCCCACCCCATCCTCCGGCACCTTGCGCACTCTCATGGCCGGCCTCGCCTGTCGGGAAGTCTCTCCCGCCGCCTGGTCCATCCTCGATTGGCTGACCAGTGATTTCCTCCGCATTCCCGACTCCTGGGCCGCCGACGCCATGCGCTCCCTCGCCAACGGCCACGGCGACACCCCCATTGTCTGCGGCGAATCTTGCGGAGGTGCCATGGGCGTCCTTCTCGAGAGCACGCGCCACCAGCAACTCCGCACCTCTCTAGGCCTCGACAACAACAGCCAGGTCCTCATCTTTGGCTGCGAAGGGGCCACCGACCCCGACATCTACCAACAGATTGTCGGTCGCCACCCCGACGCGGTCTTCGCCACACAACCCTGAACCCGCCCCTCCATCGTTTACACTCATAAACTTGGAGCCACGCCTCGAAATTTTCGCTGATCTCTACACCGATCTGCACTCAGAATTGCACCGCATCGCCACTGCCTTTCTGCGCAACGAAAGGCCAGGGCATACCCTGCAACCCTCGGCGCTGATCAACGAAGCCTACCTGCGCATGGTCGCCCACATGCGCATCACCGCCAGCGACCGCCATCACTTTCTTCGCCTCGCCGCCCGCGCCATGCGTCAGGTGCTCATCGATTACGCCCGCATCCACGGCGCGCGCAAGCGTGACCGCAACCTCCTGATCGCCGAAGTTTCCTCGGACACCATCCGTCCCCTTTCCCCGGAAGATTACCTCACCATCGACGATGCCCTCCGTCGCCTCGAAGCCTTCGACGTCCGCCAATCCGAAATCGTCGAACTGCGATTCTTCGGCGGCCTCTCCGTACCAGAAACCGCCACCCTGCTCGGAATCTCCGAAGCCACCGTCAAGCGCGAATGGGCCATGGCCCGTGCCTGGCTCCGCGGCGAGCTCGAGAAGGCACCCGAATGACCCCCCGCACCTGGCGTCAGGTAAAGGACGTCTACACCGCCGCCTCTGAGCTACCAGCAGCCGAGCGCGAGCCCTACCTCGAACGCATCGGGCGCGACAACGTCCGCGTCGCCACCGAGGCCCGCCGTCTCCTCAGTCTCGACCAGGGTGCCGAAGAACAGCTCGCCAGCCTCCGCGTCCCCTCCGGCTTGCTCGCCGCCGCCGCCGACCGCCGCACCTTCTTCGAGGGCGAACGCCTCGCCGGCCGCTACCAGATCCGTCGCTTCCTCGCCAGCGGCGGCATGGGCGAAGTCTATGAAGCCGAAGATTTCGAGCGCGGCGAACGCATTGCCATCAAAACAATTCGGCCTGAACTCGCCAAGGACACCCACCTCTCCTGGCTCCGCCGCGAGATCGAACTCGCCAGCCGCATCGAGCACCCCAACATCTGCCGCGTCTATGATCTGGTCCAGGCCGAAGGCCGCGCCTTCCTCACCATGGAACTGCTCGAAGGCGAAACGCTGGCCACCTACCTGCGACGCCACGGCACCCTCTCTGAGCGCCAAGCCCTCCCCCTCATCCGTCAAATGATCGCCGGCCTCCACGCCGCCCATTCCGCCCGTGTCATCCACCGCGACCTCAAGCCCTCCAACATCATGATCGTGCCGCGCCCCGAGGGTGCTCCCCGCGTCGTGCTGATGGATTTTGGCCTCGCCCGCCAATCCCCCGCCGACCAGGCCACACTCCACTCCCACACCTGGAGCCTTGGCATCGGCACCCCCGCCTACATGGCCCCAGAACAAATCGAAGGCCGCAAGTCCACCGTCGCCTCCGATATCTATTCCCTCGGCGTCGTACTCTTTGAAGTCCTCACCGGCCAACTCCCCTTCGCCAACGATTCCCCACTCAGCCTCGCCGTCCGCAAGACCCGCCAGCAATCCCCCTCGGCCCTGGTCTTCTCCCCCAATCTCCGCCCCAGTTGGGCCCGCGTCCTGCAGCGCTGCCTGCATCCTAACCCGGCCCAACGCTACACCACAGTAACCGCCATCCTGCCGGCCCTCGAGTCCCGCTCCCGCTGGCAATACCTCCGCCGCCGCGCCCAGCGCTCGCTCCAGTCCAGCCGCAACCTCATCCTGCTGCTGCTACTCATCACTTTGGCCGGCGTCGCTCTCTGGCAAATCTACCCTTGGCCTCCCTCCGCCGCCGCATCTCTCGCCTGGGACCGTGGCCTGCAGTCCCTGCACGCCGGCTCGCCCTCAACCGCCATCGGCTTCTTTGAGCAATCACTCGCTACCGGTCGCTCCCCAGCCCGCATCCATGCCGATATGGCTCTCGCCTGGCATGCCCTCGAATTCCCCGACCAGGCCCAGGCCGCCCTGCATCGCTCCCCCCGCTGGTTCCACCCCGACCCTGAGTACCTGCAAGCCGTCACCCACTACATCCACAATCGCCCCCAACAGGCCCTTGCTGCCCTCAAAGAGTTGCCAGACAATGCAACCCGCATGGCCGACCTCGCTATGCTCGCGAGCGGGCCGCTCCCGCGTTGGCGCCGTGTGGCCTATCTCCGCCCAGACTATGCCCCCGCCCACTTCCACATCGCCGATGCCGCTGCCCTCGATGGCCGCTGGCGTGAGGCCGATAGTTCGTTTCAGGCGGCCCAGCTCTACTTTGATTCCTACGGCAATCGCAGCCTCTCCCGGCTGGTCGCCGCCCGCCGCGGTGTCCGCCGCCTCGCCTCCGGCGATACCCAACTCGCTCTCGCCGACCTCAGCGCAAACGCAGGCTTCAACGCCGGCGTGGGTTCCTGTGAACACGCCACAGTTCTCGTCTCCGGTGTGCCAGATAACTTCGGCCCCACCCCCGACCCTCTACCTTACACCTCCCGCAATTTCATCAGCGCTCTTCCTCGTCTCTTTGATGCCCCTCGTCGTGGTTTTGATGAAGTGGGAGACAACCAGGAGTTTGTCTTCTCCATTCCGCTGCCACCCGTTCGTGTCTGTGCCGCCAGGATCGAATTCCGCATTCGACGCGGGCCAGAACCCAACGGCGCCGATAATGATTCGATTCAGTTGGGTGCCGCCCCTTTTGACCCCACCTTCAATGCACCCGAAACAATCATGCTCTGGCCCGATGCCCTCGAGCGCAACGATAAGGTGGTCGTCTTTGACCTGAAGCCACAACTTTTCGCCAACATCCAACGCGTCTATGCTGGCAAGGACGTAGCCAGCCTCGATATCATTGCGGGAGACGACACCATCTTTGATTACTTCAAACTCACTCTGTACTATTAGCCTCCTGCTTGCCGCCTTACCTCTGGTTGGCCAGCCTTGCCTTCCCGCACCCCGCGGCCTCACCGCCCAGTTCACCTTTGATGGGCCCCGTCCCCCCGCTAGCTTGCTCACCCCCAGCAAGGTCGGCCAGGCCCTCCGGCTCAATGGCACCGACCAGTTCTGGGAGATCCCGCTCTCCACCCGCGGCCTCGACTTCGGTGCCGAAGACTTCACCATCGAAGGCTGGCTGCGCACCAAAGAGACCCGTTCCGCCCGCAACATCATCGACAAGCGCGATACTGCTCCCGTTGGCTACCTCGTCTTTGTGCAAAACGGACAGCTTGGCTTCCAATTGACCAACGGGGCCGACCGCAGCGACACCATCGCTCGCGGCAAACCCATCAATGACGGCAACTGGCATCACTTCGCCGTCGTGGCCCAGCGCCTCCCTCCCCAACCGGCCCACATCTATGTCGATGGCGTCGAAGTTCCCTCTCGCGGTCGCGCTCTCCCCACCGAGGCCATCGATACGCCGCAAATCCCTCTCTGGTTCGGTCGCCACCACCGCAACGTCATTGTCGACCGCGAGAACATGTTCTTCGCGGGCGACATCGATGAAGTCGCCTTCTACCGCCGCCCTCTCACCGTCGCCGAAGTCCGCGCCCTCTTCCGTGCCGGCTCAGCCGGAAAATGTCCCTCCCGTTGATCCCGTTTTTCTCTCTCTTTCGCTTTTGACCTTGAAGCCCGGATTCCGGGCTCTATCAGTCATGAAAAAAGAGAGGGACTTCATGAAGTCTATTCACATCCTGGCGTTGTGCCTTTTGGCCATCGCCCCACTTTCGGCAGCGCCAATTCGCGCATTGCCCAACCTGACCAGTGTTTTTATCTGGGAAGCAACCACCACCAACAACTTCTATTCGTTCGCCCCCAACGTCGGCGTCAATGTCCAGGGAAACCTACCCGTGGATGTGCTTTCCGGAGCGAACGAACAATACGATCTCTTCTACTCAAACGCCAACGGCACCTTCAACCTCGATGGCGAGTACCTCACCGTCGTGTGTAACTTTACTGGAGCTGGCCAGATCGGCTGCAACATCTCGGCGATAGGTCTTTCTTTTTCCAGTGGTCCCGATATTCTCTTCAACACCATTACCAACATTAGGACCGGATTCAATTACACCGCTGGCTCGGAGAACTTCATGATAGACAACGACTTGGAAACCACCGGCTCTTTGGGTAACAACTCGGATGCTCCGTCACTCAGCGTCACTTTCGGTATCACTGCTCCATCCGGCAACGAGGTTCCAGAGCCCTCCACCTACGCCACCATGGCCGCAGGCCTCCTGGCTGCCGCTTTCCTGCGCCGCCGCAACCGCTAGCTGACCACCAGACGCCCGCCAATAACGGGGCGCAGAAGAGGCGATCTATCGCCTCCTCTGCGCCTCTATCGCTGGATGGTGATGATACTGGCAGCCGCCCTCACGTTATTCGCTTCATCCAATTCGCTCACCTGATTCTGGTCGTCCACAATGGCCCCAAAGTAGTAGCGTCCTGGTGGCAGCGTCGCCGGGAAGAGCAGCGGCCCGGCACAGCCACTATTGGCTCCCGCTGCCAGTCCTGTATAAGCGCAGGTACCCAGTTGAATGTCCGCCGTCGTAATCGTCGCGTCAGTCGACAGATAGTAACCCAGCCGGAAAACCCCAGCGTCAGCGGTCCCCTGATTCCGGATCGCCGTCGTGATATTCGGCCGCTCTCCCAGTGTCACCGTCGTCGGTGCCGCCACCGAAGTCACCGTAAGATCCGGCGCCGGACCTCGGGAGATCACAATCTGGTTAGGCGCCACTGCCGTGTTGTTGTTCTCGTCCGATTCGCTCACCTGCTCGGTGTCATCGGCAAATCCTCCAACATGGTAAGTGCCCGGCGCAATGCTGGCCGGTAGCGTGATATTGCCGCTGCAAGTGGCGGTCGCCTCCACCCCCAAACTCGGAAAGTTACAAGTGCCGATCTGCGTATCCGACCTCGTAATCACCGTGTCAGTCGACAGGTAAATGCCAAGCCGGAAGCCGCTCGCCGCTGCCGTGCCCTGATTTCTCACTTGTACCGAAAGGCGCACAGCCTGCCCCGAGATCCCGGTCGCAGGGGCACTCCCATCAATAATCGTCAGATCGGGCAACGTTTGCCGCCCAATCACAAGCCGGTCCGGAGTAATGCCGACATTATTCGTCTCGTCAGTCTCCGCGATCTGATTCAGATCATCAACAATGGCGCCCGCAAAGTACTGCCCCAGAGCTTGCGTCGCAGGGATCGTCACCACTGCCGAACAACTCGCCTTGGCATCCGCAGCCAGAGATGCAATCGTGCATGTCCCCAGCCGCGTGTCAGCAGTCGTTAATGTCGAACGCAGCGAAATATAGAAGCCCACACGGAACGCTCCCGCTGCGCCAATTCCCTGATTCGTCACCTCCACCGATACCGAAATGCTCTGTCCCGGCGAGGCGCTCGTCGGTCCCCTGCCATCAGAAACAAACAGGTCCACCACCGCCGGCCGCACCGTAATGCGCCGTGTGGCCAGCCCGGTGTTGTTGATCTTGTTGACTTCAGCAATCTGATCCGCCTCATCGGCAATGGCACCAATAAAATATTCGCCAACGCCCAACGATGGCGGAATCGCCGCCGTAACATTGCACGTAACACTACCCTCCGCCGCCAGGCTCGCATAGTTGCAAACACCGATACGCGTATCCGAAGTCGTGATCGTGTTGTTCCCGCTCAGGTATAGCCCCACCCGGAACCCTCCCGCCGCTGCGCTTCCCGCATTGCGAACAGTCGCCGTCAGCGTCACGCTCTGGCCGGCACTCGCCGTTGCCGGCCCACTCACCGCAGCAAGGGAAAGATCGGCCCTCGCTTCCGACCGCAGTTCGGTTCCGATGATCCGCAGCTTCACCTGCTTCAGAATGCCGATTTTCCCATTCTCGTCTTCGTCACTCACCTTCACTTTCCAGACACCACCGCTGGTCTCCCCCCAGTGGCGCGACGACGTGAAGCGGTAGCCCTCAAAGTTCTCGCCCATGTCTTTCGGCCGTCTGTCTGCAGTGCTCACCATCCCGGACGGGCTCACGATCTCAACGCTGAGCTCACCCCGCACCGGATGCTCGGCATCCACGATCAGCTCCACGTGCTCCACGCGAATCGCCTTCTCACCACTTGTATCAATCTCCACCTCCGCGCCCGTTTCCGCCCCTTCCGGGATCTCAAGAGCGCCTTCAGCGCCCACTTCGAACTCCGCCGTTTCCGGAAGGTTCTTCCAAACACCAGCCACTTCCACCGCGCCACTTACATTCAACAGCCCGGTCCCGAAAGAATGGCTGAACGAAAGTCCAGCCGCGTTGGTGGCGAATTCGTCGCCGTCCTTCAGCGACTCGCGACGCGCGGTGCGCATCAGAATTTCCTTCACATCCCGGTAGCCCAGCTTGGGGTTGCGCTCCAGCATCAGTGCCGCCGCGCCACTCACCTGTGGCGCCGCTGCCGATGTGCCATTAAACCCGTCGGTGTAATTCACCGGTGCTGTCGACGTCGGCGCGTTCTTCCGCAGAAGCTCCAGGGCTTCCTCTCCCATGTTGTTCGTCGTCCACATCTGCTCCGGCGGAGCCATCTCTCCACCCAGCGCGCACAGCGCCAGTCCCATGCCACTCTCGCTGTAAGAACTCTGCTCCCCCTTCCGGTTCACCGCGCAGACCTGGATCGCGTACCGCGAACTGGAGAAATCATCGTAGCTGGCATTATCGTCCTCATCGCGGCCGTTGCCGGCAGAAATCACGTAAATGATTCCCAGCCCGTCGCGCCCCAGCTTGGCACCCACATCCAGTGCCTTCTGCTGAAACTCAGACATCCGTCCCGCAGCCGAGCCATCATCGCTCGGCCCCCAACTGTTGCTTGAAATGTGGGTCACCACCCCCTCCGGCTGCCACAGCAACGCCTCGGCCACGGCATCATCCGGCGCTTCCCCGCCGATCAGGCGCAACCCCATCAGCCGCACCGCCGGTGCCACTCCCACCACGCCAAGGTTGTTGAAACCCCGCGCTGCAATCAGCCCCGCGCAACTGGTGCCATGGCTATCATCCGCCGACTCCGGCGTCGGGTCGTTCGTCGGTTCGCCCAGGAAGTTCCGGTGGTAATTGCCTTCCAGCGGATAAACATTGCCGGCGAAGTCTTCATGCTCTACATCAAGACCATCGTCCACCACCGCGATGTTGATCCCCCGGCCCGTAAACCTGTCCCAGGTATTCCCCATCGTCAGGTTCACGCCCTGCGTGCCCAGATGCCATTGATTCCGAAACAACGGGTCGTTCACCGGCCTTACCAGCGCCTGCTTCTTGCTGTAAATGCGCGAAAACACCGGCGAGAAGGCAATTCCCCCTCGCGCTGCCAGCCATTCGATGGCCGCCAGTGCCGCAGCCTCATCGGCATAGGTCACCACCGTCCAACCCGCGATCAGGCTTTTGCTGCGGCTCACCGGTGCCGTCGGCTGAATCGACTCCCAGTCCTGCTCGCTGGCCAGTCGCAGATGCAGCCGGGGCGTCACAATCCTCATCGCCGATCGCAGCCGCGCCTCCCGCGCCGCAGGCTCCATCGCTGCAAGTCGGTCCTCGGCCGGCAGCTCCTGCAGGTCGTAGAAAACCGGGGCAACCACTGCCCCAGCCGGCACCTGCAAACCCGGCAGCATCCGTGGCCTGGCCCCCTCTCCCTTGACGAGCAGTGCTCCCGCAGCAAGCTTCCGCACCCCACCGGCTATCCCTACAGAAGCAAGCCGACCCGAAAGAGCCTGAACGGCTTTCGCATCACGGGCCCGAACATAAACCTCATCCGGAGACAACCGGTAGCGGAGAATCTTGTCCCCACTGGAGAATCCATATTCCCCCTGGCCCCAGGCACAAACCGTCAACAGCAAAGCACTTGAAAAACGAACAAGAAACCGCAAAGAAAGCATAGGCAAAAAGTTCAGGATAACCTCCCAGGTCCTCTCCCCGGGGAAAAAATTTCCCAGCACCATGGGGCAAGTGCTGTCCTCGCCGCGCCACAACAAAAAGGCGCAGCGGACCATCGTGAATCGACGCTCTCCCCTCGCCGAAGTGACGGGCTTCCTGAAAAGGTCATCCTCCGCCGCGACAGTCCGAAATCAGGACAGAGGCTGTGTGGCAGCTTGAAGCACGCAAGGCGCAGAAGTCGACCTGGCGGCAACAGTCCGCAAGCGGAAATCCGCCGACGCAACCTCATCGCGCAATAGCTGTTTCAATCCGAAAACGCTGCCATCGCAACGGCTGTCCGCCTTCTGGCCGCCGTCGATACACCCGCTTCTCCTTCGCAGATCGGTTTGAAGAGATCTCTCTCTTCCGCTTACTGTGAACTTCATTGAGGACAGGCGAAGAAACGGAGCCAATTGTGCAACAGGTTGTTGCACAACTCTTGGCTTAACAACCTTTCGGGAGACAATGGTCCACAGTTCCAGTAAGCTGCAAGCTGGTAAGTTCAAGCAGGCAGGGAGGATGAACACCATGAAGCAGCAAGAGGCCGCACCGGAGTCCTCTCCTTTACCTCCAGTCGGGGTACCTTAGGCCACTGGAGCGATTGACACTGAAACGTTGACGCTTCTTGATGCCTGGGCCGCTCAAAAACAACTCGACGAGTTCAAAAAAGCGATGAACGAAAACCGCTCCGCCTGCGGCGAGCGAATTCTTTATCCGTGAGCCAGTTCATTTTCCTCGACTCTGGCCCACTTGGGCTGATGACACATCCTCGGCAGACTGATGAGGTTGCTGCCATTACGGAATGACTCGCGTTGATGCTCAAACAGTGTAACCGCGTTCTTGTGCCCGCCACCATTTACTACGAACTCAAACGCGAACTGCTTCGAGCACAAAAGCAGTTTAGTGTTGGCAGACTCGATGTATTCAGCAGTGCATCCGATCGCTACATTCATCTGACTGATGAAGCTCTCCGCTTGTCAGCCGAACTGTGGGCTAAGGCCCGCCAGGAAGGGCGACCAACTGCAGATTCAAAAGAACTCGACATCGATGTGATTCTGGCTTCACAAGCGCTATCATTTGGCGCGCCAGCAGGTGACGTTATAATCGCGACGACGAATGCCAGGCACCTCGAGCAGTTCGTGACCACAAAACACCGGAACGAAATTCTTCCTTAGGCCTAGGAGGGTTTCCGTCCCTTGGGTCTCCCCTGACTCACCGTCGGGCAGGGGACCAATCGTGATGCCCCCTTCGAGACCCGTCCCGCTGGTTGCTCAAAACACCTGCTCCCCATGTTTTGGCACGCGATTGCTCAACCCGACTTCTGCGCAGCAGCGGCCTTCAAGGTGTTACCTTTCTCGACTGGGATGGTCTTTACATCCGTTTTGATCTCCAGGATGGGCACGGTAACTGTGAAGACGCCATCAGTGAGTTGGGCCTTGACACCATCGGCCTTAGAACCCGCTGGAAGCGGCAAGGACTTCCAGAAGTGTCCGTAACTTCTTGCGAGCCGATAGGTCTCTTCTGTCTCATCCTTTTCTTCCCGCCTGCGATCTCCGGCGATAACGAGGTTGTCTCCTTCTACCTCAACCCGAACCTCCTCTCTCTTCAGACCCGGCAGTTCTGCCTTCACTGCAAGAGTTCCGCTTGAGCGCGGGACATCAACAACCGGAGACCAGAACTCGTCTTTCGTCCGTTTATCGAACGGACGCATCATACGTTCCCACTCCTCGGAGAAATCCTTGAAAAGGGAGAAGGTCATGGGATGAAAGAAACTGCGCGTCGCGAGAGAAGGTGAGGCTGGTGCTGCACCTTCACCGGTACGCTCTTTTCGGTTGCATTGATTTCAAATAGGATTGACTCCTTTTCGCTAAATCAGATTCAAATTGTGGATGATGGCTCCAGGCGCGAGAATCTGCACAATAGCTGACTCCCGCGTTTCGGAGCTTATGCAAATTCACGAACAGAATTGGGTAAGACTGGAATCATTGGCATGGGCTGGCGCCGATCCTCAGGCTCGCGACAGCCTTGTATTGCCAGCCGACAGCCTTAACTACCCGGTCAAGCCACGACGACTGCGCCGCCACTTCGCCGAGCATCACAAAAACTCCAGCTTTCATACCTATCCAGTAGGCAATTATGCTTCAATTCGACTTAGTTCCCCTTGCGAGGAGCAACAGGCAAGGGAGACCACGCGGGACGCTCCTTTTGCCCTGAGTCGATGACTACCAGATATCGACCGGCCCATGGAGATGGTTCCCGGTTGGGCAATAAGACCGCTGGTGCCTTTCCCGCCTTGAGTTCCGCTTCGTATTCGGAATCGAGGATACCGTAGCGGTCGAGGAAGGTATTCAGAGTTGCCGGGATTCGAACGCAACCCTTGGAATGCAATGTACCAAGAAGCTGCTCCAATCGATCGGGATCGGTGGCGTGAACCTGGAGGCGGATGAAGCTGGGGCCGCCCTTTCCCCAGCCGCGAATTGCCGGTTGCCAGCCGAAATCATAGACGCGCATGCCTTTAACGCCATAGCCACGAATACCGAATTCATTTCGGGTACCTTCGGCCCGGTAATCCGGGTTAGCCGGCGAATGAAGATATACTCCCAAAGGCGTCTTGAAGTGTTCAAAGCGGCCCGGCTTCCCGGTGGAAACGGGTGAAGCCCCTAGTAGTTGGAATGGTCCATCTGGCGAAAGCCAGAAAAGCATTGCCGCCTGCACCGATTCACTGGAATCCACCAGAAGGACAAATTGCGTCGAGTCCAAAGAGACATTCGCAGCAGCCAGGCTCTTCCTGAGCAGGTTCGCATAAGTGGACCGCTCCAATTCAGGTACTTGCAGCCGCTTGTCCACCTGCTGGTCAAAATGCGCGGCATAGTCGCTGAGCCGATCCTGAGCCCACATTGGTGAGAGGATGACCGAGATCAGGAGAGCTTGAATTTGGAAACACATTGAAGATTATCTGCAACCTGTAAGCACCATGATTTCAGAGCCTGTACGCCTGAGTGGGCTTACACCCAATAATGGCAGAAGTTGGTGAAATCACCACTTGCTTGCGTTCCATCGAATCGCTAGATCGTAAGACTTGCAGAGTAGGCATTGACCTCCTATTGGGTAGCAACGCGCTCCGTGTTGAAAAAGGATCCATTGATTGCGATGGCACAGCGCATCACCTCGGCATTGCCAAGGGGCTGGCCATAGTAAAGGGGCATGATCGTGTTCTCCAATTTGTCGTAAAGACTGCGCGCCTCGGCGCTGCCGTCGGAGCCAGAATAGCCGCTCTCGTCAATAGCCCAGCCAGTAAAGCCCTCCAGGCAGCCCTCCACCCACCAGCCATCCAGCACGCTCAGGCTGGGAACCCCATTGACGGCGGCTTTCATTCCGCGGGTACCCGATGCTTCCTGAGGCCGCTCCGACGTCGAAGCGGAAAGCCCGGAAGCGACAACTCTACCAAGTGTAGTTGGCAGTTAATGTACCGGCTAACCTGAAAGGAGCCCTCCATCTCTCCTTGCGGTCCGGTGTATAGCCCAGCTCAGCCGCTAACGCTCAAGCTTGAAGGCTTCCAGTTCCTGATCCCGCTTTACCGCCATGGCTTATTTCTACCCTACAGCCCCAAACCTAGCAATGTCGAACAGCCTGTACCACGCTGAAGGATGTTCTTGACAGCATATGCAACGAAAGACATACTATACTAATGTCTTGGACAGTTCTTTTCCACGACGACTTTGATGCCGAGTTCGATGAACTGCCCAGCGCCGTTGCCGATGAGCTGTTGGCACATGCCAAATTGCTTTCGGTGTTCGGCCACCAGCTGGGTCGGCCGCGGGTGGACACGCTGAAGGGATCGCGGTTCCCCAATATGAAGGAACTGCGCTTTTATGCCGCTGATGGCGTCTGGCGCGTTGCCTTTGCGTTCGACATCAAACGCCAAGCCGTCTTGTTGGTGGCCGGCGACAAAGCTGGGGCGAGTGAGAAGCGGTTTTACAAACAGCTCATCGAAAAAGCCGACAGGCGTTTTGAAGAGCACAGTGCCACGTTGAAGCGAAAAGGAAGCGAATCATGAGCAAGACTATGGATGAAAAATTCAACGAATTGACGCCGTCGCGGCGCAAGGCCGTCGCGGCCCGTGCAGCAACGCTCATCGCGGAAGAAAGCGCCCTACAGCAATTGCGCAAGGCCCGCAAGCTCACCCAGGTGAACATGGCCAAGAAGCTTGGCATTGGCCAGGAAGGTGTATCCCGCATCGAGCAGCGCAGTGACCTGTTGATTTCGACGCTGCGCTCCTATGTCGAGGCCATGGGCGGTAAGCTCTCGATCATTGCAGAGTTTCCTGATCGCGTTCCCGTGATCCTCACCGGCCTGGCCGGTATGGACAACGAACCCAAAGGTCACCGCTGATCTTGATCGACGCTGAGAATCTATATCAGTCCTTGATCATGAATTCGGATTACCCTCGCGGACACTATTTTTCGATTCACGTCCCCAAAAAATATTTTTCGCGCTGAAAACAAAACACTTCCCTCCCACTCCCCACCCAACCCTGCCTCCCCACCTGCTACACCTCATCCTGGAGCAAATGCTCCATCCCATTCATCACAAGCAGGATCAATTCCCATGGCAACAGAAAAACAGATCGCAGCCAATCGACGCAACGCTCAAAAGTGTACCGGCCCCAAAACCCGCGAAGGCAAATTCAAATCCAGCCTCAACGCCCTCAAACATGGCCTCTACGCCGACCAGCACATCCTCCAAACCGAAGACGAATCCGTCTACCAGAACTACATCACCGAAGTCATCAACCAGCTCCAGCCCCAAAACACCATCGAGCTCGAACTCGTCGATGCCTTCATCCAGGCCTCCTGGCGTCGTCGCCGCATTGCCGCTATCATCAACCAACGCATGAACGAAGC
The DNA here is from genome assembly GCA_044340255.1 of Bryobacter sp. Taxonomy (GTDB): domain Bacteria; phylum Acidobacteriota; class Terriglobia; order Bryobacterales; family Bryobacteraceae; genus Bryobacter. The sequence goes on along the minus strand of JBIITX010000016.1, from coordinate 13,844 downwards.
CATCGATGAGGTCCTCTCCGAGGCCAACACCGCCACAGAGCCACCCCTCCCCACCCAGCTCACCTGCCAGGCCATCGCCCGCCTCGAATCCAAAGGCTCCAGCTTCCTCCGTTTCGAAGCGCACGAACTCCGCCTCGCCTCGTTCTGCCAGCGCACCCTCTTCCGCCTCTACTCCCTCCGGCAACAAAAATCACGAAACGAAACCAATTTCGATCAAAATCTCCTCCAGAAAGCGGTCGCCCATTGACATTCTTCAACCAATCGTCATACTCTAATCCTTCCCGTAGTCAGGCCTTGTCTGCCCTAACCTCCAAGCCGGAGCAATCCAATCCAATGAGGCTCTACGTGCGTTCCATCTTCGCCCTTCTCATCCTGGCTACACTGCTTCCCGCGCAAACGGAGCTTCCGCCCGTCGCCAAGCTCCTCATCGACCTCATCAAAATCAATACTTCCAATCCCCCGGGTAACGAAGACCAGATCGGCCAGTTCCTCGCCCCCACCTTCAAACAGGCCGGCTTCGAAGTCGACATCATCCAAACCCCGCAAAAGGGCAAGTCCCACTTCATCGCCCGCCTCCGTGGCAACGGCTCCAAAAAACCAATCCTCCTCGCCGGCCACGCCGACGTCGTTGGGGTCGAACGCGAGAAGTGGTCGGTAGAACCCTTCGCCGGCGTCGTCAAAGACGGCTACATCATCGGTCGCGGTGCCATCGACGTCAAAGGCGGTCTCGCCGTCTTCGCCCAGGCCGTCCTCGATATCGCTGCCAAAAAGATCCCCCTCGATCGCGACATCATCCTCCTCTCCGAAGCCGACGAAGAAGGTGGCCTCTACAATACCGGCTGGCTCGCCGAACGTGCCTGGGACAAAATCGACTGCGAATTCTCCCTCAACGAAGGCGGCTGGATCGTCAAAGACGACAACTCCAACAAGGTCAAGTACGTCTCCATTTCCACTGCCGACAAGTCTGGCTTAAACATCCTCATCCGCGCCAAAGGCACCTCCACCCACAGCTCCATGCCATTGGCCGATAACGCCATCTTCCGCCTCTCCCGCGCTCTCGCCAAAGTCGGGGCCTACGACACCAAACCCAAACTCAACGACTCCACAAAGAAATTCTTCCTCACCCTCGGCGAAGTCTCCGAAGAGCCCCTCAAAACCCACTTCAAAAATCTCGTCACCTCCACCGACCCCGAGAAAGTCAAAGCAGCCGACAAGGCCATCAGCCAGAACACCCTCCTCCACAGCATCATGCGCAACACCATCGCGCCCGTCTTCCTCAATGCTGGTTTCCGTGGCAACGTCATCCCTGGCTCAGCCGATGCCACCATCAATTTCCGTACCATCCCCGGAACCACCGCCGGAGAATTGATCGACGAACTCCAAACCGTCATCAACGATCCTATGGTGGAAGTCCTCGAGGCGCCCATGCGTCTCTCCACTGCCCCCCTGACTCCCGAACAGGAAAAAGCCATGGCTGCGGCCGCTGCTCGCCGCTCCAGGCCCATCCCCGAGTCCCCACTCACCACTGAGTTGTACCAAGCCCTGGCCAAGCACGCCAAACTCACTTATCCAGAGGCCCTCGTCACGCCCTACCTCTTTCAAGCCGGTACCGATGCCTACGCCTGGCGCTCCCGCGGTGTCCCCGTTTACGGAATCTATCCGTACCCGATCACCGCCGAAGACCTCACGCGCATGCACGGCAACGATGAAAGAGTACCCATTGATTCGCTCGTCTCCGGTCTGAAGATGATCACCAATCTTCTGATCGATGTAGCCGGACATAAGTAGGAGCTAACTCACATGATTACTCTCAGACTCGCCCTCCTCGTGGGCGCGAGCGGCCTTGCTGTATTCGCTCAGCAAACCGCCATCTCAGGCACCATTGCCGATCAATCCGGTGCCGTCATTGCCAACGCCGCCGTGCGTCTCATTCCTGTCGATGGCGGGGCCGTAGCCTCCGTCATCACCAGCACCAGCGGCACCTACTCTTTCCCCAGCCTCCAGGCCACTGCCTATAAAGTGCGCGTCGAAGTCCCCGGCTTCACTCCCGCCGAGCGCACCATCAATCTCCTCGTCGGCCAGTCCGCCACCTCAGACTTTGCCCTCAAACCCTCGGCCTCCACCACCACCATTGAAGTCAAAGAGGACGTGGTCGAAATCGATGTCAATTCCTCCCAGGTCGGCGGCAACGTCGATCCCGGCCGCATGAAGAACACCCCCCTCAACGGTCGCAACTGGATGGAACTCTCCCTGCTCGTCCCCGGCGTTACCGTCAACGCCGTCTCAACCGTCCCTCTCGGCAACGGCAGCCAGGGTCGCTTCCAGATCAACGTCGATGGCCAGCAGGTCACCCAAAACGCCGCCGGCACCGGCTTCGGCCAGCCCCAGTTCTCCCGCGAAGCCATGGCCCAATTCCAGGTCATCACCAATCGCTTCGATGCCACCCTCGGCCGCTCCGCCCAGATTCAGATCAACGCCCAAACCAAGTCCGGCTCCAACACCCTGCATGGTTCCGCCTACGGCTTCTTCCGCTCCGACCGCTTCAACGCCGCCGACCCCATCGGCCAACGCGTCCTCCCCTTCAAGAACCAGCAGTTCGGCGGCACCATCGGCGGCGCCATCATCAAAGACAAGCTCTTCTTCTTCGGTGCCTACGAGGGCGAACGCCAACCCTCCACCGTCGTCCTCACCCCGCTCGGCTTCACCGGCCAACGCTTCGAATTTGAAAACAAGTTTGAGACCAACACCTACCTCACCCGCGTCGACTACCAGCAGAGCGCCTCCAAACGCCTCTCCTTCCGCTTCAATAAATCCGAGTGGCGCAACCCCTTCGGCAACGTCACCGGCACGTCCCATCCTTCACAGGCCGCCCGCCAGACCCGCGACAATTGGTCCCTCTTCGCCAACTACAACTGGACCATGTCCCCCACCCTCGTCTCCGAAATCAAATACGGTTTCAACAAATTCAACTGGTCCAATTCCCCCTACGTCGAGTTCATGGAAATTCGCATCCCCGGCTCCGCCATCATCGGCGGCCCCTTCAACTTCCCTCAGATCTTCGATCAAAAAACACACCAGCTTCGCAATGACCTCTACTGGATGAAGGGCACCCACTCCGTCAAGTTCGGCGGCGAATACTTGTCCAATAATCACACCGGTCTCTTCCAGCAAAACATCCGCGGTCAGGCCAACCCCCTTTCCGCTGCGCCCGCCAACCTCGCGGCTCAGGTACCCACCTGGAACGACCCCAAAACCTGGAACCTCGCCGCCTTCTCCGCCCTCACCAACAGCTACGTCCAGGGCTTCGGCAACTTCAACATCGACATCCCCCGCAACGTCCTCGGCTTCTGGGTCCAGGACGACTGGAAGCTCTCCAAGCGCCTCACCGTCAACCTCGGCGTCCGCTACGACAATGACATCGGCATCTGGAACACCCCAACTCTGCGGTCGAATGTCGTCGCCCCCCGTGGCGGCCAGAATCGCAACATCGCCCCCCGCCTCGGCTTTGCCTATGACCTCACCGGCGACCGCAAAACCGTCCTCCGTGGCGGCACCGGCCTCTACTTCGCCGACATCCAGGCCAACCAGGTCATCAACCAGTCCATCTTCAATGGGGAGAAATCCATCCAGGCCAGCGTCAACCGTACGGCTACCGTCTCCATCAACCTGGCCAATCCCTTCGGCGGCATCAACGGCGAAGACTTCGTCACCGGCAAAGCCCCAACCCCCATCCAGAACGTACAAGTTCTCGACAAAGACGCCAAGACGCCTTTCTCCTTCCAGTCTTCCTTCGGTGGCGAACACCAGTTCAAAGGCAACTGGACCGTCTCAGCTGACTTCGTCTTCTGGCGCGTCTACAACGAGTGGATCCGTCAGGATCGCAACCTCTTCTTGAACCCCGCCACCGGCTTTCAGGCCGTGCCTGCCACCGCCGGTCGCCCCGATCCCCGCTTCGGGCAGATCCTCAATTTCACCACCCCCAATGCCTCCGGCGCGATTTACTATGGCGGCCAGTTCGAAGTCACCCGCCGCTTCGGCAACCGCTTCCAGGTCGGCACTTCCTACACCTTGTCCAAGTTGAAAGACTCAACCGACGGTGCCTTCAACTACGCCAACAACCAGTTCAACCTCGCCGATGAATGGGCTCGCTCCCTCGATGACCAGCGCCACACCCTCAACTTCGAAGGCAGTGTTTCGCTCCCCTTCGGTCTCTCCTCGAGCCTCTTCTACCACTTCGGCTCCGGCAACGCCTTCCGCAGCCTCAGCCCCACCAACCCCTTCGCCTATGTCGGTACCAACAACCGCACCTTCCTCTCGACGGCCACCACCTTCATCGACAGGCAGTTCATCACCGCCTCTACCGCCCCAGGTTTCTCCACCGTCAAGCGCAATTCCCTCAGCGGCCTTGCCATCAACCGCCTCGACTGGCGCCTCAACAAGGCCGTCAAGATCAAAGAACGCTTCACCGCCACCGGCACCTTTGAAGTCTTCAACGTCTTGAACTACCAGAACTACGGCGTCTACAACACCAACATCGGCATCGCCAGCTACGGCCGCGCCGCCTACAACGCCAACCTCGCCTACGCCGCCCGCATGCTGCAATTCTCAGCGAGGTTAGACTTCTAACATATGACCGCGCTTTACGGGCTCCTCCTCCTCGCTGCACAGCCAGATGTCTGGCTCCAGCGCGTGGAGCCCGTAATGTCGAAAGACGAGCGCGCCGCCTATCTCTCACTGCCTGACGAAAGGGCCATCGAGGTCTTCCGAACCGGCTACTGGGCCGGCAAGTCCATCACCGAGTCAGAGTACTTCGCCCGCTGCGAGTACATCGACAACAGGTTCGGCTCCGGCAAACCCGGCTCAGGTGCCAACACCGACCCGGGCCGCATCTACCTCTCGCTCGGCCCCCCTACCAGCGTGAGCAAGCTCCCCTCGAGCCGCATCTTCTATCCCACTGAGATCTGGGCCTACGATTCGGTGCCGGGCCTCCCCACGAAGTCCCGCGTCCAGTTCCTCTTCTACGGCGATCGCATGAAGCTCTACTCTCCGCAGATCCATACCATCCGGGCTCTTCTCATCCCCAACGCCGGCACCCGCGGTCTCTTCCCGGTCAACGACATCATCACCGAGACCGACGTCAAAGAGCGGCTCAATCTTTCTCCCGCCGAATTCGATGTCCTCGAAGCCGCCATCGGCGTCGGCCGCGGCATCAAAGGCTCCGGCAACTCCGAGATCCTCTACCTCGCCTCCAGCCCGCGCGAGATGCTCTCCCGCACCCGCACCGGCTCCGCCTCCTCCCGCGTCCGCTTCGAAGGCGAGCGCCCCAAACTCGAAGTCAAACAGTACGCTACCGCCAACAAGCTCCCCGCCATCGACCTCACCTTCACCGGCTCCGCCCGCAACTCGATCTCGGTCGAGATCCGCGACCTCGAAACCTTCACCAACCAGCTCAACTTCGACTCCACCAAGCCCTTCACCTACACCCAGCGCGTCTACCTGCTTCCCGGTGAATATACTCTCCTTGTCGAAGTCGATGGCTTCCGCACCGGCTATGTGATCAACGTCGCCAAACTCGCCCCCACCGACTCGCCCGCCGACCCTCACTATCCCGGTGCCGACTGGGCCGCCATCGGCAAGCAGTACCTATTGGCGAAAGACCTCCCCCGCGCCAGCACCTGCTACAAACGCGCCCTGGCTGCCGCCCGCAGCGTTGATGCCCTGGTCGGCTCCGCCCGCCTCAGCAAAGACCTCGACCAGGCTCGCACCCTTCTCCTCGAAGCCCTCGCCATCCAGCCCAATCACTTCGAGGCCCTCGTCACTCTGGCCGCCGTCACCGAGGAGTTCCAGGACCACGAACTGGCTGAGCAATATTATCAGCGCGCCAAAGCAGCTCGTCAGCCGCCACCAAGATAGTCATGCGTAGCCGCTCCGGATAACCCTTCGGCAAGCCCGCCAGAAACTTCCGCACTGTGGCTGCTGCCGACTTGCTCTGGTACCAGCTCAGCGTCGTCCCCATCCACCGCTGGGGAAAGAAGATGTCGCCGGTCTTCTGGATCTCCAGCAGCAGCTCAAGGCTCGGCAACACAAACTTCTCACTCTGAGCCAGCCGGCTCGGATGATGAATGTACCGCAAGCCCTCAAGCACCCAGGGCTCATGGCTCCGGTTCTTGAGGTCTCTTAAGCCTTCAAAGAAGGCCGTCGGGTCCGCGTCCAGCCCCCGCATCGCAAAAGCCCACTGCGCCTTCCGGTCCGGGTTGGTCAGCCTCGCCAGCTGCTCCGCCCTCACGTCCACCCCCCGCAGCGTGAGCTCAGCCGCCAGCTTCACAAAGTCCGCCTCGGCCAGCGGCAGGTCAGCCACCACCAGTTCCTTGGCCCAGACCTTCTTCAGCCACTCGACCGGAGCCACCTGCCGGTACACCTCAAAGTAGGCCGACTTGATGCTGCGAGACTTGGCCCGCTCCATGCCCTCCCGGAGCATCGCCTCCACCCGGCCAAACTCCGGCTGGTGCCGCCACATCAACCGCTCCAGGTCGCCCAGCAGCCGCTGCAGGTTGAGCTCCTCGGTCTCCTTTGGGATGGCCTTCAGCGCCAGCTCAAATAGGTCCACCCGGTCCTCCCAGAGCGCCGACCAGGCCTCCGCCCGCACCAGCGGGTCAGCAATCTCCGGCAGATGCTCCAGCAGGTAAGCCCTGCTCCTGGCATCAAGGTGGTACTCGCCATACCCATCCGGCAGCGCAAACCCTTCGTAGCTCTTCGTCCGGGCTACCTTCGGTCGACCCGGGGTATCAATCCAGGTCTTGCTCCAAGCCGTCAGGTCCGCATCAAAGATCGAGATCAAGTCATCCCAGGTCGCGTTGCCGAAGGAGTAGCGCTTCAGGTACTCCCGTACCCCCTGGCGAAACTTCTCTTCCCCGAGCATCTTCTCGAGCTGCTGCATCACAATCGGCGACTTCTGGTAGATGATCGGTCCATACATCGTGCCGGCTTCGTTCAGATTGGCCAGCTTCTGCCGGATGGCGTTGGCCCCCGCAGTGCGGTCCACGTTGTAAGCCGAGCGGTAATGACTGAGGAAGAACCGCAGCTCATGGTTCAACTCGGGGAAACTGGGGTTCACCATCTTGGCGGCCATGAAGTTGGCAAAGACCTCCTTCAGCCACACATCGTTAAACCACTTCATCGTCACCAGGTCGCCAAACCACATGTGCGCAGTCTCATGAGAGATCACACTGGCGCGGCCCAGACGTTGTGCCTGTGTCGCAGTCTCTTCGAGAAACAAACCGGAAGAGTTGTAGCTGATCGCGCCGGCATGTTCCATGCCGCCGAACTGAAATGAGGGCAAGGCCATGAAGTCCAACTTGCCGAAGGGATAAGGGATTGCCGTGTACGCCTCCAGCCAGTCGACGGCCTTGGCATGCAAGTCGAAAATGGCGTCGCGGTTCCGGGACACTTTCTTGGCATCAGTCTCCCGGTGGAACATGCGGTAGCGGCGTCCCCGTATTTCGGCTGTCTCGACTTCAAACTTGCCGGCTCCAAAGCACAAGAGATAGGTAGAGAGAGGTTCCGTTTCGATTCCGGGTTCCTGGTTGCTCAGTGTTTTCCAGCCCTCTGGTACGCTCATTCGAACGGTGAAGCGGGCCTTCAGGTCTGGTTGGTCGAAACAGGGGATCGCCAGGTGCGCCCGGGCGGGCACAAAGAGAGAGTAGAAGAAATCCGGGTTCCGGTTGAGGGAGGCATCTCCCAGAAGGAAGTCGATTTTCAAATCCTCCACACCTGCAGGGGCGATCAGATGGCCGTTCGCTGCCCGTAGAGGTACATTGCTGCCCTCTATCACTCCGGGGGCAAAATCAAGAACTGTCGGAATCGTTTTGTCCGCAACTGCAAATCGGATGCGGGCCGAGCCTCGAATCCGCTCTTTAGCGTTTGCGGGAACGGTGAGGCTCAGCTCATAGCGCAGGTTGCGAATTTGCCCGGCTCTTGCTTGTGCCAGGTCCTGGCTGATACCGAGCCCAGGATCGGTCAAAGCGGTCAGATATGCTAAGGCAATGCCAGCCGGAAACATCTCTCCATGCTACGTTATGGCTCTGTGGTTGTTGCTCTCCGCCTCTACCCTCGCTTCGCAGACGATCCTGATCGACAACCGCCCGCTTTGGGAGGTTCGCTCTGGTCGTGCCGAATTTTCAGCTACAGAACGCGCTGAGGATATTCGGCAAAGCATCCTGCACTTTGCGGAGGACAGTCGCCGCAGCCTGCTCGACGTTCGCGATGTCCACCTGGACACTGAGAGCATTCTGCTGCTCAGCCGCACCTTCATCTTCTCGGTTTCTGAAGAAGATGCCCGGCTTGAAGGCCGGCCGCGCAAGGAACTGTACGCGGAACGAAAGCAGCTTACTCTTCAGGCCATTCAGCGATATCGCAGTGAGCATTCCCTGCAAAAGCTCCTGCAATCTGGGGGAGTGGCACTAGCAGCGATGCTCCTTGCGCTTGGTGCTGTTTTCGCTCTGTACTGGCTCTACCATCGGATCGTTGGTCTCATCAAAACGCTGAAGCCCGGTAGCCGGCTCGCTACGATTTGCCTGGCGTTTGAGAGCTGGATCGCATTCCTATTGCGCCTTGCTTTCTTTACCGTTGGGCTCTCGATCTGCTTTAGCCTTGCCTCATACGCCTTGGGGCTTTTTCCCGCCACGATGGGCATTTCGCAACTGGTTGCTGACCAGGCCTGGAAACTCTTCACTTCCTTTGCCGCCAGCATTCTGGCTTACCTGCCTAATCTTTTCGTGCTTTTCCTGGTGGGGAGCTTTACCTATATCTGCATACGCGCTGCCAAGGTGCTGGCCCATGCTGTGGCCAAAGGTTCCTTGGTTGTCCATGGCTTCCATCGGGAATGGGCTTCGCCCACGTATGACCTTTTGAAGATTCTTCTCATTCTTTTCGGTCTTGTTGTGGCCTTTCCCTATCTGCCTGGCGGCGATTCCCAAGCGCTGAAAGGGGCATCCATTTTCATTGGTGTGCTCGTCTCACTGGGTTCTGGCTCGGCGATGGGGAATGTCATTGCGGGAGTCATTCTCACTTACATGAGGCCGTTCAAGGTTGGAGACCGGGTGCAGATAGCCGATACCACTGGAGATGTTGTGGAGAAGTCGCTTTTGGTGACTCGGGTGCGGACGATCAAAAACGTAGAGGTGATCCTCCCTAACAATGCGGTTCTCGGTGCGCACATTCTGAACTACAGCGCCAATGCCCGCAAGCGAGGATTGATTCTCAACACAACCATCACTCTTGGCTATGATGCTCCGTGGCGTCGAGTGCATGAGCTGCTGATTCAGGCGGCCTTGCGCACGGCCGGGATCAAGAGCAGCCCCAGCCCGTTCGTGCTTCAGACCAGCCTCAATGATTTCCACATCAGCTATGAAATCAATGCCTATACGGATGAAGCCAGCAGGATGGCTGAGCTGTATTCTGACTTGCACAAACACATCCAGGAAGAGTTCAATCACGCTGGCGTTGAAATCATGTCCCCTTCATACCTTGCCTTGCGTGATGGCAATGCCTCGACAACACCGAAACAATAGATCACTTATATTAGGAATCAACGGAGTAGCGAAATGAAAACGAATTCGATGGTTTTGGCTTTGATTGGAGTTTCAGGCCTGTGGGCCCAGCAAATTACGGATCGGCGCAGTGCTGAGATTCGTGGTGGTGGTGGCGAAGGCAAATGCACGATTGAAGTGGAAGTGGACGATGTCGCCGAAGTGGAGATCAACGGGCCGAATGCCATCATCCGTACGATCAATGGCTCTCCCGCTTCTTTCCGTCGATTTGTTTGCAATCAGACGATGCCGAACCGTACTTCAGGCTTCCGTTTTAAGGGTATTGATGGCCGGGGCAGGCAGAATCTGATTCGTTCGGCCGATGACGGTCGGGCTATTGTTCGGATTGAAGACAGCAAGGGTGGGCGCGAAGGCTATACCTTTGACATTTTCTGGAATGGCAGTGGTGGTGGCGGTGGCTTTGGTGGCGGTAACAGCGGGGGCATTTTCGGCAACAACAACGGCGGCGGTTGGAATAACGGCAACACTGGTTGGGGCAATGGTGGTGGCTGGAATAACAACAGTTTCAATTTTGAGGGGGGGCGCCGCGGCAGTGGCAGCTACCGGGATCGCAATGGGGACATGCGGCGGCTGGATCAGGCTCGCGTGGTCATCTCTAATTCTGGCAACCTCGAAGTTGTATTTCAGACGGACCGTGGACGTTTCGATTTCAGTGGTCGCGTAGAGCGCCGGCAAGGCCGGCGGATTTTTGCACCGGTGAGTGGCAATGGGATGAGCGGCAACGTTGAGATTGAAATGGGTTCCAACAACACGGTGAATCGCATTTACCTCCGGGAGATCGACCTTAACTGGTCCAACTAGCAGGTCTCGAAGATATAGGCAAGACTCAGCAATTGCTTGTGTGTGACTGGAAGAAAATCTGGGTCTTGATTTTTACTCTCGCGCTGTGCGCCCACGGCGAGGAGTCGCGCTTTGTTGTGGACAGTTGGGGTGTGCAAGACGGGCTGCCGACGCTGACAATTAAAGCATTGCTGCAGACGCGCGACGGCTATCTCTGGATCTCCACGGCGGCCGGGCTGACGCGGTTTGACGGGTTGCAGTTTCAGACTTATGACAGGTCGAATACGCCGGAGATGATCGGCGATGAATTTTCGGCCTATGGGCTCTGGGAGGACCGTGAAGGGAGTGTTTGGGCAGGGACGATGAACGCGGGGTTGGTGCGTTACCGGGACGGAAAGTTTGAGCGTTGGGACAAAAGCCGGGGTTTGCCGTCCGACACGATCTATCGCATTGATGGAGACGAAGAAGGGGGTGTTTGGATCTATACCAGCCAAGGAAGTGTGCGCTGGAAAAATGGGGTTCTCGACCGGCGCGAGCCGAGGGTGGGAAAGCTGGAAGAGCTAAGCAGGATGCTTGGGGTTGACCATTTCTGCTTCGGTGACTGGAAGCTGGAGAAGGGCTCGTGGTGGCGCTTCGCTTTCGGGCGGTGGTTGCCGGTAAAGCTGGAAATGGGAGTGGGGGTTAAGCGGGCGGAAGACCTGATCATCGATAACTTTCGTCAGGACAACCGGGGGCGACTCTGGTTTCGACGGCATCGTCAGTTAGGCAACGCGGGCATGCTGGCCCCTGATGGAAAGATCATGAGCTATGAATGGCCGGCCGAGGATGAATGGGAAGTGGCGGTGCATCAGGATCAGCAGGGGGCGCTGCTGGTAGCCGGGTCGACAGGGATCAAAGGGTTTCGAAGGGGAAGGCAATTTGACAGGCTGAGCGGCCTCAATACAAGCGGCGTCTTTTTCCTTCTGGAGGACCGTGAGGGGCAGTTGTGGTTGGGGACGCGTGAGGCGGGTTTGTTGCGGATCCGGCGGAACCCGATGGAGCGGCGAGGAAACCCGGAGGGGTCAGCAGCCAATGAGGGGATTGCGTGCTGGCAGGACCGGCGAGGGCGGGTATGGATGGGCACGAGGGCAGGACTTTGGCTGAGCGATGACAAGGGCGGCCGACTTTTTCGCAGGGCTGGGCAACGTGATCAGTCGCTACCGAATATGGTGACGGCAATCTGGGAAGAGCAGGATGGAGGCATGCTCGTCGGCACTCCGGAGGGCATTGCACGTGTATCAGGAAGCCTGCTGGTGGACGAGCCAGTCTTTGCGGGCAAAGACATCGGGCATGTCCACTTTATTCGACGGGATCGTCAGGGAAATCTATGGAGTGGCAGCAACCGGGGATTGTGGCGTGTGCGGGCAGGCTCGCGGGAAGTGGAACGATTTGGCAATGCATCAGTACACGCAATGGTGGAGGCGCGGGACGGAAGAATCTGGTTCGCGGGGAGAGAAGGAATTTTTCGCTGGGAGGGGGAGAAGCTGGAAAAGGAGGAGACTCGCGGAGCGGAGCCGAGCCCCAAAAAGAACCAACTATTTCAAGACCGCAAGGGAAGGCTCTGGGCTGCCACAAATCGCTCCGGCCTACTGGGCCGGCGTGCAGACGGGGTCTGGGTCGCGGTGCGGAAGGCCGAGGGACTCGAACACAACACGGTGTACTGGTTGATGGAGGACGGCGAGGGCTGGTTATGGATGGCAACGCCAGCGGGCATGTCACGGGTGAAGTCGGATGCGCTTGCGGATTATGTGGCGGGGCGGCGCCGAAAGGTGGACAGTACGGGTTTTGGACAGGAGGAGCTGAGTGAGTTGCATTTCGGAGTAACCCTGGGGGGGCCGGTGGGAGTGTGGGGCAAAGAGGGGAAGATGTGGCTGGCGACGGCGAAGGGACTGGTTGGCTTTGACCCGAGCAAAGTGTTGCCGAACCGCGTGGCCCCAAAAGTGTTAGTGGAAGACTGTGTCGTGGGTAGAACACGGACAGCTTGCCGCGGCGAGATAAATCTTGAGCCGGGGCAAAGAGATCTGGAAATCAATTACTCAGGTTTGAGTCTGGTTCGGGGCAAGCAGGTGCGCTTTCGTTACCGGCTGGATCACTATGACCGGCAATGGGTGGAAGCGGAACGGCGGCGCACTGCATACTATCCGCAGCTCCCTCCAGGGGAGTATGTATTTCGGGTGAAGGCAGGGCATGGAGAAGAACTGTGGAGCGAGGAGGAGGCGCAACTGCGCGTGGTGGTGAAGCCCGCGTTTCATGAGACCGGTTGGTTTACCGCGCTGGTGCTGGTGTGTGGTGGTGGGGTGGTACGGCTGTTATGGTGGCGGCGATTGCGAAAGCTGGAGGCAGACAAGAAAACACAGCAGGAATTCTCGCGCGGACTGATTGAAACCCAGGAAAAGGAGCGGCAGCGCATTGCGCGTGAGTTGCACGACAGCATCGGACAATCCCTATTGCTGATCCAGAACCGTGCCGTGATGGGGCTGACGGCCGGGGAAGTAGAACCGGATGTAAGAGAAAAACTGGAGGCAATTGCGGGCACGGCCAAGGCATCGATTGAAGAAGTGCGGCAGATTGCGGCAGACTTGCGACCCTCACACCTCGAGCGCCTGGGGTTGAAGCAGGCAATTGAGGCGATGGTGGAGACCGCACAGAAGGCCAGCGCAGTGAAGCTTCACTGCGATGTGGAGGAAGTGGGAGATGTGTTTACGGCGGAGGAGCAGATCCTTGTGTTTCGCGTGGTGCAAGAGGCGGTTAGTAATGTACTGAAGCATTCCTACGCGCGCGAGGCCTGGGTGAAGTTATGGCAGGAGGGCAGGCAGATCGAACTGGAAGTCAGCGATGATGGCGTCGGTATTTCGCTAGCTTCGGGTGGGCGCACGGGAATGGGCATGAAAGGGATTGAAGAGAGAGTCACTATGCTGCAGGGAGAGTATCATGTGGAAACGGCGCCGGGAGCGGGCTGCCGCATTAAGATCAGGATCAGAAGATGATACGTGTAGTGATTGCCGATGACCATCCCATCTTTCGAAACGGGCTGAAGCAGGTGCTCGATGAGGAAGAAAATCTGATGGTGATCGGCGAGGCGAGTAATGGGGAACAGACGATCGAGAAGCTTCGGCAGGTGCAGGCGCATGTCGTGGTGCTCGACCTGGATATGCCGAAGGGCGACGGCTTTGAAGTCGTAGAGCGGATCCGGAAAGAGGCATGGAAGGTGGATCCGGTGTTCTTAACCATGCACCGGGATGAGCGGTTCTATGCGCGGGCTGTAGCGCTTGGGGTGAGGGGATATGTTTTGAACCTAGAAAAAGCAGTTGAAGCTTCGGGACCGGAGCAGTTTTGAGCGCAAGTCTCAGATAATGGGCGCATGGGGAAAAGCGAGAAGGAATCGAAGGCTCACCCAATGAGTGAGTGTCTTTTGGA
>JBIITX010000063.1:0-13335 GCA_044340255.1 Bryobacter sp. | reverse complement strand
GGGTAAGGGGGCTCAGACGCCACCCCCTTGCCCCACACCCCTATCCCCGCTAACGGCGGAGCAAATGGGCTAAGATCTTTGAAGTTCTCTAGTTATGGCTGGAGGAGTCATTGGGGGCAGGTCAGTTTCATCGGCGCTCCCCAAATCCCGCATCTGGTTGTAACCCTCAACAATGATGCTGACCAGCGGGCGCTTCTTCGCCGTTCCTTCCATAGTCCTGGCTTCCTCCCTGGCTGTAAATCCAAAAACCCAAATTAGATTGGCGAGCGTAGAACTTTCAATAGTACTATTTACGCTTTGGTACCTCTAGTCCAGAAGTCGAATGACCGTCCGAAGAGCAATCAGCTAGTCATATACAAAGCTATGCTTCGACCACATTGACCTTTACTTCATTCATAACCATGGGTCGAACGAAGCAATCGAAAACCCCAACACCTTTACCGCAATTCAAAGTCGATGTTTCTGACCACGTACTGCTGTTTCTTCGGCGCTTCCAGGTCCTGCACGGCAATCTGCAACACATACTCGCCTAAAGCAGATCCCGCTCCCAGCTTCAGATTTCCTGTAATCGCCAGCCCCTCCCCCTCTTTATGTCCTTGTGGTTGAAACGGAGCCTTCTTGCCAACATAGATACTTTTCCCGTTCCGATACAGAATCACTTGCGTCACAAGATTCGGCTGTCCACTCGCCTTGGACAACCTCGCGTTATAGAGCATCGACGCATAACTCAGAGTCGATCCTGGCTTCATCAATCGTCGGGCTGGCCCCCCGGCAGCGTCATCCTCAGCATCCCAGTTCTCCCTGGTAAGTATCAGATCAGACATCGCCAGCTTGTTGTTCTTCAAATCAGGAATCTCGACATACTCGGTCGCACTCCCTGCCATCTTTGAGTTCGTATCCAGAACTGCTGTTCGCAATTGAAAGGCCCCGGCCCGCGGCAATTCCATCTCCAACTCCTGCGACAATCCCGATTGCATCACTTTCGCAAACCCAGCCCCTCGCAAACTCACCGTATGGGACTTACCCACCTGCTTCAGTTGCTGTCCATTCTGATCAAACAACACGACAAGTTGATTGAGAGTAGCTTTCTTCCAACTCTCTTGATTCTTATCGGTCGCATCAGCAGGTACATCCTGAAATGCCAACTCCGATACATCCACATGCACCATGGTCCGCAGAATCGGCTGTCCCTTTTCGCCACTCAGAAAAATGGGCGTCATCCGCACCGGAATGTCCGTTGCACGAAATGGAGAGAGCAACGAACTGACAATCGGGGAAACAGTTGGTCCTTCCTGACTGTCCGGCACGCCATAGAATCCACGGTGATAGCGGACCTTCAACCCACCCGGCTTCAACTTCACTTGCAGCTTGCGATAGACATCAGCACCCTTTGCCTGCTCAAAAGTCGCATCGTCTGGTTGAAACGAAAGCAGGTAATAACCTTCCTGATCGGCAAGCGCTTCCCCCAAAGCCGTTGCAATGTCGTTGCGATTGCGAAACGACAATCCACCCGTTTCTTCCGCCAGCATCACCAGACCGTCCTGCGACTGGTTGAAGTCAAGCTGCCGCTGCTGCATTTGCCCCAACATCCTCCGAGCATTCCCGCTCGGCATATCCACCGCAGTCGACCCTGTATAAACCAGTCCCCGCGGATCGATCGTATACAACACAACCCCATGGCGATTGGCACTATCGGTCAGATTCCTCGCGGCATTGATCGTCATGTAGCGTGTCCCACCCATAGCACCCGGAATCATGCTCGCCGCGTTAGTGATTCCGGGGTTCGTCATTCCTTTCGGAGCGTCTCCCATTTGTACGGTATCTGAAAAAAGAATGAGAGACTTCCGTCCCGGCAACTCTTTCAATCCACGAATCACATACTGCGCGGCATTCAGCATGGAGGCCGTCGTAAAGTCCTGCCGCTGCTGGTTCATCACCTCTTCACGCAAGCGCTCTTCCATGGCCATCTGCGCAATCGACGGATTCGAATCGTCTTCCAGCTGGTTGTTCCGGATCGGTGCCAAAGAGTCCACAGCATTGATGCTGCGAAAACGCGTACCGTCGATCTGCGCCAGCAATTGCTGCTTGTTATTGGTGAACTGCTGCAAAACGCCTAAACCCGCAGACGACCGAAACAGAGCCACAAGGTCCCCCGGTTGCACTTGCTTCTCCACAAACTCGCGCAACGCCATGCGCGCATAGTTACTGCTTTCAAAACCAAGGGATAAATCGTCAATCAACAAAGCAATCGTCCGGCGCACTTCTGTCGGTCGAATTCCCCTGGAGGCTCTCGCCACCGTCGGGCCTTCTTCCGAGGGCTTTTCTTTGGGCCTTTGTCCCTCCACCCAAAGCGCACTCTTCAACACCTGCCGCTTGCCGTCGCGAAATACCTCAAAGTCATCTACCGTCAACCCTGGCACATGCTTCCCAGACCGATCCGTAACTGTCACATCAATCTGAATCAAATTGACATTCACCCGAATCGTCGAATCAGGCACCGTCTGCGCCGACAACAAGACACCAACCAGCAGGAGTCGTAAGAGCTTCATAACTGGATTGTATGCCCAACTTCAGGAACCACCAGCGAAAGATCCTGTAAATCTCCAATCAATGCTCCAAGCGCTTCCGGACTTCCAGTCAACAAGGGAAATGACCCATAGTGCATGGGGATCACAACCTTGGGGCGAATCAGACGGCAAGCATAGGCCGCCTGCTTCGGGCCCATCGTAAAGCGGTCCCCGATGGGAAGAATCGCGATCTCCGGCCCGTATAGATCCGCAATCAACCTCATGTCCCCAAACACATCGGTATCGCCTGCGTAATAAATGCTGCGCCCATCCGGCAACGCGATCACTAGCCCACACGCCTCCCCAAGCGGGATGAATCGCCCCTCATCGACCGTAGTCGAAGAGTGAGATGCATGCACCAGCGTCACGCGTAGCGAACCCATTGCTTCCGTCCCACCCTTGTTCATCCCAATGGTCTTGGCCACACCCTTCGTCTCAAGCCAACTGGTCAGGTCATACATACCAAGCACCGGGCAATCGTACTGCTGCGCCAGGCGCACCACGCTGCCAGAATGGTCAAAGTGGCCATGCGAAAGAAGAATACCGTCCACACGCTTGGGCTGGTAATCCTTCGGCGCCGTCGGCCCCTCCAACCAGGGATCAATCAAAAACACTTCGCCATTCGTGAGTTCCAATTCAAATGAACTATGGCCAAGCCAGGTAAGAGCGATCATTCGCCCATTGTCTCAAGTCCCTGCTACGGAGCGCTGACAGTAACTGGACTTTTTGCACCCATCGGAATCTCGCCAAACAAACCACGCACCAGCGCCGACTCACTTGTAATCGTCGTCGAAAACGTCGCTACCTGCGCGGCTGCCTCCGGAAACTTCCGCAGAAGGTAAGGGCTGCCCAGGGCGCAAAAAATCACGGGCCGCTTCAGTCCAATCACCTCGTTCACAAATGCAGTCAGGTTGGCAGGCAGCGACACATCCCCGCGAAACGAAGCCGCCGCCACAAAGCCCGCAACGACGATCTTTGAGCAACTGCCAAGCTGCGCCGCCGTCTCACTCAAGTCAGCCGGCTTAAGACTTGGGTCCAACCAAACGGTCCGCATCTTCGGCGACCGCGCCAGCGCTTCCTCGATCATCCGTTTGCCCGAATTCGATTGCCGGTTCTCCGCCAGCGTCACAAGGCAAGCACTCGAAGCATCCCCCAGCGGCAACACCCCCTGGTCATTCTTCATCGTCGCCAGCGCCTGCTCTGCCACCGACTGCGCCAGATCTGCATACTCCGGAGCATCAATCTGTTCGCTGATCTGCTCCAGATTCACCAGTCGATTCTGAAACAACCCCAGTCGCTGCTTGGCAACCAACACCTTCATCACGCTCTGCTGGATCCGCGCCAACGAGATTCGTCCCGCCTTTACCGCATCGACAACCCCCTTGATCGCCGCATCAGCATTCGCTGGAATCAACAACACATCCATGCCCGCCTCAAGGGCCCGCACCGCTGCCTCACCCGAAGAAAACTGCTTGGTCAACCCCTGCATGTCCATTGCGTCCGTCACCGCAAGGCCCTCAAATCCCAACTCGCGCCGCAGCAGCCCATTCACCACCTTGCTCGAAACCGTGGCCGGAATCTCACGCTCATCCACCGCCGGAACAAACAGATGCCCCATCAGCATGCCATCAACGCCGGCAGCAATCGCCGCACGAAAAGGACGCAACTCCAACTGCTCCAGCCGCTCCCGGTCACCGGTAACCTTTGCCAGTCCCAGGTGAGTATCGGTAGCCGTATCTCCCTGCCCCGGAAAATGCTTTGCTGTAACTAGAATGCCGTCGCGTCTGGCAGAATGAGCCCCTTCAATGTAGGCCTTAACGTGCGCAGAAACCAACTCCGGGCTCTCCCCAAAGCTCCTCGTGTTGATGATCGGATTGTCCGGGTTGTTGTTCACATCAGCAACCGGCCCAAGCACCCAGTGCACCCCCAGCGCTCGAGCTTCTCTCGCCGTAGCCGCACCGGTCTTCCGGGTTGCCTCCAGGTTGTTCGCCGCCCCGTAGGCCATCGCATGCGGAAACTTCGCCGTGTTGGCCACCCGCATCGAAGACCCGCGCTCAAAGTCCCCGGCAACAATCAAAGGAACCTTCGCCAGCTTCTGCATCCGGTTCAGAAAGGCCGCCAGCGCCATCGGCTCGGCATTCCTGACGATGCCGCCTTGCACCCGGTTCAATAGAATCATCCCGCCCACACCCGACTGGCTCACCAGCCGCGCATACTCTTGAAACTCGCGCCGCTTGCTGGCCGGATTCTCCCCGTAGAAAGGAACCACCACAAGTTGCGCCACAAGCTCACGTGTGGTCATCCGGCGCATCAGATTGCGCACCTCAACCGGAGGGCCTTTACGGCTCGTCTGGGCGTAGCTGGATAGAACGAAACAGAGAAGGAGGAAGATTCGAAGCAATCTTCAATATAGCCTCAACCCAATTTGGTTTTCGGCTTGGCAACTTTCGGTGCGGCTTGCGAAGCAGGCGGCTTGCGATTCGTCTTTTTGGTCAGAAGTCTTTTCACGGTGCTCAACATCACCTGTACTTCATTGGCACTTTTCTGCACGACGGCATCAGCACCAGTCTTGTCTTCACGCATCCCCGCATTATCTGCAAAACCCGACAACAAAATAATCGGCGCACTGAACTCGTTTTCCCGCAACCGACGGATCAATTCAATCCCGTCCAGCTTCGGCATCTTCCAGTCTGTGATCACCAGATCAAACACCTGAGTTTCAACGGCAGCAAGTGCATCCAGCCCATTGGCAGCCGTGTAAACCGTATGGCCCAACTCTTCCAGCACGACGCGTCGTGCTGCCAGCCCCATCTTGTTGTCGTCCACCAAAAGTATGATTGCGGAAGGAGTCGCGGTGGAGGACTTAGCTATTCTCATGAGAACCCTTGCAAAGTAGCAAAGAAGTTTTTCGCTCGTCAATACTTCGCTATGCGCTTCATTCGACGAAACTTTTAATCCTTGACATCGGCACGTAACCGATTATTCAACTTCGCGAGGTGCTGTATAGCCAGCTTTGGCCACAATCTGATACTTGATCGGCTTGTTCTTCTCATCCAGAATTCGCAATGGCTCATTCGTTACCGGGTTGATCAACTCCACCTTCAGCTTGCGAAATTTCCCGTCTTTCGCCTGGTTAGTGGGCGCAAAGGTAATCGAATACTGATTGCGAAGCGCCTGATGAATGCCACCGTAAATCCCGGGGAACTCACCAAAGAATCGTGGGAAGAAACTCATGCCGCCCGACTCTTTGGCAAACGTCCGCATCTGGTTATCAGCCTGCAAAAAGTCCAAGCGCGCAATGGGCCCCATGCCGCCTCGAGCGTCAACAATCTCGCGCAGCGCCTGCATAATGCCAATCGCATAAATCGGCACACCTGCAGTCTGCAGCCGCTTGCGAGCCTGGTCAAAGGTCTGCTTCGAGAACGTATCAATGCCAGAGGCAATAACGACAATCGCCTTGCGGCCTTCAATCTCGCTCATGCGCTCGGCCGTATCGGTCAGGGCATCATAGAGGTTCGATTCACTGAAGGCGGCAATGCGCAAGCGCTGCATCGCTTCATAGGCTTTGCGCTTGTCAGCAGAAAAGTCGCTCAGAATTTCCGGTCGCAAATCGTAAGCAACCACCGCCACATAGTCTTCCGGCTTCAAGGTCGAAAGAAAACCATAAGACGCCTGCAACGTTTCAAACCAACTGCTCGACCAATATTGTTGGAACAGGTTCGAGAACTCGATCACCATGCACACCGTCATCGGTGCTTCTCCCATCGTGAACTGTGAGATCTTCTGCGGCACATTGTCTTCAAGAATCCGGAAGTTACCAGCCGGAATATTCGGAATAAAGCGCCCCTTGTTATCGAGCACAGCCACGTCAACGTTCACGCTCGTCGTATCCGAGCGGAAGGTAGGCACACCCTCCGGCAACTCGACCTGCCCCTTCTTGTTCAACTTCGAAGGGATCTTCTCGAGTTCCTGCTCGGGTGGCGCATCCGGAGAAGACTTTTTGCGCGGTTTGGCAACGGTTTCACCGCTCTCCTTCTTCGGTCCGCTCTGGGCCAACACGGGTTCAATCCAGCACAGCGTACCGACACTCAGAGCACCAACCAGCATCGCAGCCGTAAAGGGGTGCGACAAAATGCGCAAAGACTTCATGGACATCACTTTATCTCAATCTAGTTGACGTACGGGCCGCCCTTGCGGTTTTGCTTGGACATATAAACTTGAAATTTTTTCCGCGCTCGACGAAGTTTATAGTCGGTCCAAGCCTGCTCGAGCCGCCGCATCAACGAAGGCCCCCGCGGCCGTCGCATCGCCGATTGGCCTTGCGTGGTTTTCAGGAGCAAAAACGCCACCAGCATGCCACCCAAATGCGCGACATGACTCACGCCGCTGTTCGCATTCAGAGAGCTCAAGAAAGTGATCGACCCAACGATCATCACCATGTACTTGGCCTTGATCGGAAACAGAAAGCTGAACAAAACTGTGGCATCCGGAAACAACATGCCAAAGGCAAGCAGCAATCCGAAAATCGCCCCACTAGCCCCAATCGTCGGCACAAACGCCATGTTGGTCAAATAGCCGGCCAGAATGACGCAAAGCCCTGCCCCAATGCCGCAGATGAAGTAAAAGCGAAGAAACCGCTCTGTGCCCCAAGTCTCTTCGAGCGTCTTACCAAACATGAACAGCGACAGCATGTTCAACAGGATGTGACCAAAACTGGTCGGGTCATGCAAAAAGAGGTAGGTGATCGGTTGCCAGACATGGAGCGATTCCACCGTCTGCTCGGGAATCAGGCGAAAGGGCCCAAAGATCCATCCAAAACCGAAAGTGGTCGAAAGGTAGTAGGCAACGAACACAGCCGTGTTCGTGATCAGAAGCCACCTTACACCAGGGGGTACCGACATCGAAGAAGTTGCAAAAGAGGAGCCACCCGGGTAACGCATCAGATTTCAAGATAACAGGTACAACACTAGGGCAAAGGGACACACACTGTGTCAGTCCGTGACGGTCAGTCGTCGGCTGAGTTGCGATTGCGCCGCAATCATCGCTGCACCGAGCGCCGCCCAAAGCTGCCAGCGAGAGAAAACACCACTCTCAATCAGGAACTCGTTCGTCCAGCCGAGATCAGCCCCGAAGCGCCAAAATGCCAATAAAAACGCAGCCATCGAAGCCGGCTTCAGCAGGTGAACCATCAGTTCTACCGCCTCCAGCAAGTCTCCACGCAACCTGAGATCAGGCATCGTGGGGACAAAGGTCGTTCTTATAATCACTTTCACAGACATAAAAAAACTTCCGCTCAGCTTCTTGGATGCAATTCAGCAGCCAAAAGAAACACCGCTCTATTTCTAGAGCGGCGTTTGCCATCAAAAAAGCTCAAAACCGAAAAACTACTTGCGCGGTTCCATCACCTTAGGGGTAGCGAGGTAGCCAACGATCACATCCTTCTTGACCTCGTTGACCACCAACTCATAAGGCTGACGAGCCTTGGAAGTCAGGAACTGAACCGGCTCATTCACCGTCTTGTCCTTCTTTTCCACGCGCTTGTCATCCACCGTCACTTCAATCGTGTAGCGATTCTTCTTCTGGTCGGTCTTCTTGAGCATCACCATGATGTCTCCAACGCGGGTCGGATTTTTGGTCTTGCCCAGATTGAATTCGTAGTAGTTGCGCTCGCCCAACCGCTTCAGAGCTTCCAGCTCCTTACCGTTCGTGGCAATGTAGCCGCTCTGTACACCAAGGTCACCGGTCACCTTTTTCAGGTCGGTAATGGTCCGCTCCAGTTCAGAACGAGTATTGGACACATCCGTCTTGACGGCCGAAACTTCCGTTTTGACTTCATTCACTTTGCTTTCAGCGGCAGCAGAGACTTCGCCTACCTTCTGGGTGATTTCGGTAGACAACTGTTCCTTGGTCTTGCGCTGTTCTGACTCAAGGCGTGATGCCATCTGGTTAACCTTCTGGTCGGCTTCCACCTTGGCTTGCCCCACGGCCATTGCTGCCTGGCGGCGCGCGGTCTCGAGCTGTTCTTGCATTGCCTCAAGGTTGCGGCGGCTCGTCTGATTGCTGGCCGTTGCCGTCTGGCGTACATCGCTCAATTTCTCTTCCAGTTGCACTTGAACGCGGTCCATTTCGCCACGCAAGCGGTCCAACTGCAGGAACAACCAGACATTGGAAGCAAGCAGCGCAATGACTGCGCCAAAAAGGATCGGGATCTTCAATCCGCTACCGCCACTTCCCTGCGGCTGTCCCATATTCATATCCGACATATTCAATTCTCCTCGTTCGATCAATGTAGCAAACTTGCGCCCTGGCTTTAGCCTTGGGGGCGGGCAAACGGCAAATACTCCTGCTTGGGAGCACCTGCTTCAAAGCAGCCCCGGCAGCGCGCCTCATACATTCCAGCGGCTCCTACAACGATTAGATCCCCGCTCTCGAAAAGTCGTTGCGTCTGTTTTGCAGGATTTCCGCATCGCATGCAAATCGCCAGCGTTTTCGTAATGCTCTCCGCCATGGCCAGCAGATCGGGAATCGGCGGAAACGGCCTCCCCATATAATCTGTATCCAGCCCGGCCACAATCACACGCTTGCCCGAATCAGCAAGCTGATTACAGATCTCGACCAATCCCGGCCCCATGAAGTTCGCCTCATCAATGCCCACCACTTGCGTACGCCAGTCGAGCAAGGTCAGAATGTCGCTCGCGCTGTCCACCACCGTCGAGGTGATGCGCTGCTCGCTATGGCTCACAATCTCGTCTTTCGAATAGCGATCGTCAATTACAGGCTTGAACACCTGTACACGACGCCTTGCAATCATTGCCCTGCGAAGCCTTCGAATCAGCTCTTCGCTCTTGCCGCTGAACATGGGTCCGCACACGACTTCGATCCATCCCATGTTGCCTGCCAAAAAGTCCATACGCGTTAGTGTTACATGAGTATAGTGCAACAACGAATCCTTGAAGCTGAAATCCTGGACCACGTCGACGACCAACAGGCCGCCACCAACCTCGATGACATCGCTCGCATCAACCGGTTGACAGGTGCCACCAGACGCTTGATTCAATTGCTCTCGCAACAGTTTCGCCGCACAGATTCCTTCACGTTTCTCGACATCGGTGCCGCCTCAGGAGATCTTGCCAAAGCCGTCATCCGTAACTTCCCCAACGCTCGCATCACTTGTCTCGATCTCAAACACCGCAACCTGAAACTCGCACCACACGCCCGGGTGCAAGCCGATGCCTTCGTGCTTCCCTTCTCCGAGTCCGCATTTGATGTAGTCCATTGCTCGTTATTTCTGCATCACTTCACCGACAGTCAAACCCTGCAATTGATTGCCAACATGCACCGTGTTGCCAATCGAGTCGTTCTCATCCAGGACCTTCACCGCCACTGGATTTCATACCATTTCCTTCCCTGGACTCAGTGGCTGCTCGGTTGGAACTGGATCACCATCGAAGACGGCCAAAAGAGCGTCGCCGCAGGCTGGAAGCGTGCAGAGCTCAACGCAATCCTCGCCAGCCTGGATCTGCTATCTCACACATCTCTCTCCTGGCATTTCCCGTCGTTTCGCTATTTCATCGCCATCGGGAAGAATTGTTAACGTAAATTATTAAAAACTGGATTCATTTTTTTATTGCATCGAAAAAATTCATTTGAGAGAATCAAGCGAAGTTTTAGAGCAGGTCTCTCCTCCAGAGACCTGTAGAGTCAGGAGAACAGTGGTGAAAGAAAAAGGTAAAGTGAAATGGTTTAACAACGCGAAGGGCTTCGGCTTCATTCAGCGTTCTACAGGCGAAGATGTCTTTGTACACTTTTCGGCGATTGCGATGAACGGTTATCGCTCTCTCGACGAAGGTGTCGACGTCGAGTTCGAAGTCAAGCAGGGCCCCAAGGGTCTCATGGCTGAGAACGTGATGAGAGCCTAACCCTTTCCACCTAAATTTTTATTGAACAGAAGGCCAACCGAAAGGTTGGCCTTCTGCTTTGTAGCGGGCCAGATTTGCCAGAAGATTCTTCAGGTCCGCCGTGCGAACCGGCTTTGCCAAAAACTGATTCATGCCCGCCTGCTGGCAACGCTCCACATCTTCAACCATGACACCCGCAGACAAAGCTACAATTGCGATCTGGCTCAACTCAGAATTCAGTTGCCGAATGCGGCGCGTCGCCTCAAAGCCATCCATGACAGGCATATGGCAATCCATAAGGATCAAGTCAAAGGGGCTTTGCTCGACAATCTTCAGGGCCTCTGCCCCATCATTGGCAGTGGCAACTTCGCATCCCAGCTTCTGCAGCAAACTACAAGCCAGATGCCGATTTACTGCATTATCTTCTACTACCAGCACCTTGGCAGGAGCAACGGCAAGATCGGGAGTTTCTAAAACCTTGCCGGGCTGGGCCACCCTCGGCAGCGGGATCCGCAGCCGAAACAGTGACCCCACCCCTTCCGTGCTTTCAACCTCCAGGCTCCCGTGCATGGCCTCAGCCAGGCGGACGCTAATCGCCAAACCCAAACCAGTTCCGCCAAAGCGTCTCGTCGTGGAAGACTCCGCTTGCGTGAATGGTTCAAAGATCATCTTCAATTTCGACGAAGGGATGCCGATACCGGTGTCGCGCACTACGAATTCGACATCGTCCCCTTCCCCAGCCATCACTTCAAAATTGACCTCGCCCCGGCCGGTAAACTTCACTGCGTTACTCATCAGATTCATCAGGATCTGCCGCAACCGACTGGAATCTCCAGCAAACCATCCACTCAAACCTTCACCAACCAGCAGTTGAAAGCCAACGCCTTTCGATTCCAGTGGACCGGAAAATACACTCTGGATATGCTCCAGCAGGTGTTGCAGCGAAAAGGGCGCCACCTCGAGGGTCAGGCCGCCTGCTTCGATTTTCGATAAATCGAGGATGTCGTTTACAATGCCGAGCAGCGATTCTCCGCAATTGTTCAGCACTCCCAGAAGCCGTTGCTGCTCCTCGTCAAGAGGGGTCTGCTGCAGCAGTTCCACCATACCGATCACTCCATTCATTGGAGTTCGAATCTCATGACTCATCGTGGCAAGAAACTCCGCCTTCGCATTGGCAGCCGCAACTGCGCTAACGCGCAGCCTCTCAGCTTCATCGCGAGCCAAAGCCAGTTCGGCCGTCCGTTCTCGAACTCGGGCCTCCAGTTCCTGTTGCTGCCGCAAACGCTTGTTGCGCCAAATCGACAACCCAATGAACGTAGAGCTAAACAACAGCATCGCCAATCCCAATTGCACCGACCTTTGCTCGTACCAATACGCTTGGATCTCCAGAGGAAGTACCGCAACGGGCCCGTTCCACTCCAAAGATCGCGACCGGGCTTGAATCTCAAACCGATAGGGACCGGGCTTCAGGTTGCTGAACACGGCAAGATTGCTCGAAGACTCAATCCAGGTATCGAAATTGCCAGCCAGTCGATAGCGGAACACAGGATGTTCACCCGCCTTGCCGCCGAGAGCGGCGTAGCGAAGCTCCAAATTTCGTGTCCCTGCACCCAGTTTCATCGCAGCATCGACAGCCTTGGGCAAGCCATCGGCGATGACTGCCGAGACAGCGCAACGAATGGTTTCCTTGGACCGTGTGACACCGTCAGCAAAGAAGTGGATGGCCCCTCCGACCGAGGAAAACCAAAGTTCCCCATTCTTGCGACGAAGACTGACGGACGAGGTGCCCAGACCAAAATTGGCGCTCGGCAAGCCTTGTTGTGGTGAAAGGCGCAGCGGAAAGATTTCTCGCACATGCCCCTCAAAATAATCCTGAATCTGCTTTGCCTTGACAGCCAGCAAACTCTTGCGGCAGGCGAGCCACAGGTTACCCAATCCGTCGGGCTGTATGGCGAAAATCTGCTCGTCGATAAACGGGGAAGCCAGTCGAACGAACTGGAGTCGATGTCTGTCGAACGCCATCAAGCCTTCCGTCGTTCCAACCAGCAGCCAATTGGAATTCATTTCGTAAAGAGTCAGCGCACGAATCTCCTGCCGTTGATCCAAAGGAAAGATGCGGGCCTGACCCTTCTCGAATCGCACCAGGCCTTGGTCCCAACTGACCGACCAGATCCCGTCAGAAAGCTCCAGAATGGCTCTTGGCAGGGAAAGCGGCCCAATCCATTCCAGTTTCGGAGTGGCTTCGAGCGGCAGACTGATGCGGTACAGATTCTTGGATTCTCCAAAGTAGATGTGGTCTTTGTATCGGGGAGAAAGGGCACGATATCGGCCTGGTTTGGTTTCATTGGCAGCCAGCAGAAGGCTCTGCCTTCCCTGCTGTATGCGATGCAGACCATCCGAATCCAGTACCAGCAGGTTACCGTCCCCCACCCAGGCCAACGCATAGGTAATCCGGTTGGCAATCCTGCCCACTTGCTGCCATGCTCCAGTAGCCAGTTGTTGATAGACGCCCTTCGAGCGAGAACTCAGCCACATTCCCCCTTCATCGTCTTCGGTCACCGCAGCGACGGCTGAATCGAGCAATCCGCTGCTTCGATCCACCACACCGAGTATCGGCCTCGACACCCGGATCAGGCAGCCCCATTTCGAAGCGGCCCACATTACCCCATCATGGTCTTCAAAAATGGTCTGAACCATGTCGTCCGGGCGTAATCCTTCGTTGAGGCGGATGAACTCGACGACATCGTTGAACTAAGCCGCGTAGCGGCAGGCGCGCCTGCGGCGCGCGGAGCATAGTCGTGACTCCGGCGATCCATCAGGGTCCAATGGAAGTCGGCTGCCCCCAGCCCACTTCACTAATAGGAGCAAAA
>JBIITX010000062.1:0-13533 GCA_044340255.1 Bryobacter sp. | reverse complement strand
GGCCAGCCAAATCGTCCTGTGTCTTGATCCCTTTCAACAGCTCGTCCAGGACCTCAGGTTTAATGTCCATCGCTTCTCCTCTTTCATTGTCGGAGAACTGCGTTTACACAAACCTTTTTACACCCTCCTTCTCTATGCCGAATCCCGGTGGACGAAGATTACTGGATTTCGTCACATGCCCCAACTCATAGCTTCTTTGCAGGCTGCCTGCAAGCTGCGTTCCCATGCTAAGACAAAAGCTGCTTAGCTAGTTTCTAGAGAGTTGCCTACTTTCAACGGAAAAGCGGACATCCTCGCCACGTTCCCAAGAATTTTTCGCCTCAATCTCTGTACCCCTCAATCACTTACGCCGACCTATGGTTCGGAATCCATTTTCCGTTTGCTAGCTTGTGCCCGGAGCTACCCCTGTGGCTCCATCACTTCCAACCAAGGATTCTTAACATGGCAACACAAGCTCAGCTCGATGCAAACCGCGCTAACGAGCAACATTCCACCGGTCCCAAAACCGACGAAGGCAAGGCCAAGTCTTCAGCCAACGCCCGTCGTCACGGCCTGCTCTCCGCCTCCGGCGCTTACTTCACCGAGGCCGAACAGCGCGACTACGAAGCACTCGAAAACAATCTCCTCAAAGAATGCCTCCCCGGTTCCGAACTCGAACACCAGGCTTTCCTCCGCTACGCCTTCAACACCTACCAGGTCATGCGCGCCCAGCGCCTCGAAGTCGAAGCGCAAGACAACTTCCTCGACAACCCCGGCGACGAAAAGTACTTCGCTCAAATGGAACGCATGGTCAAGATCACCGGCATGCTCGAGCGCCGCGCCGACAAAGCCCTCAACGAACTCAGAAGACTCCAGCGCGACCGCATCTCCGCCCTCGACATCCACAACGAGCTCTACCTGCTCGAAAAGAAAGTCCCCCTACCGCTAGCTCTCCCCGTCGCCGAAATGCGAAAAACCAAACAAAGCCAAACCTCCCCCTTCATGCTCGCCATGATGGCCCTCAATCTCACCCCGGAAGCCCGCTCCATCGTCGAAAACCAAACGAAGCCAAAATGACGAAACACCCTTTCTCCAGCGTGTTCCAGCCACCCGTCTGTGATAACTTGGTCTTCAAGTCAAGATGAAGCCTTCTTTAGTTCTCATCCTTTGTTTCGGTCTCATACACGCGGAGCCTCGGGTAGATCCCAAAGAAGAGGCTCTCGTCGCCAAGCGCCGCAATTACTGGGCCTTCCAGCCCCCTGTGCGTCCCGCTACCCCCGCCGGCGTTCATCCCATCGACGCCCTCGAACCGGCCAAGCGACCCAAGCTCGAACACCGCAGCCTCATCCGCCGCCTCACCCTCGATCTCACCGGCTTGCCACCCACCAACTTCAACGGCACCTATGAGCAGATCCTCGATCGCCTCATGGCCAGCCCCCAGTACGGCGAACGCTGGGGCCAGAAGTGGCTCGACATCGTGCGTTACGCCGACACCAATGGCTTTGAGCTCGATGCCGAACGGCCCCACGCCTGGCGCTATCGCGACTACGTCATTCGCTCCTTCAACGCGAACAAACCCTATAACCAGTTCCTGCGCGAGCAATTGGCTGGCGACGAACTCTACCCCGGCAACGCCGAGGCCCTCATCGCCACCGGCTTCCTCCGCGCTGGCCCACGCCATGTCGTCGGTGGCAATCAGGATGAAGAACAGAATCGCCAGGAAGATCTGATCGAGATGACTCACGCCATCTCGGCCACCTTCATGGGCATGACCATGAACTGTGCCCGCTGCCACAACCACAAATTCGATCCGATCCTGCAAAGCGATTACTACCGCCTCCAGGCCATCCTCGCCTCCACCGAGTTCCGCGAAGTGCAACTGGCCGATGGCGACCGCATGCTCTCCGCCGAGGCCCGCCAGGCTCGCCACGATGCCCTCATCAAGCCCCTCACCGACGAGATCAAGAAGATCGAAGAACCCTTCCGCAAGCAGTTCCGCGCCGAGAAGCTGCCCACCCTCGAAAAGCAGTTCCGCGAAGTTCTTGATCTCCCCAAAGACAAGCTCACCGAAGAACAGAAGCGCATGCGCAAAGAAGCCGAGCGCCAACTCTCACCCACCTGGGATGAAGTGGTCGCGCTCATCCCGGCTGACCTCAAGGCCAAGCGCGCCGCCCTCCGCCAGCGCATGCACGCCATCAATCTCGACGAACCCGACCCCGCCGACCATGCCTACGCTGTCTTCACTGTCAACCAGGCGCAGCCCACCCACGTCCTGAAAGTGGGGGATCCCAAGTACAAGCAACAACTCGTAGAAGCTGGCTTGCCGCTGGTGCTTGCTAAAGATCTGGGCGACTTCTCGCTCGACCCTCATGGTCGCCGCGCCGCCCTCGCCAACTGGCTTGCCGACCCCAAGCACCCGCTCACCGCCCGCGTCATGGTCAATCGCCTCTGGCAGTTCCGCATGGGCAAGGGCATCGTCACCACCATGAACGATTTCGGTACCCTCGGGGCGCGCCCCACCAATCCCAAACTCCTCGACTGGCTCGCTACCGAATTCATCTCGAGCGGTTGGAACATCAAACACATTGACCGTCTCATCCTCACCAGCCAGGCCTACCAGCAACAGGCCCTGCAACGCCGCCGCATGGATTCCGACATGGTGCGCGACTCGATCCTCGCCACCAGCGGCATGCTCAACCCGAAGATGTACGGCAAGCCCGTCAAGACACCGATCGAACCCGAAATCTACGACATCATCTTCACCGAAGGCGAACCCGACAACCTCTGGCCGCTCCCCAAAGACCGCTCCGAGATGTACCGCCGGACGATCTACGTCCTGAACCGCCGCACCATCCGCCTGCCGCTGCTCATGAATTTCGACCAGCCCGACACCATGTCCAGCTGCCCCGAGCGCCCCACTTCTACCCACGCCCTCCAGGGCCTTACCATGCTCAACAGCGACTTCATGCAAGAGCAGGCCAAAGCCTTCGCCGCCCGTACCAAAGGCTCGGTGGAGATGGCCTACCAACTCGCCCTCGGTCGCGCACCCAGTGCCAAAGAGCTCCAGCTCGCCAAAGACTTTTTCTCGAAAGGAGGCACGGCCGAAGACTTCGCTCTGGCCATGTTCAACCGCAATGACTTCATTTACCTCCCGTAGAAACGTCCTCAAAGCTTCTGCCAACGGCTTCGGTGCCATCGCCGCCGAATGGCTGCTGCAGCGGGAAGCCACGGCTGCCATTGCCCCCAAGGCAAAAAGCGTCATCTTCCTCTTCATGGTCGGTGCCCCTTCCAGCATGGATCTCTTCGATCCCAAGCCCGCCCTCAATAAGTTCGACGGCAAACCCCTCCCGCCCAGCTTCGGCAAAGTGGGTGGCCAGTTCACCGATGGTTCCAACCCCCTGCTTGGCTCCCCCTGGGAATTCAAGCGCTACGGCAAGAGCGGCCTGCCCGTCTCGAGCCTCATGCCCCACCTCGCCGAATGCGTCGATGACATCTGCTTCGTCAAGAGCTTCTATACCGAAAGCGTCGTCCACGCCCCCGCCATGTATCAGGTTCATACCGGCCGCATTCTGATGGGCTGGCCCAGCATGGGTTCCTGGGTAACCTATGGCCTCGGCTCCGCCAGTGACAACCTTCCCGCCTATGTCGTCATGCCCCAGCCGGAGGGCACCCCCGAAGGCGGCACCCCTTGCTGGAACTCGGCCTTCCTTCCCGCTGTGAATCAAGGCACCCTCCTGCGTCCTGGCCCCAGCCCCATCCTGCATCTCAAGCCGCCCGCCGGGGTCACCCCCGAGCGCCAGCGCCGCACCATCGATCTGATTCAGCAAATGAACAAGATCGATTCCGCTCCTGAAGACAACGAAATGGCAGCTCGTATCGCCAGCTACGAACTCGCCTTCAAGATGCAATCGGCCGCCCCCGAGGCCGTCGACATCAACAAAGAACCCGAGCACATCCGCCGCATGTACGGCATCGGTGACAAACGAACCCAGGACTTCGGCACCCGCTGCCTCCTCGCCCGCCGCATGGTCGAGCGCGGCGTCCGCTTTGTGCAGATCTATTCCGGTGGCGGCCCCGTCAGCATGCAGTGGGATGCGCACAGTCATCTCAAGGCCAATCACGAGAAGATGTGCGGCCTCACTGACCAACCCGTAGCTGCCCTGCTCAAAGACTTGAAGCAACGCGGCCTCCTCGATACAACGCTGGTCATCTGGGGCAGTGAGTTCGGCCGCCTCCCCACCTCAGAGAGCGGCAATGGCCGCGACCACAACATGCACGGCTACACCATGTGGTTTGCCGGTGGCGGCGTCAAGGGTGGTCAGTCTCTCGGCGAAACTGATGAGTTTGGCCTGCGTGCCGTCGGCGAACGCTATCACATGCGCGACTTCCACGCCACCATCCTGCACCTGCTGGGTCTCGACCAGCACAAGCTCTGGTATCTCCACAATGGCCGCCACGAGAAGCTCACCGATTTCGGCGGCACTCCAATTGCAAAGGTCTATAGCTAGATGTTCGCCTTCGTTCTACTCTTGGCCGTCACCGATTCGATGTGGGACAACGCCAAGCCCATCTACCAGCGCACCATCGACCACCCCTTCCTGAAAGAGCTGGCCGACGGCTCGCTCACCAAGGAGCGCTTCGACCGCTACCTCATCGAAGACATCGCCTACCTGCGCGCCTACGGTGAAGTCCTCACCCAGTTGGCCGCGAAAGCTCCCAAACCCGAATGGAAGAAGTTCCTGCTCGATGGTGCCGACGGCTGCAAAAAAGAAGTGCAGCACATCCACCAAACCTATCTCGAAGGCAAGGGCAAAGAGAAAGCTCCTTCCCAGGCCAATGCCGCCTACATCCGCTTCCTTCGTGACAATGTCGAGAAAGGTAGTTTCGCCGAAGGCCTCGCTGCCGTTCTGCCCTGCTACTGGATCTATTGGGAAGTAGGCAAAACGCTCAAAGCCCGCGGCAGCAAGAACAAGAACTATCAGCTTTGGATCGATTACTACTCCGATCCCAACTATGCCTCAGCCGTCAAGCAGGTACTGGCCATGATGAACGAAGCCGGCCGCAATGCCGACTCGAAGAAGCTCGTGCAACTCTTCGCCACCGGGGCCGAACACGAGTACCAGTTCTGGCACTCCGCCTATCACTTGATGCGATAGAGCCGGTCGACCTTCCATTCGAGGACGGCGAAGTCATCCTTCGGGTCCAGATTCCTGGTATGTGCATTCAGCTTGCTCACCGGCAATATGCTCGTGTCCTTGTAAACGAGTCTCGTAATGAAGGTGCTAGCCCAGGGGTACTCGTCGGTGAAAGGCTCTGACTCGAAGCGAATCTGTGCCTTGGGCGGCGCACTGGGCACCAACTGCTGCAAGCTGGTTCTGAAATTACGAATCTCGTGAAACTCCCGGTCCCAGCCGTCGTGGTGCCGCATCGGCGGCAAAAACACAAACAAACCCAAAAACACCAACGCTGCCCCGCCCAGCCTCCAGCTCTCTTTGGGGATCAGTAGCAGCACTGCCGAGAGGGACAAGGCCAGTCCCGCGCAGGCCACATAAACGCCATCGAGGCCCCGGTCTGGCACAAAGGCCAAAGGCAGAATCGCAATCGGAAACACCAGCGTCGCAAACAACGCGTAGCGGCTCCGCAGCAGCAGCGGCAGCAGCGCGAGCAGCGGGGGAGCCTGCTTCCACAACACCAGCGGACCAAAGTAACCACGAAAGCTCTTGAAGTAGGCATCCGCCGAATAGCTTGGTTGGTAGAGCCCGATGCTCGCCAGCCCGTCCTTGCCAAAGACCCGCCCAAAGATAAAGCCCAGACAGATCGCGCCCGCCAGGCCGCAGAAGACCCAGGGTGTCCGACGTCGCCAGATCCACTCATAGAGCACCACAAAGACCGGCAGCACGATCACGCTCTCCTTGGCATTGAGGCCCACAATCAGCAAGACCGCAGTGAAGTAGGGGTCATGAAACTCGACGTAGTAGGCCAGGCCACCCCACACAAAGCTGTAGGCCAAAATCTCATAGATCGTCCCCGTGTTCAGATAGAGATGCGCCCACAGGCTGTGAAAGCTCGCGACCGCCATCGCCGCCAGGCCCACAGAGAAGCTACCGCTCAGTCGGCTTGCCAAATGGCCCAGCAGGAACGCGTTCCCAATCAGAATCGCCCCGCAGGCCAGACGCCAGGGCAGAGGAGAGAACCCAAACTGTTCCCAGAGCACCTTGTAGAAGATCTCCCCCAGCGGCCGGTACAGGTTGGTGGGCTTCCAGAAGCAGAGCGTGTCAAAAGCCAGTTGCTGCCAGGACGCTTCCATAGCCCGGTAACAGTTCATCAGGTCATCATGGCTCCACTCGGCCTGCCAGATGATGGGAGCCTTGAAGCGCACATAGGCGATGACCAGCAGCGCCCAGCCTGCGAAGATCCAGTGCTTGTACTTATCGACCAAGATGACGCTCGAAGAAGTCGACCATCGCTTCATTGAGATGCGTGCGCGCCGGGCCCGAGACGCCGTGGCTCTTCTGCGGATAGACGCTCAACTCAAAATGTTTGCCAGCCCTCTGCAGCGCATCGGTCATCTGCAGCATGTTCTGGAAGAGCACATTGTCATCCCCGATGTTGTGCACCAGCAGCAACTTGCCCTCAAGGTTCTTGGCCTTGTGTATGGGGCTCGATTCCCGGTAGCCCTTCTCGTTCTCTTGCGGTGTTCCCAGGTAGCGCTCGGTGTAGATGGTGTCATAGAGCAACCAGTTGGTGACCGGTGCGCCGCTAATACCAGCGCGGATCAGCTTCGGCTCGCTCAGCATCGTGTTCAGCGTCATATAGCCGCCATAGCTCCAGCCGGACATGCCAATGCGGGCGGCATCGACGAAGCCGAGTGAGACCAGGTGTTCCACTCCAGCCTTCTGGTCTTGCACTTCGATCTCTCCAAACTTGCGGTACAGCTTGGCTTCCCACAGATGGCCTCGTCCTCCAGAGCCACGGTTATCGACCTGCCAGATGACAAAGCCGCGATGGGCCAGAACCTGATCGAGATTCGCACCTCCGTTCCAGGAGTTGCGCACGGTCTGCGCATGAGGTCCGCCATAAACCATTACGATGGCCGGATACTTCTTGGAGGCATCAAAACCTTTGGGCTTGATCAGGCGGGCCTGCAGCGTGGTGCCATCCTTGGCCTTGAAGGTCAGAAACTCGGTCGGCAGGATGTCGAGCTCATCGAGGACGCGACGATCAGAAGCTTTCAGTTGCTCGATCATTTGCCCGTCGGCCGCATGCAGCGTTTGACGAACCGGCGAGTCGATGGCCGAATAACTGTCGGTGTAATACTCCGCCGTCGGGCTCATCGAGATGCTGTGAGTTCCGGCCTCGGTGGTCAGCTTGCGCTTGTTCTTGCCATCAAAGCTGATGGAGTAGAGATGCCGTTCAAGATGGCTCACCTCAGTAGAGGTGTAATAGACCAGCTTCTTGTCAAAGTTCACTCCCACCAGATCACTGACTTCCCAATCGCCTTTGGTGATCTGCCCCAGGTCCTTACCGTCAAAGCCGACCAGATAGAGGTGGCGTGAGCCGCTGCGCTCGCTCGCCCAAATCATTTGCTTGCGTCCAGCATCGATCCGGGTCAGCGAGTGGACGTTGATCCAGTACGGATCGGTCTCCCCGAAGACCTTACGAATCTGCCGCGTCTCCCAGTTGGCGGCGAAGAACTCGAGCTTGTCCTGCACCCTGGTCATGCGCTGCACACTAACTTCGCTGGGGTTCATCCAGGCGACGCGAGCCAGCAGATAGTCACGCGTCTCACCCAGATCCATCCAGCGGGTCTTGGTTGTTTCGAGGTCGACGACTCCGAGGCGAACGTCCGCATTCGGAGTCCCTGCCTGCGGATAGCGCTCAGGCTCGGGTACGGCGGGAGTCTTCAAAAGATCGACCTGCGGGTAGATCATCTCTTTCGAGACATCGAATTGCAGATAGGCGATGCGCGCTGAGTCCGGGCTCCACCAGTAAGCAGTGTTGAGATCGAGTTCTTCCGGGTAGACCCAATTGAGCTTGGCGTTGAGCAGCGTCTCAGAGCCGTCGCGGGTGAGCCTCGTCACCTTGCCGCTGGCAATGTCTTGAACATAGAGATCGTTGTGGATGCGATAGCTGACCTTCTTTCCATCCGGGCTCAGCTTGGGGTCCGCTTCGGTAGCCTCTGTCTTCGTCAGTTGTTTCGGGGCGTCCTGCCCGATCGTGATCCAGAACAAGTCTCCGCCTTCGGCCACCAACAATGCGGATGAATCGGGAGCCCACTGGTAGCGCTGCTCAGAGACGCGCCGATTCTGCCAGGCGAAGGCCGCATCAGGGTTGGAATCTTTGACAGCGAGCGCGCTGAGCTCGCTCATCTTGGCGAAGATGACTTTCGAGGTCTTGGTACGGCAGTCGTAGAGATGAAGCGCTCCGCCACGGGCATGAACAAACTGGTAGCCGTTCGGTGCCCAGAGTGGCGATAACGGGCCGTCGAACATGCTGCGCTGTTTGAGCGTCTCCAGCGTGACCGGCTTCTTCTGAGCCAGCAAAGAACAGGCCAGGGTCAGGCCTAGAAAAAGATTACGTCGCAAGGTCATCGTTAACATATAGTTTGGCATTAAGCATGGAAATCCATTTTTGGGGCGCCACACGCACAGTCACCGGGTCGATGCATGAGTTGCGGCACGGCAATCGACGGATTCTTCTGGATTGCGGCCTGTTTCAGGGCCGTCGCAACGAGGCGCGAGATCGCAATTGCTGCTTCCCGTTTCCTGCCTCGACTGTCGATCGCGTCATCCTGAGCCACGCTCACATTGACCACTCGGGCAACCTGCCCAATCTGGTGAAGCAGGGTTTTGACGGCCCCATCCACGCCACGGCGGCGACGCAAGACCTCTGCCGGGCGATGTTGAAGGACAGCGCCTATCTGCAGGAGCGCGATGCCGAGTATCTGATGCGCCGGCGCGACCGTCGCAAGCGCGTGATGGACAACTATGAGGAACCCGTAGTAGAGCCGCTCTACACCACTGAGGATGCTGAGAAGACCTTTCCGCTCTTACGCGACTTGCCGATGAACGGCACGGTCGATCTGGGCGAAGGTTTGCGTGCCGAAACGGTCGAAGCCGGGCACATGCTGGGCAGTGTCTCTTTGGTCGTAACCGACGGCAAGGTGCGGATCGGGTTTTCAGGTGACGTCGGGCGCGCCAATCTGCCGATCATCCGTGATCCGCAACCGATGCTGCCCTGCGACTACCTCATCATGGAGTCGACTTATGGCGACCGGCTGCACCAGGATGAAGGCTCCGTGCTCGACAAGCTGGCAGACATCATCAATCGCACGGCAGCCCGCGGCGGAAAGATTGTCGTACCATCCTTTGCCGTTGGACGTACCCAACAACTGGTCTTGCTCTTAAACCAGTTGGTGATGGCAAAGAGGATTCCGAATATCCCTGTCTTTGTCGATTCTCCGCTGGCCGTCAATGTCACGGAGACCTTCCGCAAGTACAGCAACCTGTTTGATGCCGAGACGGCAAAGATGCTGGCTGAGGATGCTGAAGGCGATGTCTTCGGCTTCGCCCGGCTGCGCTACATCCGCGATGTGGCCGACAGTAAAGCTCTCAATGATCTACGCGGGCCGATGCTGGTGATTTCGGCCAGTGGCATGTGTGAAGCGGGGCGCGTGATCCACCATTTGCGCAACACCGTTTCAGACCCTCGCAATACCGTGCTGATTACTGGCTTCCAGGCTGAGAATACCCTGGGCCGCAAGATCCTCGACAAGTGGCCTGAGGTGCCGATTTTTGGTGAGATGTTCCGGCTGCGTGCTGAGGTGGCCAAGATCAATGAGCTAAGTGGCCATGCCGATCAGCGCGAATTGCTTCAATGGTTGAAGCCCATCGCTGGTGGCTTGAAGAAGATCTTCCTGGTGCACGGGGAAGCAAGGCAACAGGCAGCTCTAAAGATTGCCGTTGAGGCCACCTATGATGTCGAAGTCGTGATGCCGGAGCGAGGCGATTCCTATGAGGCGAGTTAGGGAATCTCGATCATTTTCGGAGTGATCTTGTCCTTTTGGTAGACAGGGCTGATCACGAGATCCTTGAGCGGATCTTCCTTGGCAGGAGGGGGAGCTACGACGATAACCTCCGACGAGCCGCCTCCAAGAAAGACACCTCCCCCGATGCGGTTCCGCGGCAGTCTTGGTGCAGTGGTTTGGCGTGGAGCCGATGGACGTAGGCCTGGGCCGTAGGGGTTCGGCATCGGGGCAGTCTGGTTAGTGCCTTGCGCGAAAGCCGAGAGCGCTGTGCCGAGGATTAAGGCATAGAATCTCATGCCCCCATGGTAGCGGAATTCTTCTGAACGGTCACAACTGTAATGTCGTCGTTCTGGCCCCAGGTGCGTGCTTCTGCTGCGATCTCTTGCGCTGGCAGGCTGGAGAGCTCGCGAGTGCGGTTGAAGCCGAAGAGTTCGCGATTGACGTTCTCTGCTTCGACGACGCCGTCTGAAACCAGAACAAAGCGGCCTGCCGGGGCAGTCACTTCGTCGAAGCTGCTGTCGGCGACGACCCCGAGAGGAAGGTTGGGCTGCATCTCGATTTCTTTGCCGTCGCGGTAGACCGGGCAGTGGCCGGCGTTGGCGATGGTGGCGCTACCGTCGGTTTCAAAGATCAAGCTGCAGGCGGTGACGAAGCCGCCACCGGTGTGGCCCACGAGCCCGGAATTGAGGGCCCTGAGTAAGGCTGCGGCAGAGGAAGCTTCGGCCGTGCGCAAGATGCCGACTACCACAGACACCAACATCGCTGCCCGCAAGCCTTTACCACTCACGTCTCCGACGACAACGAGTAGGCGACCTCCGGGAAGGGCGTCGATGAAGTAGAAATCCCCACCAACCTGGCGGGCTGGCAAGTAAGAGCTTTCGACCGCAAAGCCCGGAGTCGACGTTGCCTGGTCCGGGAGCAAAAGGTCTTGCACTTGCCTGGCGGCCTCGAGTTCGGCAGCCAGGATTTGTTTCTCTTGTACCAGCGCATTCAGTCGCCTGGCGAGAATGACCACCATGATCGCTCCGCTGATGAGTTCGCCGACGTTTCTGGAATCCACTCGAAATGGGTCGGTCATCAGATTCCATGTGCCTCCGACTCCAACTTGGGACGAGGTGATCAGCCTTTGGATGACGTTGAAATAAAATGCCAGACTGCCCAGTGTTGCCAAGAGGTAGCCGGCGAAGAACCAAACGATCCAGAGCTCCCCTTTTCGACTGCGCCGCCACGTATCGAACCCATTTCGCAGAAGCATGGTGCAATTCAGAATGCACAACGAGGAGACAGCGTATATCCATGGCATCACCTCGAATCGGCCGGCTATGACAGTACCGGTTGAAATTGCGATTAGGAATAGATATGGCAGTTGGTCTTTCCACGGGATCGCCAAAGAACCGTTGAAGAAGCGCCAGGCGCCCCAAACCGAGCCATTGATTGCGATCGCGGAGAACAATGTCCAGCCTTGCCGCAGCCCCAAACCGCGGTACGCCTCAAGGTCTCCGAAAAAGTAGCCCAAGAGAATGATGCCCAGCCAGAACGCTTCGATGCGCTCCGGGTCGCCCCGCCAATAGAGTAGGGCAAGCAGGATCGTAGCCGATACCAGAAGACTCATCACGATGCTGACGATGGCGTCGCGATAGGCGCGGCTGAGTCGTAGTTGGTGTTGGTCTGATACCGCCTCCCAGGTTCCGATCACAGGCTTGCCTGCGATGCCTGGGCCTGAATCTGTGCGATTCACGCGCACAGCGATGTGCAAGACCTCACCGCTGCGGACGTTGACGGGTAAGCGCATCGGATCCACGAGATCGCGCCGCTCGAGATACCACTTGTCGATGGAACCGTGATTGCCGATCTTCTGCCCGTTGGCGAAGAACTCGGCAGACTTGAGCACATTCGGAATCCATAATCCGTAGGGGGCGCTGGAATCGGGCATACGCACGGTCAATCGGTACCAGGCGAAGCCCTTGCGATTCGGCAGAGATTTGTCGCTTTGCCAGGCCGAATCATCGAAATCCGGCTGCGCCCAGCGTGGGTCATCGCCGACTTGCGCCTTCCAGGGGGTGTTGAGCTGGAAGGCCTGGCCGAGCGGCGTAAGGGGCTCTTCTGCGAAGAGCAGGGATGCGAACAGCAATAACAGGCAAGTTACTAAGTTCATGGTTTTCTCCGGACTGTAACGACAGTGATGTCGTCGGTTTGGCCCCAGGCTTGGGCGGCATCTGCGATCTCTTGGGCAGACCCTTTGCTGATCTGGCGGGTTCGGTCAAAGCCGAAGAGTTCGCGCTTTGCGTTTTCGGCCTCTACGACACCGTCGGAAAACAGAACCAGTTGCTCGCCAGGCGCCAGTTGCTCCGCTGCCTCTTCGTAGCTGACTTCCAGAGTGACACCGAGCGGCAATCCTGGCGGAATGGACCATTCCACTGTATGAAATTCTGACCGGGCCAGCACGGGAGACGGATGGCCGGCGCTAGCGACGCTGATGCGGCCATCGGGCTCGAAACGCGCAATTACGCAGGTTACAAAGCCACCTGCCTTACGCTGGATGAGTGAGCGGTTCATCTCAGCCAGTAAAGCCGAGGGTGTCGATGAATGCCGATTGCGCAGCGCACCAAGAGCCAGGGCCACCACCATGGCAGCTTGCAGGCCTTTTCCACTCACGTCTCCGGCCACGGCCAACATCGCCCCGTCGGGCAGGGGGATGAGTTCATAGAAGTCGCCACCCACTTCAAGAGCAGGTTGGTAGGTCGCATGAGCATGATAACCGGCGTAATCCAGAGAATTGATGGAAAGCAGTGAAGTTTGGACTGCGCGCGCCGAATCCATCTCGGCGGCCAGGCGGTCGCGCTCAGCCCGCTGGAGCTTAAATTGTTCCAGAGACACTACCGACATCCAAACAGAAGCTACCAGATAGGCGACCGGGGTCAAGGGAATGGAAAACCCCTGCCACTGGATTTCGGAGGCCGCCAGATCGAAGAAAGTTGCCACCAGATTGACCCAAAGGCTGACCAGGCTGGCGACGAACACGAGCAACGCAGGGACAACGTAAATGCGTTGCGAAAGACGGATCGCCGCAACGGCCAATGCCATCATCTGGAAGGGAAGCGGCGCATAAGAACTGGAGAAGCTCCACCCCAATTGCCAGTATGGTGATAAAAACCCGTAAACTCCGGTCCCGGTCAGGAAGGCAATGACGTAGCGCCAGGGCTTTCGAGAGAAGCCAAGCAAGGCAAGCGACGTGGTAAACCAGGTAATCCAACCCGCAAAATTCAAGATGGAGAGAGTCAGACTCCATAGGTTACTGATATGCGACTCATATCCTCTGATGTGACTATAAAAACACCACAAGGTACCCCATGTCGTTAGAAAGAAGCCTAATCCGAACAAGTCGCGTCGCCAGACCAGTAGAGGATGTCCGGAAGATCGTAGAAAAGTAGGCGACTCTCGTCCCTTAACTTTTGATAGGTTTTGGGAAACTTTCGGCCAAGAAAGAAAAGGAGAGTCGCGTGAAAGCAACATATCAGATCAGCAAG
>JBIITX010000015.1:0-154212 GCA_044340255.1 Bryobacter sp. | reverse complement strand
AATGCACTCACCTAAAGGGTGAGCCGTCGATTCCTTCCCGCGCTGCTCCATGTGCCCCATTATCTGAAACTTGCGCGGAAAACTGCGCCCCCACGCGGAGGTCAACTGCCGAATTTAGGATGAAAGTTTCGAGAGTCAGTTTCTTGCTCACAATTGTCGTTGCTTATTGACGATATTTTTCACGACCGCAGCCCGTATAAGATTCCTGAGCTGTCGCTGTACCAGCGGTAGCCGTTTCATCCCAGCGACATCTGGATTTGTTATGCTCCCCGGCATGACCCTCAACGAAATCGCCGCTCAACTCGTAGCCCTCACCAGCCAGGGTAAGTTCCGGGAAGCCATCGATACCCTTTATGCCGATGATGCCACGAGCCTTGAGCCGATGGCCTTTGGTGACATGCCTCGTGAAACCCATTCGAAAGCCGCGATTCTCGGCAAGTCGGACTGGTGGCAGAGCATGCATGAAGTGCATGAGATGACGGTGGATGGCCCGTTTGTGAGTCCGGAATATTTCGCGGTCGTGTTCGGGATCGACGTGACCAACAAGCAATCCGGCATGCGCATGAAGGGCAGGGAAGTGGCCCTCTACACGGTTGCCGACGGGAAGATCCAATCGGATCAGTTTCTCGGCTTTGTAGCCGCGTCTTAGGCCGAGACGTCGACCAGTTCTTCTACCTCTGCTGCCTGGACTCCGCGGGAGAGCAAATCGGCCATGCCTTTGCGTAGGGTCGACAATACCTGGACGGCGGCCCACTCCTGCTGGCGTTCGCCGTGGCTGAGGCAATCGAGGCAATACTCACAGAGCCTCACTACCGACTCGTCGACCTCAGTACGCACGGGACTGGCGCCTTGCGCTACCCCGTAAATGGCAAATTGGGCGTCGAGCAGGTCTTCTATGTGTCCGCGTTCAATGGCGGCTATGGCCTGATCGAGAAGGACCACCAGCATCTCTAACTGCTTCATTTAGAGCCTCCCTACCAGAGAGGCCAGGATCTGGCCTGCTGCATTGCCACTGCCTAACAAGCTGGAATCTTGTTGCTGCTCGAGTTTCGCTGCCGCACT
This sequence comes from Bryobacter sp., assembly GCA_044340255.1. GTDB lineage: Bacteria > Acidobacteriota > Terriglobia > Bryobacterales > Bryobacteraceae > Bryobacter. The sequence continues at coordinate 153,150 of JBIITX010000015.1, read as the reverse complement.
GGTGGCGAGATTTACGGCTACTGTGCGATCTCTCACGACGCTGTTTGACGAGACCAGGCCGACTACGCCGCTTCGCAAAAGATTGCCAATCTGGGATAGCTTGCTGACCTGAAAGATGCCGAGCAAACCACGCTGGTCGCCGACTTCGCTGATCGCGCGGTCGATCACCTGGATGGAGCCGATAGAACCCTGAAAACTACTCAAATTGACTTTGGACAAGGCCCCCTCGGCGCCGAAGCTGGGGCTGCCTTCGAGCAGCGGGCCACCGCCAAACACGATGGAAGTGGCGATTTCGTCGATGCGGCGCAAGAGCTTGGAATACTCCACCTGATCTTCGCCGCGTCGGGATGCGCCTGGTTCATTGATTGCATCAAAGGCCAGACTGCGGGTCTTGGTGAGGAGTTCGGCCACTTTCTTCAAGCTCTGGTCGGCCGTTCGTGCTTCGGCCACCGCATCGTTGGTATTGCGAACGTTTTTGCTGAGCTCGGCTGCTTTCACTCGCTCTTCAAACTGCTCATAGGTGGCGGGGCGTGGGCCTACGCCGCTTTGACGCAGATTTGCTGAGAGCTTCTCGAGGCTTTGCGAAAAGCCGGACAAGCTGCGATTTGGGTTCTCCGCGCCGACAGCGGGAAGGGGTGGAATGGACAACGCCATGCTGCACTCTCCAGTCCAGCCGCCTGTTCCCTCAGGCGAAGCTGGATCATGATTTTGAATGAAGCTCTTATCGGTACCTGACATTGCAGTCTTGAATCTTATTTCGGAAAATCCTGGGCCAGCAGTTTTCTTGCCTTCTCGCCGGTGAGGACTCCATCACCCCGATAGGTCTTGTAATAAGCGAAGAATTTCGAGCGTTCTGCCTCGTCAGAAAACTTCACCTCGCCTCTTTGCTCCATGCCTTCCACTTCTTTGAGCATGGCATCGGTGGCCAAGTGGACTCCAAAGGCTGACAACACCAGGTTTCCTTCATGTCTGCCCCACCACAGGCGGTTGAGCTTGGCGCAGAGTACGATGCGGTAAGGGAAATCAAGCAAACGGTTGGCTGGCCCAAATTGCTTGCGCAGCGGGGCGAGCTCTTCAGCGCTTGGTAGCAGGCCGTACTTTGCGCCATAGCCTTCGAATATGGCCCATAGCAGGGTGCCTTTGTCGTTGCTCTGCACCGGCTTGCCGTAAATCTCAGCGCCGGAGCAAACCGTCAGGCACAAACACAAATGGAGCAGCATGCTGCGCATGTCTGCTCCATCGGCATTTCAGAAGGGAAGGCTTAGGCTCTAGACTTCGTAGCCCTTGCGGTAGTTGCGGGTCATCAGTTTGGTGGCTTCGGCGTCACCGACAAACTTCGGCCCTTCGGCGAGGGTGAGCTTGCGGCCGACACGGTAGCTGATGTTGGCCAGGTGGCACATGTTGGCGCTGATGACGGAGTTCTCGACGCCGTCGTGCAGATCCTTGTAGTTGCGGCTCTTGACCACCTGCAGGAAGTTCTGCATGTGGAGGCCGGTGGGGTCGCCGTTGGGGCCGCGTTCGGGCTTGAGGTCCATGACGAGTTCGTTGCCTTCGCCCTTAAAGGCCTGGAAGCCCTGGTCGCTCATGGCGGCCCAGCCTTCGGTGCCATAGATGAGGTTGCCGATCATGACGCTGATGGGCGCGCCGTTGGTGGGGGCGGTTGTCGTTGGGGCAGCCTCACCGGGTCTCGGGCCACGGCGGGCAGGCACGGAGCCTTCTCCGCCTGTCAGCAAGCCACGGACTTCGAAGCTGATCTCACGTCCACCAAAATCGAACATCGCTGTCTGAGTGTTGGGGGTTTCCTGGTCGTCGTCATAGACATACTTGCCGCCCCAGGAGAAGGCGGTTTTGGGGTAGGCCGGATCGCCCATCGCCCAGCGGGCCAGACCGAGTTCGTGTACGCCCTGGTTGCCAATGTCGCCGTTGCCGGTATCCCAGAACCAGTGCCAGTTGTAGCGGAAGCGCAATTCGTTGAAGGCACGCATGGGTGCCGGGCCGAGGAAGAGATCCCAATTCACGCCGGGGGGTGTCGGGGAATCGGCCTTTTTACCGATGGATTGGCGGCGCTTGTAGCAGAGGCCCTTGGAGGCATAGACTTTGCCGATCAAGCCGCCTTGGACGGCTTCCATGGCTTTGATCTTGAAAGGATTGCTGCGGTGCTGGGAGCCGACCTGCATCATGCGCTTGGTGGCGCGTGAGACTTCGATGAGCTTCAGACCTTCGTGGATGTTGTAGCAGGCGGGTTTTTCGCCGTAGACATCCTTGCCGGCCTTCATGGCCCAAATTGCTGCCAGGGCATGCCAGTGGTTGGGCGTGGCAATGGAGACGGCTTCCACTTTGGGGTCGGCAAAGGTCTCCTTCATGTCTTCGTACTCGCGGGCCTTTTCTTTACCCATGCGATTGACGGTTGCCTGGGCCTTTTCGCGTGCTGCCTGGTTCACATCGCACAGGCCTACCACTTGTGCTTCCTGCAAGCGCAGGTAGACATTCAAGTGGGCGCTGCCGCGGCCACCGAGGCCGACGATGGCCAGATTTACCTTGTCGTTGGCACCCATGACGCGCATGGCGGAAGCAGCCGCAGCCGCTCCCATGAAAAATCGACGAGACTTCGCCTCAAGCATTCTTATAAACTCCTTGTTTCGCAGTCAGCATATCAAACCTATGTCCCCCATTGAACGTGAACTTCGCATCCAACTGGCAGCCGTCTACCGCCTGCTGCATCATTATGGCTGGGATGAACTGATCTGGACGCATTCGACGGTGCGGATTCCGGGTCCGGATCATCATTTTCTGATCAACCCTTATGGGTTGCGATTCGATGAAGTTACGGCTTCGAATCTCGTCAAGGTAGATCCTGAGGGTCAGATCATTGGTGACCCGTCGCAGGAGATCAACCCGGCCGGGTTTATTATCCATTCCGCCATTCACATGATGCGACCCGAGGTGCAATGCATCATCCATACCCACACGACTGCCGGAATGGCGATTGCGGCGATTGAGAGTGGCTTGCTGCCGATTTCGATGTACGCCCTCGGCTACTACGGGCAGGTGAGCTACCACGATTTTGAAGGGCCGTCGCTCGACCCGGACGAACGGGCGCGGCTTGGTGCCAACCTCGGCGAGAATCATGTGCTGATCTTGCGGAATCACGGTTTGCTTACCTGCGGTCAAACCATTGCGCAAGCCTTTGTGCGGATGTTCCGGCTGGAGCGGGCCTGTCAGGTGCAACTGGCGGCGCAGTCGACTGGTGCTGCCCTGGTGGTTCCGTCACGGGAGGTTTGTGAGTTGTCTGCTGAACGGTCTGATGCCTTCCTATCAACGAAAGGGGGCGACGGCTATAGCCGTCGCCCCAATCCGGAATTCGATGCTTTGCTGCGGATGCTGGACCGCAAAGACCCTGGCTACCGCGAGTGACGGCGCTTGAGCCAAATCACGAGGCCGCCTGCGGCCACCGCAAACAGGGTTGCGGGCTCGGGAACCCGACTGACATCGTTGATGAAGAATGTTGCAGATTGTGGCTTGGGTGCCACAAGGATTGTGCTCGTAATTGTACCGTTGTTGCCCGTGTTCGGTAGCTGTAGGAGTAGTTCAGGATCAATAAAAATAATGCCATTGTCGGAATTCGTGATATTGCCGACATTTGAGGGCAAAGAGAACAACGTGAGATTTCCACCGATGAACTGACTGACATCCAGCATATCCAGCGCCGTTGCCCCATCGGTTCCGTAGGACAGATCGGGAATGAAGTCCGGGCCGCCAAACAGGTTGAGCAGCAGAACGGTGGATCCAACCCGCACGGTAAGGACATCTGTGCCGCCTTGCGTGGCAGTCATCGTGATCGGGAGGGGGTTGCCGGCTTCGAAATTGGTGGTCCCCAGTCCGGGTAGGGTGAATGATATGTTGCCAAGGGTGACGGAGAAGGGGCTGTTCTCGGTGCTGCTCGTAATGTTGATAGCCCCGCTGATGGCATCACCGCTCGATATGCCGGGAATCGTGGAGGAAGCCGTTGTACCTGAGAACTGCAATGTTGCTGCAAGGCCAGCCACAGAGGCGAAGGTGGCCAGAATGAGAAGACGCCATGAATGGGACATTCTCCCAACCTTAGCAATCGTCTCCCCAGGGCAGGCGAGAATTTGAAGTGCAATTGTACTGGTACGCCCAGAAAGCGAAATGGCGGCTGAGAGCTTTTGCTCTCAGCCGCCATGGATCCCACTTGGGAAATGATTCTGTCTAATGAGACTGGCGACGCTTCAGGAAGAGAACCAGTGCTCCTGCGGCGACACCGAATACCGTGCCTGGCTCAGGAACGTTGGTGAAGGAGTCAATTGCGAAGGTGGCCTCGCTGCCACTAAAGGCTGCGGCCACATTCTTTTCCGAAGTCTCTGAGGCGATAAAGGAAGAAATCGTAAGGTTACCAGTTGAAAATGCAGCCGGGTTGAATGAAGTCAATGCCTCGAGGCCATCCGCCGGTGCGGGATTCGGAAACATGTCCGGGCCTCCGAACAGGCTGAGCAAAAAGCTGCTGAAGAAGGGGGAAGCAGATGCAGAGAAGATGTCGCTACCCTCGAGGTTTATGATGCCGAAGTTGCCCAAATCTTCACTGCTGAAGGACAACGACAAATCGAGGATGGAGCCGCCGCTGACTACGAACAGTTCGAGGAAGCCGGAATTGACAGAATACTGACCGACTTCGGGAGTATTGTCTGTGTCTGAGCCGATTCCGTCCAGGGTCAGGGTTCCGGTAAAGGTCGAGTTTGGCTCAAGACCGAAGCCGGTGTCACTGAGCAAGCGCCCACTCAATGAAAACGTCGCTCCCCAACTGCTGGCTGCCAGGAGCAAGCTCAAGCCCAAAGACTGCATCAATTTCTTCATGGGTCTAAGGATATCACCCCACAGGTAAGTTGGGAGTACCTCTAAGGTGATTTCTAAGAATTTTCTTTTACTTTCAGCACTTTGGCCTTAGTACTTTTGACTCAATTTGATTTGTTGCCCTCGTCAAAATTGGCCTTGTAACCGATTTGAAATATAAGTACACTGTAGTTCAGTACAGCTTTTGGCGATTGGAGGCTCCGACACATGCATTCTTTGACCCTATTGATCTGCCTGTTGCAGTATCAGTCTGACCCTGGCCGCGCTCAAGATACCGCTGTGGCACTGCACCGATCGCAAGTGCCGGTGGTGCAGGAGCCCATCCCTGTTGGGCTTTCGCCGTATCTTCAGAAAGTGCAGCTTCGTCGCTTTGAGGCCAACTTCAACAAGCTGGTGCAGGCGGTGGAAGAATTTTCGATTGCCTACAACCAGAACAAGGGGCAGGCCTGGCCCGCCGACAAGGCTGAGGCCTTGCGCAAGGCGATGGCGGAGTTGCAAAAGATCGACCCGAATCTCGCTCCCAAGCGTTAATTTGCCGTCCCCTGTTGGCTGGGCGGCATCTGAAATCCTTGATGGCTACAGAATCTGTCTGGGATTACCCCCGCCCACCCCGCATCGAAGTTGTGCCTCAGGTGATTCGCATCGAATTTGCGGGCCACACCATCGCTACCTCCTCGCGGGCGCTGCGAGTGCTCGAAACGTCTCATCCTCCCTCCTACTACCTGCCGAAGGAAGATTTCCTGCGAGGGATTCTGATCAAGTCTGACCACCAGTCCTTTTGCGAATGGAAGGGCCAGGCGACTTATTGGTCGATTGATCTGAATGGCAGGAATGAAGTGAATGCTGCCTGGAGCTATGAAGACCCTACGCTCGACTTTCACCTGATTCGCGGTTACCTGGCTGTTTATGCGTCTCGCATGGATGCCTGCTTTGTGGGTGAGGAGAGAGTGATTGCGCAGAAGAGCAGTTTCTATGGGGGCTGGATTACGTCGAACCTGCTTGGCCCTTTCAAATGACATCCTATAAGTACATGCGCTTTGCTCTTTGCCTTGTTTTGCTGGTGCTGGCCAGTTGCACTCCCAAGCCCCAACGCTTCTCCCAGATCGCGGAGGAGTACGTTCTGAATACGCTGACCTTCGCTCCTTCGCAAGCCACTGCGGCGGGTTACCATCGCCACAACGGCGTTCCTCTTGATGAGTTGCTCGATGAGTTTTCTGTTGTGACTGCCAATCGCCAGCGGGCCTACTACTCGCGGTTCTCTTCTGGACTCAAGCGTGATGTCAAAGCTGAAAAACTGGCACCCGAAGACCGGGCCGACTATGACCTGGTCAAGCAACTGATTGATTTGGCCCGCTTTGAGCTGGAGGAAGTGACCCCCTGGACACACTCGCCGCAACTCTATGCCGAAGCGATTGGGAACGCGCTCTTTGTGCCCTATGCGCAGGAATACGCGCCCCGTAACAAGCGCTTTTACGACATTCTCAAGCGGATGGAGCGGATTCCTTCCCGCGTCATGCAAGCGAAGGGAAATCTCACCAGCGCCCCCAAAATCTGGCGCGATGTCGCGATTGCAGAAACTCAAGGCAATATTGATCTGATTCGCAAACTGGTGGCTGAGCGTCCTACTGATATCTCAAAGAAATTTGATGCAGCGGCTGGGCTGGCGACTACGGCCCTGAATGAGTACATTCAATTTCTGCAGAAAGATCTGGAGGGCAAGGATTACGATTGGCGCCTTGGACCCGCCAAGTACGCGAAGAAATTTCAGCTCACACTCGGCACCACAGAAACCCCAGATCAACTGCTGGCGGCGGCCGAAGCCGAACTGCAAAAGGTACGCCTCGAGATGGCACGCCTGGCTGGGCATAGCGGCAGCGGCGACATCAACCCTGTGATTCGCAAACGCCTCGATCAGATCGCCACCCGGCACGCGACACCCGAGAATTACTTCAACGATGCCCGCCGAGACCTGGCCGAAGCGACGGCTTTCATTACCCAAAAGGGGCTACTGCGGTTGCCTCCCAACAAGAACCTCACTGTGATTGAGACCCCCGCTTTTATGCGTGGCATTTATTCTGTCGGGGGCTTTAATCCAGCACCGGCACTCGACCCGACCCTGGGTGCTCAATATTGGCTCACGCCGATTCCGGGGGATTGGCCCAAGGAGCGTGTGGAATCGAAGCTCCGCGAGTACAACTACTACGGCCTGAAGCTGCTGACCATACACGAGGCGATGCCGGGGCATTATGTCCAGTTTGAATACGCCAACCAGATTGAGCCGCGCGGCCGCCGCCTCTTGCGGAGCATTTATGCCAATAGCGCTTTTGCCGAAGGTTGGGCGATTTATTCGACGCAGATGCTGCTGGAGGCGGGCTATCTCAACAATGACCCGGACCTGAAGCTCACCTTCCTCAAGCAGCAGTTGCGCATGATTGCCAACGCGATTCTGGACATCAAGCTGCAGACCGGCCGGATGACCGATGAGGAGGCGATGAAGCTGATGACCGAGCAGACCTTCCAGGAGCAGGAAGAAGCTTCCGGCAAGCTGCAGCGCGCCAAGTTGTCGAGTGTTCAACTCGTGACGTACTTCGCCGGTTGGCGTGATCACATGCGCATGCGCGAGATTTATAAACAGGTGAAAGGCTCGGCCTTTAACCTGGCCGAGTATCATCAGAGTGTGCTTGCCGCCGGTGGTCTTCCCACCCCAGCCGTTTGCAAACTTATCACCGGACGAGAACTCAAGTTCTAGTCGAACCATCAGGAGATCCCATGGAAGCAGGAAAGAAATTCCTCGAAGAAAACGCCAAAAAAGAAGGCATCATTAGCACCGCATCGGGGCTGCAATACGAGGTGCTGCGCGAAGGTACTGGCCCGAAGCCGGGTGCTGTGAGCACGGTTGAGGTGCACTATGAGGGGCGCCTGACCAATGGCAAGGTTTTTGATTCCAGCTATCAGCGCAATGAAACGATTTCGTTCCCTTTGAATCGCGTGATTCCGGGCTGGACGGAAGGGCTGCAACTGATGCCGACCGGTTCGAAGTATCGACTGTACATTCCCTCGGAGCTGGGCTACGGTGCCCGTGGTGCGGGTGGAGACATTCCTCCTCATGCCACGTTGATTTTTGATGTGGAATTGATCTCGATTCGCTAATTCGCAATCGATACTATGATTATCTACAAAGATTGTAGATAATCATAGTATGAGTAAGCCTTCCGATCTGATCCAGGGAACGCTCGACCTATTGATTCTGAAGACCATTTCGTATGGTCCTGTGCATGGTTGGGCGATTGCCAAGAGAATTCAGCAGTGCTCTGGTGACGTTTTGCTGGTTCAGCAAGGCTCGCTCTACCCGGCGCTCCACCGACTGGAGCAACAGGGCTGGATCGATGCCGAGACCAAGCCCTCTGACTCAGGCCGAGTCGCCAAGTTCTATTCCCTGACGAAGGCTGGTCAGAAGCAACTCACGGCAGAACTGGAACAGTGGGACCGCCTTTCTGCGGCGGTCTCCCTGGTGGTGAGGCCCGTCTAAGATGCTTGTTTTCAATCGCTGGATGCTTCGCCTCAAATCGTTGTTTCTGAAGGATACCCTCGATGACCAACTCAGCTCAGAATTCGCCTTTCATCTGGCGGAGCAAAAGGCAGAGCTGATCGCTGCCGGGATGAGCGAGGCAGAGGCGGAAGCCGAAGCGCGCCGCCTGTTTGGGCCGATCTCGCCATTGCGAGAGGAATGCCGCGACCGTCGCCGCACGCTCTGGCTCGAAGACTTCCTTTCTGACATTTCGTTCACGCTTCGTGGCTTGCGAAATGCTCCCTCCTTCTCGCTGATTGCCGTTTTGACCCTCGCACTCGGGATTGGAGCCAATACGGCATTTTTTTCTACCGCCTACAGCATCCTCTACCAGCCGCTACCGTATCCTGAGCCGGAGCGTCTGATTCATCTGGAAGAGGGTGTCTCTGCCATCGGCCCGGTCATCCAACTCCGTCGCTTGGCCAAGGCAGCCGACTACGCTGGGTACGCCACACCGTTGGGTGCCACTCTCCAGGTATCAGGCGAGGCCTCCAAGGTGAATGGTTCGGCGGTCAGTCACAATCTGGTTCGCGTGCTTGGCGTCCAGCCTCTTCTTGGGCGGTGGTTCGAGGCAACGGAGGAGTTGCCGAGCGGTAACAGGCCGATCGTGATTTCAGACCGCGTTTGGCGCAATCGTTTTGATGCCAATCCGAATATCCTCGGTCAACAACTGATCCTCGATGAACGGCCCCACAAGATCATTGGCGTCATGCCGGCGTCATTCGCTTTCCCCACTCCGCAAACCGATTTCTGGCATCCCATCAGTCTGGATTCACGCCTCATGGGGTCGCTGTGGGGCAATGGCGGTTTTTGGCCGATCGGCCGCCTTTATCCCAACCACACTATCCAATCTGCACAGGCAGAAATTCGGCCCATCAATGATGCCATCCGGAAAATGTTCCCATGGCCCATGCCCGATGCCTATGCTGCCTCTACTTCTGTGATGCTGCATAGCGATGCGATTGCGAAGGAGGTGAAGCCCAAGCTAATGCTACTTGCTGCGGCCGCGCTCCTGCTGCTGCTGATCGCTTGTGGCAATGTGGGGAATCTGTTGCTGGCCCGCTCCGTGGAGCGTCGCCGCGAGTTCGCACTCCGGCAGGCGCTTGGTGCTTCTGCGTTTCGTCTGGTTCGCCAGCTTCTTACCGAAAATCTGGTGCTGGTCGCCCTGGGCGGTGCTGCCGGTGTGTTGCTGGCAGTCGGCATCCATCAAGCTCTTCCATCCTTCTTTTCGGAAGATACGCCTCGGCTCCACGAACTGACAGCCGATCCGCAGCTTCTGTTTGGTGCTGTATGCAGCCTTGTCATCACCGTTCTACTCTTTACTGCAGCACCGCTGCTTGGCAGTCGCTCGTTTCAGCCTGCAGCCCGGTCTTCCAAACTCTCGCTTGCCCTCATTGGCGCCGAACTCGCCCTGGCCAACACGCTCCTGATTGGTGCCGCTTTGATGGGCCACACCCTTTGGAATCTCAACACGGCCGACTCTGGAGTTAAGTCTTCTCAGATTGTTTCGGCACGTCTCTCGGCTGGCCCAAGCCGTTGTCCCAACCGCGACCGCTGCCTGGCACTGATCGAAGATATCAGCCAAACTCTGCTTTCCCAGCCCTACAACCGCTCCGTCAATTGGACCGATTATGCCCCTCTTGAAAAAGAGTTCAAATCGGCTGCCTCTGACCTTGAAGATCATCCAAGAAACCCTCGTGATCCCGCTTTCGTTCTTTGGCAAAACACCGCCACCCCCGACTACTTTCGTACGCTGGGCATCCCGCTGATCGAAGGCCGCTATTTCAACGCCGGGGACCAGGCAGATTCTCAACTCGTCACCATCATCAGCCAGTCTACGGCCCGCCGATTCTGGCCCCAACAGAGCGCTCTTGGCAAAAAAGTCCGTGCAATGTCTGACCTGAAGTGGCGCACGATCGTTGGCGTCGTTGGCGATGTAGCGCAATACTCCATTTCCGGCTTTCCTGACTGGGTGGATGGGATGCAGTACTTCCCCTTGCCGCAGACCATCTACGATGTGCGCCAATCTCTAGACCTCGCTCTTTTGCTGGAGACCTCTAATTCTGCTTGGGCGCAGACGCTGAAGCAGCGCTACCCTGACCTGGTGCTATCGAATACCAGAACGCTTGGTGAACTCCGCTCGGAGAGCGTTTCGAGCCAACGCTCTACTGCCACGCTGCTGGCGCTTTTTGCCTTGCTTGGGCTGCTGCTCGGCATGGCCGGTGTCCATGGCGTCATTTCTCACCGTGCCGCGCAACGCACGAAGGAAATCGGAATCCGGATTGCGCTCGGCGCCAATCCCTGGCAGGTTGTGACGCTTGTGCTTGCCGAAACTACCGTTGCCGCTAGCCTGGGTACACTGGCCGGAGTTGGTGCTGCCTATCTGCTGAGCCAATACTTAAAGACGCTGCTCTTTGGAGTGAGTACGCATGACCCGCTGGCCTTTTCGCTTTCTCCCTGCATTCTGCTGCTGGCCGCTGTGGCCACGGCGCTGATTCCCGCTTACCGCTCTACCCATACCGATCCGGCGCTGACGCTCAGGCAGGATGGATAACGCTGCGAGCGATGACCCAGAGGATTTTGATCCCAGCGCGGAGGCTGGCTTGCCAGTTGCCGCTGACTTTTTCTTCGCCGGCCTGGCGCAAGCCGTAGCTGACTGGTACTTCCACGACGCGTAGTCTTTGCTGTGCTGCTTTGACCTGCATCTCGATGGTCCAGCCGTAGTTGCGATCTCTCATTCCCAGATTTCGCAAAACACCCGCACGAATGGCGCGAAAGGGGCCGAGGTCCGTGGCCTTTGCACCCCAAAACAGATTGAGAAGGCGGGTGGCCAGCCAGTTGCCAAAGCGCTGATGGCTTCGCAGTGCGCCTGGCGCTGCATTTCCCAGCACTCTCGACCCGATCACCAGATCTGCTTCCCCGCGTTCGATTGGGCCTACCAGATGTCCCGCTTCTGCGGCATCTTCGCTTCCGTCGGCTTGGAGGAAGACAAGAATCGCCTCATCGGGCGCTTCTTCGAGTGCCCGTAAGCAGGCAGCCCCATAGCCTTTTTCTCTGGTTGAGACCACTCGGGCGCCTGCTTTTTCTGCTTGTACACAAGTTTCGTCCGTCGAACCGTTGTCAGCCACCACTACTTGCGCGAAAATGCCCAAGGGGAGACGCAACAAAGTTTCCCCGATTACGTCTGCCTCATTGTAAGCAGGAATGACCAACCACACCGGCGAACCCACCCCCGTAGCTCCGCCACCCTCATCGCCAGGGTTTTTCTTTCGCGACCTTGTGTTGAGTGTACTCATCGCCGTAGCGATCATCCTTTTCCTGTATCAGCCCGTCAAGGTGGAAGGCACCTCCATGATGCCTGCTCTGCGTGATCAGGAACGGATTTTCATCAACAAGTTTACCTACCGCTTTGGGATTGAAGACATCCAGCGTGGTGATATGGTCGTGTTTCTTTATCCCGGCGACACTTCGAAGTCCTACATCAAGCGGGTGATTGGCATTCCTGGTGACACGGTGGAAGTGCGCGAAGGCGCAGTACTCCTCAACGGCTCCCGCATCGAAGAACCCTACGTCCCTGTAGAGTTCCTGGATCGCATCAGCGCGCCACTGACCAGGGTGAAACCCGGTGAGTATTACGTGATGGGAGACCATCGCAGCGCCTCAAATGACTCGCGGTCCTGGGGCACGGTGGACCGGCAGTACATTTATGGCAAAGCAGTATTTGTGTATTGGCCGCTGGAGAAATTGGGCAGACTCCACTAGCTCCTAGGCCATCATCTCCTTGAGAGCACGGGCATAGACGACGCGAAGATTGGGTTTCTTCGGAGTTGCGTTCAATAAAGCATCCTGGGAATCTGCTACCAGCAGATATTCTTCTACCGAACGGATCAGGTTCAGTAGGGCCAGCCGACGTCTGTGCAAACGGTTCAATTCCTTTTGAACATCTTGCATGCGAGTCGGGGATGGGGAGGTCTTACCACGTGACATACATCCTTTGTACTAGTACCAATGCTGGTACTCAACTCCAAAAATGAGGGTATTCTCACACTAAAGTGGGGGTATAAATTACCCTCATAAAAGGGTAATTTGTGTATCCCTTATGTCGTATGACCATTCCAGCAGGCTCATGGGAAGCCTCCATGCTAAAATCAAAAGTACCCGTCTTGGCGGTGCAGGACCGCTAACTCACTCAATCCAATGGATTTTCTCGAAGGCCTCAATCCCTCACAACGCGAAGCCGCCGCTCATATCGAGGGCGCCCTCCTGATCCTTGCCGGCGCTGGCTCCGGCAAAACCCGTGTGATCACACACAGAATCGCGAACCTCGTTCACGCCCATAAGGTGCCGGGTTATGCCGTGCTTGCGGTGACCTTTACCAACAAGGCGGCCCGAGAGATGAAAGAACGGGTGGATCAGTTGCTTGCTTCGACGGGTGAAGTCTACGATACGCCGTTTGTCTCTACGTTCCATTCCTTTTGCGTGAGGCTGCTGCGTCGGGATGGGGACCGCCTGGCTGACATTCGCCACGGCTTCACGCGCCAGTTCAACATCTACGATGATGACGACCAGATGACGCTCATCAAGCAGATCTACAAGGGGCTTGGCCTGGACGATAAGTTCATGCAATACCGCGCGGCCTTGTCCCGGATTTCGCATGCCAAAAGCCAGCACGAAGGGCCGGAAGATCTGGCCAAGAATGCGAAAGATCCCAAAGCCTCCCGCATGGCCGTGATCTACGAGCAATATGAGGCTCGCCTGCGCCAGGCCAATGCCGTAGACTTCGACGACCTGCTGCTCGAGAGTGTGCGTTTGCTCAAGCACGACGCGCAACTGCGCGAGCTATACAATCGCCGCTACCAGTTTGTGATGGTCGATGAATACCAGGACACCAACCGCAGCCAGTATGAACTGATGCGCCTGCTGAGTGCCTCACACGGCAATGTGGTTGCAGTCGGAGATGAAGACCAGTCGATCTACTCCTGGCGTGGCGCAGACATCAAAAACATTCTCGATTTTGAGCGTGACTATGCCAACGCCAAAATCGTGCGGCTGGAGCAGAACTACCGTTCGACGAAAAACATCATTGAAGCCGCCAGTGCGGTAGTTGCCAACAACACCCAGCGCAAGGGCAAGAACCTGTGGACCGATCAAACCTCGGGTCCTAAGATCGGTCTTTATGAAGCCATTGATGGGGAGAACGAGGCCCTTTGGGTAGCGGATCGCATTGACAAGACGCTAGACCGCGATCCGCAGACGCAGGTTGCGATCCTCTATCGCACCAACTCCCAATCCCGCCAAATCGAAGAAGCACTCCGCCGTTATGGTCGCAAGTACGTTGTGGTGGGTGGGCTCAGCTTCTACCAGCGCGCCGAGATCAAAGATGCCCTCAGCTATCTGAAGCTGCTGGTGAATCCTACTGATTCAATCGCCTTCCTGCGCATCGTCAATACACCAGCCCGTGGTATCGGCAAGACGACTCTCGACCAAGTGGACTTGTTTGCCCGCACACACAAAATCAGCCTTTGGGAAGCCATTGGGCAACAGATCGATCAGCATGCGCTAGGGTCGCGAGCGGAGGCCGCACTTGCCGCTTTCCGTTCGATGATTGATGAGTTGCGCGAGGGCATCGAGGGCAAATCGGTGGAAGAGTTGCTGCGCGACCTGCTGTCGCGAACGGGCTACATCAAGAGCCTCGAAGAGAATCCGGCTCCAGAAAACGAGGGTCGCATCGCGAACCTTCTCGAATTGATCAATGCGGCCGCCGAAGCCTCAGAACGTGGCGAATCGATCGGGGATTTTCTTGACCATGCGGCGCTGGTATCTGATGCCGACCAGGTAAATGAGAAAGCTCAAATTTCCTTACTCACCATGCACAATGCCAAGGGGCTTGAGTTCCCGGTGGTGTTTATCGCGGGGATGGAAGAGGGTTTGTTTCCTCACTCCCGTGCGCTGCAGGACGACGACCAGATGGAAGAAGAGCGCCGCCTCTGCTACGTCGGGATGACGCGAGCCCGCCAGCAGCTCTATCTGACCTGGGCCCGGATGCGCCGCAAATACGGTGGCGGCATGCCCGAGCCGGCCCTCACCTCGCGCTTCATCCGTGAAGTTCCAGAACCCTATGCCGAGCGTCTTTCCAAGCTGGCCGTGATTCCGCAGATGGATCTTCGTGCCGAGCAATGGGAAGCTCGCGAGACGGTGAAGAAGTACAGCTACAGCAGCCGACCTGCCTCGGCGGCAGATAACATCAACCAGTTTTTCGGGGGAGGGAATTCGGCAGCCACGGCCAAGCCGGTACAGCGTCCGGTCGTTCAGCCTCCGCCCCGTCCGCCTGCGGGCCCTGTCGCGCCGCCTCCGGCGCCGAAACCACAAACCGGGTCGCTGTTTGCGGATGTCGACGACACCCCACCCTGGGAAGAATCGAAAAAGCCCATTGTGGCGGCACCTGTCATCAAGCCCGCTCCGCCCACTCCGGCACCCAAGCCGCAACTGAATACCTTTCGTACGGCAGCCCAGCAGGTTAAGAAGCCGGGTGGCTTCCGCACTGGCACGATGGTGGTGCATCCGAAGTACGGTCGCGGTACGATCGTTCGCCGCGAAGGCGATGGCGACGACGCCAGGCTGATTATCAACTTCTCGCACCATGGGCTGAAGAAGCTGGTGGAAAAGTTTGCGGGGATAAAGGCTCTAGACTAGTACTCTGCTGCAAATCCAAAAGACGTGTGGTATTGTTCCTTCGTGTCCAGACAAATCCATTACCTACTCGTCGTATTCCTGTCGGCCAAATTACTTTCCGCCTCAAGTATTTTGAATTCGCCAACGGTAGATACTACTCAATTTCGCGTTACTACATTTGCAAGCGGATTGCCGCTTGTAAACAGTGTGATTCGAGCGAAGGATGGGTCGTTTTTGGCTGTATCTTCGACAGGATTTGGCGGTTCTACCAACATTGTCCGATTGCAAGATAACAATTCTGATGGTGTAGCAGATGGACCTCCCCAGGTTTTGTACAGCAATCCTGGCGGCGGAGTTGGCACACAAATCAAAAGTGCAGATAAGCTCTACTATGTCGGTGAGTTTGGCACCAGCTCCATCACGGCGCTGGCCCCTGGGGCATCTGCTGGGGACCCGATGTCGGTGGTGGGCTCCTTGCAATTCGTTTATCCACCAAACCATGGTCACCCTTCAGCGGGGATTGCGGTTCGTCAGACGCCAAATACTCCAGGTTCGGTGGACTTGGTCTTTAACATTGGCTCAGAGTTTAACGATCAAGTCTCGGCGGCTAAAGTCAGCGTAAGTGGCCTTGGCCTGTCCCCAACTTTGCTTGATGGCGACGCCTTGTACATGGTCACGATCAACGAAGCTACTGGACTGGCCTCTAATATTCGACAGATTGCTACTGGAATTCGAAATGTTTATGGCTTGGCCTTCCACCCGGCTACCGGCGACCTGTACTTTGCAGACAATGCGATTGATGAAGACGTTGTGTCGGGATTTTCCGAACCTCCTCAATCTGACGAGCTCAATCGAATCTCGGCTGCAGACTTAGGAGTGAATGTTTTGAAGTTCGGCTATCCGAACTGTTTTGATGCTTTTCGAACAGGCGTTCAAGTAGAAGTAGTCTCGGGTGGCTGTTCGGGAGTTACGGATAGTTTAATCAACTTCAATCCGATCCCCAACGGTACCGGTGAAGCGCGTTCTGAAGGACCCACGGAAATCGCATTTGCTCCTTCTTTATTCCCTGACTTCTATAAGAATGGAGTTTTTGTTGGCTTTTCTGGAGGTGTTGGTCCGAATGGCACCAACAATCAGAATCCCCTTGTATTCGTTGATTCCACTTTTTCCAACCTGCAGCACTTCATTCCCAGCGGAGCTATGGGGAATATCCTTGGGGTTTATTCAACTGAGGACTCTCTTTTCATATCGGATTGGGCCGGGACGAGGATCTTCCAAATTGCGGCCATTAACCCGGTTCCAGAGCCCTCCAGCCTCATTGTCTGCGCTTTTGCCCTTGCTGCCTTAGGGGCGCGGCGTCGGGCAATTCGTGGCTAGCGATTGTTGTTTTGAGGTGCAGTCCTCATGAATTCGCTTTTTTCGCACTCCTGCGCTATCCTGAAAGTTTGGAATTTCTACCTCGATGAATACTACTCACGTTAAAGACAAAGCAGAACGCAAAAAGCTCAAGCGCGCCGCCCGCAAGGAAGCTCCAGCTTACAAGGGCCGTGAAAAGGGCCAAGACCGTGGCTCCATGAAGGCCAAGGTCAAGAAGGTCGTTAAGGGAACTCGTAAGCGCTAACAATTCGCGGAAATAGTACTTCCATTCGGTCTGTACTATTGCGCATTGTCTGTGATTCAATAAGAAGCGCGTCCCGGCGGGCCTCCCCTCCGAGCCTGCAGGACGCAATAGGGCCAGCGGTGCCTCCTCACCACTGGCCCTTTCCGCGTTTTCTTCCCCCGCCCTGCCCCCCGCTGGATTAGAATACAGCGATGAGCCAGTTGCTTCGCTGCAAGTCGATTGACGCCCTGATCCGTGAAAGCGAATCGAAACAACACAGTCTTACCAAAACTCTTGGTCTTTGGAGCCTGGTTGCAATGGGAGTTGGTGCCGTCATCGGTTCGGGGATCTTTACTCTCACCGGAACGGCAGCTGCGGGTGTCACGATGCAATACCAGAGTGTGCTGCATGCTCCTGTTTTGGATTTGCTGCGCTTTGGCCCGGATGCGATTTCGACCATCGGCCGCCCTGGTGCGGGCCCCGGCGTCGTTCTCAGCTTCCTGCTAGTGGCTTTCGCTTGTGGCTTTGCCGCGCTTTGCTATGCCGAGCTCAGTTCGATGATCCCGGTGGCGGGTTCCACCTATACCTACGCTTACGCGACGCTGGGCGAGATCTTTGCCTGGATTCTTGGCTGGGATCTCATTCTCGAATACGCAGTCTCCAATATGAGTGTGGCGGTGGGATTCTCTGGGTATTTCAACGACGTTTTAGATAACCTGTTTGGCTATCGACTTCCACCGGAGTGGTCTGGCCCTGCCTTCAAGGGCGGCGGGGTGACAGGAGCTTACTTCAACATTCCAGCCATGCTGATCATGGTCATACTGACCTGGCTGCTGATCCGTGGTGTCAAAGAGTCGGCGCGGGCCACCAACATCATGGTGATCGTCAAGACGGTAGCCATTCTTGCCTTTGTCTTTGGTGCGGCCTCAGCCATCAACTCCGACAACTGGAAGCCCTTTACGCCGAACGGAATGTCTGGAGTGATCTCCGGAGCTGCCATCGTCTTCTTTGCCTATATCGGTTTCGACTCGGTCTCGACGGCTGCGGAAGAATGCAAGAATCCCAAACGCGATTTGCCCTGGGGGATCATGCTGACGCTGGGAGCCTGCACGCTGCTATATGGTTCTGTTGCTTTGGTCCTTACGGGGATCGTCCCCTACACGACACTGAACAACGACGAACCCGTTGCCCGAGCGCTCAAAGATATCGGCTACAACAAGCTCCGTATTTTTGTCAGCCTTGGTGCTCTCGTCGGCATGTGGAGTTCTCTGCTGGTCTTCCAATATGGGCAGGCTCGAATCTGGTTTGCGATGTCGCGTGACAAGCTGCTGCCTTCTATCTTTTCGCGAGTTCACCCGGTCTATCGCACGCCGGATGTCTCCACCTGGATTGCTGGTTTCGTCGTTGGAATCCCTGCCGGACTTTGGGACATCGCAACCTTTGCTGAACTGGCCAACATCGGCACGCTCGCCGCGTTTGCCAGTGTTTCAGCTGGTGTGATTATCTTGCGCAAGCGCCAGCCGGATACTCCGCGCGGTTTCCGCGTCCCGCTGGTTCCTTTCGTCCCCTACGTATCCATTGCCTTCTGCCTGATTCTGATGCTGGGGCTGCCGCTGCAAACCTGGCTTACCTTCTTCATCTGGCTCATCATCGGGCTGGCCATCTATTTCGGTTATTCGAAGTCGCGCAGCCCGCTGGCTCAGGAGTCCAACTAAAGTGATGCAACGTCGTAGCTTTATCTCTACATTGGCTGCTGTTCCGCTGGCCGCTGCCATGCCGGACAAGATCGCCATCGGCTACAACACCTATTGCTTGCGCGGCCTGAGGATGACCGACCGCCAGCACTTTGAGCAGGCGGCTGCCTGGAAGCTGGATGCTCTCTTCCTGCAGGATTCATTGGACCCTCGCGCACAAGACCCCACACACTGGGTGGAAGTGAAGCAATGGGCCAAGGAATTTGACCTTCATTTGCAGACGGGTGGATCCGGGTTTCTGCCGAAGACGCCGGAGCAGTGGGATTCTAACCTGGCAGCGGTGCGCAAGAATATTGCCCGTGCCAAGGCTTGTGGTTCGCCGATTGTCCGCGCTGTTTGTGCGGGGTTCCGCCATGAACTGCCGCTTGCCAGCACCGAAGCAAACATGGAGTTGGCGATTAAGGTATTGCGGGCTCTTCGCACTGAGGTCATGGATGCCGGCCTCAAGTTTGCCATTGAGGTGCACAAAGACTTTCAGGCCTGGGAACACAAGATCATTATCGAAACGGCCGGGAAGGAATTTGTCGGTACCTACCTTGATACCGGCAACCCGGTCTTTACTCTGGAAGACCCGATGTTGACGCTGGAAACATTGGCACCCTATACGCTCACCTTCCACCTCAGAGATTCTGTGGTGTATGAGCATCCGGGTGGGATTGCCGTACAGTGGGTCCCCCTGGGCGAAGGTACCGTCGACTTCAAGCAGATTATTGCCAAGGCCCGGCAACTGCTGTCTCCAGACGTTCGCATCTTTATCAAGCCAATCACGGGGCGGCCTCCGGCGATTCTTCCTGTATTTGACGACCAGTGGTGGGCAAGGTGGTATCCGAAGGCGCGAGCCCAGGAGTACGCTCGCTTTGTGGCTCTGGCCAAGCGCGGTCGCCCGTATGAAAAGCCGGTAGTCCAGGAAGATGTCACCGGGCGCACGCCGCCCGCCGCCTATCAGGCTGCGCTAGCCTACCAACAGAAAGAACATATGGAGCGCAGTATCAACTACGCTCGCCAAGTCTTAAACCTCGGAATCCGCTCATAGAACTATGCTCTGTCGTATTGCCTCCGCCATCCTGATCCTCTGTGTCTCGGCCCATTCTTTGATGGCTCAGAAAAAGAAGAACAAGAAAGACATCGAGCCAATTACGCAAACGCTGGAGGTGTTGCCTGACCCTCCTCCTGCGGTCAAAGTAGAAAGCACTCGTCTCGCCTTTTTCACGAGCCCGCTGACCACGAAAGGGCTCTTGAGCCAACAGGCGAAGGATGCGCTGAGTGCCCTGAAGAAGCAGGCGCATGGCGCGACGATCGTGAAGCTGCGCGCCTTTGTGGCCGGTCGTGGCGACGCACGTCGCGTTTCGGCGATCGTGAGTGAACAGTTTTTTGAATGGAAGCTGCCGCTGCCGGCGCTGACCATCCTGCAAGTGGGTGCGTTGCCCATTGATGGCGCGCAAGTGCAGATTGAGGCCATCGCCGAAGAGCGAAAGCCGGTGAACTTCAATGGGGTCGCCTGGCTTGCCGCCAAACAGGTTGCCAAGCCGCTGGCCGAGTCTGGTGAAGTGAATGCTGTGCAGCCGCTACTGGAGGAATCCTTAAATGCACTCGCTGGGGACGTTCTGGCCGTCACCTGCTTTGTTTCCAATATTGAGGGAGCCGCCAATCTGGAGCGCGCTATGGCTGCGAAATTTCCTACCGCCGCTCGCACCCTTCTGCAGGCCCAACGGGCTACTGGCTCCGGATTGGCCCGCTGTGAAGGAGTGGCGCGCCGCAGCACAGGGAACCCGGACCGGCTGGTGCTGACCGGATCTCTGATTGGCTTTGGCGGCGAAGCCAAAGATACCGATTTGCTCCAGGCTCGCCTCGCCAAACTGCTCGATGCTCAAAACGCCACACTCCTCGAGAGAAAAGGCTACGGTGTGAGCCGTAGCCTTGAGTCCCTTTTGGGTTCGATTACTGTGGTGGAAGGGGTCGGATCGAACGAAGCGACCTGTTCTCTCGAGGCGATTGGCCTACAGAAGAACTAGCCATCCATCCGCATCTCGCGGCGCACTTGTTGGGAGGCGCGGCGGCTGATGAGATCTGCTACCTTGCCGAGCAACTCCGGGATGTCTTCCGGTGCCACAAGCATCGGTTTATGATCGACCTGAGGTCCGGTTTCGCCGTCGCTGTGCGTATCGAAAAACGCAGTTGCCGGTCGATAATCCATCGTCTTGGCGTGCTCTACGACTCTCCAGCCGGAGTTGGGAGCTTCCATGTCACGCCCGGTTAACACGAGCGAATATTCCTGAGAATCCAGTTTTTGCATGGCTTCGGCTGCGCTGGCTGCAGAATCCACGTTATAACCACCCGCTTCAAGTACAGTTTGAAGGGTAAGCCGGGCGGTAGGGTTATCGTCAGCCAGCAGAACGCGTGCCAGCTGCATTGGTTTTTTGGGGGCGAGTTGGAGGGTAATCGACATATTTTTGATTGTTTTGATCCGTTTGAAGCCGAAGCTCTAATACAAGTATAGGGATTCTGAATCGATTTACCAGAGGGAAACTATGTTGCAACGCCATTTGAGATCAATCACTTAGGCGTACTAGTACCGATGATGGTTGTGGGAAGGTCTACTTGCCCGCTGGCAAGGTGCGGAGCAGCTCTGTAGCTTCGGCTCGAACGCTGGAGTCTGTGCCATTGGCTGCTTCGAGGAGGTATTTTCGGGCTCCGGTGAAGTCATTCATGGCACCGAGTGCGGTTCCGAGGCCCAACTTTGCCTTTGCGAAGGAGGGATTTACCCCCAGCGCGGCGCGGAATTGGCCTGCTGCGGCCCGGAAGTCGCGCAAGGCCATCTGGAGGTTGCCCAACAAGTCGAGGGCATCCAGGTCTTTGGGTTCGGCTTTGACCAAGTCGGCGGCTACTGGCAGAGCTTCCGCATAGCGTCGTTGCCCGGCCAGCAGCATGGCGTAATTGAAGCGGGCCGCCTTGAGGCCGGGTGCAAACTTCATCGCTGCTGTGAACTGCTTCTCGGCACCTGCCAGGTCACCGCGCCCGGCCAGCAACTTGCCCAGGTTGGTGCGGCATTCGGCCTCATCGGGTTGCTCGCGCAGGGCGGCCACGAAAGCCGCCTCCGCGCCAACGGTATCTCCACTTTCAAGCAATGTAATGCCCAGGGTCTTGTGCGCTTCCACCAATTCTGGTTCAGCCACAATTGCCTTGCGCGCCGCTGCTGCCGATTCAGAGAGTTTCTGTTCGCTGCGGTAAACGCGTGCGAGTTCGAGCCAGCTGAGGGCGTCCTTCGGATGGAGTGTTGTCGTTCTCTCGAGCGTAGCCCGGGCTGCTGACAGATCGCCTGCGCGCAGTTGTGAGGCACCGAGGCTGCGCAGAGCGGGAAGATACTTGGCGTCGAGTTCCAAGGCCTTCGCATAGTAAGAGAGTGCCTTGGGTGCCTCCCCGTTGGCATGGAGCGCCTGGGCCATCTGGACGTAGTAAGCAGGGTGTTGGGGCTTCTCTTTGGCCAAGGCTGCTTCAAGCCGCGGCACTCCTGCCTTCAAGTTGCTTTGATGCATCACCTGGGCCAGCGCTGGATAGAGATCTCCTTCCACCGATCGGGGATAGTAGAGCGCGACTTCACCACGGTAGGAATCTCCACCCATGACTTCATGCCGCTCTTCCCGTGCGGCCATCCAGTCTTTACCCGCCACTGGCTTCTGAATCTTATGGTCCGTTACGGCCACATGGATGACATCTTCGGTTCTCCGCTTCGGCATATGGCATGAGGCACAGTCCTGTTTTGGGGCATGTTTGGTGGAGCCAGCGACATCCTGGTGGCAACTGGAACAAGCAGCGTCAACCGCCGCCGAGGTCGTCTTTTTGTGGGGATCATGGCAACTGGTGCAAGTCAGTTTGTCCTCACTCCGGAGAAAGCACTTGGACTGCCTCAGCCGATAGGCAGACCCAGCAATCTCAAACTTCTCCTCATGCCCGGTGCCCTTGGCGTGATCAAAATGCACGATGAAGTCTCCCAGGGCCTCCCGTGGATCGTAGCGGAAAATCGATTTTTCAAAGCGCACAATCGAGTTTGGAAGCGAGTAGCTCGTCGTCTCCAGATGGCATTGCATGCAGACTTCCATCTTGCGCTCGCCGCTTACCTTTTTCGGGTTGAAAATCTTGCCGCGTCCCATGGATGAGGCGTGCTCGCGGCCGGGCCCATGGCAGCGCTGGCAATCGATGCCTTGCGGTAGCTCCCCTTCAAAAACAGGATCGTCAAGCAGTGTTGTGCCGGTCGCCTTCGCGTATCCGTTGTGGCACGAAGCACACTGGTAGCCGATCGCACGGCGCATGTCCATATGGTCGGCACGGTCGTAGCCAGGGCTCATGGCGACTTTGCCACCATTTTCCGGGTACCAGTTGACGGGCATCTCAATCAGCCGCCCTTGTTCACTGCGATGGATAAAGCTCCGTGCATGATTGCCACTTCCGAGCACGTAATGGATTTCCTTCTCGAGGACATTGCCACCGCCCACTTCTTCGCGGCGCAGAAACACTTTGTCGTCTCGCTTCACAAATTCATACTTGCGTCCGGACTTTGCATGAACATAGCCAGTGGTGGGTACCTCTTCCAGCTCAATCCGATGAAACGCCCTTGCCATGCCTGTCTCGCGATAAGTATTGGCAATCCCGGCATGGCAGGATTCGCAAAGCCGCGAATCCACATACCCTGCCTCTGCAGCGACCGGAGCTTCCGTCTTGCCGCACCCGACAAGGAAGATCGCCAATGCCAAAACCAAATACGCCATATTCCGCAAGGGTATCGTGAAACGCATGATATAAAATCGAGCCAGCCGTGTTAATCCCCATACTGCTAACCCTGGCCATGGATCCCTTGCAAGTGTTTGTCGACACTGTGCAACCGACACTTAAGCGCGATTGCCTGGGATGCCATGGGGAAGGGCAAACGCTATCGAAGCTGGATCTTCGCAGTCGGGAAGGCCTGCTCAAAGGCGGCACCCGTGGGCCTGCGGTTGTTGCGGGAAATGCAGAGGCCAGCCCGCTGTACACCATCCTGAAGGCCGGGCAGATGCCTCCCGGCAAGCCGCTGCCTGCCGCTACGGTTGCTGCCTTCGGCGACTGGATCAATGCGGGTGCTCCCTGGCGGGACGCTCCCACTGTGACGCAGTGGCAGTTGAGCGATGCCGACCTTTGGCCTTATCGCCCGTTGCCCAAAGCGGCTGCAATCCCTTTTCCTAAGGCAGAGACGAAAGCCGATCCACGTACGCTGATCCGCCGGGCGGCGATTGATCTCACGGGGCTGCCGCCGACCCCCGAAGAAGTGCAGCAGTTTCTCAGCAACAAATCTCCGCGTGCCTACGAGCAACTGATTGACCGCCTGCTGGCTTCTCCCCGGTTTGGCGAACGCATGGCGCGGCACTGGCTGGACGTGGTTCGCTATGCCGATACGGGTGGCTACGCGAATGACTTTGAGCGTCCGAATGCCTGGCGCTACCGCGACTACGTGATACGTTCTTTCAACTCGAACAAACCCTACGACCAATTTGTTCGCGAGCAAATTGCTGGCGACGAACTGTATCCGCAAAACCCTGAAGCACTGATTGCGACGGGCTTCTTGCGCATGGGGCCCTGGGAACATACGGGCATGTCCGTGGAAGCGCAGACCCGCCAGATGTTTCTCGATGATGTTACCTCCAGCATTGGCACCACGTTTCTGGGACTCACTACCGGTTGCGCCCGCTGCCACGACCACAAGTTCGACCCGATCCCGACGAAAGACTATTACCGGTTGCAGGCCATCTTTGCGTCAACCGAGTTTGCGCGGCCCAAGCTGCCCTTTCTTCCGGTCGAGAACCTGAGTCACCTTCCTGTGGAGCGGGAGCGCATTCAGTTGACTCACCAGCGCACCAAAGCTGCGATGGAAGCTTATGGCAATACGAACCGGCCGGACTTTCCGCCGGAGCAGTTTGAAGCCTTTAAGGTGCAGCAGAAGCATCTGGCGCTCTACAAGGAATCACTGGACCGCTACGAACCCAAAGCCTTTGCTGTCTCAAGCGGCCCGCTTGATGGGGAGACCGATGGTGGCCCCAATCTCAAATACCCCAAGAGCAGCGCCTACCAATCCGCAACCGTGCACATCCTTCCCGGCGGCAATATCGAATCGCCAGCCGAAGCCGTCACACCGGGACTGCTTTCGGCCTTAGCCAAGTACTCTGACCTGAAGGAACCGCAAGTACCGAATTCGATCGCGGGCCGCCGCTCTGCGCTCGCCCTCTGGCTGACCGACAAGCAGAACCCTCTCACTCCGCGCGTCATGGCCAATCGCATCTGGCAGATTCATTTTGGCAAAGGCCTTGCTGCGGACTCAAACAACTTCGGCAAAATGGGTGCCAAGCCAAGCGATGAGAAACTGCTGAACCAATTGACTGCTAACTTTGTTGCCTCTGGTTTTGACTTGAAGGCATTGCATAAACAGATTCTTCTGTCGGATTACTACCAATCAACCGATCTCAATCCTCGTCGCATGGAAGCAGAAGTCTTGCGCGATTCGATTCTTGCTGTTTCGGGTGAGCTTTCACTCGAAGCAGGCGGCCCCGGAGTCTTCCCTCAGATCAACGACGATGTGGCGCGCCAGCCCCAACATCGGATGGGTTCGCTTGCGCCTCCTTACTTTCCTTCCCCCGAGAAATCACAACGTAACCGTCGCACCATCTACACCTACCAGCAGCGGTCTCTCATTGATCCGATGGTGGATGTCTTCAATGCCCCGAGTCTCGATCTCTCCTGTGACCGACGCGAATCTTCAACGGTGCCTACACAAGCCTTTGCATTGTTCAACAGCCAGTTTGCCCACGACATGGCGCTTGCCTTCGCGGCACGTCTCAGCAAAGAAGCACCTACGGTGAAGCTCCAGGTGACTCGTGCCTTCGAGCTTGCTTACTCGCGACCGCCGACAGCTAAAGAGTTAGCGCTTTCGCTGGCGCATCTAGCGAAGATGACTGCCCATCACCAACAGCATCCTCCACCGCCGATTGAGGCACCAAAGCCGATTGTCCATGCCATTACGAGCGAATTGACTGGTGAGGTATTCACGTTCACTCAAGCCCAGCCTTCCAGCAAATTCGAACCCAATTTGCATCCGTCCCAGGTGAGCCCCGCGACGCGGGCGCTTGCTGACCTAACACTCAGCCTGATTAACTCCAACGAGTTCCTCTATGTTTACTAAGCCTACCCGCCGCCACTTTCTGATGAGCACCGCGATCGGTCTCAACCCTGTATTGCTGCAAGCGGCTCCTCATCACGCGGCGAAGGCCAAGCGGTGCATTTTTCTGCTGATGGAGGGTGGCCCGAGCCACATCGATACCTTCGACCCCAAGCCGCGCCTGAAAGACCTTCACATGACGAAGTTTCAGAAGGATCGCACTCGCTTTGCCGCCGCCATGAACACGGGCGAGCGCTATTACGTGCGAAGCCCTTTTGAGTTCAAACGTGCGGGACAACTCGGTATTGAGATGAATACCCTGTTCGAGAACTTCTCGAAGGTGGTCGACGATGTTTGCTTTTATCGCGGCCTCAAGGCGGAAAGCGTCAATCACCCCACGGCTCTCTACCATCTGAATACCGGCACACAGTTTGGCGGCGACCCTGCGATTGGCTCCTGGGTTTGCTATGGCCTGGGCTCTCAGAATCCCAATCTCCCCAGCTTCATTGTTCTGCCGGATGTGGCATATCCGCAGGGGGGCGCGGCCAATTGGTCGAGCGGGTACCTTCCGGCACATCTGCAGGGCACCCCGCTTCGTTCGCAAGGGGCACCCGTACTTGATATGGCTCCACCGCCCGGTGTTCTGGCAGAGCGGCAGAAGGCCAATCTGGAGTTTCTGACTGCTCTCAATCAACAGCACCAGGCACTGCATCCGAAGCATGAAGAGCTGGCGGCACGCATCGGATCTTATGAACTCGCCTTCCGGATGCAGAAAGAAATGCCGCGGGTTTTGGAACTGGAGAACGAACCGGCCCACATTCGTGAGATGTACGGCATTGGGGGGAAAGACAAGGATGCCGACTCCTTCGGCAAGCGCTGTTTGCTGGCGCGTCGGCTGATCGAGGCGGGTACCCGCTTTGTGCAAGTGATTGCGATGGGCTGGGACTCGCATGATTACATCGATAAGGCCCATGGGGCAAGAATCCGCGCGATCGACAAGGGCATTGCCGGTTTGATTAAAGACTTGAAGCAGCGTGGGCTGCTTGAGGATACGCTCGTGGTTTGGTCGGGCGAATTTGGCCGCAGCCCCGACAACGGTATCCGCCGTGGGGCGACCGCCTGGGGCCGCGATCACAATGCTGCAGCGATGTCTGTCTGGATGGCTGGGGGCGGCGTAAAGCGTGGAGCGATTGTTGGTGCCACTGATGAAACGGGCCTACAGGCAGTGGAGCAGGTGCATCCGCTGAAGGACTTTCATGTGACCCTGCTTCACCTGCTGGGCCTTGACGATAACAAGCTTCGCTTTACGCATGCGGGCCGTGAGAAGCAACTTTCGCAGGTCGGCGGAGAAATTATCCGACCCTTGCTTGTCTAGTAGAATGCTGATAATTGTTGGTCCACCCACGTCGGAAAGGAACTTATGAATCGCAGAAATTTCGGGCTCTCGATGGCTGGCCTCGCTGCCGCCTCTACTACTGCTTCAGCGGCCAAACCGCCCTGGTCTCCGGGTATCAAGGTGGCCATCCAACTTGGTGCCAACCCTAGCGACGAAGATCTACAGTTTATGCACCAGATCGGGGTCCGCTACACCTCGGTCACGATTGACCGCAAAGACGATAACGTCGAGAACTTTCTTCGCATCAAAGCGAAGGTCGAATCAGCCGGGCTGCGGGTCTGGAACATCGGCCATGATGGCAACCGGAATCAGGAGGAGATCGTTCTCAACCTGCCCGGTCGCGATGCCCGCATTGAAGCCTACAAGCAGTACCTCAAGAATTGCGGTAAGGCTGGCATACACTACGTCACTTATGCCCATATGGGCAACGGGATCTGGCATACCGAGCGAGAGATTACGCGCGGCAACGCTCCGGCCCGCGGCTACAATCTCGCTAAAGGGGGCGAGGGCCTTTGGGCGGGTAAGATCTTCAAGGGCCCGCTGTCCCATGGCCGCGTTTATACCGAGACCGAACTCTGGGACAACTACGAGTACTTCATCCGCAAGATCGCACCCGTGGCGGAAGAAAACGGCGTCTTTATCGGGATCCATCCGGACGACCCGCCGGTGCCAATGCTGGCTGGTGTCCCCCGCTGTATCTTCGGTAACTTTGAGGGTTATCGTCGGGCAATCGAGATGGCCAATTCGCTCAATATCGGCGTCTGCTTCTGCATCGGCACCTGGCTTGAAGGGGGTGAGCTGATGGGGGCCGATGTCATTACCGCTATCAAGTACTTTGGCGAGATGGGCAAGATCTGGAAAGTACACTTCCGCAACATGAGTGCTCCGCTGCCGCACTTTGTCGAGACCTTTGTCGACAACGGTTACTACGATATGTATGCTGCCATGAAGGCTCTTCGGGAGGTCAACTTCGACGGTATCGTCATTGGCGACCACTTCCCCACAATGGTTGGCGGCAACCGGGTGCCGGTAGCTTATACCGTCGCCTGGATGCGAGCCTATGTCGATCGGGCGAATGCGGAAGTGGCTGCGGCCAGGAAGCTGTAAGCACAAGCCTCGAAGATTCTAAGGCTTGATGACGCCTTGCTCGATCGAGAGCCGAGTCGGTTGCGTGTCCGAGCTAGCCCACTTTTTGAGATCGAAGGTGGCACCCGGCGGAAGCGTGAGGACCTCTACATTCTTGAGGGTGAGTGGTTTCAGTTGAGAGGCTGGCTCGGTGAGGCGGAGGAACCAGACCTTGTTTGCGCCAACTACTTTGGATGAGCCATTCGGTTCCACCAGAAGAGCGGTGCGCTCGTCGATGCCAATTCCGCGGGTTTTGGGCAAGCGGGAGAGCCAGGAGGCAAGGCGACCGATGCGTTTGCGGGGAGTGAAATGCGAGTCGGTGATGATGGCCTGAAGTGGCTTGATCTTCAGAAAGCCGGTGCCTAAAGCAGCCTTCTCATGGTTGGCGTCCTGGAGGGCCTGTTCTGAGGTGATCGTGTCATGCTCGGCAGAGAAATAATGCTCACCCAGGACGGCAAGGCCGGCGGAGGTGCCGCCAATAGGGACCCCCTTGTTGATGCGCTGCTGCAGCGCCTTGGAGAGGGGCGTATCTTTCCAGAGGCGGATGTAGTTCCACTGGTCTCCTCCAGCAAGGAAAATGGCTTCGGCATTTTGAACGGCCTTGAGCACTTCCGGGTCTGAGGATTGTTCCCGGGTTTTGAGGATCAGCGTAGCGACAGAGTTGACCTTGCCCAGCTTCTGTACGAAGGGATTGTAGGCTGGTGTACCGGATGCGCGCAGGATGAGGAAGTCTCCGCCGGAGGCTCGCTCGATCAGCCACTGGAAAGCTTCTTCGACATCTTTGCCTCCGCCCATGAGCAGGTAACCAGGACGGGGTTTGGTGACAATGTCCTGTGTGTTGCCGACACGCGCGTATTCGGGGGCTTGGGCCAGGGTGAGAAGGAGGATCGGAAGAAGCACTGACCGTTATTGTAGGGCCAGCAGTGTGCTTGCTGCACCCGTATTGATGTGGATGCGGAGCAGTTTGCCTGAGACCGTGGTGAGGAAGGCCAGTTGGCCATCGCCAGAAAGCGTGCCCACCGTAATGAGCTCTCCACCGGGAACAGGAATGCGCTGCTTGCGGTTGCTGGCAAAGCTGCGCGCAAGCCAGGCTTCACCGGGTGCTCCTTCGGTGGGGCTGGACTTCAGCAACACCAAGGCACCGTCGTCTGACGAAGCAAGGATTTGCGGATAATCCTGCGGTGTGGAGCCAAGCACAGAGGAAGTGTACAGGACCTGTTGCGCTCCTGTGGGGACGTGTATCGTGAACCAGGTGAGCTCTGTAAATTTGCCGAGGCCGGAAACAACAGGCGCACGGTAGAAGGCAAAGGTGCCGTTGCCCGAGAGGTGCAGGCTGGGGCCAGGGGCAAGGCGCTGGATGTCGAAGGGGATGCGGGCACCATTTCGCCACAGCGCTGCCGAGGCAAGCAGGACGGTGCCGTCGGAGTCGATGGCGATGGCATCGGGGGGAACAGACTGGATGGTGTTGGCACTGAGGTCGATGCGCAGGGGCTCAGCGGAAGCAGTGGGGTGGAGGAGCAGCCAACGGCTATTGCGACTCATCCTCATGCGCGAGCCAGGAAGGAGGAGGCTGAGATCACCAAGGATGGAGATGGTGTCTGATTGCGTGAAGCCCACCTGGGTGCCAGCCCAGGAGACCTGCGGATCGCTGGCGTTGTCGGCGAAGGGTTGCACTTCATCGGTCTCGATGATGCGCCAGATTTGCGGACCAGTTGGTGTGTTAAGCGTGAAGTAGAGTTGGCGGCCGTCGTGCGTTGCGCTCAGGTTTAGGACCTGACCCTTAACGGTTGCGAATGGCCAGAGCGGTAGGAGTAGAAGTGCGGCCGTTAATGGAAACAGTAAACGGAATGGTGCCATCAGCGATCCCCCGAGGTAGCGTGATTGCGGCCTGGAAAACTCCGGCTGCCAGCTTTTCAACACGAAGCGTGAAAATCGGTGTTTCTCCTGCTGCCATGGAAACTTCATTGGCGCGAAGATTGGCGTCGGCGTGCAGAGAAGGATCGATGAAGGTCACCAACATGGTGTCGCCCGGTTGTGCAGGGCGCTGTGCGTCGACAGTGAATTGATCAGAATTTTCAAAGCGCTGGATGGTTGGGGCAGCACCAGAGACCGCTACAAGAGCACTCGCTGCCGCCTCGCCGTCGACGTTAAGCTTCAAGTGCGCAAGTCCTACACTAAGTACGCCTGGGATCTGCAGCAGGATGCGGCCGGAGCCGACAGAGAGCACTTGTGCCGGAACATCGTTCAATGTAGCGCTGACACGCGAATTCGCATTCAGCCCACCGACGAGAATTACTGCGTTAGAACCCGGCATGACTGCAGGTGAGCCAGTCTCGGTCGTCCAGCGGGGATCCACTTGGAAGGCCGGGCGGGAGAGCGCCGCGACGCCCTGGATGCTAACGCCATTCCTCAGCTGCAGGTGGCTCAAGCCAGACTGCAAAGTAACCGTATAATTTGCGTTTGCTTGCGGGGTGGTAACAACACTGACGAGCAAGCGTGTGGGGGACAGAACCGAGATGGAGCGAACCTGAACATCGCTTGAGCCGAAGCCCACGCTGACGCGGTCCATTTGGAAGCGGGCTCCAGACGAATTGATTTCAAGCACTGCTTCTGAAGCTGGGAGCAGCGATGCAGGTGAAATGGTGAAACTATTGGCTTCCGGTTCCAGGTAGGGCAGTTGGGCCGGGGCTTCGGGGCGCAGGAACAAAGAACTTTGTCCGTCTTGGTTGAGCAGGACGATGCGAGCCACCTGGCCGGTGGTGGCGGCCGGTGCGGCGAACTGTATGATCCCTGTGGCTTCATCAATGCTGCGGATGGAAGCGGCTTCGCCATCTACGAGGACTCGTGTCTGCCTGCCGATGTTGGCCGCTGTGACCTGAGCGAGGCGTGTACCGTCCGAGGCGTTGCCCAGCCAGTTGACATTGAGAACTTCGGGAGCGCGTCTGGCGGCCACCTGGATGGCTGCGGGCAGAACCGTTGTTTCTGTGCCATTATCGAGTACCATGTGGCGGGCCCCGTCGCCAGCCACTCCAGAAACGAAGAGATCGAAAATAATGAACTGATTGCTAAAAGAACGAATGCCATTGACCGCAGGCGAGCCGCCAAGCATGCTGGACCGCAGGCCGGGAACCGGTCTGGAATCGGCGGTCACGAAGCCAAAGCCGCTGGCAATGAAGCCCGGGTTTACCACCTGTGGGGTGATGAACGCGGGGCGAACATAGTTGCCGCTGTTGGTGGCTGTGTTGGTGATGAAGCTGTAGGTGGTGGGGTAGAAGAGGGTCGGCGCACTGTTGCGGGTGTTGACTGAGAAATTGATGTCGGAGAGGTTCTGTGCGGCGGCCAGATTGAGGTTCGCGGCCGCCTGGGGATCGCGAGTGCCAGGAAAGAACTGCAGGTCAAAGCGGTTGTTTACGGCGATGGGAAGATTTTGAGGATCTCTCGGGAGAATGATGTCGCCTGGGTTGGCCTGACCTCTGACAGGAGGAGGAATGGGATGTACGAAGACCTGGTAGGGGCCGGGAGGAATGCCTTGAATGCGATACGTACCGTCGGGGTTGCTGAGGGTGCTCACCGCGTTGCCGCTGAGCGAGATGGCGACGACGCTCGCCATGTTGACGCCAGTGCCGTTCTGCGTCACGCGCCCTGAAATCGAGGCGAACAAAGCCGCAAAATTGCGAGACGGGTAAAGCGTGGAGATCGCAGAGATGTCGTCGGCAGCCAAGGGCCTGGAGCGCGTCGTGGCCCGGGTCAACTGCGTCGACATGGCCGAAGAGGTAAAGGTATGTTGCAGACCCAGCGCATGGCCGAGTTCATGGACTGCATTCAGGAAGAAGGCCTCTGAGTAGCTGGCGTAAGGGACGCCTTCTACACTCGAGAGGTCTTTGCGAAAAACAACCAGTGAACGCAGGATGGGCGTAAAGGGTTCGCTCGTGTTGAGGTCGGCGTCAGCCTTCACGGTTGGGCCAGCATAGGAGATCACACCCGGAGGAACGTCTTCAGAAAACATGACATCAATACCGGGTGCGCCCTGCGGGCCAGAAGCAGCAGTTGCATAACCACCAAAGGCGAGGCGAAGTTCACTGGTGGGAACTTCACTCCAGGTGCGAGCCGCCAGAAGAATCTGACTCATCAGCGCGCTCGAATTATCGCCAGCAGGGAGTTTCTCCTGGCCATCAGAGACTAGGAAAAACGGAACAGTCTTGTTGATCAGAGAATTCAGGTCGAAGCGCTCGTAGATCGGCTGCTGGTATCCAAACCGGGAGGAGTAACGAACAAAGTGGTAAGCAGCGGTGGTTGTGGTGGCAAGCAGCAGCAGGAGGGCGAGAGTGCGGCGGAGCATTATTGACGTGCTCCTTTGGAGAGGCGGCTGGTCATCCGAGCGCGAAGGTCGCTAAAGCGGAGGTTGACACTCTGGTCTTCGACGGGCTTGCCCTCAGGGGTGACCATGCGATCTTCCACCTTGGCGCGGGCCACCATCAAGTTGCCCTTCTCGTCTTTCACAATGTTCAGCAAGCCCTGGCTGAGGCCCATGATCTGCTTGAGGCCGTTCTTACCCTGCCAAAGAAAGAACAGGTAATCGGTGTCTCGTTCGAGAGTTGGTGAGCCTTCAAAGCTCTGGCGGAACCCCGAAACCGTGCCACCAGGGATGGCCACCTGAACTTTTGCAGCTGTCTGGCCCTTGAAGCGCTCGATCACGTTGACTTCACAAACCGTCCAGATCACGGGACGAAGGTAAATCTGATTGCAGTAGTTGACCTTGCCGCGGAGGATCTCAGTGGACTCATCGATGAGGCGAGCTTCAGAAAGTTGCTCGAGTGTTGCGGCCGAAGACACGCTCAGCGACAAGCTGCTGAGCAGCAAGGCGATGAGGGGGAGGCTCGGGCGACGGCGAGTCATAATCTTTCCGGTACAGAGTGGAGCACGTCGAGAACCGAAGTACTGTATTGATTCTAAAGCATTTGTCTCGTATCTGCAAGGTTTGGGTGTGGCAGTGGGACACAGCTTGACTCAATCGAATGTCACAAAAGCGGGTTATGTTGGGAGGAGCTATGCGGTTCTGGATCGGAATATTTGTGCTGAGTGGGCTGGCGATGGGTCAGGCCGGACTGGACCGTCTGGGAAGGACGACGCCGAAATCGAGCTTTATGGGGTTTTTGCGCGCCGCCCATGAGGGGAACTTCCCGAAGGCCAGCCGTTATCTGCAGCTCGGTGCGGAAGTAACTGAAAAAGAAAGGGTTGAGCTGGCCAGGCAACTGCAGTTTGTGCTGGATCGTGGCTTTGTTGGCAATCTCGATAGCATCAGCTCTAAACCCGAAGGCACTGGGGATGACGGTTTGCCATCGGATCGCGAGAGTGTGGGCGTGGTGATTGGTGGCGAGCAGTCCAGCCCGATTGCGATGGTGCGTGTGGCGGAGAATGGGCAACAAATTTGGCTGCTCAGCAAGGAAACCGTAGAGTTGGCCCCGCAACTGTTCTCAGAGCTCGGGTTTCCACAACTGGAGCGCCGCCTGCCACGCGGCCTGATCGACACACACTTCTGGTCGATGCCGCTTTGGGTGCTGCTTGCGATCGTTGCAGCTTTGCCGTTGGCCTTCGGCCTGGCTTGGGTTCTGGTTTGGTTGGTGGTGCGCTGGCTTCCGGCCAAATGGGAAGTGGCAAAGCGACCGAATGTGCCGGTCCTCTTGTTTTTGGCCTTGCTTTTGCACGCACTGGCGGCGCAGTTGCTTGGGTTACCGCTGCTGTACCGGGTTTGGTATTCGAGAGTTTTGCGGCTCCTTTGGCTGTCTTTACTGGTCTGGGTGATTTTCAGTTTGATCGGGTATGCGGATCGACGCATCCGGGAATATCTGACAAAAAACAATTTGAGCTCGACCCAGTCGATGGTGCAACTGGGGCGGAGGTTGTTGCAGGCTTTGGTGCTGCTCGGGGCAATATTGATTGGCTTGAGTGGCTTTGGCTTTGACATTACGGCGGCACTCGCTGGCTTGGGCATTGGTGGTTTGGCGGTTGCTTTTGCGGCGCAGAAGACGCTGGAGAATGTTTTCGGTGGCTTGACGCTGTTGGGAGATCGAAGCATCCGGGTGGGCGACAGTTGCCA
The DNA here is from genome assembly GCA_044340255.1 of Bryobacter sp. Taxonomy (GTDB): domain Bacteria; phylum Acidobacteriota; class Terriglobia; order Bryobacterales; family Bryobacteraceae; genus Bryobacter. Next base: position 118,892 of record JBIITX010000015.1, on the reverse strand, counting down.
ATTTGCTACTACCGTGGCGACGGTGGAAGACATCGGTTTGCGGGCGACGAGGTTTCGCACAGAAAAGCGCAGTGTGTTGTACATCCCCAACGGTCAACTGGCGACGATGAACATCGAGAACCTGGGGCAGCGGGATCAGATTCTGTTTCGCCACACCATTGGCGTGAAGTATGGCATGCAGGCCGAAGAAATGCAGGGCATGCTGCTGGAGTTACGAGACTTGCTCGAGAAGGATGAGCGCGTTTCGCCCGAGGGACGGCGGGTGCAGTTCTTGAAGTTTGGAACCTACTCGCTGGACATCGAGTTCTTTGCCTACATCCTCACGAACGACTATCCGGAATTTCTGAAAATCCAGGAAGAGCTCTTGCTGCAGATCATGCAAATCGTGAAGCGGCATGATTCCGACTTCGCCTTCCCTTCCCAAACCCTATATGTCGAGAAGGGGACGCTGAATCTTGGCTCAGAGCCTATTTCAGATTCTTCTCAAAGAGCTTGAAGATACGCCGGTATTCGTCGGTCCAACTGCTGGGCTCGACAAAGCCATGGTCTTCCACAGGGTAGCTGGCTAGTTCCCAGTTGTCTTTGCCTAGCTCGATGAGGCGCTGGGCGAGGCGGACGCTGTCCTGATAATGCACATTGACATCCACCATGCCATGCGCGATCAGGAGCGCACTCTTGAGGCCTTGGGCATGGTAGATGGGGCTGCTCTTGCGATAAGCCTCGGCATCTTTTTGTGGCTCATTCAAGATGTTGGAAGTGTAGCCGTGATTGTAGTGGGCCCAGTCGGTAACGGGACGCAGTGCGGCGCCAGCGGCAAAAGTATCAGGGCTCGTAAACAAGGCCATGAGTGTGATGAAGCCGCCGTAGCTACCCCCGTAGATGCCGATCTTTTTCGGGTTGACGCCTTGAACAGTAGCCAGCCATTTGGCTGCGTCGAGGTGATCTTCGAGATCTTTACCGCCCATGAAGCGGTAGATACCTGTGCGCCAATCGCGGCCATAGCCGGAACTGGCACGGTAGTCGATGTCGAGAACCGTATAACCGGCGGCACTCAAGATGTGGTGGAACATGTATTCGCGGAAGTAATTGCTCCACCAGTTGTGGACGTTTTGCAGGTAGCCTGCCCCATGAACAAAAATGACAGCAGGGCCACCACGCCGGGCCGTAGCCGGTTTGATGAGGTGGCCAGGGATTTTCTTGCCGTCGCGCGCGGGGATCTCAACGAGTGTGGGTTCCACCCATTTCCGGGCCAGGAATTCCGGGGAAGGCGAAGTCGTCACCTGCACCAGTTTGGCTCCGGATTTCTTCTCGCCAATATAGACCTCGTCGGGACGGTTGGTGAAGCTGGAAATATCGGCGATCCAGGCCTCATCGGGGGATAGAGTCACGTTGTGCTCGCCGGGAGCGGTGGTCATCTTGACTTTGGTTTTGGTGGCAGGGTCGAAGAAATAGAAATGTCGGTCATAGGGGCTACCTTCACTGGTGGTGAGGTAAAAAAACTTCTTGTCGCGCGACAGATCGACACCCGTGACTTCATAACTGCCCGAAGTCAGAGCAGTGGGGTCGCCGCCGGAGAAGGGTTGCAGATAGAGATGCGAGTAGCCGCTGACCTCGCTTTGGTAATAAACCGAATCTCCATAAAAGCCGATGCGGAAGATGCCTGGGCCGCCAATCCAGGCGTCGTCATGGTCATGGGTGAGAATGCGGGCCTTCGCAGCAGCGGGGTCCAGTGCCATGCGCCAGAGGTCTTTGTTGTCGCTCGATCGCAGCAGGAAGACGGCCTTGGTATTGTCCTCACTCAGCACTAGATTGAAGACTGAGGTTTGCTTCGGCTTCTCACCCAGGGAGAGATCGACGTTCTTGACCTCGCCGGTCTTGGCGTTGATGACAGCAATGCGGGAACGGCCCTGGGTGTCGCCTACTTTTGTGCGAGTGTTGAGATCTTCGGTATAGGCGTTTTCGGTGATGTAGTTCGGGACGATGGCGGTCTTTGAACCTTCGGGTAGCTCATTGAAGACGGCGATGATGTGGTTACGATCTGCGGTAAGGCGTAGATTGACCGGGATGTTGCGGGTGGGCAGGTAGTAAGGCTTGCGCGGATTTTCGCGGAGGCGGCGGGCACGGGCTTCTTCCTTGAGCGTGGCGCGTTGTTTGACGATGGCGAGCAGATCTTTTTCTTCCTGCTTCAGGAAGTCCTGAGAGGAGATCTCTTTCTTGGGGTCTTTTTTAGGTTCTTCTTCGTCGGGAGAGGGGCGACCCGTGCGGATGTCGGTGAGTTGGTCGATGGAGCCATCCACCAGGGAGTGGACATAAAGATTATTGCCACGCTGGTAGCTGAGCTCCTTGCCGCCGGGTAGAAAGCGGGGTTGTGATTCGATGTCACTGGTGGCGGTCAGGCGGCGGGGTTTGTCGGTGGAGAAATCGTAGAGCCAAAGGCCTCCCTGTTGCGTGTAAACACAGCGACCGTAGGATTCGTCATACGTGCAGTTGGACGGCGGCGCAAGCCTGGCTTCCTGTTCAGAAAGCTTGACCAGATTGGAGCCGTCACGGTTGACCACATAAGTGTCAAAGGGAGCGGCAATGGGGTCGGTGTGACGCTTCCATTGAAAGTAGACCCGTTTGCTATCGCCAGACCATCGCAGCGCAGAGGGCGTGTAGCCGCTGTAGCGCGGGCCCTGCATGATGGTTTCGAGCGTGAGTTTGCTTTGCTGAGCGGGTGCGGGCAGGCAAAGGGCAAGCATCAGGGAGCAAGAAATAATGCGACGAATTTCCATAGAACTCTCACATCGTAGCAACGTCCGGCGCGGGCTTTTCTACAATAAAAAGAATGTCTTTATCGAATGAAGAGTTTTACCGCATCGCCAAGCTGCCCCCTTATGTATTTGCCGTCGTCAATGAAATGAAGGCAAAGCTGCGGGCAGCACAGCAGGATGTGGTGGACTTTGGGATGGGGAACCCGGATGGGCCGACTCCCCGCGTGATTGTCAACAAGCTGGTAGAAGCGGCCCGGAACCCGAAGAATCACCGCTATAGTGTGTCGAAAGGAATCCCGCAGTTGCGCCTTGCCATCACAGAGCGCTACAAGAGGAAGTGGGGCGTCGACCTCGATCCCGACAAGGAAGCCATTGCGACCATCGGGGCCAAGGAAGGTCTGGCGCACTTGATGTTTGCGGTCATCGGCCCTGGTGATGTGGTGGCGCTGCCCAATCCCTGCTACCCGATTCACCAATACGGCGTGATCATGGCAGAAGGAACGCCTTGCATTCTGCCGCTCAACAGTCCAGATGAATTTTTGAATCGGCTGGAGCATGTTTACAAGACGGAATTGAAAAAGCCGAAGGCAATTCTGGTGAGCTTTCCGCACAATCCGACGACGCATACGGTAGAGCTGGATTTCTTCCGGCACGTGCTGAACATGGCAGCCAAGCATGGCTCGATGGTGATTCACGATTTTGCTTATGCTGACTTTGGTTTTGATGGTTGGAAGCCGCCGAGCATCCTCGAGATTGATGGTGCCAAAGAGCATGCTGTTGAGATCTTCTCCATGACCAAGAGCTACAACATGGCGGGCTGGCGTGTGGGCTTTGTGTTGGGCAACCCGAAGATGATCTCGGCACTGGGCCGCATCAAGAGTTATCTCGACTACGGGAATTTTCAGCCGGTACAGATTGCCTCCATCATTGCCTTGCGCGAATGTGAAGAAGATACGGTGAAGATTTGCAACATCTACCAGAAGCGGCGCGACTTGCTGGTAAATGGCTTGAACAAAGCAGGCTGGCCGGTAGAAAAGCCCAAGGGCAGCATGTTCCTCTGGGCCCCGATTCCGGAGAAGTTTAAAGCGATGGGTTCGCTTGAGTTTTCCAAGAAGCTGCTTGAGAAAGCGCTGGTGGCAACCTCGCCGGGCATTGGCTTTGGGCCGCTCGGGGAAGGCCATGTTCGCTTTGCCTTTATCGAGAACAATCATCGAACCCGGCAGGCGATCAGCGGCATCAAACAGTTCTTGAACTCGTGAGTTTTCCCGAACCAGTCGCGCTCGAAGAGATTGAACTGGATCAGATGGAGGAATTGCTCGAAGAAGAAATCGGGCAGTACCTCCACTGGTATCGGTGGGATTTCACAGGTACGGCAAAGCTGGTTCGACAGTTGGTAGCAACGCACAGCCTGGCAGGGATTGCTCTGGTGGAAGGGGCACGTGTCGTTGGCTATTCGTATTTTGTGTTGGATCAAAACAAGGCTCTGATTGGGGATGCCTTTGTGCGGGAACGTTGGGGTAACCCGGAGAACGAACGCTTGCTGATGGCCTCGACGGTAGAGGCGATTCGAAGATACCCGCAGGTGAGGCGGCTGGAGAGCCAGCCGATGATGCTCCGCTATGTGTATTCGCATCCGCGGGCAGACCGCTATGAGCGGATTTTCCTCGACCTGGAACTCAAGAACGCTCGCTGGCCCGACGAGCTGAGGGAGTCAACTGGCTTACGTCTTGAAAACTGGAATTGGCGGAGCGAGGAAGAAGTAGCGCATCTGTTGTTTCGCGCCTACCGTGGGCACATGGATGCAGAGATCAATGATCAATACCGGGTGCCCGGTCGGGCCCGCTCTTACCTGTCGAATATGATCCGCTATCCAGCTTGTGGAGGCTTCAGTCCTGAGGCTTCGTTTCTCATGACGGACAAACGGGACGGTCGATTGGTCGGCGTGGTGCTGGCTAGTGTATCGGACGCCCGAGAAGCAAAGGTCGGACATGTTTCGCAGTTGTGCGTGGATCCGGAGTTTCGCAAGTTGGGTGCGGGGCGCCTGCTGATGCATGCAGCCCACGCGAAGTTTTGCGAGATGGGCTGCGATTACGCGACGCTCACGGTAACGCGCGCGAACACGAGCGCACTGCAGCTATACCAATCGCTGGGGTATGCCGAGCGGACGCGCCTTTCGGCCTATGTTTGGCCGGTTTGGCCGTGGTGAGCAGTCAGGGGCGGAAAACGAAGTAGGAGCCTTGGGGAGTGATTTTCTCCTTCATCCCGAATCGGTCCTTTGCGGGCTTGCCGTCGAGCAGGAGAGCAGCCAGGTCAGCCAGCACCGTTCGACTGCCTCCAAAGTAGGAGTGCTTGAGCAGGCTCGTGTCGACCTTTGTGGCATCGATCGTTTCCATGCCCGGGACAAGGCGCACGCTGGCACCTGCTCGTTGATAAAAATGGAAGAGCCGTGAGACCAGCAGAGCAACATCTTTGTAGTTGGAGTACATCGTGATGCGCTCGGCTTCGGTGGACATGGCGAGCACCAGTTGATCGAAGGTTTCTGCGTCGATGTCGGGGGCCGTGAGAACGATCTGGCGAAAGAGCCCTTTGGGGAGCACTTTCTTTGCGGCTAACAATTGCATGGCCCAGGTGAGCGCCCGATTGCCCATGCTGTGGGCGATGAGGTGGATCTGCTGTGCGCCGGAGTGTTGGGCGATGTTGAGGAGGAAGCCTTCGAGGTGTGAGACAGTCCATTGCACGTTGGCCTCATCGGCGGCATAGCGCCACCAGCGGGCACCCGAAGGCCAGCTATAAAAGATGGGTGCACCTTTGAAATTGAGGTCATAGGCGAATTGTGCGGTGCGGCGGGCGGCGTCTTCGAAACTGACTTTGTAGCCGTGAATGAAGACGAAGGCGTCGCGCGAGGTGGTGGCGCCAATGCGGTTGCGGAGCTGCTGGAGGAATTCCTGCTCCAGGAGCGTCTCGATTTGGGCCAGGATCACATGCTTTCGAGGGTTCTCCTTGAGTTCGAATTTCCAGATGCTCGGGCTCTCGAGTTCGCCCACCGTGTGCGCATCGGTATTGGGGATGGTGACATTGCAGGTGCCGTAGGAAAGTTGAGCTGGGGCAGAACGCTCGTTGGCGAAAGCAGGACCCGACTTGAGCTGACGATCGGTGGCGTAGAAGACGCGCACGATCTGGAAGCCGGGGTCCGGGCGAGTGGTGGGGGCTGATGCAGGCGGGCTTGGAATCGGCAGCGAAAAATCCCAGTTAGCAAAGCCATCGCTGCCTTTGGAAGCGGGAGCGGGTGGCCGAACTCTATCGAGCTTATAGTGTGTGGGCTCTCGTTGTTTCACTGCTGGAGCCTCATCAACGGGGAAGCGTTCTAAGGAATCTGGTTCCGGTTTGATCCAGGGGACACTAGCCGGCGGGGCGAAAATCAAAAGCGGGAGGAGAACTTCGACGATACGGGCTTGCAGTTCTTGCGGGTTGGAAAAGTGGGTGAGGTGGAGAGAGAATTCCGGCTGGGGGACAGAGCTGAATGCATAGATGGGAAGGCCGCTTTGGGTTGCATTCACAAGCTCTAACGATGGAACGTTGGTTCCGAGGATCAAAACAATTGCTGCGGTTTGCGTTGGCGGAATGGAGAAGGGAGCGGCTAGTCGCTCCCGATGCAAATGCAACTGCTCGAGCGCCGCTTCGACCGCTGCCACCTCTTCTGGGTTCACTGACCCCAGAAAGGCGTACAGCACTTTGAGGTCCGGGCTGGTGCTCATGGTGTTACTACAGTAACTCCATTTGCACCAGGCCCGGTGCTTAAGGCGGAGAGCTTACTGTTCGCGGAGGAGATACTTGGGCTTTTCGATTTGCGAGTTCCGTGCGGCTACCCCAACCTTGAGCGCGGACATGCCGAAGTTGCCATAGCTAAATGAGTTGGCCAACGAGGGATTCTTCTTGACCAGCATGTGCTGGGTGAACAGAATGCCACCGACCATGCCCATCTTGATGCCGAAGCCCTTGGCTCCGAAGGTGCCGTTAGAGGATCGCAGCATGCCATTGGCTTCGAGCTTTCCCCAGGAGGAGCCGGCGTCAGCAAAGCTGGCAGCCGTAAGCGCAATCGCACTCCACATCCAGCGCTTTTGGGCCTTCTCTTGAATCTTCGATTCTTCTTTCAAGTTGCGGGGATGATCCACCACCTCAGCAAAGCTCAGGTTGGCAGTGAGGGCGGCGAATACGGTAAGCACCAGTAAGTTGCGCATGGATTTAAAACTCTCCTTCAGTTCTATTTCGAGCGGCCGGGCCTTCTTGGCTTCGGTCACAAGCTCGATTCCAATCTTCGGCGATTCGCATCGCGAAGACATGCAACTTTATTGCACTTTGTAACAGCATCGAAGTACTTCCGCTTTGGAGGTAGCCCTGGTGCACCTTATCCCTTACTTGGGTTCGCTAGACTATCCTCTTATGACTCGCTCATATGTCCTTACATCAATGCTCGCCATCCCCATTGTTTTGATGGGCCAGTCGGCCTTAGCACCTTCTGATTCTGGAACGCGCCAGGGTCGGATTCTAGTGACGAATGCGCTGGTGGTGGATGGGGCTGGGACACCCGCCAATGGCCCGCGGACGATCGTGATTGAGGGCAACCGCATCGTTTCGATTGCACCGGGAGGAGGCAGGCCAATTGCTGGCGACAAAGTGATTGATGCCAAGGGCAAATATGTCTTGCCGGGGTTGATCAATGTGCATGCTCACATCCAGGATGAGCGGGCTGGATATCCGATGCGGCAGGAGTATCAATTCGGAGTTTGGTTGGCTAGCGGCATTACCAGCGTGCGGGATGTCGGTTCGAATTTTGAAAAGTCGAAGGCGCTGCGGGAGCAATCGCAGAAGAACAGCATCATGGCACCTCGGTTGTTTCTTTACGCTGTGCTGGGTATGAATCCTGCGCCGTCACTGGCCAACGATACGGCGATTCGGGAGCGCGTCAAGCAAATCAAGGCCAGTGGGGCGGATGGATTGAAGTTCTTCGAAATTTCAGATTGGGCCATGGAGGTCATGGCTTCCGAGGCGAAGATTCAAGGATTGCGAACCGCACACCACGCCGCCGTCGCCGAGACCAATGCCTGGCATGACATCAAGCACGGCACCACCACGATTGAGCATTGGTATGGCATACCCGATGCGGCATTGAAGGATGGAGTACAGAACTTTCCTTCGAGTTTTAACCACCAGTACGAAGTCGACCGCTTCCGCTATGCCGGCAACCTGTTTCGCCAAACGGACCCGGCAAAGTTAGGGCAAGTACTGGATGGCATGGTGAAGGCCAATGTGGGCTGGAGCCCGACTCTGAACATCTACGAGGCGGCCCGCGATTTGTTGCGCTACCAAAATCAGCCCTTCTTTAAGGAATATCTCCACCCTGCACTGGAGAAGTTTTTCGCTCCTGATCCGAACAATCACGGCAGTTTCTTCCTAAACTGGACCAGTGCCGATGAAGCCGAATGGCGGCAGAACTATCGGCTTTGGATGGATGCCGTGCGTGACTTCGGCCGACGCGGCGGCGTAATCGGCATTGGCGAAGATGCCGGATTCATTTACAACCTCTATGGCTTCGGCATGATTCGCGGCATGGAGTTGCACCAGGAAGCAGGCTTCCACCCCTTGCAGGTGGTGACGCAGGCCACGTCAAACAATGCGAAGTTGATGGGCAAGCAGAATGAGCTGGGATATGTGCGAGCGGGCTACCTGGCGGATTTGATTGTCGTCGATGGCAATCCGCTCGATGACTTCCGTATCTTGTACCCCAAGACGGAAGGTGTACCGCAATCGGGAAAAATCGAATGGACGATCAAGGACGGAATTCCCTACCACACGCCGACTGTTGCAGCGCAGGTGCGCAAAATGGTGGAGCAAGACCGGAAGAATCCGCAGCCGCGCAATCCGAATCCTCCGCGTGGGGATGAAGAAGCGCACTAAGCTCCTATGAATTCCTTCACCCAAGACCTGGGGTTTTCTGTCCGGAAGCTGATCGCGAACCCGGGCTTTACCTTCACAGCGCTCCTTTCGCTAGCGCTTGGCATTGGGGCGACGACAGCCGTCTTCAGCGTGATCTACGCGGTTCTTGTGAATCCTTTCCCCTTTCGCAATGCCGAAGGGATATTGCGTCTCACGGCGACTTCGAAAGTGAATCCAACGTTTGAGATTCGACTGACGCCACCGCAGATTCAGCAACTGCGTCGACTCAACATCGTCGAGAGTGTGCTGGCCATGGACTACCGGCCGATGACGATCACGGGGCAGGAGTTGCCAGAGAACGTTCATGCGCTTGGTCTCATATCGTCGGGGTTTCAGGATCTTGGCGTTCCGGCGGCGATGGGGCGGGGGCTACAGCCATCGGATGCGGTGGATGGCCAGGAGCCGCTGCCGGTGGCGCTGGTGTCTTACCAGTTTTGGCAGGAGCGCCTGGGCTCTGACCCGCAAGCCGTGGGCAAGACGCTGCAACTGGATCGCAAACCCTACACGGTGGTGGGAGTTGCGGGGCCGCGCTTCCGCTGGTACAGCGCCGATGTCTATCTGCCTCTCAAGATGGATGCGGACCCGAAGCACGAATGCGTCGTCAATATCAGGCTGCGGCCTGGGGTCTCGCTTGGCACCGCCAATGTTGCGATTCAATCGCTGGTCCAGGAGTTTGCCAAGCTGAGTCCCAAGCAATTTCCTGAAGCCTTCCAAATGAAGGTAGAAGATCTCAATGCCTGGGTTTACCGTAGTCTGTCAGGCACCTTGTATCTCTTGCTGGGTGCGGTTGCGCTGCTGCTACTCATTGGTTGCGGCAACGTCGCCATTCTGCTCATGGCGCAGGGTGCGGCCCGCGAACATGAGTTTGCGGTCCGTGGAGCCTTGGGGGCTTCCAGCGCGCGATTGCTAAGGCAGTTACTGAGCGAGGCTCTCTTACTTGGAGCTCTTGGAGTGATCTTTGGAGCAATCGCTTCGTACTGGATTCTCGCGGGCATGAAAACCGTCTTGCCCAAATACGCCTTTGCTCCCGAGGTTGTGATCTCGATCAACTTGCCGGTGTTGCTGTTCAGCGTTTGCGTTGCGCTTTTTTCCGTGCTGCTCTTCGGCTTGTGGCCGGCGATGCAACAGTCGCAGACGGAGCTTGGGCAAGCGATGGCTGCGAATTCGCGCCGAAGCGCGGGGAGCGTCCGCAGTCGCAGAACGCACAGTGCGCTCATCCTGCTGCAGGTGGCGCTGACTATGGTGCTTCTGGCTGGAGCCGGTTCGGTGATGAAGAGCTTTCTGAATTTGCTTCAGACGCCGCTTGGGTATGATCCCACCCACGTGATGAGTGTTGGCATTCCCTTGCGAGAGAAGACGCGGACGACGTGGGCTTCGCGAGCGGTTTACTTTGAGCAGTTGCGCGCGAAAGTCGCCGAAACTCCTGGTGTGAGCATGGCGGCTATTTCCATGAATGCCACCCCACCGCGAAACGGCTTGAACGTGCCGTTTGAGATTCTCGGTAAGTCATCACCCGCAGACAGCCAGCAGATGGCATCGGTAAATCTGGTCAGCTCAGATTACTTCGCTACATTGCGCATCCCTCTGCTTGCGGGCAGGCTGTGGAGCCATGGCGAAACGCAGAATGCACTTCCAGTTGCCGTGATCAACCGCACACTGGCCGAGCGCTATTTCCCAAATGCTTCGGCGCTGGGGCAATCGCTGCATGTGCCTTTCTTCGATGTCCCCGCCCCCGGTGCGGTGACGCCAGAAAAGCGTGGTGCTTCCTGGTTGCAAGTGATCGGCGTGGTGGAAGACGCAAAAAACGACGGCCTGTCGAGGCCGGTCCGTCCTTCGATTTTCGTGCCGTTCTCGCACTATATGTGGGGAGGCACGCAGATCCTCGTGCGCACTGAAGTTGCTCCGCTGACCCTGCTGCGGGCCGTTCGCTTGCAACTTACTAAAGTAGATGCCGATCAGCAAACCAACCATCTTGTGCGGGATCTGGAGTCTTGGGTTCAGGACGAACCGAAATGGCAGCAACGGAAGTTGACGGCCTGGATTTTTGGAGTGTTTAGTGGGCTGGCGCTGGCATTGTCGGCGGTGGGCTTGTTTAGCGTGGTTTCCTATACGGTGGCCCAGCGCATTGGCGAGTTTGGAATTCGCATGTCGTTGGGTGCCCAGCGAATGGATATTACGAAGATTGTCTTGCGGTCGATTACGACGGCTGTGGGTGGAGGCATTGCGCTCGGTGTGGCCCTTAGTTTCGGGCTCAATACATTTCTGTTGCAGTGGATGGACAGCAATGCTCGCGATCCGCTGGTCCTGCTGGCCGGGGTATTGCTGCTTGGCGTGGCGGCGATATTGGCGAGTGCGATTCCGGCTTGGCGGGCTTCGAGTGTGGATCCTGTGAGAGCCCTTTCGAGCCAGTGATTGCCCGTTGTTGTATCCCTTCAAAACGAATAGGCCTACTTAAGTTTCCTGATACTCCTCCGATCAAAGGTGCAGGTAGAGTATGTCCAAAGCCGATCAGACCCAAATCCTGGCGGAGACGCTAGAGAAGATGCAGACTCTCTTTACAGAGCTGCGTCAGACCGAGGCGCTAGCCATGCAGGTGCACGAGATGGTGGTGATGAAGCGCAATCGGTTAGACCGATTGATGCAAGATTATCTGGGGCAGGCGACGCTGGGTGAAGTGTCGGCCGTTGCAGAACCGATCGTTGCGCCCAAAGCCCCGGTTGTCGAGCCGCCCAGGCCCGCAGCCATCCCTGATATGGCGATGACGCCGCATGGCAACTATGGCGCTCCGCGCGATCTCTTGCAAGGGCAACCAACCCCTTCCGCACAGCATGTGCTGGAGAGTTTGAATCGATTGATGACCGGGATCAAAGACATTTCCGCCAAAAAGGCAACAGCAGCATAGCTGCCGCCGGGTGATGGTGTAAGATCGGCACGGAGAGCGTTAGCCGATGATCCAACACATTTTATTCCCTGTCGATTTTTCTAAAGCTGCTGAAGAAGCTGGCTCTGTGGTCCAGGCTTGGGCCAGGAGCTTTGGCGCGCAAGTGACGATGCTGCATGTTTGTGAAGGCAGCGGTTTGGTGGCAGAAGAGCAGCGACTGAAGGGCTTTCTGGTAGACGGTTTTGAGGGGGTAAAGCTGAAACGACTGCAGATGCAGGGGGCGGCTGCAGATGCCATCGTTCGCTATAGCGCGGCCAATTCCGTTGATCTCATCCTGATGCCGACTCTGGGCTATACGCGCTTCCGCCAATTGCTGCTCGGTTCGGTAACGGCTGGGGTGCTGCATGACAGCCTGATTCCCGTGTGGACCTCGCCTCATGTGGCCAGTCCTTCGGTAACAGAAATTCCAAAGCAGATTGTCTGCGCTGTCGACTGTGGTTCTGAGACGGCGACGGTTGTCCAGTACGCCCAAGGCCTCGCAAACAAATTTGAGGCGAGCCTCAAAGTGATGCATTCCAGTCCCGCGATTCCTGGCAAATTTGACAGTGCGATTGCGCAGCGTGCCCATCATTTTGCATTGCAGAGGGCTAGAGAAGATTACGAAGCCGCAATTGCCTCGCTTCGCGATAAGCCAGCCCTGGAGATCGTGGAAGATGCCACTCTGGTTGAGGGAGTGCGCCGGGTCGTAGAGCAAGAGAATGCCGATCTGTTGGTCATCGGAAGAGGCAAGATCCAAGGCTACTTTGGCCGCCTGCGCAGCAACGCTCACGACTTGATTCGCATGGCAGGTTGCCCCGTGTTGAGCGTATAGAAGAAACTCAGCAGGGCAGCCAGCAACATCAACCCAAAGCCGACTCCAACTCGGCTACGAAAGACTCCACGCCCAAAGCCGAGTGCGATCCCAAGCTTGAACAGTGTGTTCGAGATGCAGCCGAGTGCCACAGAAGCGGCGGCACCAGCCAGCAGTTGTGGGGCTTGCGATGCTTTTGCCATAGAGAAGGTGAGGGCATCCATGTCGGTTAGCCCAAGCACCGCACCCGAGAGCATCATGCCTGATTGGCCAAAGTTCTCGCCCATAGCGGCGATGATGAAAAGTACAAATTGAAACAGAACCGCCATTTGGAGCGCCGACCCTAGGTCAAGAGGGTTTTTCGGCATGGGAGATTCGGCGTGCTGCTCCTGGTTTTCCCGCCAACCGTACAGAGTGATCCCAGCGGCTGTCAGGGCCGGACCTGAAAGGTAAGGCAGCAGAGCCATACCGAGGGCGGGGTTCAAAATGAAGCAAACTGTGGAAACCCGGATATACATTACCGCACTGGCTGCTATGACACCGCTAGCAAGCGGCAGGCCCAGTGTGGGTTCTTTGGCACTGGTTTTTGACAAGGTAAGAGTAATGTTCGTAGAAGAAACAACTCCGCCCAGCAGACCCGTGAGAACGTAGCCTTTCCCCGGGCCAACCAGCAAACGGGCGGCAAATCCACAAAAACTGAGCCCCGAAATAAACAGGACAATCATCCAAAGCTCTCTCGGACGAATGCCTCCCCAAGGGCCGTAAGGGCCTTCCGGGAGCAGCGGCAAAACAACCAGCGCCATCAGTGCAAAGCGAAAACCGGAACGAATACCCTCGTTGGGCAAGCGCTCTACCGTTTGATGCAGGCGCGTTTTTTCCACCAGCAGAACCGCGGTCACGGCGATCATGCCGCTCGATAGCGCCCAGGACCCCAGGCCGGCCAGGAAGCCTGCAGCCAGGACCACCAGCGCTGCGACTTCTGAGGTGGCTTCAATTTCCTTTCGACTCGCTGCAGCATATGCCGTCAGGATCAAACCAACAGCACCCGCCAACAGGATGGAGGCCGGCACCTGGTAACCAAGTCCCCACACATAGGCAGAAATGCCCGAAAGCAAGCCGAGCAAGGTGAAGGTGCGAATGCCGGCGAAGTGGTTGTCCGCATGGCCGGAGTGCTGTCTCTCGATACCGATCGCCGCTCCACCGAGGGTAGCAATCGCAACATTCACGACATCCTGCAGTTGGCGGTCCACGCGTTCAAATGATATATCGAAGTCCTCTCGATTCCACCGCAAGCGCGCTACGGCATAGAATAGGTGCGAAATGCTTCGCAATTTCATCCTCGCTGCGATCTGCCTTGTTGGCGTACTATCTGGTGCGACAGACGTTCTGCCATTGCTCGAAGCAAAGTGTGGCGGCTGCCACAGTGCCAAGGCCAGAACGAGCGGATTTTCTGTACAAAATCTCGATGCGGTACTTGCTGGTGGGTCCAAGCACGGCAAGGCCGTCATTGGCGGGCATCCCGAGCAAAGCCCCCTGATCCGGATGGTTAAGGGTGAGTTGGCACCTCGCATGCCGATGGGTACAGCTTTGAGTGAGGTTGAGATTGCCCAGCTTGAGGCTTGGGTGAAAAGTCTGCCAGCAGAATCGCCAGTTGCCGCGAAGTCTTGGCGTTGGCCTTATGAACGTCCGAAGAAGGTTGCCTTTCCCTCAATCCAGCAAGCCGCCTGGGTACGCAATCCGCTCGACCGATTTGTATTGGCCAGAATAGAGGCCGCTGGTTTGACGCCGGCACCCGTGGCAGAGCCAGCGACACTGGCACGGCGACTCTACCTGGATCTGGTTGGGGTTCCACCCACTGCGGAAGAATTAGCGCGTTTCGAGCAGGAGCCTTATGAGAAAACCGTCGATCGGCTCTTAGCTGATCCGCGCTACGGCGAGCGTTGGGGGCGCCACTGGTTGGATGTGGCCCGCTATGGCGAGACATCGGGCCTGGAGGGGGACGGAGCCATTGGCAACGCCTGGCGCTACCGCGACTGGGTGATCGATGCTTTCAATCAAAACATGCCGTACAACCGCTTTGTGACGCTCCAGATCGGCGGCGGCGACGAACACTCCAAAACGCGAAACAACTATCAGCCCGACCCGCAAGGATACGTGCCAACAGGCTTCTTGCGAGTAGCCCCATGGGACCGATCGAATCTCGTAGCCGCCGACGTCCGTCAAAATTATCTGAGCGAAGTGACAAGCGTTGTGGGCAGTGTATTTCTTGGCCTTTCGGTCGGGTGTGCTCGCTGTCATGACCACAAATATGATCCGATTCCCACACGCGATTACTACCGTATGCAAGCCTTCTTTCAAGCCACTGAGGCCGGTCGTGATGTCTCTGTGCCTTATAAGAACGCAGCCTTCGGCGAGAAGGCCCGGCTACAAATTGCCGACTATGAAAAGCGTCTGAAGGAAGGGCCCGAGAAAAAAGAGCTCGATGCATTTGAAAAGCAGCTGCTGGCAAAGTTGATCCAGGCCCGCAAAGACCGCGCCAGCCAGACTCGCGAATACACCAGGGACGACCTGTATCTTGAGGCCTCTCTCAAGGCCTCAGACCGCGGGATCTTTACCCAGGCTGAGGTGGATCAACTACTCGCTTTGCAGGAAGACGCCGAGCGCACGGGTGACATTGAAGAGAAGCGTGCCTTGGAGGCAGTACAGAGCCCAATGCTCGACAGACTTCGCAAAGCCTACGCAAGCGGGGTAGATCCGCTCAAACGCTTTGAAGGCTTGAAGCTCGATGCCGTGCGGCGGGAAGCGGGCGCAAAGTACTCCGGCAAGTCGATATTCACCGCAGAAGAGAAAGCCCGGCATGGCGAGCTGACCGCGAAGCTCGATGTCTACCGCCGTCGGCTGGAACGCTGGAAGCCAAATGTTCTTGCAGTCACCAATGTGGCGGGGCCTCCCAGCGGCCCTGACATCGCCCCGACGCGCATTCTCTTGCGCGGAGATTACCGCCAACCCGGCGAAGTAGTAGAACCTGGCTTTCTCTCGGCGATCACTGGCCATTCCAACGCGGCAGAACTCGAGACAGACCGCTACCGCCAATTTGTAACTCGTGGTCGTCGACTGACCCTGGCCAAATGGATTGCCTCAGAGGAGAATCCGCAAACGGCACGCGTGTGGGTCAACCGAATGTGGCAGCAGCATTTTGGTGCCGGTATTGTTCGCACCACCTCAGACTTTGGTGTCAATGGAGACAGGCCCTCGCACCCGGAACTTCTCGATTGGCTTGCCGTCGAATTCATGGAGAGCGGCTGGGATACCAAGGCCATGCACAAACTCATGGTGACCTCTTCCACCTATCGACAATCGGCCGAAAACCCGGGCTTGAAGGGATCGACAACAGACCCCGATAACCGGCTGCTGGCAAAGTTCAACCGTCGACGGCTTGAGGCAGAAGCGATCCGCGACAGCATCCTGCAGGTCTCTGGGCGCTTGAACCCGGAGATGGGTGGCCCCAGCGTCTTCCCTCCCTTACCTGCCGATCTGGCCGACTTTGCCCGTTACGGTCGCAACGGTGACCTGATGTGGGAACCGAACGAAAAAGATGCAGATGCCCTGCGCCGCTCGGTTTACATCTTTCAACGGCGGTCGTTGCCTTTGCCGATGATGTCGGCCTTTGATGCCAACGTGTTCAGTGAATCCTGCGACAGGCGCTCGTCGACGACAACTCCCTTACAGGCTTTGTCGATGATGAATGGTTATCTCGTCGAAGAAGAGAGTGCTCACCTGGCAAGGCTGGTTGAAAAAGAAGCGGGCCCCAAACGGGAAGATCAAGTCCGGCGCCTTTTTGAACGTGTGTTAGGGCGTGGGCCCAAGGCGCAAGAGCTGGATCGATTTGCCAGTTTTTCAGGCAAACTGGACGCTGTGGCGCGGGTGTTGTTTAATTCCAATGAGTTCCTGTACACGGAGTAAATGAAATGACTTCACGACGACGAATGCTCTTGAACTCGTATCTCGGCCTGGGTGGTCTGGCCCTGCGTGGGCTGATGGCTGCTGATGCTCCGCTGGCACCGCGCCCTCCTCACATCAAGGCAAAGGCCAAGAGTTGCATCTTCCTGTTCATGGAAGGTGGCGTAAGTCAGATGGATACCTTCGACTACAAGCCTGCACTGATCAAGTATGCCGGGCAACAAATGCCAAAGGCCGATCGGACGGTCGGTGAGATTGCAACATTTTCGGCTGCGCCGAATCGTGTCATCCCACCAGTGGCTCCCTTTCGGCAACACGGGCAAAGTGGTCGCTGGATTTCTGATCTGATGCCGCACCTGGCTTCCACCGTGGATGATCTTGCCTTCCTGCATGGCGTCAAAGTCGACAACAATAATCACGGCCCGGCGGTCTATCACGCCTTGACCGGCAACATGTTTCCCGGTAGCGCTTCCGTCGGGGCCTGGGTGACGTATGGTCTGGGCTCTGAGAATCAGGATCTGCCCGGCTTTATTGTGATGGGCGATCGTCGTGGTGCCACCATCGGAGGCGCCAGCGTCTGGGGCAATGGCTATCTGCCAGCAGCCTACCAGGGCACCTTGTTCCGTAACGGAGATACGCCCATTGTCGATTTGAATCCGCGTCTGTCGATCGAAGAGCAGCGGCGCGAGCTGGATTTGCTGAAGTGGATGAATGAGCAGCATGCCGCTTCACGCAGCGAGACGGGCGAACTCGAAGCTCGTATCGCCTCGTATGAGTTGGCCTTCCGCATGCAGGCTAAGGCCCCGGAACTGGTCGATTTGAAGCAGGAGTCTGAGGCCACCAAAAAGCTCTATGGACTCGATGATGCAGTGAGCGAACCCTTTGGCCGCCAATGTCTCATGGCGCGGCGCATGGTGGAGCGCGGGGTGCGTTTTGTGAAACTCCTTCATGGCGCTGGCGGTGACCGCTGGGATGATCATGGCAACATCGGGGAACGCATCCCCGTGCACTGTAAAGAAGTAGATCAGCCCATCGCAGGGCTGCTCAAGGATCTGAAGTCGCGAGGTCTGCTTGATTCCACTCTCGTGGTTTGGGCTAGCGAAATGGGTCGCACGCCATTTGATAACAACCTCACAACCGACAAGCCAGGCCGGGATCATAATCAATACGCGCTCGCCGTTTGGATGGCTGGGGGCGGCATCAAGCCCGGCGCGACCTTTGGCGAAACCGATGATTTCTCTGTGCGCGCGGCAGGCGAAGAAATCCCCGTGCGCGACGTCCACGCCACCATCCTTCACGCCATGGGCCTCGATCAGAATCGCCTGACTTACTTGCATGCCGGACGCTATAAGAAGCTCACCGATATCGGGGGGCGCGTCGTGCGAGAAGTGTTAGCTACTGCGTAGCGCATCGAGCGGGTCGATGCGCATGGCGCGCCTTGCCGGCCCCAGGATTGCGATCAGCGCTACCAGGGCAATCCCCATAAGAATGCTCGCCACACTGGAGGGTTCTGCCGCTTGCAGGCCGGGAACCAGTACGATCGCCAGCGGCTTGGCGATGGCAAAGGCAAGCGCCATGCCGACCGCGCCGCCCCAGAGCAACGTCACTGCGTTCTCCCGAACGATCATGCCGAGTACCTGTGAGGGAGTTGCCCCAAGCGCCATCCGCAGACCGATTTCAGAACTACGTTGCCGCACAGAAAATGCCACAGTGCCATGCAGGCCAACGGCCGAGAGCATCAATCCCAAAAGGCCAAGGAAGCCGAATACAATTCCGCCCGCCTGAGATGGCAACAGGGCCAGGCCCATGGAGTCGGCAAGCCGTCTTGTCTCTACTGCACTCGAGCCATTGAGGTCGAGCAGTGCGGTCCTCAAAGCCTTCGATGCCTCAGCGGTGGTAGTGCGCGGGCGGATCATAAAGTCGACTTGCGTTCGCCAATTTCTCATATCCGCCAGGGAATGGTACATCGTGAGTGCCTCCTCCTCGCCGAGCGACATGTGCTTGGTATCAGCGGCAATACCGACGATCGTGAACCCTCTTTCGCCAGATCCAAAATCGAAATACAATTTGCGACCCAACGGGCTGGCGGTGGCGAACATCCGGCGAGCAAGAGCGGCGCTGACCACAATCGACGACTCGTCGTCCCGCGTATCCCGCAACTCACGCCCCTCGCGCATGGGGATCCCAAGCGTGGCGAAGTAGCCACTGGACACATGGTTAACGTGAAATTGAATTTCCACCGCATTGCTCGAGGCGTCAGTTCGAAGGCTGGTGCGGCGGTGGGAGTCATCGTTGAACGGCACAATGAGGCCGAAGGCCGCCAATTCGATATGGGGATGATTGCGAAGGCGTGCCAGCGCCTGTTCGACAAGGAGCGGAACCTTGCTCTTGTTTTCGAACTGGGTTGGAACCAGGGTCATCCGCGCCCAGATCGTATCGAGACGAAAGCCTGGGTCGAGTGATGTTGTTCTCGATAGATTCCGCAAGAACAGTAAACCAGTAGAAAGCAGCAGAATGGAGGCCGCGATTTGCGCGGCCAGAAGCCAGCGGCGAACAGTGAGTGCCGGTGCTGCTACCTGATGCTCACCTGACTTCAATGTGTTGGCAATGCCACCACGGCTGGCGCGCCAGGCCGGGATCAGGCCAGCCATCAATGCCGCAACCATCGCCAGCAGAATGGCATAGCAAAAGCCAGTCCAGTTGAGTTCCGCGCTGAGTTCTACCGGTATCGGGATAGGAAGTGTGACCTGTCCAAGCAGGCGAGTGAAGAGGACATACAAGCCGAGACCCGAGACTGCGCCACCAAGTGAGAGCAGCAGCGTCTCTGCCAGCAGCTGTCGCACCAGCCGCATCGGCGTGGCCCCCAGGCTGGAGCGGAGGGCCAGTTCTTGCCGACGGGCCGAGGTGCGAGCCAGCAGCAGGCTGGCCACGTTGGCGCAGGCGATGAAGAGGATCAGTAAGAACATCGCCGTCACAAGGGCAATCACAATCGCCCCGGCCGGCCCCAGCATATTGATAAGCCGCTCCATGCCCCTCACGCTCGCGATCTTGTTGTACTCGGTATACGAGCCCTGAGGTAGCGGGTGGGCTGCATCGAGGGCACGCCCTGCTGCGGTGAATTGATCTCGAATCCGGGAGCGCGGAGTCTCCGCCGGGAAGCGCGCCAGCAGTTGCACATGCTGCGTGTGGTTGAGTGGAACAATGAGATCGGGCGTAAAGCCGAAGCCCACCAGCGTCTGATGGTCAGGTGGCAGAATGCCCACGATAGTATGTGCGGCACCACTCACCCAAAGGGGCTTGCCAAGAGCCTGAGGGTCTGAATTGAGATGGCGACGCCAGAACTTGTGACTGATCACAGTGGTGTATGGCTCGTTGGCGCTGAAGCCTCGGCCCTGCGCCAGCGGCGTACCCGTTACCGAGAAATAGTTGGGGTCTGCCGAGATGCCGTAGAGCCTGCGACTTTCCTGCCCCTGACGCCAATTGAGGTCATCGGCCATTGTGTAGCTGGTCAGTTGCGGAATCAGTTTGCTGTCGCGCAGTGTGCGGTAAGCATCCGCTTCGAGATGGCTTGAACCCGCCAGCCGGACGGAGTACAGATGAGCGGGATCTTCCACGCTCGGGTCGCGAAAGATCAACTGCGAGGCAACACCGAAGAGTGCGAGATTGACGCCGATACCAAGCCCAAATGAAAGCACGGCAGCCAGCACAAAGCCGGGTTGCTTGGCGAAGCCGCGAGCCGCATGTACGGTGTCGGTGTACCAGTCTTCGATCCAGCCGAAAGACCAGGCATCTTTGGATGCCTCACGAATGGCAACGGGTGTGCCCAGTTCCAGGCGGGCTTGCCGCAGGGCTTGCTGCCTAGGCATTCCTCTAGCCTCCAACTCATCGGCTCGTTCTTCGAGGTGAAAGCGAAGCTCCTCGTTGAGGTCCTCATCCAGTTGACTGCGGTTGTTGTGCAGTTTGCGCCATAGCTCTCTCATGCGGTCTCCAGTACTTCCGTGATGGCTTCGATCATGCGCTCGAAGTCTTTGCGCTCGGTGTTGAGTTGCTTGCGGCCTTCCGGAGTCAGTTGATAAAAACGTGCCCGCCGACCACTGTCAGAGACACCCCACTCCGCCTTCAGCCAACCCTTAATCAACATGCGCTGCAGCGCCGGGTACAGAGAACCTTCTTCCACCTCCAGCACCCCGGAAGAACATTCTTTGATTCGCTTCGCGATGGCATAGCCATGGAGCGGACTGCGAGAGAGAGTTCGCAGGATCAGCAAAAACAAAGTTCCAGGCAGGAGGTCTGGTGCAGCAGCCATGCGTTTACCATACCCAGTCTGGAAAGGGATGGTCAAGAAAGGGGAGAGAAGTTTGTAGGATGAATGGGTGCTTGCGGCGATCTCACTCTCGGCTTTGTTGCTCGTGATTCTGCTCAGTTGTGTGACGCGCCTGAACGTTGGCTTTGTGGCGATCGCCTTCGCCTGGTTAGTGGGCTTGCTTGCAGGCATGGATGCCAATCAAGTGATCGCCGGGTTTCCTTCCTCGCTGTTTCTGACTCTGGTGGGCGTGACTCTGCTCTTCACTCAGGCAGAAGTAAATGGCACTCTGGAGCGTGTCGCTGCTGCGGTGACGCGCCTGGCCAATGGGAATGCAGGGTGGGTGGTAGTTTTGTTTTTTCTCCTCTCCATGGTGCTCTCGGCGGTGGGTGCCGGGGCAATTGCTACTGCCGCTTTGGCTGCTCCGCTTGCCATGGGCGCTGCCTCACGGGCCGGGATCTCGCCCTTCTTGATGGCCATCATCGTGGGCAACGGTGCCAACGCTGGCAACCTCTCTCCGCTCTCCCCGATTGGAGTGATTGTGGACAAGACCATTGAGAAAGTGGGATTGGGAGACGCTCAATGGCGCATCTTCTGGAATCACCTCATCGCGCACCTGCTGATTACTGCCGTCGTGATTGTAGTGTTGGGAGGCTGGTCGCTTTGGAAGAAGCGCGCTGAAACCCTGCAAGAGAATCCACTGGTCTGGGAGCGGCATCACGGGTTAACGTTGGGGGTTGTGTTTGCTTTGGTTGCTGGAGTTCTGTTGCTCAAAGTGCCTGTTGGCCTGGGAGCCTTTGCTGCCGCCACAGTGCTGACCGTTTTGCGTGCTGCTCCCGAGGCAACGGTCGTAGCGAAGATGCCTTGGGGCGTGATGTTGATGGTAACGGGTATGAGTGTCCTTATCGCGATGCTCGAACGTACCGGGGGCCTCGATTTGTTTACGGCCATGATTGCGAGACTGTCTACCCTCGAAACGGTAAATGGTGTCGTTGCCTTTGTGAGTGGGCTTGTGAGTGCGTATAGCAGCACTTCGGGCGTAGTGTTGCCTGCCTTCCTACCAATGGCCCCCAAGCTGGTAGCGCAATTGGGCGGCGGAGATGTGATTGCCATCATTTCTTCGATCAATCTAGGGAGCCATTTGGTAGACGTATCGCCCTTGTCTACCATTGGCGCGATGTGCATTGCAGCTGCTGGGGCTGATGTCGATAAACAAAAGCTGTTTCGTGAATTAATGCTCTGGGGCCTGGCAATGTCGGTCGTGGGTGGGCTGGCGAGTTATTTGTTTTTTGGAGGATGGTTGCTTTGAATCTGATTTCTTTGTTTGATCTAAGCCTGCTTGCACGATCTGGCCAAGAAGCGCTGGAGTGGCAGGGTGAAGTGTTTCGCTTTGGCCAGCTGGAAGAACGCAGCAATCGCATGGCCCAAGCGCTGCTACGTCGTGGCATTGGTAAAGGGGAGCGGGTTGCCGTGTACCTGCCCAATTGCATCGAGTACATCGATCTCTATCTGGCTTGCCTGAAGCTGGGCGCGATCTTTGTCCCAGTGAATATCCTCTATCGTGAACGGGAGTTAGCCCACATCGTCAGTGATGCCCAGCCAAAGTTATTCGTAGATGCCAGCTTGCTGCCGACTCTGCGGGAAGAAGCTTCTGCTCTCAACGCCGAGCGCCCGCAGGTCTTTGTTGATGGGGATGATGCAGCCGCCATCATTTACACTTCGGGGACGACAGGCGTGACCAAAGGTGCCGTGCTGAGCCACAACAATTTTGCAGCCAATGCCGTGAATCTCAACACTGCCTGGCAGATGCAATCGAGCGATCGGCTCCTGCTTGGGCTTCCGCTCTTTCACGTACATGGCCTGGGCAATGGCCTGCACTGCTGGTTGATGACCGGTTTTCGCATGCGGCTGTTGGAGCGTTTTGAGGCATCGAAAGCAGAGGCCGAGTTCCTCGAGTTTCGGCCTACTGTGTTCTTCGGCGTGCCAACCATGTATGTGCGCCTGATGCAGTGCCCGGCAACGATTGGTGAGAGTGTACGGCTCTTCGTTTGCGGTTCGGCTCCACTGGCGGCGCAACTGCTCGAAGAGTTCCGAGACAAGTTTGGAACCACGATCCTGGAGCGCTACGGCATGACAGAAACGCTCATGAACATCAGCAATCCCTATGCCGGGGAGCGTCGGGCCGGCAGTGTCGGTTTGCCTCTGCCCGGAGTCTCCGTCAAGATCTTGGATGGCGAGGTCTATGTAAAAGGGCCGAATGTTTTTACGCGCTACTGGGGCAGGGAAGAAGCGACTCGGGCTGCCTTTGTGGATGGCTGGTTTCGCACGGGCGATGTCGGCAGTATTGCTGAGGATGGTTATGTAACGCTGGCTGGACGCAAGAGCGACTTGATCATTTCCAGCGGCTTCAATATCTATCCAAGAGAGATTGAAGAGTTTCTGCTCGAGCAACCCGAAGTGGCTGAAGTCGCAGTCGCAGCACAGCCCGATCCCGTGAAGGGAGAAGTGCCGGTGGCCTTTGTTGTCAGCCGGGGCGAAATTGATTTTCTGGCACTCGAGACTCGCTGTCGCCAGGCGCTAGCGTCCTTCAAGGTGCCGAAGTCTTTTGTGAAATTAGATGCCTTGCCCAGGAATGCCCTGGGCAAGGTCCAAAAGCATTTGCTGCCTAGAAGCTAAGCTTCAAGGCACCCTGCCAGGAGCGGGGCGGATCTTGCGAACCGATCGTACCAAAGGCACCTGAGGTGACGGTGGTATTGGGGTTGGCCAGATTCGTATAGTTCATCGCATTGAAGGTCTCGGCACGGAACTGCAGCTTCCAACGCTCAGTGATCGCGAAGTTCTTGATCAGGCCGAAATCCCAGCGGTCTTGTTGCGGTCCGCGAATGCCGTTGAAGCGGATGGGGAAGCGGCGCAGGTTCGATGCCAGTTGCAAGGCATTGTTGCGCTCAAAGCCGGCATTGAGGTTGAACCAGCCGTCGACATTGCGCTGACCCTTCGGGAGGACAATGTTGTTGAGGTCGCCATTGAAAATCGCATTGCCAAAGCCCAAAGGCTGGCCGGACTGGTGTTGCCACGCAGCATTGAGCTGCCAGCCACCAATCACTCCATTTGCGACCGGGTGCATGGTTGCGCCAAATTTACGACCTTTGCCAAGGGGGATTTCCCAAATGCCAGAAGCGGTGGCGCGGTTCGTGCGGTCGAGGTCTGAGATCACTTCATAGGGCGTGGGGTCCTGATCATTCAACATCTCCGTTGCCTGCATGTTCTTCGACCATGTATAGCTGAACTGCGTGGTGAAGCTTTGGGTCAGGCGCTTCTCCACTCGCATTTGCAGGGAGTGATACCACGAGTATCCGATCGGCTCGTAGATGTTGACATTTCCAAACTGCGGGTAGGGCCGAAGAAGATTCGCGCGCGAGGCGTTGGCCCCAAAGATGGCATTGGTGCCGCGCAACGGGTTCGGGAAATTCTGTCCCAGGAAGTTGATCGTATTCTGATCGCGCGTGGGGCTGGTGGAAAGAAACTGACCCGGCGTGAAGTTCATGTTGCGGAACACATTGAGGCGAGTGCCACGGTTACCGACATAGCTTGCTTCGACGAGGAACTGTCCTGGCAGCTGACGCTGCAGGCCCATGCTCCAACGCTGCGCATACGCATTCTTGCGGGTATCCGGGAAGCCATTCACCGTCTGGCCGATGTTCGTCATCAACCCACCCGCCGCTCCTGCCGGTTGTACCAAGCCTGTTGGGAAGGGGTTGGCGTTCGTCGCGATATAGGTAAGCCCGTTGTCGAGTGAAGCCTGGATGGGGGTGGCGAGGCTGAAGCCCGCCGGTTCGGTGTTGGTGTAAATGGTGCCCAGCGGATTGATGAAGATGCCGTAGCCTCCACGCAGCACCGTTTTTGTGTCGAGCTGATAGGCGATGCCGATACGCGGCATGAAGTTCCCCTTGGCAGGCTTCCAGTAGCCACGCGGGTTGCCATTGACCCCGGTGAAGGTGAGGCCGCCAAGTACGCGGAACTGGCTGGCCGGAAGCTCTGGAATCGGGGCCGCTGCATACTGCGCCCGGGCCTGTGCCTCGATGGGGCTGGGCGTCGTGCCGTCAAAATTACGAACTGCGCGGTTATAGCGCTCGGTCGTTGCAGATTCCACTTCATAACGCAGGCCAAGATTCAATGTGAGCTTGCGGGAGACCTTGAAGTCATCCTGCACGTAGAACCCATAAATCGAGTTGCGTTCAGCGTAACTCGCATTGACTGCCATGTTGCCTGCGGGAACTCCCAGCAGGAAGCTGGCGATTTCTCCACCCACTTGAGGCGGGGCGGCGGTGTCCAGAGGCCCGCGCGTAAAGATGGAATTGTAAGAAAGGTCGGGAGACACCGAGGTGGCAAAGCGATTGCGGTTCTCGCGAAGGTTGCGCCAGTCAAAGCCAAAGCGCAAGTTGTGTTTACCTTTGTTCCAGGTGACCGTGCTGTTGAGGTTATGGATCAAAGAAGCAGTGACGCCGTCGCCCGATTCCCAGTTGGAAACCCCAGACCAGGGCGCCACATTCGTTCTAGGAAATGTCGCCACAGATTTGTCGATCGAGTTAACCAGATTATTCGAGAAGCCCAGGCTGGCAAGGTCGAAGCCGCGAGAAACGCGACGCTCGGGGAATTCCTGTTGGGTGAGGCCATAGCGAACGTTGAGTAGAAGCGTAGGCTTGATGACATAGACATCGTCAAAGGCTGCCCCACGATTGATGCGGTTCAGAATGATGCCTGTGATGTTATCGGGGCCGAAGAAGCGGTTCTTGTCTTCCTGCCAATAATCGCGATGGAAGCGGAGGAAGATGCGGTGGTTTTCACTGAAGGCGTGGTCGACGCGACCGATGTTGGTCCAGTAGGTTTCAAGCGCCTTACCAGCCAGGAAGAAATTGTTGCGGAAGTCGCTCGTACCCGCCTGGTTGGGGCTGGGCCATGCCTTCAATAGGTTTTGCGACACGGCATCCAGGCGCGAAGCCGGAATGACGTTATTGGGGATTGGGGAGCGCTGAAAGCGTCCACCGGCTACGGCAGTGGTGGTGAGCGGGTCATAGACCTGATTGTTCGCGCTCAGGCGCAGCAACGGCGAGAGGTCGCCGCGCCGCATCTCAGCCGTCGGCACCGTTGAGAGCTGGCTACCGACGTTCGGGTCACCGAACAGATTCGCTTCAAAGGCATAGAACCAGAAGGTGCGATTCTTGCCCGAGTAGACTTTGGGGATGCTGAGCGGGCCGCCTGCCGAAGCACCAAAGCGGTTGTCCTGATACAGCGGTACCTTTTGGCCAGATCGATTCTGGAAGATCGTTGGGGCATCCAGTTTAGAGTGCCGCAGCCATTCATGAAACTCGCCATGAATTGTGTTGGAGCCCGACTTTGTGGTGACGTTCACGTTCGAGCCCATCGAAAAACCCGCGCTCGCATCAAAGGCGCTCGTCTACACTTTGAACTCGCCGATGGCAGTTTGCGGCGGCGAGAAAGCCACACGCGGCTGAGTACCGTCGGAGTAGACATTGACCACACCATCCATCGTGAAGTCGTTGTTGTAGTTGCCCGCGCCGTTCGTGCCGAAGGTGCTGGGGGCGTTGTTAAATGGTGCCTTGCGCAATCTGAGGTTGGTGCCGTTCACCGTGCCCGGGGCCAAATGGACAAGGTCCATGGCGTTGCCGGCAAACAATGGCAACTCTTCGATACGCCGTTGGTCGATTACCTGGCCAAGAGAAACGTCGGCCGAATTCAACAGCGGCGTCTCGGCCCGCACTTCTACAGAGTCGCTCACTTGCCCAACTTTCATTTCGAAGTCGAGTGTCACGGTCTCCGTGGTGCGCACCTGCACATCCTTGCGAATCATCTTTGAGAATCCGGCTGCTTCAGCTTCCACGCTATAGGCACCTGGGTTGAGATAAGGTGCGCGATAGTCGCCGCCCTCATTGCTATTGGTGGTAACAGTTAAACCCGTCGCCTGATTCGTGATCTTCACGACGGCATTGGGGAGCGGACTGGCAGACGCATCGGTGATCCGTCCGAGAATTGCTCCGCGGGGGGCCTGCGCGGAAGCAACCAACGCTAGAAGCATTAGCGTTAGTAAATACAAGCGATAGATATTCCTCATAATTGTTATGGCAAATATATCAGAACGGTGAATTCGCAAGTTGCCAGTCTTGGAGGACCTTCTTTAGGCCATCCTTTGAAATGAGGGCTGCAGCACGGTCTGCGTCTGTGCTTTTCTCTTGCAGCAGTGCTTGTACCAGACCCTCGCGCAGCCAGTCGGGATGCTTCGCCTTTGTGTTCGATTCAAGCAGGGCATGCAGCAGTTCGTGCCGCAAAGTCAGCAGCGCCGGATTCGGCGGCACTTTGATGTGGCGGCCACGTGTGGCCCCATGCACTGGCGCAACAATACCTGTGGCGTCGCGAAAGGCCTCACGGCTCGGATACACGCGGAGTTCCGGCGCAACGCGCATCCCCAGCTTGGCTTCCCAGATCGGCAGTTCTTTTTCAAGCAGTGCCAGCCATTTTCGGTCTTGTGCCGGGTTGGTGGAATAGAGCCGCGCTCGCTCCCCTTGTAACGTTTGCCACCGCATGCCATTGGCACTAATCCCGATGCGAGTGCCCGGATAATACTCTGCCAGTATCTCTGGATGGGACTTACCCGCAGCAGCCATCCGCTCGGCGCTGGTCTGCGCCAGACCAATGCCATGTCCGCGTCCCTTTCCCTCGAACACAATGCTTTGCCCCTTCACATGGACTTCAAACAAGCGGGAAGGCAGTTTCTCCCATCCAAGCGAGCGGCCGACCAGATTTCGGAAGGAAGCCGCCTCGGCCGGATGGCCAAACACATCGAGCGTTCGCACCCGTCCTGAACGTTCGCGTTCGCGAATCGCAAAGACCGGGCGAATCACCGAAAGATGCAGCGCCTCGGCCAGCTTCGGAATCGTTGTGGCCCAACTCCAATGAGCCTGCAGTGTATCTTGCCACCACGGGTCTGGACGCATCTTCAGATATGGTTCGTCGCCAGCGGCTTCGAGCCACCCCCCAGAATCCGCATGATAATAAGCGGCTGCAGGCTTACCCTCATACCAAAGCAACTCCGAACTTGTAAGCTCTGCCGCCTCACGCAACTCCGCACGCTCTTCGAACAAAAACCGCGCATCCTGGCAGTGCGTGGTATCGCAAAAATCAAAGCCTTCTTCCGAGTGGCGGTGACGAAACCGCGTGGCATAGGTACGCGCTGCAATTGCCATCGCCTGGCGGGCTGCAGCATGCCGGGATCCGCCTGCTTCCCCATGCAATACCGCCGTGACATAGTCCTCGAGTGGAACAAGCGCGGTGATCTCGTAATGTTGGTTTTTCTTCTCCACCTGCAAGGGCCCAGGTGCCAGCAGCTTGCTCAAACCGGTGTCGATGAGCGTACCGGCTGGGTACTTGCCGGGCTTGAGATTGAGCGTCTGTGGTGGGTTTTGCCAGAAGAGCCGCAAGCGAACACTGGCCGGGTCGAAGGGTGCTGTTGCTGATTGAAAGAGGTGGTTGAAAATGCGAGCAGCAAAGGGTGCGGCATCGCCTCCGCCACTGCCAGAATCCAAATGCACCAAGACCAGATAGCGAGGGTTCGAAGCCGGGGCAAAACCGAAGAACACCGCCGAGGTGCTTGTAGTTCCCGTCTTGCCCGCGACGGTGGTGGAGCCGACGGTGGCCAGCCGTGCCGTGCCGTAAGCAACGGCTTCTTCGAGGCCCGCAAACACAGGACGAAGGCGATCTTCACGGTGCCGCATCACCAGCCGTCGCGTCGCCTGCGAGAGGTCACGCAGCGTGAGGGTTGGCGCACGATAGTTTAAGCCAAAGCGCGCATAGCCGCGCTCTAGCTCACTGGGGTCCATCCTCGAGATCAGTTGGTCAAAGAATTCGTTGGATGAGTATGCCAGGGCCTCTTCTGCCTTAAGGGTCGGCCGGTACAAGCCAGCCTCAATGAAGGCCGCTAGTGTAAACGGCTTGAGCACAGAGCCAGGGCGCAAGGGCAGGGCATTGGCACGGGCCTCATTCCATGTCCCTACAACCACGCCCGACTTGAGATCGAGCGCGAGCGCTGCGCCGCTTCGTCCCACAAAAAAGCGGCGTAGGTCTTCGGGAGCGGCTTCGAGAGAAACTGCCAGGCTGCAAAGTAGAACAAGAGCGCCAAGCTGCACTCTTCTATTTCATCGCTTCTGGAACTGTCCCGGCAAAGAGCTGAAAGTATTTTTCAGGGCAGCGCACCGGCTTGAGGTCTTGATTGATGAACAGATGTCGCGTGGCACCGGTTGCCAGAAGCAGCCCGTCTGAATCACGGTGGATCTCATATTCAATGCGCATTTTGCGACTTTGCACTTCCACCACTCTGGTTGTGACGTTGATCAAGTCGTCATACCGCGCTGCCGCACGGTAATCCACCTCGACCCCAAGCACAGCAACCTTGACGCCTTCCTTCTCCATTTCGGCGTAGACCAAGCCGGCCGATCGCATGGCCTCAACACGGCCCACTTCCATCCAGATCACATAGTTAGCGTGATATACCACGCCCATTTGGTCGGTCTCGGCATAGCGTACGCGGATCTGAGTCGTGTGCTGCAGCATAATAATCGGGCTGAACCGGTTATCTTACCGCGCATGGCATACTGAAGTTACCCCCTATGAAGAGAATTATTTTTGCGCTCGCAGCGATTCTGCCTGCGGCGATGTTAGGCCAGAACTTGGCTGATATTGAAAAGCGCGTCACCGAATTCAAGTTGGCCAACGGGATTACCTTCATTGTTTACGAACGCCACCAGGCCCCCGTTGTCAGTTTCTTTAGCCGCATCAACGCCGGTTCTGCCGACGATCCGAAAGGTCAGGCTGGCCTGGCTCACATGTTTGAACACATGGCCTTCAAAGGCACCAGAACTGTAGGAACGCTGAATCTCGCCGCCGAAACCAAAGCGATGGAAGCCGTGGAAGCCGCCTACGATGCCCTCAGCGCCGAGCGGAACAAGGGCTTGCAATCCGATGCCGAAAAAGTGAAACAACTCGATGCGCAACTGAAGAAAGCCATCGAAGTTGCCAACGGTTTCGTCGACAAAGAACGCTTCACCAAGGTGCTCGAAGAGAACGGCGCAGTCGGCTTGAACGCCTTTACCAGCCTCGATGAGACTGCTTACATCATGAGCATGCCTGCCAATAAGTTGGAACTGTGGTTTGCCATGGAGAGCGACCGTTTCATTAACCCCGTTTTTCGCGAGTTCTACAATGAACGCGGCGTGATTCGTGAGGAGTACCGGCAGCGCGTCGAGTCTGACCCAACCGGGCGTTTGTTGTATGAGATGCTCACGGTTGCCTTCTCCACCAACCCCTATCGTACCCATCCCGCCGGGGTCCCGAGCGATATCGAAAGCTACCGCTACGCCGATGCCATTGCCTTCCGTAAGCAATACTATGTCCCCTCCAACCTGGTGATCGGAATCGCCGGTGACGTGGATGTCGCAGAAGTCAAACGCCTGGCCGAAAAGTACTTCTCCAAGATGACCGGTGGGCCAAAGCCAACCGGAATCATGACCAAAGAAAATGAGCAGTGGGGTGAGAAGCGTCTCTCGGTCGAAAGCCCTTCACAGCCCGTCGTGCTTGTCGGCTACAAGCGGCCCAACGTTCTCGACAAGGACGACGTCCTCTTTGACGTGATGTCAGCCATTCTGGGCGTCGGTCGTACCAGTCTGTTGAACAAGGAGATGGTGCAGGACAAGAAAATTGCCCTAGCCGCTCAGGCAATTTCAAACTTCCCCGGCGGAAGACGCGAGAATCTCTTTCTCCTCTTCCTGGTCCCGAATGCAGGCAAGACCACGCAGGATTGCGAGAAAGCTACCTACGAGATCATTGATCGCCTGAAGACGGAAAAAGTGAGCGAAGAGCAATTGAAACGCGTCAAGACCTTCTTGCGCGCTCAATTGATCCGTGGTCTTGATTCCAACAGTGGCATGGCGCAAAATCTGGCTACCACCAAGGCCTTGTTTGGCGATTGGCGCAAAGCGTTCCAGCAACTCGATGACATCGACAAGGTGACGCCCGACGACGTGATGGCTGCTGCCAAGAAGTATCTCGTTGCCAAAAATCGCACCGTGGCTGCCACGGTTCAACCCACCGAGCAGGCCAAGAAGTAGGAGCACCCAGAACATGAAATCCATTATTGTTAGCAGCTTGATTGCCGCCGCCTGCTTTGCCCAGTCAAAGCCCGCCAGCACCGGCCCGGTACCCGTCTACAAGACACTGAAGTATCCGCCGCTCAAGCAGGTGCAACTTCCCAAGATCGAGCAGTTCACCTTGCCGAATGGCATGAAGGTGATGATCCTCGAGAATCACGAGTTGCCGCTGGCCAGCGGCTCCATTCGCATTCGCACCGGTTCATTGCTTGAGCCTGCCGAGAAGGCCGGCCTGTCCGGCATTGTCGGCCAAGTTCTCCGCTCCGGAGGTACGAAAAAGCGCACCGCCGATGCCCTCAACAGCAAGCTCGAATTGATGGCCGCCAACATTGAAGCGGGTGTGGGCGAAGAGAGTGGCAGCGTTGGCTTCAATTGCCTGAAGGAAAATTTGGACGAAGTCCTGGACCTCTTGAAAGAAGTAACAACAGAGCCTGCCTTCGCACAAGACCGCCTCGATCTCACGTTGACTCAAGCTCGCAGCGGTATTTCCCGCCGCAACGACGACCCCGGCCAGATCATGAACCGTGAGTTTCAGAATCTGATTTACGGCAAAAACACTCCTTATGGCGACCGCGAAGAGTATTCGACCATTGGCAATGTGAAGCGCGAAGATCTGGTCGCCTTTCATGATCGCTATTACTTCCCGGCCAACATGATGCTGTCTGTCTACGGCGATGTAGACACCGCTGCCGTGAAGGCAAAGCTCGAAAAGCTCTTTGCCGACTGGACTCCGCAACGGCCCGCCGTTCCGGCCTTCCCTGCCGTTACCAAGCAAAAGGCGGCTGGGGTCTACGTGGCCGACAAGCCCGACACCGAACAGACCTTCTTCACCATTGGCCACATCGGTGGCAAATTGAGTGACAAAGACTACGCCACACTGAGCGTCATGTCGAACATCCTGGGTGGTGGTTTCTCCAGCCGACTCTTCCAAAGCGTTCGTAGCGACAAGAGCCTGGCCTACGGTATCTCCAGTTCCTGGTCTGCCGATTACCTCCACGAAGGCACCTTTACGATCAGCGGTAGCACTGCCACCGCTACGACCGACAAGGCCATTCAGGAATCCCTCAAAGAAGTGAAGCGCATGCGCGAAGAGCTGGTTGGCCCGGCAGAGCTCGAAGCCGCCAAGCAGCGCGTGGAAAACTCCTTCGTGTTCAGTTTCGCCTCACCGGTGCAAACCCTCAATCGGTTGATGAACTACCAGTATTATGGCTACCCGAGCGACTTCATCAATCGCTATAAAGATGCCGTCGCCAAGGTCACCGCGCAAGACATCCTGCGCGTTGCCAAGGAGTACATCAAGCCCGAAGAATTCACCATCGTCGCGGTTGGCCAGACGGCAAAATTTGCCGACAGCTTGAAGTCCCTGGGCGAAGTGAAGAAGTTGGACATCACGATTCCTCAACCCAAGGTTGAGACGGCCAAGGCCGATGCCGGTAGCCTGGCAGCTGGCAAAATGGCTTTGGACAAGGTAGCTGCCGCCGTCGGCGGAAAGGCGAAGATTGTCGGCGTTAACGACTACGTCCAGAGCATCTCAAGTGAACTCAACATGGGCGGCAATAAAGTCAACGTCAAGCAGACCAACATGTGGCTGAAGCCGATGGTCTTCCGCCAGGTGAACGAGCTTCCCTTCGGTAAGATCATCGCGTTTTTCGATGGCGAGAAGGGCTTTTTGAAGGCACCGCAAGGCGAGCAGCCTCTAGCCGGCCCCTTTGCTGCCCAGGTTCGCGGCCAGTTGCAGCGCGATTACTTTGCTCTTCTGCAAAGCAACGAAGTGGCAGGGCGCAGCGTCAATCTGGTCAAGGAAGGTGAGCTCGAACTGAAAGATGCCAGTGGCTCTGTCTTGCGCTTCTTCTACGATCCGGCCACGATGCTTCCGGCGAAGCTTGCCTTCACCGAAGGTGGGATCACTGCCGAAACCGCTTATAGTGATTTCAAGGAAGTGAGTGGGCTCAAGTTGCCGATGACAATGAAGATCACTCAGAACGGCCAGGTATCCACCCAAACGGTAACCGACTGGAAGCTGAACACCGGCCTCACAGTCGCCGCCATGAGCAGCAAGGAATAATGACCCGCAGAAACCTCATTCAAAGTGCTGTATTTGGAATTGCGCCCGCCTTCGTGCGGGCGCAAACCCTTCAGGAGAAGGGTCGCAAGCTGATCGTCGAAGCGCAGGTTGCTCTCGGCGGTGATAAGTTCATGGGCATGCGTGACCGCGTAGAGGAAGGCCGTGCCTACAGCTACTACCGGGAACGCTTGAACGGCCTCGACGTGGCTCGCTTTGAGACGATGTATTCCGACTTAGCCTCTGGCGTCAAGCAGCGCGAGAAGCAGGTCTTCGGCAAGAAGCAGGATTACTATGTCGTCTTCGCCGGGGAAAGCAAAGGCTGGGATGTCAGCTACCGCGGGGCCAAGCAGATGGAAGAAGAGGTCGTCAAGAATTGGGAAGAAGGCGTGCTGCGCAACGCGATGTACATCTTGCGCTGTCGCACCAATGAGAAAGACATCATCTTTGAGCGGCGCGGTCAGGACGTCTTTGAGAATCAACCGGTAGAGATTGTCGATGTCACCGACGCTGAAAATCGCGAAGTCGCTCTCTACCTGCATGCATCCACCAAACTCCCCGTGCGCGCCTATTTCAAGCGCCAAAACAAGAAGGACAAAGGTTGGGATGAGCAGGATACCCGCTACGCCAAGTACCGCCTGACGCAGGGTGTCATGTGGCCCTGGGCTATCACCCGCAGCCGCAATGGCGAACGCAACCTCGAACTCTATTCCAACGAAGTGAGTATCAACTCAGGACTGCCAACCAGCAATTTCACTATTGGGCCTGAAACGAAGGCGATTCCAGTCAAAGGCAAGTAGACTAACTTAAGCCATCTCAAATCTCTCGGTGTGAATTCGGCTCGCTGCCACTCCCAGGCTTCGAAGAGTGATTGCCATGGCATCCATCATCGGCCCGGGACCGCACACAAAATACTGGAACTTTTCAAAGCCAGTGGGCAGATGCCTCAACAACAGTTCGGCATTGATGTATCCCACCTCTCCCGTCCAACCTGGAGCGTCCCGATCCGAGCAGTAGGTCAAGCACAACGGGAACTGCTTGGCCAACGCTGCCAGGCGTTCTGTGAAGCAGAACTTCTCGGGAGACGTACTTCCATAAAAAAGAAACACCGGGCGCGACTCTTTGCGCTTGGCAAATGCTTCGCACATCGACAGCATCGGAGTAATTCCCACACCGCCACCAATCAAAACATAGCCAGCGCCCTGGCTCAAATCCGGACAAAAGCTCCCATAAGGCCCATCCACCCACACCGTGGCACCTACTTCTAACTTTGGAACGACCCGCCCTGACCAGTCCCCCAGATCCTTGATGGTGAATTCGACGGTAGGCCCTGGGGCAGACGACATCGAGATCGGATGACGGTCTTTATGCAGAGGTGTGCGTCCCGTATTGAGCCAGGCAAATTGCCCTGGCAGAAAGTCGAAGCCCTTATGCCCCTTAGGTTCAAGCCGCAACGCACGGGTATCGCCACGAATCGAATCGTTGGCAACAACCACCCAGGGTTTGTTGCCCAGACTCCAGGGACGCCACAGTTGAAAGTAAATTGAGATGGCACAGAAAACAACCGTGTAGGCCAGCAAGATCATCCGCATGGGCGTCTGGCTGGACGCTCCCCCACAAAGCAATATGTGTACCAGGGCAGCAAGCATGATGGCCTGCGCCAAGAGGTTATGCAACCATTGCCACCACTCGTAGTTCAGGTGAAGGCGCTTGCGCAACACCGAACTAAAGATCAGCAACAGTAAAGCGATCCCGGCTATCCAGCCCCATCGAATTGCCCAGTTGCTGTCGGTGCTCCAGGGGTTGAGCCACGACAGCGGATAGCCGCTAGCGATCAACCCAACCACATGACAGATCGCCACCACCGTGGCCACGATCCCCAGATAGCGATGCCACCGCAGCAGCCCGTCAATGCCGAACGTGCGGCAAACGAAATGAAGCTTTGCGATTAGCGCAAACTCCAACCCCAGCATTGAAAATGAAAGGTACCCGCAAATCAGGCCAAGCTGCATCAGCAGCGCAACATCAGCAAACGGTCCTGGCGTCGCGAGCATAGTTCCCACTGGCAGCACGACAATCGCGAAGTAAAGCGTCAGCAGCAGGGTGCGCATGGGACCTCAACTACATTCTATATAGCCGTCATAGCCAACACCAGCTTGGTCCAGGCTGGTGACACAGCGGTAGACGGGAAGGCTCCGCGGCAATGCCAGTAAGCGGTGTTGATCCTCTTCCCCGGCAGGGTCGACCGAACAGGCCGCCACAACGGCCCTGGCTTCTTCAAAGGTCAGTGAGCTTCGATCCCCGGCATAGTGCAAGTCAGCGGCAGTTCTCAAACAAAGCAGCGCATCGGTGGCAGCACGAATTTGTTGCAGCAGTCCGTACTGCACACTACGCCGCCACAGCAGCATCAGGTTGATGCTGGGATGCGCAATGCGTTCTTCTGTCGTCCAGTTTTCGAGCGCAATCTGCTGCAGAATTCCCCCCGTTGCGCCATAGCCATACTGGCAGGCCGCACAGAAGCAGATCGACTGAAAGAAGTGCCCGTTGCCCCAGAAGCCAAGCCCGTTCAACTCCAGCCGGGGCACCCCCGTGCCTCCACACGCTGCGATCCATTGCTCTTGTACACCAGGTTGCGAAGGGCAAGCCATCCCTGTCATTTCATGGCCCTGGGCATCAACGACACTCAGTTCCCTGGCGACCGGGACTTCACGAAGGTTCAAGCTGTCCAGGACCAATTCAGTTTGCGTGGCAGATTCCAGCATGCGATAGCGGCGCAGCATCCTAATTCGACTTTACGATGCCGCGATACGGCACTTCGATCTTCATGGGGCCCTTCCACTTTTTGGGCTGCTTCTGATCCAGTTGCCAGAAGATCACATTCACCAGCAGGCGCTGAAAGCTCTCGATGGCAAAATCCCCGGGATGGCCGAGACTCGTATAAAAACTCTTGGCTCCGTAACGGTTAATCCACGTCCAGGCCACAGGGTTGCGCACGGCCGGTTTATTCGGGTTGATCGCATCCCCGTAAAGCAGCGTCTTCACATCGCGGGGAGGATAGTTGGGCAATACGTTGTAAAGCCAGGAGGGGGCAACAAACTCCGGTGCCACACCTGTCAGCAGCGGGTCGGTCGCCACGGCTGCATTGAGACTCACCCGCGTTGTTGCCTGGTGGCCGTAGTGCGTATGGCCTTCTGCATTCCACCCAGGCGGTGCTCCAAACACCTCAGGGGCCCAGCGATTCCAGGCCACATTCGGATGATCCTTCGGAAAGTTGAAGGCATGCGATGTCGTTCGCAAAGCTACAATCGGCTTTCCTGATTTCACATAAGCATCAATCAGTTCGAGTTGCTCTGGGGGCAACCGCCTCCAGCGCAAGTAAAAGACCACCAAATCCGCATCTGCCAACGCCTCCAGCCCCGGAATATCCGTCTCGCTATTCTGGTCGGGACTGCTCTTCAGCACCTGCGTTTCCCATCCGTAACGTGCCTCGAGTTCTTTCGCAAACAGCGGCAGCGTGGCTTCCCCGGAATACTCATGGTCTCCGCACACAAAGACCAGCTTCGGGTTTTTCCTGGCAGCAGAAACAACAAACGGGGACAGTAAAAACTGTCCCCGTGTGATCGAATCGAAGATTCGCATTAACGCCCTTCAGAGGAGGGAGGTACGATGCCGTTCATGCGCAGCAGCGTCACCAGGTTGCCGTAGTGTTCCCAGCTGTGGACCGTGTTCAGCAGCAAGGGCTGAGCGGCGGGTACTTCCCGGGTGCCCATCTTGATCTTGGCGGCCAAACTGGCATCGGTAGTCATGCCCCAGGCCTTGGTGCACTCGGCAACAGCGGCTGCCCAGGCCTTGGCCAGAACTTCCTTCGAAGTTTCCTTGCGGATGCTGGCAGGCTTGGTGGAACCGGTGATGGCCGAGCAGAAATTCTGGTTCGCATCGGTCAAATGGCCGATAAATTCGGAGAAGGGCATGGTGCCATCGGTGGACTTGAAGCCAAACTTGTCGGCAGGCATCTTGTCAATCGACTTCGTGATGTTGGTCGAAACTGCCTTATAGAAATTGGCAGCCGTCGTGGCGATCGGATTTTCTTGGGCGAACATGCTCATACCAAGAGCAAACATGGAAATAGCAAACTTTTTCATAGGGGTATTACCTCGCCCTAATTATAAGCGCAATCCATAAAAGCTTGCAGCCGTTGACCCCAGGATTTTCGCCCGTTCATCGGCGTTTTGGGGCCCCAGCGCTTGGGTAAATGCCGCCAGTACTTCCTTCCAGCTTCCCGCCAGCGTACACACCGGCCAATCAGACCCAAACATAAGCCGGTCAAATCCAAACAGCTGCAACACATGTTGCACATAAGGGGTGAGCTGCTCTGACTTCCAGCTCTTGTGGTCCGCTTCGGTAATCATGCCCGAAACCTTGCAGCGCAGGCTGGAATGCTTGGACACGCGTTCCATATCCTGAGCCCAGCCATCGAAGATGCCTTCCTTAATATAAGGTTTGGCGATATGGTCAATCACCATGGGCAAATCAGGCACCTTTTCGATCAGGGCCGGTACATAGGGCAAATGCTGCGGACGCAGCAACAGGTCATAAGGTACCTTGCGCCGTTCTAACTCTTTCAGCCCACGCAGCACATCGGGCTGCAGCATCCACCGCACATCAGGCTCATCATGGATCAGGTGCCGCACCCCAACAAACTTCTGGTGCTTCTGCAGTGTGTCCAGCACGGCCCCGACGTTAGCGTCTTTCAGGTCCACCCAGGCCACCACGCCCAGTATGGATTTATGTTGCGAGGCCAGATTGAGTAGCCAGGTTGCTTCCGCAGCCACCTGAGCCGCCTGCACGACAACGCTACCATCAAAGGTGTTCTGGGTGAGCGTCGGTTCCAGGTCTGCCGGAAGATAGTTTCTTCGCAACGGGTGGGGTCCCGGCGGCATCCAGGAATATGTAAGGAGATCTGGGTTCCAATAATGCTGATGAGAGTCAATGCGCATCGTACGGAGGCGATTCTATCAAGGAGGCAACTCCTTCTGTCGCCGCTGCTGCTCGCCGCCTGCAAAAAAGAAGTGCTGCACCAACGGGTAGACCCTGCTTTGGCCCCTCTGATCCCCGGCGATACAACAACGCTGATCGGCGTCCGTGTCGACAATCTGCGCAAGTCTACGGCCTGGGAAAAGCTCTTCCCGGCGCAAGGGCCCATTGCTCTCGAGACTTTGAAAAAACAGTCCGGGCTCGATTTGCGCACCGGCCTCTATGAGGCCGTATTCTGCATGGGCGGCAAGCATCGTGTGGCCCTGATCCGTGGCAAGTTCGTCGATGGCGGAATTACCAATGCCGGCCTCGAACCAGAACTCAAAATTGAAGGCGCGCAAAAGCTGCCCTACAAAGGCTTCACCCTCGTCGGCAAAGAAGAAGAAGCGGTTGCCTTTCTCAACTCCAGTGTTGCCCTCGTAGGCAGGGCCTCGGCCCTTCGCTCTGTCATTGATGCTCGTGTCCTCAAGAATGCGATCCCCGAGGCTCTTCTCGCCATGGTCGAGACTCTTCCCCCCGAGTCGCATCTCTATGCTGTTTCCACCAGCCCCACCCTTCCCGAAGGAGGCGTAGGCGGCTTGCGCAGTCTACCTCTCTCACTAAAATCTGCAAAAGCCTACCTTGACCTCAGCCAAAGGGTCTCTTTGCGTGCCGAAGCAGAAGGCGTCAGTGCTGGGGATGCCAAGAAACTGATAGACGGGCTTCGTGGCATGCTGGGCTTGCTCCGTATCACCGTAAAGCCGGAGCAAAAAGAAATGCTTGGCATGCTGGACGCTATGAAGTTCTCGCAGCAAGGCTCCACGGTTACCATTCAGGCGGACCTGTCTCTCGATGCCGTGCTCAATACCCTGAAGTCCTTGGATCTTCTCGGTACCAGCCCCGTATAATCGCTTCATGCGATTGCTCTTCTGTTTGTGGGCCACTTCCCTCGCTTGGTCCGCCGATACCCTCGGGCCCGATTCCATGTGGGATTGGCGCACCCCCTCCAACCCCCGAATCAGTCCCAACGGCGAGAAGATCGTCTACCAGTTGGAGTGGGCCGACAAGATGCTCGATGCCTTCCACTCCAATCTGTGGATTGTGAGTGCCGATGGCAAAGACAATCGTCCCCTGACAGAAGGCAAGTTCCGCGATAGCTCGGTGGCCTGGGCTCCCGACGGCAAGCGCATCGCTTATATCTCCACGCGTTCCGGCCGGCCCCAGATTGTGGTGCGCTGGATGGACTCTGGCGAAGAATCTCAAATCACCAATCTCGAGAACGCGATGTCCGATCTGGCTTGGTCTCCCGATTCCAAGTGGCTGGCATTTTTCTCTCGAGTCCGCGTAGCTCCCAAATGGTCTATTCAACTACCTCCCGCCCCCAATGGTGCCCGTTGGACAGAAGGGCCAAGTGTCGTCACCAAACTGCGCTGGCGCGCCGATGGCATTGGCGGAGCGGGCCTTCTCCCAGACAGCGTCCCCCATCTATTCGTGATTCCGGCTGAAGGAGGCACCCCACGCCAACTCACCAAAGGCGACTATGCCCACAACGGCCCTGCCGCCTGGACGCCCGATGGCAAGTCGATTGTGATCAGTGCCGCACGCCGCGACAATGCCGACCTGGAACTCTACCCCGATGATCTTTATGTCGTCGATGTCTCCTCCGGTCAGGCTCGCCTCTTGCTCGAACGCAAAGGTGCCGAAGCCGATCCTGTAGTTTCTCCCGATGGCAAATGGGTGAGTTTTCTCGGCTTCGAAGATCGAGGCCAGTCCTTCCATTCCTCGCGCCTCTGGATCATTGGAATCGACGGCAAAGGGCTCAAACTTCTGGGCAGCGCACTCGACCGCAACTACCACTCCCCCGTCTGGAAGCAGGACTCTTCAGGCCTCTATACGGTCATCGAAAACAGCGGCCAGTCTCACTTGCACTTTGCCTCTGTCAATGGCAGCATCGAACCCTTGACCAGCGGTACCTTGCGCTTCTCCACCTCCTATGGCCCTTCAGAACGATTCTCCATGTCGACCAACGGTGTGATCGCCATCAGTTCTTCTGGCCCCGATGCCCCGAAAGATCTGTACGCCATCCGTCCGGGCAATCGTCCCGTCCGGCTGACTCATGCCAATGAAGGGCTGCTGGCCCAGCGCAAGATCGGTCGAACCGAAGAGATCAATTGGAAGAGCACCGACGGCAAGCCGATGCAGGGTTGGCTGATCTTTCCTCCCGATTTTGATGCCACCCGCAAGTACCCGATGATTCTCGATATCCACGGCGGTCCCCACATGATGTACGGCGTGGAATTTCAAACGCTCATGCAGGCCTTCGCTGCCCGGGGCTTTGTCGTCCTCTACACCAACCCGCGCGGTTCCACCGGTTATGGCGAAGACTTCGGTAATATCATCCACACCAAATACCCGGGCGATGACTACGACGACCTCATGACCGGCGTCGATGCGGCTCTGGCCAAAGGCTTCATCGACCCCAAAAAGCTCTATGTCACTGGCGGTTCCGGTGGCGGCCTGCTCACGGCCTGGATCGTCACAAAGACAGATCGTTTCCGTGCCGCCGTCAGCCAGTATCCCGTTACCAACTGGTTCACCCAGGCCGGCAGTGCCGACATCGGCCTGCTCATGACTCGCTGGATGAATGCCATGCCCTACGACAACCCGCAACAGTACATCGCCCGCAGTCCATCCTTCTTTGCCAACAAGGTCAAAACACCAACCATGGTGCTCACTGGCGAAGAAGACTGGCGCACTCCCATCTCACAGAGCGAGGAGTTTTACTTCTTGCTCAAGCAACGCGGAGTAGATACCGTACTGGTGCGCTTCCCTCGTGAGCCTCACGGCATTCGCGGCGCATTCCCGTCCCACCGCGTACAGCGACTCGAACACATTCTGCAATGGTTTGAGCGGCACTAGCGGCGCAGTGCGAGCAGATCATAACCATCCAGCCGATAGCGGCTGGAATCAACAGAGCTGCCAATTCCCGACTTGATGCCTGCTTCAACGCTGTCCTGTTGCGCCCGCCACCACGCACTATCCCCGCCACTGGCATAGAGCTTGCGGCATTGCTCCAGATGTCTGCGAAATCCCCCTCGTAGCCGCTGCTCATAGAGCTTGGTGAGCTCCCCCCAATCTTCCCCATCGGCATGTGCCTTCAGCACTGCTGAGGCAAGAATGGCTTCCCGAATCGAATGCCCCGTCCCCTCGCCGCAGATGGGGTCAAACGACATCGCCGCACTCCCACAAGCCAGCCAATTGTCTCCCTTGAGTGCGGGCGCAATTCGCGGCTGACACGAAAAGCTGGCCCCAGTAGATTCCACCGAATCCACCACACCACGCAACAGCACGCTTTGCGCAAGCAATGCTTCTGCCGTATCACCGACGGCCAGCATACTCGCCCGGCCTTCTCCCTCACACACGGCAAATAGCCAGCCATCGGCAACCGCCTCAACCCAGCAGGCATGAGCCGCCGCAGTCTTTCTCAATTGCACCCGCACTGCCTCTGCCTTTCGCTCGCCGAAAGAGATTTCAGGCAAGTCATTTGGCAATGGCTTCATCCCAACCACGCAGTAAGGTGCCGTTCCCGTTTCCCAGGCTTTCTTGGGCAGCCGATCCATCAACGTACCTTCCGAGATCGCAACGGCCTTGTGCGGCAGGCTCACCGTTTCTGCGCCCCAGCGCACCACCCTGGTTTCAATGGGGTAAGCATCGGCCAGTAATGTGGGCACGGCAAACAAATCAGTCAGGAGTTTTTGCGACACCTGGTTGAGCACCACACTCGGAAGTTTCGTCCGTGGTGGCCCTTCCCGGTATACCTGCCAACGGGCTCGCTCCAGCAGCACCGCACACGCAGTGGCCGCCAATCCATCCCCTTTT
This sequence comes from Bryobacter sp., assembly GCA_044340255.1. GTDB lineage: Bacteria > Acidobacteriota > Terriglobia > Bryobacterales > Bryobacteraceae > Bryobacter. The sequence continues at coordinate 76,983 of JBIITX010000015.1, read as the reverse complement.
AAGAGCACCTCAGGCATGCACAGACGATAGCACTGACCGCAGTGGCCAAGCGCTACCGGCGAATTTGACGCTACTCCCAAGAGGGGCTAGACTGATCGGCTATGACCCGCAGTAGCGTTCTCATCGGTTCCCTCCTTGCTTTCACCCTCTGTGCGCAAGACGCGCGCGTATCTAAGGCCAACTATGAATTGGCTTCCCGCTGGTCACAGCAAAAGGTCGCCAAGATGGTCTTCGATGTCAATGTCACCCCGCGCTGGTTCGAGACCGGAGATCGCTTCTGGTACACCCATGAGTCCAGCCAGGGCCGCAAGTTCACTCTGGTCGATCCCCTGAAAAAGACAAAGACTCCTCTCTTTGACCACGCCAAAATGGCGGCCATGCTCACCACGCTCACCCGCGTTCCTTATGACTCGCAGCATCTACCTATCCAGAATGCCCGCCTGGTTCGCAAAGATGCCGCGCTCCTGTTTGAAGTCAGCGTAGCCAATGAGGTCGAGATCCCCGGCATGGCAAAGCCGGTTGCAGCGCAAACCAATGTTTCGCCAGAACTCGATGAAGAGGACCCACAGCAGCGTCCCGCCATTGCCGCTGCCCCGCGTACCCGCCTCGTCTATTTCGAATACGATTTCGCCTCGGCCCGCGTCTCCCTGCTCCCCGACTACAAAGCCCCGCGCAAGCCTCGCTGGGCCTCGCTCTCCCCCGACGAAAAGTCAGTCATCTTCGCTCGCGGGCAAAACCTCTTTCTGATGGACGAAGCCAACTACGCCAAAGCCCTTGTTAAAGAAGACGATGCTTCGATCGTTGAGATCCAGCTCACCACCGACGGCGAAGAAAACTATGGCTACGCCCGGCGCTTGAGCGAAGAAGAGAAGCGGCAGTACAGCTCCCGCACCAAGAACCCCCGTGTCCCTGCCGTCACGGTCTATTGGTCGCAAGACTCGAAGAAAATCTCGCTCGTCCGCAATGACCAGCGCAAGGTCGGTGAGCTCTGGGTGATCAACTCTCTGTCCAATCCCCGCCCGACCCTCGAGACCTACCGCTACGCCATGCCCGGCGAAGTGAACATGCCGCAGGCCGAGCTCGAGGTCTTCGATCTCGCTGCAAAAGCTCGTCTCAAGATCAAGTCAGAGCAGTTCAAAGACCAGACCTTGCAGATCTACTCTGCCCCCGTGACTTACAAAGAGCGCGAAGCCTTCCGCCGCTTCGCTGTCGAGCGCTCTACCGAACAGGGCGAACAACAGCAGGGCCAGCAAGGCCCACCTCCCGGCCCTTCCCCCAAGTGGCTCAGCGAATCCTCCTCCAGGCTCTACTTCAACCGCACCAGCCGCGACCTCAAGAAGATCGACATCTGCGTCGCCGACACCACCACCGGCGAAGTGAAGACTTTGATTGAAGAGCGCCTCAACACCTATATCGATGTGAAGCCCCTGCGTCTGCTCGGTGACGGCAAAGAACTCATCCACTGGTCAGAGCGTGACGGCTGGGGCCACTACTATCTCTTCGATGCCGACGGAAAAATGAAAAACCAGATCACCTCCGGCGAGTTCCACGTCGAAGAAATCGGGGCGATTGACGAGAAAACGCGCACCATGCACTTTGTCGCCAACGGCCGCGAGAAAGACGAAGATCCCTACTACTACCACACCTACCGGATCGCCCTCGATGGCACCGGCATCAAGCAGGTCGATCATGGCGTAGGCACCCACAGCGCCTCTCTCTCCGATTCCGGAAAGTACTTCGTCGATACCTACTCGCGCATCAATCGCGAGCCAGCGTCTTCCTTGGTCGATGCCTCAGGCAACGTCATCCTGGAGCTTGAATCGATGGACACATCGGCTCTCAAAGAAGCCGGCTTCGAGGCCCCGCAGCCCTTCACTGTCAAGGCTGACGACGGCGTCACTGATCTATACGGAGTTCTCTACAAGCCCTTCGATTTCGACCCCAAGAAGAAGTATCCGATCATCGCCTTCGTGTACCCGGGGCCCCAAACCGAAAGCGTAACCAAGAACTTCAATCCGCGCAGCCCCAACATCGCCCTTGCCCAACTCGGCTTCCTTGTCATGGAAGTAGGCAACCGCGGCGGCCACCCTGCCCGCAGCAAGTGGTATCACAACTACGGCTATGGCAACCTGCGCGACTATGGCCTCGCCGACAAAAAGGCCGCCATTGAACAGCTGGCCCGTCGCCACTCCTTCGTCGATATCGATCGCGTTGGAATCTACGGCCACTCCGGCGGTGGCTTTATGTCGACCGCAGCCCTGCTCGTCTATCCCGATTTCTTCAAGGTCGCCGTCTCAAGTTCAGGCAACCATGAGAACAACATCTACAACCGCTGGTGGAGCGAGAAGCACCACGGCGTCAAGGAAGTGAAAGACAAAGACGGCAATATCAAGTTCGAGTACACGATCGAGAAGAATTCCGACCTGGTGAAGAACCTCAAAGGCCGTCTCCTGCTCGCCACCGGCGACATGGACGATAACGTCCACCCCGCCGCCACCCTCCGCGTCGCCGATGCCCTTATCAAGGCCAACAAGCGCTTTGACCTTTTTGTCATCCCCGGCAAGCGTCACGGCTACGCCGATGCCCAAAGCTATTTCTTCTGGCTCCGCGCCGACTACTTCGTCAAGCACCTCCTCGGCGACTTCTCCCAACCCGTCGACATGGTCGAGCTCAATCGTGAGCGCGAGCAATCTACAGATAAAAATCGTGGCCGTGGCAGCAATTAGCCCGTTATCGGCTATGCTTGAGGTGGAGCGTGCGTTGGCTGTTTGGCGGGTCCTCAATATTTGATCCAACAGTCAAAGTCATAGGGACTTTAACTCGTTTTCAACGCCGGTGAGCAAGATCGGCCATCTTCGGGTGGCGTCGGATAAGCCTAATGGCGTGCGGTGGGTCCCACCCTAGCTTAAGCGAGGGTCAATGACGGGGATTCGTACGTCAATTCACGCTCCAATACTCTTTCCAGCGCTCGCATGAACCTTCTCTTTATTGGCGACATTTACGCCTCGACTGGTCGTAACATGGTCGCCTCCCACTTGGCAGAACTCCAGGCCACTTACGGCGTTCAAATGACCATTGCCAATGCCGAGAATTCTGCCGGCGGGTTTGGCGTCACCCCTCAGATTGCGGACGAACTCTTCGAAATGGGCGTCGACGCCATCACCACAGGCAACCACGTTTGGGACAAGCGCGACTTTTACGAATACCTCGATCGGTCACCCCGCGTCACTCGCCCCGCCAACTACCCCCATGATCTCCCCGGTAAGGGCCTCATTTTCGTCGAAGCGCGCAATGGCGTTACCGTCGCCGTCCTCAATATTCAGGGCCGCGCCATGATGACCCCCCTCGATTGCCCCTTCCGAGCCGCAGACCATCTGCTCCAGCAGATCCCAGCTTCCATCAAAGTTCGCTTTCTCGATTTCCATGCCGAACTCACCAGTGAGAAGGTCGCCATGGGCTGGCACCTCGATGGCCGGGTTTCCGCCGTCATCGGCACCCACACCCACATCCCCACCGCTGACACCCGCATCCTGCCGGGCGGCACCGCCTACCAGACCGACTGCGGCATGACCGGCCCCTATGAAGGCGTCATCGGCGCCGACAAAGATCTCGTTCTCAAGAAATTCCTCACTTCGCTCCCTGTTCGCCTCGAAGCCGCCAAGCGCGGCGGCGAATTGCACGGTGTTTTGGTCGAAATTGACGAAAATTCCGGTCGTGCCCGCAAAATCGAACGTGTTGTACGCCCTTCGCATTCATAGCGTAAGGGTTTCTTCTTATTCACCCTCAAGTTCTAACCCTTCCCCGTCGATACCCCTTTTGAACTGAAATTTAGCGGTCTTATGAAGCGATTTCTCACATCTGCGCTTTGGACTTGGGTGATCATCCTTTTAGCTCTGTTGTGCTTGCTGGCTGGAAATCAGCAAATTCACACGGTGCAAGACCATCAAGAGCGTCTCGAACAATGCACCACGCTCGCTCGCGCCTTCAACCATTTGGAAGAAGACTTGTGGAATCTCGAAGCCGTAATGCTAGTCCGCAAAGCCGACACCTCGGTTGAAGTGCAGCAGCGCATGATGCAAGATCTGGTCCGGCTCAAGAAAGCCGTAGAGTCAGCAAAAACTCTACCCGCCATGCATACCGAGACCCAGGGCTCGCTGATCCGGCTGGAAACGGTTCTGATTCTTCTCGAACGCAATCTCAGCATTGAATCCACCAACCTCGAAGAAGCAGACAGTAACCTGCGTCGTGCGCTCCAGGAAGTCCGCAGTGCCTCCACTCGCCTCTGGCAGCAATACCGCGATATCGCCGTAGAGATCACCAATCGCTGGCAGGAAGTCAATCTTCTGGTTCTCGCTTCGTGCCTGCTCGCTGCCTTCCTCGCCTTTCTCTTGCGGGCCTACCACCGCGACCTCATGGATCGCAAAGAGGCCGAGCGCGCCTTGCGTGAGAGTGAAGACCGTTACCGCCGTCTCGTTGAGGTCAGCCCCGATGCCATTCTGGTGCATCGCGAAGGCAAGATTCTCTTTGTCAATTCCACCGGTGCTGCCATGTTTGGCGCACCATCCGCCAAAAGCATGTTGGGTGCCGACCTGTCGAGCCTCGCCGCAGAGGGTGCAGAAAGTCTTGGCTTGTTCCGTACTGCCAACGCCGATGCTCACCCTTCGCACCATCGAATGATCCGGCTCGATCAGAGCGTCATCGATGTCGAAGTGGTCTCGACAGAATTTGCCTATCAGGACCACCCTGCCGTCCAGATGGTAATTCGTGACATCACCGAAATTAAGAAAAAGACCGAAGCTCTCGCTGCCAGCGAAGAGCGCTTCCGTTCACTCTTCGAAAACGTCTCCGAGGGCGTCTATCGGTCCACCGCCGAGGGTCGCATTCTCGACGCCAACCCGGCTCTGGTCTCTATGCTCGGCTACGAATCCATCGAAGAATTCCGTGAGACTTCGATCGAACGCGATTTATATGTAGACCCAGCCGATCGCATCGAAGCCATTCAGACTCTCCACCGCGAAGGCGTATTGCGCAATTTCGAACTCCGTCTTCGCCATAAAGACAACTCCATCATCACCATTCTCGAGAACGCTCGTGTGGTCAAAGGCCCGGATGGCGAAGTGGAGTTCTACGAAGGCACTCTCACCAACATCACTCATATGAAGCATGTCGAGGATGCCCTGGTCGAAGCACGCGACCAGGCCCTGCATGTCTCTCGTCTGAAGAGTGAATTCCTGGCCAACATGAGCCACGAGATTCGCACTCCAATGAACGGCATCATTGGCATGGCTGAACTGCTGGGCGAAACTTCGCTCACCTCCGAGCAGCGGGAGTACTCTGACGCAGTCAACCGCAGCGCCCACTTCCTGATGAACATCATCAACGATGTTCTCGATTTCTCGAAGATCGAAGCCGGCCGGGTCGAGCTCGAACAGATTGAATTCAACCTCCGTCACAGCGTCGAAGATGTCATGGAGCTACTGGCAGAGCAGGCCCAGGAAAAAAATCTCGACTTTGCCGCCAGCTTTGATGCCGATCTTCCAGAGTCCCTGTCTGGAGACCCCTATCGCATCCAGCAGGTCATCACCAACCTTGCCGGAAACGCCATCAAGTTCACTGCCTCTGGCGAGGTAGTCCTACGCGTTCATTGCCATCGCAAGCAGGCAAACGAGTGCGACATCGAAATTGAAGTTTTGGATACCGGCATTGGCATCTCGCCGGATCTCAAGTCTCGCCTCTTCCAACCCTTTACCCAAGGGGATGGCTCAACCACCCGCCGCTTCGGTGGCACTGGTTTGGGGCTGGCGATCAGCCGGCAGTTGGTAGAGATGATGGGGGGAAGCATCGGAGCGGAGCTGAGGTCCGGAGGGGGCTCACGCTTCTGGTTCCGTATCCCCCTGTCTGTAGTTGCCGAACGGCCTGACATTTCCCTGACTCGCATGGATTCCAATCGGCCGCGACGAGCTTTGCTTGGGCTGCTTCGTCGCGAATTGGCACAGTCCACTGCTGCCGTGCTCCAACGCTTCGGCGTCGAGAGTGTCTTTGCCACCACCGGTCAGGAGCTGTTGCTCCTCGCCGGAGATGCCCAAAGTCAAAAAGAACCCTTCGGTTTGATTCTCGTCCAGGACGACCTGCCCGACATGGACTCCCTGGCCCTCGCCACGCATCTGCAAGAGGCCGGGATTGACGTCCAGACTTCACTCGCCCGTTTTGTGCGCATCCGCAATCGCTCGGTACAGCGCGAAAATGACCACCGCTTCGCAGCAACGATTTCAGAGCCGTACCGGGAGCAAACTCTCATCGAATCTGCCGAACGCATCTTCAACGGTTCTGCGGTAGACTCCGACATCATGGAACTCAGCAAGCGGCTCATTCAGGAAGCGATCACGCGGCCTCTATCAGCAGGCCGTGTATTGCTGGCCGAAGACAACGCCATCAACCAGCGCGTTGCCATCCGCATGCTCGAGAAGCTAGGCCTCCAGGCTGACCTCGCCGAAAATGGTGCCAAGGCTGTCGAAGCCCTGAAACAAACCGCTTATCCCCTCGTCCTGATGGATTGCCAGATGCCCGAGATGGATGGCTTCCAGGCCACTGCGGCGATTCGCGATTGGGAAGCACGCGAAGGCATCCTCCGCACTCCCATCCTCGCCATGACCGCCCATGCTCTACCCGGAGACCGCGAACGCTGCCTCGACGCTGGCATGGACGATTACATCTCCAAGCCCATCTCACTGGCCAGCCTCGATGCTGTCCTCTCCCGTTGGATGGATATCCACAAAACCGATTCCACCGAAGCCAGGCAACTCACAGAAGCTGCAGGAACCTAAAAAAGGCCCGCTTGTAAGCGGGCCTTTCTCGACTACTCTGCTGTCGTCGTCTTGCTCTTCAGACTCACCGAAATCGTTTGCCCAGCCGTCTTTGGCTTCGTGGTGGACATCGTATAGCCAGGGCTCAAATTCGTCACTTTTTGAATGCTGCAAACCTGCTCGGCGCAATGAAAGACGATCTCCTGCTTCAGGATGTCTTCCTTGGCAGTGCTACCAGGAACAGGCAGCGCCACAAACGCAGTCTTCGTCGAATCGAGGCTACGCAGAATGAGGCCCGATCGGTTCATCCCGCTCTGCTCAATCAAATATCTTCCAGCCGGCATTTGTGTCTTGCCCACCTGAATCGGGAACTTCACAGAAAACCGTCCCCCTGTATCCCCTGCAAACGCCGCCACACCCATTCCCACCACCATCACTGCTTTCAAAATCGATTTCATTTTCAATCTCCTTGTTTTTCTTTGCTCGGCTCTTGCCGTAAGTGCTTGTAATGGATGCACCCCGCATGCCATTTCAAGGCTTCAATAGAATCAACAACTTACAGGAAGAATCCTCAAAAACCATGAACCTGCGAGTGAATCCATGAACCCTACGGTTAATCTCGCTACCAGCCCAAAAAAGCCAGCCCTGCGGGGCTGGCTTTTGCAACTACTGTGAACAAGTGGCTTATTCGGCCTTCGTCAGGGTCGGAGTCAATTGCACCGCAACCAGTTTTGCGTCTTTCATCTTCGAAGCAAAGGCTTGGTAGCTCACCCCGGCCCGGAGATTCGCAACCCTCACCACCGAACACCCTGGATTGCCGCAAGCGAACTCGATTCGCGGAGCAGTATCGTCGCTCTTCAAATCGGTCGGTACCGGCAGCGCCACAATCGCCGCTCCTCCGCCTGCTACCGCCATCGTCGCCATCATGATTGTGTTCAGAATCGGTTTGGTTGTTTGCCGGACCCAATCATAGGTTGCATTCCGCCCCCCCCATGTCCGCCTAATGTAAAATCAATCACTTAGCAATGTGTGTGCTTCATTCCATCAGCCCGCCGGTAAATCCATGAACACTTGGGTTTGTTTCCGATGAACGCACCCCAGCTCATTGTCATTCGTGGCCCTGAAACTGGCCTGCGATTTGAGCTCAACCCGGGCCGTGCCCGCATCGGCAGCGACCCCTCCGCCGATATCGTGCTCACCGGCGAAGGCTTGGCCCCGCGTCACTGCGACATTCAAGGCCATGCTGACACCTTCACGCTCATCTCCCTCCTCAATCCACCCGCCTGCACCGTCAATGGCATCACAGTTTCTTCGACAGAGTTGGCCGATGGCGACCGCATCCGCATCGGCAGCGTCGACCTTCTGTTTCGCAGCGTTGCCCCTCAAAACCAGCAAGGCGAAAGCCTGATCGCCGCCTGCAGCTTGTTCTTTCTCTTTCGCGCCATGCACGGTCTCGATTTGGACGAGCAGCTAGCCTTCGAATCCCAGGTGAGGGAAATCACCTCCTCGCAGTTGGGTGAAGGAATTCTCGACGTCTTCATTTCAGGCACTCCTGCAGAATGGGCGCAACGGCTCGCCGCGCGGGGCAGGGAATCCGCGCAGCCCTGGCCACAGCTTCTTGCCGATGCTGCTCGCAAGAGCTCTCTGCAAACCCCCACCTGCCTCATCCAGGTGCTCGAATTCAGCCCCTCCCTCTCTGCCTGTCTCCTCTGGCATACCGACCAACCCACTCTCGCCGAGGCCCCCTTCGCCGCTCTGGCCGCCATTGCCAGCGCCTCGCTGGAAACCGCTTCCCAAATCAATACCCTCGAAATCCGCACCACCCTTGCCGAAGAGCAAGTCAGCTCCAAAACCGGCATCCTCGGTAACTCCCCAGCCACCCAGCAACTCCTCCGGCAACTGGAGAAAGTCGCTCCCCGCGAAACGACGGTCCTCATTCAGGGCGAGAGCGGCACGGGCAAAGAACTGGTGGCCCGCGCTCTGCATCAGCTCAGCCCACGCCACGCCCACCCCTTCGTCGCCCTCAACTGCGCCGCCATCACAGAGACTCTCCTGGAAAGCGAACTCTTCGGCCACGAGAAAGGTGCCTTCACTGGTGCCACCGAGCAGCGACAGGGCAAACTCGAAATGGCCGCCGGCGGCACCGTCTTCCTCGATGAAATCGGGGAAATGGCTCTATCCCTGCAAGCCAAAATGTTGCGCGTACTCCAGCAGCGTGAATGCGAGCGCGTCGGTGGCCGCAAGACCATCCCACTCAACATTCGTGTCGTCGCTGCCACCAATCGCGATCTGGCCGCCGAAGTCAAAAAAGGCACATTCCGTGAAGATCTCTTCCATCGGCTCAACGTCGTCAGTCTTCGCACTCCGCCCTTGCGCGAACGTGGTGAAGATGTGGGCCTCCTGGCACAGGCATTCCTCATCCGGGCCGCCGCAGCCGCAGCAAGGACCGTTCACGGCTTCACCGCACCCGCTTTGGCTGCCTTAAAGCGCTACGAATGGCCTGGCAACATCCGCGAACTCGAAAATGCCGTGGAACGTGCCGTCGTGCTCGGCGATCTTCCCGAAGTACAACTCGAAGACCTCCCCGACTCGATTCTCGATTCCAGCTTTTCCCAGTCCGGCACCGCCCCCGTCTTTCATCGCAGCATCCACGACGCCAAAAAACAGGCCATCCTCGATGCCTGGCGAAACGCCGCCGGCGACTACAAAGAAGCCGCCGCTCAACTCGGCGTCCACCCCAATTCCTTGCTCCGCATGATCCGAACCCTCGGCCTGCGTTCCGAACTCGGTACAGGGTGACATACTTGGTGCCATGCCACCAACCCTTCGCGCTGGGCTGCTTTACTTTGCCATGGTCATGGGCACCGGCTTTTGCCTCGGTACCATTCGAGTCCTCTTTGTGGTGCCAAGGCTCGGGCAGCGCTGGGCTGAACTGGCTGAAATGCCCCTCATGGGCACGGCAATTTACCTCTCTGCCGGCTACATCCTCAAGCGCTTTCCAGAGATCCAACACCCCAGCCGCTCCCTGGCTGCTGGCGTGCTGGCCCTCGGTCTTTCCATCACCGCAGAGTTAGGTCTGGCGGTCATCATACAGAACCAACCCCTGATGGACTATATCGCCAGTCGCGACAAGGTCTCTGGCATCGTCTATCTCCTCATGCTCATCGCATTTGCGCTGATGCCCCGGCTCCGTCTGCGTGTCGGCGCAAAAACTTAGCGACAGCGGCTTGGACCTCCACATGATGCCCGAGCATCAAATGGCCACCCCTATCTAAAGCGATCAACTGAGCACCCGCGATGTGCCGCGCCGTGTATTCTCCGAACGCAAAGGGGTTGATCCCGTCGTCGCGCGAGTGAACTACCAGAACCGGTTTTGTAATCTGATCCAATCGGTACAGCGTCTCCGGGCGGATCGCTGCCCCCTCGTTCTGCATCCCCTGCTTTCGCTTTGTGACCGGTTGAAACAGATCTACACTACGCGAAACAAACTCGCTCTCGGCCCCTGTCAATGACCGCTTCAAATCGGACTTCACATCGAAAATCAACTCCAGCCCTGGTCTGGCAATTTTGGAAAGAACCCAATAAGGAAAATCCGAACTGAAGATCGCGTTATAGATCCAAATCGGGATTGGAAGTTGCTGTTGTGCAGCCGTGAGCGGAGTATAGGGGGCAGAGGAAAGCAGCACCAGCGCTGTCGTTCGCCCTGGGTACCTTAATGCGAATTGCAGCGAAGGAGGCACCCCTCCAGACATCGCAACAATCGCCACCTGCTTAATACCGAGTTCATCCAGCAAGTCCGCAAACGCGTCAGCTTGTGCGCTCGTGGATGCATCATTCGGCAGAGGCGTCCGCAAGTAGCCAAATCGCGAAGGCGCGATCCACTGAAACCCTTCTCCCCCAAACGCCTTCGCAATCAAGATCCCCTGGTCATATCCGCCAGCCGCACCATGCACAACAAGCACGGGCGGCCCTGTACCCCAGGTTGCAAATTCGACCTTGCGGCCCCCAGGTTGACGTAGCTGGCTGCCTTCCGAAAGCCTTCTGTCGATCAGGTCCATATCGCGACGATAAGCCAGGTAACTAACGCCAAGCGCAAAGACGAGCAAACCGCCAAGGGCCATCATCATCCGTCTTCGCAACCTTGTTGGTCCAAAAATTCTCCACGCTCCCGCTATCCCGTACGTCCCAGTTCCACCAGCGCCGCTTCTCTCCCCTCAGCCACCAGCAGGATCCCGTCCACCTTGGCTGTTTTCAGCATCTGCTTCACGTTCTCTCTCACACCACAAAGCATCAATCGTTGCTTGGCTTTCGCCGCAATGCTGTACCACATCAGCAACTCACCCATACCCGCACTGTCCACCCTCGTACACAGGCTCAGATCCACCACAAACGAACTCACCCCTGTCGCTTCCCGCACAATGGACGCACACCGCCGCAGTTTCTGACTCAACAAAAACTCACCCTCCACGCCAATCACCAACGTGGACCCAATCTGCTCGGCTATCAACTCAAAGGGCATCATCTCTGGTCCCATTCTGTCACGCCCATATCTCGGCTTGAATTCGCTCTCAAGACCAACTATGATCTCGTTAACCAAATCGTCCCCCCACACAAAGGATCTGGTGTGTCTGACACACTCGAAAAATTCCGCCTACTCGCCAAGGCCACCAGCGACGCGATCTACGACTACGACCTGCTGAACAACCGTATGGATTGGAATGAGAACCTGCGTCTCTGGGGTTACTCTCCAGGCGAGGTCCAGCCCGGCATAGAGTGGTGGGCTGATCGAATCCATGCCGAAGACCGCGAGGCTACTCTTACAGCCCTCGATCTTGCTCTCCGCAGCGATTCCGGCCACTTCGAGGCCACCTACCGCTTTCGCTGTGGCGACGGCCGCTATCGTTATGTCAGCGATCGCGGCTACGTACTCAAAGACAAAGCCGGTACCGCGACCCGCATGGTTGGTGCCATGCAGGACGTTCATCTCTTTGAACAGCTCTTTGAAAACAACCCGCAACCCCTCTACGTCTTTCAATTGGACAGCCTTCGCTTTCTCGCCGTAAATGCCACCGCCTGCCGCCTCTATGGCTATACCCGCGAAGAATTCCTCCAGATGAATCTCACCGCCATCCGCCCGCCCGAAGACGTGGCCCGCCTGCGAGCCGTCGTCGAACATCCCGACCCGGAGCAGGAAGGCCGCTCCATCTGGCGCCACCACACCAAAGCCGGCAAGCTCCTGCACGTCGAGGTTCGCACCCAGGAAATCACGTACTCAGGTCAGGCCGCCCGCTTGTGTCTCATTACCGATGTCTCGCGCCGCCGTATCGTCGAAGAGCAACTGCGTGAGACGCAAAAGCTGCAAGCCATTGGGCAACTCGCTGGTGGCCTCGCTCACGACTTCAACAATCTCCTCACCATCATCCAGGGCTATACAAAAAAGCTGCAGGACCGCGTGCCTTCCTCCGATCCAGACCTCGAAGCCATCGATCTGGCCGCCAGCCGTGCCGCTTCGCTCACCCAGCAGCTCCTCACCTTCGCCCGGCAGGAAAAATCCAGCCCGACCTCGCTGGTCTGGTCTGACCTCATCGCCGCCTCAGAGCTTCTCCTCTCGAAGCTCCTCCCTCCGCGAATCACGATTCAGTTCGCCACCCACACCGGCCCGGCTCGCGTCCGGGCCAACTTCCATCAAATCGAACAGATCCTGCTCAACCTCGTCACCAATGCCCGCGATGCCATTCCCGGCCAGGGCCGCATCCAGGTCACCTCAGCGGTGGTTCACATGGCTGCAGACCACCCGGATGCCTTGCCCTCTCGACCAGCCGGTTCCTACCTCCAGCTCACCATTGCTGACACCGGCATCGGCATGGATGACTCTACGCTCTCCCACATCTTCGAACCCTTCTTCACCACCAAGCCTGAAGGCACCGGCTTGGGCCTGGCAACCGTCTACGGCATCACGCTCGACTGCAACGGCTGGGTGCGCGTCGACAGCCAGCCAGGGCAGGGAACCGAATTCCGTCTCTACCTCCCCTGCTCACAACCTCCCACTTCGAGTGGCTACGCAGCCCTTGTGGTCGAAGATGAGCCAGATTTGCGAAGGCTCATTGCCGACTCACTCCGTTCCAAAAACCTGACCGTCTTCGAGGCAACCGATGGCAGTCAGGCATTGGCGATTCTCGAAGCCAACTCCATTCAGGTCATGGTCACCGATCTGGTCATGCCCGAGCGGGAGGGGCTAGAGCTGATTCAGGCCACCACCGCCCGATTTCCCCACGTGCCCATCCTTGCCATCTCCGGCGCCTTCGAGGGGCACTTCCTCCCCCTGGCCAAAGCCTTCGGTGCCAGGCTCGCCCTCGCAAAGCCAATCGAGATGGACGAACTCACCCGTCAGGTCTTGCTACTGCTTCACTGATTTCAGTAGCGGCCGCAGCGCCTTCTCAATCGCATCAGCCTGTCTCACATAACCCAGGTCTGTCGGGTGCGACGCATCGATCGTTCCTTCGCCGTCACTTCCCAGCAATCCCTCGCCAGTCAGGTAGGCCAGCCCTTTCACCTTCTGCTTCTTCAGGGATTCATAAGCCGCACGAAACGCAGCCCGGCTCTCGTCATTGCGCTTGCGTCGGCTCTCCACCAGAAACGCGTCCTGATAAGTCCTGTCTTCCACCAGCAGAATCGGTGTCGTCGGCCTCACGCGCCGCAGCTCCTTCACCAGCGGCTCGGTCCGCTCGGTCACCTGGGCCGCCACAATATTCGGCAGACAATCAATCACATACACCGCCGCTTCCAGTTCAGTCAGCAGCCGGGCGATCTCAATTTCCATCCGCCCGTTCCCGCTGAAGCCCAGGTTGATCACCGGTCGGTCAAAGCGTCTTCCCAGGATCGAGACATGCGACATCCCCGCTCGCGAAGCACCCGCCGCATGCGTGATCGAAGTCCCGTAGAACACAATCGGTAGCGCCGTTCGCTTGGCTGCGGCCGCAATCTCACTCCCTTCGGGCACTCCAATCTCCAGCTTCTGCACACTGTTGAACAGCGGCAGGTACAGCACATAATCCCGCCAGCCCGCTGCCATTCCCTGAATCAGCGCCCGCTCGCTTTGCGGAAACTGGTCCGGAGCCCCAAACCCCAACCAGCGCAGCTTGCCCGCCCCATCACGCACATAAAGGTCCAGCCCACTATGCGCGATCGCCACGGTGTTGCTCGACGACAATGCCTTACCCCCAACGCTCCAGCGCGCATGAATCGACGGCGCATTCGACCGGAACCGAACCTGGATCCCCGACCCATGCCGGCTGAGGTTCCAAACCTCGGGCCGCACCAGTGCTTCGGCCTTTGCCGGCAGCCGGTCATAGGGCGACTTCGTCTCAGTCCAGCCTTGCCCTTCAATGGTCAACTCGCGCGCATCGCGCCACACCATCTTCTTGTCTTGGCCCAGCAGCGGCAGTGCGCCAAGCGCCAGAAAGCTTCGTCGTGTATTCATCTCGTGCCAGTATGACAAACCGGATATATTGATTTCATGCCCACCCAGTGGATGAATGGAATCCGCTTCGAATTGCCTGAGGACGAAGAGGATTGGCCTCTACCCGCCCAATTGCGAACTCTCGAGCGGACCACCGCCTTGGTGCCAGAATTTCACCTGGTTTGTATCAACCGCGTTGAGATCCGCGGTCCCGGCCAACACCCTCACACGGGTGGTGGCAACGATCACGACGCACGGATCATTCGACTGAGCCACGTCAGCTTTGAAAGAAATTGGAATCAGGACTTCCACATTACCTTCCTCCATGAGCTCGGCCATCTCGTCGATCACTTCTTTCAGGTAACGTCCTACGTGCGAGGCTTGCGCACCGATGATTCCAGAGCCTACATCGCAACCCCTCACAGCCATCGCGATGGCGGCACCAACGGCCCCGGCGAGCGCACTGCAGATTGCTACATGAACTACATCATTTCCACCTATGGTGGCGTCACTCTGCGCAGCGATCACTTCGCGGGCCGCGCCGGCGAGATGCGCTTCAATCTACTCCTGTCCAGCCCCGCCTTCACCGCCCCCGACGGCACCCGCCGCACCTAAGGAGTTCGAACCCTGTTTGCCATACTTTGGGGCCTCACCGTTAGCCCAGTAAAGCCATGATGCGTGCTTGGCGCTGCTGATCGATCAATTCCGGTACAGGTATCCCCGAATGAGTTTCACCCTGCAACACCCAAACACCTAATTCTTTGCGCAACAGCGGATCAGTCCGCAGGGGTCGCATTTGAATTTCTTCGTCATGCCCAAGAGGGAACTCATCTCGAGACGACTTGGAGATCTCTACCTGGCCTGCTCGATCCGAGGTCAACTTGATCGTCATACCTCGAAAACAACACGGCAAATCCCAAGGGTTTGCCCTTCTTGGATCTCCAGGTATTGTGACTTCTCAGAAAGGCCGCTGCCGCTGCCGTGGTGCCGGTTTCGCCCCCACAAGCTCGCCCAGCAGCGCATCGGTCACCCCATTGCCCCGCACTGCCTGAAACACCGCCACTGCCGCCGCCAGCCCCAGCTTTACTTCCGGTTCTGCCTTCAACGCCAGCGCCACCGGATGCGTTTCGCTCCAGCCGAAATCTTCGGGCTTCGGGCGATACGTCAGCCCCTTGGTCTGCTCCCCACCGATTACCGTCACCGGCGACGGCCAATCCTTCGGTGCCGTGACATTCTCCCCGGCCAGGTACAGCATCTTCACTTTTGCTGACACCACCGGCCGCGCCGTCGGCAGCTTCACCAGAGCCTCCAGGGTATCGGTCGGCCCGGTACATACAATCACGGCATTGCCGTCGTGAAACGCCGTCAATTGATTCCGCATCAGCCCATGCGGCTCTGCCGTATCCAGCACGCTCTTGACCGTAGTAGTTTGCCCTGCCATGGCTGCCGCCAGCACACTACCGCTCTGCGGACGCACTTTGCCCGTAGCCATCCCAATGGCCGTCGGTCGGCCGCCGTACAACTTCTGGTACACCTCGTAAAGCCCAGCCGAAAGCAGGTTGTCCTTCGAGGTCGTCAGCGACGCCACGCGGCATTCATTCTTGCTGTCCAACAAAAACAGCAGGCTCAGCGCCACCAACTCATCGAGACGATCACCAAAGGCCGAGTCAAAGAGAACGCCCATCGGGGGGCGCATTCCGCCAGGAGCTTGCATCCTTATGCCAGATCCAGACCAGCCAGCCGCCCAGTCGCATCACCAAAATGATCGACATGCACCCCCATCCGGTCCATCATGGTCAAGAACAGGTTCGACATCGGCGTCTCACGCCGCGCCGTAATGCGTCGGCCACTCTTGATGTAGCCGCCACCATTGCCCGCAATCAACGTCGGCAGGTCTTCATGCGTATGGCGATTGCCGTCCGAAAGCCCGGCCCCGTAGACGATCATCGAGTTCGCCAGAACATTCGAATCGCCTTCCTTGGCTGCCTTCAACTTCTCGACCCAGCCCGCAAACTGCTGCATGTGGTAGCAGTTAATCTGCGTCACCTTCTCAATCAGCTCCGGCTTGTTCATGTGGTGCGTTAACGGATGGTGTCCATCGGCGATACCGATTTCGCGATAGGGCCGTGAGGTACCTTCCTTCGTGACCAGGAACGTAACCACGCGCGAGAGGTCTGCCTGGAAGGCGACCGTAATCATATCGGTCATCAGCTTGAAGTGTTCTGCGAAATCCGCTGGTACCCCGTAAGGCTTCTCCATCCCCGGATTGATCTGCGCGTTATCCTTCTCGGCCCCTTCCAGTTGCTTCTCAATGGAGCGGATCGACGAGAGGTATTCATCCAGCTTGCGCCGATCCGTCGGGCCCAGTGTTCCCTCCAGCCGACGGGTATCCCCACTCACAAAATCCAAAATGGACTTGCGGTACTTCGTCTGACGCGCCCGCGCTTCCGGGCTCAATTCTGCGCCGACACCAAACAATCGTTCAAACAGCGCCCGCGGGTCGAGAATCGGCGGCAGCGGCTGCGTCTCGCTCCGCCATGCCAGGTTATTCGTATAGGCGCACGAGTATCCAGAATCACAATCTCCCGCTTGCCGTGCATCCTCCAGTCCAACTTCAAGGCTCGGAAAGCGCGTCTGCTTGCCAATCGCCTCAGCCACAATCTGGTCCATCGAAATGCCAGCCTTGATGTCAACAAAGCTCTTGCGCGGTTGCACCCCGCTCAGATAGCCACCGCAGCAACGCCCGTGATCCCCCGCACCATCCAGCAGCGCCCGCCCGCCGTTGTGCGTCAGGTTCGACAGCAGCGTAATGTCCTGCTTAAACGGCTCGAGCGGCTTCAGAATCCGCGGCAATTCAGCAGGCAGCGCACCGTCCTGCGCTGGCGTCCAATTCTTCATGTCGATGCCGTTCGGCACATAGACAAACGCCATGCGCACGGGCTTCGGCCCGGGCAACTGGCTCGAGGCAAACGCCGGAGCCATCGCATCCATTGCCGGCAGCGCGATCGCCGTCCCGATTCCACGCAACATCGTGCGTCGCGAGAGTGCTTTACGAGTCATCATTTCTTGGCCAACTCCTGCTTTGCGTATTCGGCCCGCTTCGTCTGAAACGGCAAACTCTTCACTACTTCAAAAATCAACGTCTGAAAGCGATACTGGTCTGCTGCCACTTTCGCTTCCAACTCTTTCACTGTCCGTCGATCATATCGCTCCAGGCCCCGGCCCAGTGCGTAGGTCAACATTTTCTCGGTCAGGTTATGTGAAAACTCACCAAGGTCCCCGGCCAGAACTTTGCGAAGTTCTTCCGGGTTCTGAAACGACTTGCCCGTTGGCAGAGCACCGCTGGCGTCAATCGGAAACTTGCCGTCTTCCTTCCGCCACTTGCCCGTACCATCATAATTCTCGAGCGCAAATCCCAGCGTGTCCATCCGGTTATGGCAACTGGCACACATCGCATTCGACCGGTGCTGCTCCAGTTGTTGGCGCAGCGGCCCATTGTTCCCGATCTTTTCCTCATCGAGCAACGGCACATCAGGCGGAGGGGGCGGCGGCGGTGCACCAAAGATGTTTTGCAAAATGTATTTCCCGCGAATTACCGGTGAGGTCCGCGTCGGATAACTCGATACCGTCAGCACACTGGCCTGCGTCAACACGCCACCACGCTGTCCGCTGGTCAACTCGACACGTCGAAACTCCGGGCCCTTCACGCCCTCAATGCCGTAGTGTCCCGCCAGCAGTTCATTCAGGAAGGTGAACTTCGCATCGAGGAAGGTCCCGATCGAAAGGTTCTTCCGCAACACCTCTTCAAAGAACAACCGCGTCTCTTCCTGCATCGCATCGCGCAACTCAGGGTTCCACTCCGGAAACTTCTTCGGGTCAGGCTTCACGCTGCTCAAATTCCGAGTCTCCAGCCACTGCCCCGCAAAATTTGCCGCCAGCGCCGCTGACTTTTCATCCCCCAACATGCGCGTCACCTGCGCCTCAAGCACTGCTGGCTGCATCAGCTTCCCGGCTTCTGCCACCCGCAGCAACTCTTCATCCGGCATCGACGACCACAGAAAGTAACTCAACCGCGACGCCATCTCGAGCGACGAAATCGCATGCGTCTTCGTCGGATCGGTCGGATGCAAATCCCGCTCGATCCGAAACAGAAAATGCGGGCTCACCAGCATCGCCGTCAGCGCCACCTGCAATCCCTGCTCTGGGCTTTGGCCTTCCCTTTGTGCCAGCGTCACAAACTTCCCAAGCGCCTTCACTTCAGCAGCAGTCACCGGTCGCCGCCAGGCCCGCCGCGCTACAGTCCCAATAATCTTTTCAATGCAGGCCACCCCGCTCGCCGGTGCACAAACCAGCAATGCCTTGCGGCTGGCAGGCTCCACCGTCGAAGCATAGGGTCCCACCAGCTTGATCATGTTCAAAAACTTGTTCTTCTTGTCCTTGTACAGCTCTTCCTTGGGCAATGTCGCAACAAACGCATCGTCAATAAACCCCGCTCGAAAGCGATGATCCCCGGCTGGCAGAAACACCTTGAAGCGCTCCTCCGAGTACGGATTGAAGTAAACCAGCCCCGACGGCTTGGTCTCTACCATTTGCGTATGCAGCAGCTTGCCATCCATCCAGAAGCCAAGCTTCACGGGCAATCCTCCCGTGCGCTCCCCCGGCAACCCGATCACCACTTCATAGTCGCCATCCCAGTCCACGCGCTGCGTGCCTTCAATCAGGGAAGGAGCCACCCGCCGGATCCGCTTGTCCTTGCTGTGCATCTCAAGCTCCACCGGCTTCTTCGGCAGCGGGTCCAGGCCCAGGGCCCGCGCGGCAATCCGCTCCGCCGCACTGAGATACTTCTCCATCAAAAGCGGCGAAATCGTCAGCACATCCCCGATGTTGTCAAAACCGTGTCCAGAGTCATCGGTCGGAAAATCCTGATCGGCCCGAAAGTCGACATGCAGCAAATCGCGAATCGTATTCGTATACTCCACCCGGTTCAGCCGCCGCGCGGTCACCCGGCCAGGGTCCGGTGCCACCGCTGCATCTGCCTTCTCAAACTCACCCTGCACATATCCGATCACCGCATCGATCTGCGCCTGTGCCGGCCGCGGAAAACCCTTCGGCGGCATCTCTCCCGAGCGGATCTTTTTCACAATCCGTTCCCAATCGTCACGATAGGCACTGAGCGAACTGGCTTCGGTAAACGGTTTGATATTCACGCTGCCAGAGGCATTTTGCTCGTTGTGGCAAGGCGAGCAACTCTTGGTCAGCAGCGGCTTCACCGTTCCCGCAAAATTTTGTGGCTGTGCCCCGGCTGTTGCCACAGCCAAGAGGAGCCCGAGATGCCAGTGCAGTGGTTGCTTCATGAAAGGTTTCGTTTTCTTCATTCTACTTCGAAAGGTCTACTCCCCCAAAATTCACAAGGGCAATGCAGTGACTCACTTAGTTGCCGATTCAAAGAGGGAGTAGTCTCGATGCCTAAACTAGTTTTTGCTTTTCTCACGCTATCCCTCAGCCTCTGGTCCCAGACGCTAACCACCAATGCTGCCACTCTACGATTTACGGCGACCGTCGGCTCCACAACGTTACCTACCGCCCAAAGTGTCAGCGTACAATCTGCCCCTCCCGGCGGTGGTTTCACCGTTGCCGTCACTGGCCCGGCGCCTCACTTCGCTGGCTGGCTCCTGGTTTCGGCCTCCAGCGGACGCGCCCCGCAGACCTTGAGCGTTCAGGTCAATCCCACAGGCCTCGCCGCGGGCAGCTACACCGGCACAATCACGCTCACAGGCACCACCGGGCAACCACCGCCCACTACCTCGATTGCAGTCACTCTCGTCATCGGCACTCCGCCTCCGCTCATCACGGTTTCTCCCACCGCAGTGAGTTTCAACTACACCACCAGCCAACCCGTTGCAGGCAACCCCGCCCTCACCTCCACCTTCATTCTGTCCAACACTGGCGCCGCCACCGCGGCCTCGCTGAGTGTCCAGGCGGCCCCCTGGTTGCGCGTCACCCCCACCGGTAACATCACCTTGGCCGGGCTCTTCAATTCCATCAATGTCACGGTGGATCCCACAGGCCTTGCCCCCAGGGTTTACACGGCCAACATTTCCATCAAATCAACAGGCACCGCCAATCCCACTCTCACCGTGCCTGTCACCCTCAACGTCGTTGCTGCCTCCCCCAATATCTTCAGTACCTGGCCCCTGGGCGTCATCCAACAGTCCGCACAAAGCTTTGTCACCATCTATGGCGAAAACTACTTCGCCAACTCAACCGTCAGCGCCACCGGCTTCACCAACGAGTCCACCATCACTGCCACCGATGGCGTGACCACCTCAAGCGAGACCTTCTACATTCCCGTCTACCCCAGTACCGCCAGCGCCTTGCGCATCCCCATGGGCTCCCCGATGCCCGCAGGTACCGTCAGTTCTGCCTACACAGCGGTAAATCTCACCGCCGCCGGCGGTACCTCTCCCTATAGCTGGAGCCTCGCCGCCGGGCAACTTCCACCCGGCATCAATCTCAACGGCAACCAGCTCACCGGCACCCCTACCGCTGCGGGTACCTACTACTTCACCCTGCAGGTAGAAGACGCCACATCTCCCATCAACGCGGTTGCTTACATGCCCTTCAAGATGAATGTCATGCCCGCCTCCGTCTCGGCGCTGCGCGTCACCGGGCCTACCAGCGTGATGGCGGCCGGCACCCTGAGCAGCACTTATCCCAATGGCAACGGCGCTGCCTCCGCGGGTGCGGCCGGTCCTTTAACCTGGTCTGCTACCGGTCTTCCTTCCGGCATGTCCATCAACACCACAACGGGTGCCCTTGGTGGCGTCCCCGGCTCTGTCGGTCTCCAGGGCAACCTCACCTCCCGACAAGTGGGCGAGAACGCCATGCTGGTTACTGTACCCGCTTCTTTCCTGCTCAACCCCGGCTACCTGCGCATGGCAGTCACGACGCCCAATCCGGGTGGCGGCACCTCCAGCGAAGCGCAGTTCCAGATCTACGGTCCGCGTCCCCAGGTCAATGCCGTCGTGGACTCTGCCAGCTATGCGCAGGGCACTATCTCGCCTGGTCAGTTGCTCACCCTCTTTGGCCTCGGCCTCGGGCCCAGTTCGCTCACTCTCTTTAATCCCACTTCGCCCGCTCCTCAAATCCCCTCGGCCCTCCCCACCACCGGCCCGGCCACCTCGGTCAGTATCGGCGGCATCGCCGCCCCCATCCTCTACACCAGCGCCAACCAGGCCAGCGTCGTCGTCCCCTACAATGTCAGCGGCGCATCGGCAGATCTGGTGCTCACCTACAACGGTCTCGCCTCGCAACCGGTTTCACTCACCCTCGCCCCCACCACGCCCGGCGTTTACACCACCGATGCCTCCGGCCGCGGTCAGGGTGCCATTCTCAACTTCAATCTGGCAACCAATGACTACACGCTCAATTCCAACGCAGCTCCCGCCCTCAAGGGCGGCGTAGCCGTGCTGTATGTCAGCGGCATCGGCGCTACCAACGCCTCCACCACCAACCCCACGACTGCCGCTGCCACACTCATCCCGCAAAATGCCGTGGTCACTCCTGTTGGCAACGTCAGTGTCACCATCGGCGGCATCGCCGCCAGCGTCATCGGTGCCATCTCCCCCATCGGCAGCGTTCCTGGCCTGCTCCAGATCAACGTCTCCATCCCGGCCAACGCTCCCGCCGGAGCTGCCGTCCCGGTTCTGGTCAACATCGGCGGCGTCGACTCCCAGCCCGGCGTCACCATGGCCATCAAATGAAAAAGGGCGCTCCCCGCAGGGAGCGCCCTCAATCCATTTACAACGTTTGAACTAGAAGCTCAAACGCAATCCCATCGTGATGGCGCGTGCGCCAACCTGCGGGCCTGTCGGGCGTCCAAATGCCGCATTGCCGATCGTGCCGTTGACACCACCGAACCGCGTGCGATTGAACAGGTTGAACGCGTCGGCGCGATACGACAGCACCACCGGGTTCTTCTCGTTATTCCAAAGCACGGTCCGCTTCGAGACACCAACGTTCTCGAACGCGATTGCCGGCTGACGGAAGTCGTCATAGTACAGTGCGGCGTTACCTAGCGTAAAGGGAGCCGCAGCGCTGAACGCCGAAGCATTGAACCAACGCACGTTCGGATTATTCGGATCGAGATCGCCATAGCTTGCCCCCGTCCGGATGTCCACGTTGTTTCGAACGGCTTTGGTCGCCGTCGAGAACAAAGTCTGACCCAACGGATTGCCAGGTGTCACCACCTGAATCAGGTTGCCGGAGTAGTAACGCTGAGCGCCACTTACCACCCAACCACTCACCAGACCGTTCACGATCGTGTTCGTCGTGCCAAGGAACTTCTTGCCCTTGCCAAACGGCATGTCATAAGTCCAAACCACATTGAACACATGCGGCTGGTCAAACGGCAGGAAGCTCTTCATATCGTCGAGATTGTAGGCATCCTGTGCACCAACGTTGAACTGTTGGCTGAAGATCTGCCTGAAGTGGGCATTGGCGAGTGACTTCGACCACGTGTAGCTGGCCAGCAACTGGAAGTTGCCAAACCGCCGCTCCACCTTGGTCTGCAAGCTGTCATACCAGGTCTGGCCCTGGCCCGTGTTGCGGCCGTTGATGTCGAGATACTGCGGGAAAGGCCGCAGCGACTGTGCCACCGTCGCATTCGCCGGGAAGCCGGCGTACGGAATCCGGATTCCAGCCGCCTGCGCCGCCGCCGAGTTGGCCGGCTGCGTCAGCAGACTGCCGCGCGACAGATTGCTCGTCGGCAATTGATTCTGGTTGATCGTTGAGTTCAACCCGTTTCCACGGTTGCCGATGTAGGCAACGTCCACCAAAAAGCCCTTCACTTCATGCTGGATGTTGAAGCTCCAGTTGTAGACCCGCGGGGCCTTCCCATAGTTCGGGTGGAAGAAGTCGATGTTCTGGAAGTTCGAGAGCGTCGGATCGAGCAGCGGTGGCGGACGGAATCCTGCCGCCGTCGGAATCCCGCCATCCCAGTTCAGGATCGGGTCCGGATTGTTGCTAACAAGGGTATTTGTGTTCGCAAAACCCTGCCGGCAGCCGCAGCCGCCATTGCCGAGCGTCTGGTAGAAAATACCCCAGCCGCCACGCAACACCGTCTTCGGCGCAACCTGATAGGCAAAGCCCAATCGCGGTCCGATGTTTGACCAGTCGGTCGGATACGGGCGCTTCTGTCCGGTGCGTCCCGGCCCATTGCCATGGAACACCAGTGCCCCAGGCAGATTGCCCGCTCCAGGATTCGGCTTGGTCATGTCGAGGCCCGAAAAATTCCCGTTCGGAATGTGCCAACCGATCGGCACTTCATAACGCATGCCAAGATTCAGCGTGAGCTTCTTGGTGATGCGGTAGTTGTCCTGGAAGAATCCAGAGTTGTATCCATAATGGATCTGGTCGAGCAACACCGGAAGCACCGTCTTGTTGGCTTCCTGCACTGCGCCGAGCAGAAGGCTGGCAAACTCGTGTCCGCTGCCGCCAGTCGAGTTCGGCACCGCAGTCTGCAACCGGTTGAAGATGTAAAGACCATTCGATCCGGCAAGGTCAAATCCGAATGTCGTCAGCTTGCGCCAATCCCATCCAAACTTGATTTCATGCTTGCCCTTCAGCCAGGTCCAGCCTTGGGTGATCATGATCGTGTCGTTGTCCTGTCCACCATTGGCCACCTTGCCGTCCTGCACGCCATAGGGCGAAAGGCCTGCCTGGCCGCGGAACTGAATGCGCGGCATCGCGTCGGCTTCGCCGCTCAAACCAGGAATTCCCAGTCGCGATCCAGCTCCCGCCTGCGCCGGGTTATCCCACAGCTGCCGCGTCGCCGAATAGCCAAACGTCGTGTGCATAAACAGCGCCGGGGTGAACGAGTAATCGTGGTTCACACGAATGTTCCACGGCAACTGCCCGCTGAATCCCAGACCGTTTCCGATGGGTCCCGCGAAGTTCGTCGTATCATTCGTTCCGCCGTTTTCCTTGCTCAGGAAGAACGACAGCCGGTTCGTTGTCGAGAACGCGTGATCGGCCTTGATGCTCCAGATCTTCTGCTCGATCGTCTGTTGATTCACGAAGTCATAGTTCTGCAACAGCGCCGGGCGCGTCGGATCCGGCAACAGCGGAATCAGATTCCGCGCCACCGTGCTAAATCGGTTCGTCGGGATCCGGTTGCCGGGAAACGGCGTCCTCGTGGTCCCCGAAGTCGTCGCCGGGTCAAAGATCAACTGTGTACCCAACTGCGAGAAATCGCCTTGCTTCATCTGCGCCGTCGGCACAGTGTTCAGAGGGAAGCTGATGTTGGCGGGCAGCAAACGCTGCGTATAGGTGTAGTAGAAAAAGCTCTTGTTCCGGCCGTCATAAACCTTCGGAATGTAAACAGGACCACCACCAGCGCCACCAATTTCGTTCTGACGTTCCTTCGGACGGAAGTTTTGCGCCGGGTTCGGATTCGCATTACGCGCCCAGGCATTGGCGTTCCAGATGTCACGGCGCATGTTCAAAAATGCCGTTCCGTGATACCAGTTCGCTCCGCTCTTGGTCAGGTAGGTTTCCACACCACCACCAAAACGACCATACTCTGCCGAGTAACCGCCCGTGGTCAGCTTGAATTCCTGGAACATTTCCGCTGAAGGCATATTGAACACAGTGCCGCCAGATTCCGGAATGATCGCCGATGCGCCATCAATCTGAACCTCCTGCGCGCGACCGCCTGATCCAGAGATGCTCACTTCCGCTCCGGCGTTCACGCCAGGCAGATAACTTAAGAAACTCCGCGGATTACGAATTGCACCCGTAAACAGGGGTACTTCATTCATAAACTTTGGCGAAAAATTCGTGCTCTTGTCGCTCGTCGAGGTCTCAAGCAGCGGCGATTGTGCCGTGACTTCAATAGACTGCTGCACGTCACCCACTTCCAGCTTCAGGTCCAAGTCCAACCGCTGTGCAATGCGAACTTCAATGTTCGTGCGGTTCAACTTCTTGAAGCCAGCCTTTTCCACCGACAAGCTATAGCTGCCTGCAGCCACAGACGGAAACACATAGAGCCCAGCATCGCTGCTGACGGTCTCCAGCTTCGTTCCATTCTCAGCATTGGTTGCGGTCAGCTTCACCCCGGGGACATTCGCCCCATTGGCATCAGTAATGGTTCCGCTCAAAGAACCGGTAGCAGTCTGCGAAAAAGCCAGCCCACAACTCAGAACGAGCGCTGCAAACAACGTGGTTATTTTTTTGATTCTCATCTCACCTCTTATTTTTGGAAGCGAAGTATATGATTTTCCATAGACTTAGCCCTGTCCAAATCGGATTCTCAGGTGAGTGTACAACACCGTACCAACGATTTCCACAAAGTTTTTAATGCAACTGCAACCAGATGATATCTTTTTGTTATGTTGCTGCCCCTGTTGCTGCTAGCCCTCGCACCTGAAGCCCCCCAAATCATCGAGACCCGCTGCCTCGGCTGCCACCAGCAGGGCGGCATCGCTCCCATGTCCTTTCAATCTTCCAAGGCCATCCGTCCCTGGGCCAAGGCCATGCGCCAAAGCATTCTCACGGGCACCATGCCGCCTTGGCACGCCGACGCCCCCTCTTCCCAGCAACTCGCTCACGTCCGCGCGCTCTCCGCCCCAGAAAAGCAAACCCTTCTCACCTGGCTCGATGCCGGTGCCAAAGGCGACTTCGAACTCAAGCCCCCCGCCACTCCAACAGGCTGGCAACTGGGCAAACCCGATCTCATCCTCAAAATCCCAGCCGCAAGTATCCCCGCCGAAGGAACCCTCCAGTACACCTTCCTCGTCTCCAAGCTCAACTTCGAGAAAAACCAGTGGATCTCCGCCGCCGAATGGAAAATCGACCAGCGCCAGGTCGTTCACCATATCAATGCCTTTGTCCGCCCTCCCGGTTCCAGCTATGTCCGCGAAGCTCCCGTTGGCCAACTCTATGTGGCTTCCAGGCAGGAGCGCGCCGCCCGCCGCACCGACGAGCGCGAAATTGACCGCCGCGAACTCCTCCTCGGCTACGAACCCGGTTACCTCCCACAACCCTGGGGCGAAGGCCGCGCCAAGCTCATCCAGGCTGGCTCCGATATGGTTTTTGAAATTCACTACACGGCCAACGGCAAGGCAACCACTGATTCTTCCGAACTTGGAATCTATTTCGCCAAGGTTCCACCCCGCGAGCGAGTCCTCACCATTTCTCCAGCCGACTCTAATTTGGTCATTCCCCCGGGCGAAGCCAACTACCAATCCGGCGTCACTGCCACCCTTCTGGACGATGCCAAACTAGTCAGCCTCCAGCCCCACATGCACCTCCGCGGCAAAGCCTACCGCATCGACCTCAATCAGGCCCCGCTACTCAATGTCCCCAAATATGACTTCAACTGGCAGACCACCTATTTCCTGAAAGAACCCCTACCCCTCAAAAAAGGTGACATCCTCTCCTGCACCGCCTGGTTCGACAATTCTCCCAACAACCGTTTCAACCCCGACCCCTCCAAGACCATCCTCTGGGGAGACCAAAGCTGGGAAGAAATGAACGTCGGCTTCATGGAAATCGCCATCCCAGCCAACCGCGACCCTGACATCGTCAAACTCAGCGGCACCACCCGCCCCGCCGGCGGCCGTAATTGACTTTACACCCACCCAAGCAGTGGCGGGTCCTCTTGCGACAAAAACAGATTGCAAAGCTTTGACATAAGTTCGTCCTGACTTTTCACGGATGTTTTCAAGGCTTCATCCTCGATCCAAGTCAAATTCTCATCGATTGCCTCTTTCGAGATCCAAATCTTGTTTGCCACCACATAAGCAACATTTTCTGGAGTCCAATCTTCGGGATTTGCCAAGTGCTTGTTGGTGGAATTGAAAACCTTCGCATCCGCGATCAGTGCATAGAATCCCCAAATCAAATCTCCCGCTTTAACGGCTTCTTCCCCATAGGGCTGCTCCATCGGCAGGCCAAGCTCTAGATCGATGGAAGACACTTTGACGTTTCTCGACTTGGCAGAACATCCACGCGAAGTAATGTCATCCTGATACGCCCCTTGAAGCAACTGAAAAACCTTTGTCATTAGACTCGAATCGTCTATGGGCATGTTCTTGCCCGCTGGCCAGAACACGATTTTTTCAAACCAGTCCCTCCCGCCATACTGATAATCTTCCGGCTTTTCCACAACAACCTTTTTCTTGGAGATTGCGGGCATCCCGATCACGTACCCAATTTGCACTTCTCCATCGCCCTTGAGTTCCCACAGCCCAGTTGCTCTCTTGATCTTTCCATCTTCTACAAGGATGCCGATCGGGCGATCATTTTCCTTTCCCGACGAGGCCCACGCCTCCTCAGAACTACTGCCAAGCAGGAGTCTCGCCCGGGTTTGGTGTCTCAGCTCGTGGGAAGATCGTTCAACGTCTTTTTTGGCACGTTCCAGATCTTGCTTCAGTTCAGTCGCAAGCTTAAAGTCCGCGAGCCACCCGCCAACATTCTCGAAGTCGTGATCCGCCAGATAGGTCTTATCCGCAACGACGCTTTTGATAGCGACAAATTTCTTTGGCGCACTAGGATGTTGCTGCTTACGGTATTGGACCTGCAGTCCCGAAAACAAAACATACATCTCGCTCAACGTTTTCACGTCCATGGTTCCCAAATGCACCTGATCAATAGGAACCCTTCCAGCCGCAAGTGTGCAGCCATTGTAGACGTCTTCATCCTCATACTTACGCGCCATCAACGTTGCCAGATCACCACTACGGGCCGGAATCAGGTCTGTGCTTTCCTTTGAGATCAACAGGCAACGAAAGCGGTCGCGGCAGTCTGTTGATCCAGGATCATACGGCAGGCTAGGTGCAGCCAACAATTTTCCAAAGGGAATCTCCCGCCCATCCGGTTCAATCTTCTCGACGGGTTCACCCCCCCCGCCTCGGTTCCTTTCGGCGTTACCGGAAGTAATTTCAAATTTACTTACAAAATTCAGGATGGTCACTGCGATTCTCCCTTTGAGGATCCAAAATCGGATTCAACGATTTCCAGTATGATAACCTGTCGCGATATTGAGTTCTACTAAACTACGCCTGAATTCGAACTTTTCTTTCCAGAAGTTACACAACGGCGATGTTGTGCTGCATTCAGACTCCGAAAGCCGAACCTTTGCTGATCATTTGGTCCCTTCCTTAATCAATCAGCTCGATTCCGGTTTACCACTGGATCAAGTTCTACAGGCCCATTGTGCCTACCAGCCCTTGCCCTTACTTACCGCCCTTGTAGAGGAGTTACTTCAACAGAAGGTGCTTCTTAAATCTCCCGCTTACGGCCCGCGTCCCATCTCGGCAGCGGTGGACCTGGGGCTGCACTCATTGAATCCGCCACGAATTCACTTCTTGAATCTGCTCGAAGACGTCAGTTTGCCGCTGGAATCGCTCCTGACCCTGGCAGGCTTCGATGTCGTTGACCCTACCGAATCCGCCGCGTTCACGTTGGTCATGACTCATGACTACTTGTCTCCAGGGGTAGCAGATCTCGCGGTCCGCACTCCAAACCTGCTTCTCGCACGCCCCGCCGGCGCAGTCCAACTCCTCGGACCCTATTTCGACACTCCCGAATCCTCCTGCTACCACTGCCTCAACGCCCAGCTTGCCACCCACCGCTGGCAGCTTTCCATGGGGCAATCATCGCAGCATCCAGCCCCTCAACAGCCTGCCTGGGCTGCATCCCCCGCAACCATACTTCAGTTCGTCTCCTGGCTCTCCGCCACCATCCAGCGCTCCGGCTTGGCATCACTTTCCAGCCGCATCCTGAGCTTCGATTTTGATTCCTTTGCCGTGGAGTCGCACCCGCTTCTCCCTCACGAATCTTGTCCCCATTCTCACTCGCATTCCTCTTTGCGGTCGATTGCTTCCCTCTCCTCCCCTATCACCGGCATCGCCACCGACCTCGAGTGTAGTGCTGCCCCCTTCCTTGGCCACCATCACGCCAAGGCCCGTCTATTGACCCCTTATCCAGACCTCGACTTTCGTCCCTGGCAACCTCCCCTCGCCGTCTTCTCCGCCTCCCTTACCCTCGAACAGGCAAAGACAGTTGTTCTCGCCGAAGCTGCCGAGCGCCACTCCATCTATCAATCTGGATTTGAGCCCATTCTTCGTGCTCCCGCTCAAGGCATCCCTCACGTTCTTCCCGGCGAACTCTCGCTGATTGACGAATCGCAATTACAGACCTTGCGACTCACCCCCCTAACGATCCACGATCCAATTGGCTGGCTGCCTGCGCAATCTTGCACCGGCGGCCCATCTACGAATATCCCGGCCGGAAACGCCCTGCTCTGGTATTGCTTCCGCCAGGAGCCCGAATACTGTATCCCTGATTCCAACGGTGCCGCCGCCGGGCCAACGATCGAGGCTGCACTCAATTCAGCGCTCCTCGAGTTGATTGAGCGAGATGCCCTTGCCTTGTGGTGGTACAGTCGCGCCTTGCGTCCTGCCCCTCCTCTGTCCATTTCTTTCATCGAAAGCGCCTGCTCCACATTTGCCACCGAACAGATGGATGTCCATTGGCTTGACATCACTTCCGATCTGGGCATTCCTGTTTGTCTTGCCGTCGCCTCCAACCGCGATGGTTCTCAAGTCACCTTCGCCAGCGGTGCGGCCTTCCACTTTGACGATGCCGCCGCCCGTGCCACCAAAGAGCTTACACAAATTCTTTACTGGAGCCGCCAGAATCGACCCTTCCCGGAACTATTCTCCTGGTGGCGTACCGCGCATCGCGATCACTTGCCACATTTCAATCCGCACGCCTCCGCTGTTTCCGCCACGCATGCTCCTACACAATGCGGTGAGTCGCTTCCTCATCATCTGCATTCCCTCGGCTACCCGTCCTACTGGATGGCTCTCACCCGCCCTCACCTTCAGATCCCCGTGGCTCGCGCCTTTGTCCCCGGCCTCCGCCCCCATTGGCAACGCCTCGCCCCAGGCCGCCTCTACGAAGTTCCACTCAATCTGGGCTGGGTTCCAGGCCCGCTAACGATCACTTCTATCAACCCACTCGAGTGCTTTATCTAAACCCGAGTTCTTCGACCAACTTCCGGTACTCCCCATTCGTTTCGAACCTCTCAAAGTAGGGGCTCGACGGCACCGCCAGCACCGTTGCATCTCCACGCCGGATTCCCAACCTTGCGATTTCAACTACCTTGCTCACCGCATCGAGCCGCGCATACAAGTAAAGCAAGAGCAACGTTTCCATCCGCGATTCCCGCCAGTGCTTCTCTAGCTGTTCCGCTTCGGCCCAACCTCGCTCGAGCTTGCCTTGTAGTACCGCGATTTCGGCATTCAGGCACCGCGCCAAAATCGAATACCGCAACTTGCTCGCCTCAGCCGTCTGCCTGCTAGCCTCGCTCAACTTCCCCGTAAACAGCAGCGCCCGAGCCAACGCCAAATGGTTCGCCGCCTCCGTCGGATGCAACCTCACCATTTCCCGGCAATGCGCTTCATACTCTTCAAAGCGCTTCATCCGCAATAGCTGCACACCCAACTGATGGTTGTAAGCCTGCGATGCCGGGTCTAATGCCAGCGCCCGCCGAATCTGCACCAGCGCTTCCTCCCCTCGCCGCGCTCGCCCCAAAAAATTGCCATACCAATTATGGACTTGCGCATCCGCTTCATCCATCACAAGCGCTTGCTTGAAGAAGCCCTCTGCTTCCCGCCATCGCTGAAAGTCATAGGCTCGCAACACGCCTTGAATCCCGAGAATCCTCGCCTGCCTTGGACGCAGCGCAAGCGATCGCTCCACCGCCTGTTCGGCCGCCACCCTGGCCTGCCTCGGATCGCTGAACATGAAGTTGATCGCGATCAACTGCGTTTCCGCCAGACTGTTCCAGACTTCCGGCGCATTGGGGGCCAAACGGCTGGCTCGATCCAGCTCTTCAATCGCCGCTCGAATCCCCTCTTCCGTTCTCTGTTTGGCAACTTCTTGCCCTCGCTTCATTGCCGCCTCTGCCGCTGGTGTCATCCGCGTTGGCTGCTTTGCCGCCCATTCCCTGTATCCATAAGCGCCGCACGTGCCAACCAGTCCTACTCCCACTGCAGCTTGTATAAATCGCCTACGCGATCTCTGGCTGCTGAAGCCCCATTGCGCGCTCCATCCTCCCCGCAGTCCCACTCGCAATCGCTCCACTACGTCTCCACAACGCTTGGGGCGCCGCCCGGGTTCCAACTCCAGACAGTCATGGATTGCCCTCTCCCAGCTGCGCGGAATTTCGCGTCTCATGACACGCGGTCGCACCATCTTACCCTTCAGTCGCTCTTCCGCATGTTGAAATGCAGTCTGCGCCGAGAAGGGCAGCTCTTGGCAGACCATCTCGTACAACATCACGCCAAATGCGTAAACATCGCTTGCCACACTGGCCCGCTTTCCTGCCAGTTGCTCCGGCGACATATAGGCAAGCGTCCCGGCCACCATCCCGCTTTGGATCACCGTCGAACCCGCTGTTGTCGCCCTTGCCTGGTCCGGAGTTGCCCTCGCCAGCCCAAAGTCCATCACCACACCCATCCGCCCTTCATTCCGGCACAGCATCACATTCGCACTCTTTAGATCCCGATGCAAAATCCCTACCATGTGAGCCGAATCCATCGCGGCCGCAATTCCGCTGGCAATCTCAAGAATCTCTTCCAACTCCAGCACCTGTCTTGCGATCCGGCTAGCCAGCGTCTCTCCCTTCAGCCATTCCATGCTCAGATACAACTCTTGCCCGGCTTGTTCAACATGAAGTTCATAAACCCGGCAAATGTTGCGATGCGCCAGCCTCCCAGCCAGATGCACCTCTCGCTTTAACTGCCGTTCCGCCCAATTGCGCAATTCCGTGTCCAGGCGGATCGTCTTGATTGCAAATTCACCACCATGCAATTCATCGATACAGCCATACACCTCAGCGATGCCACCTCGACCCAGGAACTCCCTCACCCGAAACCGTTCCGCAATCTGGTCTCCCACGTCGTATCGCTGCTCGTCTTCTTCGTGCAACGCCTTCACGGGTCCTGGAATCTCGTCCAGAAAGTCTTCTCTCTCTGCCAGGTCTGCATTCTCCAATAGACGCAGCACTTCGTGTTGGACGCCTTCGCTAGCGCCACTCCTCTGCACAATGGCCTTTCGGGCCTCTGGTGTCTCCTTCAGCGCCTCTTCAAATAACTTCGCTGCGACGTCCCAGTCCTCTCCGCTCACGATTTCAACTCTCCATAGAGCCATGCTCTGGCGAATTCCCAATCCCTTTTGACCGTTCGCGAAGAGCAGCCCATCACTTCAGCCACCTCCTCTTCGGTCATCCCACCGTAGAAACGCATTTCTACCACCTTGGCGCGCCTCTCATCAATCTTCTCCAGTCGGTTCAGCGCCTCATCCAGAGCCACGGCTTCCATGCTCTTTTGCTGCGAAGCGATGCTCCTCTCATCGAGAGCGATTATCGTTTCCGTACCGCCCCGCTTCTTGGCCGAATGGTGCCGGGCGTGGTCGGTTAAGTAGCGTCGCATCACTTTGGCCGCGATGCCAAAAAAATGAGCCCGGCTCTGCCACGGTATCGTCGTGGTGCCAAGAAACTTCACAAACATTTCGTTCACCAGCGCCGTCGGCTGCAAGGTATGTCCCTTTCTCTCCTTGCTGAGATACCGGGACGCAATCCGTCTCAGTTCGCCATACACTTCAGGAATCAGTAACTCCCTGGCCCCCTCATCCCCTTGCGAAATCCGCTGCAACAATTCGGTGATTTGTTCGGGATTGGTCATCAGCTCCCTATGATTGCCCTCTAGAGCCTTCCATAATAACCCATGTCACTATCCGTACTCCGTTCGCGCATGTAGTGGATATGACCAACTTAATTCGACTCAGTTTGCTTGCGGCGCTCCCAATCTGCGCTGCCTCGAAGTTTGAGGTGACCCCCGCCAGCTTTGCCCCAGGCAAAGAGTATACGATTACTCTCGCTGATCCCGGCTGCTCCCTTTCTCCAAAGAAACCGGTCTTCTCCAATCCACTCGATAAGCCACTCTTCGGTGCTCACCCCAGTCTCAAATTACAAGATGGCCCAGCTTCCACGGATTCCTGCCGATTTTCCTTTCACCTCAAGGTGCCCGAATCTCTCAAGGCCCAAACCATCCAACTGCCTCTGTTTCGTGCCCGCAAGGACGAAGCCAGCGAGCTCAAACCCCTCGAACTCCTCGACCAGGTTTCCTTCGAGATTGAGGGAATCGTCAAAGGTCCGATCCCTCCAGGAGTCAGCGAGAAAGGGGAAGTAGATATTGGCTACGATGTCCTCCCTTACCGCGTGACAGCCGATAACTTTGGCAGACGCGTTGCGGAAACTTACTTTGCTATCCAAATCACGGTTGGTAACAATAGCGGCTACAGTCTGCTGCTGAACAGCTTCTTCTTCAGGCCCAAAACACTCGGTAACCAACCCCTCGCCATTACCCCCAATACCCAATACGGCGCCGTTCGTTCCACCCTGGAACGTGAGCAGCAGGTGGGGCGCCGCGCCATTACGGTCAATATCGCAAGGGGCATAATCCCTATGCTAAGTTCCGCCGGTGCTCTCGTTGACGCCGGTGCCGCCGCCGATTTCGCCGCCGCCGCAGGTATGTATGGCCTCGCCGAGAAGACCTTTGAGCTTGTCTATCCGGATAAAACGGTAAGGCAACTCATTGCCCTCGACACCAGAACCTTTCGTGATGGCATGGTTCTTAAAAATAATGACCAGAAGCCCATCCTGCTTTTCGTCCACAGAGAGCTGGTAATGTGTGCCAAGAAGTCAAACAATTGCGTCGCTTCCTTGACCGTCTCAAATTCCCTGACCCTTTCGAATCGACTCCCATTTGCCACATACTTCAATCCAATTGACGTCAAGAACCTGTTGGGAGATCTCGGCCTGATAGGCGAAAGAATCGCTTTTGCCAACCGCCTCGTCGTCACTTCCATTGATGAAACCAAGGTTCCCGTTGCACCTCCCGCAACGCTGTTCGACGTCACCGGAGATTTGAAAATCGCGCAAGGCAGCTCAGGTACCATAAAAGCTTCCGGCCTCAATCTTTCCAGTCTTGCCGTCTCTCCTCCGGGCGGTGCCAAGCTTGCGGGCATCACCGTCGAAGCGGCTAAGCTCACTACCGATGGAGCCGCCGCAAGTATTTCCATTACAGTCGCCGACGATGCAGAGCCGAAAGATTATCCCATTGCCGTTACAGCCGGTGGGCTGACCAAAGCCGTTCTCCTCACAGTAGCGTCCACGAAGCCAACGGACCTTTCCGTCAGCCCAAAGTCCTCTACGCTTGCCAACAATGCCGAAGCTGTGATTACCGTTACCGGGAAGTTCCTTGCCGGTGCAAAAATCGAGCCGATGGCAGAGATTGAGGACGTCAAGTTCTCCGCTGCGCCCTGCGACAAGACTTCCTGCAAAATTACAGTCAAGCCTGCCCTCAAGTTCGCCGCGACTGACTCCTCGAAGCCACTGGACCTCAAGCTACAAATCGTCAAAGCGGGAGAGAAGGTTCCCGTGGATCCAGTCAAGCTAACCGTCACCAAGTAAACCTGCATTTGATGAAAGTCGTGGGGCGCGCTCGCCCCACGATTCCTTGAAGATTCGAACCATGGCGGAATCTTCTAAGCGGCAACTCCCGCCCCTAGCGTCCCATCCCAACCAACTCTTCCAACGTCCCCAGCGAATCTCGCAGGGCACCCGATTGCCCCGCCAACTCCTCCGAAGAAGCCGCGCTCTCTTCGCTGGTGGCGGCAATCACTTGCGTCACTTGCTCAATCTGCGAAAGTGCCCTGCTGATCTGGCTCAATCCCTGCGTCTGCTGCTGACTTCCCTCGCTCACCGTCGCCACCCGTTCCATCGCTGTTTTGGTTTCGGCCTTTACCACCCGGATTGCCGCCACCACCTCTCCTAACCGCTCCGTCCCGGCATTGCTGCTTTGCACCGACCGATCTACCATCTCCGCCGTCTCTTTCGCCGCCGTAGCGCAGCGCTGAGCCAGATTGCGAACCTCTTCTGCCACCACCGCAAAACCCATCCCTGCCGCACCCGCCCTTGCCGCTTCCACCGACGCATTCAACGCCAAATATTTGTTTGAAACGCAATGGTGTCAATCGTTCCCAGGATCTGGCCAATCTTCTTGCTCGATCCATTGATGTCGTCCATTGCTTCCACCAACCGCCCCAACTTCTCTTCCGCGTCAGCAAATTGTACCTGCGATGCGCGCAGTGACTGGATCGCCGCCTCCGCATTCAACTCATTGTGTGTAGCCATCGAACTGATTTCGCTGCAGGACGCCGAAGTCTCTTCAATCGAAGCCGCTTGATCCGTCGCCCCTCTTGCCAAAGTCGCCGAACTCTGCGCAACCTGCACTGCCGCGCTGCGTACTTGCGTCCCACTGCTCGACAATTCGTTAGCAACCTGCCCCAGTGACCGCTTCAAATTACTTCCAATCAGCCAGGCCAACCCAATCCCTCCCAGCACCGCAACCAATCCCAACCCGACAAACAGGCTCAATGCCTCGCCTTCCGCCCGATGGCTTTCTGTGGCCAACTCCTTGCCTCGCTGGGAGTTCCATTCGATCACTCGTTCCAACTCATTGGCCGCGCGCTCAAAGGCAAGCTTTCCTCGGGACGCCGCGATTTCATAGGCTTTGGCGTTTCCCTCCGCTGTCCCTTCCCGGCTGGCTGGCTTGACCTCTCTAGTCCAAACGGACAGATAATCGCCCCAGGCCCCCTTTAAGTTGGCAAAGTTGCGTCGGTCTTCCTCGATCGTAATCGTACCCTCGTAGGCCGCAAACTCCCCATCAATCACCCTCAGTACCGATTCCTGGTGCTTCTCCACCTCGCGTTTTGCCTCGACCGTCGTTGCGGCAATATGCTTCCACACATCAGATCGGTATTTCCCGATCGCGTTCGAAACTCGACCGCTATGATCTAACCCGGGCAGCGCGCCCTCGCTGATCCATTGAATGCGCTGGTCTATCGTCAAAAGGGCCCATACTCCAACCAACACAATGGACCCGGTGCCAACCAGAAACGCCGCAGTCAATCGGTTCAATCGTTGACTCACCGTACCATGAGAGAAGAAGTTCAGCGTCATCAACAAGGCTTTCCAATCGTTAAAGGGTTTGGGCAACACAAAGGCTCAATGTGCCGCTCCAAAAACTTATCGGGAAATAAGCCTCAGGCAATAGCTTTACAAGAATGAAAGTTAATCAGACCTGGAGCTACGCTCAACAGGGCCCCTCACCCCCTGCAACCCAGCCCTGCTCCTAATACCCGCCCAGCACCTTCAGAAAATCCGCCACCTCTTCCAGATGTCGAATCGCATTCTGCACCTTGACATCCTTCAGCGACCCTTCAAAGTCGACATAAAAGAGGTACTCCCACGGCTTCCCCTTCAGCGGACGGCTCTCAATCTTGTTCAGGCTGATATCCCGCAACGCCAGCGCTGCCAGTGCCCGAAACAAGCTCCCCGGCTCGTTCTTCGTCGAAAAGACAATCGATACCTTCTTCGACACCGGCATCTTGCCCTTCACCGTGCCACCCTTGCGCTGCAGCAGGAAGAACCGCGTAAAGTTCGCCCGGTCATCCTCAATGCCCCGCTTCAGAATCCGCGCCCCGTAAATATCAGCCGACAGGTTCGACGCAATCGCCGCCGCATCCCGCCGCTTCGTCTCCGCCAGCATCTTCACACTTCCCGCCGTGTCGTAAAACGTCTTCTTCTCAACCTGCGGGTTCTGCTGCAAAAACTTCAAACACTGGTTGAGTGCGACAGGGTGCGAATACACTTCCTTGATGTCCTTAAACGCCACGCCCGGCAGCGCAATCAGGTTATGCACAATCCGTACGCTCGTCTCCCCCACCACTTCCACATCATGGTTCAGCAGGTGATCAAAGTTCTCAATCACACTACCGTGCAGCGTGTTTTCCATCGGGATCACCGCCGCGTCAATCCGCTTCTCCATCAAAGCCGTAAAGACGTTATCAAACCATTCAAAAGGAATCGGATCGCTCTCGCTGCCCAGCAATTGCCGAACCGCAATCTCGCTGAAGGCCCCGCGCTCACCCTGAAACCCAGCTCTCACGAATTCCTTGTTTTGTTTCATAACCCGCCTATGGTTCCCATCGTTTCGTCTCGGCATCCGGCAAACCGAGCAGGTCGAGGACACGATCTACCGAATGATCCACAATATCAAGAACTGTAACCGGATTTGTATAGAAGGCCGCAACCGGTGGGGCCAAAATCGCTCCCATCTCCGCCAGACTCACCATCGTCCGCAAATGTCCCAGGTGCAGCGGCGTCTCTCGCACCATCAAAATCAGCTTCCGGCGCTCCTTCAGCGTCACATCCGCCGCCCTCACCAGCAAATTGGACGAGATCCCGGTCGCAATCGCCGACATCGTGTGGATCGAACACGGTGCCACCACCATCGCCTCTACCGGAAAGCTCCCACTCGCCAGCTTGCAGCCAATGTCCTCCACCGGATACGCAAAATCAGCCAACTCCTTTACCGCCCCCGCCAGTTTCCCGGTTTCCAAAAATAGCGTCCGCTCCGCACTCCGGCTCATCACCAGATGCGTTTCCACATCCCCACGCTTGCGAAGCTTCTCCAGAATCCTCATCCCGTAGATGCTTCCCGACGCTCCGCTCATCCCCACTACAATTCTTCGCTTTGAATTCATGCTTTACCTTTCCAACCCACCCTTTGTTCCGTTTTCAGAACACTTCACTCCAAAAAGTCTCTCGCCCTGTCTCAATTCTGGCCTATAATCGAAAAGAAAATCTTCTGGAAGTTTCTCATATGGCGGCTGTATCCGCACCCGGTAAGACAATCATCAGCACTGACGAAGCAGGCCAACGGCTGCGAAAGGCAAGAGAACGGCTCGGATTGAAATTCCGGGAAGTCGAAGTCGCCAGTCAGAAAATTGCCGAACGGCACGGAAACGAAGAGTACTCGATTGGCCTCAGTCGCCTGAGTGAAATCGAGAACAAAGGCGTATTGCCTTCTTTGTTTCGTCTCTACTCGCTTTCCACCATCTATCGCCTCGACTTCCGCGAACTCCTCTCCTGGTACGGCATCGATCTCGACGAGCAACCCGCCGACGCCCAGCTCCATGAGCTCGAACATTCCCACCTTGTTCACTTCTCGCCCAACGGCTTCGGCGAAATCCAGGCCCCTCTCAGTCTCGACCCTGGCGCAGACCTTTCCAAAACAACTTTTCTCAGTCGCATCATTTCCCGCTGGGGCGTCCTGCCGCTCCATCTGCTGAAGGGCCTCGACAACAAAAAGCGCCGCTACGCCCTCTTGGGTTCAGAGGATTGGTCCATGCACCCCATCCTCCTTCCCGGCTCTTTGCTGGTCATCAATGAAGTCACCAGGATCGTCAACACCGGCTGGAATGATGAGTGGGAGCGGCCCATCTACTTCCTCGAACATCGCGAAGGCTATCTGTGCGGCTGGTGCCATCTCGACCGCGATCGCCTCATCGTCTTGAGTCATCCCAGTTCTACCGAGCCGCCCAAAGTCTTCCTCTACCCCAATGACATTGAGGTCATCGGCCAGGTCGTTGGTGTCGCCGCTAGCTTGGATTCTTATCGCCGGCGTCGAGCTCGGCTTTCAGATGCCGGATAATTACCAGCATATTTCCCTCAAACAGTTCCTTCTGTGCCCCCGTCGCCCCCAGCGGAAGTAACGCTTCATATCCCTTCGATTTCTCCCAATTGGCAAGAAGTCGCCGGGCCGATTGCGGCAATCCCTGCAAATATTGCCACACATCATCCTTTTGATCCAGAATCCCCAAATTGAGCATTCCCGCCAATACCTCTTCGTGCGATCTCCGCAACGCATCCTCAGCCGATTCTTCCCCAAACACCGAAATCAGCCCGTGGTGCTCATAACGGTCCGTCTCCGGGTTCCGCAGCCGCGCCAGATACGCCATCCTCCCCATCCGGCTGGGGATTTGGTTCAGCGTTCGCTCCCATAAATCCTCAGAGGCGCTTCTCTGCCAGCTTCGCATCGAACTCGGCTCGCCACCACTCATACTACCTTGATACACCATCTCCAGCGATCTCGCTGAACTCTCATAAATGCTTGTTCTGAAACAGGAAAATGTCTCAGTGAAATACCTTATACCACTCTAAAGTCTGTAGGCTAAGGGAGTCGGGACTATACGTCCTGTAGCTACTAAAAAAGACCTAACAGTCCTTAGAGCTCAGATACCCAATCAGGAGAAATCGTTTCATGTTCAAGAAAGCACTTGCCCTCGTCATCCTCGCCACCGCGATGTTCGCTTCCCCCGTTTCCACCAATCTGATTGATCCGATCCCCAGCTGCTTACCCTGCGATAGCTCCCGCTAACGCCAACCTTACGCACCAATATGCTACGATTCGGGGGTATCAAAGAAAATTGATACCCCCTAAATTATGCAGGATACTTCCCTTGAATCCTTAATTCTGTGGTGGCTCGGCATAGCGCTCCAAGCTTGCATTGCCTATCGGATCCTGCGCCATCAATCCGTTATCCCCTTTCGCTTCTTTGGCCTCTATGTCGCACTTTCTGTCGCGTTCAGCCTCGCGCTAAATGCCTTTTCAGCCAAAACTTCCAACAAAAGTACGTATGCCTACATCTTCCTCGTTTGGACTTATTCAGCCACCATCTTTGAATTCTTCCTCATTCGAGAGGTTAGCAGCGAGGCCCTCCGTCGATTCCCAGCCATCCGAATTGCCTCCAGGCGAACCCTAAATCTGTTTTGGGCAATCTTAATCGTCGTGGGTGATGCCTGGTATTTGTACCTCAAAAGTCTCCCCGCGCAGAAGTTCCCTCTCCTCTACGCCGCGCTCCGATACCAGGAATCCGTCGCCCTTGGCTTCACCCTCTACATCCTGCTTTTTCTTGCCTTTGTCGCCTGGATGCCCGTTCCTCTTCCCCGCAATACTCTCAATCATTCTTTATTAACGGGTGCATTATTCCTGGTTGTCACCCTCTCCCGCTTCGCCGCAGAGCTCGGTGACTACCAAGCCCAAAAACACATCGTCGATTTGATCGGTCAAGGCGGAACCCTGCTTGTGTTTGCTCTTTGGCTCCTCAAAATAAAAATCTCCCCGGATGACACTCTCAACACTCCAAAGGGTGAGGTCAGTACCGAAGACGCCAAAGTCATGCTCGCCCGCCTCGAAGAATTGAATAGTACCCTTTCCCGCTCAGGTCCCAAGGCACTACGCTAAATCTCCGCTTTAATTTCAGCGAATTCCCAATCTTATTCGTTGCAATTCTTGCCGACTCGCACTATGCTTATCGTATCTGTACTTCTATGAGTACCCCAATGGCATTATCAATCCTCTGTGCGCTAGCCTTCCTGGGCCTTTTCTTTGGCCTTTCCCTCTATTCCCGGCGGCGCGCTGACGCCTTGCTCGGTGAATCTTCCACCTCCAATGGCGTCGGGGCAGATCGCGAATCTTTCGCTGACTACTATCGCCCCATGACCCGGATCCTCGACGCCAGAGACCTCGATCACACCCGCACCCTCCAGGGGATCTCTGCTTCCGATTTCGCCCGCTTCCGTGCCCGCCGAGTCCACGCCTTTCGCGCTTATCTCAACGATATGCGGCTCGACTTTAATCGCATCGAATTCAAGCTTCGCTATCTAATGCTTGCCGCCTCCGAAGACCAGGCCGAAATCGTCGTAGCTCTCAATCGCGTAAAGTCCAGCTTCCAGTGGCAGCTTCTTCGCGTCGAATTCCAACTCTTTCTCTTCCGCTTCGGCTATGCCGCTGTCGACGTTGCTCCTCTGGTCGAAATGCTCGAACATCTGGAGTCGTCTCTTCTCCGTCGCCCTGCCTCCAGCGCTGCATCTGCCTAAGGTAGGTCGTTGATCGACCAGTCGTAGTCGAAATACTTGAGTTTCCAGCCCGGCTCTCCCAGCCGGGCTGTTTTTACATACCGCCCCAAAAACTGTAATACCTTCGCCTCGCTCCCCCCAAAATCCTCTCGAAACCATTTGAAGATTTCACTCACCGTTACCGTCTTTTTGCTGAGATCTACCTTCACATTCCGCTCCGCCGTCAGAAACCGCTCCGCATCCTGTTCGAGCTTGCTCATCACATTCCCCGCTGTATAAACCTCCGTCGAGAGCCACGGGCAACTGGCACTGGCGCACACAATGGCAAAGTGAATCCGCGGCTCCCCAAACCCTTTGCGTATCGTTTCGTTCTCAATATCGGCCAGGCTCCGCTCTCTTCCACTCACCAGAAACTTCCGCCGATAAAAATAAGCCGCCCGCCGCAGCGGATTCCTCAGCCGATCCTTCTCCTGCGGATAGTCATTGGCAAAGCTCCAGAGGATCAGCGCGTTATAAACATTGATCCAGTGCGCCAATTGCGCCTCACGCGTAGTCAGCGTCTTGAGATCAAAAGTCTTCAATTTTTCTACATAGCTGTCCAGGCTTTTCAGGTCTGCCTTCAGCGCCCCATAGCGAACCTTCCCCGTCGCCGTCACATACTTCCGCAAGCTGTACTGCAACCCGTCCTCTTGACCCCAAAGCGCCAGCGGCACCAGCAGCATTCCCCGTCGTGTCATCGCAACCCCTTCTTCAGAAATGCTTTGGCTTCCTGATACTGCAAAAACAACTTCTCTTCCTTTTGAAAGCCCTTCGTGTGAATCTTCCGGCTCGCCCCCTTGTGCTCCACCGGATGCTTGATATGCAACATCTCGTGATACAAGACGTACTCCACTACGAAGGCCGGTACATCCGCCTGATCCAGTCGACGCGAAATCGCAATCGCATGATGCGAAGCATCATAGTGCCCCAGGATCGTTCGGCTCCGCTGCATGC
This sequence comes from Bryobacter sp., assembly GCA_044340255.1. GTDB lineage: Bacteria > Acidobacteriota > Terriglobia > Bryobacterales > Bryobacteraceae > Bryobacter. Next base: position 34,889 of record JBIITX010000015.1, on the reverse strand, counting down.
TCCACCCCAGCTGCGGCTTCACCAGCGAATTCTCAAAATACTGCGCATTCAAGCTGGCAAACATCGCATCGAGATCAAAGTGATGCCCTGCCGCCTCAGCCAGCATCTTGCGCCCCCGCGCCTGCCGCACTGCATTCAACTCATCCCGCACCTCTTGCCGCCCCAGATACATCCGGTACACTTCCATCATCTGCTTGGGCGGCCGCTGTCGAAACAATTTCGACAACAGAATATACGCCAGTGATTCCTGCACCGGCGAGGGTGCCCCCTCCAGTAAATCAGAAATCTTAACCACCAATTGCCCCTGAATCAGCCGTATGTTGCTGGTCAAATTCGTAAATCGGTAGTAGCGGACGTGGATCGTGGGGGTAGCGAGGCTCGGCCGGATGTCGCGAAAAACACGCTCGTAAATCTCTTCAATCGACTCAAAAAGAATCGCACTCTGAACCGGCATCCGAGGTTCAGGCTACCATATCAAGAGACACCGCCTTGATCAACGCCAAGATCTCAGCGTTCGGCTGCTACGTACCGCCGGGCGTGCTCACCAACCAAGACCTCGAAAAGATGGTCGATACGAACGAAGAGTGGATCCTTACCCGCACTGGCATCCACACCCGCCACATCGCTGCCCCCGATGTCGCCACCTCCGACCTCGCCGTAGCAGCAGCCGAAGCCTGCCTCGCCCAGCGTGGCATGGATGCCAAAGACCTCGACGCCATCCTCGTCTCCACCGTCACTCCCGACATGTTCTTCCCCTCCACGGCCTGCCTCGTGCAGAACCGTCTTGGGGCCCATGGCGCATGGGGCTTTGACATCAGCGCCGCCTGCTCCTCCTTTGTCTACGGCCTGACCGTCGGTGCCAACCTCATCCGTGGCGGCACTCACAAGCGCGTCCTCGTCATCGGGGCCGACACCATGTCGCGCATCATCGACTACACAGACCGCACCACCTGCGTCCTCTTCGGCGATGGCGCTGGTGCCTTCCTTCTCGAAGAAGGCGATGGCTACCTGGCCTTCCACAACGAAATCGATGGCTCTGGCGGCGAACACCTCAAAATGCCAGCCGGCGGCAGCCGTCTGCCTTCCTCTCACGAAACCGTCGATCACCGCCAGCACTTCGTCAAGCAGGAAGGCCAGGCCGTCTTCAAGTACGCCGTCCGCAAGATGGAAGAAGCCTCGCTCGCCGTCATCGAAAAAGCCGGCCTCAAACCTTCCGACATTAAAGTGCTGATCCCCCACCAGGCCAACATGCGCATCATCCAGGCCACCGCCGAGCGTCTCGGCCTCGGCGCCGATCGCGTCATCATCAACATCGACCGCTACGGCAACACCACCGCCGGCACCATTCCGCTTGCCACCCGCGACGCCGTCGAGCAAGGCAAATTGCAAAAGGGCGACCTCGTCCTCTTCGTTACCGTCGGTGCCGGATTTACGGTCGGTGCCAACATCTGGCGCTGGTCGATCTAAACTAAAAGAGATGACTCTCGATCAATGGGATGACCACGTCAGCTCGCGCTACAAAGAAGGCCGCAATCAGGAAGACTTCCGGGTCTTCGATGAAAACTCTCCGCAGGGCGTAAAAGACTTTTACCTCCTCAACCACAGGCACCAGACTCACGCCTTCGCCAAGGCCAAGCGCGCCCAGTACGAAACGCTCGATAGAGGCAAGCGCGGCATCTGGGACATGATGGAGTTTCTCAATACTCTGGTCGACGACTCCGATCCCGACACCGACCTCACCCAGATCCAGCACAACCTCCAAACCGCCGAGGCCATCCGCGCCGACGGCCATCCCCGCTGGATGCAACTCACCGGCCTCATCCACGATTGCGGCAAAGTCCTCTGCAGCTACGGCGAACCCCAATGGGCCGTCGTCGGCGACACCTTCCCCACCGGCTGCGCCTGGGACAAATCGGTCGTCTTCCACGAATACTTCGCCTGGAACCCCGACTCCTCCATCCCCACCTACCAGACCCCCAACGGCGTCTACGAACCCGGCTGCGGCCTCGACAAGGTCAATCTCAGCTACGGCCATGACGAATACCTCTACCACGTCATCAAAGACTACCTGCCCGAGGAAGCGCACTACATCATCCGCTACCATTCCTGCTACCCGATCCACCGCGAAGGCGCCTACCAGCACCTGCTAAACAACAAGGATCGCGAGATGCTCGATTGGGTCCGCAAGTTCAACCCCTACGACCTGTATTCCAAAGGCCACGCCAAGCCCGACGAAAAGGCCCTCAAGCCCTACTACGAAGACCTCATCGCCGAGTTCTTCCCCGATCAGATCCGCTGGTAATCAACCAAACCTCGAAAGCTTGACTGTCGCCGTCCTGGTGGGCCCAAGGCCTGCCAGAACGGCCAAGCGAACCCCGATCGAGCCGTTGCCACAAACCTCCATCTCCTCTACCCCCACCCCATCCCGATTGCGATTCCCAAAAAAAATCGCTACCCGTGAGCCATTTTTCCTCCGCTTCGCCCATGTAGGGTTAAGCCGGCAAGCCCGGCAGAATCAAGACTCAATTCGGAGGAAATATGAATTTCAAAACAAAGCTTTCGGTGCTCCTCTTGGCCAGCAGTACATTGGCCCTCGCTGCACCCTTTACCAATGGCGGCTTCGATTCGCCAGGCGGCAACGCTATTACACTTCCCAATGGCAGTACGTTCGTCACCGGATGGAGTTTAGCCAGCTCCAATAACAATAATGTCACCTACACTCCATCTAATTTCTTCGGCATTCTCGCCGGAGGCGGCACCCACTATCTGACTTTCGGCGGCGTCGGCACCACAGGCGCCGTCCTGTCACAAACTTTCGACACTATCTCGGGAACCACCTACAACGTTAACTACCTTGTGACGACACAGCAGGGCACGCCGGTTTCGCCCTTCCAAGCCAACAGCGTCCAGGCTTTTGATGGAGCCACCCTCCTGGCCGGTGTGACGAATACTCTTAACATGGCAAATGGAAACTGGCTCAACGGCATACAACTCACCTTCATTGCTTCTTCTGCTTCAACTACACTTCGCTTTACCGACACAAGCAGCGCAGGCAGCTCTAGCGGTATCAATTGGGGCCTGGACAGCGTTAGCGTCGACGCGGTTGTCGACAACGGTAACGGCAACGCCGTTCCAGAACCCGCCACCTACGCCCTGGTACTGGCTTCTCTGGGAGCCATCGCCTTCCACCGTCGTAAGCGCTAACATCCAGCACCCTTTCGATATACTTGAGCTTTCGTCAAAAGCGAAAGCTCAACTATGTCCGGGGAAAACGAAGACCTTACAATTCAGTTACAACAATGGGCACAGGGCCATGCGGAAATAGCAGACACGCTCATCCCAGCCGTTTACGCCGAACTTCGTCGCATGGCCGGGTCTGCACTCAAAAACGAGCATAACTCTCCGCCCACCGCCGCCACCTCCCTGGTACATGATCTCTTCTTGCGCCTGGCCAACGAAAGACAGATCGCCTGGCAAAATCGGGCGCACTTCTTTGGAATAGCCGCCCGCATGATGCGGCAACTTCTGGTGGCCCGGGCTCGTAATAGAAATGCCCTCAAGCGCGGAGGAGGTCAACCAGCCGGGCAACTCGATGAGGAACAGACCCCCATCGGAGACTGGCTCAAACCTGAGGAATTGATCGAGCTCAATCGTGCGTTGGAAGAACTCGAAAGCCTCGACGCACAAAAGGCTCGCATCGTCGAATACCGCTTCTTTGCAGGGCTTTCGATTGAAGAAACGGCCGAGGCCATGAGCCTCTCCCCAGCCACCGTCAAGCGGCACTGGGAATTCGCCCGCCGCTGGCTGCACCACAAGGTTTCCGGTGAGGCGGATAAAACTTAAATCGCTCTAGGAAAACTACATCTAAGGGTTCAGCCAACAGATGACTCCCACGCAATTTCGCGAAATCGAGGAACTTCTCTCCCACTCGGAGCATTTGTCTCTGGCAGAACGCCAGCTTTGGATTCGCCAGCATTCCACCAGTCCAGAAGTAACCACCGCATCACTGGCCCTCCTCGCTGACGATCCTCCCGAAGAATTCCTCCAGCTTTCCCTCCCGGAAACTCAGAACTTCGTCTTTTCCTCCGCATCCGCCCCGGGAGACAAGATCGGGCCCTGGCGGCTAGGCAGCAAAATCGGCCGCGGCGGCATGGGTACCGTCTTCATCGCCAGCCGCGAAGACGGCGTCTTTCAACAAACCGCAGCCATCAAAGTACTCGATGGCCTCCAAAGAAACTCGGTCGATAGGCGCTTTCGCCGCGAAAGCAGCGTCCTCGCTCGGCTCAATCATCCCAACATTGTCAGGCTCCTCGACGCCGGCCTCACCTCCGATGGCATTGCCTGGATGGCCCTGGAATTCATCAATGGTACCCCCTGTACCGATTGGGCCGCCAATCAAGCCCGTCGCCAGTCAGACCTTCTCGCTCTCTTCCTTCAGATTTGCGCCGCCGTGCAAAGCGCACACTCACAATTGGTCGTTCATCGCGATTTAAAACCCTCCAATGTCCTGGTCGACGCCTCAGGCACCCCGCATGTTCTCGACTTTGGTGAGGCGCACTTATTGGGTCCTTCCGCAGGCCACACCGCCACCATCGCCCCCGGCCTCACCCTGAACTATGCCAGCCCCGCGCAAATCCTGGGCAAGCCAGCCACCACCGCCGATGACATCTATTCGCTAGGCGTTCTGCTCCACCACATGCTCACCGGCACCTTGCCACACAAACGCGACAGCATGACCTTGCCAGAACTGATTCACCAGGCAGAATCGGACGGCCCACCACCACCGCAAACCACCCTATCCCGCGATCTGGCCTCAATCCTGAACAAGGCAATGGCCCACGATGCCGGGCTTCGCTACCCTTCGGTGGATGCTTTGGTTGCCGATATCGAACGATACCAGCGAGGCTATCCCGTAAAGGCCCGCCCCCCCGGATTAGCCCTCCGCGCACTCAAGTTCTTGCGTCGTAACCGCCTAGGCCTGGCCGCTGCCGCTCTAGCCCTGGTCTTGCTCGCGAGCGGAGTTGCCATGGTTTGGCGCTCCGCACTCGAGGCCGAGCGCCAGCGCGAAATTGCCGTAGAACTCGCCCGGCAAACCGATCTCCAACGCCGCGAAGCCGAGCGCCAGCGAAGCATCGCCGAACAAACTGCCGCTCGCGAATCCATCGCGCTCCAGGCCGCCTCCCGCAACGCCGCAGCCGCCCAGGCAAGCCCGCGCCCGCTTTAGCGATGTCCGCGCTCTCGCCGCCACCTTGCTCTTTAAGCTGGAACCAGAAGCCCGAAAAGTCCCGGGCAACACTGCCTTTCGCAAACAGTTGATTGCCGAAGCCGCAAACTACTATGAAAATCTCTCGCGGAGCCTGAAAGGGGGAGCCGGCGAAAACGAAGTCTGGAAAGAAATTGCCAATGCCTGGCACCGTCTCGGCAGCATTCAGGGCGATCAGGGAGCCACCTGGAATCTGGGCGATCCTGGCGGCGCACTGCTCAGTTACCGGCGCGCTCTGGCCGCACAGGAAATGCGCCTTCGTTCGCGGCCTTCCGATACCGAAATTCTTTGCGATGTCGAAGATGCCCGGATCACCGTTGCCGCCCAATTGCGTCAACTGGGCTTAGGAGCCGAATCCGAAAAGCTGCTCCAAACGAGTGTCCACGTCCTGACCGGCCTCCAACCCAACCTTCGCAGCGATCGAGTCTTGCAGGTTTTGGCCCGTGCTTACTTCTTCACCGACTTTCCGGCCTATCGGAAAATTTACGAAGACTTATTCAGCCGCCATCCAGACGACCTTGCGATCCTTCGCAACACCGCGCTGGCCTATAAATATGTTTTGCGTTCCGATTCCATTGACGACCGCCTCCGCTATGCCCGTCGGGCCTTGGAAATCGACCAGCGCCGCGCAGAAAAACTCCCCGGGGATCAGACTATCAATCTGGACATCTCTTTTGACTGGTCTACCATCGGCACCACCCTCACCCAGCTAGGCCGCCACCAGGAGGCCGTGGATGCCTACCGGAACAGCCTCGAAATTCGCCGCCGCCTCGCCCAGGCAGATCCATCCAACATTCGCTTCCAGGAGCGTCTGGCTGCCGGCATTTTCTACCTGGCCACAAGCTTGATTCGAAGCGGCAACACGGATGAAATTGTCACCCTGGCAGAGCAAGCCCAGGCGATCCTCACCTCGATTCGAGGCAAGTTGCCTGAGCCAACAGAAACACTCTTAACTGTCTATAGCGAGGCCCTGCTGGCCCGCTTCGTCGCCACCACCCAATCGCTTCGTTGTCAACACGCTGCCAAAGCGCTCCAATTAGCGGCTCGCCTCCCGGCCTCAGATTTCCTGATAAAACAACACCTGCCTGCCCTGCGCAAGATAAGCGCTGAATGCTTGCCCTGATTCAGCGCTTCAACGCTTCCGTGGCGCGCTGCCGCACCTCTGCCCCACCACTCGCCGCAGCTCGCTGCAAATGCCCCACAGCACCAGCCCGATCCCCACTCGCCACCAGCGCCAACCCTAAATTCAACTCCGTCTCAGCCGTTGGACGAAGCTTCAACAGCGCCCTGTACTGAGCCGCCGCCTCCACCGGACGATTCTTCGCGAGCAACAGATCCCCCAGCAATGCAAGCGCATCCGCAAACTGAGAATCAATCCTCAAGCAATACTCAAGCTCCCGCTCCGCCGCCTCATAACGCCCCGTACGGCCCAGCAACATTGCCAGGCTATACCGCGCACCCGCATCCTCCGGCTTACGTCGCAACGCTGCCTGCAACTCACCCTCCGCCTCAGCCACCCTCCCCGCCGGCATCAACACATTCGCCAGATTCACCCGTGGATCACTCGAAGCAGGCTCCAGCCGGATCGCTTCGCGAAACGATGACTCCGCTCTCTTCGAATCCCCCGCCGCCACCTGCAGGATCCCCAAATTCGTATGTGCCTCCGCCAGATCCGCATCCCGCGCAATCGCGCGACCGATCGCAGTCATCGCCTCACCCGGTCGCCCCGCCGCCTGATAGGCCAACCCAAGCTCATGCCAGCTCACCGCCCGCTCCGGCTCCACGGTAGTCGCCCGCGCCAACACAGTCACCGCCTCCACCGCACGCCCACTCTTCCGCAACGAAGTCCCCAACCGCAACAATGCGAACCCCGATCGCGGATCCTTCCTGACAGCTTCCCGATACTGAGTCACTGCTGCAGCCCTTTGTCCATCGGCCTCAAGTGCATCCCCAAGCTCTACATTCCATTCCGCCCGCGCCGGCTTATAAGCATCAACAGCCCGCCGCAGTTGCCCAATCCCCGCCTTCAGATTGCTGCCCTGCTTCACCTGTGCCACCGCCAGATACAACTCCCCCTCGGCCGTCCGCGGTAACGTCGCGGGATAGTAAGGTACCACCGGGCCACGATACGTCTCACGCTTCTCCTGGCGCGCCGCCAATAGATCACCCGCCGGTCTCTTCCGTTGGATCAGATGGTCCGTCACCACCACATGGATCACGTCCTCGGTCCTTCGTCGTGGCATGTGACATTCAATGCAATTCGACAAACCCGTGTGCTTCCCCGCCGATACCTTCCGCTCTAACGCCGTCGTGTGGCACTGCTGGCAAACGCCATTGTAGTGCCGTTTCGCCTCCTCGCCGCGTGGTGCCTTATGCGGATCATGGCAGGTAGTACATGTCATCGTGCCCTTGTTAAAGCACGCCGACTGGCGCAAGCGATAAGCCGAATTCACAATCTCAAACTTGTCTTCGTGTCCGGTCCCAGGCGCATGATCAAAGTTCAACAAAAAACCAGTCAGCGCTTGCCCCGGCTCAAACGAAAACGGCCCGCGGTCATAGCGCAACAGCGCATTCGGTAACGGAAAGCTCGTCGACTCCAGATGACACGACATGCACACATCCATCTGCCGCTCTTTGCTCAGCCTCCCCGGATTCACGATCGTCTCGCGCGTCGCCGCCTTGCTGTGCCGCTCTCCAGGCCCATGACACCGCGCGCAATCAATGCCCAACGGCAATTCGCCCGGATACACCGACTCGGCAAACGCCTTCCCATTCCCTGCCGGAATCTTCGGATAGGCGTTGTGACAAAACATACAGTCATAAGTAATCGGCCGACGAAACCCGTCGTGATCCGCACGGTCATAGCCGGGATTCATCGCAAAGAACCCGCCCTTTTCCGAATACCAACCCAGCGGCAGCTCAATCAGCTTGTCCTGCGGCGTACGATGCAGAAAGGTCCGCGCACTGTTGCCCGACCCCATCACATAATCAATCGCCTTCTCCAGCACATTCACTTCGCGCCCACCAGAATCCAACTGATGACGCCGTTGAAAGTACCGCCCGCCCCGTTCCACAACACGGAAGTGGCTCTCCGAAGGTGCATGATAATAAGACCCCGAACCAACCGTTGCCGCCGATGGCAACGCAAACGATCGGCCCATCCCCGTTTTCTTGTAGCTCTCCGTGATCGCGCGGTGGCACTCGGCACACGGCTGCCCACTGGCCTGCTGCACCAGGCACCCCATCGCAATTATTAATCTCCACATAATCTTCATGTGATAGGATTCCACGACAACAGAGAGGAATTCTCCATGATCGCAAAACGTCTCGCGCTTATCTTATCCGCCTTCACGTTCTCCGCCTTCGGCCAGAGCGGAGCAGGCAGCATTCAGGGAACTGTGACCGACACATCGTCCGCTCCCATTCCCACTTGCACCGTCCAGGTCCTGAACCAGGCAACTGGTGTTTCCACCGAAGGTGCCTGTGGTGCCAACGGCTTCTATTCCGCCAGAGGCTTGTTCGCTGGAACCTACCGCGTCACCGTGGCCTCGGCCGGCATGAAGAAGCACGAAGCCAACCTTACCCTCCAGAACGGCCAGGTCATGGTCTACGACTTGCAAATGACCGTAGGTGATGTCAGCGAAAAAGTCACCGTAAGCGGCGAAACGATCCAGCTTGCCACCTACGACAGCGGCACCGTCAATACACAGCTCGACGCCGCCCGCATCAGCCAGCTTCCGCAGAACGGACGCAACGTCCTCGGCCTCGCGCAGAACACCGTCCCCGGCCTCGAAGCCGGCGGCACCCGCGCCAACGGCCTGATGGGCGAAGCCATGGAGTATTCCCTCGACGGCGCTCCTCAGACCAACCGCAACTTCGGCTCCCCCGCCAACACGGCGCAGGCAATTTTGCCAGATCCAGATTCGGTGCAGGAAGTTCGCTTCGAGACACTCAATTCCAGCGCCCAGTTCGCCACCCCCGCCACCGTGCTGCTCACCACCAAGTCCGGCACCAACCAGATCCACGGGTCGATGTTCGAAACCGCCCGCAACAACTACTTCGGCATCGCTCGCGCCCGCCAGGATCCCTCCAATTTCAGTGCCCCGAAGTTGATCCGCAATGAGTTCGGCATCAACGTAGGCGGCCCGATCTTCATGCCGAAGCTGTACGACGGACGCAACCGCTCCTTCTTCTTCGTCGCCTTCGAGCGCTTCTCTCTCCGCTCAAGCCAGCAGCAGTTGATGCGCGTGCCGACAATGGCGATGCGCGGCGGTGACTTCAGCGGCTTGGTCAATGGTGCCAACCAGCTCCAGGTTCTCTACGATCCCAACTCCACCCAGAGCCGCGCCAACAATTACGTTCGCACTCCCTTCATCGGCAACGTCATCCCGCTGGCCCGCATCAGCCCGCTGGCCAAGACCCTCTACGCAGCGACCCCCACTCCAACTTCAAACGACAATCCGATCATCAACTTCAACTTGACTGGGCAGAACCCGACACAACAAACCGTCCCCAACTATTCCACTCGTCTCGACCACGTCTTTAACGACAAAAACCGCGGCTACTTCCGCTTCACAGAAATCGACCAGCAGCAGCAGGCCTTACGCAACTTCCCCTCCGCCTCGCCGCCCAACATCCAAACCAGCGAATTGCCCGAGGGTGCCACCGGTTACCAGCGCATCCCCGTTCAAACCATCAGCGGAGCCATGGGCTATAACAAGACCATCTCGCCGACCCTCTTCTCCGAGACCATTCTCAGCATGCAGTGGCAGCGCATGTATGTGGAAGGCAACGAAGCTTCCATGAAGAACTACGAGAAGCAGTTCGGCTTGCCCAACAACTTCTCGCAGATCGGCTTTCCCGCCATTGGTGCCAACCTCTTCATGCCCTATGGCGGCTCCCAGTGGTTCTACGGCATGAGCCAGCGGATCATTACCCTCGACGAAAACTTCAACAAAATCGCCGGCAAGCACCAGTTGGCCTTCGGCGGCCGTATCCGTCATGAGAAGTTCGGCTACCTCTCCGACCGCTCGCCAAACACGATCGCCTATTCCAACCTCGCGACGGCCATCTACAATCCGGCCTCAGGCGCGAATTTCCAGGCCTTGCCCAATACCGGCTATCAGGACGCCGACTTCTTCCTCGGCGCAGCCTCCAGCTTCAGCCAGAACCGCAACGCTCCCTACAACGATTCTTCGCTCATCGAATACGACGGCTACTTGCAGGACAACTGGAAGGTCACTCCAAACCTCACCATCAACCTCGGCGTCCGCTGGGAAGCCCATCCCGCTCCCGGCGTGAAGAACGACTACCTGGTCTTCTTCGACCCCAAAAACAATGCCATTTCGACGCCCCGCAACATGGACTACTACCTGCAGCAAGGCCTCACCAGTCAGGCCTTGCTCACCAACCTGCGTGATCTCGGCGTCAAGTTCCAGACCCTCAAAGAGGCGGGCCTCGGCAAGGCCGGTATCAAGGGCTATAACGCCAACATCCTTCCTCGCTTCGGCTTCGCCTGGGTCCCATCCTTCGGCCTCAACCGCACGGTCATCCGCGGCGGTTACGGCGAATACATCTATCCCGTCCCGGTCCGCAACTCGATCCGCTATCTCACTGCCAGCTATCCCTTCACTGCCGGCTACTCCATGAATTACAACGCCGCAGCTCAGGCCCCCGACGGGCTGCCAAACGGGCTCTTGCGCGGTCCGCTCAATGTAATCACAGGCGTCAACACCCAGAACGTCGTCGACACCAACACCACCACGGCCCTGCTGCCCGGCATCAGCCCCGGTACCATTCTTGCCTCCGATTATCCGCCCGCCAAAGTGCGTGAGGCCAACTTCACCATCGAGCAGCCCTTCCAGGACGGCTCGGTGTTGCGCACCTCTTACGTCTACACCTACGGCACCAACCTCGATCAGAATTTCCTCTTCAACAATGCCCCCTCCACTTACGTCTGGCAGGCCACTACGGGCACCATTCCGCCGGTCGGCCGTTTCGCTGGCACCGCCACGCGGCCCTACGATCAAACCACCTGGGGCAACATCACGCAATCCACCAAGTTTGGCTTCTCCAACAACACCGCCTTGCAGGTCAACTACCAGCGTCCTTACCGCAAGGGCGTCGGCTTCCAGGTCTTCTATGTCTTCTCGCGGGCCTTCCGCGTTGGAGGCAACACCTTCCGCGACAACACGCTGAATCCGGCTGCCAACTTTGCCCCGGGTGCCATTCCGCAGGGAATGAATGTCGGCACCCCGTTTGAGCCGAGCCGCGAATTCAATCGCTGGCAGAATTACCGCATGGACACCGCCATCCCGGTCCACCGCATCAGCTTCAACGGCATCGTCGATGTGCCCTTCGGCAAAGGACGCCGCTTTGCGGGCAACTCCAACCGCTTTGTCAACGCCCTGATTGGCGGCTGGCAGATGGCCTTTGTCGGCACAGTCGTCTCGCAGGCCTTCCAGGTCGCCACTGGCAATTTCGGCGAAACCAATCCGATCACGCTCAACAAGCGCAAGCAGGCGATTCAGGATTGCCGCAGCGGCGTTTGCCGCGATGGCTTCCTCTGGTTCAACGGCTACATCCCCCCGAACATCGTCAACGCGGCAACGCGCGGCGTCACGGGCCTGCCAAACGACTACAAGCCCTACCTCGCTCCGATCAACAACACCCCGGGCACCGCCCAGTTCGGCACCAACAACGTCAACCAGACCCTCCGCAACGGCCAGGTTGTCTTGACAGCCTTCAACCCCGGCCCGGCCGGCGTCCAGCCCTTCAACGCGATGGTGCTGCAAGGCCCCAAGAACTTCCAGTCCGACATCTCTCTGTACAAGGAGTTCACCATCACCGAACGCTGGCGCCTTCGTTTCAACGTCGACGCCTTCAACGCCTTCAACATTCAGGGCCTCGTCAATCCCGACGCCGGCACCGGCATCCAGTTGATGCAGCAATCCTACTGGCGCCCCCGCCAGGTCCAATTCACCGGCCGTCTCAGCTTCTAAGCAGCGACCCTATCCAATCAAAAAGCCCCGCGTCCCAACGCGGGGCTTTTCCATTCCAATAGGCCTCGTTCGCAAATACTGTTCTGCAAAAGCAAAGTGCAACGGGTCCTCTCCATCAACTAACGGCTAAATTTCTGCCCATCCACCCTTGAATTCCTATCGGCGCAAAACGGGCCCCCTCGGTGGAAGGGGAATTTCGACTTCAACATAGCTGCCAGGCGTGGCTCCACTTACAGCTTCCTCGATCCTGGCAAGGTGCGGCTTCACCAGCGTCCATCGGCCTACACTCAACACGACGATTGCGATCTTGCGACCCTCGAGATTCTGCTGATACCGGATGTTCTGATCCGGCGTTGTCACTTTCAAAATGATTTAGCGTGCGCTCGGGTGTTCCCGGCGCTTCAGCTGATACTGCGTCGGGCCGCGTACTGGTTAGATAACGACATCGCGACTGGTCGTGAGTAATCCGCGTGACGACCGCACGTAGCCAACGCTATGGGTACAATTGCTAAGAACCAAGATGGGTCTGTGTTTCAGTATCTTAGCCGTTGAGTCCGACCAGGTTTACGAGCGGCGTGGACGAATTCTGCGCAAGGCGGGAATTCACCCGCAGTGGCATCATCACGCTGACGCAATACGCGTTCCGGAATCAGCGTTCTCCAGATTCTGCGACGCATTTCGAACAGCGCACGCCGAGTTCAACTACTACGGACCGACTGAGTACAAGGGCGAGGAGATAGTGCGCTTGTGCTACGAACTCAGGGCTGGGCCATGGGTCGACAACACTTCGGGTAGTCTGATCCAAGACGAGCCGGACGCTGTCGGGAAGATACTCGCATTGGCAGAGCACGCGACCACCAACGGACTGTCTCTGCTGGTTTTAGGCATATAGTCTTCGGGGATGTTACGAGCAGGAGACAGTTGGTGTTCAAGGCTAAACCCGACTAACAGCACAGTCATCCGCAAAACAGTACTGGCCTCACAGCCGTACCAGCGCGTTGCGCAAACGACCCTTTGCGGGGCGGTGCGGCGGCAGGACATCGCCCAGGCCATTTTGCCCGATTCTGCCTGAGCATTGGCCAGCAACTTGCGGAAGCGTTCCCGAGTAGGAGGAAGGGACCCCTTTTGCCGACCGAGATGAACCTTGACGAAGTGTGCCAAAGTTGGCACAATAACCTATGATCGACCGCTCTAAGAAGCTACCGGCATACTTCTATCAGACGCCGAGTGGCAACGAACCCGTGAGGGACTGGATCAAGGGCCTGTCGCCCGAAGACCGGCAACTCGTTGGGCGTGACGTGCAGAAGGTCGAATTTGGTTGGCCGATTGGTATGCCCTACTGTCGCAGTCTTGGCAAAGGACTTTGGGAGGTCCGCAGCGACCTGACGGATGGAAAGATCGGCAGGGTGCTTTTCTGTGTGATAGGTGGAAGCATGGCACTTCTCCATGGGTTCATCAAGAAAACGCAGAAGACGCCCACGAGCGATATAGAACTGGCCCTCAAACGCATGAAGGAAGTGGAGTAGACGATGCCGCAAAAGAAAAAAGGAAGAATAGGTTCCTCCTTCGATGAGTTCCTCGCGGAGGAAGGCATTCTAGAGGCGTGCGAAGAACAAGCTATCAAACAGATCCTCGCTGACCAGATCATGGCCGCGATGAAGAAAGATAGCCTTTCAAAATCCGCAATGGCGGCGCGGATGCACACGAGCAGACGTGCGCTTGATCGCCTCCTGGACCCTAAGAACACAGCCGTGACGCTTCACACGTTGCAACGAGCCGCTGTGGCGGTTGGCCGCCGACTTCGATTGGAACTGATGTAACCAGGCAAGTTTTAGCCGAGGTCTACATTCCGCCGACACGCACCCAAAGGGAACCCTTTCTCCCAGTTCCGAAACCTAACCTTTGCAGGACTCGAAGGTCGTATTAGGTCCGGATCCCGGCGAGTTCTGGTCTTCTCTACACTGTGCGACAAGTCGAGGGCTAATAAGGTTTTCGAGGCAATCTTACGAATATACTCAAAGTTGCCAACAACCCTACACAGTCTGGTCCGCGCTGGTGACCTACCGGGACTGCGAGTCGTACTCGATCGGTCACCCGATCACGTGGACTCCTTTGACCGCGAAGGACACACGCCGCTCATGAGTGCGGTGATGAGCGCGAGCGCGTCCATCAAATTGACCGCATTTCTGATTGAAAAAGGTGCGCAAGTGGGAGCTGTCAGTCGCAACCATTACGAGCAAGGCCGCAGCGTCCTCTCCCTCGGGATCAGAGGCGGCAATCCGGGGAAAGTCGCCCTCTTGATCAGGAACGGCGCGAACGTGTTGTACAAGTACTCGGCAGGATACGATGCGCTTCTTGACGCCGCCTTCAGCACGAACGTTACGGGCAACCCGCAGCTCACGGATCTTATCAAGCTATTGGTCGCCAAGGGCGTGGCGCTGAACACGGTATCCACGTACGATGAAGCCGCATTGAGCAGCCTGTCGTGTTCAGGGCGGTTCGACGCCGTGCGTGTGCTCCTCGATGCGGGAGTTGACCCTGGCCGGTTAGGGTGGGTGCAATTGCACCACGCGGTGGCGCTTGGATCGCTTGAGGATGTTCGAGAAGTGCTCGACCGAGGCGCGGACATCGAACAGCGGGACAGGCGAAATAGGACACCCTTTCTCTTGGCCGTGCAAACGGGCGACATTGCAAAAGCTGAATTGCTGCTTCAGCACGGAGCAAACTTCCATGCAACGGGACACTGCGGCGCCCCCAATTTATTCTTTGCCATCGAGAACCGACACCCGGCCATGTTCGATTGGCTCCTCGCTCATGGTGCCGATATTGAACAGACTGACGATTTCGGCACCACCCCCCTTCTGGAAGCGACACAACACGACAACGCAAACGCCGTAGGGGCGCTGCTTGTGCGGGGAGCCAAACTGGAAGTGGAACTTCATGGTGAGACGGCGCTCGCGAAAGCGGGTAGCCAGGATGTCATTGCACAATTGCTGGATGCAGGGGCTGATCCTGGCCACCTCACACATGGGTGCCAGCGAATCCTAATCGGCTTGGACGAAGCCTGCGAAGACCCCTTACTGCAAATTTCGAAAGATCAATTCGATTCTGGCCGGTCGCCACGCTTTGGTGCTACGAATCCGGAAAAGATCGTGGAACCGTTTTGGGATGCGATGATTCGCGCCGGCGTCAGCGGTTATGAGGGAGCGCAAATCTGCAACCCCAACAACAAAACTCACCCGGTTTGGTGCGCTAATCGCTTCGGCCAGTCGCTGACTCGCTTCCCAGACGGCCGCATTGTGCAGATCGGCGGAGAGCATGAAGACTCCTACGACGAAGATTTTTGCATTTACAACGATGTGTTTGTTCATCACCCCAGCGGCCAAATTGATATCCTCGGCTACCCTGCCGAAGTGTTTCCGCCCACCGACTTCCATAGCGCCACGCTGATTGGGAAGTACATCTACCTAATCGGCTCCTTGGGCTATTCGGGAACTCGCCGCTTTGGCCAAACGCCAGTCTATCGGCTTAACTTGGACACGTTCTGCATTGAACAACTCGACCCGTCCGGCCATGGGCCCGGCTGGATTTTCGAACATCGGGCGATCCACGTAACGGCGAACGAAATTCGCGTTGAAGGCGGCAAGATCGCTGCTAATGACGGTGGAAATGAATCACATCTTGAGAATGATCAGGTTTTCGTTTTAGATACTCACCGCCTGATATGGTGTCGTGAGAAATGACGGCTTTTGCACGCTTTTCCCCGCCTTCACCACCGCCCTTATCAGGATAGAACCCGCAAAACGGCATAGGCATCCGTAGATTGGTACGCGGCAGGCGACGGTACCATTTGACTTGCACAAACCGACGATTTCGCAACGGCAATGAAGGCTTCCAACTGCGGGGCTTTCGGCGTTACGAAACTGTCTTGCGCTAAGCACTGGCAAGGCGACAGGTTTCTGCAACACCTGAGGGCGACCCTGGTATGCCAAATAATGTTGACGGAAGTACGCCGAATCATTCTGAAAGTGACAGGCGTGACAAAAATTTCAAAGCCAGCCTTCTCGAGGGCGTCCAGCAAATCACCGTTCCTGAGACGATCCCACCCCTGCTCTCGGGCTTCCGTCACTACATGCCCACCCAGCACGTTCGCGATTCCTCGAGGGGTACTGTTGTCAAAAAGAACTCGCATTCACGAATGCGCCATCGCCGGTGCTTCCTTCAGGCTTGCAGCGGCAAACTCCAGCGCGGCAATAATTTGTTCCCGCGTCAACGGATACTGCTCCATCAGTTCGTCCATGGACAAACCATCCTGCAGATTTTCAAACACAATCGAGACAGGCGTACGAGTTCCCTTGAACACCCACGCGCCGCTCAACTTTCCCGGAATGCTCTCCACGGCAGGACATTGGGACCAATCAAGTGTAGCCATAACTGGATTTCCTTCTATTTCTCAATCACTAAAAACAACAATACTCGGGATTTCACCATGGAGCAACGCCACTTCCTGAGCCACAGGCCAAACGAAAGCTCGCTCCTTGCCACCGCTCTCCCCCCGCAACGCATTCGCTATCCTAGTACTTCTAATGACTCGTGTTCGTTTTGCGCCCTCCCCAACTGGTTACCTGCACATCGGAGGGGCCCGCACCTTCATCTTCAACTGGCTCTTCGCCCGCCACAACTCAGGCACTATGGTGCTCCGCATCGACGACACCGACGTCGAGCGCAACACCCAGGTCTCACTCGACTCCATCATGGAAGGCCTCGATTGGCTCGGCCTCGGCTGGGACGAATTCTACCGCCAGTCAGACCGTCTCGACCTCCATCACAAAGCCGCTTGGTCCATCTTTGAAAAAGGCTTCGCCTACCGTGATTTCACTCCCGCCTCTGCAGTTGCCGATGACGCCACCCCCGATTCCCACTGGCTCTTCCACCCCGGCATGCGCGACCTCAGCCGCGAAGAGTCCGATCGCCGCGCCGCCGCAGGCGAACCCTTCGTGCTCCGCTACAAGGTCCCTCGCGAGACCCGCGCCGAAGTCGTCGTCCCCGATCTCGTCTATGGCACCGTAACCAAGGCCACTGCCGACCTCGAAGACTTCGCGCTGCTGCGCAGCAACGGCGGCCCCACCTATCACATGGCCTCCTGCGCCGACGATGCCGACCTCCGCATCACTCACATCCTCCGCGGACAGGAACACCTCGCCAACACCTTCAAGCACGTCCTCATCTTTGAGGCCCTTGGCGCCCCCGTCCCGCAAACGGCCCACCTGCCCCTCCTCATGGCCCCCGACGGTGCCAAACTGTCGAAGCGCAAGCACGGCCCCGTCGTCAGCGTCACCACCTATCGCGACGCCGGCTTCCTCCCCCACGCCTTCATCAACTTCCTCTGCCTCCTCGGCTGGAACCCAAAGAACGATCTCGAGAAGATGTCCCGCGAGCAGCTCACCGAACTCTTCTCTCTCGACGGCATCAACCGTTCCAACGCCACCATCAACTTCACCGAAGAAGATCCCTTCGATCCCAAGTCGATCTGGCTGAACGCGGCCCACCTCCACGCCCTCCCGCACGACGCCTTCGCCGAAGCCCTTGCCCCCTTCGCCGCCAAAGCCTTCGGCCCGGCCGCCACGCAATCCCGTCTCGTCGAACTCGCTCCACTCATTCAAGAGCGCATCAAACTGCTCGCCGAAGTGTCTTCTGTCGCCGACATCTTCTTCGTCGACAAGCTGTCCCCTTATGATCCGGAGCTCCTCGTGCCGCAAAACGGAGATCGAACCACCGCCAAACTGGCCCTCGAGAAGGCCCGCGAAGTCCTCACCGCGCTGCCCGATTTCACCGTCGCCGCACTCGACCCCGCCTTGCGCGCTGCCGCCGTTGAGCTCAAACTCAAAGTCGGTCAGTTGTTCCAACCTGTCCGCGTCGCCGCCTGTGGCCGCAAAAACGCCCCGCCCCTGTTTGAAACCCTCGAGGCGCTCGGCCGTGCCACTGTCCTCGAACGCATTGAAATTGCCCTGGGAATTCTATAAATGAGCGAACCTACTTCCAACTTTATCCGGGATATCATCCTGGCTGACAACGAGTCCGGCAAACACGCAGGCCGGGTCCAGACCCGCTTCCCTCCAGAGCCCAACGGCTACCTGCACGTCGGCCATGCCAAAAGCATCACCATCAACTTCGGTCTCGCTGCTGAGTTTGGCGGCCAGTGCAACCTCCGCTTTGACGACACCAATCCCGCCAAAGAAGAACTCGAATATGTCGAGTCGATCATTGAGGATGTCAAGTGGCTCGGCGGCGACTTCGGCGACCGCATCTACTACGCCTCCGACTACTTCGGCCAGCTCTATGACTGGGCCTGCCAGTTGATCCGCGAAGGCCACGCCTACGTCTGCGACCTCACTCCTGATCAGGTCCGCCTCACCCGCGGCGGCCTCACCGAACCGGGCCAGAACAGCCCCTACCGCGACCGCAGCGTCGAAGAAAATCTCGATCTCTTCGCCCGCATGAAAGCCGGCGAATTCCCCGACGGCTCCCGCACCCTCCGCGCCAAAATCGACATGGCCTCGCCGAACCTCAACTTCCGCGACCCGGTCATGTACCGCATCCTCCACGCCGAGCACCACCGCACCGGCAACGAATGGTGCATCTACCCCATGTACGACTGGGCCCACGGCCAGTCCGATTCCATCGAGCGCATCACCCACTCCATCTGCACGCTCGAGTTTGAAGACCACCGGCCTCTCTATGACTGGTACGTCCAACGCCTCGGCATCTTCGCCCCCCGCCAGATCGAATTCGACCGGCTCAATCTCACCTACACCATGATGAGCAAGCGCAAGCTGCTCCAGTTGGTCCAGCAGAACCTGGTCGAGAGTTGGGATGACCCCCGCATGCCCACCATTTCCGGTATGCGCCGCCGCGGCTATTCCCCCCAGGGCCTGCGCAATTTCGCCCAGAACCTCGGCGTCTCCAAAACGAACGGCATCACCGAATTTGAAAAGCTCGAATACTTCATCCGTGAAGATCTGAACAAAACTGCCAAGCGTGCCATGGCGGTCATCAAGCCTCTGAAGCTGATCATCGACAACTATCCTGAAGACCAGACCGAGTGGCTCGACGCCTGCAACTATCCAGACAACGACACCGACATTCGCAAGGTCCCCTTCACCCGTGAGCTATGGATCGAGCGCGACGACTTTGAAGAGACTCCCCCCAAGGGCTTCTTCCGCCTCTACCCGGGCAACGAAGTCCGTCTGCGTTGGGGCTTCTTCGTCAAGTGCGTCGGCCTCGACAAGGATTCAGATGGCAACGTCACAGCCATCCACTGCACCTACGATCCCGCCTCCCGCGGCGGCAATTCACCCGACGGCCGCAAGGTGAAGTCGACCATCCATTGGGTCTCGGCCTCGCATGCCGTAGCCGCGGAGATTCGTCTCTACGACAAGCTCTTCACAAAGGAAGACCCGAACGACGTCCCCGAAGGGCAAGACTTCACCGCGAACTTGAACCCGAATTCCCTGGTCACCGTGACGGGCTGGCTAGAGCCATCCCTGGTCGAAGCCCAACCCGGCGATCGTTACCAATTCGAGCGCCTCGCCTACTTCTGTGCCGACAAATCCACCACAAAAGAAAAGCCAGTCTTCAACCGAACCGTAGAACTCCGCGACGCCTGGGCCAAAGAAAAAAAGAAAGCCTAAGCACTACAAATACGAGGCGTGGTGCAACGTACCCACGCCTCCGCCCCAAACATTCCGCTGTCCTTTACGATTCTTCAAAGTCAGCAGATTTTCCTTTCGCATAAAACTCATCCAATCGCGCATGCACTTCCTTCGCTTCCCAGATTTGTTTGCCCGCTTCGGATCGATAGTAATAGAATCCAGCCAACTGATCCGGCTCAACTGAGGCTCCATACCGCGCCAGGTTGCCATCGGCATCAACGCCATACAACTCAACCAACCCGGCATCTCTCAACTGGCTAAGTGCGTCCAACAGCCGATGTGGCATTGCCCGATACCCGATTTCAGGAAATGCTTTGCTAAAGATCTCATACAGCTCAGGAAATCCCTCATAATCATCCATAACCGAATCGAGCAAAACCAAAGACTTGATGTCCACGCGAAACTCCCTATCCAATCTACCCAACTGAGCACCCGTCCGCCGCTGCCAACCAGTGTAAAGTTCCTGCCTCAGTGCCCACAAGGGTTCCGGAATCAATGACTCACAGGGCTCGCGCTTCAAGCAGCTCAGTCTGGCATGCCTGATAGCGTAAGAGCACAAATGCTAGCATTGATTACAACAACAAAAAGGTGATTGCATGCCCAGTCTGACTGTTCGTAACCTCTCCGAAGAGATCCATCGTGCTCTGCGTCTCCGCGCCGCGCGGCACGGTCGATCCACAGAAGCTGAAATCCGGGTGATTTTGGAGGAGACCGTTCGGCCCCCGAAGCGGCTCAAGATTGGCTCCGAGATCCAACGGATTGGTCGAGAAGTCGGGGGGCTGGATGAACTCGAGATCCCGCGCCACCAGACCGTGATCCGCGGAGCGGAATTCAAGTGATTGTCCTCGATACCAATGTCGTTTCTGAACCGCTGAAGAAAAGGCCAGAGAACAAGGTAGTGCAATGGTTGGATAGCCAAAGCGCAGAAACTCTGTACATCACCGCGGTCACTCGCGCGGAACTCCGGTTCGGAGTGCTAAGGCTTCCCAACGGCAAACGCAAGAACGCACTGATGGCACAAATCGAACAAGTTCTCGAGATCTTCAAGGACCGTACACTCGATTTCGACTCCGTTGCCGCCGACAAGCTGGCTCAGCTCGCGACCGACTGCGAAAAGCACGGAAAAAGGGCCATGGCTCCAGATGCTTACATCGCCGCCTGCGCCGCCACACGCGGCTTTGCGGTGGCGACGCGCAATGGAAGCCACTTCGAACACTTGGGTGTCCGCATAATCGATCCCTGGCAGTAGTTGACCGTCAAACGAAAAGGCCAGGGAGCTGCCCAAACGGGTTCGCAAATTCAACCCCTGCGACCTCTACTCCAACTGCCACCCTGGCCCGGATCCGCTCCTGGAAGCTAAGGCAACGTTTTTGCTTTGCAGCTCTTTAAGCGTTCCTTGCAAAGCGCAAACATCTTCTGGGCTCCAATCGAATTTCCCTCTGCCATAAACTGATTGCCGAGCCACAACTGCGCCTCAGGCCGACCTGCCTTGGCCGCTTCGCTCATTAACTTCCGACCCCGCACTTCATCCTTCGCTACTGCCTTGCCCCCGCTATAAAGCAAGCCCAGGACGTACATTCCTAACGGTTCATCTTTCTTGTCCGAACGCGTTGCCAACTCCAGCGCTCGTGACAAATTCTGCTCTACCAATTTCCCTTCCAAAAGCAGCAGTGCCAGATAAGCATCGGCAATTGGATATTCTTTCGCACTCAGCTCTTCCAGCAACCGGATGGCTTTCTGCTTGCCTTCCTTGTCCCCTTCCTGAATCGTAGTGAGCAACGCATTGAATTGGGTCCGCCTTTTTTCATCTCGATCCGGTGCGTCACCTTGGTAACTGAAATCCACTTGGATCGTTGCCTTCATGGCAATCGCGACACCGTCCGCCATCCCTGGTCGAAACTCCCACTTGCGAGCTGCTTGCACTGCAGCCTCATCCAGTCCAAATCCAATCGGACTAACGACCCGGATGTCGCACAAAGGCCCAACGGGAGGCACTACAACAGCCAACATAAGGATGCTCGGCGGAATCTGCGCGCGCCGCGCCTCCTGCGTAAATTCGGGTTCGATCTTTCGAATCACCTTCGGATAAACAAGCTTTTTCCCAATGTGCTTCTCATCTACACCCGTGCCTTGCGGGCACGGGTGTAGCACTTGGGCAACCAACATCAGGTTCAGCGCAAGAATCACGCCGCCGCGTAAACAGCCTTCGCTGCAGCAACCGCGCTCGCCTTCGGCACAAACCCTTGTGCCTTCAGCGCCTCCTCAAACTTCTCCAGCAAGAACAGCGTATCCTTCTCGGTCGCCAGCACGCCCATCAGGCCAATGCGAAACACCTTCCCGGCCAACTCACCGAAACCACCAAGGATCTCAATTCCATAGTTGTCCATCAGATGCTTCCTCACGCCCATATCACTGATCCCCGCCGGTACCTTCGGCGTCATCAGATTCCACAGACGGTGCCCGTTGGCCACATGCATCTCCATGCCCATCGCCTCAATCCCCGCCACAAACGCATTGCGGTTCTTGCGGTGCCGGGCAAAGCGAGCCTCAAGCCCCTCATCAGCAATAATCGACAAGCCCTCATGCAACGCATAGAAAGCCGTAATCGGTGCCGTATGGTGATAACGCTTGGCCCCGCCAAAATACTCGCTCAACAACTTGATGTCGAGATACCAGGTCGGAATAATACTCTTGCGATCTTTCGTCAGCCACTTCAGCGCCCGCGGGCTCACCGTAAACGGCGACAATCCCGGAGGACACCCCATGCCCTTCTGCGAACAGCTATACGCAATATCAATGCCGGTCTTGTCAAACTCAATCGGCATCGATCCCAGCGCCGTCACGCAATCAGCAATCACCAGTGCGCCAACTTCATGTGCTGCATCACAGATGGCCTTACCATCTGTCCAGCAGCCGGTGGAGGTTTCGGCGGCGACGTACGCTACGGTGTTGGGTTTCTCGCGAAGGATCGCTTCACGCGCTTCCTCGGGGGTCCAGGTTTCGCCCCAGGGTTTTTCAATGCGGATGACGTTAGCTTGTTGCCGCTTGCCCATCTCGGTCAAACGGTCACAAAAATAACCATTGGCAAAAATCAAAAACTTCGAGCCGGGTTCGACGAAGTTTGCGACTGCCGTTTCCATCCCACCCGAACCGGTAGCGGACATTGCCACCGTGAATTCATTTGCAGTCCCAAAGCATGTATTGAGCCCCGTCTTTACTGCTTGTGTCACCTCAAAAAAGAAAGGGTCGAGATGACCGACAATAGGCTTGGACATCGCGTCATAGACGCGCGGCTCTACCATGGACGGTCCAGGTCCATAGAGAAGTCGCTTGGGTGGATTTAGAGTGGAAAGCATAGCTTTGATTTTACCGATTGATGACATCCTCGCTCAGATCCCTCTTTCAGGGAACTCTGTAATTGAAGCCGCACCCGGTGCCGGCAAGACAACTCGCGTCCCCGCTTACCTCATGGATCGCATCGATGGCGAGGTCATCGTCCTCGAACCACGCCGCCTCGCCGCCCGCCTCGCGGCCCGTCGTGTCGCCTCAGAACGAGGCGAACGCGTTGGCGAATCCGTCGGCTACCAGGTCCGCTTCGAAGACTTCTCCGGCCCCAAAACACGCCTCCGCTACATGACCGAAGGCGTCCTCAATCGTCGCCTCACCTCAGACCCCACCCTCCGCGGCGTCAGCACCGTCATCCTCGATGAATTCCACGAGCGCCACCTCGAAGGCGACCTCGCCCTCGCCCTCCTCCTCCAACTCCAGCAGCGCCGCAAAGACCTCCGCATCATCGTCATGTCGGCCACTCTCGATGCCGCCCCCATCGCCGCCCACCTCGGCGGCTGCCCAGTCTTACGCAGCGTCGGCCGCCTCTTCCCCCTCGAAACCCGTTACACCCCCGAGAGCGCCCTCAAGCTCGAAGACCGCGTCGCCGCCGCTCTCGAAAAGACCACCGGCGACGTCCTCATCTTTCTCCCCGGTGCCGCCGAAATCCGCCGCGCCATCGAGGCCTGCCGCCGCTCCGACCTCCTCCTCCTCCCCCTCTACGGCGACCTCAGCCCCGAAGAACAAGACCGCGCCGTCGAAAAATCCTCCCAGCGCAAAGCCATCTTCGCCACCAACATCGCCGAAAGCTCCATCACCATCGACGGCGTCACCACCGTCATCGACAGCGGCCTCGCCCGCATCGCCACAGACTCCAAAGTGACCGGCCTCCCCCAACTCAGCCTCGGCAAAATCTCCCGCGCCTCCGCCATCCAGCGCGCCGGTCGCGCCGCCCGCACCGCCCCCGGCACCTGCATCCGCCTCTACACGGAACAAGACTTCCTCAGCCGCGCCGAACGCGGCACTCCAGAAATCATCAATCGCGAACTCAGCGGCCTCGTCCTCCAACTCCGCTCCATGGGCATCAACGACACCGCTTCACTCCCCTGGATGACCCCACCTCCCCTCGACGATCTCAAGCGCGCTGAAACCCTCCTCGACGAACTCGGTGCCACCGGCGAAGTCGCCAAACAGATGGCCGACATGCCCGTCCACCCGCGCCTCGCCCGCATGATGCTCGAAGCCGGCAAGCGCGGTGTCGCCTCGCGCGCCGCCCGCGTCGCCGCACTCCTGTCCAGTGGTGACCGTCCCCAAAATCCCGACCTCATCCACGTCGCCGAACGAGGCCTCAGCCCCTACGCCGAAAAAATCGCCCGCCAGCTCGAACGTCAGGTCCGCGGGGGCAGGGAAGGGAACCACTGGGAGAAAGACCTCGCCGAATCCATCCTCGCCGCCTACCCCGACCGCGTCGCCAAGCGTCGCAAAGGCGAAGAGTACACCGTCGCCGGCAACATCAGCGCCAAGCTCGGCACCCCCCTCCCCAAGCCCAGCGAATGGATCGTCGCCGTAGAGCTCGACGAAATGAGTGAACGTGGCACCGTCATGATTCGCGCCGCCTGCCCCATCGAAGCCGACTGGCTCCTCGACTTCCCCGTCGAAGCCATCGACCGCTACCAATGGTCCCGCGACAAAGAACGCTTTGAACAAGAAAGCGCTCTCGTCTTCCACGGCCTCACCATCGAGTCCAGCATCAATCCCCGCCCCAACACCCCCGAGGCCGCGCGCCTCCTCGCCACCAAACTCCGCGAAGTCGGCTGGCGTCGTTTCCTCGACGTAGAAGAAACCGAAGCTCTCCTCGCCCGCGTCGCCTTCGCCAGCGAACAAGGCATCGACGTCGGCTTCGATGAAGCCCGCCTCCTCGACCAGTTAGCCAACCTCTGTGAAGGCCGCAGCGGCTTCGATCAAGTCCGTGAAGCCATCAAGAGCGGCGAATGGGCACCCCACTTCGATCACTACCTCCTCGACCGCGTCGCCCCAAAGACGATCCCCCTAAGAGGCAAGATGAGCGTCCGCGTCAACTACGTCCCCGGCCAACCTCCATGGATCGAAAGCCGCCTCCAGGACTTCTGGGGCATGAAAGAAACTCCCAAAGTCGCCGACGGCAAAATCGCCGTCCTCGTCCACCTGCTCGCCCCCAATCGCCGCCCCGTCCAAATGACGCAAGACCTCGGCTCCTTCTGGGCCAAGCTCTATCCGGAGATCAAGCCTGGCCTCAGCCGTCGCTATCCCAAACACCAATGGCCCTAATTCCTTAAAACTGCTGTGCCAGATTGATCTCGGAAACACAGGTCAGTCTAGAAGTTTGGAGCACGTAGTCAATAGTGCGAAGTACGTCTACCAAGGGAATTGGTGTTTGCGGAGGCACCAGCCCGTCTGCGATATCCCGATTCACTTCTTCTATCGCCACATTCCCGGGATTAATGACGGTGATGCCAATGCCTTCCCTTTTCAAGCTGTGACGCAATGCTTGCGCTGCTCCCCTGAGCCCATACTTCGACGCCGAGTTTGCCACTTCCGCGCTCGCACAATGTTCCAAGCCTGAAAGCGAACCCATATAAATGATTTTTGAGTTTGCACCCCGTCGCAAATTGGGCAGCAAGGCTTTGGTCAACAAAACCGGTGCCATCAGGTTCACTCGAATGACAGCATCTATCTCATCCGCAGAAGACTCTTCAAATCGATAGTCTTCTGTGAACGCATTCAACTCCCAGATCCCTCCGAGATACAACAAGCAATCAAGCGGTGCATCACCTATAGCGGCGCAAACCTTCTCGATGCCCTCTCGCTTGCCGATATCTGCAGGCACCCAGCGGCCCCACGGGCTAGGACTTCGCGAAACGCATACCAGTTCATCGCCCTGTTGTGCGAGATGTTTGGCAACAGCTAGCCCGATCCCGCGACTGCCTCCAATCAGTAAAATCTGGCGGGGTACTTCCATGCATTGAACCTACCAAACTTTGCTTCAATTTCTGCGAAAGTGGAACCTCCGCACCGGCAGCGGCATCTCGCTCTGGGCACCCTTTACGCTCTTCCAGACAATCTCGTTCAGCTCAAACATCGGCGTCCGGTCATACTCGCTGAAGTCCATCGCCAGTGATTGCCGCGCTCCCCACGCCGTCATCGTGTTCTTCGCGTTCACATCCACCTGCGGCGGCTCCACCGTATAGGGCGTCAAATCCGGCGTCTCCATAAAGCTGTTGTACATCGGCGTCGCCGCCGCATCATACTGCGTCATCGGCGGCAGTCCCAACAACAACTCCATCGTCCGCAAGAACGAACTCGTCGTATAAAGCGTCGAATCCAGCACACCCCGCTTCGTATACGGGCTCACCACCAATCCCACCGTCCTCCGCGCATCCACATGGTCGGCCCCATCCTGCGCATCGTCTTCAATAATGAAGATCGCCGTCTCCGCCCAATACTTTGACTTCGACACCCGCTCCACCAACTGACCGATCGCCCAGTCGTTATTCGCCACAGCAGCAACCGGCGTCGGCGAACCCGGCCGCGTCCCCTGCGTATGATCCTCACCCAAACTCATCACCACATAATTCGGCAGCCGTTTCAGCGGGTCTGTCGAATCAAATTCCTTCTCATACTCGGCAAACTCATTGAGAAACACCTTCACGTTATCCGTATCCCGCATCCCCGGCAGCTTGAACTTCGGCGACACATGTCCCAACAATCCACCCACACCCGGCGAAGCTTCCATCGTCGTCCCGTCGCTCGCCCGCGATGCATACTCGCCATAGCTGCGATACGTCAATCCCTTCCTCTGCGCCAGGTCCCACAAGTGCCCGGCACTCGGTACATACGCCGCCGACGGCCGCGCCTGGCTATGCCCACCATACGTCACCGGCCAAAGCTTCTCATTGAAGTCCGTCGCATAAGCCGAGTTCGACCACGAGTGCCCATCCACGCTCACCTCGCCATCGCAATACAGGTTGTCGAGCAACACAAACTGCTCCGCAATCTTGTGCGCATTCGGCGTCACCTTCTTGCCAAAGATCGTAATCCGCGGGTCGCCGTTCCCCTTCGGCATATCCCCCAGCACCTGATCATAAGTGCGGTTCTCTCGAATGATGTAAATCACATGCTTGATCGGCGAACCCACTCCCACCTCACGCGGCACAATCGACTTCGCCGTTGTCTTCGGTGCCACTGCCATCGTCCGCTGCTCATCGCGGTACGGGCTATTCAGCATCGCCTGCTGCGTATACTGGCGAATCTCTGTCTTCAGATTCGACAAGTCCACAATCTCAATCGTCCCCTTCATCAACTGCTTCACGCTCCCCTTACCCTCGGTCGAACCATCATTCTCGAGCGGAGAATGCGGCCCCCGCACATTCGCATACCCACCCAGGCCCTTGCTGTTGCCGATATACAGCTTCTTGCCGTCCGCCGAAAGTTCCAGCGAAGTCGGATACCAACCCGTCGGAATAAACCCCATCACGTTGTACTCTTCTGCCTCACTGATATTCACCACGGCCACCGTGTTGTTATCGGCATTCGCCACAAACAGCATCTTCTCTTCCCGGTCCGCAATCAGCGCATTCGGCGTCGCCCCCAGCAGCGCATGCGGATACATCGCCGTATTGATCTGATGCACCGCCCGCATCTTCGCCGTATCAATCACCCACACCGCATTCGAGTTACCGCACGATACATACAGCCGCCCATCCTTGGCCAGATACATATCATTCGGGTTCGCCCCCACCGCAATGCTACGCACCACCTTGTTAGTAGCAAGATCCACTACACTAATCGAGTTACTCGCCCAGTTCGACACAAACAACGTCTTCAAATCCCGGCTCAGCAGTAACTCATAAGGGTTCACCTCCACCCCAATCTTCCCCAGATACTTCCCCGTCCCCGAATCAAACATCGCCACAAACCCCGCCAGATTCCCCGTCCCCCGGTTCGCCGCAAACAGAATCGGCTTCGTCGGGTGATGCAACAAGCCGGACCAATACGTCTCGTTCATCGCCCACGGCCCCTTCAGTTCCATCGCCGGCTTGGTCGAGATCCGCCCATCCGTATAATCAAAAACGTAAATCGGGGCCACACTGGGTTCCCGCCGCGACACTGCATTTCCCCCCGAAGCAAACAACCGCTTCCCGTCTGGCGCCCACGCCAGCCCCATCCAGGCCGACTTCAACTGCACCCTCTGCGTCGGCTCCTCCGTCTTCGCATCCACCACCACCAGCCCATGCGGATTAAATCCCGAATGCAACGCAATCACTGCCTTGCCATCCGGGGTCTTGCTCAGCCCCAGCACCATATCCTCAGTGCGAATCTGTTTCCCCGCCGGCGTCAGCCTCCAGCCATTCGGTAAATCATAAGCCCCTCCCGGCGCAGCCGCCGGAAACTGCGCCATCAAGCTGGCACAACAAACAAGGAAAGAGAGAAATCGCATGTCGCATAGCATATCGCGCCAAAGTAACAGACCAATGAAAGAAAAGTACTGGCATAGAATAGCGATAGCTCTTTATGAAACGTCGAAGCTTCTTCGCTACCGCCGCCTCCACCACACTCCTCGCCCAGCAAGGCCCGCCACCCCCCGGTGGCCGCCCCATGGAAGTACCCAAACTCGATGTCGCCGTAGCCGAAGACATCGCCGCCTACTCTCCCAAATTCTTCAGCCCCTCCCACTACGCCGCCCTCAGCCGCCTCGCCGAAATTCTCTATCCCACCCCCGATGGCGGCGTCGGTGCCAAAGAAGCCAGGGCCGCCGAATTCCTCGACTTCCTCCTCAGCCAATCCCTCCCAGACCGCCAACAGGTCTATCTCAAAGGCCTCGACGCCCTCAACGCCGCCGCCCGACAAAAGCACCAGAAATCCTTCGACCAAACCTCCGAAGCCGAGGCCAACTCGCTCCTTGCCCCACTCCGCAAACCCTGGACCTACGAGCCTTCCCCCGACCCCCTCACCCGCTTCCTCCAAACCGCCAAGGCCGACGTCCGCACCGCCACGCAAAACTCTAAAGAGTTCAGCCTCAGCACCGCTTCCACAGGCACCCGCCGCATGGGCGGCACCGGCCTCTACTGGTATCCCCTCGACTAGGAGCAAACATGGCACAGCAAGAATACGACGTCCTCATCATTGGCTCCGGTGCCTCCGGCGGCACCGCCGCCTACACCCTCACCAAGCTCGGCCTCAAGTGCGCCATGGTTGAAGCCGGCCCCCTCGTCGACTTCGAACGCGTCCGCACCCTGAAGCCCGTCTACGAGCTCCCCTACCGCGGCTTCGGCAAACCCGGCAAACTCCCCCACCTCTTCCAGGCCAATGAATTCAATGCCAACCAGTGGGTCGACGAGCAGGAAGTCCCCTACACCCACAATCCCAAAATGCCCTACAACTGGGTCCGCGTCCGCATGGTCGGCGGCAAGAGCCTCTTCTGGGCCCGCATGTCCTTCCGCCTCAGCGATTACGAATTCAAAGCCAAAGACCATGACGGCTTCGGCGAAAACTGGCCCATCAGCTACGCCGACCTCGCCCCCTACTACGACCGCATCGACCCCATCTTCCGCGTCTCCGGTCGCAACGAAGGCTTGAAGCAACTCCCTGACGGCAAGTTCGTTCCCGACGAATCCCCCGACACCGAAGCCACCCTCCGCGTCGCCAAAGCCGGCAAAGACTTCGGCATGACGGTCACCAAAATCCGTCGCTCCCTCGGCACCGCAGGCCTCGCCAGTTCCCGCAACCTCCTCCTGCCCGATGCCATCGCCACCGGCAATCTCACCCTCGTACCCAACGCCGTCGCCCGCGAGCTCAGCACCGACAAAAACACCGGCAAGGTCAACGGCCTCCACTTCGTCGACCGCAAATCCAAACGCGAAATGCACATCAAAGCCAAGGTCGTCGTCGTCGCTGCCTCCTGCCTCGAAAGTACTCGCCTCCTGCTCAATTCCAAACTCGCCAACTCCAGCGGCACCCTCGGCCACTACCTCATGGATCAGGCCTACATCGGCAACTCCGTCGTCGCCCTCATCCCCGAAGCCAAAAACGGCAAAGCCAAACGCGGCATGCTCGGCGGCGCAGGCTACATCCCCCGCTTCACCAATCTCACCAACGGCAAAGAGAAGAACTACCTCCGCGGTTGCGCCTTCGATTTCTCCACCGGCTTCACCCCAGACGCCAAGTACTTCCCCGCCTGGGGCAAAGAACTCGAAGACCTCCAAATGTCCGCCCGCGGCGCAGGCTTCTCCGCCACCGCCATGGGCGATGTCCTCCCCCGTTACGAGAACCGCGTCGAGATCAACAAGAACGTCGTCGACGCCTACGGCATCCCCGTCCTCCACTTCGAATGCAAATACACCGACAATGAATTCGAACTCCTCAAAGACTCCGTCGCCACCCTCGCCGAAGTCTGCCGCAAAGCCGGCTTCGAAGTCATCCACACCAACGACAAACCCTTCCCTCCCGGCTACAGCATCCACGAGCTAGGCACCTGCCGCATGGGCGCTGACCCAAAGAAGAGTGTCCTCAACGCCTACAACCAAAGCCACGACATCAAAAACCTCTTCGTCGTTGACGGCAGCAGCTTCGTCACCGCCGGCACACAAAATCCAACGATGACCATCTGCGCTCTCGCCATGCGCGCCAGCGAATATCTGGCCGATAAGTTCGCAAAGAAGGAACTCTAAGCTGATCCAGAAAACTCTCCTGGGCACCCTACTCGCTCTTGTAGCGGCCCAAGCCGAACTGAAGGTCTCGGCCGACTTCCCGAATTCGAGCATGGGCCAGGTCACCCTGGTCGGCCCCCTCCACCTCCGCATCAGCGTCAAAGGCCAAACCGATCAGGACGGCCGCAACCGTCAAGCCAGTTGGTATAGCTTCCGTGTCTCCGGCGTCCCCAAGCGCGCCGAAGTCATCATCGATCTCGTCGACCTACCCGGCGAATACAACTACCAGGCCAATCGCGGAGCCATCACCAAAGACACCAGGCCCTACTGGAAAGAAGGCAAGAAAGGCCTCTGGCAGCAAGCCCTCGGCGACTACGATCCCACAGAGCCCAAGTGGCGTCTCCGCATCCGCCCCAAGAAGAGCGAATTCCTCCTAGCCCACCTCCCTCCCTACACCGCAAAGCACCTGGCAGCCCTCCGCAAGGCCACCAAGCCCAAGGTCGAGCTGATCGGCAAAACCATCGCCGCCAGGCCCCTGGAGTTATGGACCTTCGACCTCTCCGGAGGCAACCCCAACGCCCCAGTAGCATGGCTGATGTTCCGCCAGCACGCCTGGGAGGCTGGCACCAGTTGGGCAGGCGATGGGTTCATCCGAAACCTATCCCCAGGCCTCATCTGGAAGATCCTCCCCTGGTGCGACCCCGACGGGGTCGACCAGGGCACCGTCCGCTTCAACAACAAGGGCTACGACCTCAACCGCAACTGGGACTCCCCCAACGACGTGATGTTACGTCCCGAGATCCTGGCCCAAAAAACAGCCATCGAGTCCTGGCTCAACGCAGGCCACAAGATCGACTTCTTTCTAACTCTCCACAACACCGAAACCGGCGAGTATCTCGAAGGCCCACCAGATAGCAAACTCGGCATCAACTTACACGCCATCCTAAAAGAGCGCACCAGTTTCGACCCCGACCGCGACTACTTCTCGCGCATGAAGATCGATTCCCCCGGCCGCGCCAACGTAATCCAGTGGCTCTGGACGACTCACCAGGTCCCCGCCTTCCTCATGGAGCTCCGCATCGCCCAATCCAAGAAGTTAGCGGCCCGCCCCACCGACAAAACCTGGACCACCTTCGGCACCGACCTGGCCAAACAAATCGCCGCCCTCCTCCTCCTGCCAAAACCTGAAGTGAAGCTAAATTGAGCCGACATGCCCAACGCATAGAGGCACCACCAAAAAGTGCGTTTTGTTTCAAGTGGATTACAACGCAAAGGCAGAATAAAGGCTTGACCGAAACTTGAAACGAGCTCAATATTGACCATATGCAGAAAAGTTGGAGCTCAAGAACTTGTACTTATTCCTTAGCGTTCTTGTCAGTAATTCTTTTGGCGTCGCAATCGAGCCAAGCTGCCGGCCAACTCGATTGCACCCCAGGATCTTCCTCTACAGCCATCGATTTCACCCGTTTAGGCGGTTCTTTCGGCGATGGTTTCTACTGTGGCATTGACGATCCTACGAAACAGTCCTGTCCCGAGGGGCGGCAAACCTTTCAAATCTTCCGTGCGATTGGCAATGGCTTGGTCTCAGCTGGCGAATTTGGTCAAGGTCCTGTCTCTAACCCAGATGGATTTCTCCTAAACCCCTCTCAATTAGTGGCCAACGGACTAGTCTCTAGCATTGCCAAGATGGAGTTCGAGTTCATTTCCGGTGGTGAGGAACCCGCTTCACTCTCCGTCCTCCTCAACGGATCCAACGTCGCCAATCTACCCCTCCGTTTCGGTTCTCCTCGGCGACTTTGCGTAGACATCCCCATCAATAGCCTCAAATTTGGCCATCGAACGGCAAACGGTACGCTGCAAACAGGTCGCAACACCCTTGTATTCCGCCTGAGTCGAAAAAACATGGGTCCAGGTGGAGGGAATGGAGAAGCCTATTTCGCCATGGCCAGAGCAACCCAGATCAGATTCCAAGCTCTCTCACCGATCATGTTGCTCCACGGAATTGGAGACGACGGGTCGGCCTTTTATCGTCGTCGCGCAGCAACGAGTGGTCAATTCGTCGAGTCACTGGCTCAAAAGCAAGTTGGCTTTGCCATAATCAAGTATAATCCGATACGCATTGAAGATGGCCGCTATCTGGTCCCTGGGGCACTTACTCAACAAGACGTCTTCGCTTCTGACGAGTACCATTTGGTAGCGTGGAGCAAGGGGGGATTGTGGGTGCGTTCAGCGATCGAAGCTAACCCTAAAGAATCGCAGTATCGAACTCTCTTTACGATAGACACTCCTCACGATGGAGCATTAGGGACACTCGGAAACCTTCTTGGCTCAGGGAGAGCCTTCTTGCTTGCAGGCGAAGACGCTCTTGGGACAGATAAGTTCCTTGCACAGGCGCAAGATCTTTACCCAGCCGCAGTTAGAAATTCTTCTTCGAAGTGGCGCAAAACATCACATGTATATGAATCGCTCGAGGGTCCAAAGAAATCCCAATACTTCTCGATTGCGGCGAATGCAGATTTGAACGGCGATGGGATCATCCAGCCAGAAGAAGCAAATGGATTTTTACAGCTCGTTTTCGATAACTCGTTCGCAGTTCGTCAATCACTCAGGCTATACAACTGGACAGTAGGCGGTTTCAATTGTGCTCTAAGGGTCGACGTTCCAGGTACCAGTCTATTCATGCGCGTGGTAAACGCTTCCCCTCTTCAATGTGGTCGTTCTGAACCCCACGACATGATTGTTAGGGTGTCATCTGCTAGCAATCCAGCATTCGTTCCTCTTCAGGCCAGTTCGCCAACCCAGGGTGTGTTCCATTACAATCACCACACAGTTTTAAATCCGATCATTGCTAGCAGAATTTTGGGAGCGATTCTATCCAATGAACCGATCTCCAAATAAATCCCTAAGTTTTCGAAAATCGTTCACTCGTCTCGTCCTTGTAGCCTTATCGGTCCTAGCCCAATCTTGTGGAGTCTATTCCCCAGGTTATGTGATCAAGGACTTGCAGATCAAGCTTCCTTACTACCGACCGGACATGACTCGTGTGGGCCAGAAGCTTCCACTCATCCTCACTGGCTTCCTGTCGGTTGACCCGCCGATATTCAGTTATTCCATACGTCAAAATTACGAAATGAAACAAACTTTTTCTGTCGAGTTAAAGGATGCGCGTTGGCACCATAGGCAGGTAAGTGAGGAGACGCATCCAGATCTCTTCAAGAGGAAAAATGTATGGAGTGGAAACGAGGCTTTTCGCTATACGGAAGAGGTAAGAATAGGAGTTATTGCAGAAAGTAATCGAACCGTAACATTCGGCGAAAAGAGTTTCATGGCCAACTATCCTCAGGTGACCCGGGCAATCGGATTTAGAGTCCCAAAAGAATCGAACACTGTCAAAGCTCAACCAGCAAATGTTTTTGTGCTTGTGGAGAGCCAATCGGTGGTCAAAGCTGGGGACCTAATTTTCAGAAAGAGCCAATATCGAAAATCCGTAGAAGTCTTCCTCTACTTGACAGGGGAAAGACTAGTCTACATGGATGCTTTCGGTGATGTTCCTTATACAGAGATTGGAGGATGGCCTTATCTTTACGGAGAAGCAAATGCTCAAATGCCTTTTCTTATTTGGCAACCCAACTTGACTGAAGCCATCGCAATCGACCTGCGTCCTATTCTGCCACGCAAGAACAACTAGTTTAGCCAACCCATCAAACTGGAGTACCCAAATGACCAAAGTCGAACATTACCTCACCCTCATGATTGCCCTCGCTACCACTCTCCCGGTGACCTGCCCCCAATGACTCCTCCAGCCATAACTAGAGAACTTCAAAGATCTTAGCCCATTTGCTCCGCCGTTAGCGGGGATAGGGGTGTGGGGCAAGGGGGTGGCGTCTGAGCCCCCTTACCC
>JBIITX010000061.1:0-13842 GCA_044340255.1 Bryobacter sp. | reverse complement strand
TCCGGAATGAATTCTTCGGGTTGTGCTTGGACAACACCTTGGTGATCGCTGCCGTCAGGGTCGTCTTGCCGTGATCGATGTGTCCGATCGTTCCGACGTTGACGTGCGGCTTACTACGGTCAAATTTCTCTTTCGCCATTTTGCTCGCGCCTTAAAGATATTGAGGGGGAAATATGTATGGAGCTGATGACCGGGATTGAACCGGTGACCTCGTCCTTACCAAGGACGCGCTCTACCATCTGAGCTACATCAGCCCGCCTCTACTACTGTATCAGGAGCAAGCACATAAGAGTATGGTGGATAGGGAAGGATTTGAACCTTCGTAGGGTGCAAGACCCGACAGATTTACAGTCTGTTGCCATTGACCGCTCGGCCACCTATCCAAATACGTACGTTCCCCTGACAACTTTTTCATGGTAACACAGCAAGCCGCGTGCGGAGAAGTGCAGCATCAATCGGCGTATCAATTGGGTTCGGAAGCGGAAAAAGCTTGGGTTTTTGCGGTTTTGGCTCATTGGCCAACTGTTCGACGGCCTCCATCAGCTCGTTGCGAAGCTGCACCAGTTGCGGCTGCGGAATCGCGGCGGCAATGCGAGCCTTCGAAGCTCCCGGTTGCGCCAGAAGCGCAAAGACAGAAACTTCGTTCCGCAGGTTCGGACTTGTCAATTCCCTGCTCCAATCCTGCCATTGTTGTGGGGTCGGGCGCGTCCCCTCCAGCCCAAACCGCATCATCGCCAGATGCAGGTTCGCCATCCACTTCCGCTCGCCAGAAGAGCCTGCTTCTTCTTGGGCAAGCAACGCCAGCCCTTGTTTCGCGCGCCCCGTCCGCGCCAGCCACATGGCCTGCTGAAACCCTTGAGCACTCGGTGCCGCGTTAGCCAGAACCAGCTTCACCCATTGTCCAAATCGCTGGTCAGCACCCTTCAGATCGCCAGCAAAATAAGAGGCAAAGGCAGCCTTCCGCAGCCCCACTCCATTCTGAAAAGTCGGAAAGCGCTGCGCCTGCTCGTCAAAGAACTTCGTAGCCTCTTTGAAGCTGCGGTTCATGTAGTGCACCTCCCCCAGGGAATCGACCGCATTGGGTTCGTTTGGCGCTAAACGACGATATTCATTCAAAGCAGCAACGGCCTCGGTCAACT
This sequence comes from Bryobacter sp., assembly GCA_044340255.1. GTDB lineage: Bacteria > Acidobacteriota > Terriglobia > Bryobacterales > Bryobacteraceae > Bryobacter. The sequence continues at coordinate 12,703 of JBIITX010000061.1, read as the reverse complement.
TGAGCTGGTTGGCCTCTGCATAGCCAAGGCTGTTCCACCAGTTGAGCTGCATCGGTTCCAGCCGGCTCAACTCGCGGTATTGCGCCGCCGCCAGCGCCCAATCCCCAGCCTGAGAAGCCAGTGTCCCCAAGTCCGCCAGCAAACGTGGGTCACCAGGCCGCAAGGCCACCAACTCTTTGAGCCCAGCAAGCCGATCTGCTGCCGACTCAGCCTTCAGCACACGAAACTGGGCCTTCGAAAGCGGGTCCGCATCGGCAGGGATCGTCAAGGCCGCCAGCTCTGCTTTCCTTCCGCTGCGAAGCAGCACTTCAGCCAGCGGCACATAGGCCGGGAAGAAGTTGGGATGCGCCTTCTGGAACTCAGCAAGAGCTTCGACGGTTTTCTCAATCCTGGCGTAAGCAATCCAATCCTGTTGGCTGCCAGCAATGGGTTCCGGGTTCACGCCTGTCAACCGCTGGGCCAGACGAGCCGTCGCGTTCATTAGATCCGACTCCGCCACCACCTCGTCATATTGGGCCAATGTCGCCGAGCTCTGAGCGTCGTTGATCTGCGCATGAATGCGGATGCCCTTCGGCTCGCGGCGGTAGTGGCCACTGATAAATCGCCCTACTCCAAGACCACGCCAGCCCTCTGCGTCGGGGACGAGGTTGGAACCGCGAATCCGCATCAACAGCGTCTGCGACAACATCTGGCCGAGCCACGCTTCGCGAACTGCCGATTGGTCGTCGAAGACGACAATGGCGATACGCGGATTGGCAGGCGGGGCCGCCTGCCGATTGCAGGAGGCTAAAGTTAGACCAAGGAAGAAGAGGAGGAAGCAGTAGTTCTTACTAGAGGGCACGAAATTCCGTTTTCAGAAGTGTCTGAAACTCTGGATTATCGCGCAATGCCAGGAAGGCGTCTTCACTCGCAATCTTGTCCCGTTCACTGAAGCCTTCTTCCAGTGCCTTGCGAAGGTATTGCATGGCGCGATCCGCCTGCCCGTTTTTGGCATAGATGCGCGCCAGTTGGTAGTGGAACTTGGCCCGTTCTTCGACCGTGCGCTCATGCAAAACCGTACCCTGCGAGCCGCGGTGTTCAAAGACATTGGGGTCAAGCGCCAGCGCCTTCTGGTACTCGAGAATCGCATCCTCGTACTTCTTGCGGGCAAAGAGTGCGGTACCCAGGTTCGAATGCATGCTGGCTGATTCCGGCGAGATCGTCAGAGCCTTTTTGTAGTGATTGGTGGCCCGGCGGTAGTTCTTCTGGGCATAAGCGACAGTGCCGAGATTATTGATCGCCTCGGCGTATTTCGGATTCAGCTTGACGGAGCGCTCGTAGCTTTTGCGAGCGAGGCCGAGCTGGCCCAACTGGTGGTAGGCAATGCCGACCTTGTTCCAGGTAACGGGAGAGTCTTGTGGCATGGACTTGTACATCTCAACAGCCTCGCGATACATCTTTCGGGCCATGTAAATGTCGCCACGCATCTCCGAACTTAAATCCGGCTTGGCAGCCGGGGTTGGGTTGTTGGGCGCAAAGCTTGAGACTGCGGGCTGCGCGTTTAAGGCAGCAACCGCCAACACAGAAATGGAAAGGGTGCGTAAACGCATCGGGCACCTCGCTTGCCAATCATTCTAATCGAAATTGAGCTATTTGAAAATGGACCGCAGCTTGCCCCAGATTCCCTGTTGGTTCTGTTTGGCATCCGCGTCGGCTTTCGCCTTCCGGCTCGCCTCATCGGCAGTTTGGGCCGCCTCGACAGGCTTCTTGCGGATGGTCACGCTGCGCGCCGGAGCATTCGCCTTGGCGGGCTCCTCGGACTTGGCTTCTTCCGGAGCATCCCAGGCAAAGACCTGCGTTTGACCGCTCACGCCTTCAACGGGCTGTGTCCCAGCGACATAGACTTCAGACCGGCCCGCACCTAACTTGCCGGTCGCCACGTCGACTTCGGCAGAGACAACACCTTGCGGAGGCTCAAAGCCATGAACGTTTCGGTATTCGCGGTGGGTGTGGGCATGCTTCATGAATTCCGTCCAAATCGGAAGAGCACTCTTTGAGCCCTCCAACTTGATGTCGCGGTTGTCATCAAAGCCAACCCAGACAACGCAGACGAGTTTAGAGGTAAAGCCGGCAAACCATCCGTCACGGCTGCTTCCGGTCTTGCCGCCTGCTGGAGGAGTGAATCCGCGGGAGCGAACTCCGGCGCCTGTGCCTGCCCGAACGACATCTTCCATGAGGTTGACCATGATGTAGTTGATCCGAGGATCGAGTACTTCATGGCGTTCGATCTTCTGTTCGAAGATGTTGCCTCCAAAGCGGTCTCGAATGGAGCGCACCCAGGAGGGACGCGAGGCAATTCCGCTCGACGGGAACATCGTGTAGGCAGCCGCCATTTCGATTGGGGTCACCTCATAAGCTCCAAGCGCGACGGCAGGAGTGGGGCGGACTTCCATATTGAGGCCCGCGCGGCGGGCGAGCTTCACGATTTCGCCATAGCCAACAGCTTCGGCCAGCTTGACGGTGGGGATGTTGAGACTCTTCATCAGCGCAGTCCGCAGGCTGACGGCACCGTAGTACTTCTCGCCAAAGTTGCCGGGCTCATAACTGCGGCCATCGTAGTAGAAGGTGGTCGGCTCATCGATCAGCATTGTGGTCGGGGTAAAGACTTTCTCGCTATCGAAGAGGGCAGTATTCAGTGCGGCGGCGTAAACCAGGGGTTTGAAGATTGATCCGGGTTGGCGCTTGGCGACGGCGCGATTGAGTTGGGAGAGGCCATAATTGCGACCGCCGACCAGCGCCTTGATCTCACCGGTGCGAGGATCCATTGCTACGAGAGCAGCCTGCACCTGCGGCACCTTACCGTCTTTGTCTTTCTTGTGGCGGCGGGCAATTGCTTCGTCGACTTCTTTCAGGCCAACCCGCATTGCTTCGGCAGCATCGCGTTGCAGGTCAACATCGAGGGAGGTAAAGATGCGGTAGCCGCCGTCCTGAAAGTCGAGATTGGGAAGCTTCTGCTGGAGGGTGTCGTTGACGAGGTCGACGAAGTAAGAGGAGTCAGCGCCATCGCCATTGCTGCGAACCGCTTTGACTTCGACGGCACGGGCGGCATTCATCTGGTCGTCTTTGATGTACTCGTTGTCACGCATCAGCCGGAGCACGATATTGCGGCGGTTCTTGGCTTTTTCGGGATAGAGGAAGGGGTTGGTGGCACTGGGGCGCTGGATGAGACCGGCGAGCAAAGCAGCTTCGGGCAAAGTGAGATCGCGGACGTCTTTGCCGAGGTAGGCTTGTGAAGCTTCGCCGAAGCCGAAGATGTTGAAGCCTCCGCGCCAACCGAGGGGAACGTAGTTGGCGTAGTACTCGAAGATCTGTTCCTTGGTCAGCTTCTGTTCGAGGATCAGCGTATAGACCGCCTCGTTCAGCTTGCGCGTCCAGGTCTTCTCCATAGAGAGGAAGAAGCCGCGGGCTAGCTGCATACTGATGGTGGAAGCACCTTCGGCGTGACGGCCGGTGGAGACGTCAACGATCAGAGCTTTGGCAATACGGATCGGGTCAAAGCCGGAATGGTTGAAGAAGCGTTTGTCTTCGACGCTGACCACGGCTTGAATCAGGAACTTGGGCAGATCTTCGTAGCGGACCATACGGCGCTTTTGGCGGGTGCGGTCGAAGATGTTGGTGACGAGTTCTGGTTCGAGCTGGTATTGGTTGCGGACGGAATTGTCGGCCAGGGAGACGATTTGAGAGATACGGTTGTCGGCAATGCGGACCAGACCGCCGTCGCGGGCAAAGTAAGAATCGGGGCCGGGGTAGATCTCGATCGAATCGCCACGCATGACGTAGTGTCCGATGGGGTTGCCGCTGGCTTCGCTATAACCGCTGCGGCGGAGTTGTCCGATCAGTTCTTCGCGATCGATGGGGTCGCCGAGGGAAAGCACATGAGGGGCGGCGTAGATGCGAGAGGCGTTGCGGAAGGGGCCGATGGCAAGCTTTTCATCAATCTCGCGGGAGTACTTGCTATAGAGAAACCCGAAGAGCAGAAGGCCGGAAACCAGAAAAAATGCCAGGCCGGCGAGCACGATTCTGCCGAGGGGGCTCATGAAGATGCGCACCAGGAAAGCGCGCGCGGGGATTTGAAGTCGTATCGCCACAGGAATTGGTACGGACGCCTTTATTTTGGCATGACGGCGGAGCCTAAGGTGTACATGAGAAACTGTAAGTCTTATGACGGATGAAAAAGCAGATGTGTTGCAGCGCTTTCTCCAGTGGGGAAGACTTGCGATTCCACTGATCGCAGTGCTGCTTGTGGTGATGCAGTGGTGGCAGAATGCGCAACTGATGGATGAAGCCCAAACGGCGAATCAGGTGATGAAGCAGCTTTGGACGAACCATCCGCCGGAGTTTCCGATTGATACGCTGGCGGCTGGGCTTTACGTGCCGACGGCGGTTTCGCCGCTTGGAGCGTTTGATACCGGCGACGGCCCGTGGCTGGCGCAATCGGTATGGATGCAGCCAAACCGGCTGGCGCGGGGACAGGATCAGTTAGGCTACGACGTGTTTCCGCTGGGGCGGCAGATTGGGCTGACGGCTGCGATGTTTGCTCAACTGTTCATTCCCAGTCTGGCGTTGATCTTGGGATGGCGGCAGGTGAAGCAGGCACGGTCGGCGACGCTGCAATCGTGGGCTTCGCTGCAGACGAGTCTGATCGAGTATGCGGCACCGACGGTAGCGATTTCCTGCCTGTTGACGGCAGGGCTGCAGCGGCAGAGTCTTGGACTGGAAGGAGCGCTGCGGCTGATGTTGATCCTCGGGGCTTATGTGATTTACTCGCTGGCTTGTGGATCGCTTTGCTGGCTGGTCTACCAGAAGTCTTCGAGTCTGGGGCGAGCGACGGGGATGCTGGTAATGTTCTGGCTGTTTAACTTCAGCCTGGCGCGACCGATTACGGTGAATCTGGCCTCTGCGGTTTATCCATTGCCGAACTTGGATTCTTATGCCAAGAAGCTGGACTTTGAGGCGACGAATGGCTACAACGGGGTGGAATCGCGGATGGACCGGCAGCGCCGGTTTATCAGCGAGATCCTGGCGGACTACAAGGTTCAGGATCCCTCGGAGGTTCCGGTGAACATCTCGGCACTGATTCTGGGTAAGGAAGAACGGCATCAGCGCAGTGTGGGACGAAGGTTGCGCGGCGAGTTAGAGGTGCTGTTCGCCAAGCAGGAGCAATTGGAGCAAGTGATGTCGGTGGCATTCCCATTTGTTGCGATCCAGTTGGTATCGAGTTCGCTGTCGGCGACCGACTTTGCCAGCGAGCGGTTGCAGTTGGCGACGGCGGACCAGTTTTGGGAATCGATTGCCAAGAAGATCTATGACGATGTGGCAGCGACGAGCGGGCCGCAGGCGTTGAAGCTGTTGCGGGGCTCGGATTACTGGAGCCAGTTTCCGTTTCCGAAGCTGGAGGTGCCTTCGCCGATGCTGGCCCTTACGAACTGCCTGATGCCGGCTATTGGACTTGCTTTGTTGATTGTGGCCGGACTGCAAGCAGCCTTGCGAACCAGCAAGGCTCCGGTTGCGGAAGAGGAGGCAGTATGAACGTCGACTGGCGACGGCTGCTGTTACAAGTTTTGTTAGCTGTCGGGGTGGGGGTGTTGCTATTGTTTGCCACCTCAACGACGACGCAACTGCATGAGCGGGAAAGACGCATTCATGCCGGGGCGCAGCGGGAAGCGCAGAGCGGCGACCCGAGTGCCGCTTATCTAGAGATCGTGCTGGAGGCCTCGCCTCTGGCTCCGCTAAGTAGCGGGTTTGCGGGGATTGCCCCGTCGATGCATTTGATTCGGCTTTCGGCGACGCGACCGTTATCGAACATTGACCCGATTGAGCACCCGTCACGCCGCCGCTTTGGGCGGATTGACTTGAGCTTTGCCTTTTTGGTGGTGTTACCGATTGCTCTGATCCCACTGTGCTATCTGATTTACAAGCGCTGCCTGTCGAAGGGTGATCTCGAAAAGCTGGCTTCGGGCAAGACGAAGTTCTTTGACTTCTGTGTGGAGCGGATCTTGCTGCCGGTGCTGGGCGCATCGGGCTTTGTGTTGCTGGTCACAATGGCTTGCCTCTACTCAAGTGGCTTGCGGCTGGGATCAAATGAGCTTCTGGGAAGAGTGGCCATCTGGGCATTTCTGCTGGCGGCTTACCTGTTGACCTGGATGTTGCTGCTGACGTACCTGCTGCTGCGGGCGTCTTCGTTCTCTTCGGCGACCATTCAATATGCTTCGATCTTTCTGCTGGTGGTGATTCTCATTCCGCAAGGGATGGAGAGCCTGCTGCTGGCCGTGGAGCGACCGAAGGGCCGATTACCGCTGATTGTGGAGCGGCGCCAAGCGTTGAACGAGTTGCGGAGGGATGATCAGGCAGGCATTGACCGTTTCTTCCAGCGGCAAGGGTATAAGGCACTCGACTGGAGCCAACCTCTGACGGGACCGCAGGCCTCGGCGATCGAGAATCTGAGGGTGGAGGAGAAGATTGCGCCACGACTGCGCCAGTTTGAAGACAACGTCAGCAAGCTGGACCAGATGGCGCTTTGGAGTTCGTGGCTCTCGCCATTCATGACGGCACAGTATGGATTGGATGATCTGGCAGGGACGGGTCTGGCCCGATACTCGCGGTTTCGCGGGGATGCGATCGCCTTCCATGAACAATGGCGGAAGTACACGTTGGGCTATTTGGCCAAACGGCAGTTTCTCGACTATGACGGCTTGCGCTACGCGCCAAAGTTCAAGCAGGGGACTGAGGAGCTTGGTGATGTGTTGGGGTCGGCACTCGTGAAATGCGCTTATTTTTCTATTCTTTGCATTTTGCTGCTGGTTGCCATCGTGAAGCGATTGTCGAAGGTGTTGCCACAACGCAAGAGAGCCGCCCGGTAAGGGGCGGCTCCTGGCGGATTAAAAATTTGGGTGCGAGACTAGGAGATCTTGTACTCTTTGTACTCGACGTGCTTGCGGATCACCGGATCGTACTTTTTCTTAAGCAGCTTTTCGGTGGTGATCTTGGGGTTCTTGGTGGTCGTGTAGTAGTGACCGGTACCGGCAGTGGAAACGAGTTTGATGTTGATGCGCATTCAGGGATCCTCTACTTCTTCTTCTTGAGCAAGGGCAATACGGCTTCAACGCCGACCTTGTCGATGGTGCGGAGAGCCTTGGCCGAAAGGCGAACGCGGATAAAGCGCTTTTCGCTGGCGACCCAGATGCGCTTTTCGTGCAAATTGGGTTCGAAGCGACGCTTGGTCTTATTGTTGGCGTGCGAAACGGTGTGACCGCTGATCGGCCGCTTGCCAGTGACAGGACATACTTTGGACATGACTATAACTCCAACTTGCGCAACCAGGGGTTTGGTATTGCCAGAAATTGACAGGAAGGCACAGAGAGGCTCTGGTGCCACCACAATCTCTGAGTGTAGCTGAAATTGCGTCAAACTGCAAACTTGGGTTCGTTTGATGCTAGCGACCCTGCTGGCGGGCGAGCTCGGCGATTTGAGTTGCCGTGACGTGGGGGACGCCGTTTGGCTTCGTTTGGTTTTCGACGATGGAGCGGGCCTCGGGGGTGGTGTTGAGGGCCATCATGGCGAGGACGAAGGGGGAGGTTTGGCTTTGTTTGGTTTTTCGCATTTCGGCGACGGGGAGGGTGAGGGGTAGGGGGACTTTTTTCTCGAGCAGGTAGAGTTCGTTGTGGATGTCGAGGGCGGAGATGCGGTCTCGCTGGAGGCGGCGGAGCTCGTTGAGGGCTTTGTCGGCGCGACGTTCAAGCATGCCGGTGATTTTGACCATGCGTTCCATTTGGGCGAAATACTTTTCGTCGCCGGGGTTGTCGAGGAAGTTGTCTTGCGCTTCGACTTCGAGGCGCTGGGCGCGCATGACCTGGTAGGTGTTGAAGGCGTAGCGGAGGAAAGCCTGGTGTTCGAGTTCGGAACCGGGGAGGCATTCTTTGAGGAGATTGTTTTCGAGTTCTTCGTAGTCACGTTGTTCGGCTTCGGTGAAGTAGGCACCGGAGGCGGAGAGGAGGCCGTGACGGCGGGCGTTGGCTGACGATTTGGCCTTGCCTTCTTCGGTCTTGGGACCGGTTGATTGTTGCGCATTAGCGCGGTTGGCATCGATCTGAGCTTGGGTCGACATATTGAAAATCCTTAGGTTGAAATTGTGATGGAGACATAGGGTTGACTCCGGGCACAAGCTACCAAATCGAAAGTCGATTCCGAACCATGGGTTTTCGTAAGTGATTGAGGGGTGGGGAGATTCAGGCGAAAAATTGCTGTAAATCACTACCCCCGTTTTACAGGCGGAAGTTCAGGACTTGAGCGCTAGGGGATGGTTAGGGTAACGCCCTGGGGCGATCTTGCGTTACCGACCTGTAGAGTCAGCTCTGTACCGCTGGGGGTACCTTCCGGATAACGGATGTTGATTTGAAAGAGCCCGGCGGTGAGGCCCGGGGCGGCACCGGCGTAGAGGATTTCTGCTTCCCGCTGGGAGGCACCGGAGCCGAGGAGCACCTTGACTGGGAGTCGGGGGCTGGGGAGGGGTTGCGTCACGGCCAAGGAGCCGTCGACGGGAAGCGGATTGGAGAGGCCTTCGCCTGTGGCGTAAAGTACGGCGATGCGGTCTGACGGGAATACGGTGGCGGCGGCTGGGCCTGTGCCGGCCGAGTTGGCGGTGAAGAAGGCTGGGGCGGCTTCGACGACGTTGTATTCGGTAGCGGAGGAGACTACGCCGAGACGCTCGACTTCGATGCGGACTTTGGATTTTCCGCCGACGTTGTAGGGGACGATTGCGGAAACCTGGGTTTCAAAGGTGTAGACGAGAGGGGCAGGTGTGCCATCGAACAAGACTCTGGTGCCTTCGAGAGAATTGGCGAGGCGGCCCTGGGCGTCGAGACGGGCGGTGGAGAGTTGTTTGGGGCCGAGGTTGGTGCCGAAGAGGGTCACGATCTGACCTGGGCTGACCGCGCCGGGCCTGAAGCTGGCGGCACTGACGACGCCGCCGTCGGCGACGCGTGCGCGCTCTGCTGGGAAGTAGATGGGGAAGAAGTCATGCTGCGGCCAAGTGCGCTGGCGGTTCATGGCAGCGCTGTAGAGGTTGTCAGCTTCCAGGCCGAAATCGGTCTCGTTTTGAACGCGCATGTTGAAGGTGTAAGCCAAACAAATGTCGTTGCTGTAGCGAACGATGTAGGAACGGTGGCCGGGCAAGGAGCCAGTGTGGAAGATGGTGGCAGAGTTGCCGACAGGCCTGACGTTGAAGCCAAGGCCATAAAAGACATTGGTGCCGACACTGACGGGAGCGTCTGGACGCTTGATCAGCTCGGTGAAGGCGGCTGAAGAAATCACCTTGTCCGGTTGGCTCTGCTCGATGCGGGAGAGAATCCGGGTGAGGTCTGGCATGGACGCCACCCAAGCTCCAGCACCTTCCAGACCTTCGAGGTAGATGCTGCCGTAGGGGCGCTCCACCGTACCTTCGCCGGGGAAGACACTGTTTACAAGAGCATCCCCAGTGAACATGTGATAGCGAACTTCGCCAGGAGCACGCTCAGAGAGTTTCGTCCTGGCAATCCGCATGCGAGTGACGCCGAGCGGGGCAAAGACTTCATCCTGCATGAACCGCTCGTAGGATTTGCCGGAAACTTTGGCAATGATGCGGCTCAGGGCTGTGAAGCCTACGTTGGAGTAGGAGTAATCTGTGCCTGGGGTGGAAGTAGCGGGAATCGAAAGGGCATTGCGAACTAGAAACTCAGGAGGGGCCGGGCTTGGCACATTGAAGGCTTGCGCGGCCTGATTGGAAACAGGCGGAGTGGTTGGATCGCCTGTCAGGTTTGCCGCCAAACCGGAGGTATGTTGCAACAGCTGACGAACGGTCACCTGGGCGTAGCGAGAATCGGCGGTCTTGCCGGGAGGTGGGGTGAAGTCAGTGAGGATTTGCGAGAAGGCTCTGTCATCGAGACGCAGCTTACCCTGGTCGAGGAGCTTCAGGATGCCGAGAGAGGTCAGTGGTTTTGAGACCGAGGCGATGCGGAACAAGGAATCGGGGTTGACGGGAGTGGTTTGTCCTCTATCGGTGACGCCAAAGCCGCGGGCGTAGACGAGACGGCCTCGATAGGAAACGGCGACGGCGGCGCCGGGGATATTGTATTTCGCCAGAAGTCCGGTGGTGACCGTATCGAGTTCTGCTAATTCCGGGACGGCGGTGCCGGTTTGAGCTTGGAGGAGAGAGGTACAAAGTGCGGCAGCCGCAAAGAGGAGCTTTGTCGAAGACATTATCAAAAGCATAGCGGCAAGGTTCTCTTTGGGGCAAGACCTTTGAGAGTTACTTCGTGAGTGTACGATGATGTCCTGTTTTAGGGGATCGCCGGATCCAGATCGGCTTCTGAGTTGACCCAGGTTCTGTATTCAGAAAGGTGCGAGCTACCTTAGGTTGATTTGATCGAGCCCCAAAAACTGGCCTTGAGCTCTAATGAAACAAACGGGAACGACTACGCTGCCGACTCATGCGGTGATCTCGGCTGCTACCCAGGCGCGGAGACCCGTACCGTAGAGCTCCAGAAAGAGTTGCTCTCCGGGATTTCGAGGAATCGAGGTTGGCTGCACGGAGGGCTCTACGGATTGCTTCGCCGTTAATCGCACTCTATCCTGTAAACTCGAGTTGCTATGGTGACAATCGAGCCCATTCGTGTGGAAACGGAGCGTGAGGAAGATGGCAGGATTCTTGCCTCTGTCCCCGACCTTCCCGGGGTGATGGCCTACGGTGTCAATGAGATTGAGGCGATCCGGAAGGTGAAGGCAATCGCCCTCCAAGTGCTTGCTGACATGATCGAGAGTGGCGAGGAGGTTCCGGAGCCACTCCGGGTCCTGTTCGCGGCGTGAGTGATTGGAGCGCGTCCAAAGCAAAGCGTGTCTACAGCGCCTTGCTGCGTCTGGGCTGGACTCTCAAGAAGCAGGTGGGGTCACACAGGAAGCTTCAACGGCCCGGCTGGCCGAATTTCACTTTTTGATTCCACGACAGCGAAGAAGTGGGACCAGCGGCCCTGGCGAAAATCGGCAAAGATACGGGGCTGCGACCGGAAGATCTCTGAGGAAGACTTTGCCGTCAGGCGAGAGTCACCGGATTCCGGTTTTCTTCTTCAAGATCGGCTCAATTGGCTTGAGCTTCAAATGGGATACGAGAAAGCGCGCCCGATCACTGATCGCGACGATGTCCAACACCTCATGGCCTGTGTCGTACCACATCAAAGTCTTCGGCTCAGCTGCCGCGTCAAAAAGAGCCTGCGCCTGAGCGGCAGGCACTCCGGGATCGAGATGCGCCGATTGGAAGAGCAAAGCTGAAGGAGCAAGAGCGCCAACGTAGTGGATCGCGTCGAGAGGTTCAATGACTTTGAGTGCCGTGTTGAGTTGCTTGCCGAGGTTCTCTCTGATACCCGAAGCAAATGCGATCTGCGCAGTGCGAATATGCACACTCATACCCGGCAGCCCCACTTCAAATACGGCCGCGCGAAATCGCTTGTCGACCGCAGCAGCATCCACGCCGATCAGCGCCCCGTAACTGTGCCCTACAAATGCCAAGCGTTCGGAATCGGTATCGCTTCTTCGAAGCAATAGGTCTGTTCCGCGGCGGACGCTCACAACAGCCTGTACCATCACCCGGCGCCAAGTCTCAGGAGAGGCACTCCAGTCTGGAATCATCGGGTTGATCAGAAGCGACACCGCTCCAGCCTCAGCCAACAGCATGGCGTCTGGCAACTGCTGGAAGAAAGCTGGAATGGACCCAGACAATCGCTCCCGTCTTAGTCCCAGCCGGTGGCGGCGTGACGAGGATAGCGTCAATCCGAACCCCAGGCATAACTTGGAAATTCACGAGAGCCACGCGGATGCCGTTACGGATCGCAACTTCGTGCTCACGCAGATCCAGCGCCAGATTACGATCATAGGCGAACGTTGAATCATCGGCCGCCAGAAAGTTGCCGATGAGCAGAAAAAAAAACGCAGATTGCGCGCGTACAGAAACGTTGTTGCCTCAAGCGAAGATCATCGCAGATCTCATCTATGGACCGCGCGATTTAGGGCTTCCAGGGCATCAGGTGGATCACCCTCGTGAAGTAGGGCGGTGTAATGAGCCCGTCTTTGGTCCGTTGGGGTCTTGGCATTGCCGGAAGTGGCGAGGGGCGCCGAGGAGTGCCAAGAGTGGGGGCGGGACGATGAAGATATGGCCTTGGGTGGGCCTTTCTGCTGGGAGACTTTGAGGCTTGAGGAATTTCCGCAAAAACTTTTCGTTGTCGTGATCGATTCTGTGGATTCGTATCGCCCTAGTAGATGTGAGCGCAGATACGAGGCGCAGAACGAAACGAAGAAAGGAACCCGAGATATGAAACTCAAGACTCAAATCAGGGCAGGCGGCGGGCCGGGCGATCCCGTGGACGATCCCCCGGGTAGCGGCAACCACAACCAGCGTGGGCTCGCCGTTCGCCAGCAGCGCTAAGCAAGATTCAGAACGAAACACAGAAAGGAAACCGAGACATGAAACTCAAGACTCAAGTCAGGGCAGGCGGCGGGCCGGGCGATCCCGTGGACGATCCCCCGGGTAGCGGCAACCACAACCAGCGTGGGCTCGCCGTTCGCCAGCAGCGCTAAGCAAGATTCAGTACGAAACGAAGCAAGGAAATCGAGATATGAAACTCAAGACTCAAGTCAAAGC
>JBIITX010000060.1:0-13952 GCA_044340255.1 Bryobacter sp. | reverse complement strand
AGCAGTTGGCTAAAGACCAGAGGTGGCCCGAAATGTTGCGCTGGATCTTCAGGGACTTTACGACTCAAAGGCGGCCAGAAAGGCTCATACCGGAGGCCATATGAGCGGGCTAACTGCTTTTTTTAGGCTAAAGAGTCATTCATTGGAAAATCTCCTTCGGGGAAGACCGTAGCATGCGAGCGGAAGGAGTTTGGTGGGGGATCGGGTGGGGAAGTGTTTAGAATGAACGGGTTAGGTGGCGAACAATAGTTAAAACTTTCTGTGGACGGCCGGATGGTGGCCTGGGCTGCATTCCAAGCCAGTTTCCGAAAATCCAGCTTTGCAAGCCCAATTCGAGGCGGTGACTCTAGCGAGAAGACTTAGTTCACCCGCACTAGTATTCCAGCTGGGAGCGGTGGCGCGAAACCGGCTGGCGTACCTAGCTCTAAAGTCGCTGACCCTGATTTCAGTCCCCTGAACTGAACCGACTTCGATCTCTCGCCTGGATTGAAAGTCACGGAGGCTGGGGTGACCGAGAAGACAGTCGGGTCAGACATGCGGATTGGAACACTAACCGGTATGGTGCCAGGCCTTAGCCCAAGAAATAGTTGTTGCTGCGGACGACCATCAGAACTTACGGCAACAAATACAACTTCAACTGTGCCCGTGCCATTGACAGGAATTGGATTGATGGAGGTGTTGTTGATTACAAAAGCGCTATTCAAATGCTGGATATTCAAAGTTCTATCTTGATAGCCTGGCGCCGAGAACGTGAGCGCGGTGGTACCAGCCGATGCAAGGCCGTGCAGATAAAATGTGGGCGAATTGGTCTGCGTGGTGGTGCGCACCTCCTGCATCCCAGTCACAGTTTCTGACAACGATATAGTAAGTCGGCTTGGGCTTGCGGAACGAATGGTGAGCCCAGGAATCGCAGGGGCCGAGCAGGCGGTCATCGACTCGTACGCCACAGCGGTCGAGCAGTTTACGGTGATCTCAGGCAAAAGTACCCGCACATTACGTACAGACAGCGAATCCGAAAATGTCCCGAAGCCCGGTGGAGTCAGTAGCCGCACCCTAGCAGTCCCAGCGGCAAGGGCTCTCAACCGGAGGGGAAGCCTGTCATTCCCATTACCCAACCTCGGGCCAGGCGTTAGTAATGTCAAATTAAGCGGATTGTCTATCTCGACTCCAACCGGAATCGATGATGGGTCAAAACCCGGACGAAACGGAAACTGATCCATCGTCGAGATGTCGGTTCGGCCGAGTAGTTCCGGTCGCGGTAGAGCCCCAAGCACGACCTCGAAAGTCGCTTCTGCGCCGACCGTCAGTGATTGAGCTCCAGATTGAGGATTGCTAAATCGCAGGGCTGGCGTCGCGATGTAGACTTTGCCGACAAAGGGCTCAAAACCTGGCAGTAAAACTTCAAATTCTGAATCACCAGCCGCCGATAGTGAGTCCAGAGACAGGGAAAGTTCCTGGGAATTGACAGGCCATACCGCATTTATCGACGGGGCCCCGGGTGCACCGGAATCGGAACGCTGCACCAGCAACCGAGAAGGATCCAGCGACCGAACCGTGAATATCGTGTTGTCGGTTGGCGCCTGGACGCCACTCTCCATTCGCATTCTGAGACCCATTCGCGCATTGGGCACCATGAGCAAAGAATTGGCTGTTAGCCTTGGGAGTCGCACCCGCAATTCGAGCGAAGGGGCACGGGCAGCGCCGGCGATGGGGGTGATTGTCGCGGAACCGACACCGACGGCAATTACTTCTCCACGCCGGAAGCCTGTGCCGGGTGGAAATGTCTTTTCACCTTCTGCCTGTCGATAGGAGAGGACAGCCGGATCGGAACTTTCAACCTCGTAGCTGATCACTGGGATCCCAGGCCGCGTACCTGCTGTTCCTTGCCCGGCAGTCGAGATCAGAGCGACGTTGTACTCGGATGTTGTGCCCCGGATTGCGGTGTTGTTAGGGAGGTCGGGATTAGAGCGTTGCGGTCCCACTGAAATCGTCCAATTGTAGACAGGCATTGTGGCTTCAACGGTCTCGATCACTGTTCCTTCCAGCCGATAGCGGGCGAACCCGGTGTTGCCCATGCCATGAATCCAGAGATTCTGGTTCGACAGGAAGGTAATTGAAGCTTGTCCGGGCTGGTCCGCTGCAGTCGAAAAAAGCACCATGTCGGGATCAAGAGATGTTATGCGCAGACTTAGCGGTTGAACGATCGGTCGTGTGCTCGACGGAAAGCTAAACGGAGTTTGCACGCTTGTGGTAACCAGGCAGTCCTTAACACCATAAAAGAAGGTATTTGTCAGTCCGGTCCGCAGCACACGGACCGAAAGTCGCTGACGGCCACTCGGAGTCAGAAACTCTGCGACTGGAGCGAGACTGATCGTGTAATCTCCGGGCAGTCTGAAGTTCACAGCGAACTGGCAAACTAGGCGCGAGGAGAGGTCACAGGAGTTACGGGCAAGAGAAAGGTCAGCAGAATTGCTGGCAAAGGAAAGATTCGCGGTTATGTTTGGTTGGAGCGCTTGGGGCAAGATTGGCTCGAGTGTATTTTCATCGAGTAGCCAGGCGGACATTGAAAGGGTAAAGGTACCCGTGCTGACATCCACGCTGCGCCGATCTTCGGCAAATGCGAAACCCGAGGGCCCCAGCTTTACTGGATACACAACATCTTCGTAATTGGGGATTCGGAGCCGAATGGAAGTGGAGCCGGAAGCAGCCATGCCATTGATCACAAAAGTAACTTCGGAGAATGGCCTGAATTGGAAGGACCGAACGGGAGTTGCATTTTCCGAGGTTGCGATCAGCGCCAGACTTGGGTCATCCACGCTTAACTCGGCATTGACCTGACCATTGAGATTGATCCTCAAGAATGTCCGATTGGTAGTTTGCAGCTTATGTCCAACGAGGATCGGATTCGGCGAAAAGAGTGGCGGCAGCTTTTCAACAGTCTTGATGGTTGGGTTGGCGACGAGCTTAAGGTGCGGTGAGGCTGAGGAGACCCGGATTTCTGCCGAACCCTGACCCAGAATGGAGATTGGAAGGCTGTTGGGGGTGAATTGGCCCAATGCCAACGTTGCCGAGGAAGGCCGGGCTACGGAGGGGTTGGATGAGGTGACGGAGAAGTTCAGGACTCCGTTGATGCTGCTCGGAGGGATCAAGTTGCCGCCTTCAAACCGCAATGAGGCAACCAAGTTGGTTTGTGTGTTGGGCAGGGCTTCGAGGGTTGCCGTTGCGCTTGAAAACTCTGACCCCAAGCGGGTTTCGAGCAGCAGGGGAGTTAATTCGACAATGGCAACTGCATCCTCGGCGAGTTGCGGCGAACTGACACGAACTCTTACGGAACCAGTTGAGGCAAGCGCTCGCACAGGAATTTCAAGTGAGCCTTGCCTCAAAATCTCGTATTCTCGCTCCTGGACAAGGTCGTCGGCACCCTGACCCAGCAGCAGGCGCGAAGGGTCTTCACTGGTAACGCGAAACGTGCCGGATATCGATGGGGACTGGTTTGGAGATAGTGGCGTTGCTGATCGAAAGGAGATTGTGTTGACAGTCAGTGGATTCGCACGTTGGATGTCACTTGCGGTGCCCGTCAGACGGCCAGGCTCGATCTCTAGTGGCAATCCACCTTCAGGCCAGAACGGATAGCTGGATTCGGCCGAGATACGGGCGGCACCTACAGACACTGGGATGATCGAAATCGCACCAAAGACAGTTGTACTCGCAATGCGAAGGATTGAGGGATCGGAACTGCTCCAGGTAACAGGGAGAATGAAAGGCTGCGAAATAAAATTGCCGCTATTTGCCACCAACTCATTTCGTTCTGTATCCAAGATGTCGATCCGGAAGCGCAAGTTCAGAGAGCTAACGAAAGTCGAGATGCGGGATGGAGGTGAGACGACGTTGATGACTGCGCGGCCCAAACGCAGGCGCAGTTGTCGACTGACAAAACCGGGTGCTGACAGAGTGATGGTGGTTTCGCCGCTTTCCTTCAGCCCTTCGATGATTAATGGGGTAGCTGCACCCCAGGAGACAGAAGGCAAACGTTGGTCACCAAGGCGGAATAGGGCGAGGTTAGGATCTCCAATTGTGGCTGTGACCCTTGTCGAACCCAGTGGCTGCGACGCAAGGAAGTTCAAAAAACAAAGGGAGCCTGGGGTAGCCCAAGCCACGTCGTTCACCAAGAACTCAGGCAAGGAGATTTCAGCGACAAACCCGTCCGTACCTCCTGCAGAGGAGGGCTGCCATGCTTTGGCAGAAACGAGATCTGAGGAGGAGGTAGCACCAGCAAAGCGCAGCGGGCCCGAGAAGGGTCGCAGTGCGGCGTAAATGTAATCTTCCCCCGCCCCCCCGAAGTAGCTTGCATAGCTCAAATCCCCTGTGGGATTGAAGAAGGCATAGAAGCCATCACGCCCTCCCTTGTTTGAGGTTTGGATGGCTTCGCGCAACGGCAGGTCGGTACTGGTAGTGTCCCCGGCAAGGAGCAAGTCGCCAGAGCCTGAGAGTACCCCGACACGCACGAAATCATCACTGCTGCCTCCCCAATAGGTTGACTTGATGACCTGACGTTCGGCATTGAGACTCAAAACGAACAGATCTACGCCGCCAGCCGGCTTGGCTTGAATGGGATCGACGAGAGGAAGATCGGTAGAAGTAGTTTCGCCAGCGAGTAGCAAGTGTGTCGAGCTTATGCCGGCGAACTTCAAGCGGTCTTGACCTGAGCCACCAAAGCGAAGTGCGCGACGGAAAAGATCCTGGTCGAGCGGTGGGGGATTGTTAATCGCAAATGATGGACCTATCTCCAGCAGGAAGCCGTCACTCTCTCCAGCCAAAGATCCGGGTAGCAGGGGAATGGATTCAGAACTGGTTTCGCCCACGATATAGAGCATGTTGTCCGGCCCAAAGCGCATCATGTGTACCTCGTCGTCCCCTGCCCCACCAAAGTAGGAGCTGATGAGTGGCGCTTGGGTAGCGTTGATCGGAACAAAAGCATAAAAGGCGTCGCGCCCCCCGCCTGGGGCCGTTTGAATGGCACGGCTGACGGGCAGATCCCTGGAGTCCGTTGTGCCGGACAAGTAGGAACCTATCCCGCCAGCCAGAAAAGAGTTGACACGTTCCGCACCCGAGCCGCCATAGTAGTTGCCGCTTAAGGACGAAGGTGGGCCGAATGAATTGCTGCCGATATTCAAACGAAAATCAGCCAGAAAGGCATCTGAATCGCCTCCTTTATAAGCGGGCCTATTGGAAAAGGGAAAGTCGCGGCTACTGGTCGTGCCACCGAAGCTGATGGAGAGACTGTTCTGCGAAAAGATAACTCCGGCACCAGCCAGGCTATCGTCGCCTGAGCCGCCGAAAATGTAAACCTGATCGCGCCAATTCAGCATGTTGTCGGCACTGATATTGGGTGAGGCCTGGATGCGAATGAAGATGTCGCGACCACGGCGGGGGATGGTGTTGAGGCCGTCAAACAAATTGGATCTAGTGTTGCCTGCAACAAAGCCCTCACCGATGGTGGTGATTTCATCGTCGGCTTCTCCGCCCAGATAAGAAGCGAATTCCAAAACTGGATCGACAACCAGCGGCAGCCCAGTGTTGTAGGTACCAGGAATGAACTGGAATTGTTGGTTGCCAAGGGGGTGCCAATGAGAGGCAACCTGCCGCTGATGGCCATCCTTGTTCTGATAGACGAGGGGTGTGCGTTGCCGCCAGGGATGACGACCTACTTTGGACTGGAATTCGCCCGTAGCTGAGAGCTGCACTGGATGCGGTGCATCGAGTCGAATCTGGATACGCGAAGCATCGGCACCAGGTTTGACAATGAAGTCATATTCAAGCGAACCGTTTGCGAAGTAGAACAAGAGGTCAATGCCCGGGTAAACGTTGCTCGCCTGGAGACGGTCAAAACGATGGACGCCGCCGGGCACCTTGGCGGGCTGTCCCGCGAGAATGTAGTGATACGTCTCAGGGCGCTGCCCCGATGCTTGCCAGTCGAGATCGTTTGACCCGGCTAAGGCGAGTCGCAGAGTCTCCAGTCGCCCCGAAGCATCGAGCCCAAGAAACTCGATACCGGTGCGGGTGAAGAGGACAGAAGCTGTGGGGGTGGAGGCGAGAAAGCGAACCCGAGTTCCGGCCTGACCCTTATTTTCTTCAAAGGATGTTGCCGCCAGTGCAACGAAGGATAGCGATAGGAGTATTGAAAGAATGCGCATCTGCTAACGGACCGTAATTAGAATTTCTTGTCTGGTTGTTGGTGAAAAACCCGGCGGGGCTTCCATACTGAGGATGGTGGTGCCGGGTGAATTGAGACGCAAATCAACCCAAGTCTGACTCGCGCTTGCCGGAAAAATGAGGGTGTTGGATGCAAATGACGCTACCTGGGGGTTGGAAGAAGACAAGCGTAGCGTTTGCGGACCCAACAGAGGGTTGAGGTTGAGGCTTGGGAAAAATGAACCGGAGGCCGACAAGGCAATGGGTAACTCGACCCTATCGAGGGATTGGTTGAAAATGAAGCCTGGGAAGCGGTCTGCTGAGAACTGGAAGAGAGTACGTTCGAGTGAGACGGTAGTTTCTAGATTGATGCTTTCCGGTTCTGACCAGAGCAGTCTGCCCGGAGCTTCCTGGAGAGGGGCTGCAAGGAAGTAGCGAATCTCACGATTGGCCGGTACGGTGAGATTCAGCGGATTGGTAGATAGGCTGGCAATATCAGCACCCACGGTGATGCCACCCTGAGGCACGATACGGTAAGTAACGGGCTGAGACCTTTCATTGCGGATAGTTGGCGTGACCATCAAGCCACGCCCGATGTTGATATTTCTATTGGTTTGAATCGGCCAAGGTGTCACCCGCAACAATCTGGGCTCGGGAACGGCGATGGGATCGCCAGTCGCTGTAAAGGAAAACGTAGATTCGCCGATTGTGACCGGAATAACCCGTGTTGAGAACCTTGGTGTGCCGGAGGAATTCATGGCTTTCGGGCCATCGGGAAATTGAAATTGCGCTGGGCCGGAGGACTGCAACTCAAACTGATAGGGTGCATCTGGGTTCAACCAAAGCGTCTGTCTTGTGAGGCGATCTGAAGTGTTTTGAAAATCAATACCAGCCTCAAGGAATTGGACTTGGCCTGGCAATAGGGTTGGACTAAGGCCTGACAGCCACACGAGTTGAATGGGTGCGATGAGAATGGGAGCAGTGGCGGATTCATAACCTTCGGCTTCGAGACGCAGGGAAGCAGCGCCTTCCCTCAAGCAGCGAATGAAGAGGGTCTGCAGATTGCGCCTGGTGAGCTGAGGCAGGGCTGGGCCTGTGGGGGATTCTGCCAACAAAATGACTTCAGGATTGGTAGATGAAATGGTAACGGTCAGGTTGGATGAAGTGTTGGCGTCAGTGAATCCGATCCCGCTCTGGACCTGGAGGCCGGGGCCCAGGATGGGCGAGGCGTTGAGGAAGAGACGCGGGGTGGATGTTTCAACCACGAGGCGAGATAGAGGAGATGGGCTGAAGCCTTCAGGCTGTGTGATCTCCAGGGTGGAGGTGCCACGAGCTTTGAGAAGTGCCGTAAAGAGCCCGGGGACCTGAGAACTGAGCGGGGGACCGAAGACGGGTGTTGGCGTGGTGGGTTCCGCCACTTCGGGATTGGAAGAGGTGACTTGAATGAGTTGCGGATTGGCGGCAGGACTGATGAAGTACTGACTCGGCGAAGAGAAGAAAGGGAGCTTCGTAATCGGATCAATGGGTAGGGGCGAGATGCCAAGTTGCTGGCGACGGGGTTCAGAACCAGAAAAGGGTATGGAGAGTCGGGGCTGATCGCGCAACCCGTCAGTGAATCCGGTGAAGACTAGCGAAGAACTCCAGACGAAAACGGGGATTTCACGAACCCGTCCGCCAGAGCCGGAGAAGCGAAGGAAAGTGGTGCCCGTTCGATTGGACGCGTGGACCACAATCGACGACTGGATAGAAGAGGATGGCGCAAGCCGCAAGCGAGGAACACCGGGTGTGGTGGAGTCCCGTGAGATGGTAACCAGATCAGGATCCAGACTTTCCACATCAACTTCATCACCAAACCAATTTAAGGAAAGGAATGGGTAAGGTGTCGAAAGACCGGAGCCAAGGATCACGCGGGGACTGGCACTGCTGCCCAAGATAGACAACGGCGTGATGTTGGTGAGAGGGTCGATGCCGGAGCGGATGCGGAAAGTGGCACCGGTCGCAGAAGCGACTGCACCGATGGGTTGCAGACGGATGTCGGCCAAGCCGGGTGCTTTGCACTCCACGGTCCACTGGTTCAAGGATGAAAGGCGAACACGCTCGGGGATAGGGCAAGCGGTGGGATTGGAATTGGTGACGGCGAATTCTGCAAAGTCAGCCAACACAAAAATGCCGAGCGGAAGGAAGGTGTTGCCATCCCGACCCGTGATGGCGAAGGGTACTGAGCCGACCTGCGAGATACGCACCTCTTCAGAGACAGCTACGAGCACCAGGGGTACGATGCGGATTGGAATTTCGATACGCACATCGTCAGCAACCAGCGTGAGCAATGTACTTGAGCCTGGTGGCCCTTTCGCTGCCACTTGCACGAAGGAATCGGTGTTGCTTAGGTTGAAGGTGGCGGGTGAAGCCAAACCGAATTGGCGCAACTCGGCAACTGCCGGATTGAGGAATGTAGCGCGGACACGGCTGGAGGCCATGCGCGGGAGGAATGCAGCTACCGGCAAGGCCATCATCCCAGACTGCGGCAGAACTACTTCCGGTACGGAGAGTACAAATGCTGGGGGGCGTACCGTTACAGAAACCGAGTTTTGGCTTGGGCGGAGCAATGGGAAAGCCATATTGAGGCGGAATGCAGTTTCACCCGTTGTAAGTAAAGTATAAGTAGCTCTGTAACCTGTAAAGGTGAACTGACCAAGAATCAATGAAGCTGAACCAGGGGTAGTGGGTGCAAGCTCGAACTGCTGGCTGAGCAGCGGGATAAATGGAAAAGGAGCCAGTGCGGCTGGAATGGCAGTGGCAGAGGGGCCTTCGTTTGGAGCCAATCCAGAATAGTCTGGGTCCAAATTGACTGTTATCGTAAATTCCTCGCCACGCGGCGCAACGGAAGCAGAGGTGGTCAAGCGAAGGCGAGTTGGGACACAACGTAGCTCCTGCGTAAAGGACCAACCCGTGGGGCTGCTGAAGCGGAGGCGCGTCAGGCCCGAACCAGCCAGTGTCTGCAGAAAGACCTGGTTGGTGGTGGAGTCGATGATGATGCTGGATCTTCCACGCTGATTCGCGTTAGACGATACAAGAAGCAGAGTGGGATCTTCCACTGAGACCTCAATGCGGGTGGGAGGACGACCTGTAGGGAGGCTGAAGCTAGCGACGAGCCCTTGAGGAAGAAGCAGCGTTGTTGCCGGGCTGCTACTAACCCCCGTATCGAGAGCAGTGTCAGATATGGTGAAGGCTTGGTGAGGAGCAGTTGGGAACAGTGGGGAACGTGGCTGGAGTTGGTATGTGCCGGGCTTGCGCAGCTCAAAAGACTGCTGAAATTCCGTGCCAGAATTGTTGCTACTGTTGGGGAGCATCACAGGGACGAGTGCATCTGGATCACTGGACACGAAGTCGATTCTGGGGTTGAGACCGAAGCGGGGAGCCTGAAAGACCGGGGTTGAGCCGGGCGCTGCGAGTGGAGCCAACGCTGCCGAGTAAGTCTGAATCGAATTCAGCGCCTGGATGCGGGAAAGGCTTCGGCTGTAGAGGGCAGAAGGAGCGATGGTAACCGGGAAGCGGCGCTCCACCATATTGGCGGCCCGGATAATGATCTCGGCGGGACCAGGTTCTCCAAGGGCTTCCAGGAAGAAACCTGCTCCCTGCCAGCGCAAGAGGTCTACTTCGGTAAGTACAATGCGAGCTGCAGGGGGATCTGGAACATTCCCCAGCCGAGAGGTTGGTGAGGAAATGAGGAGTCTTGTGGGGTCTGCAGAGATGACTTCGAGCACCCCATCGAAATCTTTTTCAAACGAAGCAGCTATCGGGACACCTACTCGGAGGTTCTGGCCGACAAGGATGGGACCCAGGTTGACGATATTGGCTCTAAAGCGAAGGGCGAAGGTATCGAAACCATGACGTTCAGGATCATCAGAAGAGCCGGGATTGGGTAGGAGTGTCAAGTAAGGGTTGAGAGAGGAAAGCCAAGCGGGGCGATTGCTCTCGCCAGCCAACCAGATCGCCCCGCTCTGGGAACGTATGGAGCGGATACGGTCTTCCCCCTCTCCGCCAACGCGGATTCCCCAATCCATGCTGCCAGTTGTCGAGATTTGTGCAGCAAAGCCATCGGTGCTGCCCTGACTTAAGGAACTGAGGTCTCTTTGGAGGGACGGTCCGGGTAAGGGCAAATCCGAGGAATCTGTAGAGCCAGCGAGGAAGAGGCTGCCCAGAATGGAGGAGGCGGTAAGAACGCGATCATTACCGTTGCCACCGAGATAGGTGGAAAATTGGATGTCTCGGCCAGCGGTGTCGAGAGCGAGAAGGAAGATATCAGAATCGCCGCCGCCATACATCGGTTGGGCCGGATTACGGTGGTTGATGTTATTGGAGTTGGTATTGCCTGTGAGCACAAGGCCGATAGGAGGCAGTAGTTGCAAGGCTGCCACTGATTCATCGGCGGGGCCACCCCACAGGCCCTGCCAAAGCATGGTGGGGCTTTCCAAGAAGGAAGGCCGATGGCGTAGAGCGGCAAGCCAGACATCACGGGAACCAGCGCGCTGACTCCAGGAGGAGTTCAGGTTCTGCAGATCATCACGGTCCGAGTCTCCTGCCACGAACACTGTGTTGGAGCCAGCATCCAAAGTGATGGATCGAATGGGCACAGGAACACGGATGGAATCGACGCGATTGCCCACGGTGTAGGCCAGCAGACCTTGAGGAGTGGGGCTCAATGCAGAGGCTACCTCACCACCGAAATAGGTTGTGTTGGTGGCGACATGAATCGCGTTGAAACGCTCCGCATCAGGACCGCCGAAGATCCTGGCGCTGAGGGAAGTGCCAGAGATGTTGAGGATGAGTGCGTCTGAACTGCCTCCACCATAGGGAAGGGTTGCAGGCAGCACTTGAGCCGCACTGCTAGCCCCGTAGATCGCAAAAGCTGGGAGATCCCTAGAATTAGTGGACCCAACCGCAATCACTTGATCGAGGGTGGAAGCGCCGCTGTCGGAGGCGGCAAATAGGAAGTCGTCTCCTGTGCCACCGAAGTAGGTGGTGGAATAGCGATTGCCTGAGAAATGAGTGCGGATAAAGATGTCAGCCCCGCTGCCAGTGGGAGACCGATCCCAAGCGGCGGAGCGAGTTATGCCAACGGAGAAGGAGTCGTTGGCGGTGAGGACTGTGTCGTCGCCAGGGCCACCAAAGCTCCCTGAGACTTCAACAATGGGATCGATTCGTAACGGGCCTGGAGGGGGTGGTTGTTGGAGGCGGAAGCAAAAGGTGTGGGGTGTGAGTTGTTGGAGGCCCCCGGCAAGTTCCGTTTTGGCGGCAAAGAAGCGAGGCTGATGCTGGGTAAAGTGTAGAGCACCAAGCGTTGCGCCGAAGGAGTGATTGAGGAGGGTGGGAGTATTTCCGCTCCATTCGAGCACAAGTGAGGTCAGAAGGCTAGCATCGGAGAGTTCGAAGTCATACTCGATGTTTCCGTTATTCAGGTAGATTATCCAGTCGATGCCTGGAAGGATGTTTGCCCGGCGCAGACGATGGTAGATTGGCGCATTATGCACCCAGTGGGTCGGATTGCTGCCTATGAAGTAACTTACAGTTGAAGCTTGAGGCTGTTCTCCAGTCCACTTGCCTTGGCCCGAGCGTACCGAAAGGCGCAGTGGGAGAGCGCCAGGGGCCTGAAACTCAAGACCAGATTCAGTGGCACGGAGCAGGATACCTTGATTATTGAGCAAGAAACTGGTGGAAGGCGCACTTTGTCCAAGGTTTTGCTCAAACTGCCCGAAGGCAGTTGAGACAAATGCCGTAAGTAAGAAACTGATGCTTGGAATTAAGCCCAATACTGGGATAGTATAGCCAGATTTTTGAGACACAACCGAGGGCTTGAGATGGGATTAAGCACACTGAAACTCTCTTGCACATTTTGACGGAGTCGAGGCAAGAATGGTGTGCAGGTGTCGATCTGATTGCGGGTGGGATCGCAAGAGTTTCGGGCAGAACGCAAGTACCAAGTAGCGGAACTGAATCCAGATGGGTCAGCGCATTTTTTTGGAGGTCATGACTGCAATGACCTGTACGTTGGTTCGGCTGCAGCCCAAGTTGCTGGGATCTTGCAGGTTTACGTTGGAATTCCAGAGGGCCTCGTGGCGGGGCGGTCGACGATCTGACCGAAGTCGGGTGAGTGGGTTTAGCGCGAGTTACGGAAGTTTGAGCGCTGCGCGGGGGAAAAGGCTGTAGAACGACCAGGCGTCCAGGTTGAGGATGTATCTTCGAGGAAGGGCTTAGATGTCAGGTGTTGGGTAACGATGGGTTGTAGAGATGGGCCGACCTGGAGTGCTTTTGCTGCGGAGGGGATGTCAACTTCGTTCAGGTGTTGGGTGAGTAGGCGGTTGTAGCCGTTAGTGGATTCGTGGTCTGGTTGTAGGGCTTGGAAGAATGCGGAGGCCGCCGAATTTTCAGCGTACGTTGCCGTAGGGGGCGTTGGAGGCGCAGAAGAGACGCTGGCGGTAGATTGAGATGACGACGGGCACTTGCTTCGAGGTAGGAAGTTGGGTTGTAGTGAAGAGCACGGAGCAATGCGTCACAACTCGATATGCACGAGAAACCTTGATAAAGGAAGAGCTGATTCCGTTGCAGTTAGCGCGCTCATTTGGAATGATGATTCGAAGAGGTCGCAGTTTGGAAAGAAATGATCTTCTTGTTCAAAGGGTTATCGAATTGGAGCTGGAAGTTGGCAGGATGTCGCTCTCCCCTGCCCCCTCCGCCCAATGGCCAAACGGTAGTTGGCAGTGGCGGTGTTTCCGCAGCAGTTATCAACAATTGTCTGATGTAGAGGTGTAAGAGAAGTGAAGATCCTTTTTGTGCTGATGTCTATTGGGGCGTTTTGCAATGAGGCAGTGCTGGCTGAGACAGTTTGCGTAAAGATTGTGGACCCGGCGAATTCGCCGCTACCGGCTGCAAAGGTTTCAGCAATCAATCTCACTAGATCAAAAGCAGTATTTGAAGATTCTAAACTTTCTAAATCATCGGAAGGTATTCATTGCTTTTCCGGAGCTGCAGGGGATCTTATCAAGATATCCGCATCTCTAGACGGATTCATCTCTTTGACACTAGAGAATGTGAAGCTGCTCTCGAAAGTTGACAGGACATTGAATATCACTTTGAACTTTCAGGAGGGCGCATATGATGAGTATAAGTAATGGTTGTTTGCTTCGGATCGATCGTGATCTTCGGTCAGATGTGTTGGGCTAGACCTAGCTCTCGCGACTGATGGTATTGTTGCTCGGTAGCCAGCACCACCGCCGCCCATGTGGCCGGCTAGGATCGGATGGTTGGGATGAGGACGGGCGATCGCTTCGAGGCGGGAAGCTGGGGTGTAGTGAAGGGCACCGAGCAATGCGTCACAGCTCGATATGCGCGTGAACACTTGAAGAGGGAAGGGTTGATCCCGTTGCACTTAGCGGTTTCATTTGGAATGATGATTCGAAGAGGTCGCACCGTGGAAATCAATGATCTTCTTGTTCAAAGGGTTATCGAATTGGAGCTGGGCGTTGGCAGGATGTCGCCCTCCGTTCCCCTCCGTGTGAAGATAATGAAATTTGAGTTCCAGTTGTCGGACTTCTTGCAATGATTTACGGAGAATTTGAGGAGGAGTGGCTCGCCCGGATGTGTCAATAGTTTTGTGTAAGCCAGTCCACCTTGGTTAATTGCCCTTGTCAAGAACCATGCCGGATGGGGGCCGTAGCTGCAGGGCGTAGCGAAGCGAAGCCCTGCGGCGGAGGCCCCCATCC
>JBIITX010000014.1:0-166083 GCA_044340255.1 Bryobacter sp. | reverse complement strand
GATGGGGGCCTCCGCCGCAGGGCTTCGCTTCGCTACGCCCTGCAGCTACGGCCCCCATCCGGCATGGTTCTTGACAAGGGCAATTAACCAAGGTGGACTGGCTTACACAAAACTATTGACACATCCAGTTTGGATAGAGTATCGGTATGAGGCTGGTGCTGTTGCTGTTGTTGGGTGGGGTGGCGCTGGAAGAGGTGGGGTCTTCGAGCGGCGTGGTGGCGCGGCTGGAAGTGGATGGGAGCGGGGCGAAGCATCTGATTGAGACGATGGCGGGTGGGGTGGGCGTGTTTGATTATGACGGGGACGGGAAGCTGGATGTCTTTCTGACCAATGGGGCAGCGCAGGCGGGGATGCAGAAGACGGAGCCGAAGTATTGGAATCGGTTGTACCGGAACCTGGGCGGGTGGAAGTTTGAGGATGTGACGGAGCGGGCCGGGGTGCAGGGGACGGGGTATGGCATGGGGGTGGCGGCGGCCGACTATGACAATGACGGGCGGGTGGATTTGTTTGTGGCCGGGGTGAAGAAGCAGACGCTGTACCGGAATGCGGGTGGTGGGAAGTTTGAAGATGTGACGGTGAAGGCGGGGCTTGGCGGTGACAGGGAATGGGCGGTGGGTGGGGGTTGGTTTGATATGGATCAGGATGGGGACCTCGATTTGTTTGTGGTGCGGTATGTGAAGTGGGATGCAGCGCGGGAGCCTGTTTGCGGGGGTGCGGAGAGGAGCTTCTGTCATCCGAGGGAGTATGCAGCGCAGGCGAATGCCTTGTACCGGAACAATGGGGATGGGAGCTTGACGGATGTTTCGAAGGAGAGTGGAATTGCTGCGCATGCGGGTAAAGGGATGGGGCTGGCGTTTGGGGATGTGGATGGAGATGGGCGGCTGGATGTGTTTGTGACGAATGATACGGAGCCGAATTTTTTGTTTCGCAATTTGGGGGGTGGGAAGTTTGAAGAGACGGCGGGGCCGGCTGGGGTGGCGTTTAATGATGATGGGCGGGCGTTGTCGGCGATGGGGGCGGACTTTCGGGATTGGGATAACGACGGGAAGGAAGATCTGTTTTTGACAGCGCTGACGAATGAGACTTTTCCGGTGTACCGGAATGCGGGGAAGGGGCAGTTTGAGGACCGGACGTACGGGAGTCTGGTGGGGAGAGCGACGCTCGCTTTGAGTGGGTGGAGCAATGGTGTGTTTGATTTTGACAATGATGGGTGGAAGGATTTGTTTGCGGCTTGTTCGGATGTGCAGGACAACACGGAGAAGCTGTCGGGGCGGGCGTCGCGGCAGGCGAATCTGCTGCTGTTGAATGGTGGGGATGGGAAGTTTCGGGCGCAGAGTGTGGGGCAGGCGGCGCGGCATCGGGGGGCGGCGTTTGGGGATTTAGATGGGGATGGAAGAGTGGATGTGGTGGTGAGCCGGATTGGGGAGGCACCGCTGCTGCTGCGGAATACGTTGGGGGCGGGACGGCATTGGCTGGGGTTGCGGCTGCGCGGGAAGCGGAGCAACCGGGACGGGATTGGAGCGAAGGTGGAGCTGGTGACCAAGAGCGGGCTGCGGCAGATGAACCGCGTGACGGGGGCTGTGGGTTATGCGAGCTCCAGTGATGTGGCTGTGCACTTTGGATTGGGGGCAGAGACGGCGGTGGCGCGAGTGACGGTGACCTGGCCTGGCGGGAAGGTGCAACAAGTGGAGGTGGGCGGAGTGGATCGCTATCTGGAGGTGGTGGAGCCCTGAGTGGCGAGCCGGGAGTGGGTGGCACCAAGATCGTTGTTGCCGAGGCGATAGTAAGCGCGGCTGAGGAGGCCATGGGCGTCTGAGAGGTTGGGGTTTAGAGCGATGGCTTTGCGGAGGGCCTCGGCGGCGGCGGGCCATTGTTGGTGGTTGGCGAGGGCGCGGCCGAGTTGGTAGTGGAAGGTGGGGAGAGATTGATAGTGGGCCGGGGCGGATTGGAGGAGCTTGAGGGCCTCGGTGGGGCGGCCCTGACGGTAGAGGAAACTGGTGAGGGCCAGGAGAGGAATGGGTTCGCGAAGCGGTTGGCCAGGGAAGAGGGAGAGGGCGCGCTTGAGTTCGGCTTCAGCTTCAGTACGAGAGAGAGCGTCGAGGGCCTGGCCGCGGGCAGTGGCGATGCGCCAGGCGGGAGTGGCGCTCTTGTGAGCTTGGGCGAGAGCGAGCAGGGAATCTTCAAAGCGGTCGCTCGAATAGAGGGCGCGTGCCCAGTAGTAGCAGGCGTCGGGCTCGGCGGGGTTGGCTTTGCAGGCGCGCTCGAAGGGTTGGATGGCGGCGCGGTAGTTGCCTGCAGCAGCGAGGGCGATGCCTTCGCTTTTGAGGCAAGGGGCATCGGCCGGAGCGCAGGTAAACAAGAAGAGAGCGAGAAGCACTTACACGATTGCTAACACAATCAGAAGGTGAAGCGCAGGCCGGCCCAGGCGGCGCGGGGTGCGCCGGGGGCGAAGAAGGTGGACTGCTGGACTGGAAATTCACCTTGAATCGCCGGGAAGGGACGGGCTACGAAGTTGCCGGCAGGAGTGAAGCCTGTGGGCCCGAGTTGTGCCGCGCTGTAGTAGCGGCGATTGAGGAGGTTGTTTGCCTGAAGGAAGAGTTGCAGGCGGGGCAGCAATTGATACCTTGCGCCGAGATTGGTGACCACGTAGCCCGGGGCTTGGCCGGGGCCGACGTAGTAGCGGCCATCGGCTTTGTGGAGGTTGTTCTCGTTGCCACGGGCGAAGGTGCTGGAGATGGCGACAGCGTTGAGGTTGACGCTGAACTTGCGCGTGAGCTGCAGGTCAGCGAAGGCTTTTGCGGTGTGACGGGGAGTGAGGGGGATGCGGTTGCCGGGTTCGATTTCGATCGCACCTTCAGCGCCTGGCAGGCCGTCCTGAGCTTCTTCGTTGGTGCTGTTGCCGGTGCCGTTGACTTCTTCCGGGCTTTGGAACGTGGCCTGGAGGAAGGTGTAATTGGTGCCGAGAGAGAGGCGGCGGAGGCGGCCATTGATGGCGGCTTCGAAGCCCTGACGGCGGGTTTTGCCGAAGTTTTTGAAGTAGCCGAAACCGGTTTGTTCGCTCGCGACGAACAAGATGTCATCGCGATTGTCGGCGAAGAAGTAGCCTGCGTTCCACCTCCAGTTTGATTCGGAGCCGCCACGGAGACCGGCTTCGACGGTGCGGGTAACGACCTGGAGGAGGGGTGGGTCACCTGCCATGGAGTTGGGGAGCCGGCAGGGGGATTCCGGATCGGCGCAGCCAAGCTCGATGGCTGTTGGGGCACGAGAGCCTTCGGTATAGGAGGCGTAGAAGTTGAGATTGCCGCGGAGGCGGGCGGTTGCGCCGACGGAGGGGTTGAAGCGGGAGAAGGAGTGATCGCCATCGAGCGAGCCTCTGCCGCCGCCGGGGCGGATGCGATCGCGGTTGGTGACCTGGGTGCGATTGAAGCGGCCAGAGACGGTGAGGTGCCAGCGGGAGCCTAGCTTGAGGGTGTCGGTAAGGAAGAAGCTGCCGGTGTGGATGGAACTGCGGAGGTCGACGCGGGTATCAAAGGGTTCGCCATCGGCTTCACCGCCAGTGATGCCATCGCCGAAGGCGTTGAGGCCAGTAACGCTGCGGTCTGGATTGAGGTAGCCGAGCTGGGTGGATTGGCCGAAGCGGACGCGGTTGCCGTCGTAGGCAGCACCCAGCGTGAACTGGTGGATGTTGTTGCGCCAGGTGAGTTGACCGGCGAGGCCGTAATTGTACTGGGCGGAGGTAGAGCGATTGAGGAGGCCGTTGCACTTCTCGGAAGGCTCGTCACGCTGGAGAACCTGGGCGATGCAGCGCCAGAAGGGGAAGGGGGTATTGGCGGCATTGGCTCCGGTGGTGGGAAAGCCTGTGAAGCCAGCGGTGGTAAGAGCGCGGATGTCGGCGGCACTGAGTTGGTAAAGAGATTGATCGAGAGACTCTTCGTTGATGTCCCCGTTGAGGGTGGAGGTGTCGATGTTGCGGTAGTAGGTGTTGGTGGAGAGGCTCCAGCGCGGGGTGAGGGAGCGACGGTAGTTGAGATTGAGGAAAGGGCTGCGATTGTTGGTGAGGTCGGGCTTGGTGTAGATGCTGTTGTATTTGCGTTCGAGAAGTCGGAATTCCTGGAGGCCATTGCCAACGAGGCTGTTGTTGGCGAAGGCAAGGGTGAGGTTCAAGCCGCGGAAGCCGAGCTTGCCGAGAAACTGGCGGACGTTGGAAGGAGAGGATTCCCGCCAGCCATCTTCAAAGAAGAGACTGCTTGAGAGGAACCAACTCAGCCCTTTGGCGTTGCTGCCGCCGTGCTCAAGGTCGGCCATCTTGCGACCGAAGCCGCCGCCAGAAAGCTGGATGGCAGTGCCAGGGTGGCTGAGGCCGTCTTTGGTTTCGATGGAGAGTGCGCCGCCGAGGGTGTTGAGGCCAAAGAGAGGGTTCGAGCCGGGGATGAGGGTGATTTCGGAGATGGCGTTGCGGGGGATGAGATCCCAATTGATGGCGTCGCCGAAGGGCTGGTTTAGGCGGACACCGTCCATGTAGATGGAGATGCCCTGCGGGGTGCCGAGCAGGGGAGAGGCAGTGTAGCCGCGGTAGTTGAGATCCATCTGGAAGGGGTTGCCCTGCATCTCGTTGAGGTAGACGCCGTTGGTGTTGCGGTTGAGGAAGTCTGGGAGGTTGAGGGTGGTAACGGTGTCGAGGGGAGAGGTCTGGATGGGGGTGGGGATTTCATTGAGAGAGCGGCCGACCCCGGGTAGAGGGGTGGTGCTGACGACGTCGATGGCAAAGCGGCTGGGCCCGATGGCGAGGGTGAAATCCCGCTCGATGTTGGTGTTGTCGGCAAGGTCGATGTCGAGAGATTGAGACTGGAAGCCTGGGGCGAGAACCTGGATGCGATAGGTGCCTGGGGGGAGATTGTCGAAGGTCTTTTTGCCCGTGGTGGCAGTGAAAGATTCTGCGGAGCCGGTGGCGAGGCGGGTGAGGCGACCCGTGGAATTGAGTGGGGCACCGGAAGAATCTTTGATGGTGAGTTGAATGGAAGAGCTGAAGGCAAGCTGGGCCAAGAGCAAGACGAGCAAGAAGTGCATAGAATTGAATATTCCGTACGAGGCAAATTTGTTCAGGGTAATTGACAAAAAAATTCCGTGGTTGTGGAGCGAGAGCGAGCAGCAGGTTTGCCCGATTGCTGAGGAAGTGAGTTTGTTGTTTGAAGAGTATCGCGGACCGGTGCTGCGGTACGTGCTTTCGCTGGGGTTGAGTTTGCAGGATGGGGAAGATGTTTTGCAGGAAGTGTTTTTGGGTTTGTTTCATCATTTGAAGCGAGGTCGGCCCAAGGATAATTTGCGGGGTTGGGTGTTTCGAGTGGGGCACAACCAGGCTTTGAAGCGGAGGCGGGAGTTGCGCGTGGGGACGGTGGAGCTGCCTGTTTTGGCAGACCCGGCGGCGAACCCGGAACAGCAGATGGTGGATCGGTTGCGGCAAGAGAGACTGCTCCAAGTGGTTGCGGCTTTGCCGGAGCGGGACCGGTGGTGTTTGTATTTGCGGGCGGAGGGATTGCGTTATCGGGAGATTGCCTCCACGTTGGGAATTTCACTGGGGACTGTGGCCAGTACTTTAAGCCGGGCGCTGGAGCGGCTGGCAAGTGTGGAGGCGCGATGAAGCACTACACGGACGAGGAGTTGCTGCTTTACCTGGACGGGGAGTGCCCGGGTGCGGTTGCGCGGCATGTGGCGGAGCACCTGAAGGAGTGCTGGCCGTGCCGGGTTCGCTGCACCGAGATTGAGGCATCGATTGGGGAGTATGTGCATTTGAAGCAGGAAAGGCTGGATGCACCAGTGCCGAGCGGGGCGGGCCCGAAGGCCAAGCTGCGTACGGTGTTGCCCCATACGATCACCTGGCCGAGGATTGGGCTGGGGCTGGCCGCGGGACTGGGCTTGCTGGTGTGGGGATTGTGGCCGAGCCGGGAGGCGCACTTGCCAGATGCGCGACTGACTCCTGGGGCGACGAAGTATGCGACGCGGGAACAGGTGTGTGCGTTGGGGCCTGAAGAGGATGAGCGCCGACCGAGGGCGGAGCTGGCGCGCGAGGTGTTTCGCCAATACCGGATTGTGAAGCCGGCACCGCGCAGTGTTGAGGTGGATTATCTGATTACGCCGACACTGGGTGGGGCCGAGGACATCAGGAACCTTTGGCCACAGCCTTATTCGAGTGGGGTCTGGAATGCGCGGGTGAAGGATGCACTCGAAGACTTCATGCGAGAGAAGGTGTGCAGCGGGGAGATGGCGCTAGCGGATGCGCAGGCAGAGATGGCCAAGGATTGGGTGGCGGCGTACCGGAAGTACTTCCGCACAGATCGGCCGCTCGAGGCGCATGCCCTGTTTGTGAAAGACCAACCCTGGGAATAGGCTAGCGGAGGTCGAGCTGGGGGTTGCCAGAAGCGGTGATGCCGCCGATGGTGAGGCGAATTGGGTGGAGCGCGCGGGGTAGATTAGCCGGGAGGCGGAGGTTGATTTGCGTGAGGCCTTCGAAGGAACCGGGGGAAGTGCCGGCGTAGAGGATGGTGGCGGGTTGGTTGGCTATTGTGATCTCGATGGGTGCCGAGACGCGCTTGAGATCGTTGGTAGCGACAGCGCCAGTTTGGCCAGCGGCGGTGGTTTGGCCTGTGCCGGTGAGGTAGATTGTGGCGATGTCGCCTGTGATGAGTGCAGCGGCGGGGCCGTTACCGGTTTGGGCGAGGGTGAAGATGCCGGGGTCGGTTGGGTCGACTGGCATTTGCAGGGGCGGGAGATTATTGAGGCGTAGCTCTGCGGCGTTGCGACCCGCAATTTCAAAGGGGACCAGGGCAGAGAGTTGGTTGGGGAAGCTGGCAATGACGGGAGCCGAAATGCCGGCGATGTTGAGTTGTGAGACGGGGCCGATGTTATCTCCAAAGACTGTGATGATGGAGCCGGGGACGAGGCGGCCAGCGGAGTAGTTGGCGGCATTGGTGACGCCGCGGCGGGTGAGGCAGGCTTTAGGGATTTGGCGGAGGAGGACTTCGCGGATGCGGAGGTAGAAGGGCATGACGACGGGGTTGTCATTGAGTACGGAAAGTACGCCGGTGAGATTGCGGGTGTGATCGACCCAGGGAGTGAAGCCGAAGGCACCTGTGGAGCTGGATTCTTCGAGGACGCCGTTGGTGACGAGTTGACGCCAGTTGCCGATGCCGTAGCGGGTGTCAGCCGTGGCGGGGTCTCGCTGGTAAGGCGAGAAGACGATGCGGGCGTTGCTGGTTTGGTCGGCGAGCATGACGTCGATGGCGCGGCTGGAAAGGATGCGGCGGCCTTCGTGGACGCCGCCGTTCAAGATCATGTTGAGGAAGCGCTGGTAGTCCTGGGCGCTCGAGACGTAGCCGCCGGCTACGAGTGGATTGGAATCGGCATTGAGAAGTGCAGGGCGGGAAGCAGTCATGCCGAGGGGAGTATAGAGACGTTCGCGCTGGAGATCAGACCAGCGGCGGCCCGTGGCGACCTCAGCAATGCGGGCGGCGAGTTGCATGCCAGTGCTGCCGTAGATGAAGCCGGTGCCCGGAGGGATGGCGAGAGAGACGGTAGCCAGATCTTTGGCGCAGGCTTCGAGAGTGGTGCTGCGATCGTTGACGCAGGGCGGGTCTGTGGGGCCGAAGCCGGAGGTCATGCTGAAGAGTTGGCGAATGGTGGCTTTGCCGCTGGGCCCGGTGAATTCGGGGAGGTAGCGATCTACGGTGTGATCGAGAGAGAGCCTGCCTTCGTCGACGACGGTCATGAGCACTGCGCCACTCAGCCACTTGGAGGCGGAGGCGATGGGGATGGCGCGGGTGGCGGACCAGTCCCCGGTAGAGCGGGAGTAGATGGTTTGCCCGTTTTGCTGGACTAGCAGGGTGGCTGAGGCGCCGATCGATTGACGCATCTCGTCGAGGATGCGGTCGAGCTCGGAGAGGTTTTGAGCGGAGGCGGAGGAGAGCCCGAGCAGGAAACAAGAAATTACTAACGCTCGCATACAGACTGTTCAACCCCGCTGGCTAGAAGAAGTTGCAATTAGCGTATTGTGGGAGTGAATATGTCTTCTCTTTCACGCAGAGCGTTTGTTGCTGCTCCTTTCTTTATCAAGAACCTGATTTCTGCTCCGCCGAGTGGCCGGGTTCGGCTAGCCTCGATGGGGGCTTCGAATATGGCATGGGCGACGCTCGATTCGATTGCAACGCATGCTTCTGTCGATCTGGTTTGTGTGGCGGAGGTAGACACGGCGAACAACCGCAGAGTGAGTGCGAAGTACCCCAAGGCGACACTGCACCAGGATTGGCGCAAGATGCTCGATGCGGAGTACAAGAACCTGGATGCGGTTTGTGTGGGAACGCCGGATCATATGCATGCGCCGCAGAGCATGGCGGCGATGCGTCGTGGTTTGCATGTGTATTGCCAGAAGCCGCTGACCTCGCATGTGCATGAGTCGCGGAAGGTGGCGGAGTTTGCAAAAGCAAAGGGGCTGGTGTCGCAGATGGGCATCCAGATCCATTCGAATGGAGAGTACCGAACTGCGGTGGCAGCGATCCAGAGCGGTGTCATCGGTAAGGTGAAGGAAGTTCATGCCTGGAGCAATAAGAAATGGGGGGATGCCAACCCGCGACCCACGCAGAGCGATGCAGTCCCCACGACGCTCGATTGGGATGGTTGGATTGGAGTCGGAAAGCCGGAGAGCTACGTGAAGGGCTACTGCCACCCGGGGAACTGGCGCAAGCGGCTGGAGTTTGGAACGGGTACGTTTGGTGACATGGGCTGCCACATTTATGACCCGGTGTTTGGGGCGCTGGGAGTGACTGCGCCTTTGACAGTGCGGGCAGAGGGGCCGGCACCGAATGAACATAGCTGGGCCATCAACGCCATTGTGAAGTACTCGTTTCCTGGATCGGCTTATACGGAAGGGAAGACCGTTGCCGTGACCTGGTATGACGGCGACGAGAAGCCGCCACAAGAAATACAGGCTTTGATTGAGGGGAAGAAGCTGCCGAGCCAGGGATCTATCTTTGTCGGTACCAAGGGAGTGATGTTGCTGCCACACGTTGAATATCCAAGCTTCTTCCCTGCCCTGAGTTTTGCCGATGTGAAGGTGCCGCGGCTGGAAACCAATGACCACTATCACCAGTTTGTGGATGCGATTCAAGGCAAGGGAAAGACGTCGGCGGGCTTTGATTATTCAGGGCCACTGAGTGAGACGGTATTGCTGGGGAGCCTGGCGACACGGTTTCCGAAGACGACGCTCGAGTGGGATAGTGCGCGGCTGCGCTTCAAGAATGAGAAGGCGGCGAATGCGTTTTTGAAGCGTAAATATCGGAAGGGTTGGAAGGTGAAGGGAATCGGTTAGATGCGGTTTGTAGTATTGCTGCTTGTAGTTTGGATGATTGGATGTGAGAAGCCAGTGGAGGTGACGAGCCCGCTTGGGTTGCCTCCACTGGTGGTGAAGCGGGTGGCGAGTGCTGCCGAAATTGCGGTGGGGAAGAAGTTGTTTTTTGACCCGAAGCTGTCGCGGGACGGAACGATCTCTTGCGCAAGTTGCCATGACCCGGCGCACGGCTTCGCCGATGGCCGGAAGGTGTCGGTGGGCGTGGGTGGGAAGTTGGGCAAGCGGAATGCGCCGACCGTCCTGAATGCGGCCTTTGCCAGCGTGCAGTTTTGGGATGGGCGGGCGGCAACGCTGGAAGAACAGGCAGCGGGCCCGATTACCAATGAACTCGAGATGGACCACATGCCGCAGTTGTTGCTCGAGAAACTGAATGCAGATGCGGAATATGTGAAGGCATTTGGCGGGGGGCGGATTGGGATGCAGCAAGTGCTGGACGCGATTGCCAGCTATGAGCGGACGCTGCTGAGCGGGAACTCTGCCTTTGACCGGTATCAGTATGGCGGCGACAAAGGGGCGCTGTCGGCCGAGGCGCAGCATGGGCTGGCGTTGTTTCGGCAGCATTGTGCCAGTTGCCATATGATCGGGACGAAGGCAGCGCTGTTTAGCGACGGGAAGTTTCATAATCTGGGAGTCGGCATGAACGCTGAGGGCGAGTTGAAGGACCAGGGGAGAGGCAATGGAGAGTTTCGAACTCCTTCGTTGCGCAACGTGGCGCGCACCGCGCCGTATATGCACGATGGGAGCTTGAAGACGTTGGATCAGGTAGTCGCGTTTTATGTTGGGGGAGGAAATTCGAACCCACACCTGGACCCGCTCATACGCCCTATTGAGCTCTCGGGTGTGGACCGGGCGAGCCTGGTGGCGTTTATGGAATCGCTGAATGGAGAGATGCCGCAATGAAGTGGAGCGCTTTGTTGCTGGTGTGGCTGGTGGGGTGTTCACCGAAGGCGGAAGGACCGCCGGGCACGTTGCGTGGTGTTGTGAAATTTAGCGGAAGTGCGGGACAGGCGGTGGTGATTGATATGGACCAGGACCCGCAATGCACCAAGCTGTATCCGGAAGCGCCACGCGAGGAGCAACCCGTAGTGGTGAGCCCGGAGGGCAAGCTCAGGAATGTGTTTGTGTATTTGAAGACGGGCCTGGAAGGGAAGCACTTTGACGTGCCGAAGACTGCAGTACGGATTGACCAGAAGGGGTGCTGGTTTGAGCCTCGTGTGATTGGGATGCAGGCAGGGCAGAGCCTGCAGGTGACCAACTCTGACCCGGTGACGCACAACATACACCCGGAGGCCAAAGTGAACCGGGAGTGGAATCAGAGCCAGGCGCCAGAGGATGGACCGTTGTCGCGAAAGTTTGCCAAGGCGGAAGTGATGATTCGCGTGAAGTGCAACGTGCATAAGTGGATGCGGTCGTGGATCGGCGTGGTGGAGCATCCGTTCTTTGCGGTGACGGGTGCGGATGGTAGCTTCACAATGGAGGGGGTGCCACCGGGGCAGTACACGCTGGCGGCCTGGCATGAAAAGCTGGGGACGCGGGAGCAAGTGGTGAGCATTGCGCCGGGTGGCAAGGTGAGCGTGGAGTTGGGCTTTAGCGGACAGTGAAATCATCAGTGAAATAATGATCGACATGATTCGATCTGCTCTTGTTGTAGTTGCCCTGTTTCTGGTTGGGTGCGGAAGTGCGCCGAAGCCCGGTGGGTATCGCGTTTATGTGACGAACGAGGTGAGCGGCGACCTGACGATCATTGACTCTGAAACGATGTCGGTGGTGGCGAAGGTACCGCTGGGGAAGAGGCCGCGTGGGATCCATGCGAGCGCCGATGGCAAGACGATTTATGTGGCGTTGAGTGGGTCGCCGATTGCGGGGCCGGGCGTTGATGAAAGCACGTTGCCACCGCCGGACAAGAGTGCAGACGGGATTGGGGTGTTTGATGTGGCGACGCAGAAGCTGGTGAAGCTGATCCATAGCGGGTCAGACCCGGAAGAGTTTGATTTGAGCAAGGACGGGAAGTTGCTCTATGTTTCGAACGAAGACGTGGGGGGCGCTTCGATTCTCGATTTGGCCGCTGAGAAAATTGTGAAGGAAGTGAAGACGGGGGAGGAGCCGGAGGGAGTGACGGTGAGCCCGGACGGGAAGCTGGTGCTGGTAACGAGCGAAGATGCGGGAACGGTGGCGGTGATTGATACGGCCAAGGGCGAATTGATCGAGAACATCAAGGTAGGGCGGCGACCGAGATCGATTGCGTTCTTGCCGGATAACAATCGGGCCTGGGTGAATGCGGAGAACGATGGCACGATTGTGATGGTGGATATGGCCAAGAAGGCGGTGGTGCAGACGGTACAACTTGGCGAGGCGGGTGTGGTGAAGCCGATGAAGGTGTTGTTGTCGAAGGATGCGGCGAAGCTCTATGTGAGTTCGGGGCGTGGGAAGAAGGTGTTCTTTGTGGATGCGGCGAGTGGAAAGGTGGAAGGCGAAGTGGAGGCCGGCCGGAGGCCCTGGGGTCTGGGGCTATCGCCAGATGGCAAGACATTGTTTACGGCGAATGGGCCGGGCAATGATGTGTCTGTGATTGACGTGGCTACACGTACAGTGGTGAAGCGGATTGAAGCTCCGGGTTCACCGTGGGGGATTGTGACGCTGCCGCGCTAAGTGATTTTCTTGTATCGGGCGAAGCGATCAGTCCAGCCGGGTTCGGCGACGGGGATGTCTTCAGTGTCGAAGCTGAGATCGCCGAGCGTTTCGGCAGGCACCAACTGGATGAGGGCGTTGGCGTAGCGACCGTCTTTGAGAGCAGTCATGATCTCGTCGAGGCGTTGCTCGCTTTGGGAAGCAAGCGCCTGTGAGGCGGCGTCTTTGGCCTGGGCGGCCGCGGTCTGGATGGCCTGGAGCGAGAGGTTGGTGACGTCTTTCTCGAATTCGTGAAACCAATAGGCGTAGAAGAACCAGAAGCCGGAACGAAGGATGGGGAAGTTCTCGCAGCGCTCGAGGAGCTCATAGAGCGATGTGGAGAAGGTGGCAAAGCGGAGCATGCCGATGATGCCTGAATCGAGCGGGGTGAGTTGGGATTTGGGACGGAAGACCGCTTCGACGATGCGGTCTGGGCTATCGAAGGAATTGGCAATGGATTCGACGGTGATGGCGGAGGCACCGATGCCGAACTGGAAGCCGTCGAGAAAATCGAGGAAGCAAGACAGCTCACGATCATTGCGGAAGCGCTCAAAGAGGGCAGCGAAATGTTCGAAGGCGCCGGGGGCTTGCTCGGCCTGGATGTGGATCTGCTGATCAAGGTGGAGGCGGAAGAGCCAGGGCAGGGCGGTTGGATAGTAGCGCTCGTAGAAAGGGGAGAGCGAAGGATGGCCGAGGATGGCGAGGATGCGGTTGCCGGCAGGGGTATTGGCGGGGTCGATGGAGTAGCCGGAGAGGAAAGCGAGATAGAGGAGGCTGGCATCAGAAAGCCACTCGTCCATGTGGCGGCGGAGCTTCATCTCGGTGGGGTCGGTGACGCCGCGAGTCTTATGATCACGGAAGAGTTGCGCGAGTTGGTTTTCGTCGCTCGCCTGAAAGCAGGCTTCGATGGTTTTGAAGTTTTCGCTGGCGAAGAAGCGTTGCTGGAGGAAATTCCAGTTGTCGAACTGGTTGCTCATTAGAGGAGCTCCTTGAGGTACTTGAGCAAATCAGGATATTCATTGAGTTTGCAGACGCTGGTGTGGGTGGCACCGCGGATAGCAGTGGGGAAGGGGTCGCCGGGAAAGGGGAGGTTGCTGACGATTTGTTCGTACTCGGCAATGATGACGCGACGGGCGCGGAGGGGTTCGCAGCCTGAGGTGAGTGCGGTGCGGGTGTGGTCTTCGAGAGATCTGAGGATGGAAGAGCCTGGTGCCAGTTCTTGCAGGAGAGGGATCTTGACCTTGGCGGCGTTACCGATGAATTGGGAGATCGGATTGGAACCGAGGAGGTCTGTGACGCTATCGACGATGATGCCGCCGGAGTGAGCGGGGGCGAAGAGGAGATAGCGAATCTGATTGAGCCAGGGGAGCTTCTGCTGGTAGGCGCGGACGAGGGCCCAACGGGTGAAGAGAGCACCCAGGGAGTGGGCGGCGAGGACGCAGGATTGGTAGTTGGGCTTGACGGGGCGAAGGGTCTTGATGGCAGCGCCGTCGGTGAAGAGGCTATCGAGGAGATCGAAAAGGAAGGATGAAGCCGCGAGGGCGTTGGAATTGAGGCCATCGTAGCCGAAGAAGATGAGATCGGTTTCGGCGAGAGCGGGATCGTCGAGGGCGGCGCTGTCGAAGCCCTTCCAGGTATCGAGGGCATCGCCGTTGAAGCCGTGGACAAAGACGATGCAATGCCTGGGGGGCTTGCGGCAGGGGATCATCTGCGAACGCCCGTCGGCAAGCTCTGTGACGAGATGATGGTTGGGCGCCGAATTCAACCCGAAAATCGACATGTCGATAGCGTCTCACAAACAGATGAAAAAAACGTGATTTTTGATAGACTCCTAAGCGATGAAGACTGCATTTCTATTTCTGTTGCTTGCCGTTGGGACTTTCGGGCAGACGCCGCAAGTGTTCACGCTGAAGAACAAGGCCGGCATGGAGGCCAGGATTACCAACTACGGCGGCATCCTGATGTCGCTGAAGGTGCCAGGACGCAGCGGGAAGCTGGACGATGTGGTGCTGGGTTTCGACAAGCCTGAGGATTACATTGCCAAGAAGGAGCATCCGTATTTTGGAGCGCTGGTGGGGCGCTACGGCAACCGGATTGGGAAGGCGCAGTTTGTCATCGAGGGGAAGACCTATAAGCTGGCGGCGAACAATGGGCCGAACTCACTGCATGGCGGCATTGTCGGGTTTGACAAGAAGTTTTGGAATGCGCGCCAGAGCGGGAATACGCTGACGCTGGAGTTGGTGAGCAAGGATATGGAAGAGGGCTTTCCCGGTGAGTTGCGGGTGAAGGTGGTTTATACGCTGGAGGATCATAACGCGCTGCGGATTGACTATACGGCGACGACGAACAAACCGACTGTTTTGAATTTGACGAACCACTCGTACTTCAACCTGGGTGGGGATGCGACGAAGCATGTGATGGGGCACACGTTGAAATTGAACGCGACGAAGTTTACGCCGGTGGATAAGGATCTGATTCCGACGGGGGAGTTGAAGGCTGTGGCTGGGACGCCGTTTGACTTTACGCAGGCAACGCCGATTGGGTCGCGGATTGAACAGAAGGATGAGCAGTTGAAGATGGGTGGTGGGTATGACCACAACTTTGTTTTCGATAAGGGGATCACGGCACAGCCGCAACTGGTGGCTGAGGTGTTTGATCCGCCGTCGGGACGACTGATGGATGTGCTGACGACGGAGCCTGGTGTGCAGTTTTACACATCGAATTTTCTGGATGGGAAGATTGTGGGTAAGGGTGGGGTGAAGTACGAGAAGCGGCATGCGTTTTGCCTGGAGACGCAGCACTTTCCGGATTCACCGAATCAGGCCAAGTTTCCAAGCACGTTGTTGCGGCCCGGGAATACGTATAAGTCGACGACAGTATTTCAGTTTCGGGTGAGGTGAGTTAGACTACAGGCCTATGAACCATTGGTCGGGCCAGCCGGTTCCGTATGGTGTGGACTCTCAGGTGTTTCTTTCGAGGGCACCGGAGGGTAAGCTGCTGGTGTTTGTGCATGGGTACACGGGCAAGGCAGTGAAGACCTGGGAAGAGTTTGATTCCCTGATTCCCCAGGACGATTTTTTCAAGGGCTATGACGTCCTGTTTTACGGCTATCCGGGTTTCCGATCGAATGTGATCGCTGGGGCGGCGCTGCTTTGTGAAATGCTCGAAGAGGTTTACCGAAACCCCGGCGTGCTGATTCAGAACCTCGGTATCGGAAATTCTCGACCCAAGCTGGGAAGGTATGGCCAGATCACTTTGGTTGGTCATTCGCTGGGTTCGCTTTTGATCCGATGGGCGTTGGTGATTGCCAGTAAAGAAGCGGCGATGGGATGGAAGATGGCGGATCCAAAGTTTGTCCTGTTTGCGCCAGCCCACTCGGGGAATTTGCTGGAGACGGCTTTGGGGGAGTTGAAATCATCAGTGGCATTCCTCT
Organism: Bryobacter sp.; assembly: GCA_044340255.1. Taxonomy (GTDB): domain Bacteria; phylum Acidobacteriota; class Terriglobia; order Bryobacterales; family Bryobacteraceae; genus Bryobacter. Next base: position 150,586 of record JBIITX010000014.1, on the reverse strand, counting down.
CCATGGCCGGAGCAGCCGTTGGGATCTTGAGCCCGTTTTTGAAGGAACTCGCGCCGGGTTCGCCGGTGCTACTTGGACTGAGAGAAGAAATGAAAGCGGGAGCGACTACGGGCGTGGATTTCTTTGCTCGGAAGGTAGTGATCGCGGAGCTGGATCAAGTGGTCAGTAACCTGCCGTTTCCTGGAGACCCCATGCCGATCGCTATGCGTGGCAAGGGCCACATAGATGTCTGTAAGCCTGAGGCGGGGGCTTATGAGCGGCCAATGGAAATTCTGAAAGAGGTGCTGAGGTGAGCCGCGCTCAGTGGTCGGATTTTGATGAGCTGTATTTGAACCATCCTTCCGTTGGTGCTTTCTTGCATCAGTTTCACATGGTAGACGCTTCCAGTCTGGCCTGGATTCTGCGCAATCATTTGAAAACCGGAGTCTCTGATGGCAGAGAGCAGGAACTGCGCGACGGGGCTGACTTTTTGTTGGGTTACTATGCGATGTTGGAAATCGCAAGTCTGATCGGGTATGTAGAAGAGCCCCTCCCTGCGGCAGTGGCCGCAGAGGCACTCGCGATATTGTCTGATCCGGCGATGACGGACTACTACTCCATCTTTTATCCCGTAGAGTTACCCAAGCTTTTCCGGCAGCGACTCGAGGGGACCTGGAGACAGCGAGTTGAGCCTAAGGCTGAACTCTCACTTGTGTTTTGGCGCTTCCAGGGTTTTGTGTCGCGCAACCGGGAGAACCAAGCGCTGCTGACGCTGATGCGCTTCCTGGATGGCTTCATCAGCAAGGATGAAAAGGGCAACGTAATTTCGATTGAATCGATTGCCGAGACATTCGGAAACCCGGAACAAGTGCTGATGATTTTCTTGCGTGAGCGCAACCAAATGACGGTGGCGGACCAAGTGGTGGATGGCATTCGCGAGTTTTTTGAATTTGCCAAAGAGTTTGATGCCTTGTTATCGAAAGCCACGGACTCGTATCTGCGGGCTGAACTTTGGCTCTACTACAACTACTATTTCCAGGGTCCTCTCAGTGAGGCGTTGTACAAGCACTTGAGTCTGGCCGCCCAGCATATTCGGGAAGTGAATGCGAAGTCGCAAGATGTGGAATCGCTCCGGTCCCGAGAAGCCTTTGACCAGTATTGGCAAGCAATTGAGCGCCTGCGCAGCGGCATCTATGGCAGAGCCATTTTGGGGTAAGTTCAAGGCATGGATGAACCCTTACAAGACCCTGAAGAGATGAAGGGCGATGCGACTCAAGAGGAATCCAAACCCTTGATCCACATTACGGATTTTCTACCGGATTTTGGTATCGCTGATGCTGTGGCGTCAGCCGGCGAAGCGGTTTTCGAAGCGGTTTCAGAAGTACTGGGTTCCAGCTAAGAGCGGCGCAAGCGGACGGGGCTGAAGATCTCTGTTTCGAGCAGTAGTCAGGGTGCCGAGAAGGATGCGAAAGCAGACTGTATTTTGGGATAAATTCAAAGCATGGATGAACTTTTGCAAAAAGCGGAGCAGATGGTAGGCGGGGTGTCTGACAAGGTTGCCAAAACAGTGACCGATGCGGTGAACAACCTGCCGGATGTAAGTGCCGTAGAAGCTGTGGTGTCAGCCGGCGAAACTGTGATCGAAGTTGTTTCGGAAGTCCTGAGCTCCAGCTAGGAGCGGCGCAGGCGGACGGGGCTTAGGATTTCTGTCTCTAGCGCGACCTTGATTTCGTGAAACACGGAATCGGGGGATTGGTGTGCGTTGACGTGGATCACTTGGCCTGCGCCGGGGAGCGCGTAGTAGCCGAGGACGGGGTCGGTGACGGCCTTGTAGGCGGCAAGACGGCGATGGGCGGTCTCGACAGTGTCGTCTTTGCGCTGGGTGAGATTTGTGCCATCGAGGTCGCAGCGACCCGTTTGGTGGGGTGGGCAGGAGATCAGGTTGTAGATGGTTCCGCATTGGGGGCAGGACCAGCGGGCACTGAGGCGATCAATCAGGATTGGATCCGGGACGTCCATATGGACGAGGGTGGGAGGGGCGAATTGGAGGCCCTCGAGGATTTGATTGAGGTGGGAGGCTTGTTCGACCGTGCGCGGATAGCCGTCGATGAGGAAGCCGTCGTTGCAATCGGGCTCGGCGAGACGCGCTTCGAGAAGGTGGTTCACCATTTCATCGGGTACAAGACTACCCTCAGCCAGAAGGCTGTCGATGAGCTTGCCTTGATGTGACTGCTTCTCGCTTTCGCGGCGCAACATGTCGCCTGTCGAAATCGCTGGAATTCCCAAACCGTCCCGTAACAGGGGGGACTGGGTTCCTTTGCCGCAACCGGGCGGCCCGAATAGCAGAAGGACCACGTGATACCTCCGTCCTTCCCTCTGAGGAAGGAACCTTAAAAGAGTAATCTGATATTCACACGGGGTCAATGGCCCGATTGAATCAGAAGGAAGTAAGGGCGATCTCGGATCTATCGAGAACGCCTCGCTTCGACCAAAAGACTCAACCCTTGGGCATTCGAGGGCAGGCCAAAGAGAATCCATAGATTCGTTCGGAAGTGCCACAACTCGGCCTTTCCGGCTAACGCCTTGAGAACTTCTGCCTGTGAAGCAGAGAAGACTTCGGGTAGTGCCGGAGCCTCCGATTTGATGGCCCAATAATTTCGCTCCGGGATTCCACCGGGATTTTGCCTGGCCAGCGATCTCATATAGAAAGGACGGAGGAAGGGAAGAAGCCGCACAACAATCAGCCACATTGTGGAACGGATGAGAAATGAGTATTGGCTGGATTGCGGCGCTTTGCTGCCATCGGCACGAAGCGTAGAGTAGCTGACATTTTCCCATCCCGTGCGTTGGTCGGCAAAGACGGATCTTAAGAGCCGCTCAGAGGTGACACGCAGAATCTCCGGCTCTTCGGAAAGAGCGAGAACCTTGAGCAAGGTGGATTGCTTGCGGTCGGTGCCCAGGGATTCTATCGCCTCGAAGAACCCGGTTCCGGTGTAGTAAACCGCGTCGGCCCCAGACTGGAGATAGCAATGGATCAAGTCGTCCACAATGAGGTCTGGAGTATTCTCAGCCATGGAGCGCACCTGGGCACGACGGAGAACCAGTCGGTTTGAAACATCGGTTTCGAGCGCCTCAATGGTAGCGGCGTGGTCAAGAATACAATTTGTCAATTCCAAGGCAGTCAGGATTGCGTTACGCACTGCCGGATCGGTTTCCTTCTGATACTGTTCGCTAACGATTCGCACCTTGTCTGGGGCAGTATCGGCGAAAGCGCAAAGCAGTTGGACCGCATAAGCCCGAAGCTCAGGCGCAGGTGCCTGCAAATAGCTGGCGAAGCCGGGTTTGGCGGTCTGTATCAGATTCTTGATCTGCTCTCCGTGTAGCGGGTCGCCACCCGCATGGCAAGCGATAGCGCGACCATCGGCGAACGCTTGGCGAGCTGCCTGACAGAACCCTGAAAGCAGATCGAGAAATTGAATCTGATCGGCAGGTTTGGCTGACGGGAGCAGCTCTAAGAGAACACCCACGGCAGCGGGTGAAGCACTGTAGATCGTCCCTTGGTGAAGGACTCTCGAGCAGAGTTCTTCCAAGAGCTCAGAGAGCGCCTCACCGGAAGCTTTCGGAATGCGCTTGAAGAGGTCCGGTAAGTCAGCAGCCGAACCATAGGCGTGTTCGAGTTCCTGCCAGGGAATCGAATCGATTTGAGCCAAACTGCTCTTCATTGCGTCGCCCCAGAGTGAAGACGAGCTTTTACTCCCCAGATGCCAATCGGGTCTAGCTCGGTGGCCTTTTCGAAATGGGTTTGACTCTGGGAATCGTCCCCCAACAATGCGTATGCCAGGCCGATCTGAAAGTGAACCTGAGATCGAGTGCCAACGCTTTGACCGCTGGCAAAGGCCAAAGATTCGGTGGCGAGCCGATCCACTGCGGAAGGAAGCGACTGCGAGGCTGCTGTTGCCCAAGCTAAGGTGGCGAGGGACTCGGCAAGATTCGCAGCGTAGGTTTCTTCATTCAGTGGCGGATCGTTTCGGTCATGCTCGACCGCCTGGGTCGCCAGTTGAAGAGCTTCCGCAGGTTGGTCTGTCAGCAAGGCAGTCTCACTCAGGTCGCGCAGGAAGGGGCCGTGATTCGGCCAGAGCTTCAGACTGTTTTCGAATTTGTTGCGAGCATCTTCAAATCGGGATTGACGCAAGAGGATCTGGCCGAGGATGGAGTAGGCAATCGCTAAAGCCTGATCGTTTTGGCGACAGTTGATGGACTTGAGTAAATGCTGCTCAGCCTCGAGTAGTTGTCCCAGATACATCTGATTCATGCCTTTGAAGCAGTAGTAAGCGGCGTCATCGTCGCCAATATCTTTCAGCGCTTCTGTAAGCCGTAGCGATTCCTGGTAGTCTCCCACTCGATAGCTCTTCAGGATTGGTTCTAAGGCGTTATTCAATTTGACGGCTGCACCGAGTTCGGACATTGCGGCCCGAAACTGCGCCCGATTGAAGAGCAGTAGAAATAGAAGTTGAATCAATTGCCAAATGGACTTGAGCATGAATCCCGCTGATGGAGGAGGATCGACACGGATTCAGATTTCAAATATGGGGAAAACCACTTAGTTGAATTGTTGTAACTGGATTGAAACGACTATGCGGTGGAGCCGTGGCGGTGGGCTACTGAGATGGCGTGGCGGAGGCGGTTCCAGTCGGTGTCGCCGGCGACGGTGTAGTCGGCACCGAGCATGAATTGTTTGGGCGATGCCTGGATGACCCGTTTGATTTCTGCTTCCACTTCGGCCGGGGTGCCCTTGGCGATGACTCCGTGTCGATCCATGCCGCCCATGAAGGGGCGCTTGAAGTTTTTGGCGATGTCGGTGGCGGCGAGGCTCTTGTCGGTGAGCTTGGAGTTGCAGTTGATGACGTGGCCTGGATAGTCGAAGACCGCATCATAGTTGGCGTAGGGGGCGACGTAATCGCAGACGTGGAGGATGTTGAAGGCGCATGCCTTTTGGATCTCATTCATAGCTACGAGATCGTAGGGCTTGATGTAGTTTTTGAAGATGGCTGGGGTGGAGAAGCGCTTGGCTTCAGAACCCTGTGTCGACATGTAGAAGCCATCGATGCCCTCTTTGATGCAGGCGCGCACAAAGAGCATCTGCGATTCGGTGAGAATCTCCATTCCCTTCTTGACGGCGTCAGGGTTCTCTTCGAGGTGGCGGAGGAGGACCGGGGAACTAGCGCAATGCCCGGCGCACATGAATGGCGAGTAGAGAGTCATCAGGACTAGCGAGTCTTTTTTGATGGCCTTGACGAGTTCGCGGACAGTGACGAGGAGGGGTTCGTAGAAGTCGAGTTTGCGGAGGGTGAGTTTGGACCAGTCGGCAGGCTTTTCAAGGAAGGGCTGCCGGGTGTAGGTTTGCTCGAACTGGATCTTTACGAAATCCATGTCGGTTTGGCGGAAGAACTCGAGGTGGCGCTGGGTGGCGGCCGAGCCGGCCTTGAAGTTGTCGCCGAAGTGGAGGAAGAAGGCGGCGGGGGTGTAGGTAGGATTGGTTTTGCCGGAGAGCCAGTTGAGCATTTGCTCACGCTTCCCTTTGGGGTCATAGGCACTGAGGGCTGCTGCTGGGGAAAGCTGGAGGAAAGTGCGGCGCTGCATGGGATGCAGTTTATCGCGCTGGAACAGAAATGACATGGGGAGTCGGTACAATAGGGAATCTTATGCGCATTGCCTTAGCGCAAATCAATACAACTGTGGGCGACTTTGCCGGGAACCGGGCGAAGATCGTGGACTTTGCGCGGCGGGCTGCTGCGGGAGGGGCTCAGGTTGCACTGTTTCCTGAGTTGTGTCTTACTGGATATCCGCCGAGGGATTTGGTGGAGAAGCGTTCGTTTCTTGAGCGGGCCGAAGAGGAGATTCGCTGGATTGCCGGGGAGTGCGCCGGGCTTGCCCTGCATGTGGTTGTGGGGTCAGTAGCGGCTTCGCATCAGACGGTGGGCAAGAAGGTGCTCAATACCGCTGTGGTGCTGCATGGCGGGGAAGAAGTGTTTCGCCAGACGAAGATGCTGCTGCCGACCTATGACGTCTTCGATGAGGGACGTTACTTTTATTCGGCACAGTCGCAATCGTTGCTCTTGATTGACGGAGTGCCCGTGGCGCTGACGGTTTGCGAAGACACGTGGAATCAGAAGCAGATTTTTGCGCAGCCCCTTTACGAGCGCGACCCGATATCTGAACTGAAGGCGCAGGGTGCGCAGCTCTTGTTGAGCATCAATGCCAGCCCTTATGAGCAAGGCAAGCGGGAGATGCGAAAGGAGCTGTTTCGCTCGATTGCGCTTGAGCATGGGCTGCCTTGCGTTTATGTGAATTCGGTGGGCGGGAATGACCACCTGGTGTTTGATGGGTCGAGCTTCGCGATGAATGCGCACGGGGAAATGATTGCGGAGGCTCCCAGCTTTGCCGAGAGCCTGACGTTTTGCGACGTTGTCGCAGGGACAGGAGACCGGGCCGCTACCCACGCCGATGAGAATGAGGCCGTGTATGAGGCGCTGGTGCTGGGAACTCGGGATTATGTAACAAAATGCGGTTTTAGGAAGGTGCTCATTGGGCTGTCTGGCGGGATTGATTCTTCGATTGTGGCTTGCGTGGCAGTCGAGGCATTCGGAAAAGAAAATGTAATTGGCGTGGGGATGCCGGGGCCCTACTCTTCAGACCATTCGCTGACGGATGCGCGAGCGATGGCCGAGCGGTTGGGGATTCGCTTTGAGGTGTCGTCGATCCGGCCTGGCTACGAAACGATGATGACGACGCTGGCACCTTTGTTTGCCGGGTTCCAGCCCGATGCGACAGAAGAGAACATACAAAGTCGTTTGCGTGGGTTGACGCTGATGGCGCTTTCTAACAAGTTTGGGGCGCTGGTGTTAACAACGGGGAACAAGAGTGAGCTGGCCGTTGGTTACTGCACCCTGTATGGCGATATGTGCGGCGGGCTGGCAGTGATTTCAGATGTTCCGAAGACGCTGGTGTATGACCTGTGTCGGATTGCCAATAGACGCTTGCAGGATGCGATCCCTGAGAACGTATTTGTGAAGCCGCCTTCGGCAGAGTTGCGGCCCGATCAGACAGACCAGGATTCGTTGCCGCCGTATGACGTGTTGGACCGGATATTGAAGGGTTACATTGAGCGGTTTGAATCGCCGGCTGAAATTGCCAGCCGGGAAGAGATTCCGCTCGATTTGGTGAGGGAGATCGCCCGCAAGGTGGATCTGAATGAATATAAGCGCCAACAGGCCGCACCTGGCCTGAAGGTGACATCAAAGGCATTTGGCATCGGCCGCAGATTCCCGATCGCACAGCGATATCGGGATTAAGAAGAGGTGTGGACATGAATCGTTGGAATCCTTTTTTCCCCGTACTGGCGTTGGGGCTGGTTGGGGTGTGTGGTGTGTTTTCGCAGCCGGAAGGCTTGAAGCGGGTTGGGCCGCAAGAAGATGGGAGCGTGATGCTGCCGACAGGTTGGAAGATCCGCCCGGCAGGGACGCAGATCGAGACAGAGACCTTCCCGATGGCGAGTGCGATGTCGCCCAACAAGAAGTTCATGGCGGTGCTTTATGGCGGGTACAATCCGCCCTCAGTGGCCTTGCTGGATCCCGGCACTTTGAAGCAGATCTCAAAGGTCGATCTGCCCGATGGTTGGCTGGGGCTTACGTTCTCTCCCGATGGCAAGAGCCTGTATGTGGGTGGTGGCTCGAAGGCCATGGTTTATGCACTGAGTGTCGGTGCGGCCGGCGAATTGACGCGGGCTGGAGACTGGAAGTTGACCGAAGCGGCACCCACCCACGAGGACTTTACCGGGGACGTACAAGTGTCGCCCGATGGGCGTTTGCTCTATGTGGCGATGCTGCACCGCAATACGATTGCGGTGATCAATCCGCAGTCGGGCCGGGTGATTGAACGTTTTGCCACGGGGCGGCGGCCGTACCGGATTCTGATGCACCCTGACAATCAGAGCTTCTTCGTGACGGCAATGGGCGATGCGAGTGTCCTGCATCACAAGGCGAGCGATGGGCAGATCTTGCAGCGGTTGCGTGTGGGAGCAACCCCGATGGACATGGTGTGGCGCGGAGCGAAGACGCGCCTCGACGAAGAAGACGAGAAGGCCGGACAGCCCTGGGCGGCGAGGATCTTTGTGGCCTCATCGAATACGAATTCGGTGCATGTGGTTGGAGTCGCTGAATCGAAGGACCTTCGGGTGGTGGAGTCGATCAATGTATCGATGTCACCCTTGCAGCCGCTGGGGTCAACGCCGAGTGCGCTGGCGCTGAGCCCGGATGAGAAGAAGCTGTATGTGGTGTGTTCGGACCTGAATGCGGTGGCGGCGGTAGAGGTGGAAGGCAAGCGATCGTTTGTAGAAGGCTTTATCCCTTCGGGATGGTATCCGATTGCAGCGCGCTCTATGGGTGAAGACCGCTTGTTGATCTTCAATGGCCGTGGCAGCAGGAGCTTTCCCAACGCGGTGAACGGGCCAAACCCGTTGAAGCGGCCTGCACCGCTGCACCTCGGTGGGGCACCGGTAGCTTATGTGGGGCGGCTACAGCGCGGTTCGATTTCAGTGGTAGATGGCTTGGACCCGCAGCGGATGAGCGCCTACACAAACAGCACGAAGCAGAACTCGCCCTATCGCGATGAGCAGACGCGGGACAATGCCATTTCTTCGAATGTGATTCCGAAAGAAGTGGGCGTAAAGTCAGAGGCGATTGAGCATGTGATCTATGTGCTCAAAGAGAATCGGACGTATGACCAGGTCTTAGGGGATTTGGGCAAGGGCAACGGCGACTCTTCGCTCACTTTGTTTGGCCGTGAGATTACTCCGAATCATCACAAGCTGGCCGAAGAATTTGTCCTGCTCGACAACTTTTATGTGAACGCCGATGTTTCGGCAGACGGACACAACTGGTCGACAGCGGCGATTGCTCCGGCCTATGTGCAGCGGATGTGGCCTAACTCTTATGGTGGACGCCGCAAACATTACGACTATGAGGGCGGCGAGGTAGCTGCGAACGCTCCGGCCGGGCGTATTTGGAACAATGCGCTGGCAGCAGGGCTGCGTGTGCGCAACTACGGTTGGTGGAGTAAGAACCTGGCCAAGGCAGAGAATGGGCGTCAGATCGAGACGGTCTACGACGCGCAACTGGCACCGCATACCGCAATGAACTACCGGGGCTTCGATTTGGATTACCTCGACATCGATCGGGTGAAGGTGTTCATCGAGGAACTGAAGCAGTTTGAGGCCAGTGGTAAGTTTCCGAATTTTATGACACTCAAGATCGGCAATGATCATACATCTGGACTCTCGGCCAACAAGTTGTCGCCGAAGGCACAGGTGGCCGATAACGATCAGGCACTGGGCATGCTGGTGGAGGCGGTTTCGAAGTCGAAGTTCTGGGCCAAGACCGTGATCTTTGTACTGGAAGATGATGCGCAGAATGGCGCAGACCATGTGGACTCGCACCGTTCGCCTGCTTATGTCATCAGCCCTTACACACGACGAGGCAGCATTGATTCGACGATGTACAACACGACATCGATGCTGAGGACGATGGAACTGATCCTGGGCTTGCGTCCGATGACGGTCTATGACGCCAGCGCTACGCCGATGACGCGCGCCTTCGCGAGCCAGCCGAAACTGGATGCCTATACGGCAGTGAAGGTGCAGTATCCCTTCGATGAACGCAACCCGGCCGCAGGAACCCTGGCGGCACGAAGTGCGCGCATGGACTGGGATGAAGCGGACGAAATTGACGACAACGAATTGAACCAGATCTTGTGGTTGGCACTGCGAGGCGGAGCACCGCCTGCGCCAACACGCTCGATCTTTGGAGGCCGATAACTGGCATGGCGAAGATTTACGTCTCGTTTGTTTGGCACATGCACCAGCCCTTCTACAAAGATCTGGTGAGTGGAGAGTACAAGCTGCCGTGGACCCGGCTGCATGCTCTCAAAGACTACTACGGGATGGTAAAGGTACTGGAAGATTTTCCCCAGGTGCATCAGACCTTCAATCTGGTGCCTTCGATGCTGGTGCAGCTGGATGAATATGCGCGAGGGGTGGCGGTAGACCCCTTTCTGCGCTGTGCCAACAAAGATACTGGCAGCCTCTCCGATGGCGAGCGCGAGTTCATCCTGCAGTATTTCTTTCAGGCCAATGTGCAGCGGATAATCTACCGTTACCCACGGTATGCCGAGTTGTATGAGGCCTGGATGGCAGTGGATGAGAACCCGCAGCGGGGACTGCGCAGCTTCAACGATGCGGCTATCCGCGACCTGCAAGTGCTGTCGCAGTTGGCCTGGTTTGATGAGGAGTTTCTGACGGGAGACCCGGAAGTGGCTTCTCTCGTGCGCAAGGGGAAGGAATACAGCGCCGCCGACCAGGCGATGCTTGCGGCCAAGCAACTGGAGAAGCTCGGCATGGTGGCGCAAGTGTACCGGGACTTTTCTGCCACAGGACAGATCGAGATCTCGGCAACACCGTTCTACCATCCGATTCTGCCGCTGGTCTGCGATACGCAGATTGCGGAAATAGCTCACCCGTATGTGGCGTTGCCGACGCGATTCCGCTACCCCGAAGACGCGCGGATTCAGTTGGAGCGATCTCGCGACTACATGATGAAGGAGTTTGGCAAGGCTCCGGCGGGCTTGTGGCCGAGCGAGGGCTCGGTGTCGGACGAAGCCTTGCATCTGGCCGCAGAGACGGGGTTCAAGTGGTTTGCCACCGACAATGGAGTGCTGGCGCGAACCGTACACCAGACCGCAACGCCCGAGGTAACGTATCGGCCCTATCTTTGGAAGCAGGGCAGTCATGAGATGCACGGGTTGTTTCGGGATCACACGCTGAGTGACCTGATTGGGTTTGTGTATTCGAGGATGGGAGCGCGCGAGGCGGCCGATCACTTCCTGCATGCGATCCGGACGAATTGTGCGCCCATCCTGCGGTCAGGTCGTGATGCAGTCGTACCGATCATTCTCGATGGGGAGAATGCCTGGGAGTATTTTGAATTGTCAGGACGGCCGTTCCTGCAGGAGCTCTACCGACAGATTGAGCAGGACCGAAACATGGAGGCTCTTACCGTGTCGGAGGCGCTGACCAAGGCACCGGCCGAGAAGCTGGATCACATCTTCCCTGCTTCGTGGATCAGTACGAATTTCGACATCTGGATTGGAGCCGAAGAAGACAACCGGGCCTGGGAGTATTTGCTGAAGGCACGAGAGACCTATGAGGCCCGCAAAGACCTGGTACGGGAAGAGCAGCGGGAACTGGCCTTTGAAGAATTGTTGATTGCCGAGGGCAGCGATTGGAACTGGTGGTATGGGCCGGAGCATTCTTCGGCCAACCGGCCTGATTTTGACCGTTTGTACCGGGAGCATCTGGCGAATGTTTACCGGGCGCTGGAGTTGAATCCGCCGGAGGAGTTGTCGCGACCCATTCTGCGAGTGGATGTGAAGGCGCATCATCAGACGCCGCGCGGACCGCTACAGCCGGTCATCGATGGAGAGGTTTCCAGCTACTTCGAGTGGATGGGGGCTGGCACCTATTCGATTGACCAGCGGCAAGGCGCCATGCATGGGCAGAAGTTTCTGATTCAGGAACTTCACTACGGCTCGGATGGAGCGTGGTTGTTTGTGCGGCTTGATTTTGTGAAGGGTTGCGAGGAGACGCTGCGTGGGGCGGAGCTGCGGTTGCAGTTCCATCAAAGTGAGGTAACGGTTCCGCTGGTCGCCCGCTATGAGAGTGCACCGCACGAAGCGGAAATGATACAGGCCGCCTGGGGCAAGATCTTTGAGATGCGGATCGCACAGAGAGCCATTGGAGCGGCGCAGCCGGTGAAGTTTCAGGTATCGATTTGGAAAGCGGGCCTGCCCCTCGATGCGCTGCCGCAGCAGGGCGTGATTGAGCTGCAAAGCCACGAGTTGAATGAGTGGCTGGGGTGAAGACTTTGTGTGCTTTGTGGGACGATGTATACAGGTGAACACACATGAGCACAGAAACCCTCTCGATCCGCATTGATTCTGCCATGAAGGAGAAGCTGGAGGCGCTGGCCGAGCAGACGCAGCGCTCCAAGTCGTTTCTGGCGGCCGAGGCGATTGCTGCTTACGTAGAGCTGGAGAGCTGGCAGATTGGGGAGATTGAGGCGGGAATCAGGGACGACGATGCGGGGAGAGTTGTTGGTCACGAGCAGGTGAAGCAATGGCTCGCAGGGTGGGGCACCAAAGGACAGCCCAAGGGACGCCGGTGAAGATTGTTTGGACCAAGCGTGCCCTGGAGCACTTGCAATCGCTTCACGACTACATTGCGGAAGATTCCAAGTGGAATGCTGCTCTGGTTGCCAAGCGCATCCTTGAAGCTGTAGAGCTATTGGAGAAACAACCGGAACTGGGAAGGGTTGGACGGCGGTTGGGGACGCGCGAGCTGGTAATTCCGAAAACACCCTTTGTTGTAATTTACCGTGTTCGTGGTGGTGCACTGCGTCTGCTGGCAGTTCTACATGGCAAGCAGATTTGGTAGATAAACAGGAAGGCCCGCCTTGGGAGGCGGGCCTTTCGCGTGTTCGTATTGTGAGCCCGCTTAGAACTGATAGCGGAGCAGGAGAACGATACGGCGGCCACCACCGTTGGTGTTCCACTGATTGAGGAACGCAGCGGCGTTGTAGGTGGCGATGGGGATGCCGAAGTCGCGGGAGTTGGCAAGGTTGTAGAACTCGGCGCGCAAGTTCATGGCATGGCCTTCTACCGGGATACGGATCTTCTTGTTGAGCACCATGTCGACATTGGCGATGCCATCGGCGCGGAGGATGTTGCGACCGGCGTTGCCAATGGGATTGGCGGCGCTGAGTGCGCTGAACAAGGTGCTACGTACCGGGAAGAGTTGCTGGAGAGACTGGCCCGAGATGTCGATGTTGGTTGCGACATTGGGGCGGAGAGCGTTGCCGATCAGCGCATCGATGCCTGAGAGGCGGAAGCCAGGGTCATTGCCAGCAAGAGGCGAGAACGGAGCGCCCGACTGGAAGGTGAGGAAGCCGCCCAACTGCCAGCCGCCGATGACGTGGCTGATGGGGTTCCTCTCATTACGGCCCAGCGGTACTTCCCAGATGCCATTGATCGAGAAGCGGTGGGGGCGGTCATAGGTGGAGCGGGCTCGCTCGCTGCGGCGATTGAAGCTGTCCTGGGCGACAGCCACTTCACCGGCAACCGAGGCGTTAAAGATTTCGCTCTGGTCATCGATAAAGCTGGACCAGGTGTAGTGGGCCGAGAACTGATAACCCTTGGAGAAGCGCTTTTCGAGTGAGGTTTGGAGCGAGTGGTACACCGAGCTGCCCGTGTTGGCGCGCAGGCGGAGAACGCCGCGTGAGTTGTCAACACGCTGCGTCCCATTCGTGCCAGGAACTGTGGGGTTGCCATCCACGCTCTGGAACAAGGCCGTCCCTTTGGTGGCAATGTAGCCAATGTTCATGGCAAAGCCACCGGCGAGTTCACGCTGGATGCCAACGCTGAACTGCTCTGCGAAGGGGGAACGGAAGGTGTCGTTGACCAGCGTGCGCGGGATGTTCATGAGGTTGGCGGGCAGAGGGGCGGCCGCGCCGCGACGAATGCCGTCAATGGTGGTGAAGGCGTTCGGGGAGCGGGCCGGGCGCTGCAACACATAGGTGTATGGCCAGGCCGAGTAGATGTTCAACAGGATGTTGTTGAAGGCAAAGTCATAGGTGCGGGAGTAGCCGCCGCGGATGACCGTCTTGTTGTCACCAAGGAGACCGCCCAGAGGCCCACCAAACTTACCGAGGCGATAGTTGAACCCAAAGCGCGGTGCCCAGTTATTGACATCGCGGCTGGGGCCCTTGTCGACACGGAAGCCGGGGTTATTGTTGTTGGCGGCCACAATTCGATCGTTTTCTGAAGCCAGCCAGTTGAAGGGATTCCCTGGAGTTTCATAGCGGACCCCGTAGGTGATGGTGAAGTTGCGCTTCACGCGCCATTCGTCCTGGAGGAAGAAGAAGTAATCGTAGTAGCGGTAGAACTGCCAGGTGCGAAGGCCCGGCTGCAACTGGTTGATGGCTTGCACCTGGGCGATGTCATCGACGAAATCCTGCAGGTTGTTGTACTGGAGGCGGCCACGCAGCGTGGGGTTGAAATCCTGGAACTGCTCGACGCGACGGAAGTCGAAGCCGAACTTCATCGAGTGGTTGCCACGGATCAGGCCGAAGTTGTTGGCCAACTGGTAGTTGTTGGTGACCTGGGCCTGTGGCAGATTCACAGCAAGGCCAATGCCTGTGCGCGAATCGGCAGCGTTGAAGCCAGCAAGACCGAGGGTATTGATTTCGATGCTTGGGATGTTGAGGGAGTTCAAATCCGAAGCAGTGGTGGCGCTGAACAGGCGCTGGAAGTTGAAGCGCAGCTCGTTGAACATCGAAGGAGACAACGTGCTGGTGAGCGTAGAATTGTAGGCCTGACGCCGGGCAGGAACCAACGAAGTCAGCCCATCAGGAACGGCCTGGCCGGAGATCGTGAAGCGGTCATCATAAAGGATGCGGCCCATCAGGTTGTGCTTCTCGTTGATGCGGTGATCGATACGTCCAGACCACTGCCAGGTGTCCTGCTTGTTGGGGGCAGCACCGGAGAGAGTACCGACTGGCACGACAATCGAGCGACCGTCGGCATTAACCGTGAAGGATTGGCCGGTAGCTTGTTGTGCGGCAGGGAGGAAGTTGAGCAGCGCGTTGATCTGAGGGCGGCCTGCGGCAATGGTTTGCAGGGCCGTGCGACCTTCAGCCGTAGGTGCGCCAGTGATGGCCGTACCGGAAGCAAAGCGACGGTCTGTCCAGCGGAGGAGGCTACCAAAAAAGAAGGTGCGGTCCTTCACGATTTTGCCGCCGAGGGTGCCGCCGAATTGATTCTCCACGCGCCAGGGGGCCTTCGCGAAAGTGCGCTCATCGAGATTGGTGCGGCTGTTGAGTTTGTTGCCGTTGTAGGACCAGTAGGCTGTACCGTGATAGGCATTGGTGCCGCCCTTGGTGATGATGTTGACGACAGAACCGGCAGCGCGGCCGTACTCCGGGAGGAACTGATTCGTGATGAGGCGGAATTCAGCCACAACATCAGGGTTGTTGATTTCCTGAACCAGACCAGAGACAGAAGAGTTATTGGAGTCAGCCCCATCAACCATGAAGTTGTTGGAGCGTGTACGCATGCCATTGACCGAGAAGCTGGCGCCACCAGTGGCAAAGGTGGAATTGCCGCTGGAAAGCTGGCTGACACCCGGGGCTTGCAGCGCAATGTTCAGGATGTTGCGATTGGGCGCAAGCGGCAACTCGGCAATCCGCTTGGCATCAATGTTGAAGCCCACTTCAGCGTTGGTGGTGTTAATCAGTGGCGATTCCGTCGTAACGGTAACAACTTCGGCGGCAGAGGCCACCTGGAGAGCAACGGTAAATTCTGCCTGTTGGTTGAGCCGCAGCGTGATGGGCCTTCGAACGTACTTGCCGAAGCCAGCCTTTTCCACAATGAGTTCGTACTCACCCGGAGGGAGCAAAGGAATGCGGAAGCTACCGGCATTGGTGGAAGTGGTGGTGTAGGTGAGATTGGTGGCGAGGTTACGGGCTGTGAGTTTTGCGTCGGCAACCGTGGCGGAACTGGCGTCCGTGACCGTACCTAGAATTTCAGCTGAAGTCTGGGCAGAGGCGAAACTAGCGGTGAACAGAAGAGAGAGAGCCAAGAGAGAGGTTCTCAGGTTTGCTGGCATGAGGTTATCCCAAAATTGAGGTTGGCCCGATTTCTGGTATGAACGGGCTCTGTAACCTATTTGAAGGGATTATGCCCAGGACAGATGTATTGTTAATACATTGTTAATGTATTAATTCTGGAATCTATTGGCGGCTTCTTTTCCAGATCTAATACAATCTGGAATTCCGATCCCGTTGTAGCCGTTACCTGCAACAAACAAAAGGGGATAGCTCTTCATTCGCTCTTCTAATTGAGCGATAATTTTTTTGTGCCCGACCTGGTATTGGGCCATGGAGCGGGGCCAGCGGGAGATGTTGACGGCAAGTGGTTCGGCCTTAAGGCCCAGCAGGGAGTCAATATCTTCCAGTACAGCCCTGCGGATGTCGCTTTCGGCCCAGGACAGAATTGCCTCGTTCCCAGCCCCACCCAAAAAACAGCGCAATAACAGCCGATTTTCGGGGACTCGATGGTTGAATTTCTGGTCGACAAAGGTGCAGGCCACGAGGTGGCGCCGCTCGATTTTGGGGACCAGGAAGCCAAACGATTTGAACTGCTCTGGGGCTTTGGCCCGGTCATAGATCACTCCGACCGTCATTGAGCTGGAGTAACCAATGCCAGCCAGTAAAGAGGCAATGGCGGGATCGAGAGACTCAAAGAGCTTGGCTGCGGCCCAGGCAGGAGTAGCGATGATGAGGTGGCGCGTGCGAAGAGTTTGCCCGGGCAGGTGTACCAGATAGTCTGCGCCCTCCCTGGTGATGGACTGAGCCTGTGCCTGAATGGTGCGGCAATGCGGAGCGATCGCTTTTTCCATGGCAGCAACCAGACTACCCAAGCCATGTTTCAAGGTACGGAACAGCGTGGCACCTTCCCGCTTGGGCGGTGCCTTGGCAATGCCCGCAAGCGTGCCCTTGGTGAGGCTGCCGTACGTTGCTTCCATCTCTGCAAAGCGCGGCAGAACACTCTCAATGGAAAGCTGGTAGGGGTCGCCGCCGTAGACGCCAGAGAGCAGCGGCTCTGTGAGGTAGTCGACCGCCTCACGGCCATAGTGATCTTCTACAAACTCGCCTACAGATCGGTCTGGGCGATTGGGTTGCGGCTTGCGCAGCAGCTCCAGGCCCATACGAATCTTGGTGCCCCAGGAGAGCAGAGGGCTTTGCGCGGTCGGCCAAACGCGGGTGGGAACCATCATCATCAGCCCATCCGGCAAAGGAATCATGCGGCCTTTTTTGAGAATCCAGGTGGCGCGCTGGTGGTCGTTGGAGCCAATGACATCGCCGGAAAGACCGAGCTCTTCAATGAGGGTGGTGGCTTCGGGCTTGGCGGCGAGATAGCTATCGGGACCGCCTTCAAGAACACAATCGGCGACAGTCTTGGTTTGGATGACGCCGCCCAGGGAAGGCGCGGATTCGATGAGGATCGAAGGAAGCTGGCGCCTCGAAAGGTAATAGGCGGCGGACAATCCGGAGATGCCGCCGCCAATGATGATCGAAGGAAGGGGGTTAGGGTCTGAACTCACGGACAAACTGCACTACTGCTTTGACATTTTCAACCGGGGTTTCTGGCAGGATGCCATGACCGAGATTAAAGATATGACCGGGGCGCGTCCCTGTGCGCTTCAGGATCTCGTGGACCTTCGTCTTTAACTCCGGCAGGGGAGCAAACAAAGCGATGGGGTCGAGGTTGCCCTGTACGGCTGAGCGGTAAGAAATGTCCATCCAGGCCTGATCGATATTCGTGCGCCAGTCCACGCCCATCACATCGCCACCTGCGGCATGGAGTTCGCGGAAGAAGCCCGAGCAACCGGTACCGAAATGGATCACCGGAACACTGGAGGTGCGAATGCGCTCGATGAGGGCGCGCGAGTAGGGCTGGACGTAGCGGACGTAATCATCCGAGGCGAGGGCACCGACCCAGGAATCGAATACCTGGATGCAGCGGGCACCGCTCGAAACCTGCATCAGCGCAAAGGTACCGAGAACATCCACAATCTTGCCCATCAAGCGGCGCCACAGGGTTTCGTCATGGTACATCAGCTTCTTGGTTTTGAGGAAGGTCTTCGAAGGACCACCTTCGATCATGTAGCTGGCAAGAGTGAAGGGCGCACCGACAAAGCCGATGACGGGAACTTTGCCAGCCAGAGTGCGGGTCACCAACTGGATGCTCTCGCCGACATAGCCGAGGTCGTCGGTATTGGACGTCGAAAGGGCATCGATATCGGTAGAGGTGGTGATGGGATTGTCGATGTGCGGGCCCTCACCCGAGCGGAACTCCAGCTTCAAGCCCATGGGTTCGACAGGAAGCAGCAGATCGGCAAAGATGATGGCGGCGTCTACATCAAGGATCTCAATGGGCTGCAGGGTAACCGCAGCAGCAAGGTCAGGCCGTTTGCAGATTTCGAGAATGCCGTGTTTGCTACGAATGTCACGATATTGCTTCATGTAACGGCCAGCCTGGCGCATAAACCAGACAGGGCGGACATCGGTGGAGCGACGCCGGCAGGCGTCGAGAAAACGAGAGTTCATTGGAGCCATTCGCATGTTGTTTCCCACTTGGCATTCTTCGGGCCTTCGGGGCAGTGGAAAACACGCATTCCTTTCGGTGTGTGGCGGGCCGCCCATTCGCGGCCGAGGATATAAACAGGCTTGGCCCAGGCTTCGGTATCAATCGCCTTGGGAGCCACCAGAGACACAGACAACGTGCCCTGGGCGGGATAGCCGGTGCGGGGATCCATGATGTGACTGTAGATTTTGCCGCCGGCCATAAAATACTTTTCTGCACTGCCAGAGGTTGCCATTGCCTGGTCTTTCAGCAGGAGATTGGCAACAGACTCTTCCTTGCGGGCAGGGTGTCGGATGGTGACCTTCCAGCCGGCTTCTCCGGGAGGAGTGCCGAGAGCGAACATGCTGGAACCAGCCGCAGTGATAAAGGCACTGGTAATGCCACTGTCACGGAGAATTTGCACCATGCGATCCACCGCATACCCCTTACCAATGCCACCAGGATCCATCTCGGTGAGTGGATTCTGGAAGCGCACGGTTTGGGCGCGGGAATCGAGGATGATGTTCTGGTAGCCGACTGCTGACATAGCGGTTCGAATTTCAGACCGATGTGGGAAGCGCCCGGACCCTTTGAAGAATCCCCAACGCCGCATCAACGGCCCGACAGTAATGTCGAATGTCCCTTCACTGGCGCGGCTGTATTGCAAGCACGCTTGGAGTAATTGAAACAACTCCTGGGAAACCGCGACCGGAGACTTGGCGGCCAGACGATTGACCTGCGACCACTCACTGCCTGATTTATAGTTAGACAGCATGGAGTCGAGGCGTCTGGCTTCTTCCAGAGATTCAGTTACGGCTGCCTCTAACTGGGTGCGATTCTTGCCGTAAGCAGTGACCGTAAAAACACCGCCCATGCAGTCCGCGCTGGCCTCATACCGGAGTACTTCTTGGGATCCAGTCTGGCTCCAACCCAAAACAACTAAGACTAAAAGTAGCACAGGATGTGCGATTTGCGGGGTATTTCGCCGTTTGTTCGCATTAATTCCCCAAAGGCCCATACTATTGGTCCTTTGGGCGACCCTTTTTGATGCGCTTGAGGATATGTTGCACCCGTTCGCGGGGGCCTAAGTTCATGGCTAAGTTGAAGTAAATCTCGGGCGTATGGAAAAGATCGATGCGGGCGGCGAGTTCCCGACGCAGGAAGCCCTTGGTGCTCTTGAGAATCTCAATCAGTTTCTCTGCTTCTTCGCCCTGGGCCGGGACGTGGACACTGACTGCCACCTTTTTCATGTCGGGGGCCACTTGAACGTCAGTCACCTCGACCCCCACCAGACGGGGATCTTCGAGATCATAGGCGATCATTTCGGTGAGTTCGAGACGGATTGCCTCGGAGACTCGTTCGTAGCGTCGACCTTCCACGCCCCCATTATCCCGCGTAACGCGCTAAATGGACACTGTTTTGCTGATTTGAAGTTCGAGGGGAATATCGGTGTAGTTGGGGACGTCGCCGAGGATCTCGTTGCCGACGCCGGCCAGGGCGGCCTGAAAGTCTTCGATTCGTTCGAAATACATACGGAAGATGACGCGATAGTTGGGAGGGGCACCAGCGGCACCGCCCGACAGACCCTCATCGACTTCAATGCGCTTCAAGCCATAGGGGGCGAGCAGGCGCTGCACCAAAGGGATGTGCTTGTCGTAGTAGTAGGTGGAATCAAAGCGGCCTTCACCCGCTGCAGGATAAAACACGTTGACACAAATCATGCTGTGTTAGCTTAATGCTGTATGGCACGTAGCGTCAATAAAGTGATTCTCATCGGCAACCTGGGCAAAGATGCCGAAACGAAGTTTACCGCCTCGGGTGTAGCGGTGAGCCGGTTTTCAGTGGCTACCACAAGGCGTTTCAAAGACAACGCCACCGGGGACTGGAAAGATGAGACCGACTGGACCAACGTTGTGCTTTGGAAGAACGAAGGCGTGACGCAATACCTGACCAAGGGCAAGCAGGTCTACGTGGAAGGTCGCATCCAGACCCGCAGCTACGACGACAAAGATGGCAACAAGCGCTACTCCACTGAAGTGGTGGCCGAAGAAGTGATGTTGCTCGGTGGACGCGGAGAAGGTGGAGAAGGCGGCGGCATGCAGAGTGCGCCCCGCAGCGCGACCCAGCGCGTGGCTCCGGCAGGCGGCAATGCAGCCAAACCCGCCGGAAACTTTGATGACTTCGACCCTGGCATCAGCGACGACGACGTTCCGTTCTAGACCGCATACTGCAAGGCGTCCAGCGGCTTGACGACGATGGTTGGTTGAATCGTATTGGCACTGGAGTTGGCCCGTTCAATCCGTAACTTGGCAAACTTCAGCGTGCGCACTCCCGCCACTTCTGCCGTAACAGGATAATCGCCGTCGGGCAAATCTGGCACCACAATGTTGAATTGATATTGGCCTGGGCTTACCAATCCCGCAAATGTGGGAGTCAGGGTCTGTGTGTGAATTCGAATCCGCACCGGATTGGCGGTGGGCAGGGGGACGGTTGGCACGGTACTGGGCGAAATGCCCGGACTGGTTGGACCGAAGCCGGTTCCAAACAGGAGCATCGTGTCGCCGGGCCGGGCTGGCACGGTGGTAGCACCCTGGATCAAGTTGGCAGGTCCTAACAGGGTTCCATCCGAGCGAACAGCGGCCACATTCTCATCAGGAAACTGGAAAAAGCCTGGAATGAATTGCTTGAATTCCACGTTGACAGGCTCGGAGCTTTGGTTATTTGCTGTAACGGATACCGAAACCGTGTTGTCGGCAATGCTTTCGGGGGCCAGCGCATTAATCTGTGTCGGACTGATGTAGTAGATAGAGGCAGGCTGATTGTTGATCCTCACACTCACGCCGTCCAGGGATTCAGGCAACTTGCCGTTGATGATGTCGGCGCTGGTCCAGGTCCGTGTGGTGGACGAAAGGCCACTGCCGAAAACCGTGATCCAGCTTCCCGATGCCGCACCAGCGCGTAAGGTAGCGCCATGCGTGACCCCTGCCATCGAGACAATGGTAGGTCGCGTCACAGCAGCCGTCTCAGCAGGCGTGAAATCCATAATGATGTCCCAGGTGCTGGCCAGAGCACCGATGGGCGATCCGGGGATGACCACCCAGGGCTTGACCACTGCCGAACGCTGCGCGGCAGGAACCCCGTTGAGCACACTGTCGTTGCCGGTTTCCCCTTCTACATAAAGTTGTGTGGTGAGGGTACGGCCAGTGGGCAGCGTGATTTTGGCATGAACATGGCGCTCCCGGCCCGTATAGAGCCCGGGCTTGATGGTTCGAAACAGATAGGCACCATTGGATGAGGTCTGAAACCGGCCATAACCCTGGAAATTTCCATCGCGGCGGCCATTTTGAGCACCTTGGGTATGGATGTAAGAACCCAGGTTATCAGCCTGCCAAATCTCAATCAGCGCATTTCGTATGGGGCTTCCGGTGCGATCAAGAATGCGACCACTGATCCAGGCAACCGTTCCGAGAGCGGGAGTGATTCCATCGTTGACAATCAGCAGGTCATTGTCCTGATCGAGTGGTAGCTGATTGGGGTAGTAAGGGCCTTCGGTTTGAGCTGGCGTGAGCGTCAACGCTTGAGCGAAAGCACCACGTTCGGTAAAGAAGAGGCCGCCCGCACTGAGGGCGGCGATGAAGTGTCGACGGGAAGAAAGTGTGTGTGTCATGAGAGTCCTTTAGTTTTGAATCTAGAAATGAAATTGGATCTTGGCGGCCGAACTCCAGTGCTGTACCGAGTTGACTGGCTGGTAGCTCAAGCGATCATTGATGCCATAGCGGGCAGTGGTCCGGGAGAATTCGAAGTGCTTTTTGAGCTGCTTTGTGGTGCCCGTCCGGAAGGTATCCGGGCCATCCTGCGATGCGAATGGGATCCCCGGCAGCCAGCCTCCCAAAACAGCCTTGAGAGAGAGCGGCTGCGGTGTGGTGTTAAATTCCATCGCAGTGAGCCGTACGTGGTGAAATGCAGGGGGCAGGTCAGCCGCCAGCACTTGACCGGCCAGCAGGAAGGTAATCAGCAGTTTGGCTTTCATGGTTTCCAGCTTAGGGAAAGCAACCTGAAGGCAAGGTGAAGAAGCGATGCGGATCGACCCCATTGCTGTAAAAACGCTGTAAAGAATCTCAAACCACCAGCTTCACGGCAACTTCAGGTTTGGGCTGCTAGATTGAGTTAGAAAATCATGCGTGTACTTGTTGTCGAGGACGAACCGGATCTGCTGGACAGTTTGCTGCAGGCGCTCCGGGAGGAAGGTTACGCTGCCGATGGAGCGGCCGACGGGGAAGAAGGTTTATTCAAAGCAAGCAGCAATCCTTATGACGCCATCGTGCTCGACTACATGCTTCCCAAGTTGAGTGGTCGAGAGATTTTGAGTTCCCTGCGCCCCTCCTCCAAAACTCCCGTGCTGATGCTGACAGCCCGTGATGCGGTTCAAGACCGTGTGGATGCATTGGACCATGGCGCCGACGATTACCTGGTGAAGCCCTTTGATCTGTCAGAATTGCTTGCCAGATTGCGGGCCCTGATTCGCCGTTCGGCGACTCTGGCACATCCTCGGTTGCGTGTGCAGAATGTAGAGATTGATCTGGCGGCGCGAACCGTCAGCCGGGAAGGCCAGACCATCGAACTGACAGCGCGCGAGTACAGTCTGGTCGAATATCTGGCTCTTCATTGCGGACAGGTGGTAAGCCGCACCGTTCTCTATGATCATCTCTTTGACGAGAACGATATGACGCTCTCGAATTTGCTCGATGTTCACGTCTCCAATGTCCGTCGAAAGCTTGGGCATCAGTTCATTGCAACCAGACGAGGGCATGGCTACATGATTGAAGAGGAAGGGCCATGAACCTCTCCCTTCGATTGCGCCTTGGCATTTGGTACGGCCTGGTGCTACTGGTTGTGCTGGCCGGATTCGGATTTACGGCATTTCAATCTGCCTGGCAGGACCAACTGCAGCGGGTGGATCGGGAACTGAACGCACAACTCGATCTTGCGCTCAAAGCCGATGGGGACCCGGTCGGGCCGCCAGGTCGCGGGTCAGGCCCGCCAACAAAAAATGACCCTTTTGTGATGGGCATTCGAACCGTCATTGGAGAGAACATCAGTGAGATCTCGCGACGAAATCGAGCAGCAGGAAGCCAATACTATGTAGCTTTTCTGGATGATGACGGCACTCTGTTTGCCCGAACTGACAATGCACCAGCCATGATTCCTGCCCCATCTTCGCCAGAGAGAAGACGTCCAACGGCGGAGCTCATCCCAAACACAATCGTAACTACCCAATGGAGGACGCGGGATCGATGGCGCGAAGCATACCGGACCCTGCCTCTAGGAGACTCTGTGCTGGCTGGAGTCTCTCTCGAGTCCGAGCGAACAGAGATGGGGAAGAGAGCACTGCTCTTTGCACTGGCTGGTGTGGGGTTGCTCGTCTGTGGCATAGCCGGGGGTTGGTGGTTAACGGGAAAGGCGTTGCGGCCCATTGATGAAATCTGCCGCTCGGCCGCAGTCATTGCGGCCGGCGACTTGAAGGAAAGAATTCGGCTGGAGGGTGCCAGCAGCGAGTTAGGCGAGCTCGCCAAAGTGCTGAACACAACGTTTGCCCGCCTCGAAGGTGCCTTCACGCGGCAGGCAAGATTTACCTCTGATGCCTCGCATGAGCTCAGAACCCCCATTGCGGTCATTATGTCCAAGACGCAAACGGCTTTGCTGCGCGAGCGGAGCGCAACTGAGTATCAGGAGGCTTTGCGTGTTTGCCAAAGGGCCGCGAATCGAATGCGCGAACTTACTGAAGCATTGCTGTTGTTGAGCCGTAGCGAAGGCGAAGACAAAGGCAATGATCGGTCGAGCCTCGATCTGGCAATCGTTGGCAGAGAGGTGGCTTCCTCGCTTGCTGTACTTGTCGAGGAAAAAGATTTGGATCTGCAGCTTCAACTGGACTCTGTTTCAGTGCTGGCAAACAAGGGACAGATTTCACAAGTACTGACCAATCTTTTGAATAACGCCATCAAGTTCACCAAGCAGGGCGGCAAAATCCGCTTGCATGTCATGCCCCAGGGAGAGCGAGCATTGCTTGAGGTTCAAGATACAGGACAAGGTATAGCTGCTGCAGATTTGCCGCATATCTTTGATCGGTTCTACCGCGGCGATCAATCTAGAACTGGGAGTGGCAATTATGGCTTGGGGTTGGCCATTGCGAAGGCCATTGTGGAATCGCATAGAGGTGAGATTTCCGTGGTGAGTCTCGAAGGTGAGGGGTCACGATTCACTGTGTTGCTGCCGCGAGAGACTCACATTTGTTAGCCTTGGCGTTATGACTGCACAAGAAGTGCTGGACTTTGCCAAGTCGCATAACGTCCAGCAAGTTGATGTCCGCTTTGCCGACATCCCTGGCCTTTCCCACCACATCACGTATCCCATTAAAGAGATCACGCTCGACAGTTTTGATTCGGGCTTTGGAATCGATGGTTCTTCGATTCGCGGATGGGCTGCCATCAATGAAAGTGACATGCTGCTGGTGCCGGACCCGGCGACAGCGTTTCTAGATCCCTTCACCGAAATCAAGACGCTCGTCATGAACGGAACCGTAATCGACCCGATTACGCGGCAGCACTATGAGCGGGACCCGCGCTGGATCGCCATGAAGGCCGAAAACTACCTGCAGACCACAGGCCTCGCCGACACCGTTTATTTTGGGGCCGAAGCCGAGTTCTTTATTTTCGACAACGTGCGCTTCGACCAGAGCATGCACGAGGGTTACTATCACATCGACAGCGAAGAGGGCCGCTGGAATTCCGGTCGTAAAGAGAACAACCTCGGCTACCGGCCACGCGTAAAGGAAGGCTACTTCCCGGTCCCGCCCACCGATCATTTTCATGACCTTCGTGCCGAGATGGTGCAGGTGATGACCGAATGCGGCCTCGAGATTGAGTGCCATCACCACGAGGTCGCAACTGCCGGACAGTGCGAAATTGACCAGCGCTACAACACCATGGTGAAGAGCGCCGACAACATGATGCTGTACAAGTACATCGTGCGCAATGTGGCCTACCGCTACGGCAAGACGGTGACGTTTATGCCGAAGCCGCTCTTCGGAGACAACGGCAGCGGCATGCACTGCCACCAAAGCTTGTGGCGCGACGGCAAGCCCCTCTTTGCCGGAGAACTCTATGCGGGTTTGAGCCAGATGGCCCTATGGTACATCGGTGGCTTGCTCAAGCATGCCCGCGCACTCAGTGCCATCATTGCGCCGACGACCAATAGCTACAAGCGCCTGGTGCCTGGTTATGAAGCACCCGTCAATCTGGCCTACAGCCGGCGCAACCGCAGCGCTGCGGTGCGCATCCCAATGTATTCTTCCAGCCCGAAGGCGAAGCGCATTGAGTTTCGTCCGCCCGACCCCAGTGCCAACCCCTATCTGGCCTTTTCTGCCCTGCTGATGGCGGGCCTCGACGGGATCATCAATAAAGTGGACCCCGGGGATTCTCTCGACAAGGACATCTATGACTTGTCGCCCGAAGAGTTGAAGGCAGTGCCGTCGATGCCCGCCTCGCTCGATGAAGCACTGGATTGCCTCGAGTCCGACTACGAATTCCTGCTGAAGGGTGATGTCTTCACGGCGGAGTTGATCGAGACCTACATTTCCTATAAGCGGAAGAATGAGGCCGAAGCGATTCGCCTGCGGCCCCATCCTTACGAGTTCCATCTCTACTACGACATTTAGAATTTAGCCAGGAGGGCTTCGATGAATCATCTTCGAAAGAACGACTCGGATGGGTACAAGGAATTTCCCGGCCCACCGGTCGATCCTTCTGGCGGTCCACTGCGCCCCTGGGCGTTGACTCCAGATGGTCGTGTCGTTTATTCCGAATGGAAGCCGCAACACGACGGTATCGGCGGCATCTTGGAGCTGACGCTGGGCAAGATGCATGGCAAGTCTTTATTGCGTACGTATGACAAGGCCGCCAGCCAGATGCGCCGCCGTGAATTCGAGACCAAGCTGGCAGAGGATGCAGCCGCTCATCCCATGTGCGCCATGCCGGCCGTAAACATGGTGACAAATGGTTTAAAGGCATATCTGGTGGACCGGGCCCGGGAACTGGATTTGACGGGCAAACCCTCCGTTTGGGAGCAGGGTGGCGAATGCGTCAAGAATCGATGCTTTAGCAATTCGGGATCTGGTCGGCTGGGAACAAAATCCGATGCGAACAATTTATCGAATATCAGCGCCTTGAAAATGGCACTGCAAGCACTCGAAGGTACCGATATTCCAAAAATTCTTGGCATCCAGGTAGCATTTGCCAATACCCTTTCCAAAACACTCGGGTTCAATGCCCCCCAGCGCCAGATCCACACGCATACGGCAAATCAAGTCGCCCCCAGCCAGGGCTACCTCTACAAGTGGTTTGACCAGACTCAGGGAACGCCCACGGATAATCTTCTGCGAGGACGGGCCAAGGGTGCCACGCCTCCACTGACAACGGCCCCTGGCCTGATGCCCAGCGGAGATGGAGGAGAGCTGCGCGAGCGCGGTAGCGATCTCTGGGGGCGGGCTGAAGGCACAAAGTTCGTAAGTGCCCTCGATTCCCGCAACCTGATTTTTGGGGCCGGCCGCTCCGGCACCACCGGTGAGTTGCTGAAGACCTACCGCGTCTTTGGTGGCACCGACAGCGGTGAGTCGTTCAAACAGTATTTGCTGGCCATCGTGGTCTACATCGTTGGCGGCGGCCATCACAGCTGTCACGAGATCTTCAGCGTGGCCAACCTGCTGGTAGGGTCAAATGGCCCTAGGGGCACTCGCAGCTATGCTTCGGTGTCCACGCTGGTGAAAGATGCTTATGTTCCAGGCAAGTACATCAAGCACCTTCCAGACTCGTACCTCAACACTCCACACTTCACGGCCTTGGCTGAGAAGTACTACGACATTGCTTATCTTGGCCATCTCCACGGTACCTACGTTTAGCTTCCGCAAACAACAATAGACTCGTCGTAGCGAGAACCCATGTGGACCTCTCGGGCACCTCGCCTGGGTCGGCAGCTCGGCTCAGCTCAACTCGATCGTTGTCCATGCCATCCACAACAGCCGGACCCAAGCAACTCATAAATTCTGAATCCGGCGACTAAACATTTGCGCTTGTCCAAAGAAGGCAATAACCCGAATGCAGATTGGGCTTCGACTCTTGGCGGCATGATTCCAGACGGGTCAACAGGCCTTCAGCCCATTGGTATTCAACTGAGAGGATGACCTTGCATCGCTTCGGGGCTTTGCCAGTAATAAGCCATCTTTATCCTGAATGTGCCATAAGCGGGCTAAGTCGACCAGTGTCGCGCCGAGCTGGGCGCATGCGAGAGGAGTTCCAGATCAGATGGGGCAAAGACGTTCTGGCAGCTAAACCAGTTCGGCATGGCGGCCCGGCGTCATTTGGGCCAGATTCAGTCTCCTCGAGTTAGTCGCCAGAATGCTTGGCATCACATTAGCCCCGCTTATACTACAAAAGAAGTTGCGGTTGATCACGAGAGAAGTTCCTGCATGAGGTTGTATTCGAAAAAAGCGATCCAATCAAGAATTTCAATTCAGCGAATAAAAATGTTCTCTTTCCATATTGACAGGCAGAGTAGCATCATTAGTCCAGCCGCCCTTTTTTTGCGGCTTTGCTAAATTGGCCCGCGCCACAACCGTCGGGAATTCTCATTGAACTGGATCGTTATGAAAAAATCCGCATTTGCATTCTTATTGGCACTGGGGAGTGCTGCTGGTTTGTTTGCACAAACCGCCACCACCCCGTCTCCGACGGCAGCACTCGAGGCCAGCATCAAGGCGGCACAATCTGCAGCCGATAACGCCTGGATGCTAACAAGTTGCGCGCTGGTTCTGATGATGACCGGTCCTGGCCTCGCCCTGTTTTACGGAGGTCTGGTTCGCAAGAAAAATGTGCTGGCAACCATGATGCAAAGCTTCACACTCATGGCATTGTCTACGGTGCTTTGGGCGTTAGTTGGATACAGCTTGAGCTTTGGCGAGGGCAACCCATTTATTGGCGATCTGAGATATCTGATGCTGGCCGGGGTGGGCGCAGATCCAATGCCGGATTATGCTCCTACCATTCCCCATCAGACCTGGATGATGTTTCAGTTGATGTTTGCCATTATCACCCCAGCCCTCATCACCGGTGCATTTGCCGAGCGCATGAAGTTTAACGCGATGGTTCTGTTCATGACACTTTGGTCGCTGCTGGTTTACTTTCCGATGGCCCACATGGTGTGGGGCAAGGGCGGTTTACTCAATGCGTTCCTCGGTGGTTCCATCCCTTGCTATGACTTTGCGGGAGGCACAGTCGTGCACATTACCTCCGGTATCTCGGCGCTGGTTTGTGCAATCTATATGGGCAAGCGTGTTGGCTATGGCATCGAGCCAATGAAGCCGCATTCGCTCGTGTTGAGCTTTATCGGAGCCTGCATGCTGTGGATCGGCTGGTTTGGCTTTAACGCCGGCAGCGCCCTGAGCGCAGGCAGCCTGGCTTCGGCAGCATTTGTAACCACGCACTTTGGCGCAGCAGCAGCAGCACTGGGTTGGTCGTTGATGGAATGGTTTCATTCAAAGGCAACAGTTCTGGGTGCCATCTCTGGCGCAGTAGCCGGGCTGGTTGTGATTACTCCGGCTTCCGGCTTCGTAACACCTGGGGCAGCCTTGGTCATGGGCTTTATTGGTGGAATTTTCTGCTACTTCATGGTGGTCAAGGTAAAGGTCATGTTTGGCTATGACGACTCGCTCGATGCTTTCGGTGTCCATGGTGCGGGTGGTACTGTCGGTGCCTTGCTCACTGGTGTGTTTGCAACCAAGGCCGTCAATAGCGCCATTGGTGATGGCAAGGGTGGCCTGATCGACGGCAATGGCGGGCAGATCCTGAACCAGGCGATTGGTGTTGCCATCGCATGGGGTATCGCTATTGTAGGAACGCTGCTGATCCTGAAGGTATGTGATATTGTTTGCGGCGGAGTGCGAGTCACAACGCAGGACGAGATCGACGGACTCGACTTGAGCCAGCATGGTGAAGAAGGCTACTCGCTGGAAGGCTGAGAAAAGAGAGGAATACGGAACATGAAAAAACTCGAAGCAGTCATCCAGCCTTTCAAACTGGAAGAAGTGAAAGAAGCGCTGAAAGGCATCGGCGTGGATGGCATGACGGTAACCGAAGTTCGGGGACACGGACGCCAGAAGGGCCATACCGAGATCTACCGTGGCCAGGAGTACAAGGTTGACTTGCTCGCCAAGATCAAACTTGAGATTGTGATTCCTGCCGAAAGGCTGGAAGAAGTACTGGAAGTGCTGACCAAGGCCGCACGAACCGGCAAAATTGGCGATGGCAAAATCTTCGTTTATGATGTAGCCGACGCGATCCGCATCCGCAATGGGGATCGCGGCGCAAGCGCCATTTAGAAGCTGAGTGCAGTAAATACTTTCTTAAAGCAGCTTTTGGCTCGTATGCTGCCTGTGCGAGGCAGGCCTCATTGTATTTTCCCTCTCCTGATCCAGTAGCGATAACCTGTGCCTGGTAACAGTGCGGACATCATGCGGATACCGAGAAGCAACTAACTTGTTTCATACGGCAAGAACGAAAGCGCTGCAGAAGATTGCGTTATCGCAAATCTAAACCCAGAGAACATCCAGCTGATAACTGCATGTCTCCATGCATAGCCGCGTTATCCCCCCCCATCGCAACCATAAGAGAAACAACTATAAGCCTGTGAATTGCGTTCTCGCACCCCCGCCAACCCGTAACTGCCCACATGCTCTGTAAAACAATTGCATTAAATCGCTTTACGAATAGATATAGGGATTGAATCCGGTGAATTGAAATTTTCGATTATCAGTACAAGCAATTCTTGACGATACTACAGAAGACAGAAGAGGCTTCTGAGAAGTATTTGCCGATAAGTAAAACGGCTCGATCAGACCGTCTTCTGCATCGACACAGCACGTAGTTTCTGAGTCGACATACTAAAACGAATCTTTTTTTAAAGGACCAGCTAACTATGAAAAGACCCTTTCTCCCGTTGATGTGCTTATGTGCACTCATGACATTTGCACAGTCTTCGATCGCCCAAACGCAAGACCCGCCCAAGGCAAATTATCGGATCGCAATGAACCAGGATAGTTTTTTTGGGTTTTACCCCACCGTCTATGGGGCGTTCAGAATCAATGACAGATTAGACGCCACAGCTTATGGCGTATTTTGGACTACCCCGTCCTTCGGTACGGGTGGTGGCGGTGGCTTATGGACGGAAGCCGGTGGAGGCATCAATTTGAAGACCTTCGACGGAAAGTGGACCTTCACTCCGCAGCTTGGCATTTTGAATGGCAAACTCCTCTCCAATGGCAGCTTCCCGATGGCCTTTGAGGGCATCGTTCCCAACATCACCTCCAACGTCAACACAAAGCGTACGGAAGGCGAGTTCTACATGGGTCGCTACACAGCCCTGCGCACCGGTCGCGTCGCCGGCCCCAACAATGCACTGGTCAACGCCGGCGTACAGAACAACTTCCTGCACTGGTGGATCAATGGCGGCGTAAAGGCCTCCAAAACGTTTAGCGTTGGTCTACACTACGAATCTCTCGGTTCCAATCCAAGCGCAGGCCCTTCGTCGAGTGTTTACAAGTGGCTCGGGCCGTACGTGCAAGCGAATCTGTCAAGTGGGTTTTCTCTGCGCTTTAGCGCCGGACCTGACGTGCAGGAGCGCCGCCCAACAGATGGCACTGGTTCTTTCTACAAGATGACTGCCGTTTACAACTTCTCTCAGTAGAGAGAAAAGCAATCAGTAGCAACAAAAAGCCCCGGCCTTGCGGCCGGGGCTTTTTACGTTTCAACTCTAGATAGCTTAGAACTGGTTCCAGAGGTATTGGTTGTAGACTTCGTGGTGGAACTGCACTTCCGGAGCCTTCACTACCGTACCGAGCTGGCGGGCGCAGCGGTCAGCTGAAGCCTGCTTGAGGTCGGCAAAGCGGGCCTTCACGTCTGCACCGAACAACTCAGTCGTCCAGGAAGCATTGCGGAAGTTCTCAAGAGCCGTGTAGATGTTGTCGGGCAGGTAACGGTCAGCCTGACGCAGGTTCTTGATCTTGGCAATCTCGCCATCGATGCCCGTCTTGAAGACGGTGTAGAGAACCTGATAGGGGTTCGCATCAGGACCGACCGAGCGGACTTCCACGCGGGCGCTCTTCTCGTTGCCGATGGGGATACGAACCATCGAGCCACGGTCGGTAGCAGAAGCCTTGATCTGGTTGGGAGCTTCGAAGTGCGGATCGAGACGGCGATAAGCATTGACGCTGGCATTGAGCGGCAGGCAAATGTCGTTGCCGTGGGTGAGGATACGGTCAATAAACTGCCAGGCCGTCTTGCTCATGTTTTCTTCGCCCTTGGGATCATAGAAGATATTCTTGCCGCCCTTGGTGATCGAAACGTTGGTGTGCATCCCGTTGCCGTTGACGCCAACGACAGGCTTCGGCAGGAAGCTTGCCGTGAGGCCCATCTTCGTGGCTACCTGACGGGCGATCAGCTTATAGATCTGGATCTGGTCAGCAGCAGTGACCACATCGCCGTAGCTGTAGTTGATTTCAAACTGCGAGGGGGCAACTTCCGGGTGGTCCTTCTCATTCTGGAAGCCCATCGCGCGCTGCACTTCAGCGCAGGTGTCGATAAAGGTGCGGAGCGGATCGCCAGGCAGCGAGTGGTAATAACCGCCGGTGTTGACGTACTCAAACTTGCCGGTCTCATGATAGTGACGCTCGGCATCGGTTCCCTGAAACAGGAAGCCTTCGATTTCATTGGCGGCATTCAGCGTGTAGCCGTTCTTGGCAAATTGACCCTTGGCATACTGCTTCAGAACACCACGCAGGTCGGCAGCATAAGGCGAACCGTCTTTGTCGATCACTTCAGAGAACAGCAGCACTTTGCCAGAACCGAAGATGTCGGCCGGACCCCAGTAAAAAGCGCTCCAATCCATGGACAGACGCAGATCGCTCTCGCGCTGTGCAGTGAAACCGCGGATCGAAGAACCATCGAAAGTGAGATTATCCCAGCTATTGATCAAGAATTTCTTGTCATAGTCGAGCATGTGGAGGCGGCCTTCGAGGTCGCTAAAGAGCACTGTGACCGCTTTAATGCGCTTCTCGTCGGTGAGGTACTTGATTCGTTCTTCTTGAATCACCTCGGCAGAGACGCGATTCTTGCGTTGCTCTTTGGCGGCAAGGTTAAGGTCTTCCAGCTCCCCATAGGAGAGTGATAAAAAATTGCGCAATTCGTTAGACATTCATTCCCTCGATTGAGTAGATAGGATGCTGTCTGTTGAGCGGAGAAGAAACGAACTTGTGATCGGGACCGGCAACAGAGGCGGCGAACCCGGGTTCGAAAACCCAACAATAGACAAACCTCGGCACAAGGCCGATGCTCGATTATAGTCTTTCAAAACCCATGAATCCAAGTGCAGCGGGAGATTCTAGCCCAATGCATCTTTTTTATTGGGCGATTGATTCGGATAATAGAACTAGCCATGACCGGACAAATAAGCCAATTGAATATCTCACCCGGCGGCTTGCCAAAGCGGCCCCTGCTTCAGGCCTCAGTCACTCCTGGCGGAATGGAAGGCGATTCCTGGGCGCATCCCAAATATCATGGCGGCCCCAAACAGGCATTGTTGCTGATTGGCGAAGAAGTTCTCGATGAGCTCAAGCGCTTGGGATATCCGATGTACGCCGGGGCCTTGGGCGAAAACGTGACGACAAAGGGCCTCGACTACAGCCAGTTGCGAGCAGGTCAGCAGTTTCGCCTGGGGTCGCAGTGCGAAATCGAGCTCACCAAGCTGCGCGAACCCTGCCGCAGCCTGGACGTTTACAATCGGGAAGACTTGGGAAAAATTCAAAAGCTTTTGAAGCTGGATGGCCGTGGCGGCTGGTATGCCCAGGTGCTACATGGGGGATTGCTTTTCCCTGGTGACGTAATTTCACTTCGGGCACAGGTTGTATAGGTCTTGCTCCAATCTCATGTCGACATTCTGAAATTGCATAGCCGTGTGCTTTCGGCCGAGGTGCAACAGCATCCGGAATGGCTCCATGGCCTGGTCCTCAACCGGGAGTTGGACCGGGAAGATTTTCGCGAATTGCTCGAAGCGCTGCCCTGCCGCAATCTCGAATTGGCCGCCTTTCGCCGCCAGTGCCTGACAAGAATTCTTTTGCGCGATGTTCTCGGGCATGCCACTCTAGCGCAGACCACGGCAGAAGTCTCGGCGTTGGCCGATGCGATCCTCGGCTGGTCCTACGAAAAGCTGCGGGCCGAAGCCGAACTCCTCTACGGCAAGCCCCGAATGGCCGATGGCACCGTCTGCGGCTGCTCCATTCTGGCGCTTGGCAAATTGGGCGGCCAGGAGCTGAACTACAGCTCAGACATTGACCTGATGTATGTCTACGGTGGACCGGGCGAAACCGACGGCCCAACCTCGCTGAGCAACAAAGAATTCTTTGAAAAACTGGCCCAGCGCCAGACGCACTTTCTCGGCGCCTATACGGCAGAAGGCATCTGCTACCGGGTGGACCTGCGTTTGCGCCCGGAAGGCAGCCTGGGAGAAATTGCCGTCACCCTCGAGGCGAGCAAAGAGTATTACCGGGCCAGGGCCAGAGATTGGGAATTGCAGATGATGATCAAGGCCCGGGTCTCGGCGGGAGAACGCGAGCCAGGCCAGGCATTGATCGCCTTCGTCGAACCTCTCACCTATCGAACAACCACGGACTTCTCGGCCATCGAAGCCGTCAGTGCCACACGCCTGCGCTGGAACGAGAAACTTTCCACCCGGAAGCTGCAAGGCGACGCCATTGACGTCAAGCTGACGCGCGGCGGCATTCGCGACATCGAGTTTCTGGTGCAGTGCTTGCAACGGCTGCATGGAGGTCGCGAGGCCTGGGTACGAACGGCGGGTACAATGATCGGCCTGGCCCGCCTGCACGACAAAGCCCTCATCACCTCTGCGGAATACTACACGCTGATTGAAGCGTATGAATTTTTGCGCCACCTCGAGCACCGGCTGCAGGTGATGGAAGACCGGCAGACGCACACCCTGCCAGAGTCTCTCGATGAGATCGAAAGCCTGGCAGAGCGGATGCCGCCCTTGCAGCTTGGCGTAGCCAACACCGGGCCTCGCCTCATCGCGCGGCTGCGCGAGCACCTTGCCGCCGTAGAGGTGATTTATGCCCGTGTCGTCTATGGGCATCGCGGGACGGACGTCCTGGATTTGCCGCCAGCGGCCATCGTGCCGAACCACCAGAATCGCGCGCAATGGGAAAGACTACACGAGCAGCTCGAAAGCCGCTGGGGAAGCATTCCGCAAGAACCGCAGTTGGTGGACGACCTGCGGGAGATTGCTGCCTACAGCCCGTTTCTTGCCGACGAGTTGATTCGCAATCCAGAGTGGCTTGAGGAAGTACGCCACTTGCGGCAGCAGCCCATGGGCCCCATCGACTGGGCCAGTGAAACCAGTCTGCGAAAGGTGTTCCGTCGAAGGCAGTTTCGGATCCAGTGTGAGAGCTTGCTACTGGGTCGGCCCGTCTTCGAAAGTCTGGGGGCCAGTAGTGATTTGGCAGATGCAACCATCGCTCACTGCTACCAATTGGCCGTCGAAGATGTCGGCAAGGGACAAGTCGATTTGTCCAACCCGATGATGGTGGTGGCGCTAGGCCGCTTGGGGCTGCGTGAGTTCGATCTCGCCAGCGATGCCGACATCTTGTTTATTCTTCCCACCGAGGCCGTGGAGAGGGTAGAGTTCTGGACGCGTGTTGCCGCGCGAATGATTGAAATTCTGACCGCCTACACGGGCGACGGAGTGATCTTCACCGTCGATGCCAGACTCCGCCCCTATGGGCGCGAGGGCGATCTGGTGCAGCTCGAACAAACCTACAAAGATTACTTTGCCCAGAACGCCGAGGCCTGGGAAGGAATCGCCTACATGAAGGCCCGCGCCATTGCCGGCAATGTCGAACGGGCCACACGCTTCCTCAATGAACTCCAAAAAATTGACTGGCGGCGTTACGGACAGTCAGACCGTTCGAAGAAGCAGTTGACTGAGATGCGGACCCGGCTTGAAAAAGAGCAGGGCAAGAACAACCCGCTCAAGGCTGGCCGAGGCGGCTTCTATGACATTGACTTCCTGTTGCTCTACCTTCGACTGCGCAGTGCGGGCATTTTCTTCAAAGTCTTGAATACCCCCGAGAGAATTGAAGTCATCGAGCAGATGGGACATCTCGAACAGGACGACGCAGCATTTCTGCTGGAGGCAGCTGAGCTCTATCGAGCTGTGGACCATGGCATGCGCCTGCATTCCGGCTTGAGCACCAGTAGCCTGCCCGAAGCCCCGGCAGCAAGAGAGGCTTTGGCCGCGATGCTGCAAAAGTGGCTGCCCAGGCGGATCCCTAAAGGTAGTCTGGAAGTAGAACTGCAAGAGCTACAGGAGAGAACCCGTGAAACTTTCGAGCGGTTGTTTAGCTAGCTGCATTGCATTGCTGCTCGCCTTTCGAGGTGAGGCCGCCACGATCGAGCATGCCTTGAACCGCATGTACAACTTCGATTTCAATGGTGCCGACCGCGAGATGGATAGCTACATCGCAGAGCATCCTCAGGACGCGCTGGGCTATTCCTTCCGCGGGGCATCTCTGCTGTTCCGCGAGTTGGACCGCCTGGCCATTCTGGAGGGCGAGTTCTTTGCCAGCAACAAGCGGATCGCTGACAAAAAGCAGTTGAGCCCGGACGCCAAAATCAAAGAGCGCTTTCTGGCTTCGATCGAGCGATCCAAGAGTCTGGCCAAAGCAAAGCTGGCAGCCGATGGCAGTGACAAGATGGCGATCTTTGCTCTCTGTCTCAATGCCGGTCTGATTACCGACTACATGGGCCTGATTGAGAAGCGTCAACTCGGCAGCCTCAGCTATGCCAAAGAATCGCATTCCTATGCCGTCAAGCTGCTCAAGCTCGATCCAAACTTCACCGATGCCTACCTCACAACAGGGCTGACAGAGTATTTGCTGGGGAGTGTACCGTTCTTTGTGAAGTGGTTTGTCCGCTTTGAAGAGGCCGAAGGCGACAAGGCCGTTGCCGTAACGAGGCTGAAGAGTGTCGTCGAAAAAGGGAAGTACCTGGGCCCATTTGCGAAGATATTATTAGCGATCATTGACCTTCGCGAGAAGCGTCCGATGGGAGCAGAAATGAAGTTGGTAGAGCTGAGCCGGGACTTCCCCGAAAACCAGCTTTTTAAGAAAGAGCTGGAAAAGCTTCGCCCAAAATTGAAATGAATCGAATCTTTGTATTTTTGTTCTGCAGTTGCCTGGCATCTGCCACCGATCCAGGTATTGAGAGTGTTTTCAAGCGCCTCTACAGTTTCCAGTTTGAAGAAAGCCAGAATGCCGCAAGGAGTTTTTCGCAGAAGAACCCCAACGATGCCATGGGCTATGCTTCCCTGGCCGCAAGCTATTTGTTCAGCGAAATGAATCGGCTGCAAGTCTTCAATAAAGACATGTTCCAGGAAGAGAAGGTCAAGGGCGAGCAGGCCAAACGCATTGGAGCCGAAGCCAAGCGCAACTTTGAAGATGCCTTGAACCGGGCCAAGAACCTGGGTACCGAGGCGTTGAAGAAAAACGACAAGGACACCAACGCTTTGCTCGCACTTCTCATTGCAACCGGCGCCGAGCGGGACTTTTCCGCCTTGGTCGAGAAGCGCTACAAAGACAGCTACTACGCCGCCAAGGCCAGCCAGGAATACGCACTGCGCCTCCAGGCCATCGACCCCAAAATCGGGGACGCCTGGTTTACAAGGGGCTTCAGCGAATACTTGGTGGGCAGTGTCCCCTTTGTGATCCGCTGGCTGATGAAGATCGACCAGGTGAGCGGCGACAAGAAGAAAGGCATCGAGCTGATGACCAAGTGCGCCCAGGAGGGAAGGTACTTGAAGCCCTTTGCGCAAATGATGGTAGCCAGCATCTATCAAAAGGACAAGAAGTTCAAGGAGTGCCGCCAACTGCTCGAAGCCTTTGCCGCCGATCACCCTGAAAACGAAGTGGTTCGAATGGAATTGGCCAAGCTGCCCAAGAGCTAAGGAATATCATTAGTCTGTGAGAGTTGCAGTTGCCTGGATTGTCGGATCGTTGCTAACGCTTGCCCTGGGGCAGGCGCAAGTCATCGAGTTCGAATCGAACGGTCTCAAATACCAGACGCTGACCAAGGGCGGAATCACGGTCATGTTTGCCAACCTGCCTTCGAATCTGAAGGGCTATACGGTGATTCAGGTTGCCGTCTCAAACGGGTCGAAATACATCTGCACGGTAGACCCGGAAGACTTTGTATTTCATCGGGACGACGGCTCACACGAAAAGGGCCTGCCCGCGCGCCAGGTAGTGAAGCGGATGCTTGACAAGGCGAATCGAGATGACGTGATCAAGCTGGTGGGCACCTATGAAGTGGGGCTCTATGGCTTGCAGCGTATGAAGTCGAGTAACGGCTACGAGCAGCGCAGGCAAAGCGCCATCGGAGAATTTGGTGGCACACGCCTGAAGGCCGCTGCGGCCACCAGTGCCATTGCCTTCGTACGGGCAAAGCTGATGGCCGGAGAATCCACCGACGGAGCCATCTTTTACAACACCGAGAAAAGGATCCTCGGCTCCGTGCGCCTCACCGTGAAACTATCCGGCGAGACCTTCGAGTTTGACCCTGTGGTGTTCACCAACAACAACTAGACTTGTCGCTATGCTGGAGGGTGGTCGACTTACACACACACACCTTCGAGAGCGATGGCACAGATTCGCCAATTGGCCTGGTTGAAAAGGCCGCAGCGCAAGGGCTTCGCACTCTTGCCATCACAGATCACGATACGTTGAGTGCGCATCGCACTGCAGCAGCACGGGCCCAGGAACTCGGTATCAGGCTCGTCATCGGGGTTGAGATCAGCACCAGAGCACGCAATAGAAGCGTTCATTTATTGGCCTACTGGTTTGACGGCGCGGCACCACAAGGATTTGAGGTTTGGCTCGGTGAAATGGTGGAGTACCGCCGCGAGCGCAATCGCAGGCTTGCCCAAAAGCTGCGTGAGCTGGGAATCCCGATCGAACTCGAAGAGGCAGAGGCTCTCGGGCGCACCATCACGGGTCGGGTTCATTTTGCAAAAGTTCTAATCGCCAAAGGGTTCGCCTCAAGCATCAATGAGGCCTTTCAAAAGTACATCGGCGAGGATGCGCCAGGCTTTGTGATGATGGAAGACCCACAAACGCCTGCCGCTGTTCGAAAGGTTCGCGAACACGGTGGAGTGCCAGTCCTGGCCCATCCCATCCGCCTCGCCATGCGAGACCCGGCCGTAGAAGAAGCATTCATCAAAGAACAGGTGGATGCCGGTTTGCTCGGCCTCGAAGTCATGCACTCTGACCAGAACGAGATCGCCCGCAACAGATACGGGACGATCGCCGCCCGCTACGGCCTCGCCCCATCGGGCGGCTCCGATTATCACGGAGACATCAAGCCCCAAATATTTCTGGGGCGTGGGGTAGAGGGCAACGTCAACGTACCCACCGAGTGGATCGATAGACTGTCTAGTTTATGACCAAAGAAGAAGCCTTTGCGATCGTTTGCGAGTTCGTCCAGAACGACGGCTTGCGTCGGCACATGTTGGCCGTAGGTACCTGCATGGAAGCCTACGCAAGACACTACGGGGAAGACCCCGAGAAATGGGCCGTCACAGGAATCCTGCACGACTTCGACTGGGAGATCCACCCAAACCTGCCAGACCATCCAACTCTAGGAGAAGCGATTCTGGAAGCACGCGGCGTCAGCGCCGAGATTCGGCGGGCGATCCTCTCGCATGCCGACTTTACCGGGGTCACACGCGACTCGATGATGGAGAAAGCCTTGTTCGCCTGTGATGAGCTCGCAGGTTTTCTCACCGCAGTCGCCTATGTGAAACCGACCAAAAGCATCTTCGAAGTAGAGCCGAAGGGCGTGATGAAAAAGATGAAAGACAAGGGCTTCGCCCGTGCCGTAAATCGAGAAGACATCACCAAAGGCGCGGCCGAGATGGGCGTAGACCTCGAAAGTCACATCCAGTTCTGCATTGACGCCATGAAGGCGAATGCCGAAGCGCTGGGCATCAAAGGCCTGGCTTAGGAGATCCGCCGCAGCTTGGTGACGCGACCCACCTCTACCCATTCCGCGACATAAATGTTGCCATCGGCATCGAAGCTGGCCGCATGCGGGGCGATAAACTTGCCGGGGGTAAACGCTTCACGGCCCAGAGTCCGTAGGCCCTCATAGGTCTTGCCATCTGCCTGGCGGCCATCCCCCAGTTGCACCACCGGCTTGTTGTTGGCATCAAATAGTGTGACCACCGCTTTCAGGTCTGGCATCAACAGTAGACCTTTGTGGAAGTCGAAGGTGCTGGGCCAGCGAACGCCGTCCTTCAACGAGTGCAGCGGCTTGCCTTCGAGCGTAAAGTACTGCACACGGCTATTGGCACCGCGCTCTCCCACCATCAGCAAGGGCTTGCTGCCGCGGGTATCGATAGCGATGGCATGCGGCCAGATCGTAGTGCCCTTACCGGTTTCGACGTCCTTGTTTTGATCCATCAATTGGCGCGAGCCGCCGAAGCTGCGCACCCAGCGAAGCTTCTCATCAAAGTGGTGGATGTAGAACTTGCCGTAGCCATCGGCAACATAAATATGTCCGTTGGGCGCGATCGCAAGCGTAGAGGGTTTAAACTCACTGGCCTTGGTATAGAGACCGCTGACATGCGGCGCATGCATCACCCAGACCACTTCGCCGTCGAGTGTCGTCTTCCGGATAAAGCCCTTGACGTTATCGCAGTGATAAAGAAACTCGGTACTTCCCTCTTTGTGCAGCACGAGGCCATGCGCGCCACCGCGAAGATCGGCGCCCCAGCTCTTGATGAACTTGCCCTTGTCGTCGAAGATGGCAATCGCGTCAGGGCTCTCACTGGATTTGTGCACAGTGTGGGCCACCACCACGCGACGGTCTTCTGTGATAACAATCCCGTGGGTATTGCCAAACTTGAGGTTCGAGGGCAGTTGGGCCCAATCGTGTGTGGCCTCGTATTGGTAATTGCCACTGCCGAGGATGAGGGAGCTGGATTGAGCACTGGCCAAACTGGCAAGTCCGGCGAGCACGGTACGTCGTTGCATGTAATTATTGTGACGGAAGCCAATTCTTGCCGGTGTGGGGCCTGGTCTTCAAAACCAGTGAGAGGCGCTCCGCGTCTCTGGTGGGTTCGACTCCCACTGGCTTCCGCCAACCTACTTCCACGGCCAAAGTTTGTACCACCACTTCTTCCTGCGCTCTTCGTCCCTTTTCTGCTCCAGCCACGAACGCGAATCGGCTAGATCCTGCGCGCAAAATGGGCAATCTTTCAAGTGCCGCTCAATACTCTCGCGCTCGTCCGGCTCGATTTTGTTGGCCAGATAACGGCCAAACGCTTCATAAGGAATGTGCGGGTCTTGGCTCAGACGACAGCCGCCTCTTCAATGATCAGTTCTTTGCGGTCCGCATCCATCGAGGCCATCACGCCCAACGGCAGCGTAATTTGATCCGAAGTGTGCCCAATGAGCAGACCATGAAATACCGGCACTTTCACCTTGGCGAAGACACGATCCAGCACCTCCCCCAACGTGTAGTTGAACGTGATCGAGGGCTGAAAATCTCTCGGGCCGCAATCCACACATTCCCCGATCACAACTCCCGCGCACTGGTCAAACTTCCCGGCCAGCACCAGTTGCTGCAACATGCGGTCGATCCGGTACGGCTCCTCCCCCACATCTTCCAGAAAGAAAATCTTGCCGCGCACATCAGGCTCATGCGGCGTACCCATGAGACAACTCACCAGCGTAAGGTTCCCACCAATCAGCCGGCCCTTGGCCTTGCCCCCCTTCACCGTGCGCAATGGATGCTGCGGGCGAAACAGGTTCCGCTCTGTCGGATTACCCAACACGCCCATCGGCTTGGTGTCCGTAGCTCGCTTAAACCAGTTCTGCGAAAACTCCGTGAACGGCGAAAGCCCCGTTGGCCCATGGAAAGTAACCAGCCCGGTCTTCTGGTGGATCGCTAAATGCAGGCCCGTGATGTCGCTATAGCCCAGCAGCATCTTCGGGTTCTTGCGGATCAACTCATAGTCGAGCCCATCCAGCAACTGCGGCGTCCCATAGCCGCCGCGCACACAGATAATGCCCTTCACTTCGGGGTCGGCAAACATCGCATGCAGGTCATCAATGCGACCCGGGATGCTCTCGCCAAGCCGGCCTTCACGGCGGCCCACCTGCTTGCCCACCTTCGTCCGCCACCCAAACATCTCGGCAGTCAGTTGCATCGTGGCCAATTGCGTGGGATCAGCAACAAAGGTACTCGGGCTCACCAGACCGACGGTATCCCCGGGCCGGAGTGCCCGAGGCTTGATCAG
Organism: Bryobacter sp.; assembly: GCA_044340255.1. Classification (GTDB taxonomy): domain Bacteria; phylum Acidobacteriota; class Terriglobia; order Bryobacterales; family Bryobacteraceae; genus Bryobacter. Next base: position 108,847 of record JBIITX010000014.1, on the reverse strand, counting down.
GGGCGTTGCAGGGCTGCTCTGCGCTGCTGCGGCCGCAGCAGGGATGGCGGTAACAAATTCTCTGCGCTTCATAGCTGGTATGGTTACCAGTTTGTCAAACTCCCGTCAGGGCGGCGGAAGAGCTGGATCGGTTGGTCGTGCTTGGTCACCTCCCAGAACATCTTCAGCTTCGATGCATCGAAGGTAACGCCCAGTCCCACGCGATCATTCGGATAGAGCTTGCCACCTTTGTGGTCAAAGCACTGCGGCAGGTAAAACTGATGGGGAAGGTCAATCGCCGTTCCAGTCATCTCCATCATCACCGGGCCAGAGAAGGCCGCATTGCAGTGCACCAGCGCCGCTTCGCCAATCGGGCCCGTAAAGTGCGGGGTCTGTCCCACATAGTGGGTCTCGCAAAGCGCGGCCAGCTTCAGGTATTCGGTAATGCCGCCGCAATTCGGAATCGAGACGCGGTTGTAGTCGATCAGCCGTCCCTCAATCAGTTCATTAATTTCCCACTTGTGGCTGTGCTGCTCTCCCACCGCAATCGGCACTTTCACCATCGGCCGCAGCTGTTTGTAAACGTTATTGTTCTCGCTGCGCACCAGGTCTTCCACAAAATACGGCTCCAGCGGTTCAATCAGTCCGCTCAGCTTGACGGCATCAGGGAAGTCGAGGCGGGTATGAAAATCAATGGCCCAGTCTCCAGCCTTGCCAACCCCTTCGCGGATCTGCTGGCATTGCTCCAGAGTCTTGTGCACCATGGCACGATTCTGAAACGGCGCATTGCCACCCGGGTCGGCAACCGAAGTACGGAAGGCGCGGAACCCATATTCCACACAAGCCCGCGCGTTCTCAACCAGGTTCAGCTTCTTCGGATTGGGAAAGCCCGTGCAGTAGCACTCAATGTAGTCCCGCGAAAGCCCGCCGATGAGTTGATGCACCGGAACCCCCAGTGCCTTGCCTTTGAGATCCCACAGGGCGAGATCGAGCGCGCCGATCGAATGCGTCTTTTCCCGGCCAGCCGGGTAGAACAAACCACGAAACATCAACTGCCACAGATGATCGATCTTGGTCGGATCCGCACCAATCAACTGTGTCGCCACTTGCTTGACCAGATCCGGAGAGCCACCTTCGCCAATCCCGATCAGACCGGCATCCGTCTCCACCGTCACGACATGAAAGCTTTGATTCACCATCGGGCGGGTAATGGTGGATTCGTAGTAGCGAATGCGGGTAATTTTCATTCGCTTCAATTCTGCGTTCGCTTTTTCAATCAGGGGCAAGGTCAGGGCAGCGCCCTGCAGGAAATGGCGTCTTGAGAGTTTCATAGTGGTCGGCCTTTATGTTATATCTGATTTACTATGCGGAAGCTTATCGGTTTAGCTGCTTTCGCATCTGGACTCTTCGCCCAGATCCCTGTCACAGATCCGCTCGTAGTCGCGAAATGCTCTGGATGCCATCGCAAAGATGACAAAGGGAATCTGACCAGGATCTCCTCGGTGCGTTCTGCCCCCGAAGGTTGGCAGCAAGCCATCAAGCGCATGGTGCGCCTCCATGGTCTGACCCTTTCCCCCGATGAAGCCCGCAAAATCGTCCAATATTTGAGCGACCAGCACGGTCTCGCTCCCGAAGAAGCCAAGCCCGGCATCTACTTTTTCGAAAAGCGCCATCTCGATCAGGAGAAATACCCTGAAGTCGTACGTGAAGCTTGCGTCTCCTGCCACCCCTATGGCCAGCCCATGAACTGGCGGCGCAAGGCCGAAGAGTGGGATTTGCTGGTCAACATGCACATCGGCTATTTCCCCGTCGTCAATTGGAACAGCTTTACCGGCATGCAGCGTGGGCCAGGCGGGCCACCACCGCCGCCCGGCACCGATCTGCGAACTCCCGTAGAAAAAGCGATCGAACAGATGAAGAAAGACTTCCCCCTCGAGACCAAAGAGTGGGCCGAATGGTCTGCTTCACGCCGTCAGGCAAAGCTCGCTGGCCGTTGGCTCTTGAGCGCCACGCAACCCGGCAAGGGTGCTTTTGTAGGCGAAGTCTCCATCGAACCCGGCGCCACCCCCAACGAATGGGTCACCCGCTCCACCATGACCAGCATTGAGACGGGTCAAACCATCACCCGAGAGGGCAAGAGTGTCCTCTACACCGGTTATTCCTGGCGTGGCCGCAGCGGTGTCAAAGATAGCGCCGTACGCGAAGTCATGATGGTGTCACGAGACCAAAGCCAGATCGAAGGCCGCTGGTTCTGGGGTGCCTACGATGAGTCGGGCTACGATATCAAACTCACTCGGGCCGAAGAGCGCCCAGTCATCCTTTCCACTTCCGTCACGGCACTGCGCACAGGGTCCAGCGCAAAGTTCAAGATTTACGGGGATCGCTTTGGCTCAGGCTTGACCGAAGCCGACCTCGACCTCGGTGCAGGAGTGACGGTCAAGAAGATCCTCAGTCAGTCGCAATCGATGGTTGAAGTCGAGGTCGATGTTGCCCCTAAGGCTGCGCTGGGTGTCCGTGATATTGCCGTCCGTCGCGCCGCAGCATCAGCAGCAATCGCTGTCTATGACACAGTCGATTACATCAAGACATCCACCGACACAGCGCTAGCCCGCTTGGGCGGTGGCAGCGGAGTTTTCACCAAGGGTTACGCCCAGTTTGAGGCCATCGGTTATAACCGCGGTCTCGACGGCAAACCCAATACGGTCGACGACATCAAGCTTGGCCCGGTCAAGGCCGAATGGTCTCTCGAAGAGTTCTTCGCCACCTACGGCGATGACGACACGCAGTTTGTCGGGACGATCGATGCCAAGACCGGATTGTTCACGCCGAACGTCGAAGGGCCCAACCCCAAGCGCAAGTTCAGCCGCAACAATTACGGAGACGTCTGGGCCGTGGCCAGCTACAAGGGGCCCGATGCGGCAGCACAAAAGGATGGCAAGCCTTTGACGGCCAAATGCTACCTGCTTGTGACCGTGCCCCAGTACATGCGTTGGGATCAACCAGAGGTAGCGCAGTAATCATGCAGTTGCAAGTGTCGGAGTTTCACCAGTTCGAAGCGGGCGGCAATCCGTTTCTCTACCTTGTCCCGAGCGGCGGTATCTTCGCCGTCGATGCCTTGTCGAAAAAGGCACTCGAGATCGCCAAGGCAAAGCCGCAGGAAGCCAAAGAATTACTCGATGCCCTCGTCGCTGGCGGAGCCACCGTCGAAGACGCCCGCGATTGCATTGAGGAGTTGGTAGGAGCAAGAGCCCTCGCCCCCGAAGGCGGCTGGAAAGAACCCATCGACGAAGCTCCTGCGAAATTCCCACTGCAAACTCTCGTCATCAATCTCACCAACCAGTGCAATCTGAGCTGCCAGTATTGCTACGAATTTGGTGAAGACAAAGTAGCCACCCCCGAAGGCAAGCCGAAGTTCATGGAACTCGAGACGGCCAAGCAGAGCGTTGACTTCCTGTTCAAAGAGTCTGCCGGCCGCAATTCCGTTCACATCACCTTTTTTGGTGGTGAGACCCTGATGAACTTCCCGCTACTCAAGCAGATCGTCGACTACTCACAAGCCGAAGCCAAAGCCAGGGGCGTGAGCATTGACTATTCCCTCACCACCAACGGAACCCTGCTGCGGCCGGACATCATCGAGTACCTGACAGAGAACGCAATTGGTGTCACCGTTTCGATGGACGGCCCCAAGGAGATGAACGATCAACTGCGCGTCTTTGCCAACGGCAAAGGCAGCTACGATGTCATTGCTCCGAAGGTCAAAGAGCTACTCAAAAATCACAACACCCGTCCCATCGCAGCCCGCGTCACCCTGACCAACGGCGTCAAAGACGTCTACAAGATCTTCCATCACCTCAAGCATGAGCTTGGCTTTCACGAAGTAGGCTTTGCCCCTGTAACAACTTCGCCAACCCGTCTCTACGCCATCGACGAGAAGGGCCTCGACGATGTCTTGGGGCAGTTTGAAAAGCTGGCCTACGAGTATCTCGAATTCGCCTTGCGAGGCGAACATCATGGCTTCTCCAATGTCAGTGACACCTTGAGTGAACTTCATCAGGGAATTTCAAAATCGCATCCCTGCGGTGCCGGGCTGGGCCTGTTGGGCGTTGGCCCCTCGGGCGACATCTCTCCTTGCCACCGTTTTGTCGACAGTGATGAACACAAGCTGGGTCATGTCTCAGAAGGCATGGACTCCAGCAAGCAACAGGATTTTTTGAAGCACGGGCACGTGAACGCCAAGTATGATTGCCATACCTGCTGGGCACGTCCTGTGTGTGCAGGCGGTTGCTACCACGAAGCCTTTGTGCGCTACGGAGACACAGGGCACGCCAACCTGCACTATTGTGATTGGATCCGCGGCTGGACAGATCTCTGCCTGAAAATTTATGGTGAGATCGCAACGCACAACCCCAGCTTCCTGAATCATTTTGACCAGAGGAAAGCATCATGAGGCATTTAAAGGCCATCAATAAAAAAGCAAGGCGCATCGACGACCTGCTTTCAACGACCGAGGGCGATTTCGTCGCTATGCAACAGAGCAGCGCCGCACAACGCCCGCACTACCCGATGGGTTGTTCGATCGTGTTCTCACCCGGCTGGGAAGTCGATTCCACCGGCGGCACGGCTGGGCTCTGCCAGCCCGTTGAGCGCGACCTCTACGACTGCTACATCAGTTGCTACTGGCCCGCCCAGGTCCCCGACCATCTCAACAACTACCCGGAGTGGACCAGCAAGTGCGCCGCAGCCACCAAAGACTGGCGCAATATCGATCTGGTGTTCCCATAAAATGCAGCGCCGCAACTTTCTCTCCACACTAGCCGCAGCAGGCCTGGCCTCGGCACAGCCCGCCAAGCTCGGCACCCTCTTTGTCGGTGCCTGGCAGAAGCGTGTTCTCGTGATCGATGAAGCCAGCCGAAAGCTGGCCGGCGAGATTGAACTCAAGCTCGATGTCCCCCGCTCCATGATGTTCAGCGAGGACAAGAAGAAGCTGATCGTTCACTCTGCCCTCGAATGCGGCTTTGAAATCATTGATGTCGCAACGCGCAAGCTCGAGCGCAGCTTCAAGCTCGATGGTGCTGGCAAGAAGTATCGCCCCAGTGGCTTTGCCCTCTCGCCGGACAGCAAGAAGATGTACACGGCACTCTATACGGTCGACAAAAAAATCGACCGCTTTGAAGTCAGCAAGCCGCAGTGGGCCATCATCGATATGGCCAGCGAGAAGATCGAGAAGTTTGTCGACTTTCCCAAAGATCAACAGTTGCGCGGCGGGCGCGGCGGTGGTCTGCGCGTCTCCCCAGACGGCAAGTTCCTCTATCAGTTCCGCGAAAATGTGAACATCTACTCGACCGAAGATTTCAAACAGGTGGACAAGATTGAGCTGTCCAAGCCTTTGTTCCCGGGCGTCGAGCGCGTCATGATTTCTGGTGGCGATGACCCCCACGAAGAGCCCGGAAAAATTTTCGGCTTCTTCAATTCCACCGATCCGATTGTTCACAAAACCACGTTCGGCTTCGCCTCCTTCGATCTCAACAAGCGTACGTTCGAGTTCTCGCCCGTCGGTCCCTCCACCACTCGCACTACGGGATTGCGCCTCACGCCAGACCGCAAGACGGGTTACACCGTTGCCTACAACGGCATGGGTGCCAATCAGCGTTGCGAGTTCTGGACCTTCGATATCGCCTCGAAGCGAATCACGAAAATGCAGGAGTTCGACGGTCGCAGCCGCTTTGAATTCAATCTTTCCTCAGACGGGAAACTGCTCTATATTTACGGCGCTGGAAACACGCTCGAAATCTACGACGCAGCCACTCTCAAGATGGTGAAGGATCTCGATGTCAACACGGACATGACCTCCAACATGCTGGTTTTGCCGGGCTGATGAAGAACTTCAGGCGTTACTCTTTTTGTTTGCCCTACCTGGCCCCGCACCTTGCGGGGCTTCTCTTTGTCACCTTGATCGGCCTTGCATCCACGGCATTGAGCCTGGTGCAACCCTACCTCACAAAGCTGCTGATCGATGAGGCCTTGCTCAAGAAGGACACCCAGGCCCTGTGGCAGGTGGCAGCCTTGATGGTGGGCACCAGCGTTCTCGCCTTTGCCTTCAACGTAAGTGCTGGCTACCTCTACACCCGCATCTCCACGCAGGTTCTGTTTGCCATGCGGAGCGATCTGCTGAAGCATCTGCACCGGCTCTCCCCCCGCTTTTACGCTGAATGGAAAACAGGCGACATTCTGTCCCGGCTGAACAACGACATCAGCGAGATCCAGCGCGTAGTCGCCGACGCCCTTCTGAGTGTGCTTGGCAATGTGGGCTTCCTCATTGGAAGTGTAGTGATCCTGGTGGGGATGGATCTGCAGCTCTTCGCCGTCGGCATTGCCGCCCTACCACTGGCTATGGCAGTGTCTTGGTGGTTCCGCCGACTGCTGGTTGACCGGGTTCGTGAAATCCGCGAAAAATCAGCAGACATTGGCAGCTTTCTATTGAACACCTTACTCGGCCATCGCGTCGTGACAGCCTTCGACGCCGTGGGGCGCGAGGGCCAGCAGTTTGCCGCACGCAATGACGGCTATGTGGCAGCTCTTCTCAAAATGCAACTGATCTCCTATAGCGGCTCGGGGTTGCCAGGCTTACTGCTCGCGCTCTCCACCGCAGCGGTGTTTTGGGTCGGTGGCAATCAGGTCATCGCCGGCACCATGAGCGTGGGCACACTGGTGGCCTTCCTCGCCTATCACATGCGGCTGCTATCGCCGGTACAGGCCCTGATGGGGCTCTATACGAATCTGGTCACCGCACAGGTCTCACTCGAGCGCGTCGAGAAGCTGTTTTCGATTACCCCGGAGGTACGAGAAGAAGCCAGCGCCAACACGAAGGTCGACGTCCGTGGTGAGGTTGAAATTCAAGCGGCCAGCTTCAGCTACACCGCAGGCAAGCCCGTACTGCAGCGGGTGAGCTGGAAGGTCCCAGCCGGCGAAATCGGCCTGGTCCTCGGCCCGAGCGGGCGAGGAAAGAGCACCCTGGCCGACCTCTTGTTGCGCTTCTATGATCCCGACGAGGGCAGCGTTTTGCTCGACGGCCACAACCTGCGTGAGCTTCCTCTGGCCGAGCTTCGTCGGCAGGTTTGCGTTGTCGAACAAAGCCCCTGGCTCTTTCCCGTGAGCGTCGCAGAGAACCTCCGCTACGGCAAGCCCGATGCCAGCGACGAAGAACTGCGCGCGGCGCTACGCAGTGTCGGCCTGGAAGAAACCTTCTCAGACCTCGCGGCGCTCGTAGGCGAGCGCGGCTTGGCCATCAGCGCCGGACAGCGGCAACGCCTCGCCATTGCGCGCGCCTTGCTGCGCCAACCCAAAGTACTCGTACTCGACGAGCCCACAGCGGCTTTGGATGAAGCCAGTGAACGCCTCGTCACAGACGGCCTCAGAAGCCATCTCCCCGATACAACGTTGATCCTCATCACCCACCGCACCAAATTGAAAGACATCGCCGACACCATCCTGGAGCTCAACTAGCAGGCATGCCAAAGATCGCAATTCTCGATAGCGGCGTTCACCTGGGCCACCTTCACATCGGGGCTGTCGCCGGGGGCTTTGATGCCACCAGCAACCGAGCAGATTGGGTAGATCGCGTAGGCCACGGCACAGCCGTAGCGGCCGCCATTCGAAGCCACGCCCCGGAGGCCGAACTGTTGGTAGTCAAGATCTTTGAAGGCGGCCTGCGAACCAACATCGACATCATCGTTCGCGGCATTGCCTGGTCCATCGAGCAAGGTGCCGACCTGATCAACCTGAGTCTCGGCAGCAGCAATGAAGCCCATGCCGAAGTGCTGGGGCAATGGGTTGCCAAAGGCAGCCTGTGGGTCAGCGCCGCAGGTGCTTATCCGGGCAACCTGGCCGGAGTCATCTCAGTAGCCGCAGACAGCGCGCTCGAACGAGACCAGCTACGCCACATCGATTCACTCCACTTCGCGGCAAGCCCATACCCGCGCGACATTCCCGGCGTCAGTCGCGAGCGGAACCTGCAAGGAATCAGCTTCGCAGTAGCCAACGCCACCGGGCTCATAGCCAACGACTGGGCGCGCTTTCAGGCTAGTTTTTTGGCGCAGGGCGGCCCCAGGGGATAGGCCCTTTGCGAGCAGGTGGGGCAAACCGCTTGCGAATGATTGCCAGTGCCTTGTTGTACTCCTCAATGTTGTACTCAAAAACCGCGCCTTCTTCACGCAGCTTCGATTGCAGCTCAGTGATGCTGATGTCCTGAACATTCTTGGCTTGCTTATGGGCGAGTGCGGCAGCAATGCCTGCCGCATGGCCGAGGATCATATACTGCGGCTCCATTCGCATGCTGGCATAAGCGATGTGGCTCGAGGAGAAACAGACGGGAACAAACAGGTTGTTCGCCTCCATTTTCTTCGGAATGAGCACACGATAGGGAATTTGATAAGGCTGTACAGGCACCTGCACATCGCCTTCATTCTCGACAAAACCTCGCTCGTTGATGAAGCGTTGCAGGTTGTGAGAATCAGAATTGTAGCTACCCATGCCGATAGCATCTGGCTTGGTTCGATCGGTCTGAAGATCCTTCTGCGTCGAAACAAAATCGCTCACCATGCGGCGGGCTTCACGGATGTAGAGCTGGTGCGGCCAGTGGTCGGTGTCAACATACTCGTCTTTCGCCAGGCCATAGTTACTCACCTCGTCTCGCAATGACTTCGGCACACGCGGGTCATTCGCGAGGAAATAATAAAACCCCTGCTGGTAGTCAATATGCTCTTGCCAAATGCGTTCGCGCTCGGCATAAGTGCCTTCCGGATAACCGTAATTCTTGCCGATGTAGTCGGTCGAGAAGCCGTTGCGATTGTTGAGATCGAGCTTCCCATTCGGGATGATGCGGAAGAGGCTGACCTCATTGAAAGTCAGCGGCCGCCCCATGTAAGGCGTCATCGCATCCAGGTAGTTGGCCAGCAGTTCATAGCGCTTGGGGTCATAGCCAGCGGGATTCGGCCAGGGAATGCGGTTCTCGGGAACATCCGTGGCGATGACGCGAAAGTTATACGCCTGGATTCGCTTGTCGCCTTGGCCCGGTGTGCCGCGAGGCGCCGCAGAAATTTCAGGCAGCACCTTCCCATCCGCACCGCGGGCCGGAATGTCAACGGCGAACTGATGACTTTCGGTCACCGCCCGTATGCCAGCCAAAGATTCGCCATAATCGCGAATGCCCTCGCGGCCATACGTATAGCTAACCTTGGCTTGCGCCATCAGGTCACCTTCGTAGCTGGCGTCGGCAAAGTAGCCTGCTTTAAAGACATTGCCATTGTCGGTAGTGATCTGGGTGATGTGATTGCCATTCTTCACCACGCCATCTTTCTCTGCGAGGCGATGCCGCTCGAAAAGAGTTACGCCTGCTTCTGTCAGCATTTCGCGGAAAATGGCTTCCGCCACTTTTGGCTCTGGCATCCAGGAGAGCTCATTGAGGTGGCGGTTCATTTGATACTTGATGCCAGAGCGGAAATAGAATTCCAGGGCCATGCCGCCAATCACTTCGCGCTTGCCCGTGTCGGTACCAGAAAGACCACCGCTTACCATGCCTCCGATGTGGGTGCGTGGTTCAAGCAAGGCCACTTTCAGGCCATGACGAGCGGCAGCCACCGCAGTTGTAACGCCCGCAGCTGTGCCGCCATATACAACGAGATCGAAATAATGCTCAGTTGTTTGAGCAAGGGCCAGTGCCAGGACAATCAGAAATCGCATAGGGTAATCCTATTACGGCTGCGGCTTGAACTGCGGATCACGAACCTTCTGCGCCGTCTCTGCCCCAAACACCGGCAAGGCCGGATCATTCAAAAGGCCGATCTGCTTCAGCACAGACGCCTGATCCCAATAGATGTGTTCATGAGCAAGCTTGCCATCGCGAAAGCGAACAATAGCCACCAGTGGAATCTCAACGCGCTTGTGTGTGGGCGCAACCCCGGGCAGCATCCAGGGCATCTCCTCGGTATGCGTGAACGAAAAGATCATCTCGTCCACCAGTTGGTCTTCGCCAACCGTACGTGAAATCGGAGTCAGCGTCGTATCGGGCGGCATCGTCGGGATAAACCGATGCCCGTAGAATTGCCGCAGCTCCTGCTTTCCAAACCCGCCCGCTAGAGTCGGGATGTGGTTCACGTAGGCGTCTTCCACCATCGTGGCAAGCGTCGCCTCAGTATCTCGTGTCGCAAATTCGTGGCCGGTATGCTCTTCCCAGAGCCGGGCCAAATCAGGATGAGCCATTACCAGCAGTCTACTCGCTGATGCTCACCTTCTTCACGTTGTCACTCGGCAACCGGTCAATCAGCAGCCGGAAGGGGTCAATGCCCGCCTTCTCCGGCTCCTCATCCACCACGAACTTGTATTGCCCCTTGCCAGACTTCATCTGGATCCGTTGCCGGTACAACGACTTCCCGTAGCGCTGGTCCTTGAGCGGCTTGGCAAACGCCCCGATCTCGATAAAGTCATCCACCGGAGCTTCGGTCTCATTGCCCTTTGCATCGGCCTTGTATTTCTTCGTCTCTACCTCGACGGTCACCTCAAACTTGCCGCCAGGTAGCTTCTTCGCCTTTGCCTCGAGCGTGCGATTTCCAAACAACGTGATCTCTTCAAACAGGTCCTTGATGAGGTAGCGCAGATTCTCCGGAGTCTCCTCCCGCAAGGCATCCACCAGAGCATGCGCGGTTGGATAGGGCGGCTCGGCATAGGCGTACTGCGCAATCACCTTGCGTAGCGCCCGGTTCACAGCTTCTTCGCCAATCATCTCCTTCAAGTAATAAATCACCGCACTCGCCTTCTGGTAATGGATGTAGCTTTGCTGGGCCTCCACGCGAATCAGCGGTTGCTCCTTCAGTAGCTCCCGTCCACGTGACGAGAGGTAGCGGTCCACTTCGTACTCCAGAAACTTCCGCATCGTATCGCGGCCATACTGGTGCTCCATCACCATCAGTGCCGAGTACTGCGCCAGCATCTCACTCAACGCTGTCGCGCCCTGCATATTGGCTCCCACCACCTGATGGGCCCACCACTGGTGCCCCATCTCGTGTGCGACAACGTAGTTCACCATATCGATGTCATCGGGCTTCTCCAGCTTGGCAATGAAGCCGATCGACTCCGAGTACGGCATCGTTCCCGGAAAAGCCTGGGCGAAGCCAGCAACTCGGGGAAACTCGATAATCCGGGCCTGTTGGTGCTTATAGGGGCCGTAATTCTTGGTGTAGTAGTCAAAACTCCGCTCTAGAGCAGACATCATCTTCGGAACATTCCAGGTGTGTTCCGGATGGTAATAAACCTCTAGATTGATACCATTCCACACCTTCCGCTCCACGGCATATCTTGCACTCATAAAGCTGTAGAAATTGAGCGACGCCTGATCCACTTTGTAGTGGAAGTGCCGACGGCCGCCATCGCTCCACTCCCGCACCAGCCGTCCAGGCGCAATCGCAATCTGGTCCGGCGACGTAGTCACAAAACTCTCTACAGCCACCCAATCCGAATTGTTGCTGATGTAAGTGTTCATGCAGTTGGCCGTGCAGTTGCGCTCGAGCTTCGGCATCAGATCCTTCTCTGGCAAGCCGCGCTTCTTGCGCTCATTGCGATCATCGATTTCGCCATCCGGCTGGTAGCCAATCTGAGGGGCAATCGAGTTATTGAAAAAGGTTCCGTTCTGCACCAGTTCGATCACGGCGACAGAGTCTTCAATGCCGGTCGGCATGCGCTCCACAAGAAACTTCATGCGCCGCGACTCACCCGGCGCCATCGGCGTCGCAAGCTTGTAGATGCGGTAGTACAGCCGGGTGTCATCTTTCGCCAGCGTGGCCCCATCCAGCTCGACCGTCGTTTTGAAATTCGGCGACACAACGATGTGAACTTCAGCGATGGATTGATTGGTCTTGTTGACAATGGTCTGATCGCCACGCAGCGACAGTGCCCGCTTTTCGGGTTGAATGTCGATGTCGTAGCGAACGTTGGTGATGCGAGGTTGGGCGAGAGTGGCAAACTTCTTGTAAGTCTTCTCATACTCTGCCCGAAGGTTGAGCCGCGTCTTGGGCCCAGTCACTTGATTGACGATCATCGTGTTGTAGTAAAGCCAACCACCCAGCAACACAAAGCATCCGGCAAAGAGCATGGCAGCAGGCCGAATGACGCCAATACGCCGCTTCAGTTGAGTCTCCTTGCCGCGAGGCCACCAGTCGATAGACAGCGCCGCCAGCAGTAAAGCAAAGGCTCCCCAATACGCCGTAAACCACCACCACGACTGCAGGTAAGGAGCATAGCCGTAAAGGTCTGAATACGTATAGCCAGGGCGCGAACCATAGCGCACCAGCCGTGTCCCCACATCGAGCGGGCTCCAGATCAAACCATTGGCAACGATGAAAATAATGAAGCCAAAGTAGCCAACGTACTTGTTCGGGCTCAGCACGTGCACAAAGAACGCCAGCACCGCAATGAAGAAGAAGAACGAAAAGTCAAAGACAAAGAGCTCACTCAGATACAGGTCAACCTGATAGCGATAGAACTCAAGCCAGGTCTGCACGGCAATGCCGGTGACCATCATGAACCCCTGAAGGATCGCAAGAATCCCCAGAAGCGCCCCCAGCTTGGCCGCATAGCGTGTCCAGCTCACAGACGGCGTAACATCTTCAATCTCATCCATCCGGGCATCGCGCTCGCGCCAAACCAGCAACCCGGCATAGTAGGTGATCATGCCAAGGCTAAACAGATACAGCGAACCCTGGATCACTTCCACAATGAAGTAGGTGACCGGATACGAAGAATTGCCATAGCCCTCCTTCGCCGTAAAGATGATCGAAGGGATCGTGTTCAGCAATGCGGCAACCAGCAGAATCACAAACGAAGTCGTCTTGACGAGGCCGAAGAACTCAAAGCGCAGCAGGCCAAACAATTGTGTCCACGCGCTAGCCTGGCCGGGAAGATACTGCACCACCGGGGTCGCAACGGGCTCAAAGCTCTCCTTCGCCTCGGGTGTCTGCTTGGCCTTCCCCGAACGCTCGGCAAAGCGAAAGCGCGCAAACGTGAAGGCAAGAAGAGCAACACCAACGCTCATCCAGATGATTCGATTCCAGAGCATCAGTCCCTGCCACCCAACCACCATCAAATTACGCTCCGATACCGTCCAGTACTTGGTCATGTAGGAGAACGTCCTCACCGCGAAAGGGTCAAGCAAAGCGGCGAGCCGCTCATTGTCGAGATCCTGCGTGAACACATCCGAAAGCGCATAAGCCACCAGCAGCACCAACATGCCCAGAAAGGAAGTCATCGTCGATCGTGTTAGCGCAGCAATGCAGAACACAATCGCAGCAACAAAAAAGGTATTCGGCAACGCAAAGGTGTAAATGGATGCCAGGTGGGCATCCCAGGCGATCGACCGCCAACGCTCCGCATCGATCCACGGCATAAATCCGGCAAGAATGACACCCACGCTCACACCCAGCATCGGGATCGTAGAAACCAGCATCGAAGCCACAAAGCGACCCGCCAGAAAAGGAATCTTCCGAATCGGCGTGGTGAACACCATCTGATGGGTGTTGTACTGAAAATCCTTAGCGGCCGCAGTATTCACAAAGGCCGTCGTCATCAACATCGTGAAGACGCCAATCAACCCATAAAAGGTTTGCACCACAAAAGGTGCGTTGCGAAAGGTATTGGTAACCGCAGATCCAACCACGATCTGGTCCGAAGTGGAAGCGGCAAAAATCATCGCGCCAATGATGAACAGAAAAACCCAAACCATCATGGCTCGCAGGTAGTAGCGCAGTTCGAAGGAAACAATGCTGGTAAACATGCTGATGCCCTAGTTCATTCCATTGATCTTGGCGAAGAAAACGTCTTCAAGCCCCGGCCGCGCAATCGCAAACCCGTCATCCAGCGGTTCTTCGCTGAAGACATGAATCAGTGGCCGCCCGGCCACCATCTTGTTCGAGATCACCTTGAACTGCTGCTCGTACTCTTTCAACTCCGCCTTGGTGATTTTGCGGCTATAAATCTTGCCTTCCAGCGATTCCACTGCAGCCTCCGGCTCGCCCTCATAAAGAACTCTTCCCTTATGAATGATCGCCATCTTGCTGCACAGCTCCAGCACATCTTCGACGATATGCGTCGACAGAATCACGATCACACTCTCACCCACCTCAGCCAGCAGATTGTAGAAGCGATTACGCTCACCAGGGTCCAACCCCGCCGTCGGCTCGTCGACAATCAAAAGCTTCGGGTTTCCAATCAACGCCTGTGCGATGCCAAAGCGCTGCCGCATCCCACCAGAAAAGCTCGAGAGCGCTTTCTTGCGATGCTCAAACAGATTCACCTTCTGCAGCATCGCCTCTACCAGTTGCTTGCGCTCCCCACTCCGGGCAACGCCCTTCAAGAGCGCCAGGTGATCCAGCATATCTGCGGCTGAAATGCGCGGGTACACACCAAAGTCCTGCGGCAAATACCCCAGCCGCTGCCGCACTTCATCCTTCTGCTTCAGCACATCGATATCACCCAGAAGTACAGACCCGGAATCAGCCTCCTGCAACGTCGCAATCGTGCGCATCAGCGTCGACTTGCCCGCCCCGTTCTGACCCAACAGGCCATACATACCTTGCGGCACAGTCAGCGAGACGTCATCAAGGGCTTTGACCCCGTTCGCATAAGTTTTAGAGAGATTGGCGATGCGCAGTTCCATAGAGTCTTCCTTAATCTACGTCGGGATCAAGATACAGGTTCCCAGTTCTTCGTTTTACCTGCACGAAAAATGGATTTAATAACCTTCATATTAGCGACGGCATCTTCCAGCGTGACAGGTACCGGCCCATTTTCAAGGATTGCCCGAGAGAAGAGTTCGCCCTGAATGGTGTACTGATCACAGATCGGAAACTCCTCAATGCCGCCCGGCTCCACCACAATCCGCGTCGGCTTATCAGGCGGTGCGTTAAACGGAATCTCGATCTCAACCCGACCCCGATCCCCAAACAGAATGATGCGCTGGTAGGGATGAAGCTGCGTCGAGCAAGAGAACGTGCAGCTTCCACTCCCGTAGTCCAAAATGGCGCTCGTCAGGCGGTCCGTGCCGAAATCCGGGTCTCGCTCCACCTGCGCCGTAACCTGGCTGGGCTCCTTGCCAAAAATCATCCGCGACAGTGTGACGGGGTAACAACCGATATCCATCAGCGCGCCACCTCCGGCCTCCAACTTGTTTCGAATGTTCCCGGCATCGCGATTGTTGTAGCTGAAGATGCAATGCATCAGCCGGAGATTGCCAATCTGGCCCGAGTCCACAATGGCCTTGGCCCGCAACCATTGCGGATGCGTCTTCGCCATAAACGCCTCGCCAACTTTGACCCCGCAGCGGTCCCGGGCGTCTATGAGCGTCTGCGCCTCAACCGCCGTCAATGCAATCGGCTTTTCGCACAACACATGCTTTCCCGCTTCAGCCGCACGAATCGACCACGGCACGTGCAGATCATTGGGCAGCGGGTTGTAGATCGCATCCACCTCCGGATCGGCAAGCAGGGCGTCATAAGAAGCATGCACCCTGGCAACCCCCAACGCCTCACAAACCCCCGCCGCCTTCTGCGGATCACGAGACGCCATCGCCACCACAACAGCGTTCTCGCAGCGCTGCATCGCAGGAATCACTTTCTCCCGCGCGATCTTTGCATTCCCCAAAACACCCCAACGGACTTTCTTACCCATGGACAAAACTCCTAGACTGAAACTGTGGACGTAATTCGCGTGACGGAACATCTCGATCCGCACGAGGTTCTTGAAGGGTATCGCAAAGGCATCTTCCCGATGGCTTACATGGATGCTCCGGTCTACTCCTGGCACTTGCCGGAGCGCCGGGGAATTCTGCCGCTGGAAGACTTTCACGTCTCAAAGAGCCTGGCCCGCACCTTGAAGCAAGGTCAATTCCGGGTCAGCTTTGATGAAGCGTTTGAGGAGGTAATGCGGGCTTGTGCCAGCCGCGGCACCGATGATCCAGAAGATACCTGGATTACCGACCGCATCATTGAGGTCTATTGTGAGTTGCACCGCCAGGGCCACGCGCACTCCGTCGAAGTGTGGGTAGATGGGGAGCTAGCCGGCGGCACCTACGGCATTCACCTCGGAGGTGCTTTTTTCGCAGAATCCAAATTCCACAAAGTGAGAGACATGTCCAAGGTCGCCCTGGCCAGTCTCGTAGAGCGCTTGCGCCGGCAAGGCTTTGCTCTGCTCGATGTCCAATACTGGACCCCGCACCTGGACCAATTCGGCGTCACCGAAGTGGACCGCAATGAGTATTATTGGCAGCTCCGCAAGGCGCTGCTACTCGATCGAAGCTTCACCTAGCGCAGCTTCAGAAGCCGCTACATCGCCGGATGCAGCCGGTCCCCTTCGATCCCCTTTTGGGCCACCTCAGGCTTGCCTGCTTCAATCTCTTCGTAAGTTTCAACACCGAGAGCCGTAATGCAGAACCGCCCGTTGTCCGTCCGCGTAATAAAGCCCTTTTCGCGGAGATACCACAGCGCAAATTCGAGGTGTTCTTTCTCGATCCCAAGAACATCCTCTACTTCACGAAGCTGCACGTAAGGGTTATCCGGCTTGCGCAGGCGCTTGCGGTACATCACAGCAAGCGTCATCGTCCTCTTCCGACGCTCAGCCCCGGTACCATCATTCTCTTTTTGATCCCGAAACACTTCCCAGGTCTGCTGCCGTTTGGCCGACATCTTCACGTCGTAGGCCGCACGCTTCTCCATGTCACTTAACGTCTGGTAGGCCTCCAGCAACCTCTGGAACTTGGTCTCGTCCCCGGTTTCAGCGTGGTCAGGATGATAACGCTGCGCCAGCATCCGGTAAATGCGGTGGATCGTATCGAAATCCGCTTTCGGGTTCACCTGCAGTACTTCGTAATGATCTTCTTCGTACTCCGCCGAATTCTGGTTGTCCCCTGTTTTTTGAGCTTCGATGCCTGCCCGGTATGTGCCCTTGCCACTGACATTGAGCCAGCATACCACCCCACTCCAAAGCTCAGTCCCACCCTTGGCTTCCGGAATCTCCACTTGAACGGCCATGCCGAGTGGCAGCGGTTTCGTCACCTCAACACAAAGCCCAACCTCGCTCCTGTCTACCAGCACTCCATCCAAACGGGCAGCAAAACGGCTGCCTGGCTCTGAAACGACAATAATCTTGCCACTTGCAGGAATGCGGTCGACACCTTTTCGCCGTCGCTCAATCATACCGGCACTGATCGGCAGCTTTCCCTGTAAACTTCAACCGATTCGCGTCCCTGCGCATTAGAATCAATCAAACACGAATGTCAACCCAGCAAAGACTCGTCTCGCTCGACATCTTCCGCGGCATCACCATCGCCATGATGATCCTGGTCAACAACCCGGGTTCCTGGACCCAGATCTACTGGCCCCTCGCCCACGCCAAATGGCATGGCTGGACCCCAACCGACATGGTATTTCCTTTCTTTCTATGGATTTCCGGGGTTGCCATGACTCTTTCGCTCGCCCGCCGCAAGGCCGATGGCGCAGACTTGGGCAAGCTAGCCCTCCATGCCTTGCGCCGCGGTGCCACCATTTTTGCCCTGGGCTTATTACTAAATCTCATTCCAAATTTCGACTTCGCCAACGTCCGCATTCCCGGCGTCCTCCAGCGCATCGGCATCTGTTACTGCCTGGCAACCTTGATCTATTTGTACACTTCAAGGCGCGGTCAAATCATCGCTGCCATCAGTCTGCTCGGCATCTACCTGGCAATCATGCTCTGGCTCCCCTTCCCCGCTGCCACCCCAGATCGCTGGAGCATGGAATCCAACGCTGCCCGCTACATCGATGGCATCGTCCTCGAAGGTCACATGTGGCGCCAAACCAAAGTCTGGGATCCGGAAGGTGCCCTCTCCACCTTGCCAGCCATCGCCACCGTACTCTGTGGAATCCTGACTACCCAATACCTGCGCACCGGCGTCATGCTCGCCATCGCCGGCTTACTCGCCAGCCTGGTCGTCCCAATCAACAAAGCCCTCTGGACCCCCAGCTTTGTCCTCCTCATGGCCGGCCTCGCCTCCGTCATGTATGGCCTGCTCCGCTGGTGGATCGACGAAAAGGGCCATCGCGACGGCTGGAAGTTCTTTGAGATCTACGGCACCAATTCCATCGTCTCTTTCGTCCTCAGCGGCATGGTCGCCCGCATCCTCAGCATGACCGGCAATAGCAAAATCCTCTACGAGCAGCTCTGCAACATCGCTTCCCCCATCAATGCCTCGCTGCTCTACGCCTTGCTCAACGTCGCCTTCTGCTTCATGGTTGTGTACGTGCTGTACCGGAAGAAGATTCTGGTGCGGCTCTAAGCAGCGTCCAGATCAGATACCCCAGCACCGGAAACGCCGTGGCCACCCAAAACGCCCACGCATAGTTTTTCTGATCAAAGAACCCGCCAAAGACAGGTGCCGTCAATGCCGTCAGCGCCGAGAAGCTCCCCGCACCCAGCCCCGCAATCAACCCGGCCCGGCCATTCCCAAACGCATGGGTCGCATACGCAATGCCACCCACAATAAAGCTGCCCGTCATAAACATGGCCAGAAACAACTCCGCCATGAACAGCGGCAAATGGGTCACCGCCGGCGCAAAGGCAAAGGGCAGGCTGAACACCAGTCCAATCGTGAACGCCCTGCGGCACGCCTCATCCACCGCGCTTCCCCGCTTCACCAAGCGGTCAATCCACCAACCCCAGAAAAAGTAGCCACATTCCCAACCAAGCGGTGGAATCCAAAGCAGCTTCCCCAACTCAGCCTGGCTTTGCCCAAACACTTTAGAAAGGTACAGCCCAGCCATATAGAGGATGAAACCCAACGGAACGGCTCCCATCGAATACGCCGCAATGAAGGCGATCACCCGACGATCCTTCCAAACAAACCCACTGTGATCGAGGGTAGGCTTCAAGGCCAAATCAGGCCGACGGCAAAGCCCCCACCACCAGACCAGCCAGACGATCCCAGCCACACCCGTAAACCAGAACGCCGTCCGCCAACCGTAAGCCAACGCAATCGGCGTCACAATAAACGGCGTGAGAATCGCCCCCAGCGATCCCCCCGAATAACTCAGCGCGATCCCGCGAGACCGGCGCTCCGGGCTCAGCGTTTGCATCACCGTTCGCAACGCACCGGGGAAGGTCGCCCCTTCACAAAAACCCAATCCGGTCCGCAGAATCGCAAAGCTAACCGGCCCACCCGCAAGTGCGTGGAGCGCACTGGCCAGCGTCCATCCCGCCACGGCCAGCGTCATGCCGGTCTTCACTCCCAGCCGGTCCAGCAGAATCCCCCAAAGCGGATTCCCCAGCATATAGGCATAAGAGAAGGCAGCCACAATCCAGCCGTACTGCCGCGTCGTGAGGCCCGTCTCCGCCTGGATGGTAGGGATCAGCACCGCAATCGCGTTGCGATCAATGTAGCTGATGGTCGACACCAGCATCATGGCCAGCGCCGGTGTCCAGGTTCGAGCAAGTGGAGACAATCCTCGATTCTATCCGCTTCATCCACTCATTCTGTCGATTCGTCGGAAAATGTCCCACCTCCTAAGCAACCACCCGCAAACTGGACCCATGAAGCCAACCAACATCCTTCTCGCCTTTGCCGCAATCGTCTCGTTCTCGATTTCAGCACTCCACTCCCAACAACGCTTCGATCACCTCGTTCGTGGTGATTTCTTCGCCGGGTTTGCGGGCAATGCCGAAGCCCTGGACCGGGGGATGAAGGCAACCGAAGCGGTTCTCAAAGAGAATCCCCAGCATGCCGAAGCACTCGTCTGGCACGGAGCCGGTTTGTTTTACCAATCGGGTCAACTCCTCCAAAAGAACGACACCGCCAAAGGCATGGAAGCCTACGGCCGCAGCATCGAAGAGATGAGCCGGGCCGTCGCCCTCGATCCCAAAAACATCGGCGTCCGCGTCCCACGAGCTGCCGTGCTGGCCGCCGGCTCCCGCGGCATGCCACCCCAAATGGCCAAGCAACTCCTCGCATCCGTCATCGATGACTACTACACCGTCTACCAGCTGCAGGAAAAGCAGTTGAGCCAAATGGGAGTCCACCCCAAGGGCGAACTGATCTTCGGCCTCGCCGATGCATTCAGCCGCATCGGTGCTACACCCAAAGCCGACTACTTCTTCGAGATGCTCCGCAAAGAAGTTCCAAACAGCGCCTACTCCAAGCGAGCCGATCTCT
The DNA here is from genome assembly GCA_044340255.1 of Bryobacter sp. GTDB lineage: Bacteria > Acidobacteriota > Terriglobia > Bryobacterales > Bryobacteraceae > Bryobacter. The sequence goes on along the minus strand of JBIITX010000014.1, from coordinate 88,647 downwards.
GGTTCGAAACCAAACAGCCGCTCCCCGCAGCACAGGCCAACTGCATCGGATGCCACACTGGAAAGTAAGCCAATGCGTGATCTCGCCAAAATCTTCGCCATCAATGTGGGAATCGCCACAACCTTGGTGCTGATCGCGGCAGCCTACATGAGAAATCCAAGGCTGGAACGTCTGTTCTGGCCTTTTTTCATTTCAATGACCTACTCCTCTTTCATTGGCGTCCTGGCCTGGTGGGTCTTGCCAAATCTGGCACCGAAGTTTTCTCCCAATGCCGCGAAGCGTTGGCTGACACTGATTCTGTTACTCAGTGGCATCAGCTTGGTCGGGGGAACCATGGCCTACACGGTCATGATCCTCAATCCGTTCATGCCGATTCGAATCGAATATGGCCAATCCATGTGGACGTGTTTGCTGATCACTCAAGTCATCGGGGGTATCAGTTTTGTAGTGGAGTCAACCAAGCAGAAGGCCCAGGAAACCACCCTGCAATTGCGCACCAAAGAACTCGAAAGCGAAAAAGCCCTCAAGGCCGCTTCAGAAGCAAAGCTGCAAAGCCTCGAATCGCGCGTCCACCCACACTTCCTCTTCAACACTCTCAACTCGATCTCCAGCCTCGTCCGCTCCAACCCGGCAGAAGCAGAAGCCATGATTGAGAAGCTCGCCGCCCTCCTGCGCTTCTCGCTCGACCGGCACGGCAAACTGGTCTGCCTCGCCGACGAGATCCAGATCACCCAAAGCTACCTCGAAATCGAGAAGGCTCGATTCACCGATCGCCTGCGCTATGAGTTTCAAATCCCACCAGAACTCCTCGGCGCACAAGTACCTGCCATGTCGATCCAGACCCTGGTCGAGAACAGCGTGAAGTACGCCGTAGGGGTACAGCGCCAAGGCGCTGACATCCTCATTCGCGCCCGCCTCGTCAACAATCAGATCGAACTTGAAGTGCACGACACCGGCCCCGGCTTCTCCCCCGATAGCCTTCCCGCAGGCCATGGCCTCGATACCTTGCAACAACGCTTAAGCAGCATCTATGGCGAAGCCGCCACCCTCACCACCCGCAAGCTCGACCCCGGCATGGAGGTTGCCTTCCGCGTCCCATGCTAACCGCTTATCTGCTCGATGATGAACCGCTGGCCACAGAGCGACTCCAGCGCATGCTCGGCACCATGGTCGAGGTAGTCGGCTCCTCGTGCGACCCGCTAGCCGCAATCTCCGAGATTGATCGTCTCAGGCCCGAACTCCTCTTCCTCGACATTCAGATGCCAGAGTATGACGGTTTCGCAGTCCTGCGTCGCCTCGAGCACCAACCCCTCGTCATCTTCACCACGGCCTACGATCAATACGCCCTGCAGGCCTTCGACACCAACAGCATCGCCTACCTGCTCAAACCAGTAGAAGCAGCAAAGCTCAAGCAGGCGCTCTCGAAAGTAGAGGCCATACGCGGCGGCCAGCACGCCCCGCCCGACTTCACAAAGCTGCTGCATCAAATCGCAAACAAATTGACGCCCAGCTATCCCGAGCGCGTCAGCTCCAAAAGCGGCGACAAAACCGAGTTTGTCGATCTATCCCGCGTCACCCACTTCTACGCCGAAGACAAGCTCACCTTCGCCGCAACCGAATCGAAAAGCTACATCATCGATCAAACCATCGCCGAGCTCGAAGACAGGCTCGATCTCGCCCGCTTCTTCCGCATCCACCGTTCTACTCTCGTCAACCTCGCCTTTGTTTCAGAGCTCTACACCTACTTCGGGGGCAAGCTCATGCTGCGTCTCAAAGATTCCAAAAAGACAGAACTCACCACCTCCAAAGAACGCGCTCGCGAACTCCGCGACAAGCTCGGCCTTTAGTCAGCCCGCAGCGTGATGGCCGGGTCAATCGAGGCCGCACGCCGCGCCGGGATCCATCCCGAAAGCAAACCCGTCAACAGAAACACCACCGCAACCCCGGCAAACACCATCGGGTCGGTAGCACTCGTTGAATAAAGCAGAGCCGCCAGCGTCTGCGAAAGCGCCAGCGACGCAACAGACCCCAGCACAATCCCAATCCCCACCAGCATCAAGCTCTGCCGCTCCACCATCAGCAAGACGTCAAGCGGCCGCGCTCCAACGGCCATCCGGATCCCAATTTCACGAGTCCGCTGCGAGACCGTATAGCTCATCACGCCGATCAATCCGATCAGCGCCAGCAGAAACGCAACCCCGGCAAAGATCACCATCAGTAACAGCGTAAATCTCTCTCGTGCCAGCGATTGGTTAACGGTCTCCTCCATGGTCTGTATGTTCCAAACCGGCTGCGCGTTGTCCACCTGCAAAATCTCCCGCCGCATCGTCTGCGCCATTGCTGCGGCCTCTCCCTTCACACGCCCAATCACGCTGAAGCTCGGCGCTCCCGGCAGCAATCCCGGCCCCTGGTAAAACGCGCCGTAGACTTGCGAGCGCGAAGGCTTATCCACACCAAGATTCCTGACGTTAGACACCACACCAACAATCACCCGCCAGTTCGGCGGCTGGCTAAAGCCAACTTCCATCCGCATGCCAATCGGGTCTTCATTCGGAAAGTGTGTCTTCACAAATTGCTCATTCACCACAACAGCCATCGGCGCACCCATTTGATCGCTGTCCGCCAGTACTCTTCCCTTCTTGAGCGCAATCCCCATCGCATCAAAGTACTTCGGCGTCACGGTGAAGTAATCGGTCAACGGCGCCGTCGCCACGGTGGGCATGGGCCGGCCTTCCACTCGCATGATGTACACCGGATTGCCCTGCAACGGCAAATCCGTAGAAAGCCCCACCGCCTCAACACCAGGGGTCTGCCGCAAACGCGTCATAAGGTCACGGCCAAACTGGATCTGCTTCTCCTGGCTCTCCGCATACTTCGAAGGCAAAGGCGTCACGCGCATCGTAATCACGCGCTGGGCCGCAAAGCCAAGATCGACACTCGACAACTGATAGAGACTGCGCACCAGCAAACCAGCACCCGTCATTAACACCAGAGCCGCTGCCACTTGCGCCACCACCAGCGCATTGCGCAAGCCCGTCCTTCCGGCTGAACCCTTCGCCCGATCTTTCAATGCCCCATGCGGATCCACCTTCGACAACTTCAACGCCGGCAACGCTCCAAACAAAATTGCCGTCAGCACCACCGCCGCCAGCGCAAACAACAGCACGCGCGAATCCAGCGCCACCTGGTCCACCCGCGGCAAATTCTTCGGGGCAAAACGCTGAAACGCCGTTAGCGCCAATGACGCCAGGCCAATCCCCAATGCCCCACCGCTCGCCGCCAGCACAAAGCTCTCCGTCAACATTTGCGAAACCAGATTCCAGCGGCTCGCCCCAAGCGATGCCCGCACAGCCATTTCCTGTTGGCGCACCGCCCCGCGCGCCAGCAATAAGTTCGCAACGTTGGCGCAGGCAATCGCAAGAACAAAGCCAACCGCTCCCAGCAAGGCCAACAGTGCCGGCCGCACCGGGCCGATCAGATCTTCAAGCAACGGCGTCACATGGCTCTGGATATCGGCATTGAATTCCGGAAAGCGTTGCGCCATCCCAGCCTGCAGAGAAGCAAATTCATCACGCGTTCTCTCAATGCTCACTCCTGGCTTCAGCCTTCCCAATCCCACCAGGCTATGCAGGTCACGCCGGCTGCGGTCATGCCCTTCCAAAACAAGAGGCGCCCATATCTTCGATTTGCCAGGGTACTCAAAACGATCTCCAGCAATGCCGACAACCACGCGCTTGCGTCCGTTGAGATTGACCTCCCGCCCCACAATCCCCGCATCACCAGCAAAGCGCTCCTGCCATAGGCCATAGCTGAGAATCACCGCCTGGTCTTGCCCCGGCTTGTAGTCCTCTGCATTGAAGTCGCGCCCCCGGGCCAACTTCACCCCAAACAGCCCAAACCACCCTTCACTCACCTGGACCCCGACATAACGTTCCGGGTCCGCATTCGGCGAGACCAGTGAAAACGGGCTATTGCGATACGCCACCAGGTCAGCAGTCTTGGCTTGATCCCGGTACTCGTAAAAGTTGCCAGCCGAAAGTGGAATGGCATCTCCGCTGCGCTTCACCAGCTTTTCACGCACCTGCAATAAACCCTCTGGTTCAGCAAAGGGCAAGGGCCTCAGCAGGATCCCGTCCGCCACGCTGAACATCGCAGTATTGGCGCCAATCCCAATCCCCAGAGCCAGAATAGCCGCCAGCGAAAATCCAGGATTCCGCAGCAGCGAACGAAAAGAATAACGGAGTGAGTCCCACAGCATAGAAGCAAATCTTACCGCCATGGGACAGGACGGCTAAGCGAGCGTCGGCAAATGAGCACGCGCATAATCAATGCACTGCTGGTTCAATTTGTCTTCGAGCGCCAGTTGCTGCTGCGGCGTCAGCCCTGATGTCATTGGCAGCGGCTTCTTGGGCGGATGCGTACGAATCCACTGCACCAACTTTGCGAGATCGCGAGCCGGTGCCGGGCTCTTGGCATCATAGACACGCCAGTATTGGTCCGTAAAGATAGGCACCTTGAGTGGATCACGGGTCAGCATCTCCAACTGAAACAGCATCTTCGGATCTTTCTTCTGAAACCGTTCCACAATCGCCTTCAAATCAAGATGGCCTTCCCCAAAAGGCACTTCAGAAAGCAGAATGCCGTCCTCATAGAAATCGACCCCAATATCCTTGAAGCTCACAAAAATCGTGTACGGTTCAAGCGTATCGATAGTCTGCTGCGGCGTCTCAATCAGGGAGACGTTGTTCACAAGATCGAGACAGATACCAACGTACTCACTCTGCGTCGAACGCACCCAAGCCACGAGCTCGTCCGATCTCCATCCCTTGTGATTCTCGATAGCCAGCTTCATTTTGTACTTGCGCAAAATCGGCTCAGCCCGCCGCACCGCAGCCTTACACATCGCATCAAACTGATGAAACTCATCGACCGTCTTGAATTGCTCATACCGTCTCCCAGAGAACGGGTCATGCACGCAGACGACGCGACCATCCATCTCAGAAGCCGCCTTCACCGCAGCTTCATACTTCGGCAACTCCGCATCGGTGCGCGGCGTACGCACCAGCAACGTAGCCCGCATGTCGTACTGGTTCAGTTGTCTGCGGATCTTCGCAATGTTGGCAGGGTCAAGATCGGGCGTAAAATTCGTATGCGCCGCCCCCAACCCCATCGAATGGCAGTATTCAATGATGTCCCAATCCTTGCCTGCAGCCTTGATGCGTGCCGTCAAACCAGGCCCCGCAGAACCCATATGTTTCAAGGTTTTCCCAGTAGCAGCAGGGGCAAGTGCAGCGGCAGCAAGGCCGGCGAGTGTGGATCTTCGAGTCATGGGCGTTGGCCTGATTGTATAGCGAAACGGTGAGATATGATTCGTTTTGAGACTCCTCAACCTTTCCCTGTTTCTTACAGCAAGCCTCGTCGCCGCCCCTCGGCTCCTGCTCAATGAAGCGAAAGTGCAGGAGTTACGCAAGCAGATCGGCCTGCCACAGAGTCCGCATCACGGCATGTATCAAACTCTGCGTACACAGGTCGATGCGACTCCGCCTGGGCAGCAGAGAAATTACGACCACTCCTACCGGGCCACCTCGGCAGCCTTTCTCTATCAGCTCTCGGGCGAAACACAATACTGCGAAATCGCCCTTGGTTCCCTGGAGGCGGTCTACTCGAGTGTCACCAGCGAATCTCTCTTGCCGGAGCAAGGCTACGGTTTGGCCCGTGCCACCGTCGGGCTTGGCTTCGCCTTCGCGTTTGACTGGTGCCGCGATGCATGGCCCCCGGCAGCTCGCACCTGGGTAGAAAACAAGCTGCGCACCGCCTTCGAAGCTTGGCCGCAATTCCGCCACGCCAATATCGAAACACCACACCGCGGCTCCAACTGGGTTTCTGTCTGCCGTGGCGCAGAACTGATCGAACTCATCGCGCTGCGACGAGAGAAAACCGACTCCGCCCGCTATCAGTTTCTGAAAGAAGACCTGCGCCTCCACATGCAGAACATGGATGAGCTCGGCGTCTCTCAGGAAGGCATCGGCTATACCGCCTACGGAGGCATCTTCCTGCTACGCGCGCTGCTGGCCCTGCGCGCCATTGGCGACTTCGATCTGGAGGCAGAAGCATCAAAGCATGCCTGGTGGAAGCAGGCCCTCTATTCGGGCACCTTTGCCGCCGATGCCAATGGCTATAAGCGTTGGCTCATGTCAGGCGTCTCCGGTGAAGGCATCGGCGATGAAGGTTGGGCCAGCCTGCTCTTCGCTTTCACCCCTGCCAATGACCTGCCACACTTTACCTGGTGGTACGACCGCCACATCGGCATCCTCGCCCCAGGGCCCACAGACAAGCGCTTCGACCCACGCCGCGAGGGCGCCGTCTGGGCCCTCCTCTGCTACCCGGCAAACGTCACTCCACAAGACCCAACGGGGGTTTATCCGAAAGCCATCATTGGGAAAGCGGGCCTCGCCATGTTTCGTAACCGCTGGCAGGATGCCGATGATATTCTCGCTTCATTCCACGCCGACACCACTTGGCATAGTCATGCCTGGGATCAACCAGAGGCTCTCCAGTGGCATCTCTTCGCCTACAACCATCTCTTCGCCGGAGGCCCCGACAAGACACGCGATCCAGCCAATTTCACCACACTCCTGGTCGACGGTCGCCATGTTGCCGATCGCAAAAGCGGCACAACGGGAAGCCTGTTAGACTTCAAGGCCACTCCTTCCGGCGGGCTTGTGGTCGCCTCTGGCAACACACAATACGCCTCCATGGGTGTCTCCGTAAAGCGAACCTTTGAGTTGACCTTCCTCGATGGCAACCAGGCCAGAATTCGCATTCAAGATCAAATCGAAGCCGACACAACACACCGCTATGCCTGGCAGATCAAAGCAGAAGGCACCAACGCAGCACCTCGTCTCCAGATTCGAAGCAATACGGCGGTGCTCGAAGCAACAGTCGCCTCACCAACCCCAACCCAGCTTGTAGCCAGCAACCCAACACGCATCGAACTGCAGGCCGCCTCTACCAACTTCGACATGCAGCTAGAACTCAAGCCAGTCAGCCGTGACAAAGTGATCGAGCTGCCAGGCGGCTTGAAGCTCCAGCTTCGCTATATCCCACCAGGTTCTTACCTCCGTGGCAGCCCCGATACCGAAACAGGTCGCGACCGCGACGAGGGCCCGCAGCATCCTGTCACCATCTCTCGCGGCTTCTACCTGGGCACCTACGAAATCACCCAGGGACAATGGCGGGCCGTGATGCGCACCAATCCTGCGGCCTTCCAGCAAGGCGACCCCGCCGAGGCCGCCAAACGCCCCGTCGAATCCGTAAGCTGGCATGAAGCCCAACGTTTTCTAGATCGGCTGAATACGCTCGGTGCCGGCACCTTTCGCCTCCCAACCGAAGCCGAGTGGGAGTACGCCGCAAGGGCCGGCACAACAAGCCCCTACCCATGGCAGCAGACGCCCCCCCAGGACAAAACCCATGCCAACGCCTGGGCCAACAGCCGATCCTTCGCAACCACGCATCCAGTGGGCCAAAAGCCCCCCAATGCCTGGGGCCTCTTCGATATGCATGGCAACGTCTGGGAGTGGTGCAGCGATTGGTATGGCCCTTATTCAAACGAAGCCGCAACAGATCCAAAAGGCCCTGCTACCGGCCGCGAGCGCGTCTTCCGTGGCGGCAGTTGGTACGATTTTCCGGTAAGTCTGCGCTCTGCCAACCGTCACCGCCATGCACCCGACGGCACCTACACCGCAATCGGGTTACGTGTGGCACTCGATGAAGTCATCACCAGCTCCAAAAACACCGTCGTACTTCCAGGCGGCGTCCCAATGCACTTCACCCCCATTCCGGCCGGCAGTTTTTTGATGGGCAGCCCCAACAACGAGTCCATGCGGCAGGGCGACGAAGGGCCACAACGCCAGGTAACCATCTCGAGCGAATTCCGGCTTGGCACCTTCGAGCTCACTCAGGATCAGTGGGTGGCTGTGATGGGCGAAAACCCAAGCGTGTTTCGCGGCGGCAGCCTCCCGGTCGAACGCGTCTCCTTTGAGGACGCCAGGCTTTTCCTGGCCAAACTCAATGCCATGAACCTCGGTCGCTTCAGGCTCCCCACCGAAGCAGAATGGGAGTACGCCGCCAGAGCAGGATCAACAACGCGCTTCTCCTTTGGTGACGACGAGGACTATCGGCTGCTACCCGATCACGCATGGTTCTTCTCGCGAGCCGAGGGACGCAGTCACCCTGTGGGAACTCGCAAGCCCAACCCCTGGGGCTTGTTCGACATGTATGGAAACGTTTGGGAGTGGGTGGAGGATTGGTTTGCCCCCTACCCGTCAAGAGCCGAAACGGACCCCCTTGGGCCTGCCTCCGGCACAGCGAAAGTGATCCGTGGCGGAAGCTGGTTCAATGAGCCCGAAGCCCTGCGCGCCGCCAATCGCAATCGTCACGCCCTTGACTCACGCCAGACCAACCTCGGCCTGAGACTGGTTTGGTTGCCTCCTCGCTAAAGCAGCATCACTCCGGCTTGTGCCGGGCCAGATCTCGGGCCTTCTCTCGCTGGTCTGCCGGCAGACTGCGATTAAAGCTGGCACCAAACCCAACGGTCTGATGGTAGACATAATCCTGCCATGGGTCCCGACCCTCGATCCGCGGATCTCCCGTTTGACGCAAATACGACGACAGCCTGCTCCAAAGCTGCTCCTTCCTCGCTCGATAGTCCGGCTTCGCCGCAAGGTTGTTCACCTGCCAGGGGTCGGCCTTGAGGTCGTAAAGTTCTTCTGCCGGGCGCTTCCTGTAGCAAAGATCATACTGACGGGCAAACGACTTCCGACTGCCCGGGTCAGTCAACAGGGTAGCTGTCGGGCAGGCATCCACATCACCATGCGGTGTGCGATTCGAAGAAATAAAGCTGCCCCCGGTCGGGTACCGATTCGGCTTGAAGTTTCTCAGGTAAAGAAAATCATGCGTGCGAATCGACCGCACAGGATAAGTGGCACCACCAGGACGCGCCATGACATGACGCTCCAGCCCCGAGTAAGAGCAATCCCGCTGCGGGTCTTCGTTCTGAAACAGCGGCGCGATACTGCGGCCGGTCATCGAAGCGGGAGGCTTCACACCAGCAGCTTCAAGAAACGTCGGGGCGAAATCAATATGGTGCACAAACGAACGAACAGCTTTGTTTGCCGGGATCTTCCCTCCCCAACGAATCGACAGCGGCATGTGAACACCCCAGTCATACAGATTTACTTTGGCCCGCGGAAACGGCATCCCGTTGTCGCTGGTCACCACCACCATGGTGTTATCGAGTTCGCCGATCCGCTCGAGAGAACGCAGCATGCGGCCGAGGTGGGAATCAAACCACTCCACCTCCGCACAATAGTCGAGAAGATCATTGCGAACTACTTCCGTATCGGGCCAGAACGGAGGAACATCCACATCTTCAATCTTCTTACCCAGCCTCCGCCCGTAGCCCGATGTATAAGCACGATGAGGCTCTGTCCCCCCGTACCAAAAGAAGAAGGGCTGCTCCGCTTTGCGCGCAGCAAGAAAGTCATCAAAATTCGCGGCATAGTCGCGATCATCAATGCCAGGATTCGGAGGCGTCAGCCGACGCGTATCGTAAACACGTCCAGCCGGCGGACGAGTCTGCCCGGCAGCCGTCCAGATCCCCGGCCCCCAGCTCTTTGCCGTCGACCCGACATGGTACCCGGCATCTTCAAGCAGGTGCGTAAACACTGGATACTCAGGACGGAGCGTCCCATAGAGCACCCCTCCTTCCTGAACCTGCCATTGATGCCGCCCCGTCAGGACAGCGCTACGCGAAGGAGTACAGGACGGAGACGCACAAAACGAATTATCGAAGCGAACCCCTTCACGCTCGATACGCTCAATCGTCGGCAGCTGCAGCGCCTGATTGCGAGTAGCAAAAGCCCCAGGCCAGGACCGGTCATCCGCAATCGCAAAAAGAATATTAGGCCGGGAAGCCTGCACACGAAGTGGCACCGCCGCCGAGACCTGCGCCAAAAACCGTCGCCGCGAAACTGTCATAGAGAGCCATCCTATACGCAACCACCCGTTGGCTCAACCGCAGAGTGATGCGTCTACCCTTTCCCTTTCTCCACGCATAGGCGTATACTCTGGACTCCTGTTGCGAAGAGCCTCAGGAAACATCACCAGCCCGTATGAAATGGACCCCATGAACCGCCTACTTCTCGTGGCAGTATTTTGTGCAGCAACAATGCAAGGACAGAATCCCGCAGTCACAGAGATTCTCAATAACTACGGGCTCAGCAACCCGGGTACGGTCGCCCAGGGTGCGATCTTCATCGTGAAGGGCACAAGCCTCGCCGATCAGGAGACCACCACTCTCCAGAGCGTGCCCCTCCAATCCAACCTGCGTAATGTCCAGATTCGAATCATCGTCGGCGGCACAACCACCTTCGCTCCCCTCTACTACGCTTTGCGAACCCAACTGGCAGGAATACTGCCCTCCAACACTCCAGCCGGCACCGGCACACTCGCGGTCATCAACAACGGCAAGACCAGCAGCACACGCCAAATCACAGTCGTACGCAGCGCCTTCGGATTACTGACCATCAACGGCTCCGGCTCCGGAGCAGCCGCCGTGCATGATCAAAACTACGCGCTGCTGCAAAACGCAAACGCGACCAATCCTGGCAAAGCGGTCATTCTGTATGGCAGTGGTCTCGGGCCCACAACGGGCAATGAAAGTGTCGAACAAAGTGGGTCTAATGCTTCAGGCGATCTGACCTCGATTCCGATCTCAGTCCAGATCGGCAGCAAGCCAGCGCAAGTGCTCTACCGCGGCCGCACCATCTTCCCGGGCCTCGATCAGATCAACGTATTGATTCCAACCCTCGATCCATCTGCTTATGGGTGTAACGTCGCTCTGGTAGTTACAACCAATGGCGTTGCAGCCAACGTCGGCACCATACCGGTTGCCGCCGAAGGTTCTACCTGTCCGGCAAATACATCAGGTGGAGGCAACTCCGGCGTCATGACCACACAGAATGAAGTGAACCGCTGGATTGCCGCCGGCAGCTACACCGCTGGCGGAGTGGGCTTGGGCCGCAGCACTGCTTATTCGATCGATGACTTCAGCGGTGGAGCAACGACGGTGATCAAACAGGATTTCTTCACCGCTTCCTTCACCCGCATAGGCGGCGCAGACCTCGGCAGGATGCTACGCGGAGAGCTGCCCGCCAGTTATTCACAATACTTACCGGTCGTGGGCAGTTGTATCGTCTACAACACGATTCCTCCAGACCCTTGGCCGCAGATTACCCGCACGGCTCTCGATGCAGGTCCCGCAATCGTCTCAAGCGGCCCCAGCGGTACAGCAATAGCGGAACGCAACAACCAGCAAGTGGAAGGCCTCACCTATGCCGCAAGAAATCTGTCAAATACCTACGTCAACGCAGGCCAATACTCCTTTACGGGAAGCGGAGGCCCGGACGCAGGAGCCTTCACAGGCAGCTTGGAAGTGTACCCGGATCTGGTTGTTTTGAACAACCCGGACGAATTCAAAACGATCAACCGGGCCAACAGTTTGACGGTGCGATGGAATGGCGGCGATCCGCAAACCAATGTCCAGATCCAGGGCTTCAGTTACTCGGTGACGAACCTCGGTGCCCCAATCGGTACTCCCACCGTCTTTCTGTGCCTGGCGCCAAACACTGCGGGGCAATTCACAGTGCCAGCCAGTGTTTTCGGCCAGCTCCCGCTGAGTGGCTCCTTCACATCGTCTGGCTTGACATTCCTGGTACGAGGTTCGATCGCAGTAGCGCAGTCCAGCCGGGGCAACCGGGTCTCGATTCCAAACATCGACTACGGCACCGCCGCCAATAGCTGGTCCTGGGCCTACCAGCCGCGATATCAGTAACCGCCAGCAGAACGCTCTTGCGCCAATAAAAATGGAGCCACCCGCCGGAATCGAACCGGCGACCTACTGATTACGAATCCGACGGTGCCGTTTCCACCTAGTATCGTGTAATGCTCTAGAGTCAATAAATACGGGCCTGTTGTGAATCCTATTCACTTTGCGTATCGCCTGATTATTTCGCCGTTGGGGTCAGCGTTGGGGTCAGACTTGGGGTCAAGAGTGGACCGCTCAGAATGTGGTAAAAGGCCTGTAAAATATGATCTTCAATTGAGTGTAGGGATTGGCATGGTTTAGCCTTTTCGAGCAGCGATGAAACAGCACAAGCCAAATTTGTTGAGGATTCTTCAATCTGGAATCATATGTGTTGCATTAGAAGCCCAAAGCGCATGACGTGCTGTGCCTCTATGGCACCTCACGTCACGCCAGAACACGCTATGAGTCTCCATGGAATGAGTGTGCCGTTTTTCACACACATAGGGTTTGGCACGGCGGCACGCTGGCACGGTTCGCCATTTTGACAGAATGTGCGCCTATCGACACGCGTGGTAATTTGGCGAAGCGCTTCAGGGAAGCGAGCCAGCCCCCAGCCCATCCAGTTGAGGAAGTCCACGAGACCCTAACCTCGCGCTCAAAGCGACACGCAAGGTTTTGATTTGGTCGATCCATAGATTTTTGGCCCCGCCCCCACCATTCACACCGTCCACACCACGGCGTCACCCAGCCCCATCACCGCCAGCCCCCAGCGCACCTCCGGCCCATCCGCCGCCTCAGGAACCAGCGCACACACCACCCCGCCCATCCGCTGCAACCCGACGCCAGCAGCGTTTAGCACGTCCGCCGCGCGGTCGATTACCGCTTGTGATGGCGCAGATACTTCAGCCTCAAGCAGGGCCAGTGCTTGCGCCTTGCCGCGCCTCAGCACCTCTATGTGTGCCTCTAGCGCCCCAAGGTGCCGCCGATCCACCTCGATCAAGAGACGGCCCGCCTCAGCGCGAACAATGCCCAATTGTCGAACCGCCTCAAGTGCTTCACCGATTCCCATGACTACCTCCCCGGCCTGCGCCGTCCGCTTTCGCAACCGGCACGGCCTAGACCTCGATCCTCACCGCACCAGCCGAGACAATTCGGCCATCCCGTTTCACCACGCGGCCATCGGATTCAAGCCGCTTCAGTGCCTCTCGAATGTCACCGCGCGACAACTTCAGTTCACCGGCAAGCCCGTCAACCTCACGCGCCGTCATCCCCGATGAGTGCCGCCCGATAGCATCAACCAGCCGGTCAAGCCGGTCACGCTGACGGTCGTTGGAGGGGTCCGATGTGACCTCGAAGCACGAGCCGCCCAGCTTCAAATGAATGGGTTTTGGCTCTTCAGCGGCCCGCAGTTTGAAGCAGGAAAACTTTAGGCTTTGCATCGGTTCGCCTTCACCGTCGGCCTCAAGCAGGTACGCTGCATCGACCGCCGCCAGAACGTCGGATGACCCGCGATAATTCCGGCCCGCGTCACCTTTTCCGCTGTGATGGACGACAACAACAGCCGCACCAGCAGACGCCAACCGTCGCAATCTTTGAAACCATGCGCGGACTTGAACTGAATCGTTTTCGGAGTCGCCGTCATAGTGGGCCGACAAGCTATCCACCACGATCAGCGCACCGGCCCGCGCCGCCTCTATGAGTTCTTCGCCGCTAATCTCGATATGCCAATCGAGCCATGTACCTACCCATCGAAGACCCTCGGCCCGCTCCATGGTGAACCGCTCCAATCGGGATTGAGCGACAGATAGGGGATTCTCTCGATCCAGAAGCACCGCCATCGGCACCCGAGACACTTGACGCCCCAGCCACGACCCACCGGCCAGCGACGCGCGTATTAGATCCAGCGCAACGAAGCTCTTACCGACGCCGCCCCGGCCCGTCAGTAACGATATAGCGCCAGCAGGGATCATTCCATCGACCAGCCAGCAAACCGCCACCGGCGGCAATGAGCATGGATGCGGTACATCTCGCAGCCGCCGCACGGTTGGGACCGTTTCAGGGATAGCCCCCGGCCCCGCAAGCTCTCGCACGATACCAGCCAGCGTTTCATTCATGCGGCACCCCGGCCAACATTGCCACGATCAGCGCCGTTATCCGCCGTGTATCCGCTTCAAATTCAAGCGTGCATCTTATCCAGTGCCGGTAAGTTTCAGGGTCGGCAATCTCGGCCCGTTCCCGAAACTTTCGCCACTCATCCCCACCAGCCCGCGCGATACGATCCACAGGCGACCAAATCGCCAACTCGTCCTCATTGTCCCCGGCCAACTGCTTGCGCATATCAGCCAGCGCCCCCACCATTCGTCCAAGTAACTCATCTGGCACCACCGGCAAGCGCCGCGCCTCCTTCGGTCGGCACGTCACCCGCCCGTATCGCTCACGCCACCAGCGCCGCCCCTCAGCCTCACCCAGGGCCTCTTCGGCCAACTGCAACGGCCCGCCGCCCCGACCAGTCACATGATCGAACCATCGCTCACCATCGACGGAGATGTTCGGCCCGTCGCCCCCCCGCCAGAAGGCACGGCAGCGCCCGTGGACAACCTCAGGCCCTCCAAGTTCGCGGATCAACTCCGCCACGTTAGGCATTTGCACCCGCCTCGATCCAGCGCGTCAGAGCTTCGGCACGGACACGGACGGCACGGCCTAGCCTCACTGTGGGCAGTTCGCCCCGCTGCATTGCTCCGTAGATAAACCCGCGCGAAAGGCCAGTCATGGTGGCAACTTCGGCGGCAGTGTAGAGGACCCTTTGGGTCGTTATAGCTTCAATTTGAGTGTGTCTCATGGACACAGAGTGCCATGGATACGTTACTATATCAATGATGTCATCTAGTAACACTCCGGTAAGGCGACGAACGGCGGCAGACACCGTCCATGACAAGCAAGCCGCCCTTGAATCATCAATCGGCCTGAATCGCGCGGTATGGTGGCGATTCAGCAAATACGAGATTCGAGAGGGAAGGATCGCGCCAGCGCCAGACGCAAGGCTCATCCGTTACGATCCCCATGACCCCGGATTGATCGATCAACCACACTCCGCCATCTACAACATGGTGAAGGGGTGCGGGTTCTCTTCGCACCCTTATGTCGAGCATCACATCAGCGATGAGAAACTAACAGCGATCCTGCAATGGTGCGGCACGTTTGGGCTTCTTGGCTTGCTGCCTGCAAAGTTACTTCAGTTGAATGCATGGCCGAGATGGATGGACCAACAGGCCCTTGGACTAAAGTTCCCCACTTACCCAAAGACCTTGCGCACCCCAACAGGATGGCGGGACGCCGACACTTTTAGACCCGACGTCTCCAGCTCCGATGCAATTGAGAATTCCCCGCTCACCGCCCAGCATGCCAAGAAGTTCAAAACTGATCGAATCCCAGAGTTCCCCAGAGTTATTCAGTACGAGGATGGACTGTTCACCTCCAAACTCCCGAGCGAAGCCAAGCTCTTCAGATACTTCCCAGGAATGCAACCCTCAGAAGCCGACAAAGCAGATTACCCAATCGTGGCGTCTGATGAGTTCTGGCGGCGGTACGGCGAGCCCATTGACGAGTTCATCATCGCAATCAAACAGATTGCGAACATCATGGACCTGGCAAGTGACTTCCTTGCTGGTCGAATTGAAGGTCAGCATAAGCCTGAAGACATCGGCAGGGCATTCGGCTTCCTTAACCAATATCTAATGGGATTGCATCCCTTCATGACCCCGCTCAAGGGGAACGAGAAAATCCGCGACGGGCTAACGTCATACTCATTGCTTCAGACAATTGCCAGAATGATTCAGCGAAATGCTTTAGATGGATTACAGCCCCGCATTTGCCCGAATTGCAGCGTCCCGTTCCACAACCGAGATTCAAGAATGATTTACTGCGGCCGTCGATGCCAGCGACAGTCAATAACCGCCAGACAGCGCGCGCGGATGAAAGAGAAGCTCAATGGCAAACGTGCTGATAAGCCAAAGCAACCCAAGGGACGCAATGCGAAGCAGTGATAAGGCTTCCACAGAGCGTGCCACTGTGCCGCCCCCTATGTGTCGGCACGGCGGCACGCATATGCCAAATAGCCTGATTCCTGTATCACTGATTCACGCTGAATGCTCTGGTGTATCACTAAGGCACGGCACGTCATCCACTCAAGAGGGAGAATAGAAACAGCCATGGCAACCCAGAAAAAAGGCAAACGGGCCAATTCTGAAGGTACAATCCGGCAGCGTGTCGATGGCCGATGGGAAGCTCGATACAGCTACCGCGACGCCAAGGGCCTACCCCGCCGCAAGAGCCTATTCGGTCGCACACAAAAAGAAGTCAGCGACAAGCTGAGAGAAGCCCGCCAGCAGCAAGCCCAAGGCATTCAGCCCACAGACGACCGCCTCACCCTCGGCAAGTACCTTGCCGGTTGGTTGGAGCATGTGGCAGCGCCAGCGCTGAAACCTAAGACCCTGGCTTCATACAGCCAGTTGGTCACCAAGCACATCACCCCCAGCCTTGGACACTTGCAACTCACCAAGCTCGATCCTCAAGCACTCCGCAAGTTCCTCACCGCAAAGCAGGCATCCGGCCTCAGCGGTCGAACCTGCCAATACATTCACGGCGTCCTTCGCAAGGCCCTTGCCGACGCCTTGAGAGATGGCCTGATCGTTCGCAACATAGGCACGCTGGTAAAGGCACCACGCGCACAAGCAAAGCCAGTTGAAGTACTCGCCCCCGATCAAGTCCGCACCTTGCTTGCCGCCATCGCAGGAGATCGGCAAGAAGCGCTAATCACCGTCGCCGTCGGCCTCGGCCTCCGGCAAGGTGAATGCTTTGCTCTCAAGTGGAGCGACATAGATTTTGAAGAGCGTGTCTTGCACGTCCGGCACGCTCTGGTTCGATTGAGTGGCAAAGTTTTGATGGATACACCGAAGACACGCAAAGCCGCGCGCACAGTGTCACTTCCAGCCATGGCCCTTGCTGCCCTTGTCGCCCATCGCAAGCAGCAGGAGATAGAACGGTCTTTCGCCGGTCCCCACTGGGAAGCCGCAATTGTGGAACATGAAGGCAAGCCAGTCGAAGTTGATTTGGTCTTTCGCACCACCAACGGCACCCCGCTTGAAAGTCGCAATGTGACGAAGCGCTTCCAGCGCATCCTTGCCGAATGCGGATTACCCCGGCATCGCTTCCATGATTTGCGGCACAGCGCCGCCACACTGCTTTTGGTCCAAGGGGTCCACCCTCGGGCAATCCAACAAATTTTAGGTTGGGATCAAGGCGCAATGTTGGAGCGATACACGCATTTGGTCGATGAGATCCGGCGGGATGCTGCCGACAAGATGGATGCCATTCTAAAGCCAGTTGGGGTCAGCGTTGGGGTCAAAAAGCAGAAACCCGCATTGCGCGGGCCTCTAACTAATTGATTCTATTGGAGCCACCCGCCGGAATCGAACCGGCGACCTACTGATTACGAATCAGTCGCTCTACCAACTGAGCTAGGGTGGCCCTATGTTCAAAATTTTATCACGCCCCGCCCAGCCACTTCTTGAGATCCGGAAAAAGTAGTTGCTGCACGGCGGGCTGGCTTAAATCTGCCGGCAAGATCAACTTCGCCGGAAGATCCTGCCGCTGCAACACACTGCCACCCTTCCGCTTCTCACCGATCGCCTTCACACTCTCATATCCCATGCGAAAGGGGTCTTGCACTACCAGCGCGTCAATCCACCCTTCCTTGAGATCCGCCACCAATTGCTCGCTCGCATCAATGCCCACCAGCTTTACCTTACGCTGATTTCTCCCTTTCAGCGCTTGTACCGCTCCCGCCAAACTGGATTCGTTGTCCGCAAAGATCCCCGCCAGATCGCCATGTGCTGACAAGGCATTCTCAGTCACTGCCATGGCCTTTGCCCGGTTTGCCATTCCGAACTGAACTTCCAATACCTCCACCTTCGGGAAGCTCTTCTTCATCTCTTCGAGAAAACCTTCCTCGCGCTCCATGGTGGAAGCACTTCCCGGCATGAAGCCCACCACCAACACCTTGCCCTTCCCTTCGATCACCTCGCCCAGGCGCCGGGCCGCCATCCTGCCGCCCTCGCGATTATCGGTCGCTACATAAGTGATGCGCTGCGCCGTATCCACATCACTGTCATAAACAGCAACAGGGATGCCCTGCGAGCTCGCCCGTTCAATTACTGAAACGAGAGCCTTTCGATCCACCGGAGCAATCGCGATCCCAGCCAGCTTCCGCGTCACCATCGATTGCACAATATCGATCTGCCGGGCCCGGTCAATCTCAAGCGCGGGCGCATTCCACTCAATCTCAAGCCCATACTCGCGGCCGGCCTGAATCGCTCCGGCATGTACCGTTTGCCAAAACTGATGGCTGGCTCCTTTGGGGATCACCCCAACTACCGGAGGACCCTCCTTTTGGCAGGAAGCGAGACTGAAGAGCAGAGCCAGGACAAGCAGGATACGCATGTTAGCCTCATCATATGCCGCTTCTGGAGGTGGGTCGACTGGAAGATCTTCAACCCGGGACCAGCATGGAGGCCATCGTCGGAGTAGACACCTATGTGGTCTGTCACCACGAAGGAACCATCCATGCGCTCGAAGGCCTTTGCCCCCACCGCAATGGACCCCTGGGTGCCGGAAACTTCGCCGATGGCAGAGTCATCTGCCCCTATCACGGCTGGGAATTTGATTGCGTGAGCGGAGAGTACGACCTCAACCCTGCAGTGAAATTGAAGAAGTTCCCCGTTGAGATTCACAACGGCACCATCTACATTCAGATCGAAACCCTTGCCTGAACTACCTGAAGTGGAAACCGTGGTCCGAGGCCTGCAGACCCAACTGCCAGGCAGGCAGGTCCTTGCCCTCGAAGGTGTCGTGCCAGAGCAGATTCAAGGCAAATCCATTCAAGCCGTGCGTCGTTACGGCAAGTTCATCGTGCTCGACTTTGCCGACGGCATGCTCTTCGTTCATCTCGGAATGACCGGCCAATTGACGATGTCAGACGAGCAGAGCAAGTTCACACGGGGAAGAGTTTTCCTGAACGAAGGAACGTTGCGTTACGACGACATTCGCAAGTTCGGAAAAGTCTTCTGGAGCACTACGTATCCGAAGCGAGGCCCGGACCCTCTTGAGATCAGCGCTGCCGATTTCGTCACTCTCGTACGGAGTCGAAAGACACGCATCAAGGCCCTGCTACTCGATCAGAGCTTCCTGCGCGGCATGGGCAACATCTACACCGACGAAGTCTTGTTCCAAGCTGCCATCCATCCCATGAGCAGTGCCGCGCAGTTGTCGAAGGCGAAACTCAACACCCTCCACCAGTGCATGCAGGCCCTGCTGCAGGCTGCCATCCTGGCTGGTGGCTCATCCATCTCCGACTATGTCAACGCCAAGGGAGAACGGGGCAGCTTTCAACAACAGCATCAGGTTTACGGCAAGCACGGAGAACCGTGCCCGCGCTGTGGAACCGTACTCGAGCGGATCCTGGTCACACAACGCGGAACCACCTTTTGTCCCCGCTGCCAGAAAGCTTAGCGGAGTTGCTGCAATAACTCGCTGACCGCTCTCGCAATCTGTGCGTCGCCCGTGTCACCGATGGGACGCTCCACGGCAATATCTACCGGGCGCGGGTTCCGCTCCATGTTTTGGCCTCGCGTGTCGGTGATCGCCATGCGCGGCAAGCGGAGGGTAGACCCATCAAACAGGGTTTGATTCCAGGTGAAGATAATCCAGCCTGCCGTCGGTTCTCCGACCGTCTTGCCCAGCTTCAGGAACTGATACCCCTCCGTAAAGTCTTCTGCATCCGACAAACTGTGTTGGTTGGTGAGCAGAATCGTAGGCAGATCGAGAGCCCGCTGGCCCAGCATCGTGCGGTTCGGAGTGGCAACAGACTCGCCTCGCTCGCGCATTGAAAAGTAGCTTTTTCGCGCCAAAACATCGATGGCATACACATTGACGAAGCCACCATTGTTGTTGCGCACATCGATGACGACACCCTTTCGCTTATGCGCCTCTTCGTCGAGGTCCAGGTAAAACTGGCGAAGCGATTCTTCACTCATGTCCGGAATATGAACATAAGACAGCTTGCCCGAGGACAGCTTATCGACCATGGAGCGCGAAGCATCCACCCATTCCTTGTAGCGAAGCTGCTTCTCTGCCCCAATCGAAATCGGCTGCAAAACAACAGGCTTGCCGTCGAGCGTCAGCGTTGTTTTCTTGCCCGTTTTGAATTCAAGCAACTCTTCGATGCTTGAGTTCGGAGTCAACGGCTTGCCATCGATGGCAGTAAGAAAGGACCCTGCCGCCACTTTTGAGAGGGCAGCCGGGCCGAGAGGCACAACGTGCGAGACAGGGAAGCCCTGGGCGGTGGGAGGACCAAAGTCCAAACCCAGGCGACCGCTATCGGCCGGAGCTGTCACGGCCAGGCTGAAGCCCAGGTGAGATGCGTTGAGCTCGCCGATCATCAGGTTTAAGGTGCGGCGCAGCTCATCCATGCTTCTCGAAGCCATGGCAGGCCGTTCAAAGCGTTCTCGGGTGGCGGCCCAGTCTGTGCCGTGAAACTTCGCATCATAAAAATGAGCATTCAGATAGGACCAGGCTTCGCTGAAGAGCTCTCCTTTCTCTTTCTCGAAATCCACGATGAGCTCTGCAGTCGGTGAGATGGCTCGAGGAGTGCGCGTGTCGAGTGAGGTAGCGACGAGGCGCCCTTGTTCGACAAAGAAGACTTCTTTGGAATCGCTCGAAAACTGAGGGTTCGTCTTGGGTCCGGGAGTGCTCGTCAGTTGGCGCGGCAGCAGCGGAGCAGACCGGAGTGGATCGATGCTGACGGTATAGAGCTGGGTTTGTGGGCCGGATTGCGCCGAGAAAACCATTGTCTTTCCGTCTGGACTCAATGTGAACGCGTTGACATCGAGTTCCAGAGGAAGCAGCGTCACGCGGCGGCGGAGACCTTCAAAATCAATCCCGACAGGCTTGACGGCTTCTTTCTTCGGGGCGGCCTGGAAGAGATCATCGAACTTGTCTTCACGCAGGGCGGCGGCCTTGATTCGCAGATCGATGCGCACGATGGAAGCAGCTTCTGTGCGTTGCGAAGTGGAGAAGTAAATCGCTTCTCCATCGGGTGACCAGGTCACTCCCGCGGCGTTCACGTTAGGAAGAAAACTGATCTGCCGGGATTCACCTCCGCTGACGGGTACGACGTAAACATTGCGGAAGCTTTTCTCTCCCTTGGCCAAATAGGCGATCCACTTGGAATCAGGCGACCAGGCCGGGAGGTATTGATTATCCAAGGGAGGCAGCCCGAAGCGGGCACTCGCTAGTGGCTTGGCTGACTTGGCGGCTTCTTCCCACAGCATGAGCTCGGTACCATTGCGCAGGAAGGCGATGGATTTGCCATCCGGCGACCAACGCGGGAGCGAGTGCACTCCCGAACCGGAGGTGATTTTTGTTTGCTGACGCGATTTGAAGTCATAGACCGAAAGGTGAACGTCAGAGCCCTGCTCGGTGCGGTAGACCAGACGCATGGAGTCTGGGCTCCAGTGGAGGCCGGCTTCCGGCCCGGCGCTATCAGTGACACGGAAGGCGTCGGCGGCATCTCTTGTGGCGGAGGCAAAGATTTCACCGCGGGCGATGAAAGCTAGCTTCTTGCCATCGGGTGCCACGGCAAGCCCGGAAAAGCCTTGTGACAGGACGCGCCGTTCCGGCACGGGAGTTGAGGGGACTCCGCGGAGCGAGATTGCCAATTCCTGCGTTTTGAGCGTTGCGAGATCCAGCGTGTGGATCTTGAAATTGCGCTCAAAGGCAATGAGCTTTCCTGAGGCATGGAGGGTGGGCCAAAGCAGGCGGCCGCCGGTAAATGAGGTCAGAGCTTTCGGCTTCTGGCCGGGAACCAGCGACCAGAGATTCTCATTCCCTCCTTCGTCGCTCATGTAGTAAATCGTCTTGCCATCGTTGCTCCACATGGGCCAAAGATGCTTTGCGCCTCTGCCCACCAGTTTGGTTGGTGCCAGCGATTCTTTTTGGAGCCAGAGTT
Source organism: Bryobacter sp. (assembly GCA_044340255.1). GTDB lineage: Bacteria > Acidobacteriota > Terriglobia > Bryobacterales > Bryobacteraceae > Bryobacter. Next base: position 66,718 of record JBIITX010000014.1, on the reverse strand, counting down.
CTGACTCATCGAGGTGCGAATGCCCGTGCCGCCACCACTGCGTGGCAGCATTGCCTCTCGCGCAGAACACGATGGACTTGCCGTCGGGCGAAGGCGCCGCAAAGAACTCATTGGTGTATCGATCTGCGCGGACTCGCTCGGGGGTACCGCCTGCGACGGCGACGCGATAGATGTCGTTCATGCCTGAGATGTCGCGCGAGGTGGAATGAAAGTACAGGAAGTTGCTGTCCGCAGACCAGGCATTGATTACTTCAGGAGAGCCATCAAAGGTAAGGCGTCGCAGGGCACTGGTTTCGAGGTCGAGAAGGTAGATGTCACCCGAGCCTGTGCGTGAGGATTGGAAGGCCAGCCACTTGCCATTGGGCGAGGGCAAGGGCCGGGAATCATCTGCCGGGTGCGAGATCAGCAGGCTGGCTTCTCCTCCTGCCAGAGGAGCGCGCCAGATGTCTCCGCCAGAGCTGAAGTAGAGCTCCGAGCGATTGGGAGCCAGGGACGGTTCAGCGAAGTTTTGGCCGAACAAGAACAGAGGAGAAAGGACCAGGGGCAGCAGGCGCATGCCTCAGGATAATTGAATCAGCGGCCCCTGGTTTAGCACTTCATCGTGAAAGGCATCGCAGCCGATACACAGATTTTGATAGAGGGTGCCGTCTTCGCGGCGGATGGTTGATTTCTCTAAAAACTTTTCGACGGTCCATCCTTGGGTGATGCCCATGCGCTCCGGGTGCCCCATGGAGATGGCTTCGTAGGTGGGATGCCCGCGGCGGCTGTCGAGGATCGATTCCAAATTCTGTTGCAGGAGGTTGCCGACTGGAGTCTTTGTTTTGACGCAGCAAGGAAAAACATTGCCTTGCGGGTCGATTGAAACTTCGCTGCCGGAGTATTTGTACTCCAAGAAGTTTAGGCCGCCCGACCATTGGTTGCAGAAGTTGTCGCTCAGGGTTGCCGAGGAAAGACCATTGCGCCAGGCGCGTCCTCGGGGCCAGAGTTTTCCGATCCATTTGTCGGGAGTGGCTCCAAAGAAATGGAAGAAAGACCCTTCTGTCTCGTCGGTCTCATCTCTAGCCTGAAAGCCTGCACCTTCGAGGATCTTTCGGCACTTCTGCTCCATGGCCTGTTGCGCTTCGGGAGTTTCGAGCCCGGCGTGGAAGGAATCGATGCCTGAGACGGAAACCATCCAAACACCTAGCGCTTTCAGTTCGGAAGCGATTTTGGGGTTCAGCAAATCTCCGGTGGTTTGCACGACCACTTTGACGCCACCGTTGTTGCGGTAGCGGTTGTGGATCCTTTCGATGGAAGGATAGAGAACGCTTTCGCGGACGGCATCGAGCAGGATTTCGCCACCGGCAAGGATGATGGTGCCCTGTTTTTCTGGACCGTTCGGATCGTTGCGATCGAGGTAGGTCATTCTGGCGGGGAAGTTGTCGATGATCTGGGCACAGTTGGCCACACTTTCTGCCACTACTGCCTTCAATTCCTCGCCATAATAGGGTCGAAAGCGATCTTCGTAGCAGTGAACGCAAGTTCTATGACACAACCATGTCATGACGTAGTAGATCGACTCCATAAGCTATGCGTTTGATGATACTTCTTCTTTGTTTGGCCTCCCCGCTTCTGGCGGGAGAACTCCGTGGAGTTTGGGTGGCGCGCGATTCGCTGACCACACCGGAAACGTTAAAGCAAACGATTGAGAGATTGGCGGATGCCAATTTCAATGCGGTCTTTGTCAACGTCTGGTCGCGCGGTTATCCGTTGTGGCCGAGCAAAGTGTTCGAAAGAGAGACGGGTCTGAAGATCGACCCTGCCTTTGAAGGCCGCGACGTGATGGCGGAGTGCATCGAGTACGCGACCCCGCTGGGCCTGGCTTGTGTGCCGTGGGTGGAGTATGGTTTTGTCGCCGGCTACTCTGGCTACTTTCCCGGCAAGAGCGGCAAGGGGCCGATATTTGAGCAGCATCCGGAGTGGCTGGCCAAGACGCTTGACGGCAATGATGCCTTTCCAGTGAGCGGCACCAAAGAGTTCTTCTACTGGATGGCTCCAGCCAACAAGGAGGCGCAAGCCTGGCTGATCGACATGATGGTGGAGTTGGCGCTGCAGTACAAAATTGACTCGATTGAGTTTGACCGGGCGCGGTATCCGCAACTGGATTGCGGCTATGACGAGGCGACACGGGCTCTTTATGCAGCGGAGAATGACGGCAAGGAACCTCCGGTGAAGACGAATGACCGCGAATGGATGCTGTGGCGGGCTCGCAAGCTGAATGAATTTGTGAATCAGTTGTCGAAAACAGTGAAGGCTGTGGACTGGCGCATTACGATCACAAATGCACCCATCACCTATCCCTATGGATTGGAGATGTTTGCCCAGGATTATCCGTCCTGGCTCAAGGAAAACTCTGTGGACTACATCAGCCCTCAAATCTACCGGGCAGATTTGGCTACTTATGTGCGGGAGCTGGACAACAACTTGCGGTTTCTGGCGGATCGCTCCCGGCTGGCCCCCGGGATAGACATTACGAATTCGAAGAGTCCTGAGGTTTTGATCCGAATGATTGAGGCGACCCGGGAGCGTGGCCTACCGGGCGTTGTGATTTGGTACTATAACGGACTAGTAAGTACCGGAGCGTTGGAGAAACTGAAGGGATCGGTTTTTGCAGAAAAAGCGGCTCTTCCGTGGCGTTCCTCACAATTGCCTTGAGCCCCTAAGGTGACTCTTAGAACTTTCTAAGGGTTTTCCTGAGGCTGACCTAGGGATTACTTCCATTGAAGAAGTACTAGTCAGCCCCTAGGATCGATATAGGCCAAGGAACTGGAGGGAATCAGCCATGCCTGAAATGAGCGCATCCTTACTCGAAGTTGAGTTGCCACCTATGATCGACGAAACCCCGAAACGCAAGATTCGCATCGTGCTGGCCGATGACCATCCCATCGTACGCGACGGCCTGAAGAAGATGCTTTCCCTCGAAAGCGATCTTGAGGTTGTGGGAGAAGCCAATGACGGCCGGGAAGCGCTGGAGCAAATCCAGATGCATGAGCCGGATGTTCTTTTGCTGGACCTGCGCATGCCGAACCTGGACGGTCTGGGTGCACTGCAAACGCTGCAGCACATTAACCGCAAGACGCGTGTGATTATCCTGACTGCCAGCGAAGACAAGAATGAGTTTGTACAGGCGATGAAGCTCGGCTGCAGCGGGATTGTGCTGAAGCAGACTGCGCCGGAGCTGATCGTCAAGAGCATCCGCAAGGTGAACGATGGTGAGATCTGGCTTGATTCGCATACGACTGCGGCGGTGATGCGCCAGTTTGCCACGGTTGGTGGCGAGAGCGGCATCTCGTCTGGGTCTTCGAGCGGATCTTCCTCCTCTGGCATGTCGAGTTCGAACCAGGGCAAGGTGCGTGAGCGCAGCCCGCTGAGTGCTCGTGAGCGCGAGATTGTCGGGTTGGTGGCGCAGGGTTACAAGAACAAGGAAATGGCAGAGAAGATGTTCATTAGCGAGCAGACGGTGAAGAACCATCTGCACAACATCTTCGACAAGCTTGGCGTCAGTGACCGTCTGGAACTGGCCCTGTATGCGATCCATAAGGGATTGCACATCGGCGGCGACAAGTAGGGTCCTGTTCGACTCTGCCACAAGACTGATTGAAGCGTGGCAGCATGGTAGTCATGCTGAATCCACTACTCTTGTTATTGCTGATGAGTATTTCATTTGGGGATTTAAAGCCAGATGCTTTGGTAGCGGGATTTCGCGCCAAGGCCATGTACAAGAACGGGGTTGGACAGGCCATGGGTGGCCGGTTTGTCCATGAAAAGAGTGGGTTCGTTCTCGATCTGATCGAGATACAGACGGTGCCGCAGAGCTACGTCTGCGTCAATTCCTTCCCTACTTCGAACATGGGCGAGCCGCATACGCAAGAACACCTGCTGCTGGGCAAGGGCAATGTGGGGCGGGCGGCGGCGGCCAAAGAAACGATGTCGATGGTGGAGTCGACGGCGTTTACGCAGCAGTTGCGAACCTGTTATCCGTTTGCGGCCAATGCGGGGGTGGAAGCGTTTTTCGAGCATTTCGAGCGGTCCTCTTACGCGTTGTTGAACCCGGATTACACGGACGAAGAGATTCGCCGTGAGGTGCGTAATTTCGGCGTGAAGCCGGGAGCGGACGGCAAGCTGGAGCTGGAGGAGAAGGGCACGATCTACGCCGAGATGGTGAGTGCGTTCTCGCAGCCGGGATATCGGACGTATCGGGCGATGGGTCGGCTGCTGTTGGGGCAAGAGCATCCGATGAGTTTTGATTCGGGCGGGGACCCGAAGTACATCCGGGAGATGAAGCCGGAACACATTCGGCGCTTTCATGCGGCCAACTATCACCTGGCCAATATGGAGATGATCACGAGCCTGCCGAAGGGTTTGGCGCTCGATGCGGCGCTGGCGCGCTTTGATGCGATTTTGCAGCGGCTGCAGGGGCAGAAGCCGGTGCGTCGGGCATCGAGTTTGCGTGATTTGCCGGCACCGCGGCCGGCCGCAAAGGGGACCACACAAATTGTGGAGTTTCCCTCACAGAATTTGCAGCAGCCGGGACCGGCGCAGATTGCCTGGCCGGTAGGGAAGCGGCTGGCACCCAAAGAGGAAGGGCTGGCTGACCTGTTTTCGCAGGCGTTTGGGGGCGACCCATCGACGAATCTGTACAAGCTGTTTATTGATTCGAAGACGCGCAAGATGGACATTGGGGCGCGGTCGATTGCACTGGGTTTCGACAATGAAGTGTATTCGGGCTTCATGGTGTACATTCCGGATCTGGCGCCGGTGCATGCGAATGCGGCAGGGTTGCAGCAGATCACGACGCTCGTGAAGCAGGAGCTGGAGCGGGTGGCGGCGTGGGCGGATGGTAGCGCTGAGTTGAAGGAGTTTCATGAGCGCATGCAGGCCAACCTGCTGCGGATGCGGCGCTCGGCCGACAAGCTGACGGCTTCGCCGCCCGGATTTGGTGGAAGGATGAGCCAATCGATCTGGCCCAGCCTGTTGCGCGATCTGAACAACGAGGAGCCGACGTTTGAAAAGTCGCTGATGCAACCCGAGCTATTTGCCTATCTTGAAGGGGTTTTGGCTGGGGAGAAGAACGTCTGGCGCGACAAGATTCGCGAGTGGAATCTGGTGGCTGAGGTGCCTTACGCGGTGGCGGCAAAGGCATCGAGCGAAGTGATAGCCCGGGAAGAGGCAGAGTACCGGCAGCGGATTGCGGCCGAGACGGCACGCCTGCAGCAGGAGTATCGGCTGGATGATGCGCAGGCGGCGATTTTGCGTTACCGGAAAGAGTATGACGCGGCATCGGCAGAGCTGGATCGGGTGCAGAGCCTGGATAGCCCGGCGCGGTTTATCGACCAGCCTCCGATGACGCTGGATGACCAACTGGATTACAGCGTGAGGAAGCTGGCGGGCGGAGTTCCGCTGGTGACGGGCAAGTTTGCCGGGATGACGAGCGCGACGATTGGCCTGGCTTTGAATGCGCGGGAGTTGCGTGGGCGACAGCTTATTTTTGCGGCGGCGCTGCCGCCATTGTTGACGGCAGCGGGAATGAACAAGGATGGCAAGCTGCTGCGCTATGAAGAGGCGATGCAGCAGATGCGGCGCGAAATTCTGGGCGTGGGGGCGTCGTATCTGACGAATGCCACGACGAAGAGAATTGAACTCGGTTTGACGGGTGCCGGGAATTCGCTGGCAGAGGCGAAGGCATCGATTGGATGGATGCAGGCGGCACTGTTTGGGCCGAACTGGACGCTGGGGAATTTGAACCGTCTGCGCGACATTGTGGACCAATCGTTGAATGCGTTGCGAAGCACGATGCAGCGCAGCGAGGAAACCTGGGTGAACGGCCCGGCTTATGCGTGGACTTACCAGGACGACCCGCTGTATCTGACCGTGACGAGCTTTCATACGCAGTTGCATCATTTGCACCGGCTGCGGTGGATGTTGCTGGATGCGGCCTCGGCGGAAGACTTGCAGGCGCTCGAGAAGATGCTGGAAGGATTGGCGGGGATGCCGCTGCCTGTCAGCAAAGAGAGCATGGATGGGCTGGTAGGCCAGTTGCCGGAGACGGCCCGCAGCCTGGGCGCAGAGGCGGTGAAGGATCTGGGGTATTTGCAGCAGGAGCTGCCCGAAAATTCGCGCGAGCAGGACTGGAAGTATTTGTTGCGGAGCCTGCGGGAGGACCTGGCAACTCCGGCAGCGCAGGCACTGGCCGAGCTGGATGGGGTTCGCAAGACGCTGTTGAAGAAAGGTAATGCGCGGATGCATCTGACGGCATCTGCCGAGAATGCAACGATTCTTGAGCCGATGCTGCAGGGGCTGATTGGCGGGTTGCGCGATGAGGCAGCAGGGGCGGCGGCTGAGCCGGCACCACGTGCAGTGGCCAAGCGCGTGATGGCGCGGGAGAAGCTGGAGCAGGAGCCGCAATTTGTGGGGCTGCTGGCACCGAACATGCAGGGCGGGGTGCATTTGCATTCTGTGCCTTCGGTATCGATCCGGGACCTGAGCGAGAGTGCGGCGATTGATTTTCTGGCCTTCAAGATCTTTGGAGGAGGCGGGCCGCACGGTGTTTTTATGAAGACGTGGGGGGCGGGGCTGGCGTATTCGAATGGGTTGCGGGCGAGCGCGTTTGAAGGGCGTGCGGCGTATTATGCCGAGCGGACGCCGGAGCTGCCGCAGACGCTGCAGTTTGTGATCCAGGAGTTGAAGAACGCGCCGCGAGAGAAGCCGCTGGCGGAGTACAGCCTGGCGCAGGTGTTTGCGGGTACGCGTGCCGGGGCGTCGTTTGAATCGAGAACGGCGGCGATGGCGGCAGACCTGGCGGATGGACTGGGGCCTGAAGTGGTACGGGCATTCCGGGAGAATGTGCTGCGGTTGCGGCAAAAGCCGGAGCTGGACCGGTTGCTCTATTCGCGGATGGATGCGCTGTACGGGCAAGTGCTGCCTGGGTATCACGGGAAGACCCCGGCGATTGCGGGCAGTACGTATTACGTGATTGGGCCGGAGAAGCAGCTTGTGGCCTGGGAGAAGTATGTGGGCGAGCGCGTGTATCGGCTCTATCCGCGTGATTATTGGGTGGTTGTGCCCTAACCGGGTGCTCTGGCAGTAGAGACACCCGGGGCGACGGCGGTATCTGGTATTCAATTGTCGAAGAGCTGTGAGGTGGCTTTTGGCTTTGAACCTCGTTTTTTTTGTTGCGGCGTAGAGGGCTAGAGTGTGGAGTCCGCTGGCGGTGATTTGGGTTTGATTGCGTCGGGATCCATGTTGGTATGCTTGCAGAACTCTCTAAAGATGTATTCGGTGATGGACTGGCTGAGGGCGGGTCCGGTGGGGTGGATGGGTTCGTTTTTTGATTCCATGTATTCTTCGGGGGTGAGGATGGGTGGTGGGTCCTCGATGGGTTCGATTTCTGGAGTGGCGCCGCGTTCGGCGATGAGTTGCCGGAGGGCCTTGATGGTTTTGAGCATGCGGGCGGGGATGCGGTCGAGTTCGCGGAGGACGGCGAGGTAAGCGCGGTCTGGGGAGTCGTGCTTGCCGTTGTGGAGGAACTGGTTGAGGAAGTTTTCCATCTGGATGAAGCGGAGCTGGAGGTGGATGAGCTGTTGGACGAGGATGTGCTCTGTGGGGGTGACGGGTTGGTACTCTTCGAGGAGATTGTGGATGGTGGTGGCTACGAGGTCCGGGTGGCCCTGGAGGTGGTTGAAGTTGCGCATGGAGTAGAGGCCATGCTGGAAGGCGTTGGAAGCGGAGCGGGCTTTGCCGGCGGGGGTACGGGGGCCGGTGGACTTTTGGGCATTGGCGCGGTTGGCGGCTAATGCGGCTTCGGACATGGTTTTCTTGCGTGGGGTGGAATCCACGGTCGATGATTCAGGTGCGGTGTTTTGTGGTTCGGTCATGGGATGTCTCCTGCAGAAAACCTAACAGGGCGTATCTCGCCCGATTGCCGGATGAGGCTGGAATTTGTTGCAAACAAAGCAAGATAAACTTACAAAAAACACGTGAACGCCATGAATCATACCCCCTATGTTGTTCCGGTCCGTTGCTTGCAGTACGGAACCAAGAGAGAGAGTCAAGGTTCGGCGGTGTATATTGCCCCAACACTTTTGCTTACCTGTCGGCACGTAGTTCGGCCCGAGGGCAGCGGCGGGTGGGCTACCAAAATTGAGATTGGAGCTGGCACGAAGGCGAAGGTATATGAAGCCCAAAGCCAGGCAAAGTTTCGAGATGTTGACCTGGTGGTTCTGGAAACGAAAGAGAAGTTCGATGAGAAGCTGATTGCGCCGTGGAGGGAGGCCGAAGGCTTAAGAAGGGGAGATCCGGTAATCGCAACGAGTTACCCAAAGGGTAAGTATTCAAATGCCAGACACTGTGTGCACCATCAAGACACTGATCAGTTCATTGTGGATGGGCCATTTCTGGCAGGTGCGAGTGGCGGTGTAGTGCGGTACGCCGAAGACCCAGATTTCTGGTGCTGTGCTTTGATTGACTCCCGGTCTGATCGCAGCGGTCATGCGACGCCGTTCCAGGTGATTGTTGATTATTTGAAGGAGCTAGGGTTGAGGTTGCCTACTGCACGAAAGCAACAAGCTCCTGTGGCGCTGGCGGACGTTGAAAGGTATCGAGCAAGGTTACGCGGCACTTTGGGAGAAATGGACTTAGGGGGCTTGCTGCTGGATGGGGCCAAGCAGAGAGTGGGTATTGAGAAGCTGTGGGTGCCTGCGCTTACGCAATCGGGAGGAAAGGAGATCCCGTTGGCCCAGGCGGTGCATGAGAACCGGGTGCTAGTGATTGAGGCGGAAGCCGGGAGCGGGAAGACCACGTTTTTGCGGCGGATCGGTTATGCGATGGTGCGCCAAGAGCGGAGGCGCGAGGCACTGAAGATCCGGTTTTCCGGGCTACCGCTCTTTGTGCCGTTGAAAGGCCTTGAGGACTACATTGCGGCGAATTTGAAGCAGGGAGACCCGAAGCCGACGGATGCTGATGCTCTGGAGTGGATAGGGTGGTATCTGGCCTCCCGAGACGAAGCAAGAGAGTGTGGACTGGACCATTCGTTTTTTGAGCATCAACTGAAGGAGGAGACCTGCGAAGCACTGTTGTTGCTCGATGGGCTGGATGAGTTAAGCCCAAAGTGGCGAGGACCCTTGTCAGAGCTGATTTCTTTGGCGGTGCGGAGATACCGCTGCCGGATTGTGATTTCGACGCGACCGGAGGTGTACCATCTCGCCAAAGGCAAGCTGGAAGGGCTGTTTGAGGGGGCGGTACGGCTGCCGATTCTACCAATGGATGACACTGCGGTGTCAGAGTTTATTGCCCTCTGGAGTGAGTTTGCCAAGCAATCACCCGAGCGATTGCAAAAAGCGGTGAAGCGCCCGGCGATCCGAAAGTATGCCCGCAATCCGTTGATGTTGACAGCGATGGCGGTGTTAACCCATGGCAACAAGGAGTTGCCGCAACAGCGGGCAGCATTGTTTGAGGCGATTGTGGATTGGCTAGTGACATCGCGGAGGCCGGAAGATCCAGACACCTTGCGGCAGCACCTAAGTTACCTAGCGCTGGCGATGATCCAGCAAGGGTCGGGGAACAAGTATCAAATCTCACTCAGCAAAGCTGCGGAGCTGATGAAGGATAACTTTGTCGTACCCCAACCTCAAGTGCCAGAAGAGGCTGCCATTGCGTTTTTGGAAGAGGCACAGCAGAAGACCGGATTGTTGACGCTACGCGGAAACGAGTTGAGTTTCTGGCATCGCTATTTGCAGGAATTTCTGGCAGCAAGGCGGCTGAAAAACTGGACAGACGGGAGGGCCAAGCTGATTCCGAAGCTGGTGGAGGGGCGAGAATCACCAGAAGTGGTGCGACTGGTGGCTGGACTGATGGCTGGGCAGCCTGAGGATTTGAGTGCCCTGCTGAGGTCGATGATCGACGCTGCACTTGCCCGGCCACTGGAGCGGCGTGCCTATGTGGTTGGTTTGCTGGGAAGTACGTTTGAGGATTTGAAACCCACCAGTTACTTTGAGACGGGGCCCTATCGGCGGGAGGTGGACGCGAAGTGGCAAGAGTTGAGCCAATCGGTGTATGCAATCTTCGAGGATCAAAGGGCTACGCAGAAGATCCCGATCCGAACGAGGGCTGATGCAGCAGATGCACTTGGTATGGCAGGAGACCAGAGGTTGCGTCTCCCAGACGAAACAGGCTATTGGGTGAAGGTGCCTGGCGGGGAATTCTGGATGGGCGCGCAAGCCCAAAACCCTCAAGGAAGAGGCTACGACCCGGAAGCTTATGAAGATGAGGATCGCGGCCAGAAGAACCCGGTCTCTGTCGACTCCTTTGAAATAGGGAAGTTTCTGGTAACAGTGCATGAGTATGAGGCTTATCTTCAGGAGCGAGGCTTGGTGCCTGCTTGGGAGATGAGATTTGAAGAGCAATTGCGGTTTCCCAACCGACCGCTGGTTCTTGTGACGCAAGAGGAAGCAACGGAGTACTGTATGTGGCTCTCAGCCCAGCAAGGAGCAATCATCCGTTTGCCGCGGGAGGAAGAATGGGAGTTTGCTGCGCGAGGAGGAGCGGCGCAACGCAAGTATCCCTGGGGCAATGAAGAACCCACCCATTGGCACGCCAACTTTAGCAGCAAAGTTGGCAGACTGACTGCCGTTGGCCTGTTTCCTAAAGGAGCAACCACGGCCCAGGAAGGGAGTGAAGTAGGCAGGATTTATGATTTGGCCGGTAATGTTTGGGAATGGACTTCCAGCAGGTGGAGTTCGACACTTACATTTTGGGTGGTGCGGGGCGGGTCCTTCTACTACGATGCGAGGTACCTGCGCGCGTCGTTCCGTGGCAACGACGAGGCGGATGAACGTAACAACTTCTTCGGCTTTCGTTGTCTCCGGGAAGTATTTTCTTGATTCTTTTTTCTTTTTCCTTTACCGAGGCGCAGCCTCGGGGAATTTTTTTTCGAAGGTAGCGAGGTGAGTTAATGGTATGAGGAAGGTAACGGAAGAGACACCTGTCGCTATCCAGAAGACTTATGAGTTTGTTCTATGGCTAGTGAAGAAAGTGGAGCATTTTCCGCGGAGCTATCGCTTTACGGTAGGAGACCGGCTGACATTGGCGGGGTTGGATTTGTTGACCACATTGGTGGAAGCTGCATATTCGCGGAGGAAAGATACTTTGCTGGAAATAGCGAGCCAGAAGGTGAATTCGATTCGGTACCTGTTACGCCTGTCGAAAGATCTTCAATTGATGTCTGTGGATTCGTATGGTTTTAGCGTTGAGAACCTGGATGAGATCGGCAGAATGGTGGGTGGGTGGCGGAAGTCATTGGGGACGACATGAAACGAGTCGGAGGACTTTGGGACGAGCTGAGCAGTTTTTCGAACTTGCTAGGGGCGGCAGAAGCGGCAGCGGCGGGAAAGCGCCGGAGGCTGGATGTTGCTTCATTTCTGATGGAATTAGAACCGAATCTGTGCACACTGAGGAGGGAGCTTCTGGAAGGGAGCTACAGGCCCGGAGAATACCGGAGCTTTGAAATTCTGTATCCGAAGCGCCGACAAATCTCGGCGGCACCTTTTCGAGATCGGGTGGTGCACCATGCGTTGACGAGAATGCTGGAGCCGGTGTTCGAAAGTCGATTTTCGCCTTACTCTTTTGCTTGTCGGCGAGGGTATGGAGTGCACGCGGCGCTGCGATTGGCACGGGACAGCGTCAAGAGGTACCGGTACGTTTTGAAGTGTGATGTTCGCAAGTACTTTGCATCGATTGATCACGAGATTTTGAAAGCTAAACTGGCGCGAGTAGTGAAGTGCAGGAAGACGTTGGAGTTGGCTGGCACTATCATTGACGGGTCTAACACACAGGAAGAGTTGCTGTTTTATTTTGCTGGAGATGATTTGTTTACACCGCAGGAGAGGAGGCGAGGTCTGCCGTTAGGAAATCAGACCTCGCAGTTTTTCGCAAACCTTTACCTGAATGGACTAGACCACGCGGTGAGGAAAGGCCTGGCGCCAGGAAATTATGCGCGCTATGTAGATGACTTCGTGATTTTTGGAGATTGCAAAGAGAGATTGCGTGCGATGCGAGAGGAGGTAAAGGCTTGGCTTGAGCAGGACCGGCTTTTGTTGCATGAAGGGAAGTCGAGGCTGTACCGATGCCAGGATGGGGTGAGCTTTTTGGGATGGCGGCTATTTCCGAGCCGTACACGGTTGGTGAGGGAGAATGTGATGCGGTGTGCGCAGCGCATGCGCGAGCTTGAGACGAATTGGAATGAAGGCAAGATTGCATGGGATACTGTGCGGCAGAGTGTCGCAGCCTGGATTGGTCATGCTTCATTTGGCGATACCGCAGGGTTACGCCAGCGAATGATGGACCGGTATGGGTTTGCGGTGCACGGCGGCGGGCCATCGAGAGGTGGTGCGGGGCGGGTCCTTCAACAACAATGCGAGGAACCTGCGCGCGTCGAACCGTAACAACAACGAGGCGGATGAACGTAACAACAACATCGGCTTTCGTTGTCTCCGGGATGTGGAAGACAGAGCGAGAGCCGAAGTGGGGGTACCTGCTACGGGAGAGCGATTCCACTTCCGGATGGCTCGCCGGACGCAGTGGTAGTAGTATTGCCGGGCGTCGAACAGGTAGTAAGGGTAACCCGCCGCCGTGGTAGGCGCGTGGCAAGGTCGAAGCGACCGGCGGGTTGAATTGGATTTAGAATACGGGGACAAGTTATGGCTGAGCTGTTTCAGATTTACGGGAGCAAGAATCAGTTTTTGGGGACTGGGGTGCTGGTCGCGCCGACCCAACTGCTGACTTGCGAGCATTTGGTTCGGGGGCAGAAGAAGCTTCTGGTGCAGGGAGGGACGGGCATTGCGGCGAAGGTAGAAGTTGTGATTCGGCACAAGGATCTCGACTTGGCCCTGCTGACACTCGATACCCATTGCGGGGAGGCCCCGCAGTGGTCGCAACAGGTGGCGGATGGGAAGCAGGCCGAATTGAGCGGCTATGTGCGGCGGGAAGATGGCACGGTTCACTTGCGGCGAATTGACCGGGTGCTGGCAGCGCATCGGGAGGGGGACTGGGTTGAATCTCTGCAAGCACCCCTAGGTGGTAAAGAAGGTATGAGTGGGGGTGTAGCTGAGGTGCTGGTTGGAGGAAAGGTGAGGTGCATTGGGCTGATTCAAAGGGGCACTGAGGACGATCATGCGACGGTGCTGGCGGGATCAGGGAAGGTTGCACGATTCCTGGCGCGACAGACGCCTCAGGTAGTGTTGCCAGGGTGCCCGGCATACGCGGGGGCCTTGGATAGTGGAGCGGTCGATCGGGATGCGGAGATGCGGAAGCGTTACTGCGCACGGCTGCAGCGGGAGACGGCGCAGATCGATATTCGTGGGTTTCAGCGGAGCGATGGCAAGGCGACGGCTTTCCCTATTGGGGACTTGTACATTCCGCTGGAAGCAGAGGATGGGGAACGGCTGGAGGAGTTGGCACGGAAGCACCGTTGCCTGGTGTTGCAGGGCGATGCGGGATCGGGAAAGTCTACCTGCCTGCAGGCGTTAGCACACCAATGGGCGGGGAGCGGAGAGTTTCTGCCGCTGCCGGTGAAGGTGGCGGAACTGGATAACCGGATTCGCAAGTCGATGGAACAGGAGGCCGGGACGCCGACAAAGGCAGACGATCCGCGGTGGCTGGCGATGCATCTGGCGGCGGAAGAAGAGGGCAAGGAGGCAGCACTCGATCTTGGATTTTGCCAACGGGCGTTGCTGAGCGCCAAGACTGTTGTCTTGCTGGACGGGCTGGATGAAGCACTTAGCGATGAGCGGAGACGGTTGATGTCGCAGTTGTTTTTGAAGGCGGCGGAGCAATACAAGCAGTGCCGCTTTGTGCTGACGACGCGGCCTGGGGTTTATTCAGGGGATAGGCAAAGCGAGAACCTCAAACTCGCGGTGGCAACGATTGCGCCGCTCGACGAGGCGGCAATAGAGACGTTTTGTGCCAACTGGTCGCGTTGCGTGTACCCCGAAAGTTTGGAGCTGGCCGGGAAGCTGAAGACAGACCTTAAGCAGCAAGTCAACGCGAAGGCTGAGGTGCGGGAGTTGGCCAATAGCCCGATGACGCTGACGGCGCTGGCGGCGATCCACTGGAATGAGAAGGTGCTGCCGGAGGACCGGGCAGAACTGTACCAGTCGATTCTCGGTTGGCTGCTGCGCTCGCGGGAGAGACGACCGGGGCGCAAGGGGGAAAAGGAAAGCAAGGAATTGCTGTGCTCTTTGGCTTTTGGGATGCAGACCTGGCCGGAGGGGCGTTTGAAGCAGGTGGACCGGGGGCTGGCTGCCGAGATCCTTTGCAAGGCCTCGACGCTAACGGCTAAGCAGGCGCGGGATTTTCTCGAACAGGAAGAGCTTGATTCCGGCATTATTGTGAGCCGTGGGGAAAACGTGGAGTTTCGGCATTTGACGTATCAGGAGTATCTGGCAGCGGTGGAGCTGATGGAGAACCGTTTGGATGAGGAACGGAGCTGGGTGCTGAAGGAGGGGCGGAGGCGCTACTCAGTGGAGTGGCGGGAATTTCTGCGACTGAGCGCGATTCTGGCGGGAAAGCGCATTGCGCCCTGGATGTACGCGGTACTGCTGGAGGCAGCTGGAGAATCTCTTGCGGATCGGGCACGGACGATTGCACTGGTGCGGCTGCTGGTGAAGGACCGGCGGGAGGAGGAAGAAGCAATCCAGGATAGGCGGTATCTGGAGTACGTCCAGCAGATGAGCGGTCTGTTTGAAGGCAAGGCCGATGGCGAGGGGCTGGGCATTTGGTCACGGACCCAAGCGGCGGAGGCTTGGGAATTGCTGGTGGGGGATTGCAGCCGCTTGCGGTTGCCCTGGGAGGAAGGGTATTGGGTGGATGTCGATGGGTTGTTCGATTTGGGGCGCTTTCCCGTGACTGTGCTGGAGTATCGGGAGTATTTGAAAGATCGGCCTAGATTGGAACCCCCGAACAATTGGGAGCGGCAACTGAAATTTCCACAGCGGCCCGTGGTGTATGTCAATTATCCTGATGCCGTTGGGTATTGCGACTGGGCTAGTGAGAAGTCAGGGAGGGTAGTTCGAATCCCTTCGAGTGAGGAATGGTATCGAGCGGCTGCGGGGGACGGGGAATCGCCACGCGATTATCCTTGGGGTAGCGCAGAGCTGAATCCTGAGCTAGCCAATTATGGCGATGAGGCGAAGCAAGTGAGCCCCGTTGGATTGTTTCCCGCCGGGGCAACGCCTGGGGGTGGAATCCTTGATCTGGCTGGAAATGTTTGGGATTGGACTTCTAGTCAAGTCGGAATCACTCCTGATACAAGGGTGGTGCGGGGCGGGTCCTTCTACTTCTTTGCGAGTTACCTGCGCGCGTCTTACCGTTACTTCTACGAGGCGCATTTTTCGTAGCTTCAACATCGGCTTTCGTTGTCTCCGGGAAGTGTTTTCTTGATTCTTTTTTCTTTTACCTTTACCGAGGCGAAGCCTCGGGAGAATTTTTTTGCTAGCGGGTTTTGATTTTTGCTCGGCGCAGAAATTCTCCGAAAAGCAGACGACACTTTTCGGTAGATGGGTCTTCCGATTTTGAACAGAGAAGCGGAATCTGGAGGCGATCTTTACGGCGGAAGAGGTCGCACTTTGGGCACTGCTCGCGAAAGGCCTTGTAGTACTTTTCGGCCGTGGCCCTGGTTAGGGCAATTCCGAGTGAACGCTTGAGGAGGCGCTGCTCGGCGTTGCGGAAGTGCTCGATGAAGACGTTGCGGGCGATGTGATCGAGGGATTTCTGCGAGCCTTGATCCCGGCCGGCCAAAGCCTGGCGTACGGAGGCATCGAGCATGATTTCGAAATTCTCCCCGGGCCAAAGATTGGCCAAGCTCTGATTGGGGTTATCCAATTCACTGGCCTGCGGGGATTTTGACTTTGATTGCTTCTGGCGCGGGGCTATGTTGTAAGCACCACTGAGTACATCCTCTTTGAAGTCGTTCATTTGCTGCATCAATGCCATTAAGATCTGCCCAGGTGGAACTGGGCTGAGGGCAAAGAACCAGCGACGGGGGGCAGCGCTTTGGCGGTTGGGATTGCGGTCGAGGAAAAAGCCTTCTCGTTTGTCCTGGTGGGGTGTTTGTTGCCAGTGAGGGCGCACCGGATCACCCAGGCGCGCAGTGTGCCAGCCGGGATCTTTTTCAAAGGGGTCAAAGAGGAGTTGCGGGAACTTGATCTTGCCAGCGGCTAGGAGGTTCAGTTGTTCCCGCCGGATTGCCGGACGCACTGTCGCAGTGGCTGGGCGCATGGGGGCGCTGTCAAACCAGAAATACGATGCCGGGGAGAGAGCGGTGATGAGGTGATACTTGCCGGGCTCAAATTGAGGGAGTTTTGCTGCTTCGCTGGCTTCGAGGCGGACTTGGATGCCCGACCAAAAGAGCTTGTTGGGTTGGTCTGGGAGGTCAGTTTCTTCGAGGTCGTTGAGCGTGACTTCGATGGCGACTTCGCGACCGTAGCCCCATTCGCCTGGCCCAGTTTGTTCCAGTAGCGTGGCTGTGGCGGGCTGAGTGAGGGGGAAAGAGCCGGAAGGCTTGAGCTTGCCGTCGGGTATCGATGGCTGGCGGAATGCGGAGTCGAGGTAGGAACCCATCAGTTGGCCCCTGTGCGCCTAGCGGCAGGATCGAGAGCATTCCAGGCCTGTCTCAGTACCGACTGGAAGGTGATGGTGTCGGACTTGGCGCGGCCAGCCAAGGCGAAGCGCAGTGCGGACTGGCGGAGACTTGCGGCGGGAGTTGGGGGCGCGATCACGTAACTTGTGGACCGCACGGGTGCGGGGGGACTGAGAGGAATCTCAAAATGTTCGAGGCAGGAGATGGGGCAAAGGCCGAGGTGCCAGATTGCGCCTTGGCTGTTGCGGGGCTTTTGGCCCAGGAGCAGGCTATCACCGAGGTTGACGCCATGGTCGTAGTGGAGGTGTTGGGGGTCTTTGAGACGAGCAGTATGCTCGCCTTTGGTGTTGTGGAAAGGATCCCAAGTGAGGAGATCGAGGGAGTCGTATAGGGCCAGGTGCTCGGCAATTTTCTTATCGCGGTCTTTTCGTTTGTAAATTCGGCGGAGCGGTGCACAGGCGGACCATCGCAGTGAGAGTGGCTGTAGTGCGGCGGTGAGGAACCAGGGTTGTTTGCCGGGGGGTAAGTCCACTTCTTTGATTGAGACCTGGATGCCAGACCAGAAGAGCCGTTGACCGGAGGGGAGAGGGAGTTCGCGCCAGTCGTTGGGGACGATACGAACCGGGATTTCCTCGCCGTACTCCCACTGGCCCGTCTGATCGGTAATTTGAGTCGCGGAAGCCTGGAAGCCGACCATTTCTCCGGAAATGCTGCCGGAATTTTTGAGGCGGGGTTTGTGGGGTTTACGAAGTTCTGAATCGAGCAGAAGGCCCATGAAGCGATTTTAGAGCAAAGTTTTTTTTCTTTGGGGGGGATTTGGCAGATGAACGAAAGGAGATCCACACATGGATCCAATCGTCATCGCCGGCGGTGGCCCGTCGACCGTTCATTTGCTCTCTGCGCTTGCGGGAGCAAAAACCATTACTGCCCCAGAAGTTACCATTTTTGATCGCCGACAACCGGCTGAAGGAGGGACGCCGCATTCGGACCCAAGCCCGGCCTTCCGCGTGAACATGCGCAGTGAGTTGCATGACATCCCTGGCCGGATCGGGTTTGAGACGTTTCTGAAGCTACATGGCGGAGCGGAACATGACCCGCCGCTGCGTTATGACCTGGGGCGCTACAACCGATACGTCGCCGAGCAGGCGATCAAGGAGTTGCGAGGGCGCGGATGCAGCGTCCAGCGGGTGGCAGAGAATGCCGTTGCGCTGGAGCCGACAGGGAGTGGGCTGTGGACGATGGTGGGTGAGGGCGGAGCACGGCGCGTGGGCCGCATTGTATTGGCAACAGGCATGGAAGCTCCGACTTTGCCAGCGGATGTGCCACGCGATCAGCCAACGACTTATTACACCGGTGATTCACAGTTTGCCGCAGCCATTCGGCCGAGCGACCGGGTGGTTGTGTTGGGTACTGGGCCGGGGGCGATTGATGTGGCACGGTATCTGATCTGCGAGGCGGGACACGAGACGCCGGTGGTGTTGACCTCCCGCCATGCCTTGTTGAGCGCGGTGCAGACGTTGCAGCCCGTGCCCAGCGAATTGGTGGCGGAAATAGGCGCCGTGGTGGATGGCCTGGAACGTGGCCGTAAGCCAATGACAGCCCGTCAGTTGGGCCGGTTTGTTGGCGAGTTGATGGCGAAGGCGGACCCCGGGTATGACTACAGGCGGCTACGCAAAACAAGTAATGATGTTGGCGGCGCGTTGCGGCAGTTGAGGCTGGATATCGCCGAGGCGGCAGCGGGCGGGCCCGCGTGGCGATTGGTGCTGGAGGCGATTGGTGCGCAGGCCCCGAGGCTGTGGCGGTGGATCGGAACGGAGGAGCAGGCGAAGTTCTTGCAGCTCAGTGCCTGGTACCGCTTTTACTACACCAAGCGGCACGCGATGCAGATGGGAACGGCGGTCTGGCAAGAGGCTCAAATGAGTTCGGGCCGGATTGTGGTGCAAAAAGGTAAACCCTTCCCCGCGCATGACCGGTTGGTGGTGGCAACCGGACCGGAATACCGGGTGAATCATTCGAAGAGCCCGTTGCTGAAGCAGATGCTAGCGGCGGGGATTGGGAGGGCTTATTGCGCACCGTCGAGTAGATTTGAGATCGGCGGGTTTGAGACGCGCGGCCTTCAACTGGAAGGATCACCAGGGATCTGGGTGATGGGGGCGCTGGCGCGTGGAGAAGACTTTGCCATCCATGGCTATCCAGCGTTGGCGCGCCACGCGGCGTGGATTGTGGATGCCTGGCAGTAGTTTGCGGGTCCCCAGAGGTTGAAAGCCTCTGGGGATTCTTTTTGGGGAGGGGGATTTGGCAAATCCATGGATGGGTGCAAGACGCCTGGTGAGCGAGAGGCGGACTTGAGGCTCAAGCCATGGTTGGCAAGGAGAATTCGATGAGCAAGGCGAAGCTGCTGTGGATTGTTGAGAAGGTGGGCGAGGTGGGGCGTACGGTGATGCTGTATACGCTGCTGCTGGTGACCTTGGTGTTGGGATACCCGCCGATGGTGTTTGTGCTGCCGATTTGGGTGGTTTGGAAGGCGGTGGAGTGGATGGTTTGCCAGTGTAAGCGAGTGGTGGGCAGGTAGTGGGAGTGGCGCCGAGCGTGGTTGGCGCTTGGCGCTTGACCCCGAGTTAAGCTTCTTGCAATCAGTTACTTGGGGCTGATTTGAAAAACTTGAAAATTGTTGTGAATGCTACACTGAGCCTCATGCTGAAGACGCTTTGCCTGAGCTTGTTGCTAGTGAGTGGATTGGAAGTGGCGGCGCAAACGTGCGCTGGTACGCTGGAGAGCCGTGTGGCCGAGGAGGTGCGGGAGATCCAGAAGAAGTATGATGTGGCGGGGATGGCGGTGACGGTGGTGGCGGGGGGACAGAAGCTGGTTTATCCGTTTGGGGTGAGCTCGAAGGAGAGCAAACGGGTGACGACGGGGGATACGATTTTTGAGGTGGGGTCGGTGAGCAAGCTGTTTACTTCGCTGCTGGCGGGGTATGCGCAGGCTTCGGGCAAATTGCAGTTGACCGCGCCGGCGAGCCGGTACTGGCCGGAGCTGGCGGGGTCTGGCTTCGACAAGATCAGCGTGCTGGAGCTGGCGACGTACACGCCGGGGGGCTTGCCGTTGCAGTTCCCCGATGCGGTACGGACGGATGCGGAGTTGCTGGCTTATTTGCGGGGCTGGCGGCCGGAGTTTGCGCCGGGAACGCGGCGGCTCTATTCGAACCCGAGCATTGCGCTGGCTGGGCTGCTTGCGGCCAAGAGCATGGGGAAGCCGTTTGAGGAATTGATGCGCGGGGAGGTGTTTTCGAAGTTGGGGTTGGAGGATACCTATATTCGTGTGCCTGAGAAGCGCATGGCAGATTATGCGTGGGGCTATAACTCCGAGGGGAAGGCGGTGCGGGTGACGCCGGGGATGCTGGATGCGCAGGCTTATGGGGTGAAGACGACGGCGAAGCAACTGGGGGAGTTTCTGGAGCGGATGATGGAGCCGGGCAAGATTGGCGATGCGAAGATGCGAGAGGCGGTGAAGGTGAGCCGAGGGGGTTACTTTCAGGTGGGGGGGATGGTGCAGGGTTTGGGTTGGGAAATGTATCCCTGGCCGTTGGCACTGGAGGGATTGCTGAAGGGGAATTCGCAGCAGGCGATCTTTGAGGTAAATGCGGCGAAACGGATGGTGCCGGCGCGGGGGGTGGAGGAGATGGTGTTGCATAACAAGACGGGGTCGACGAATGGGTTTGGGACTTATGTGGCGATGGTGCCGGGGAAGAAGCTGGGGATTGCGATGCTGGCGAACCGGAACTATCCGATCCCGGTGCGGGTTGGGGCGGCGTACCGGATTCTCGAACGGGTAGAGGCGTGCGGGGTGGGGGCGGCTGGGAAGTAGTTGGGGTGGATGCGGTCGAAGACATGATCCAATCTACAACTGCATTCGAGCTTGCAGAGAACGGCTGGCGCTGGGATGGTTTAGCCCTATGGCTTTCCGCCATTCGTAGAAAGCATCCTGACGGCGAGACGATTGACGGTGAAATCAACTGGGAGTAGGTTGAGGTATGACGATTGAACTCAAACCCGAGCATGAGGTCCTGCTGAAAGAGGCGCTTCGTCAGGGTCGATTTGAGTCTGTAGAAGAGGCTTTGTCTAAGGCGCTGGATTCCATCCTGGGAGGAACCCTCACGGCTGCGACCCCTTCTGAGCGTGCGGCGGCTTTTCGGGACTGGGCAGCGAATCATCCTCACACGACTCCGGTTCTGACGGATGAGGCGATTAGCCGGGAATCTATGTATTCTGTGCGCGGCTAAATGAGTTTCCTGGTTGATACCAACGTATTGTTACGCAGCGTGGAACCGCTGCACCCACAACATGCGGTCGCGGTAGAGGCAGTGCGGGGCGAAGTACAACGAATTGAAGGTTTGCTTAGCTTGTTGCCAGACATTCCTACCATCTATTCCATATGGAAGACGCTGCTGGTGGAGCAAGGTGTTTCTGGAGTGCAGGTGCACGATGCAAGGTTGGTTGCGACGATGAAAGCCCATGGAGTGGCGGGATTACTCACTTTCAACGTGAATGACTTTAGGCGGTATGCGGGAATCGAATTGCAAGATCCTCACGGAGTATTGGAACGGTAGTCGCGCTCGCGAGTTGGCCCAGCGGGTGGGGAGTTCGGTTGCGGAGGGTTGCCGCTTGGAAACTCGTTTGCTTGCGGCAAAGGGGCGTCGCACGGCTTCGGAGTTGGCGGTCTCAAGCTGATTTGGGGGATAGCAAGAGTGGAGTATTTGGTTTTGGGCCAATTGTTAAATTCTGATCTTCTTTGGGCCTGGTGCCCAACTTGATCGGGAAGGGCTAGCGTCAGCCGAGGCGGGCATTGGGGGGTGCAGGCTGCATTTGATTATGGATCGATGCGGGTGCAGCCGGGGATGCGCTCGAAGTCTCGATCCAAGGTACAAATGCCTTCGAGCTTGTGGAGTACGACTCCCGCCGCGTGGACGGCATCGCGGGCCGAGATGGTCTGGTCTGCGTTGACCAAATCTTTGGCGTGATCCATGATGGCACCGGTGATAGGCAGTACTTCACGGAATCGTGCGCGGTAAAGGTGAATCATCTCTTGGAGGACTTCGGCATCAAAGGTGGCCAAAAGCTCGCCTTGCGCTCACGGTTCAAGAAGCTCAGTGCAAGAGAGTTGTTCGGATGCTCGGTACCCATGGCGTGGATCAGGACGTTTGAATCGAACAGGATCATGGAAGCGGCTCAATGGCGGGTACGGATTCCCGCTTCATTTCTTCCGGGGAGCCAACAGGCAAGTTTAGATTTGCCATTTGGGTTACAAGAGCCAAGCGATCGGCCTTGCTTACCAGTGAGTATTGAGACTGACAGGTCTGACGAACCAATTCGCCGACGCTGGATTGGCGCTGCTGTGCCGGGATGGAGAGCTGATCGTACAAATCCGGAGGGAAGAGTATCGTGGTTTTTTTAGAAAGCTCCATATCAGTATCCATATCTGAATAGCGATTTGTGGAAGAAAGAGGGACGGCGCTGGGACGGTGCAGGCTGAAGACTTTGCTGCACGTTATGGCCGGGGCTTTTCGCGGTTTGCATGGATGGACTGAATGATCTGATCGAGTGTCAGGTCCTTTTGCCATTCGTCGCGGTCGCGAGTGTAGTCGCCGTTGCCAGAGCGATTGAGACGGAGAAAGCGTGCCAAGCCATCCAGACCGAACTCGCGTTTGAGTAAATCGAGCGCCTGGCGTTCGAATTGTTCGTCAGTCAACTGGTCAATGGCAATCATTTTGATTCCTGAGTCCAAGATAGCGGATTTCGAACCTGAATTCGAGGGTGCCCTAATCCGCGAGCGGCTTTATTGATCAGGCGGTCATCTGTGCTGAAGAGTACGTCTACTGAGCCCGATTCGGCTGCTGCGATATGAAGAGCATCAAATGGGCCATAACCAGAAGTGGACAAAACTTGTGCACGACGAATGGAATTTTCATCCAGGGTGAGGCGGGTAACGGCAAAGTTCAGAATGGCCATCGCCTCGAGGCGGCGTTCCGCAGAAGGATTACTTCTTACCTCAGCTTCCAGCACCTCGCTGGAAACCAGCTGATGGACGCTCATTCGAACTTGAACCAATATTTGTTCTATTGCCTGTGACTCCTGGCGAATTCTCGATTGCGATTGGTCATCAGTCAATCGACTGAGGCAGCAGGCATCCAAATAGATTCTCAATATCTCTTTCCTAATCCTTGGAGTCGTCTCGCTAAAGGGGTCCGGCAGGACGATGGGCTGATGAAGCAAATCGAGCCCAAGAAATCATTGTAGTGTCGCGGCGCTGGGACACTTCAGGCCGATGACTTTCCATGGCAAGACTTGCCTGGCTTATGGTTTCAGAAGATAAAGGCAATTGGTGCGTGAGCCAAACCATTCCAATTTCTGAGAGAAGCGTGTTGCTATTGAACCAGCAAGCATCGGCGCGTGGAAAGAGCCTTGAAGAATGGGTTGAAGAACTGGCTGTTGAACACGCGCAAGCTGATAGCGCAACATTACACTATGACAGGCGAGTTGCGGTGGAAGGGATTCTCGGGCTACAGAAGCAAGTTAAGCCTGACCCGGAAGGGTGGACCACCCGCGATACCGTCCATTACGGCCGACGCTAAATGGCCCGACTTGTCATTGATGCGTCTGTTGCAGCCGCCTGGTGTTTTCCGGATTAAGAGACTGATTACACGAACGGGGTCTTGCAGGCACCAGTTGGGAGCGTAGAGCCGATTCCGCCTGCGTCATGGGCATACGAGATTAGAAATTATGTGCTGATGGGTGTAAAGCGGCAACGCATTACAAAGGACAGTGGGCAAAAACTGCTCGTTTTTCTGAATGCCCTCAATGTTCAGCTGTTGAATCCGCCTTCTTATGACATTGTTTACGGCTTGGCCGACAGCAATGGGCTGACCATTTACGATGCTGAATACCTTGACTTAGCTATCGGCGAAAACGTCCCAATGGCTAGCCTGGATAAAGCATTACGGAATGCAGCGATTCAGCGCGGGGTGGCGCTTTTTGAAGTACTCCGCGACGCAGCGCAGTCGGCTGCCCCGGGGGCTGTCCGGGGGCCTTGCAAACGGAAATCTTGCGTGATATAGATGTCTGCAACTTACCCAAGGTAAACCCATGTTCCACAAAATTCTTCTCTCGCTCGTATGGCTTAGCCTGAGTTCCGGTTATGCACAGTCCTTTTATGGATCCATCGTAGGCACTGTCGCGGATTCTTCAGGCGCTTCCGTGGCGAACGCCAAAGCAACACTGACCAGCCTGGGCACCGGAGACCGTCGCGAAGTGCAGACGGACCCAAACGGGAACTACCAATACCTGAATCTCCCTCCCGGCCAATACAAGCTGGAAGTGGAGCAATCGGGGTTCCGGCGCTATGTGCGCGAACCGATTCCCGTGGAAGTGCAGAGCACCGTCCGCATTGATGTAGCCATGCAATTGGGGGATATCAGCCAGACAGTTGAGGTCTCCTCTCAGGCGCCGCTGCTGCAGACCGAGAATGCGTCGCTGGGACAGGTCGTGGGGGCGCGCAAAGTGCTGGAGATGCCCTTGAACGGGCGGAACGTCTTCTCACTCGTCGCGCTGGTGCCGGGTGTTGTGCCCGGTGGACAGAGCGGGTCGACGCCAACCGGGGCGAACCCGTTTGCGTGGGCGAATTTTCAGATCGGGGGCGGACAGGCAAACCAAAGTACAACCCTGATCGATGGGGCGCCGGTAAATTCTTCCTATGTGAACCTGACGGCTCTCGTGCCCACCCAGGACGCCGTGCAGGAATTCAAAGTACAGACGAACAGCATGGGCCCGGAGTTTGGCCGCTTCGCCGGCGGGGTGATCAATCTGACCACAAAGTCAGGCACAAACCAGTTTCATGGCAGTGCCTATGAGTTCTTCCGGAACAAAGTATTGAACTCGAATACCTTCTTCAACAACCGGGCCGGGGTGGTGCGGCCGGCGTTCTCCCAGAATCAGTTCGGCGCCAATGTCGGCGGGCCGATCAAGCAGGACAAGACATTCTTCTTCAGTTCTTACGAGGGCTTCCGTCTGCGGCAGGGCGCGTCGTATGTGTTTACCGTGCCCACCGACGCGATGCGGGCGGGAAACTTTGCCGACGTTAGGGCGGCCAATGGAAATCAGCAGCTAGTTTTCGATCCGCTCTCAACTTGCGGACGCCTGGGAAATGCCGCCTGTGCCACCGGGCCAACAGGTGCGGAAGTGATCTCCCGGCAACCCTTCCCGGGCAATGTGATTCCAGCTACGCGGCTCGACCCGGCGGCCCGCTCGCTGACCCAGCTCTGGGGGCGGGCAACCGGTCCTGGCGTAGGCCCGACACAAGCCAATAACTTCACGGCAAACGCCAGCGTGGGCGGCGACAACGATCAGTTGAACGGCCGCGTGGACCACAACGTGAGCACCAATCAACGGCTCTTCTTCCGCTACACCTGGTGGAAGAATCTCAATCTGCCCATCGATCCTTATGCCACCAAGACCTGCGTGGACCGCTGTACGGAGACCATGACAACGCAGCAGTATGTGCTTGGCGATACGCTCACCCTCAACCCAACGCTCTTTCTCGATCTGCGACTCTCGGCTACCCGCTTCGTCTACGACCGGACCTCGCTCACCCAGGGATTTGACCTCACAACTCTTGGTTGGCCTCAATCGTTAAACAATTCCGTTGCGGTCCGTGTCGCCCCACAACCCGTCGTACAGGGTTACAACGGCGTCTTTGCCACCAACGGCACTGGCAGTACGATTGTTTCCCGCAATGACATCTGGGCGATCAACCCCGGTATGACCAAGATCTGGGGGAAGCACACGCTGAAGTTCGGCGGCGAATGGCGCCGGCTCACGCACAACTATTTCCAGCAGAACAACCCATCGGGCTCATTCAACTTTGATGGCTTGATGACCGCTTCCAATCCTTTTGCGGCGGGCACTACCGGGAATGGTTTCGCTTCCTTCCTGCTGGGCATGGGCAGCGGCGGTGGTGTTACTCACAATTCGTTTGTGGCCGGGCAAATGCTCTACAGCGGTCTGTATGTGGGCGATCAATGGAATGTAACTCAGAAATTGACCTTCAACTATGGTTTGCGTTACGAGCGCCTGGGGCCGTGGTCGGAACGGTTTGACCGCCTGGTCGTATTGCAGCCGGGTGCGCCGAATGAACTTTCAGGCCGTGGCGGGTTGAACTTTACCGGGCGTTTCGGACTGGTCAATACTCCTGATAATCCCAGCCGCAACAATGCCGGGCCACGGAATGTAATTTCGCCGCGCTTTGGTCTGGCTTATCGCCTCAACCAGAAGACGGTCCTGCGCGCGGGTTACGGTATCTTCTTCCTGCCGAATGATGTCGCCTTCGGCACCGCGCCCAATGTGGATATCAGCAACGCCTACACCACTCCCTATCTGGGCACTGTGGACGGATCGCTGACTCCCCAGGACCGTTTGTCGAACCCCTTCCCACGGGGTATTGTGCAAGCCCCCGGGCGTGCTCAGAATATCCAGCAGTTGTTCTATGGGCAAGGCGTGACGGGTCCATTCTTTAATGACCCACGTGCCTATATGCAGCAATGGAACTTCAGTGTGCAGCGGGAACTCGCCGGCGGCATGGCGCTGGATGTAGCCTGGGCCGGTTCGAAAGGTACAAATCTCCCGGGTCCGAATCAAGTGCTGAATCAATTGCCTGAGCAGTTTCTGGCGCAAGGCGCAACGCTCCAGCAACAGGTACCGAATCCCTTCTTCGGGCAGGTGCAGTTCGGGACTTTGTCTTTACCCACCGTGGCGCGAGGGCAGTTACTGAGACCCTATCCGCAGTACACCGGTTTCAATGTAACCTCGCCGATGAATCGGAATTCCGTCTACCATTCAGCGCAAGTGAAACTGGAAAAGCGTTTTGCCAGCGGCGGCTCGATACTGGCTTCCTACACCTTCGCCAAACTGATTTCGGATACGGATACGCTGACGGCCTGGCTTGAGCCGGGCGGTGGCATGGGCGTGCAGAACTTTTACAACTTGAAGGCAGAGAAATCGGTAGCCCTTTACGATGTGCCGCAACGGGCCGTGATCAGCTACATTTACGATTTGCCCTTCGGCAAGGGAAAGAAGTTTCTCACCAACACTTCGGGTGCGATGAATCGCCTGATTGACGGTTGGGGTATCAACGGCGTCACAACATTCCAGTCCGGAAACCCGTTGCCGATGACGATGGGCGTCAACACCACCAATTCTTTCGGTGGCGGTCAGCGCCCAAACAGCACGGGCACGAGTGCAGCTTTGACCGGGAATGCGCAGCCGAAGTTAAACCGCTGGTTTGACACATCACAGTTCACGGCAACGCCCGCGTTTCAGTTTGGCAACGTGGCGCGCAGTCTGACGGATGTTCGCTCGCACGGCATCGCCAACTATGATTTCACTCTCTTCAAGAACACCCAATTGACGGAACGCTTCGGACTACAATTCCGCACCGAGGTATTCAATCTCTTCAACCGCGTGCAATTCGGCTATCCAGGCACTGGATTCGGAAATCCGAATTTTGGCGTAGTGGGTGGACAGGCAAATACCCCGCGGTTGGTCCAATTAGCATTACGATTGCTGTTTTGAGGATACGGCAGACTTTTGTAGCTTGCCTGGGGCTCTGCGCGGCTTTGGCTTCGCAGGGCCCGCTCGTTTTGGAATTCGTGCATCGCAACTCGCCAACCGAGCAAAAGTACCTGATTGAAACGATGGGTGGCGGGGTAGCGATTTTCGACTATGACAATGATGGGCGCCTGGACCTGTTTTTCATCAACAGCGGAAACACGGCGGTTCCCGATCAATTCGGGCGCAAGGAAGCCGCTTACTGGAACCGGCTTTATCGCCAGACTAGAACCGGGGTATTTGAAGATGTGACCGTGGCGGCTGGCCTTGATCGGGGTCCGAATCTCTATGGCATGGGCGTGGCCACCGGCGATGTCGACAATGACGGCTTCCTCGATCTGGTGTTGACCGGCTACGGCGGGGCGGTCGTGTTGTACCGCAACGATGGCAAGGGGAAGTTCTCGGTGGATGGCAAATTTCCGGCTGTCACCGGTTGGACGGTTTCTGCTGGATTCTTCGACTACGACAATGATGGCTGGCTGGATTTGTTTGTTACGCGCTATCTGGATTGGCAGATGTCGAAGAACATCCTTTGTGGAACCCCATTCCAGGCCTACTGTCAACCGAACAAGTTTCCTGCTGTAACGAATGTGCTGCTTCACAATGAGGGGCGAGGGGTGTTTCGGGACGTCAGTGCGGCGGCGGGGCTCACCGCCAAAGCCGGAAAGGCTCTGGGTCTCTGCTTCGAAGACTTTGATCTGGACGGCAACACGGACGTGTTTGTGGCGAATGACGGTATGGAGCAATACCTGTTTCGCAATGAAGGCAGGGGGCGCTTTGCGGAGATGGCCCTCGAGGCGGGAGTGGCCTTCGGAGATGACGGCAAACCGTTTGCGGGGATGGGGGTGGCCTGCGCTGATTATGATAACGATGGGAGGCCGGATATCGCGGTGACGAACCTTGCGCTGGAGCGATTTGCGCTATTCCGTAACACGGGTGGGGGCATTTTTGATTACGCGAGCACGGCCACGGGGCTGGCGGGGCAGTCGGCCCGGAGTTCCGGTTGGGGTGCGGCCTTCGGAGATTGGGACAACGACGGCCGGAAAGATCTGTTTGTCGCTCAGAGTCATGTTCTGGATAACGTCGAGCGCATTCATGCCGGGCTCCGCTATCAGGAAACAGCAGCCATTTACTATAACCGCGGGGGGAAATTTGAGCGGATGGACGTGGGAGCGGCGCGGGCGTGGCGTGGTGCCGCTTTTGGGGACTTGAACGAAGATGGCGCGCTCGACGCGGTGCTCACCGAACTCGGGGGACGGCCCGTGATTCACTGGGGAAAACCAGCGAAGGGCCAGCATTGGCTTCTTCTGCGGCTCAAAGGCAAGGAAAACCGCTTTGGTATCGGGGCGCGGGTACGTGCCGGCCAGATTCATGGATATGCCTCGACCGCTGGTAGTTATCTGAGCGCAAGTGATGCGCGCGTGCACCTCGGGCTGGGGGAACGCACCCAGGTTGATTTGGAGGTGGTCTGGCCGATGGGTAAGCGGCAAGTTCTCAAAGACGTGCGGGTGGATCGGGAACTTGTTCTGGAGGAGCCGGAATGATCCGGGCACTGATATTGCTGTCTTGCAGCTTAGCGCTGCAGCAGGCGCAAACAGTTACTCCGGAGTTGCGTCAGGCAGTGGAGGCGGGTTTGCGCGCCAAACAGCAGGGGGATCTCGATGGCGCGGCGCGCGAGTTTGAGAAGGTGGTAAAGCTGGCTCCGGAAATGGCGGCCGCCCATGTAAATCTGGGCATGGTGCTATACGAAAAGGGCATGTATGGGAGGGCCATTCCCGCTTTGCGCCGGGCCCTGGAATTGAATGCTGAGCTTCCCGGCGCCCGTCTGTTGCTGGGCACCGCGCTGCTGGCGCAAGGCTATCCGGCCGAAGCAATCCCCCATTTCGAGCAGACGAAAGCCATCGATCTGCTCGGCGCGGCGCTGCTCGAAGCCGGGCGGGAGCGTGAAGCAATCGATCGGCTGGAGGCGGCGCTCGCAGTCCGACCCGGTGACGCCGACCTGCTCTACTACCTGGGCCAGGCGCATACGCGATTGGCCCAACAGTTGGTGCAGCGTGTCCGGCAGGATCAGAGTTCCGCCCGCGCGGCACAACTGGAGGCGGAAATCCACGTGGCCACCGGCAGAACGGAGGCAGCACGCAAGTCCTTTGCCGAGGCGTTGCGCCGGCGGCCCGAATTACGGGAAATCCATTACGCATTGGGTGAGCTTGCGCTTGCCGCCGGCGATTATCCGACGGCCCTGCAGGAGTTTCGCGCGGAGGCGGAGGCGGTGCCGGGTTCGGCCGCGGCGGCCTATAAGCTGGGGCACGTTTTGCAGAATCTGGGGGACGCACTGGGTGCGCTGCGAGAATTCAGGCGGGCCAATGGCCTCAGGGCAGATATGCCCGAAACGCTGCTGGAGTTGGCGAAGGCCGAGATGGCGGCGGGTAACGCCAAGACGGCAGAAAGTCATTTCCGACACGTGGTGGAACTGGAACCTGAATCGCTGCTGGCGGAAAATGCCCATTTACAATTGGCGAAACTGTACCGGCAGACACAACGGAATGCTGAGGCTGAGCAGGAAAGCAAGCGGTTCCGTGAATTGCGGTCCCGGCGGTCGCCATAAGGCCGCGGTTTGAGGCCTTGAACGTCCTCGCTGGCCCGAGGCACTTGCAAAAAGTGGTTGCTCCAAGCATTTGAAAACGTGAGACAAATCGAAGAAAAGAGTGGAAAGGTGAGGCCAGATGCGTCTATGATTTAGTCGCAAAACGAAGTTCAGGCAGCAAGGTGGCCTCACGCAAGAAGTCGACGTAGTCGAAGATGCGGCCTTCGGAAAGGCCGTGGAGCGCCAACATTCGTGGGTAGCGCAACACTTTGGCGAGTTCGAAAAGCGTTTTGTTCGAGACCAGCACGACGTGATCGGATTCCAAGAGCCTCAGGAGCAGATCGCGGGCGAGGCCCGTGGCACCATGGTGCGCTCGAACAAGAATCGCGGTATCGAGAACGATTCTCACCGATGGGGACGATAGCCTGGACGAACGCTTCGCATCGCCTCATTGATGATGTCTTCTGCCTCTTCGTCCGCTACGGGTTTGCGAGAAGCATCTACTTCCGCGAAGTATTTCTTCAGTTCGCGAGAGATCTCCAGCTTCCGCTCAGGGGAAACCGAAACAGGCTCGAAGGTACGGACGCTAACCGATTCAGTATCCTCGACGCGACGTCCGAGTAGGGTTTCGAGCGCGGCCTTTTGGTCGGGTGAGAGATCGGTAGCGTTGCAGATCATATCGAGGTCCTTGGTTGCAGTCTCGGGAACTTAGCCTGCTGCTTTATCCTCATTTTGTCATGAACATCCATTTTGACTCGGGGAACGCGTCAGCCGGAAGTAGGGTGTTGCTCAAGAGGATGGCAAGTGCACTGGGAGCCGGGTGGAACTTGGTTTTGAAAATGCAAGCTTGTTGCGTGCAGGCGATCATGGAGTTGACTGCAATGCAAGTAAATCTGGAAGTACCGGAAGATTTGGCTCTATTGCTGGGAGAGGATTCCGCAGGGTGAGCCGAGCGGCGCTTGAAGCTCTGGCGCTTGAGGGGTTGCGTGGAGAAAAGATTACAGTGGCGCAGGCTCGCCGGATCTTGGGTATTGCATCGCGCTGTGAAATGGACGGCTTCGTGAAGGTATATGGCAAATTGCTGCCGCTTCGTGTTGAGGATATAGAACGCGATGCAGAGACGGCAATCCGCTTTCGAAGCTAAGCTGCGACTCTTATGCTGAGGCTCTGAGGGATGAGGCTCTGAGGGAAAACTGAGCTAGGCGACTCGAAGTTCCGCTGGCCCGCGCTTTCTGGGTTTAACGACAATCTCGACATCATGGCCGAGAGTTACCAGAAAGCGCATGAGGCGCTCTACTGAATAACCCCTGAATTGACCGGCCAGCATTGCCGAAACTTTGGGTTGATCGATACCCATGAGTTCCGCAGCGGCGGTTTGAGTCAATCGGCGTTGGCGGATGGTGCGATCTATTTTGACGACCAGGTCGGCCTTGATCAAATGCTCGCTTGCATCAGGGAGTCCGAGGTCGGCGAAGACATTTCCGGAACTGGGTTCCCTTTCAAGTGGTTTTGTTTTGGGCATTCTTTACCTCGCTGCGCAACTGCTTGAGCCGTTGGCGGATGATTTCGATTACCCCGGTTCCAAGCCCCTGCAAGGGCTTTGCTTTGGGGCTCAAATCTCCCAACTGCGCCAGGTACAAAGCGAAGCCGATGTCATCCTGGACGCTGGCTAGAAAGAGCCTGACGCATGATCGGGAATTGCAGAGCCAGGTGAGTGTCTTCAAGAGATTTCTGTATGCTTATATTGGCATACCTAGAAGCCTCAGTCAAAGGGCTTTGCGCCCTACGCCTAAATTCAGACTGGCGGTTGGTGGCAAGTTTGGAGCATTGGCTTTTTGAAGCCAGCGGGGATCTGTTTACCTTGGTAATCTTCTGTGGGACGGAAAGGTTGGGACTCTAAAGTTTACAAAATGCCCACCCGATATTTTCCACCTAGGGGAATTTACATATGTACGTCGAATATGGATATAACGCCCGTGACGAGGAAGAGCGGGAGGCCCGGAAGGCGCTGGCGAAGGCCAATGGATTTACGCCCGATGATTTTGCTGAGAACGTCAAGGGTCGCATTAGTACGCGGCAACTCGTGCAGTTGCTCGTGCGGGGAGTGGCTCCGTTTCTCGGGACGATTCTGCAATTTGTTGGGCTCGTTGTACTGGGCATTACGCTGTATTTCGTATTGCCCATGCTGGGGACACGGGTTCGCTTTCTGCTGATTATCGGCAAGTATTTTGTCCCGGCGATCGGCGCCTTGGCCTTCGGGCTGCTGGCCTTGCTGGTGAAGACCGTGCTTACTTCGAAGCGCTTTGCCGATTTGATCTTCGACATGAGTCAGGGCAAGGTGGCTCATACGGTGGGTCGCGTTTCTGTGACGCGATCGGAAGAGGTGGAGGATGGGATCGATCAGATTTTTGGACGGCGGACGAAGACTTACTTCTATGTCACCAAGGATCACCGGTTTGAGGTGAGCGAGGAGGCACATAGCGAGATGTACCACCTGGGTAGCGGCTGGTATTCGATCTACTACACGCCGCGGAGTATGTTCCTGCTGTCGATTGACCCTCGAACCGGGACTGCCTGAGCGCGATGGCGGCTAGCCTTGGCTGGTGGGGATTTATCAGGACTACACGATTGAAGATTTCGAGGAAGAACGGCAGGCGCTCAAAAGGAGCGGTCTTCGAATGAGATCAGTTTATTCTGGAGCGCTACTCCAGTTTGATTGGATCGCAAGCCGGGAAGGCAGAAGCATCACAGAGGGGATGATTTTATTGGGGATCTGGCAAGGTGCAGGCTGTCGACGTTTCGCGACTCAGGCGGGACACCGCTTGTTCGACGGCAGCCGTGGCCACGGCTGCATCCTCCGTCGCGGGGAACTCGAGGGGCGGACCGATCCGGAGGCTGACTTCGCCCGCTCTGGCGCGGCGGCGGCCTTGCTCTCGCAACTCCCGGATCCCCTGCAACCACACCGGCACCACCGGCAGCCGTAAGTCCCGGGCCAAGATACCGGTCCCTGGTTGAAACGGCAAGAGTTCGCCGGTCTCTGAACGGCGCCCTTCGGGGAAGACCAACACGGAATACCCCGCATCTGCCAGCCGTCCCGCATGTTGAAACGCCCGGCGGACTCCGCCGCTGCGCGGCAGCGGGAAGACATTGTAGGCGAGGAGGACCAGCACGTATTGTACGCGCAGGGCGAGGCGCTCGAACCAGGGCAGCGAGGGTGACGGATGCTGGTATTCGCGTAATAATTCGCCACTCATCGCGATTGCCACCTTGCGGCTGCGGTGCCAAGGCAGGCGACCGATGAGCAACGGCCCGTCGATGGATGTGAGGTGGTTGGCGACGAGCAAGACCGGACCCGGCACTCCCAAGAGGTTTTCAAGGCCAGTCACCTTGGCGCGGCCCGAGAACCAAGCGGTTAAGGGCCGGAGGAGGAGCCAATGCAGCGCCCAGCGCAACACAGCGGCCCACCAGGACTGCGGCCAGAGCGGGAAGGAGAATGCCGGTTCGGTGGGGCTCGGTGTGGGGATCGGTGTGGGGATCGGTGCGGGGATGGCAGAGGGCGGCTCGGCAGAGGGTTCGGATGGCGAGGAGGGCGCCGGAGTGGAGACGCGATCTCCTTGCATCTGGGCGACGATGAGCTGGCGCAGGGTGCCGACGGTGGTCGTTTCGGTGATTCGACCTTCTTCGAGTGAGACGGAGAAGCGGGCTTCGAGTGCCGTAACCAGAGTGACCCGGGCGAGCGAATCGAGGGCCAAGTGGCGGCCCAGTTGCCAGTCGTCTGCGAGGGTTCCCTGCCAGTGGGCGCCGGCGTTGCGGAGCACCTGTTCGAGGGCGCTGGCGCGGAGGGATTCGATGGGTTCTCCGCTGACGAGCGCCTGGGCGTAGTCGCGGACGGCGCCGCGCCGGACCTTGCGGGTGCCGGTGCGGGGGAAATCGAGCTCGGGCCATTCGGCCCAGCGGGTGACGCGCTGATGGGGTTCGAGGCGCATGTTGACGCGCTGGACTACGGCTTCCCAGTTGGCGCGGCCGCGGAAGAGGGCCATGGGGACGGGGCCGCCGGGGAGTTCCACGCCGACGACGACGAGATCGGAGACTTCGGGTTCGGCGCGGAGGGCCTGTTCGATATCTTCCGGATAGATATTCATGCCGTTCGAGGCGACGATGAGTTCTTTGCTGCGGCCGCGGAAGAAGAAGTTGCCGGAGGCATCGGATTCGGCGAGATCGCCGGTGGAAAACCACTCGCCACCCCAGCCCTGGGCCCCGCCTTCTTTGCTCCAGTAGCCGGGGGAGACGGTTTCTCCCTTGACGAGGATCTCGCCGGTTTCGCTAATGCGGACCTGGCGACCGGGCATGGACTTGCCGATGCTGCCGCGGCTCATTTTGAAGGGGTGGTTGACGCTGATGAGGGAGGCGGTTTCCGTCATGCCGTAGCCCTGGATGACGGCGTAGCCGAGGCGGCGCCAGAGGACTTCGGTCTCTTCGGGGAGGGAGGCCCCACCGCAGACGAAGGCCCAGAACTTCCAGCCGAGGCGGGCGTGGACGTCGCGGAAGATCCACCAGCTTTTGAGGAAGTGCCCGTGGCCGGAGGAGGCGAGGCGTTCGGCCCAACGGCCACGGCTGCTGCGGGCGACTTCGGCACCGAGGATGTCCAGGTAGCGGGGGACGGTGGCAAGGACGGAGATACGGCGTTCACGGATGGACTGGATGACTTCGGCGGGGCCGAGTTCTGGCAGGAAGTGCATTTCTCCACGAAGGAGAGGGGGGACGAAGAGGCCGAGCATCTGGCCGAAGACGTGGGAAAGAGGGAGTTGGGCGAGGAAGCGGACGGGATGGAAGGGGCGTTCCCAGCGGAGGTATTTGCCGATCTCTTTCTCCATGGGTTCGAGGCTGGCGAGGGTGTTGCCGTGGGTGAGGCAGACACCTTTGGGGGCAGCGGTGGAGCCAGAAGTGAAGATGATTTGCGCCAGGGCGTCGCGGGCAGGGCCTGGGCCGGGGGGAGGCTCGGCGGGGAGGTTGGCGACGGTGTGGCGGAGATTGGCGAGTTCGCGGTGCTGCCAGAGGAACTTCGCACCGGTTTCGTCGACGATGCGGTTGACCCACTCCTGACTGGACTGGGCGTCGACGGGGACGGCAACAATGCCGGAGGCGAGGCAAGCCCAGAAGACGGCGGCCCATTCGCCGGAGTTGGCGGCCCAGAGGACGACGCGGTCGCCTTCGGTGAGGCCCTGGCGCCGCATCCATTCACCGGCTTGCCAGGCTAAGTGGGCGAGT
The DNA here is from genome assembly GCA_044340255.1 of Bryobacter sp. GTDB lineage: Bacteria > Acidobacteriota > Terriglobia > Bryobacterales > Bryobacteraceae > Bryobacter. The sequence continues at coordinate 31,542 of JBIITX010000014.1, read as the reverse complement.
TCGGCGTAGGAGATGGAGCGGGTGCGGAGGCCGTCGGCGTAGACGTAGGCGAGGTTCTGGCGATCTCCGGCCATGTCGAGCAGGTAGGAGCCGAGGTTGCGCCGCATTGCTCCATCGTATCTGCTTTCCTGATCACCGCCTGGTGGGAAAAGGAGGGGTTGATGCAGGATTATCAATCGGTGTTGAGGGCTTTGGCAGAAGTGGGGCTGCGTGTCGTGATTCCCTCGTTTGATCGGCCGAGACAGCTACTGCAGGGCGGATTTTGAGGTGTGAGTGAGGAGGCGCAAATCGAGATGTACCGGCTGCTGTCGATTGACCCTCGAACCGGAACTGCCTGATCGCGAGTGGATCGATTACTCTATTTGAGAATGGATGCACTGACTGTGGATGGGTTCGCGGCATGACGCGGCGATTTGCGCTGAGCGCGATGGCGGCTAGCGCGCAGGGAATTCTGGAGAAAACGCCGCCCAAGGCGGAGGTGCGGATTCCTTATGGGAGTGATGCCTTTCAGTTTGGAGATTTACGGCTGCCGCGCGGGAAGGGGCCACACCCGGTGGCGATCAACATCCATGGCGGATTCTGGCGGGCGGCCTATGACCTCGAACACAATGGCCATCTGTGTGAGGCGTTGCGCAGTAAAGGGGTGGCGACCTGGTCGATAGAATACCGCCGTATCGGGAACCCTGGGGGCGGGTGGCCAGGGACGCTCGATGATGTGAAGGCGGCTGCGGAATTTGTGAAGGGCCTGGCCAAAGAGCATCCGCTCGATTTGAAGCGGGTGATCGCGATGGGGCACTCGGCGGGGGGCCATCTGGCGCTGTACCTTGGGGCAGAACTGAAGTGGCTGACGGGAGTGGTGTCGCTGGCCGGGGTGGCCGATCTGCGGCGGGCTCAGGAATTGAAGCTGAGCAAGGAAGTCGTGAAGGATTTTCTGGGAGGCCTGCCGACGGAGGTGGCTGAACGCTACCGGGCAGCGTCGCCGATCGAGAGGCTGCCGTTAGGCAAGCCGACGGCTCTGGTGCAGGGGGAGAAGGACAACATTGTGCCGCCGGAGATTGCGCAGCGCTACTTTGCGGCCGCGCAGAAGGCTGGGGACCGGGTGAGCCTGGACCTGGTGCCGGGCGGGCATTTTGAACTGATTGACCCGGCGGCTGCTCAGTGGGCGACGGTGGAGCGCAGGGTGCTCGAGATGTTGCGGATCTCGTAGATGGAGCGCTCGAGTTCTTCGTCGGTGGTGTAGAAGTGGGGGGCGATGCGGATGCCGGCGCCGGGGCGGAAGTCGACGAGGATGTCGCGGCGGAGTAGCTCGGCGGTGACCTGCTTGCCTTCGGGAACGTCGAAGATGACGACGCCGCCACGTTCTTGCGGGTTGAGGATGCCGCGGAAGGGGAGGCCGGCTTCGGTCGCCAATTCGATGAGGCGCTGGGTTTGGCGTTGGCTCTTGGCGCGGATGGCCGGGACGCCGATGTCACGGACGATCTCATAGCCGGACATGGCGGCGTAGAGGGCGGGAATGGCGGGGGTTCCGTTGAGGAGGCGCGTCGCGTCTTCGGCGAATTCAATGGGGCCGGGGGTGAAGGCAAAGGGTTCTTTGTGGGCCATCCAACCGGTGGCGGCGGGTTGGAGTGTTGGAAGGAGATCGGGGCGGACGTAGAGGTAGGCGGCACCGGGGCCGCCACAGAGCCACTTGACGCTGCCGCCGGTGGCGAAATCGACATTGAGATCGCGGACCGAGAAAGGGACGGTACCGCAGCTCTGGTAGGTGTCGATCATGACAAGGGCTCCGACGCGGTGGGCCTTCTCGATGACGGCTGCGACGTTCTGGAGGTAGGAGCTACGGAAGGTGACGTGGGAGATGGTGACGAGCAGGGTTTCTTCATCGATGGCAGCGAGGAGCTTCTCGATTGGAACGGTGAGGCCATCGTCGGTATCGACCTCGACGATGCGGGCCCCGTAGCGCGGCCAGTGGTGAAAGATGTAGTGGTTGGAGGGGAAGTTCAGACTTTCGGTGACGAGCTTGTTGCGCTTGCCGGACCAGTCGAGGGCGCTGAGGATGACCTGCTGGCAGATGGAAACGTTCTGGTGCATGACGATGCTGCCGGCGGGGGCATCGATGATTTGACCGATGAGGTTGCCGACGGTGATGGGCATGTCCCACCAGCCTTCGGACCAGGCGCGGATGGAGCGGTGGGTCCATTCCTCGGCATACTGCGTGAGCCGGTCGCGGGTCTTGCGGGGCATGGCCCCGAGCGAATGGCTGATCATGTGGACGGTGTGGTTGAGGGTGGGGAATTCCTCGCGCCATTTCAGCAGGGGGTCAAGCACTCTTTGATTTTCCTATGAATGAATGGACGGGGAAGCTGATGGCCATAATTGCCAGGACGGTGAGCACGGGTTTGGGGCTTTGGATGTAGAGGCCGATGAGGAAACCGGCGTTGCCCACGAGGAAGAGGATGGGCGTGAAGGGGTAGCCCCACATGCGGTAAGGACGGGGCAGGTGTGGCTGTTTTTTGCGGAGGCGCATGAGGCCGAGGACGGCGATGGCGTAGTAGAGCCAGGCGGCGAAGATGGCGAGCGGGAGCACGAAGCCGAGGTTTGAGGCCAGCAGGACGTAGACGCTGGACATGGTGGCATGGGCGACGATGCCGCCGACGGGAGTGCCGAAGCGGGGATGGATCTGATCGAGGCCCGGCAGGAAGAGGCCGTCTTTGGACTGGGCGTAGTACATGCGGGGGGCGGCGATGGTGAGGCCATTGAGGGAGCCGATGATCGAGAGCAGGATGACGATGGCGAGAAATTTAGAGCCGAGGGGGCCCATGACGCGGCCTGCGACGTCGGCTCCGACCTGAGTGCTGTTTTGCAGGTCGGCGATGGAGAGGACATGGACGTAGGCGAGGTTGACGGCGAGATAGAGGGCGACAATCAGGAGGAAGCTGACGGCGAAGATTCTGGGCAGGTCGCGATCGGGGTTGCGTAGCTCGCCGGCGATGTAGCCAGCGTAGCTCCAGCCTTCATAGCAGAAGAAGCAGGCGGCGAGCGCGGCGAGGAAGGTGGTGCCTTCGATCTGGACGGGTGGGGCGGCGGGGGCGGATGGGGCAAAGAAGGCGAGGACCACGAGGCCGAAGAGGGCAATGACTTTGGCGAGGTTGGCGGTGTTTTGAACGATGACGGCCAGGCGGGTGGAGAGGGCAGCTACGGTGGCAACGGCGAGGATGACGGCGATGGCGATGGGTTGGTGCCAGGTGTCTGGGACGGGGATGAGGGCATTGAGGTAGCGGGCAAAGCCGAGGGCGATGTAGGCGGTGGCCCCGGAGAAGAGGGCGAAGAGGTGGACCCAGCCGCTGGAGAAAGCGACGGCGGGGCCGAAGGCTTCACGCAGGTAGACGTAGAGGCCGCCGGTTTGTGGGAGCATGGCGCTGAGTTCGGCAAAGGCGAGTGCGCCGCAAAAGACGAGGGTGCCGGAGACAAGCCAGGCGAGCATCATGGCTTGCGTGGAGGGGAGGAGGCGAGCGAGTTCCTGGGGGGTGACGAAGATTCCGGCGCCAATGACGATTCCGATGACTACGCTTACGGCGTCGAGCCAGCCGAGTTGCCGTTTGAGTTCATTGGGCATAGTGATATTCTCAACCCATGTCGACACAAAATGCCGGATTCTTTTCGCGCCGTAAGCTGATTCTTTCCGGAGCGGCAGCCGCTGCCGCCGCACCGTCACTACTTGCCCAAAATTCGGAACCGTTGCGCATTCTGATTATGCAGAATTTCGACGCTAAAGAACTGGAGCTGCTGAGCAAAGCAGCGCCGGGCCGCAAGGTGGAAATTACGATGGTGAAGGGGCGCGAGGAGTTGCGGGCGAAGTTGCCGCAGGCTGAGGTGTTGTTTGGGGAGATTCGTGCGGCCGAGATGGATTATGCGCCGAAGCTGAAGTGGATCCAGGCGGGCGGGGCCGGCATGGAGGGCTTTGACAAGAAGGTGCTGGCCTCACCGATTACGGTGACGAACATGGCGCGGGTGTTTGCGCCCGGCATTGCGGAGACCGCGATGGGGTTGTTGCTGTGTATTTCTCGCGGCATCAGCACGTACTATATGCCGCAGTTTTACCGCAAGGAATGGAAGGCGATTGGCACAGTGCGGACGCCGGACCACATTGAGCTGGCAGGCAGGACGATGGGGATTGTGGGCATGGGCGGCATTGGGACAGAGATTGCGAAGCGGGCGTATTACGGGTTTGGAATGAAGGTTTGGGCGACGGATGCCAAGCCGATGCCGAAGCCGGATTTTGTGGAGGTTTTGCGGGAGCCGAGCTGGTTCCCTGAGATGGCCAAGCAGGTGGATGTGCTGGTGAGTGCGGCGCCGCATACGGCGAAGACGGAGGGGATGTTTAACGAAGCGATCTTCCGTTCGATGAAGAAGGGGGCGATTTTTATTGCGATGTCGCGGGGGAAACTGTTTGACGATATGGCGCTGGTGAAGGTGCTGAAGGAAGGGCACTTGCGGGGGGCGGGTCTCGATGTGTTCCCGATGGAGCCGATCCCGGCGAATCATCCGATTTTTGAGTGCAACAACGTGGTGATGACTCCGCACACGTCCGGGTGGGGTGAGGAGCGCCAGCAGCGGCTGGTGGCTCACTTTGCCGAGAACATCCGCCGCTATTCGCTGGGTGAGCCGATGCTTGCCGTGGTGGACAAGGTGGCTGGATACTAGCGGGGATGGCAAGATTTGCCGCTGTCGATATTGGCAGCAATTCGATGCGACTGCTGGTCGCGGAAGTTTCTGAGAGCGGGCAATGGACGAGGCTGGCTGAAGACCGGCAAGTGACACGGCTCGGCGAGAGTGTGTTCTCGCATGGGCTGGTGAGCGAAGATGCGATCCGGATTACGGAGGAAGTGCTGGGGCGCTATCGGGTCATGCTGGCTGGGCTGGGCGGGGCGCAGCTTCGCGCGGTGGCGACCAGTGCTACACGGGATGCCAGTAACCGGGAAGACTTTATGCGGCGGGCGCAGTTGTCTCTGGGGGCACCTATTGAAATTATCAGCGGGGTGGAAGAAGCGCGGCTGATTGGGCTGGGTGTCAGCGCGGTGTGGCCGCAGGGGGATCACCCGGCGTTGATTGTCGATGTTGGGGGTGGTAGCGCTGAATTTATTTTGATGCAGAACGGGGTGATGGCCGAGGGCTATTCGCGACCGCTGGGGGCGGTGCGTTTGAAGGAAGTGTTTCTCGATAAGGACCCACCGCGGCGCGAGCAGATTTTGCAGATGCAGGAGTACATTGACGAGAAGCTGGAGCTGGTGGTGCGGCGGCTGGGGCGGCAGACGTTTGTGCGCGGGATTGCGACGTCGGCGAGTGCGGCGGCGATTATCTGTGCGGTGCACGGGATTCCGAGGAGTGAGCGGGCGCAGGCCAACCAGCGCTCGGCCACGATTGAGCAAGTACGGCGGCTTTACCGGGATTTGCTGGAGTTGCCGATTGAGAAGCGGCGCAAGTGGGTTGGCATTGGACCGAGGCGGGCCGAGATTATCATCGCTGGGGTTGCGGTATTTTTGCGCGCCATGGAGCGCTTTGATTTGACGGCATTGCATTATTCGAATGCCGGGGTGCGTGATGGAATCATTGCGGACCTGGCATCGCGTGGGGAGGCGTCTGGCCGGGGTGTGTTGCAGGAAGAACAGCGCCGGGTGGTGGAGGGTTTCGCCAAGCGGTATGGAATTTCGCTGGCTCATGCCAAGGTGACAGCGGCCTTTGCGCTTGAGCTGTTTGAGCGCTTGCAGTCGCTGCACCGGCTGGATCGATCTTATGCGGGGTTGCTGGTGGCGGCCTGCCATTTGCTGGATGTGGGGCATTATGTGAGCGACGTTGGGCATCACAAGCACTCCCACTATCTGGTGCGGCATGCTGACTTGCCGGGCTTCACGGAGGATGAGAAGCAACTGATTGCGCTGCTGTGCCGGTTTCATCGCAAGAGTATGCCGGCTGTCCGGCATGCGGAAGTGGCGGCGTTGTCGCCGGCCCGGAGGAGGGCGCTTGAGCTGCTGGTGCCCTTTGTACGGGTGGCAGATGCGCTGGACCGGAGCCGGGATCAGCATGTGCGACTGGCCCGCTGTGAAGTGCGTGGAGACGAGGTGGTGTTGACGCTCGAAGCCGAGGAGGGGAAGGATTATGCGCTGGAGGCCTGGGCGGTAGAGCGCAGTGGAGCTGCTTTTCGGGCGGTCTATGAGAAGAATCTGGTGGTGAGTAAGACGTAGCGTATGCGGTGGCTTTTGATGCTGATTTCCGGGTTGGTGATGGCACAGACGGAGCCGCGCTTTTTGCTGCATGAAGTCGGTCGGGACCTCAGCGAAGGCGTGAGTGTGTTTGATGTCAACCGGGATGGCCGCCTGGATGTTGTGAGTGGGGCGTTCTGGTATGAGGCACCGCATTGGGGCCCGCATCGGTTTCGGGAGGTGGGGTTTACCAATGAGTATGTGATCAATTGTGGTGAGTTTGCGGTGGATGTGAATGGGGACGGCTACGAGGATTTGCTGTCGGCAGGGTGGCAGGAGGACGGGATTTTTTTACTACGAGAATCCGCGGGTGACGGACACGATGTGGGCGAAGCGGAAGATTGCGGCCTCGAAGGATACGGAAGGGTTGGCGATGGCCGATGTGGATGGGGACGGCATTCGCGACTTGCTGGTATCGAATTACAGCCGCCAGCCTTTTTTCTGGATCCGGATTTTGAAGGGGGCCCAGTTTGAGGTGCGGACGATTCAGGCGGATGGGCGTGGCAACGGGCACGGGATTGGCTTTGGGGATGTGGATGGGGATGGCAAGGGCGATATTGTGACGGAGCGGGGCTGGTTTCGGCAGATCGACTGGAAGACGGATCGGTGGGAGTACCGTGCGGAGTTTGAGATGCATGACGCTTCGATTGAAATTCTGGTTCACGATGTCAATGGGGACAAGAAGGCCGATCTGATTTATGGGCGCGGGCATGCCTATGGGCTGTACTGGCTGGAGCAGAAGGGGAAGGGGGTGTGGGTGCGGCATGTGATTGATGAGTCTTTCTCGCAAGTGCACACGGTGGCCTTTGCGGATCTGGATGGGGATGGGAAGCCGGAGCTATTGGCGGGGAAGCGATATCGAGCCCATAACGAAAAGGACCCGGGAGCATTTGATCCGCTGGCGTTTTATTACTACCGGTTTGAGGCGGGGCCGAAACCGGTGTTTCGGCGTTTCACGCTGGCGTTCAATTCGCCGGCGAGCCCGGGGATGCAGTTGATTGTGCGTGATCTCGATGGGGACGGGGATTTGGATATTGTGACGGCTGCCAAGAGCGGGCAGTACTGGTTTGAGAATCTGACGGTGAACCGGGTGCCGGACCGAGAGCGGCAGACTTTTTATCAGCGCTTTCCTACCCGCAAGTAGCTTTGGTAAACTAGTAAAAGCGTTGGGAGATCGTCTAACGGTAGGACAGCAGATTCTGACTCTGCTTATCGGGGTTCGAATCCCTGTCTCCCAGCCAACACCCTTCCTTCCTGCCCTCCTCCCAAGCGGTATTCTGAATCCTTGCCTTCCCTGTTTCGACGCCTGCTTTTTCGCTTACACCTGATCCTTGGTATTTTGCTGGGGCTTTATGTCTTTGTGATTGGGGTTAGTGGGTCTGTGCTGGTGTATCGGGAGGAAGTAGCGGCGTGGGTGAGGCCGGAACTGTTTGCTCCGGTGCGTGAGATGCGCACAGATCCGGATACCGCGCTTGGGGTCGTCCAGAAGGCTTACCCTGGCTGGAAGGTGCTGACGCTGACGGGCCCGGACCGGGAGACGGGGGCGTGGATGGCGTACCTGTTAGGGAAGGGGGATGCCAGGCAGGTTTACGTCGATGCGGAGAGCGGGGTGTTGCGGGGAGAGTATGAGCGGAAACAGGGGTGGCTGGGATGGGTGGAGCAGTTGCACTTCAACCTGATCAGTGGCCGGACTGGAAGGTTGGTCAATGGCTACTGCGCGTTGCTGGTGATTTTGCTGGCGGTGAGTGGAATTTTGCTTTGGCGGCCGCAGATGGTTCGCTTTGGCTGGAATGCGCGGCAGTTGCATGCTGCGATTGGTTTTGTGTCACTGGTCTTTCTTTGCGTGATGGGATTTACGGGGGGGATACTTCACGTGGTTTCAGCCTTATGTGAAGGCGGTGAGATTCGTGTTGCCTGCGGAGAAGCCGGCGGCGCTGCCGGTGATTGAGGTGGTGGGAGAGCGGCGCAGTTTGACGGAGCTGGCTGCGGCGGCGCAGCAGGCGGTGCCGGGGGCGAAGCTATACCGACTGGTGTTGAGCTCTGGGGCGAAGGAGCCATTCCGGATCTCGATGCGGCATGGGACGCTGGGTGAGTTTCAACTGGTGAGCCACGTTACGTTGGACCCTTACACGTTGCGGGTGATGCGCGTGGAGCGGCTGGAGGATCGTGCGGCTGGGGACCGGTTGATCGGGAATTTCAGCGCGGTGCACTTTGGCGTCTGGGGTGGGCGGCTCGGGCGAGTGCTTTGGTTTGTGCTGGGGCTCAGCCTGCCGGCGCTCTTTGTGACTAGCTTTTTGATGTGGTGGAAGCGGCTGCGCCAAAGAGGCCCAAGGGGCCTTTGGGGCTGAAGCCGGGGAAAATTTTTGCGAGGTTGGGCTGGCCGAGGTGTACGGTGGCGACTTCGCCGAGGACCTGGCGGAAGTCGGTGGTGACGGCAAGGTCGCGACCTTCGTAGAGCTGCTCTCGCTCGAGGCCAGGCCAGTTGCCATAGACTTTGCCACCCGAGACATTGCCGCCCATGGTGAACATGACGTTGGCATGGCCGTGGTCGGTGCCGCGATTGCCATTCTCGCGGGCGGTGCGGCCGAACTCGCTCATGCTGACAACCATCACATCCTGCATGCGCGGCCCCAGATCCTGATAGAAGGCAGCTAGAGCATCGCCGAATTCAGTGAGCAAATTGGCGAGCGGGCCGACGAAGGGGGTGGCACCGACTTCATTGACGTGGTGGTCCCAACCGCCGAGGTCGGCGAAGGCGACCTCGAGGCCGACGTTGGCTTTGATCATCTGGGCAATTTGTTTGAGGCTGCTGCCTAATCGTCCGCCCGGGTAGCTGGCCCCGTTGGCTGGCTGGTATTCGGTTTTGCGGAGGGATTCGAGGAGGCGGATGGCCTCGAAGGTGTCCTTGCCGGTGCCTTTGAGCTGGGTGTCGACGCTCGAGGCGTAGCGGGACATGAAATCATCGCCGGCCATTTTGTCTCGCACCTGGAAGTCTTTGACACTGTTGATGGCGACAGCGGGCTGGGTGCCGCGCAAGGTACGAGCCAGCACGGGACCCATGGATACGGCACGCACGGGGGAGGGAGTGGCGCCGGTGGTGAGGGCACGATTGAGCCAGCCGTCACGGGTGGCCTTGAGGCCGGGGGTGCCACTTTCCATGTAGTCCTGGGCATCGAAGTGGCTGCGTGTGGGGTCTGGGCTGCCGCAGGCCTGCACCATGGCCAGCTTTTTCTCGTCGAAGATGGGCTTGAGCGCTTTGAGATTCGGATTGAGGCCGAAGAAGCCATCGAGGTCAATGGCGGCACCTTCGCTGGGGCCGGGCTGGGGAATGGCGATGGAGGGTCGGCCGGCATAGTAGGCCTTTTCGGCATGGGGCACGACGATGTTGAGGCCGTCGGCAGCGCCGCGCTGGAAGATGGCGACCAGGATTTTCTTGTTGTCGCTGGCGGCCATGGCGCGCTCAAGCCAAAGGGGGGAAGCCCCGATGCCGAACATTGCGACGCCTGAATTTTTGAGGAATGCTCTTCTGGTTGCCATTTCTTTTGCTCCTAACGTCGCTGCCACTCGGGCGCGCCCATGTTTTTGGCCATCGCGTTGTAGCGGTCTTTGTCAATTTTGATGCCGGGGAGTTTATTCTCGCTGAGGGCGAGAGCGAAGTTGATGCGAGCGAGTAGGCCCGCAGAGTTGAGCCACTCATCCCCGTTGTTCGAATAGCCGGTTGGTTCCTGCTTGCGGTAGAGTGGTTGCCCCATGTTGGCGATGGCCTGGGCGGCTGGCAGGGCATTTTCGATTTGCGCCCCGGTGGCGCGGAGGGAGCTGACGACCATCTCCAGCGGACTCTTCATTTTGGCTTTGTAGGCACCGGCACTGAAGAATTCGGGGCTCTCGATCAGGGTTCGCATGACGGCCTTGAGGTCTCCCTGGGTTTTCTGGAAGGTTTTCGCCATGCGGGCGATTAAAGCGGGTGGAGGATCGTCGGCGACGAAGCGTTGGGCCAGTTTGCGTGAGATATAGGTAGCGGTTGCCGGTTGGCTCGTGAGGATCTCGATGACTTTCAGGCCATCTTCCATACCGCCACCGGCGGGGATTGTGACGCCGAGTACGGTCTTTTCGCCTTTGTCGTGGGCACGTTCTGCGAAGCGGAATTTGCCGCCGCGGTTGGGCTCATCGATGGTCCAGCCGGTGAAGCAGCGGGCGACTTCCTGGACGTCTTTCTGGGTGTAGCCGCCATCGACGCCGAGGGTGTGAAGCTCCATGAGTTCGCGGGCGTAGTTTTCGTTGATGCCACGGGCCCGGCCTTTGGGGACGATGCGGCGCAGCTTTTGTCCGGCTTCGGGGCTGATGCTGGTCCAGTTGTCGAGGTAGAAGAGCATGGCAGGGCTTTGTGCGGTGGCCTTGACCATGTCAGAGAATTTGCCGAGGACGAAGGGGCGAATGGAATCGCGCTCGTAGGCGGTGGTGAGCCACTTGTCTGCGCCTTTATCGAGGTAGATGTTGAAGTGATTGAACCAGAAATCGACGAGGACTTCGTTCAATTGGCGCTCGCTGAGGATGGCGCGGTAGAGCTTGGCTTCGGTGAGTTCGCTGGCCACGGCCTGCTGCGGGGCCAAGCTGCGCAGGGCCTTGCTGCGCTCTTCGGTGGACATGGCACCCACGCGGCGTCGCAGGCGATCTTCCATTGTCTTTTGGGCTGCTTCAGCTTCCTCTTCTTCCTGATTTTTCTTCTTTTCAATGCGGGCTTTGTAGCGTTGGCTAAGGCGCTCGTAGGTGGCTTTTAGTTCGGGGTCGTCGGGCATTTTGAGGCGGCCGAGGGCGACTGCGGTCAGGATCTGTGGGGTGGGGTACTGTTGCACCAGGGCCTCGGTGGAAAGGGCGAGGGTGGGCATGGAGTTTAATTTTGCTTCGAGGAGGGGGTTTTCTGGAATGGAGTCGGGGTTGAGTTGGCGCTCAATCCATTTTTTGATGCCCATTTTTTGCGCGGCTTCGATGTCGCCTGGGCGGGCCCCAAAGCTGAGGCGGTTTACCACGTGCTCGACCTGCTGGGACTTGTTTAGCTTCTTGGCCGCAACGGGACTGAGGGAAAGCACCAGAACGGCGAGGGTCCAGGCAAGGCGGTTTTGGTTTTTCTTCATGGCAATCCACATCTTATGAGTTTGAACCCTGTTTCGAGAGAGAAGTTTCATCGCTTCGCCACACCAGTTAAACTAGACGCATCCCCAGGCATAGTAATAGGGTAGGTATAAGGTTTGGAGCTAATCCCGCCGATTGTGCCTTGGAAGGTGCCCCAAAAGGTAGTGTCATTGCTTGAGTCGGCTAAATCCACGCGATGTGCTGAATCCGTTGATCGAATCACGGGCTTCGAAGATCGAAGACCCGGTAGCGAAGCTGCGTTTTCTGAAGAATACCGACAAGCGCGTGGGCCAAGTGCAAACCGTTCTGGGAAGACCACAATACTGGTGGCTGCGCAATAAGAAATTCTGGTTTGCTATTGCACTTCTGCTCATGATTCCTACGCTTTCTTTATTTCGAGTTGCTGCCCCTCCAACGGTGGTTACGGACCCTGGCGTAAACGTGGCGGGGCGATCGGCGGCGCGGCCGTGGCGTGAAACTGCGCTGGAAAAAGTTTGGCTGGTGGACACCAAGAATGGTGTTGAGACGTGGTCGAATGGCTTGCATATTGAAACGCGGTTTGCGACGAGAAACCGGCCGCGCGATTATTATGTCTGGAATCGGAATCAGCCCTCTTCGTCGTTGACCCAGCTTCCTGCGCGGCAGGCGGCGGGGATTGTCTTTCACACGACGGAGAGCACCCTTGAGGAACTTGAGGAGCAGAAGATGCGGCGGCTGAAGCTGCTTGGGGAATCGCTGCTGCAGTATGTGACCAAAGAGAAGGCTTACCACTACGTGATTGACCGCTTTGGGAGAGTGTTTCGCATTGTGGAAGAATCGGATGCGGCCAACCATGCGGGCAAGTCGACCTGGGCGGATGAGAAGTGGGCCTATGTTGGGTTGAATGATTCGTTTTTGGCTGTTTCGTTTGAGACGCAAACGAGACCTGGGGATGAAGCACCGATTATTTCTCAGGCGCAACTGGATTCTGGACGCATGCTGACGCGCATGCTGCGGGCGCGCTATGCCATTGCAGCAACGAATTGCGTGACGCACGCGCAGGTATCGATCAACCCGAGCAATTTCCAGATTGGTTATCACACCGACTGGGCCGGCAATTTTCCCTTTGAGGCGATGGGCTTGCCGGACAACTATTCGCAGCCTCTAGCCAGTCTGCATCTGTTTGGATTTAACTATGACGGCACGTTCTTTGCGGCCACGGGGGCTCGCATGTGGAAGGGTGTTGTCAGCAGTGAAGATCTGCTGCGGGAGCAGGCATCACAGTCTTCGATCTCTGTCGCGCAACTACGTACCCAGTTGCGCAACCATTACCGCCGTTTGAGTGCCCTGTTGCCTGACAATAATAGGGTAAACGGCGAAACATCAGATTCCAATTCGAGCTCAGCTCGCGAGGTGAACCCATGAAACACTCCAACCACACTCCTGCCATCGGCCTTGACGTAGGCACCAGCCGTATCGTGGCTGCCAGCCGCAATGGCGAGGAATTTCAATTTAAGAGCCAGCTCAATGCCTTCGTGGAAGTGCCCTGGTCGAAGATGACTGAGGCTTCGCTGAAGCGTGAGGGAGTGCCCTACGTCGTTAGCGGGGAGAACTCCGAAAAGACGATCATCGTGCCTGGCAATGAGAGTTCGCGATTTGCGGACCTGTTGCAAACGGAGTCGCGCCGCCCGATGAACCGTGGGGTATTGAATCCGACCGAGCCCGAAAACGCAGTGATGCTGAAGCAGTTGATCGAGAACCTGACGGAAGGGGAGCGCCGGCATGGGCTTCCTGTTTACTACAGCGTTCCGGCTGCTCCGCTGGGTGCTGAGGAGAACCTCACGTACCACGATGCGTCGATTGCGCAGATTCTGCGTGAGCTGCACTGCGAGCCGACGCCGATTAATGAAGGCCTGGCGGTGGTGTTCTCGGAGCTGGAAGAAACGAATTATTCCGGGATCGGAATCAGCTTTGGCGGCGGGCTGGTCAATGTCTGCCTGAGCTATCTGGCGGTACCGGTGGTGAGCTTTAGCGTGCCCAAGGCGGGCGACTATATCGATAGCTCGGCGGCCTCAATTACGGGCGAGCTGACGACGCGGATCCGGCTGGCGAAGGAAGAGTCGTTTACGATCAACGGTAATTTTTCGGACAAGCTGCATCAGGTGATCAATGTCTATTACGACGAAGTGATTCGTGCGGTGGTGGCCGGGCTGAAGGAAGCGTTTTCGAACTCGCGCAATATCCCGAAGATGGGCAAGCCGATTCCGATGGTGCTGTCTGGTGGGACGGCGATGCCGAAGGGCTTCCGCGACCGATTTGAGAAGCTGCTGAAGGAGTCGGAATTCCCGCTGCCGCTGAGCGAGATCCGGATGGCGGAATCGCCGTTGAATTCGACGGCGAAGGGTTCGCTGGTAGCAGCGCTCGCTGAGCTCTAGAAATTAGAACCGAATGAAATGGAGACCCTCTGAGCGAATCAGGGGGTCTTTTTCTTTTGGGCTTCGAAGGGAGTTTCGATTTTGCCGATGCCTTCGATTTCGATGGTGACGAGGTCGCCGGGCTTGAGAAATTCCTGACGTTCCATGCCGGTGCCGGATGGGGTTCCGGTGGCGATGACATCGCCGGGATACAGGGTGAGAATCGAAGTGAGGTAGGCAATGATGTGGTGCTCTTTCCAGAGCAGCTCGGCGGTGCTGCCGTCCTGTTTGACGACTCCGTTCACCCTGGTCTGGATACGGAGCTTGTCGAAATTGGGCAAGAACTCTTTGGGGACGATGACGGGACCGAAGGGGGCGCCACGGTCGGTGCTTTTGCCTTCAAACCAGTTGGCACCGGGGAACATGTTTTGCTCGCGCTTTCTGCCGCCGCGGTCACTGAGGTCAAAGAGAATGCTGTAGCCGAAGACGGCATCGTGGGCATCTTTGGTGGCGACCTGGAAGGAAGGCTTGCCGATGATGATGGCCATCTCTGCTTCCCAATCGACGCGGGTGCGGTCTGCGGGGATGTAATAGGGATCGCCGGGATCAATGATGCAGGAGCGTGGGCTCTTGGCGAAGAAGATGGGGGCGTCGCGGTCTGGATCGATGAGGGCTGCGGCGGCGGCATTGAAGCCACCTGCGCCGCCGGGGCGAGGGGCCGTTGCGGGTGGGCTGGCGGGTGGACGCACGACGCCCATGCCCTCGGCGTGAGCCCGATAGTTGGCGGCGGCGGCGAGGAGGTTCCAGGGGTATTTGATGGGGGCGTGAAATTTGACCTTTGCGGGTTCGTGGACGAAGGTGAGGCCTTTGAGGTCTTTTCCCTTGAGGAAATTGGCGATTTCGTAGAGGCGCGTTTTTGCGGTGGCGTAGTCTTCGATGAGCTGCTTCATTTCGCCGGGGATGGGAAGTGCGGGCAGCCTGGCTTGCTTCGCGACGTAGGCGTTGGCTGCCGCGATCTCAACGACAACACGATCTTCGGATAGCAAGATCGCAAGCTGGGGTGCCTTGCCGGGGACGCTTACCGTTGCGAGTTTGAAGGGGGAATCGGGAGTGCGGGCGGGAGGAGCTGCGGCGAGCAGCGCAGAAGCAAGTAGAAAAGAATACATCTTCAAATCCTTTCAGGGTGCATTTGGCGACTGAGCCACAGTGAGGATTAGGGTATCTCAAACGCTGCCCTGTGGAACAAATCTTCCCGGCAAAAGTTATCTAACTTTTTCCTCCTGTTGGCGATAAGTTCCTAGATGAAGGGATTCACATTAAAGACCAAAATCGGTCTCGGGGTTTCTGCACTGGTGGTTGGGGTGCTAGCAATTGCCATGTTTTCGCTCTTTCAGATTGGGCGAATCGGGAAGGTGCCAGAACGGGTTGCGACTGAGAGCGTTGCACCGATCCTTCGAGTCAGTCATTTCGTTGAAGCTTTCCTGACGACCCGAGTTGCGATCCGTCAATTTCTTCTCACTGACGACCCAGCTACGCGCTCCAGAAGCAAACAGGAAATTGCGCAACACGTAAGGGAAATTCTTGCAGTTTTGCAGGATGCGAAGAAGAATGAACGTGGATCCGTCAATCAAGAAGACTGGCAGAAGCTGGAATTGCTGGCAGAGGAATTTGGTGGTATCTGGGGCAAGATCCAGGCTGCCAGCGAAGGCAACCAGCCAGAGCTTGCCAGGCAATACCTCTTCAAAGATTGCGTCGCGGTGAGCGATAGGATGCTGGAGACAATTCATTCGATGGACAAGCGGAGTGAACAGTCTGCAACGGCACAAATCGAATCTGTGGAGCAACAGATTCAGGCTGGTTTCGTGACCATGATAGTTGTCAGTCTGTTGGGATTGGGGCTGGGGATTGCTATCTGGTTTTGGTTGACTAGTGAGACCCACAAGAGCATGCACCGATTGTCGACCGAGGTCGGCCGAGCCAGCGAGCAACTGGGTACGTCAGCGGATGCTGTTCTACAGTCTGGGAAGACGATCGCCCACGAGTGCGCCACGCAAGTGAACACAGTGAGTATGGCCAATCAGGCTGTGAGTCAGGTAGCAGCCAGCGCTGCGCGAAATCAAGCGCAGGTGATCGAGATGGAATCGAAGAGCCTCGATACTCGTCGCAGCATGGATGCTGGCAGTGAGGAGATGAAGCGAACCATCAGCGCCTTCGACGAGTACCTCGAATCTTCGAAGAAGGTGTCAGCGGTGCTGGAACAAATTGATGGGATCGCATTCCAAACCAATATCCTGGCATTGAATGCATCCATCGAAGCAGCGCGTGCGGGTGAGGCGGGCCTCGGGTTCTCGGTGGTCGCCGACGAGGTGAGGCGCCTTGCCAAGCGAACCACAGATGCAGCAGCAGAGACGCGTGAACGCTTAGCCAGTGGACAGGAGCAAGGGGCAAACTCCATGCAGACGCTGGAACAAATTGCGCGGAGATTCACAACGGTTTCTGCTGACGTGGCGGCGCTTGACAGCGGGATGCGGGCGCTCAAGGAAGAAGCGGTGCAGCAGGCCAAGAGTCTTGGTGATGTCAGCAAAACTCTGGTGGGTATCGAAGCTGGTGTGCGTCAGTTGGGCAACTATGCCGAGGAGAGCGAGCAGATTGTTCGAGGATTTGTTGATGCCATGGACAATCTAGAGAGCGCTATTGAAGTTGTGGCAGGTAGAGATTAAATCAGGCCAGCTACTCTTTCTCAAGCGCCCAGGCAATTACGGCATCATCGGTCACCGGGTTGTTGAAGAAGCCGCCGCCGGTGGCGGTGACCACGACGTACTGGCGGCCATCGCGGCCCTGATAGGTCATCGGGGTTGCCTCGGCGGCACCCTTTAGCTTCACCGTCCAGACTTCCTTACCGGTTTTGGCATCGAAGGCGCGGAAACGCTCATCGTCGGTTGCCCCTACGAATACGAGCCCGCCCGCAGTGGCAATCGTGCCGCCATTGCCGGGCCGTCCGGTATTCTGCTTGCCTTCGGGCAAGCTTTCGGTGATGCCTAGCGGCTTGCGCCAGGCGATCTCTCCTGTATTGACATCTACAGCCACCAACTGGCCCCAGGGAGGCTGCTGGCAGGGATACTGTTGCGAGGTCGGCCCCTTTACGCTGAAGCGACCGCCACCGCCGGGATAGCCTTCATAGACGCCAGCCGGGTCTACTCGATTTCCCTGCCCGCTGGCCATGGCTGCGCCCTTTTTGGGGTCATGATCCTGCAGGCCGGATACCTGGCCCAACTCATTGACGTTGGCAAAGAGATAGCCCAACTCGGGATGAAAGGAAGTGCCACCCCAGTTCACGCCACCGTGGTTGCCGGGAAACTGCACACGCAAGCGGTTGTAGGTGACCGGCAGATAGGGCCCGCCCACCACCATGTCCTTCAATAGCGCGCGGCAGGCGGCTTCGATCTCGGGCGTCACGGTTGCGACATCTTTCATCTCGAAGCGCATGCGCGCGAGCGGCTCTGGCTTTACCGGGAAGGGCTGCGTCTTTGCCGTGCGCTCGAGGGGCACCTCGCTCTGCGGTACGGGCCTTTCCTCGACGCCATAGATCGGCTTGCCGGTGACTCGGTTCAACAGAAACACGAGACCCACTTTGTTAACGGCCGCCACCGCCGGGATGACTTTGCCGCCCTGCTTGACATCTACGAGCATTGGCGCGCCGGTCATGTCGGCATCCCAAATGTCGTGATGCACGACCTGAAAGTGCCAGAGATACTTGCCGGTATTGGCATCGGCCGCGACCAGGCTGGTGCCGAAGAGGTTGTCTCCAGGACGATCCCCGCCATATTGGTCAACGGAAGGCGCGCCGAAGGGCATGTAGACGATGCCACGTTTCTCGTCGACGGTGAGGAAACCCCAGACGTTGACTCCGGTCCGATTCTTCCAACTGTTTCCGCCCCAGGTCTCGTGGAAGCGCTCTCCGGGCTCTGGGATCGAGCGGAACTTCCAAACCAGCTTGCCGGTGTGCATGTCCCAGGCGCGCACGTCGCCGGCCGGTCCTAAGGGGGGATTCTCCTGGGTTGTGCCGCCAGTGATCACGAGGTTTTTGTAGACAGTGGGTGGGGATGTGAGCAGGTTTCGGCCTGGCAGGCCGCGCATGATGTCATCGGTGTTGAGATTGATGACGCCGTTGTCGCCAAAGGCTGCGTTCGGCTTGCCGGTTCTGGCATCGATGGAATAGAGCTTGCCGTCGCTTGAGCCGAAGACGAGTTGCGCAGGGGTCTTGCCATCTCCTGCCCAATACTCAAGACCGCGGGTGGAAGGTACGCCAGCGGGCAAGGCGTAAGACCACAATTCTTCGCCTGTGACTGGGTCTAGCGCCGTCACGCGCCCATAGGGTGACGTGAGGTACATGACTCCGCGAATGACGAGGGGGGTGACCTGACTTGGTCTCATCCCTGATCCGAATTGCGATGCGCCCCGGCGGGACTGTGCGGCCTCTGGCTCATCGCCCACGGGCCCGCCTGGACGGGTGGCTTTGGGTGCGGATGCTGTAAATCCGGTTGGCTTCATATTGTGGACCCAGGCCACCTTCAGCTTCTGCACGTTTGCTGCGGTGATTTGATTCAGGGGGGAGAAGCGCATTGCGCCCGGATCATGCCCGTAGGTGCGCCACTCTTTTGAGGCGTCGATGTTGAGACCTTCTGTGGGCCATTGCGCCGTGCGGCCGGGTTGTCTGGTCACTTTCGCCGCAGTGCCGCTGGCTGCTTCGGCATTGGTTGTTCGGGCGCTCTCGACGGTAGGGTCGTCTTTTGCGCCGTAGTTTTTTACGAGGTATTGCAGGATCTTTTCGAGCTCTGCATCGCTACCCGTCACGCCGAGATTGACCATCTTGGTGATGGTCTCGGTCCAGCCGGCCTTGCCCTGGCGGAGGGAGACGGTCTGATCCATGGCGTGGCACCGGCTGCACAGCTTCTGCGTCTCGGCTTTTCCTGGCCCGTCGGGTAATTCGACCGCCGCTTGCGAGAATATGGCACAGACAAAAAGGAACGCAGTCAGCTTCATTTGGCCACCATTCTATCTGCACTTGCGGCAGCACTACACCGGGAACTTTGGCATTGGGTGGTTCACTTGACGTTGATGGTGAGGCCCGTCTGCGACCAGGTCTCTCCGAAGCGTACGATGAGCGGCACTTTGTCGCCCGGGGTCACGGTGGAGGGGACGACAAAATTGATCTGCAGCATGCCGTAGATGAGCGATGGTGCGGGGCCGGCGTAGAGGACTTGAGCCTCGACGTTGCCCACGCGAACCAGGACCGGGAATGGCAGAGAACCAACGGTTTGGGCCATCATGCCATCCTGGCCTTGTTCGCCGCCTGCGGTGAGGAAGATCATGCCGACACCGTCGCGGGCGAGGGCGTTGCTCGATTGGTTGACCGTGTAATCAGGCCAATGAAGAACGGCCGCCTGACCGGTGCCGGTGGGAGGGATGGTGAAGATACCGGGCATTGTAGTGACCACTGGCATCTTTAAGCGATTGGTTGCGACGCCCTGATATTCGATCCACAATTCGGTTTCGGTTTTGCCTGCTACGCCATAGGGAACGACAACGGAAGCGGCAGTTTCGCTGACATAAATGATGGGGGCGCGGATGCCGTCGAAAAGGATTCGGGTTTGGGCGATCTCATCGCGGAAACGACCATTGACGACCTCATAGGTGGCCAGGGCTTTCGGGCCGATGTCGAGGCCGAAGATCGTGACGATTTCGCCGCCGGCAACCGCTCCGCCTTTGAAGCTGGCGGCATTGAGGACGGCAGAACGGAAGATTTGGGCCGGTTCGAGACGCCAGGCATGGACGTCGTCGAAGATGTCGCTCGAGAAACCGGGGTTGGCGAGATAGATCATGCCGCCGGAGCCGGTAGCGATTTGGCCGCCGCCAATGCGCATGTCGGTGGAGGGGCTGCCATTGACGCGGATACCGGTAGTGGTGCCGCCACAGGCGATCTTCTGGATGCGGCCATTGGGGGTGATGGCGCGGAGGCTGCGGCCCGTGGTGTCGGCAAGGAGGATATTGCTATTGGCGTCGACAGCGATTGCTGTGGCGGTAAAGTCGGCGGCGGTGGCGAGGCCGCCGTCGCCCGTCGAAGCGTATTTGCCGGTGCCTGCCATGACGGTGAAGACGCCTGTTCCGGCTGTACTGCGAAAGATCTGGGTGCCGGAGCTGGAGCCGGCGGCGGCAAGGAGGTTGCCATCCCGATCCAAGGCCAGGGCGGCAGCACGGATGGCCGGGCTGAGGGTGGTGATGGAGCCGCCAGAAACCTTGACGACTTTGTTGAAGTCACCCACCCAGAGGTTGCCCTGGGAATCGACCGTAAAGCTGGCCGGGATGGTGAAGCACCACTGGGATGCGGTAGTGGATTGAGCGGTGGGGCAAGAGTAAGTAATTGCGTGCTGGCGCCCGGCGACCGTTGTTATTTGACCCTGTGGAGTTACTTTTCGGATGACATAGTTGTTTGTATCTAAAATGTATAGATTCCTTGCTGCGTCGAGCGCGAGTTGGCCGGGCAAGTTGAGCTCGGCGGTGTTGCCGGGGCCGTTGTCGCCGGAGTAGCCGGGTGTACCGGTGCCGGCAATGATTCGGGCGTTGCCGTCGGCACCGAAGCGCCAGACGATGTGGTTGCGTTCGTCGGAGGCGTAGACGTTGTTCTGGGAGTCGACGGCGATGCCGGAGCTACTCTCCAGGATGACGCGCGCATTCTTCTGGCCGTCGCCGCGGACCGCGGCAGTGTCACCGCCAGCGATGGTTTTCAATTCTCCGGAAGGGCTGAGGCTGCGGATGCGCTGGCGATCGATGAAGATCAGATTGCCGAGGGAATCTTTGACCATGTTGCCTGGGACAGAGAGCTTCTTTTGGGTGGCCGGAGTGCCATCGCCGTTGTAACCGCTGTCGCCGCCGCCAGCAACGACTTCACAATCTTTGGACTGTGGACATCTGAGGATGGAGACGCTTTGCTGGCGGAGGTATGAGGAGAGCCAAAGCGTGCCCTGGGAGTCGAGATATCCACCGCCAAGTTCGCTGATGGTCCAACCGGAGGGTTTCGTCTTCATCGGCATGTTGTAGGTACTGAGGATGAAGGTAGATGTGCCATCGGGAGTGATGCGACGGACGGAGCCGCCAGCGTCGACGAGGTAAAGGTTGTTGTCAGCGCCGACGAAAAGACTGGTTGGGAAGCCGATGGGGATGGATTTGGCGGGGCCACTCAATTCGGAATCCCCTTCGGTGCCAGTGCCGGCAAAGGTTTCAATCGCGCCGCCGCCGGAGGGGATTTTGCGGATCTTGAAACTGCGGAACTCGTAAAAATAGACATTGCCCTGGGCGTCGACAGCAAGCAGTTCGACGGTAGAGAGTCTGGTTTGGAGCGGGGCGAAGCCATCGCCTACATTGGTGCCACCGCCAGCGTAGGTGCTGATGATACCGTCCGGGTTGACGCGAACGATTTGACTGGCGTAGCGATTGGCAATGAAGAGATTGCCATTGCGGTCGAGCGCCATGCCGAGAGGCCCGGCCAAGCCAGACTGGGTGGCTGGGCCATTGGCGCGGAAGGAGCCATATACGCCGGTGCCGGCGTAGGCGGCGAATCTGCCGGTTGGCGTAATTCTGGTGATTCGATTGAATTTGGAATCGGAGACGTAGATGTTGTTTTGAGCGTCGATGGCGAGGACCTCGGGCTCAAGCAAGAGCAGCTTGCGGGCGTCATCGCCTTCGCCTGGGGGGACCACAGTGGGGGCGGCAATAGCATCGGCCATGTAGGCTTTGGGGAATTGCGCCTGGAGAGTGGAAAGGGAGAGAACCAGCAGGGTACAACGGAAGGATTCAAGGCACATACAGAGTAACCTCTGATTTCATTGTAGGCCTGCTGGATAGCGTTGGCGCAGTTATTTTGTATGTGGGCCAGACTTTGTAAGAAATGAGGGATCAGGCAGAGGCACGGCCCCCGCGGTTTGAACTGGAGGTGGAAAGAGTACGAAAACGTCCCTTTCGTGGGAGTCGCCAAAGAGGAGTGGTGGGCCCTGTTGGATTTGAACCAACAACCAACGGATTATGAGTCGCACCCGGTTCGAATTTGTGCGATTACTTGGGATCGCTTTGGGGCAATGAATATGGGGTCTTGGTGGGATTGTCGTGTGTGCGCGAATGTTCAATTGGATGCCCTTCGTTGGCTGGGGTCCCCACAAAAGTCCCCACATGGGGAGGTCTGGATTGCTGGCAGCGGATGCGGCAGAGTTCAATTTGGCGATATCATCTCGAACAGCAGTTGAAAAGTCCCGGGAGCATAAGAATGTTTGAACAAGTTGCTGCGACGAACTGTCGATCTAAGCCCAAGGACAATAAGGCGGTGGGGGCGTGAGGTTTCTAATTTTGTCCGTGTTGCTCTGTCAAGGTGCAAGAGCTTCGGATCTCTTAACTGGATTAAAGCGGGTTGTCGTTACAGTTAACTCATCCATAAGCAATGAGGGTTCCGATATGAAGGCAATTCCTTCTCATGAAATACTGCCCTTTGTAGAGCTGGCTGTTCAACGCGAAGGCTTGGTCATCAAAGACAAGTTCGGGACGGATGACGACGAAGGATTGCTGCGCGTCAGCGTGTTCTGCACGCAAACAATCAGCCTGGTCTCCTGCATGTACTCGATAGAACTGAGGCAAATGGTATTCCCTGTAAAGAAAACCCTACAATCCCGCGACTCCAAGGGAAATAGTATTTTTCAGTCCGTCGAAGTCATATCCAAAAGCTACTCTGGCTTGGGCACGATGGGAGGCATTTATTACAAGCTACCCGCGCTGCAGGAAGCAATCTCTTCTCAACTCACCTCGTTTTTCAATGATTGGCGCAAGGCCAACCCGAAGCCCTAGTCCCGGCGATGCCAATCGCTTAACCAGCAACCCTTTCTCCTCCCCAGAAAGAAGCATCATGAAACTGATACTGCCCATGCTCATCCTCGCGATTGCCTCATCCGGCTTCGCTCAACGATCCACCAGAGTCCGAGGCGGAATGACAAAGCAAGGGACCTACCGCCAGCCCCACGTTCGAACGACGCCGAACCGGACGAAGATGGACAACTACTCGACGAAGGGCAACGTCAATCCAACCACGGGCAAGTCTGGCACAAGGGACCCCTTCTCACCGCAGCGGCCGAGAAAGAATTAGGGCTCAATCGTTGCTGCATCGCCGCCTTGAGGCATGGACCAATTGGGAGGGAGAGGACACTCGTTTTGAATACCGACCTTTGCTACCGGCAGCCTCATGCAATAGATGATCAGCTCTGCTTCTATTTTGGCGAGCAGTTGAGCCCCTTACAGCGAACCGATATCCAATGGAGCGCCTGGTGATGGAAAAGAACAATAAAGCCCTGACCCTAGATCTCAAGAACCCGAATTACGAAAAACTATCGAAGAGCGCTGAGAGGGTCGCGACGCTCTTGGCCGAACCTAGTGTCCGCTCAAGACCCGACCTTGCGGGTTCCGTTGATGATTTCCTAGGCGCTATATATGCCTTGATCTTGGCAAGGCAGCACGATTTTGTTGATCGATCTGGGTCGATTGAAATTGCAGCCGTTGAAAATCGTGCAAAGGATATCGCGCTTGGGAAGGTCCGTATCGATGGGAAATGGACTGCGGGCTTCTACTTCAACAGCGCCCTGTTTCGAATAGCATGCGTCTTGCATCGTGTTCTGAAATTTGTCGTTGGTAAGAAGGAGAATGTGCCTCAACTGCTTAAAAAAGCGCAGACTCTCTACCCTTCGTGGACCGGGAACAAGCTGGTTGTAGTTCATGACCAGGTGAACGATTTGAAGCATACGCTCGAGGGTGTTCACGATTTGCGAACAGCTAAATACGGTGACGCCATTGAGGCCGTGGAAGAGCTTCTAAGCTTGATCGAGGCGTGGGTAGTCAGCAACAGGTTGTCCGGAACGAAACCATAACAGCTGAACTATGCTTTGCTCTTGCCCGGCAGGTAAGTGCACGACGCTTTGCTGAACAAGGCGGGTACCAAGAATACTCCGGAAGTTTTCGCAGTACAGGCCAATAGCAACGAAACTGGCTTAGCGTACCTCAAGGCCATACCCAGGATATTCGAGATCTCGCCCTCGTGCTCTCGATCCAAATGAACTGCTCAGAGATGGGACTTCGGTGAGGTTCAGCCCGCCTTGCAGAACAATACATCAGACAGCATGGAGAAGTTGATTGTGCTTCGCGTCAACTTGTACCGGATTCACCCTCCACCCGTTCGTATTGGTTCTGGAGTGAGGCGTTGCGGTGTCGAGCTAGTCAGCCGAGGCGAGGAATGATTGCAGGCCTCAGGTTGACGCAAACGCATGGAAGTGTGTGCAGGGTCCCCACAAAAGTCCCCACATGAACGATTTCGCTTTGTAGGCTAACGGGTGTAAGTGATTGAAAAGGAGTGGTGGGCCCTGTTGGATTTGAACCAACAACCAACGGATTATGAGTCCGCTGCACTAACCGTTGTGCTAAGGGCCCTGGTGCCTACTTCCAAATTGTCTCAGTAAAAGAGGTACTTGCGCCACTGCTCATCGCTGCGGGCGAGCAGGCGCATGAGGTGCCTTGAAGTATGCAGGCTGAAGGGCTTGGGTGGTTTGAGCAGACGGAAGTTTGCTTCGTCGGGGGTTCTGCTTCCCTTGCGGTTGTTGCAGGGGTGGCAGCAGGCGACGAGATTCTCCCAACTGGAGGGGCCGCCGCGGGAACGCGGCAGGACGTGATCGAGCGTGAGTTCACCGGCCGGCATTACCTTCTGGCAATACTGGCAGGTGTATTTGTCGCGCATCAGGATGTTTTTACGCGATAAAGAACGGGTCTGTTGTGGGATGCGACGGTAGTCGTGAAGTCGAATCACACTGGGCAAGCGAACATCTCTGCGTGAGGAGTGGACGTGCGACTGGGTATGCTCTTCGGCGCTGGCCACACCTTTGAGAATTAACACCAGCGCACGACGCGCGGCACACACATTAATCGGCTCGAAGCTGGCATTGAGAACCAGCACCGGCTTGTGAAGTCGATCGAGGGCGTGTCGATCGTGCATTCTTTCGATCATCGGGGCTCCTTAGACAAACTGCGACGTAGCGATTGCAGCCTCCGGTCCTGCACCGATCCGGCGATCGGCACGAGCCAGAGCCAAAATGGCGACAGACAACGCTCCTGCCCTTTTCAGAGTGAGAGCGCAAGCATTTGCCGACGCACCCGTGGTGAGTACGTCGTCAATCAGCAAAATTCGTTTGCCCCGAACACGGTCGGGATGGGGAACACGGAAGGCGTCACGGACATTCTTGCGACGTTCCTTGCCGGACAAGCCGGCTTGCCTGGGGGTGTGGCGACTGCGTTCGAGCAGGCGTTCCATTGGGATTCGAGAGAGCGGAAGCAGGGCTTCGCAGAGTACTTCCGATTGATTGAAACCTCTTTCTGTGCGGCGTTTGCGGTGAATTGGCATCGGCACCAGCGCATCGAAATCGACTTCGCGCGGGTAACCGGAACGGAGGAAATTGCCGAGCGGCTCGCCCAGCCGCTCCATGGATTCGTATTTGAACAAATGGATGAGTTCTCGCAGGCGGCCTTCGTAGGCACCGACGCAGTACATCGCATCGAAGTGAGTGAGGCCGGTGCGGCAGAGGCGGCAGCGCCCATCGATGTCGAGTGCGGCTTCAGAATGAAACGGCGCATGGCACTGGATACAGAAGGCTTCGGCGGAGAGGGGTTCAGGAGGAACGAGGCAGGAGGAACAAACGGGGTAGGGGGGAAATCCGGTCAAGCGGGTATTGCAAATGCGGCAGTCGTCAGGAAACGTAAGCGCAAGAACACCCGCGGCGGCTCTTGTGACGATCTCGTGGGCCGCCGTAAATCCTCCTCGAGGGGCCGTATGGAACGACTTCCTGCGAGGCTTAATCGCATCTATCAGGTCGCGAAACAGAGTTGTCGCGAAGATGCACCTCCCTGAAGCTATGATTGTATCTCAAGATGCCGTTGGAAAATCAGGCCCCCGACTCGCAGCAGACGCTCGACCAAAGGCGACGACTCGAAACACTGGGTCAGCTTACCGGCCGTGTTGTGCATGATTTCAACAATCTGCTGATGTTGATTGATGGCTATGCGCAGATGTTGCTTGAAGAGGAGCAGTTATCGAGTTCGGCCAGAGAGAGTGCCCTCGAGATTCTTGCTGCCTCCGAGCGTGGAGCCGGGTTGACGCGCCAATTGTTGGATTTCGCCAGAGCGAAGCCGACCCATTCCGCGACGATCGATCTGCATGCGTTGCTGCAGGCGATGCAACCGATGCTGCAAAGGCTGGTTGGGGAAAGCGTGCTGCTGGAATACGAACTCAGCGGCGAACGCTTTGAGCTACCAGCCCCGCGCGGACAAGCCGAGCAAGTGTTATTGAATCTGATTGTCAATGCTCGTGATGCGATGCCGCTTGGCGGCAAGGTGAAAGTGCGCACCAAGGTGAGCCGTGAGGCACTGCTGCTGGAAGTGGAAGATAACGGGCCGGGGATCCCGAGCGAGTTGCAGGAGAAGATCTTCGAGCCTTATTTCACGACCAAGCCTGAGGGTCAGGGGACCGGGATTGGACTGGCGATGGTAGCCGAAACGATTGCGGAATGGGGTGGGCGGGTGCGACTGGCATCGAGTCCTGGAGAGGGGACTTGTTTTGTGTTGGAATTGCCCGCCGGGACGCGACCGGACGCGAGTGCTGAGGCCGTGATGTTGATTGTGGAGGACGACGATGCGATCCGTTCTCTGCTGCGGCGGATCCTCGAGCAGAACCAGTACCGGGTGGTGGAGGCTTCGAGCCAGGAGCAAGCCTTGCAACTGGCTACCCAACTCCCAGTACTCGATGTACTGATCACGGACCTGGAACTGGGCGATGGTACGGGCCAGGCGTTGGCACAATCGGTTGCGGAGGCTCACCCTGATGTTCGGACGCTTTATATATCCGGATACGTCACGGAAGGGGCGCCGATGGGTGGCCGAGCCCTGCAAAAGCCTTTTTCGCCGAAGACCCTAGTACTGGCAGTACAAGATCTACTAAAATCTGAGTAGAATTGAAGATTGAATTAAAGAGTGTAGTGGTTGCTGTCGATTCTAAGGTTTAGAGGCATACGTGCAATCCCAGTTATTTGATCGCGAAGCCGCGCTCGCCCGTGTGGGCGACGATGAAGAGTTGTTGGCTGAACTTGTGAAGATCTTTCTTGACGATTACCCCAACAACCTGTCTGCCATCGATGATGCGGTCGCCAAACAGAATCCTCCACAGCTGGAGCGTGCCGCCCATACGTTGAAGGGTGCGGTTGCCAATTTTGGAGCAGATGCAGTTGTGAAGGAAGCGTTTGAGCTGGAGCAGCAGGGGCGGTCTGGCGACTTGTCGCATTCGGTAGAGCATTTGACCCGCCTGCATGATGTCATCAAGCAGCTCGATTACGAACTGCGTCCGATTGCGCAGTTGTCGTAGGGCGCATCGCGTACATCGCAAGGGGCTGGGTTTTTGACCCGAAGCAAGAGCTGGATCGCTCTCTAAACACAACCGCTTCAAAGTAATCGGGAAAAGGCTTTTGCAACGTTGGCAAACCGTAGCGCGGCTGCTATCGGTTTGGCATTTGGAACCGATTTAATTGTGCCAGTGTCTTCTGGTTCAGGAGCTTCGACAGGGATCGAGAATGCTCCTTTTGTTCGTCTCAGGTATGATGATTTGCGGAGTCGTCATCCTGCCTGGTAAACAGGTTTCTGCAGCCTGAGCGATGTGTTCGAAATGACATTACTCAAGTGGTTCCTCCTAATTTTCATTTTCTCTCTAATTATTCTTTTGGATGTTCTTTTCCGTTCCGCATGCCGCGATCTAGTAAAAAGTGGGGAACTTGAGAAAGAACCAGATAGGCTGATTTCGACCTGGAAATCCATGGACTTGATTGAAGCCGTGCTGAGGAGCAAGAGCAAGTCCAGGAGCGTGCTTGCTTTCCGGCGATTGTTCATAGCATGTCTCGCCATAGGGGTCGCCTTCCTATCATTTGCGTTTGTTCCAGAAGCATTGCGCTGACTTCAGGTGTGAATTGATCTCAGGATATGGCCATGTGGGGACAGCCTTCTCCCCTCCCCCCTTTCCACGAGGACGGAGAGCTTAGAATTGGGTTTACGGGCTTTACTATCGGGCTAAATCCATGAACAAACGCCGCGTTCAGTTGCTGTTCTTAACTCTCTCGCTATGGGCCCAAGTCCTGTGCGGAAGTGTACGTTTGTCGGTAGTGAGTGCCCTGCCAGATAGTTTCGAAGTGTACCGATCTGACTCAACGATCGATGGGTGCCTGTGGCTTCTGGATCACGAGTCGCGACTTGTCATTGCAAATTCTGCCAGCTGGGGAAAGTGGAGTGAGCCGTTGGAGCTTCCAGTTCGGAACCCGAGGATCACTGCGGCTAGCTGCAACGTCGCGGTCCTCTTTTCGTTCGACCAGGCGTTCCGAACTAATGATGGCGGCGGCCATTGGGCCCCTATTGCGCTTCCGCAGAGTTTGGCCACACAGGGGTTAGCTGACCTCAAGTATGTCGGCGGCGGAACGCTGTTGCTCTCTGCCGCCGAATGGGTAAGCGCTGGAGCGAGGGAGCTTTATCCGCCACAAACTACGATTGAAGGTAAAGTCGTTCAATCTGCAATCCATTACAGCAATGACGAAGGGAAGCATTGGATCAAAGTGGCGTATCCCTTTCCCGATCCACCATTCGGTGCAGTCAAGATCCAGGTCACGGAGTACGGCGAGGTCTTTCTTTTTGGCACATCATTTTTTGTTGCCTTTGACTTGAAGGGTTTAGCGATTTCTGAAGTTGGGAATTTCAAGGACTGTGGTTTCAAGCTTCATGCAGGCCCCGCTACGAGTGGGGGTCTAAAGTCGGCAACCTGTTCCTCAGCTGGTGAGTGCTTTGGTCTTGACCAAGAGGATGTGCTCCTCTATCGAAAATCTTCGAAGAGTCCGTGGTGTACTTTCGGAACTTTAGAAAACGGGAAATCAGAAGAGGTCTCATTCAAGCAAATTGGATTCATCGGTAACAGACACTTGGTGTTTTTGGATCTGAACGGCAACCTTCGCTTTTGGAATCGGGATTTATCGACGGTGACGACTATCCGCGATTCCAAAATATTCCACCTCTTCTCGCAACGTGGGAAGTTGTTTGCCGTGAGTGACCAAGGCATCTTGCGGCTGGACTTTCAAGCGGAGTAGCGCCGTAGGAGAAAGCGACAAAGACACAGCCTGACTCGTCCCAACCGGAAAAATGAGAAATTTTGGGATCGTGAATCCGCTATCAGGGAATTACCAAGAGTCGCAAGAATCGCAATCCCTGGGATCCCGCACCATGCGGCACAACGCGGGACAAATCGACGGACGATCTTTCTAAGCCAAGCAGATCGGAAAGTCTACCTGGCGTTGTTGCGGGAAGACTGCTGCCAGGCGGGGCCTGGGTGTCTTGAGCTATTGCCTGATGCCGAATCACATCCACCTGGTGGCGATACCTCAGGAAGAACTCGCTCTGGCGGTGGTTTTGCGAAGAACGCATGGCCGGTCTGCGCGATACTTCAATGCCCGACAGCATTGCGGCGGCGGAGCTTTTTGGTCAGAGTTGCTTGGGGAGGATGAAGGCAAAGGGTTTCGAACGGATCTCAGAAGCGCGACCTATGCGGGAAAAGCATTTGGATCCAAGGAATTTCGGGCAGAACTCGACAAGCAGGCAGCCGGCCGGGAGGAGTATGATCACCGTATGGGGGGCGCTTAGGTTGTCGACATTTATGGGAAAACAGGCTGTGACCAGCAGGCTACCCCACTTTGCTCACTTTCCACTTTGCCATGAGTCAGGTCCCTTGTTGGGTGGTTTACCCACTGATTCCGGCAACTATGAATTGTCAATTAGAAACACAGGGAAGTTTGCCTCCAACTGCTTCAAAGGACCTAGAACACAATGAAATACTTGCTCATCCTTCTGGTATGTTTTAGCTGCTCTGTTGGATTCTCGTTTCAAGCTTGCCTGTTGCACCTTGAATTCGTCGATGTGGATGGAAAACCAAGACAGGGTATAAACATAAACATCCAATTAGTGGATTGGCGAAACGGGAAGACTGTTGAATTAACCTCGGGAGGGCCGACCGCATCTATCTGCGATTACGACTTTGGAATACATACCCTGAAGATATCCCATCCGCACTGTTTCGAATTTGTTGTGTACGACATCGGGAAGAATTATCCGCAAGAGGAAACCCATAAGTTCATCGTCCCTAGCTGTAGAGGCGGTACTGTTGGTGCTGGTGGAAACGCATGCCCACTTCACCTAAGGGTTCATGGTAATGCTTGGGGTGATGAGATTTCTGGGGCAAGAGTCGTGTCGGATGGACTTGAGAAGGGAAAAACCGATGAATACGGTCGGCTTACCACATTCGTAAAGCTAGGGGAGGAATCAACGTTCATTGTCGAGTCGAATGATTTCAACACCAAATCCTTCAAGGTGAAATGTGATCCTGGGCTATATAAATTTTGGCAGATTCAGCAGTCTATCAGGCTTGATCGAAAAGTTCCCAACGGGAAATAGTTCGCGAATAAGACGTCCTTATGACTCGTTTGTAGTGGATGTCGATCAATTGCTGGAATATGGACCGTAGGCATCGGATGTCGGCCTATACTCTGGCTGGCCATGTGGTGAGTAGGAATGATGGACAGGATATGGATATGGGGACGATAGGCTGTCTCCCTTTGTGCCTCTTTGTGCAGGGCAGCCAGTGCCAGAAGCACACCTCTATTTTGGTGTTCGACATCAAGGCTTCTGGATTGGTCCAGCTAGCTTGTTGAATAGTAAGTTTCTTTGGGAGGGCTTATGAATTCATGGAGAAGAATGTTTTTGTGGTCTCTTTTTGCGCAGCAGACTCCAATTGTGATTGCGCAGAAGAGAGCCTCAGGTTCTTTCCGCTCTTTTGATTACTGGAGCCAGTTTCGTTCGGCTATTCGTGATCGGTGGGATGTTCATCGAATCACGAGAATCTTCGGATCACCCACGTTTCGGTATTCTCCCAAAAAAGGGGAACTGACCCTAGGGTTTGATAAGGCATCCGGCCTGATCAACCATTTTTCCTTTCATTTCATTGCCTTCAAGCTAGAGAGCATTGAGGTTTATCCCGAGGCTATGACTCTAGATGAAGCGGTGAAAACGTTTGGTGCCGATTTCACAACAACACGATACCGGTTCGATGAATGCCTGAGCGATGGGGAGGGTGCTCCGATATTCAAGCACCCATTGGGAAATTTGGTGTATTACGAATACCGATCTTCATGGTTGTATATAGGCATTGACGAAGAAAGGAAAATTGTTAACTTGATTCAATACTCCCGTATTCCGATCGGTGCTGATCATTCCGCATGTGTGCCGTAAATTGCTTTTGGGTTGTGGTGTCCGACCGGTCACATAGTTTAGAGCTACTGGGAACCCAGACTGGGCATACGTTGATATTGCAGGGCGCCTGAGGTGACGCCCTGATTTCGGTACTCGCGGAGGCGCTCGGGGTTCATCTCTGCGGAGCCCTACACCTCAACTCGCCGATGCTGCTCGGGTGAGTGAGGGTGAGGGATATCACTGACCTGCTCCCCGTAAACTCCACCAATTGAAACTAGAGAGCTCCTAATAATGTAGAAGGAAGGAGCTTTGGAGATGAAGAAGAGCCGGTACACGGAAGAGCAAGTGATCGGAGCGGTCAAGCA
>JBIITX010000064.1:0-12891 GCA_044340255.1 Bryobacter sp. | reverse complement strand
GGGAAATGTTGATCAGTGCGGCCCGGGAGGCGCGAAAGAATTGATCGGCGGGCAGACCTGCCTCAAGATCAGCAAGCTGATAATTCACGACACACTTGGCCGATGGCGTGAAGGCCCAAACAAGACCATCGCTGATGGCGAAGAGCGAGATGTTGGCTGGGGCCAGCAGCACAAAACGGTTGCGGAGCTTGGCCACAATGTGTCGTAGCGGCGAAACCTGCGTTCGCAGCACACGATCAACACGTTCAGCCTCCTGTGCCTGGGCGGCCTGATTGAGGAACAAGGGGCGAATCCGGTCGATTACTTGAAGCAGGCGCTCCTCCTGAATGGGCTTGAGCAGGTACGCTACCGCGTCCGCTTCGAATGCAGCGAGTGCGTGTTGGTCGAAGCCAGTGATAAAGATTACGAGGGGACGTTGGGTTTCGGGTGGGATCGCGCGAAGGACATCAAAGCCATTCAACCCCGGCATCTGGATATCCAGAAAAACTAAGTCGGGCTTGAGGCTAACAATTTGCTCTACTGCAGAAAGTCCATCCTCGGCCTCACCAACAATTTGCAAATCGAGGCAAGAGCTGAGCTGCCGCCGGAGCCGGGAGCGTGCGGAAGCTTCGTCGTCAGCGATGACGGCCCGAATCATGCTGCTTCCCGATGTCCCTGTCGCGGAATCAGAATTGTCACGCGGCAGCCGCGGGATGGCATGGTCTCCATCGTTAAACGGGCATCTTCCCGGTAGATCGTGTTCAGCCGATCCGAGGTGTTGCGCAAACCTGTCCCTGTTGACTTAACTTGCTTTCTTGGTCCAAGCGAGCCATCACCGTTGTCCTCAACGGAGAGGCAAAGACAACCGTCGGCTTCGCTTACCTCGATCTTCAGTAGCCCAGGCCCGACCTTTGGCGCCAAGCCATGCTTTATGGCATTTTCAACGAGCGGCTGCAGGATCAGCGCTGGAATGACATGCGATCGGACGGCTGGATCCGCCTCAATTCGCACCGTAAGCCGCGTTCCGAAGCGAACTTGCTCAATGGCCAGATACTGGCGGATAAAGTCCAATTCCTCCGCCACGGATACCATGTGCCGGTGATGGTTCATCAAGACATAGCGAAAGGTTTCAGCGAGCATTTCAATGGCCCGCTCTGCTTTTCGCGGATCAACAATCACCAGATCAGCAATCGTGTTCAACGCGTTGAAGAGAAAATGCGGATTGACTTGCGCTCGCAGAGCTTGCAGTTCAGCGATGGTGGCCTGCTGGCGCAAGTTCAACTCACGGCTCTGCACCTCCAGCCGGGCTGCTTCCGCTGCCAGCCCATCCCGGCGGGCACTGAGCAATGAGGCCAGACCATGAAGAAAGGCGATTTCGTTCTGGAGAAAACTGCGCCCCTGCAGGTCGACGGCGATTCCGAGCAGATGGTCAACGCGCCCATTCGCGCGAATGGCGACGTAGACTTCCGGTTTAGGCCCATCGGGAACGGCACTGCGGTGGGTGAGGCTGGCCGCTTCGATCAAATCCGAAGCCAGGAGGTCTTCTCCCGCTTCACTCGACAGTACAGCCGCACTTGAGATTACTTGCGCCCGTGTGTGCTCGAAGATGCGCATGACTGAGCGTTCCATCTGTCGAAACAGCTCAAGTTCTTCAGTGGTGGTGGCAATCGAGGATGCGAATCGGCTGAGTTCTGCACTGAAGTCGGGCTGCTGAAAGAGCCAGCGCCGCACGCCCGCCCCGATCGCAGATTCCAGGACGTGAAAAACAAGTAGCAGCCCGGCAAAGAGCGTAACCATGAAAGCGCCCGTAAGGGCAATGGGAAACCCGTCGACCCAAGCCGTCCATCGCGGCAGTGGGCCGGTCAGGAACAGGTAGGTCAGGAAGCTGATCCACAGTGCGGCGAGGATGCGCAGGCTGCCGGCAACCATGACATCGCTGAACCGGAAGTGCGCCAAAAGCAAAAACGAAGCCAGGGCGGGCAGCAAGATTGCGTGTTCGCTGATGAACTGAAGCGAAACTTTGCCAATAGGGCCCAATCCGGAATGAGACAGAAGAGTTACGGCTGAGAATGAAGCTACGCAGGCGATGGCGGAAAGCCAGACGCAAAAATTCACCATCGAGGATCTTGATTCGCGAAGGCGGATTGAGATGGAACTCGCCAGGAAGGTGTAGAAGCTCGAGAAAGCCCAATAGCGCATTTCAAAGGTCGACAAGAGAGAGCTACCCTGAACAAGGTTTGACCAAAACTGTGTGCCGATGAGTAGCCCGGCGGCTGTCGCGAGCAAGATGAGTACACCATACGCACGTTTCAGCCTGTCCGAACGATGAGATAGACGCCAGATCGACAGCATTGCCGGAGAAAAGATGAGCAAACCGCTATAGCCGACGCTACAAGCCAACTGCACCTCGGGCGAATGCAGACTATAGCCGCAAATCATAAGAGCGGTACTGACAGCGCCACCGCAATTCCATGTAAGAAGCGACGCGGCAAGCAGCAGGCTGGGCCGCCGCTGCTCCTCTAATCGCCAGGATTTCCGAATCAATTGCAGCAGAACGAGCGAAATTGCGAAACCAGCGGAAAAGCCCAGGAACTGGATCAACAGCAGCGCGTCGTCGGGGGAGAAAAAGCTATCCATAAATCCAGATCAAAAGACAGTTTCGCAAAAAAGGTTCCGCAGCACGGATAACAGCGGTCTGCGTCGCGTTGACCGATTCGCATCATCTGGCCAGAGCACTTGGACTCCAGCGGCGCGAAGCAAGTCGAGTGCTTCCATTCCCTCGGCCGAGACCGGGGCCGCTGCCTTGAGATCGACGACAAATGTCCTTTGCCTGATCGAGCACGAAGTCTTCCAAAGCTGCAACAATTCCGGCACCATGGCGCCCTCTAGTGGCCCGCAGACTTGGATGCAGATGGATCGGCCCTTGTCGTGTAGATAGATTCCGGCTGGTTGCGCCTCTTGATTGGGCATTGCGTCATCAGCATAAAGGACTATCCGGGGGAAGCCATGGACTTTAACTTGAGTGTGGAAAATTTCAATTGACCGAGGACTGAAAGGCCATTAGCTGCCGGGCTCCCCCGCCTGGCTTCATTCAATGCAGTAAACGCAAACGAATCATGGGAGGAGTTCTAGTGAAGGACCAAATGAACTCAATCGGGAATCTATTGTCTTGGGCAAGGGGGACAGGAAATGGAGTGAACCTTTTACAAAGGGGCAAAGGGGGAAAGCCTGAATGGTCACAAGCTCCACTTTGGTAACTCGTTGAACATGAAGATATTTTCCATCCACACTGCGATCTCCTCAAATCATCATTCCAAATGAAAGCGCTAAGTACAATGGAGTCAACTCATCCCTCCCCAAGTTTTCTCTCTCAGATCGAGCTGTGACGCATCGCTCCGTCCCCTTCACATCAACGCAATCCACCAGTGCCGTAAAGGTTCTTCGGCGTCTTAGGATCCTTAAGCAAAGGGTCCCCACCCTGCACCAGGGCATTCGCATAGACGCGATGAAACCCACTCCCCTTGTAGTAGTCTTTCTTGACCAGATCCAGAAAAAACGCCACATGCTTCGGAGCCTTTTCGGGATAGAGTTCCATCCGAAACCTCCCCGCCTCGGTCTCCATCACCACTTCAATATCCTGTGCCAGCACCGCCAGCAGCGCAAGAGTCCACATGCAATCTGGATTACTGTCTAAACCCTCCCCAGAAAACTAGCCAACCCAGCTCACGCACCGCCAACAGCGAACCGCAATCGCAAAGGCTCCAATACCACCACGTCCCGCACAAAGAAGCATCCGCGTCACCTCAGGAGTCATGCAACTTCAACTTAAGCGTAATCTTGGTTCCCAATATCTTTAAACCATGTGCCGGGGTGTTGCGCTGGTACTGGGAGGGATCTGGAAGCAGGAGGTTTGGTTGCTGGAGTTGTGGATCCGGATTGAGCGCATACGGCCAGCTAAGCCGCAGCACAATGGCCGACTGGAGCGATTGCACGGCACGATGGAACGAGAGTTGGCGGTAGAGCCAGCCACCGACTGGTGCGGATGGACCGCTTTCGGCAGGAGTACAGCAGGGAGCGGCCGCATGAAGCCTGGGGATGAAGCCCCCGTCGAATTTTTACAAGCCATCGGTGAGGCCTTTCACGGGAAGGCGGCAGGATGGAAACCTGAAAGACTGTGAGCGAGTGCGAATGGCCAAACAGCGCGAAATGGCGCGCTGCAAGAATCGCGATCTCCATCTAAACCTAAATCTCGAAGGACGATAGATCGGCCTGGAGGAGATCCGCGAGGGATGGCAGTTGGCGTGGTTCCAAGACTACCCAGTGGCGTTGCTCAATACCTGGCTGGGACAGTTCCTCGAGATCCCGAAGATGATTTGTGCCGCAGCGGGGATCCCTCAATGGAAACGAATCTGCCAGACTAAGTGCTAACCATGTGACCGGTAGGACAAGCATAGCTAGGGAAAATATCTAGCGCCCTATTGATATGAGCGCCGAACTGCTGGTGGTACCGTCCGCCGTGATCTGCAACGCATAATCTCCGGGCGCAATTTCCGCTGGTACCCGGAACTCAACAATGTAAGAGCCAATGGCCCCGACCTCCAGCGTCGACCTCAAGACTGTCGCTGCCGCTGACCCCAACTGTGCCGTTACCTTCACAACCGTGGGTAGCTCCTCGCGCGAGGGCTCTGCCCTGGGCGGATGCTCGCCGCTCACGTCCCCCAGCCCGAAGCATCGCACGCGCATCAAGGACCCTGGTAATGCTGCGTTCCCCGGTGAATTCTCCACTCCGTTTGCGTTCCAAGCTACTGCCCGGCCTCCGGTTCGCAGCGGAAGTACTGGGGCCGCAGACACCACCGGAACGGTCACTACATTACTGAGGTTGCCTTCGACTGAAACCTGCACCGAAACACTACGTAAGGGGGAAGTCGTCAACGGAAGGAACGCCTCAATGCGCGAAGCGGTCATCGAGCGTATCCTAAAGAACCCCATCAGAGTCTGCGGCAAGGATGCTGTTTGCGGCGTACGATCAGGCAGCCCCTGGTTCTCTGGCGCAACCCAGGGGCCGGCCCCGAGGCTTGCCCCCAGAATCGCAAAATGCGAGCCCGGCGTTAGCCGTAACGGGCCACCGGTGAAGGGATCCACGAGCGCATCGATGCGCGGTCGCAGGTCACCAATGCTGAACACCAACGGCACAATCCTGGTGTTTCTGTCCGTCACGCCCTGCTGCGAAGCGCGAATCTCGAGCCTCTCGAGCGGTGCCCGGTCGATGACTGCTCCGCGCTCCACACGGACCCGTAAGGGAGTCAAGCCAACTCTGGGCGAAATCGAATAGTCAAAAGAAGACAAACTCAACGCCACTTGGGTTGGCATGCCATTGCCACTCTCGATTACTATCTCCTGTGCTGGCGGACGAATCGTCACTGGATCATGCGCGGGATATCTAAAGTGCAATGTGCCGGTTGAGACAGAAAGCATAGGTCTTTCAACTACGTTCAAGTTGACGCGCACCGTCACATCGCCGTTCGGGTTGCCACCGACGCCCGAGGAAAGTGTGAAAGAGCCTTGATGCAATCCGGCAGGCAAGCCAGCTGCCGACACCGCAATTGTCACTGGTCCTGGAATCTGGAGCGGATTGGTGACTACTTCCAGCCAGTCGCCCTGCTTGCTCAGGAGCGTCGCAGGCAGCACCCGCCCCACGGGCCGGGCGACCGGACGCCGATTCACCACCACCGTCGCCGTTATGAGTTCTGTCGACCCCACAGGCAACTCCAAATCTAGCGACCCCGGAAGCACTTGCAGCGGCGCCACCAACCACGTCAGAAAAACCGGCACCCGCGTGAGTACTTCCCCGTTGTCGCGCCGCTCAAGCCGCACATACCCGATGTGAAAGCCTGATGCAAGTTCCCTGCCATCCGCGCGAAGGACGACCGAATTCGATGAACTGGGCAAAAGCGTCAACCAGGGTGTGCCGTCCACAACAGCCCGAAGAACCCTCGGGTCGAAGACCAACGAAGCTACCGGAGAATTCTCGTCCAATGTTGAGCCCTTCATCTGCACTACAGTGGGGAAATACCTGAAATCATCAGGCTCGGTGCGTGCTTCCACGGAAATCCGCATCGGTTCGGCACTCTCGAGAGGGCGCACCAAGAGCGCCGACCGCGCCACTCCATCTACCAAAGGCGGCGGACCACTGGCATAGGCCTCCAGGCTGAAGCGCCCTTCGAGCAAATAAACATAAGCCGACCTGCGCTGCGCATCAAACACCAGCCAGTCATCCTCAAAAGAGACCTCCACCATAGAATCCAGCGGAAGCGGCTGCTGTGCCGCCGCCACGGTAAATGTGAAGTGCCCATTGTTACCAGGCGAGGTTTGCATGCGAATCTCCTGTGGACCAACCATCAGAGCCGGCGCAGCAAACTCTATCTGCCAAATCACCGTTTCGGAAGCCCCCCCTGATGAGGGCTGTGCTGCCGCGGCCGTCGACGGCGGTGGAGTCATCAGGCCCACCTGATAATCGGGCGAAGTCCAGCCTGTTACCCACGCTCGCCCTTCAGCATCCGCGGCAATTGCAATGTACTCCGCACGTTGGCTCTCTGCCACTGGCAAAATCGATACGGAATCAAACTTGCTGCCCTCCGGGTTCAATCGATACAGCCGTCCCGGGCTCCCTGGGGTTACTGCGAGCAAACCTCCATCCGGCGCTGGCTTGATCCTCGCCGTTTCGCGTGTACCCAGCCCTACCGCATAGTAGAGCGTTTGCAGCCCTGAACTGATTCGCGCCACCAGCGTTGTTTGGGGATTCGAGCTGAGTGGATTCACCATCGGGTCAAACATCTGCTCGGTGAAGCCTGTCACATAGTAGTCGCCCGTCGGCCCCATCTCAATCGAGTCAATCCGGTCGTACCCTGCGCCCCCCAAAAAGCTGGAAGCCAATAGGCGGCCCGAGGCGCTGTAAGAAGCCACAAAGCCATCCACTGCTCCGCCGAATGCTAGCTGAAATCCACCGCTAGCGGTCACGTTTTGTTCCGGAGTTACCTGACCGGCGAACGTCACCTCGCCTGACGGGCTCACTACCATCGACGTTGCCAACCAAGGCAGCAGCACCCGAGACAGCACCTGAGAACCGTCCGGGCTCAACCGGTACCATTTCGAAGACGCGGGAGGCTGGCTTGTCCTCTGGCTTGTCAAAAGATAGAGAAAGCCTTTGCTATCCACGCCAAAGTCCACCAGCGCGAACCGAGGGTTCTCATCCGTAAACCCCAGCGAAAGGGCCACGCTTCCATCCGGCGCGAGTTTTACGATACGCGCTCCAGGACGTGTTCCCGCATTTGGCCCATGGTGCCGGTCCAGCGGCAAATCACTCGAGTCCGTAGTGCCGGCAATGTATAGGTCGCCCTGCGCGCCCAATGCCATCGCCACCACGTAGTCTCGGCTGTTGCCGCCCAAATATGTTGAGTACTCAATCGCCCCGCTGGCGTTCAGCCGGGTTACAAACATGTCCTGAAGTCCGTCACAATGCCCATCGGTCCCACAACGCTTGCGCAGCGCATCGGCTGTTACAGGAAAATTAGGCGAGTTCGTCTCACCCGCGATAAACACATGTCCCGCTGCGTCTGTAACAATCTTGCGCGGATAATCCCAATTGCTGCCACCCAGAAAGCTTGCGTAGCGAAACACCGGGTCAATCACTAACTCGTAGTTGGGGTCATAAGCAGGAACCTCAAAAGAAACGATGTTCCCGTCGACTCGAAACGCTGCCGCCAAAGCCAGACCCTTTTGGAACGCCACCGGACGCGTCTGGCGCACCTCGCCGCCGCGTACGCCCAAAAGCAGATCGCCATCAGGCGCTACACGTACATATTGCACACCCTCAAACGCCAATCTCAGTCCCTGCAAATCCGCGTGTGGGGCCAGAATGAAGTCGTACTCGAGTTCAGGGCCATCAGGCCTACCCTTGGCCCAATAGTACGCCACGTCGACTCCCGGCAGTGTTGCGCGATATCGCACGCGCGTCACTAGCTCCGTGTCTGGCTCACGCGCCTCGACTATGGCAGCTGCTGCGGCATTGGCACCCAGAATTCGCATCGCCAACATAACATTGGTGTTCGCGAAACGTATTTCCACACCCTGCCCAGAGACGAGGCTCGCCGGCCCCTTACCAATCGACTCAAAGCCCGTGCTGCACGAGCGAAAGCCAAAGCCTGCCAGTGCGTATGGCACCGAGCACCAAACGAGGAGGAAAACGAGTCTTAGGCAAATTGTGCCCATGTGATCTTATACCATCTAATCTGGATTCGAGTATTTGAGTTCCCGCTGTTTTGTCACCCATGTGGTCGGAGCGTCCCCACTTGGTGCGGTGCTGTTAGAATGCACCCGAATGGAAGTGCGATGTGGAAGTGCGATGTGGAAGTGCGGTGTGGAAGTGCGGTGTGGAAGGGCTTGCGCACGGCAGCCTGGCACCGGCTTCCCGAAGCGTCCGAGCCGCAAAGGAGCTGCGAACATGGATCACAAGAAGTCGTCGAATTACGAGGGGCAACTCAAGCGGCGCTCGTTCCTGGAGGCCGGTAGCGGTTTGGCCGGGTGCGCCGTCGCTGAGGCGATGCAGGCTCGCTCTGCCTGGGGTCAACAGCCGTCGAAGGAGACACATGCCAGTTCCGCCCGCGTTGTAGACCGGTTCAAGACCCGCCTTTCGTTTCAGATTTCGGTCGATGTCGGCACCCTGGATCTGGGTCTGTCGGTGGCGAGTGCGGCAATCGCGGCTGGAGTCGATATTGTTGAGATGGGGACGCCGCTGCTGAAGACACAGGGCGTTGCGAACGTTGTGCCTGCTTTTCGCAAACGGTTTCCCGCGGCGATTCTGCTGGCGGATATGAAGACCATGGATGGTGGTGGCGGCGAGGCGCGGAGTGTCTTTGCTGGTGGCGGCAACATTGTGGATTTCCTCGCTCTTGCGGGTGTGGATACCGCCAAGTCAATTTGCGCTGTGCGGGATGAGTTCAGGCGGGCAAGCCCGGAATTGCCGCGACTTGTTTTTGCGGACATTATGGTGCCGAACCAGGGGTCGGCCGCAGTGGCAGGCGACGTGGCCCTTCGGATGGTTGAGGCCGGGGTCGATGCGGTGGGCATTCATTTACAGTCTGATGCGCGGCGGGCGAATCCGAAGCTGATCGAGGACGATTATCTCGGCGATGTGGCTCGCGCAGTGTTTGCAAGGGTTGGCGGGGCGGTTCCAGTGCAGGTGGTGGGTGGGCTGAGCATCGCGCAGGCCAGGAAGTTGGCCAAGGCGGGGCTGCGGGCTTTTGTGATCAGCGGCAATATGGGTTTGCCAGATAGCAATGCTCGCTATAAC
Organism: Bryobacter sp.; assembly: GCA_044340255.1. GTDB lineage: Bacteria > Acidobacteriota > Terriglobia > Bryobacterales > Bryobacteraceae > Bryobacter. The sequence continues at coordinate 3,563 of JBIITX010000064.1, read as the reverse complement.
CTGCCGGCGGCGGAGATCCAGCGCTTGGTTGCCGGCTTCATCGCCGGGGTCTCGGGCGAGTAGGGCGGCAAGGCGGGAGGCGGGGCGGTTGCAACACTCCCACATCTTGTCAGCCTGTGAAGCTGGTGGCTGAAGGTTTTGATTCGTCGAGGATGAATTCGAGGTTCGCGATGGCTTCTTGAGGAGTTGGGCCATCGACGAGGCCAGAACACTTCCAGTCCACAATCCCGCGACGCCGACAGGGCTGAAACCACCCTGATCAACATCAAAAGCAGCAACCACGCCACAAGTGCACCACTACCCCACTCGTAACCTCGCCTCAGTTACCCTGCAAATCAACTGAAGCCCAGACTTTGAGCTTGTCCCCTGACATGAGACACGAGTCTAGAAACGATTGGCTGACCAGCGAAAAAGAACTGGACATCTAGCTATAGGGTTAGCAGAATTGCAATAGTCGGAGAGACGGAAGCGAGCTCTGTAGAGTAGGAATGACCTTACCGTTGAACTAGCTCAGCAGTTTTTTCTTCACATCAATTGCCAAGTGGCGAGTGAGCTGAATCTTCCCTGGGAATTCTCGCCGTTCTTCTTCATTGTTGAAGTCACCTTTGACCCATCGGTCAATGTCGGCTCCGTCACGCAACCGCAAATAGATGCCGGAGTCCTTTGCCTGCCATTTCGCATCTTCCGTAAATGAGGTATTCGTGACCACCATGCCGAGATTAAACTCCTGCCTGCGTTTGCTCAGCACGCCTTCCATCCTTTGAATTGCATCAATGCCCGTCTTCACTTTAATGCTGTCGTGGTGCTTGACCTGCACCGCCCCAAGAATCGGAACCCCTACTTTTGACCAGAAGACAATATCAACGAAAGCATCCGGCTGATTAGTAGGTCCTGCTTTCTCTACCTCATTACCCATAGCAGCCAAGAGTTCCATGATGAGGTCTTCGAACTTTCCAGGAGACAACTTGCACAACTCGTGAGGGTCTTTACCAATCCCGGCGATGACATCAGCAGCAATGCCGCTCACCACCTCGATTCTGGACAGCGCTTGCTCCTCAGTGAAAACGCCGACATCAATCACAGGACGAGGCGGAGGTGGTGGTCCGACGGTGCCCGTCGCGACCAGTTTAGCTTCCCCAAGTGTGGCGTTTATTTGCCCAGAATTAACGAGCCTCGCGCTGATTGTTGCCATCGCCTCTGCGTGAGTCACCCCGTGCAGCCTGATGTTCGCGAGTGTTGCGCTAAGTTTCGCTATTGCCTGAGCGTTGGACTGCTGGATCTGGTGCATGTTCTCCTTGAGGGCATTCATCGCATTCGCTAACTGATCGCTCAAGGTGAGAGGCCGAACTTTGATCTCCTTGAGGAACTCATCGAAGTTAGTGGTGGTGATCAACGCCCCGATGCGCGCGCTCGCTGCCGATTGTTCGATTTCGGCGAGAATGCGCACGATGTCTGCTGCATTAAGGTCAGCACCTGGGTATTGCCACTTCTTGCGGAGTGCGTCTGTAGGGTGGTCCATGTTGGAGTCTAAGTTCTCATTTTACTTCTCGCGTGATCGAACACAGTGCCTTGTTTTGGCTGCTGGGAGTGTGATTTATCTTTCTCTGGACAGTGGATGGGTTTGGTTGTACAAGTGAGTAAATCTGGCCAAGGCCAGCCTGACCTGCACCTTGCAAAATCCCCAATAAAGTCAGGCCACCTGCGAAGCCCTTCCCTGTTTTCTGAATAGTACTCTCGAAACCGTGAAGCAGCAAAATGATCGCTATCTCTTGTTAACGAAACTACTAAAGCTCCTACCACCCAAATCTCAAAAATCGCCCAATTTTGCAAAATTCCGCGTGGGACAGGTCGAGCATTTTTCTTCTCCATCTCCCAGCCATCAACCAATAATCCTGCCTGACAGCAGACGAAGTCTTGCCATTGTGTGACAACAACCGGGTGCTTCGCCCCAACCGATATCCAAACAATCCCCCGCAAGCTACACTGAGGACATGCCGCCCATGGAGCGCATTACCGTCGATCACGAGATCCTGGCCGGAAAACCTGTCATCCGCGGAACTCGCCTGGCCGTCGAGTTCATTCTCGAACAACTCGCAGCCGGCCAGTCTGAGCAGGAACTCCTCGCCAGCTACCCTGGACTTAGCCGAGAAGACATCCTCGCCTGTCTGTCCTACGCCAGCTACCTGGCGCACGAATACAAAGCATTTCCGATCCCTGCCTAGATGCGCTTCCTGGCTGACGAGAATTTTCCGAAGTCAGTAGTACAGTCGCTTCGTGAAGACGGCCACGATGTGCTTTGGGCTCGCACAAACCTCCCCGGAGCAAAAGACAACTTCCTGTTAGACCTCGCCGAGTTGGAAGAGCGTATTGTGCTCACCCTGGATAAAGACTTCTGGCAGATTGCCTTCCAACGCAAAAGTCCACTGAGACGCTCTGGGGTCGTCTTGTTCCGGGTCCATCCAGCAACGCCTGAACGACTCACCCCTCTTGTACGTGCCTGTGTCGAATCGAGCGTCTCTTGGGCAAGACATATCAGCACCATCAGCGCCGATGGGATACAAATGGTTTCGGCGTCAAGGAGCTAGGCAGCGCACCGCTCTACGCTCGCCAGATCGAATTGGCAATCCCAGTCGTCGCCCCCTTGCCCCACACCCCTATCCCCGCTATCGGCGCAACAAATGGGCTAGGATTTTTAAAGTTCTCTAGTTATGACTGGAGGAGTCATTGGGGGCACGTCAAATACACTTCAGGATATCGAACGCGCCATTGAAAGCTTGAAGCCGCAAGAGCGGGCCGAACTCCATCTGTGGCTTGACTCACACCACCCCCTCGAAAAAGCCCCATCCGCTCCGACCATCTTTGAACACGGGCTGGGACTGTTTAGCAGCCAGGAAGACTCCACTCTGCTGGATGAGGTAGTCCAACTCGCCTACGAAGAACGCCGCCGATCGACCATCCCAGTTTCTAATCTCTAGATGGTCAAGGTTCTTCTCGATACCGACATACTTTCGGAATAACTGAAAGGGCATGACATTATCGTTGCTCGCCACGCAGCCACCTATGCACGCCACCACCAGTCTTTCATCTTCACCAGCGTCACAGTCCATGAGATTGTCTTTGGCCTCGAACTCAAGAATGCTTTAAATTGGTCACCGGCAACACCGAAGACTTGCAAGCCATTCAAAAAACCGGCGTCCCATTGGCGAGCAATAACTGGAGAAAAGCGTAATGCACCCAGTTACGCAAGATGAAGGCCAAACCTCTTCACAACAATTTCAAAACTCGATTTCCTTTGTTTCCAACAAAACCACCCCGCCAAAACATTAAGCCGCCCTTGACGCCAGCTAACGTCAAGCCATGGAAAACACAACTCCAAACAACCCTCTAAACACCACTGTGGATGCGCTGCCACCCACAACCCAGGCTCCTGCTACCGAGCCCCGCAAGAAAACCATGTCCGAGGCCGCCCTCGCTGCCAACCGAGCCAACGCCCTCAAATCCACCGGCCCCCGTACCCCCGCCGGCAAAGCCCGCTCCGCTTCCAACGCCTTCCAGCATGGCCT
>JBIITX010000075.1:0-3677 GCA_044340255.1 Bryobacter sp. | reverse complement strand
TTGCTGGTGGTCCGGCTGGGGTTTTCACGACTTCGGCTGGTGCTGCTGGAGGCACTTATGTGGGCACTTCGCTTGGAATTCAGGCCGGAAATATTTTGTGCAATTCTGGTGGGGGAGGGGACGGCGGAAAGAGTATTCCTGAAGTCGGAGGTGGTAGAAGTCTTAGCGCAGCAGCGAGCAAGAAGCTAGGAAATCTTGCGAGCCGTTCAGAAGATAAGGTTCGGGACGTTATTCGCAGTCGTGGAGGCACGGCGTCAAACGTGAATCAAACGGGACCTTGGGCTGACAAGACACTCAGGGAAGCGGCGCAAGCGGCAGCGGACGGAGATTCGGGTGCCGAAACTGCTATCAAGATCGCCAAACAGGCGGGACGGCTCGGGCAACGATATTAGAGGTGAGGCTAGAAAATGACGATGGCAAAAATCAGAACAGCCGAAGCAATTGCTCCGATGCTTTCTGCTTTTCATGCAATTGAAAATCATACTCTCAAATCCGTTCAGTACCGTCAAACCGAAGGCGTTCTCGATAGGATAGTGCTCATCTTTGATCCAGTTACACTCATTGTTCTCGTTGATGAGAATGACGATACGATTGAATTTGGGGTCTCTGAATTTGCTGAGGAATTCGATCCAAGTAATACCAACGTAAGCTGCATCGAGCCGTGGAGCGAATTTATCGGAAAGCCATTCGGTTGGGGATGGGTGACAGTGAACCAGCAAGGCTACTGTGACGGATTGCTATTGAGCTTTTCTGGGATCGTTCCACAAATCGCTCTGAATGTGATCGCCTCGTCAATCAAGATTGCGACAATATCTGCTCATTGACTTGCTGCTTGAGTGCTAACGAACAGTTGCGGTCCCTGCACTTCACGTTTGTTCGCCCAGAAGCTTGTTGAAAAACTCGGTGTCGGGAAAATCACTTCGCGAGCCGAAAATTCCTGGCGCGCGAACATTCAAGGATCGATCGGCAGCAGGCTGGTCATAGCTTCATGACCCCTTTGAAGGACTGAAATCGGGAAGAGGGGCTTTTCTCAACGAGCTCATAATGGACGAATAGCGTCAGATGAGCAAGCCCTTGGTTGGCGTTTCGGGAAAGGTCCAAGCTGTGACGCTGGGCAATGGAGTGACAGAGGCCAGTTTGGCGAATGAGCGCGGGCAGACGGTGAGCCGGAGCTGGGCCAAAGATAACGTGAACGTGCATGAGTTGAGTTTTGGTTATGGCAGTGCGAACAATGGGAATTTGATGTCGCATGGCATCAGTGGCCGCCATCTTGGCAGTCCATTCAGCTTCCAGCAGGGCTTTGATTATGACTCGATCAACCGATTGAGGATCTTTCAGGACACTGGGCTGAGCGTGTGTGGCAGCGCGGCAGCGCGGCAACAGTATGTGTTCGACAGATTTGGAAATCAGACGGTGTTGAATGGGTCTTGTGGGAATGGGGACGGGGCTTTTGTGCCGTGGGTTTCTGCGGATTCTGAGTCTGAGGTGGAGGGCAAGTTTCCGAACAACCGTTGGCAAGTGAATTCCGGGGATACGACGGGGACGGGGCGGCATGATGGTAGCGGGAATGTGAATGCGGCGAGCGGGAATCTGTACGAGTACGATGCCGAGAACCGGATGGTGAAGGCAACGGCGGGAGGGATTGAGTATCGCTACCGGTATGACGGCGAGGGCCGGAGGGTGGCGGTGGAGAAGTGGACGGCGGGGGTGCAGGATACGGCTTATACGCGGCGCTTTGTGTATGGGCTGGATGGTGAGTTGCTGGCTGAGATTCAGGGAACGGTGTTGTCGAGTTGGGAGACGAAGTATCTGGGGCAGGATCATCTTGGGACGACGCGTTTGGTGATGAAGGCGAGCGGAAGCGGGGATGGGGTGGTGGGCTCAAGGCATGATTACTATCCGTTTGGAGAGGAGTTGCCTGGGCGTGGGATGAACTATGGGGATCCGATGCTGCTGGTGAAGTATACCGGGCATGAGCGGGACAACGAGACGGGGCTGGACTTTATGCAGGCGCGTTATTACGGGGGAGGGATTGGGCGGTTCTTGAGCCCGGATGGGCCGCTGGTGGATCAGGAGGTGGGGGATCCGCAGAGCTGGAATTTGTATAGCTATGTGCGGAATAGCCCGATGATTCTGATCGATCCGACCGGGATGTACGACGAAGATCCTAACGTGCGAGACATCTTCAGTATCACGGTGACGGCCGCACCGATACTTGTGGATTTGACGCTGGCAGAAGGACTGAAGAAGCTAAAGAAATTTGGGCAGAAGTTTGCAGATGGAATGGAGCGAGCTTATGAGTTCGCATCGAATGTGGAGATTCCTTTCGGGAAAGATATTTGCAAAGGCCTGGCTACGGCTGGCAGCGGTGCTGGCTTCGCAATTGCCGGAGCACAATACGGGGCTACGGCCTCCCTTGCCAGTGGTGGGACGCTTGCAGTTCCGATGTCGGCTGGTGGTCTAATTGTAGGAGGTACAATCGGCTATGGCTTTGGCAATGTCTATTGTAATTCTGGTGGGGGCGGGGGTGGCGGGGGCGGCCAGAGCGAATCCGGGCAAGAATCGACTGGTCGAACTGCACCTAAGGACCTCAAGGAAAAATTGGCAATGGAACAAGTTATGTCTAATCCTACAGACGGAATCGAGCTCAATCTGAAAAAAGGTATGACTGATCCTCGGTGGCCTGCCGCCAGTGGGTGGGTGAAGATGAGTAAAGTGGTGAACGGAGTTGAAATTCACTGGCTTCGGAATAAAAAGACTGGCCTTTTTGCAGACTTTAAATTCATTGGGAAGTAAAAATGACTGTAGTTTGCAGCACTAACCTAGCTAAAAATTTGGCGTCTCCAACTCTTAGAGTAAGATACCCTGATCAAACAGTTTTTGATCTCATCGACGGGAAGACATACCCTGTCTATTCAATTTCATTGTGGGGGAACGACTTGTATGTTCTACTAAGCGATGAAAATGACTTACCGAACTGGTATCCAATTGAACTGTTTTCTGTATGCAATTCTCGAATAGATAGTGATTGGGAGTTCTCCTGCTTTCCTAATGATGGTCATCTTCGAGCATTATGGGGTTACGCTCAAATGATTAATGATGAAAATCACTACGATGCTTTACTGGAGCGCGATGCGGATGCGGTTCGGATATTCGTGACTGAAAAGATACGCCGTAGTTCCGCTGAATTAGATCCACTGGCATAGACAAATAGGCAAAATACTTCCAAAAATCTTGATGAAGAAGCAATTTATTCACAAAGGTGAGTGTCAGTTGCAAGTGAAGTAAGTTGGCCACGAACGGGATAACGAGACGGGATTGGACTTTATGCAGGCGCGGTATTACGGGGGAGGGATTGGGCGGTTCTTGAGCCCGGATGGGCCCTTTATAGACCAAGAGATGCTTGATCCGCAGAGTTGGAATTTATACGGCTACACAGGAAACAATCCCCTCTCGCGAATCGATCCAGACGGAAGAAACTGGTTTCGAGTCAATGACACTTGGCAGTGGCACGAAGGAACTGATATTGACAAGAATGGGGATCCGTGCAAGTGAGGTGGACCCCATTGGTTGGACAGAAAACACCCATGGGCTTAAGTGGATTCGAGGCGGTTAACAGGAACCAGTATGGCACTGGAAACTGGGATTGTGTAAGCTGATTGGCGGCTGAGCGGAGG
>JBIITX010000013.1:0-173090 GCA_044340255.1 Bryobacter sp. | reverse complement strand
GAGCAGTTGCCGGGACAGAGGCGTTGGGGTCTGATGCTGCGCCGGATCTTCACGGACTTTGGCGGGTTCGCGTTCCAGTCAGACCCGCAAAAGGGAGCACTGGCGGTGGTCAACTGCCGGATTTAGGGTAATTGAATCACTGCAAATTGTGCCGGTTTATCTTCTGGGGTGCGATGCATTTGTTGAGCGTGGCCCCAAATTGATCCCCTTGCGCGACGGATGGAGTATTGAGGTGCAAGAAGCGGAGCCCCTGGAGACGTTTAGGCAGCGTGCACTGGTTGAGTGTCGAAAGTTTGCTTCACAAATTCGTTTTGATGACGACTGCATTTGGTTTGTTCCTGTAATCGTGGATTTGCTTCCGAGTCAACTGTCGAGCAAATTCCTAATCTAGGAACTATGCACTGCGAACGGGTAACGCAGGCACGGACTTTTGTTTACGATACGGCCACGTCGAGCCGCCTGCTTTCGGCGAGATGTCTACCCGCGTCTGCAGTTCGGGAGCGCTTTGTGGATCAACAGATTGATGCATAATGCCTAGCGTTGCGCTTGGTGTATCCAAACCACGACGCAGTCACGAACTTCCTATAGATTGTAGGATTGTGGGTTTCAGGAGGCTCATTGTTGTGAGGACTTTTGCGGTGTTGCCAGTTGTTCTGTTTCTTGGAGCGTTTCTTCGTGTCGATGCCAGCCCAGTGCGACTGCTCTTGATGGATTTTTATGGCAATGGAATCAAGCTCAATCGGGAGCACATCAGATGCGATGTCGATGGTGCTTTAAATGCACCGTTCACAGTCGATCAGTCGCAAATCGTCCTTGATGTTCCTGGAGGGAAGAATGTAAACATTGCGGTGCGAGTGCTGGGGTTCAGGAAAAAGGACATTCAAATCACCTGCAGTAAGCGTGAGTCATCCTGCCGGGCCGCAATGTTTTTGGACTTGGCCCCCATTGGAAACCTAGTCCCTTCAGGAAAATCCAAAGTCATTCGCTTTCCGCAAAGATGGTTCAGTAAAGGGCACCTGTATGCGACAGTCATCTTTATCGGGAGTGGCCGACGGTACGATAAATGGATCGAGGAGGGTGACCCTTTTGAAATCCCTTTGGAAGAATCCGGGGTCGCATCGATAACCGGGATCCTGCAAGACGGCTCCGTAGTGAGCTTGATTCATTCATTCAATGCCTATGAAGCGCAAATTGAACTCAGGGAATCAAGGTAGGCGTCGACTCGATCCTACAGTCATGAACAGTTCCTGGCTGTCGGACGGTCCAGTTCCCTGTTGTCCGGCTTCAAGGCGATGTCAGGAAGTCGATTCGTTTCGCATCAAGTGCCAACTGACGTTGATCGTTCCTCCTTGCAGGGAGCAGACGTAAATGGTGCTTCACCTCTCTCAAAACTTCATTTGGTATTGCGCCTACAGCAATCGAGGGGAAGCTATCTTCCGTGTGTCAGCAGACGTCAGCCGCATCGATGGTGTGTTCTCCATGAGTGCGTTGCAACGGTTCTTCATGATCGCGTTGTTTGCTGCCTGGTTTGCCATAAACCTTCGGCGCCAACGAAAACTTGACCACCCCTGCTCGGAAAGAGTTGCCCCCACTGGAAACAGCGTTGGCAACGGCGGACACTGCGGAAGGCCCATCACCATCCGCGCCGGCCGGCGCGCGGGTTCCGCCGCGTCGTTGGCGGAGGCAAGATCATCCACGCCAAAGGCGTGCCGCGGTTTCGGCTACCGCTCGCCGCGCAGGCACGCTAACCGCACCCGAAGATGCCGGAAGTAAGCCTCATCAACGCCAAGCCCAAGTACCTCGTCAATAACCGGGCCAAAGTAAGCAAGCGAGCGGATCACCCCCAATGGAGGCGCATCGGCTGGCCGCAGCAGCCGCCGCGCACAGGCCAGCAACAGCGCGTTCTCAACCACGCCAAACGGCACACCACGCGCGAATAACTGCACGGCAAAAGCGCGATCCGGCCTCCGAACCGCGCCACAGGTTCCCGGCGTCGCGCGGTAGGCGTCGAGCACGCGGCGCACATACTCGATTGCGTCCATCGGTCAGCCCTGCGGCTCGCGCAGCGGCGGACCTTCAATGCGCACCGTGTGGCAGTAATGCCGCACGCGGCTCAGCAACGCTTCCGTCATCGGCTTGTTTCCCAGCAGACCTGCCCATTCCTCATACGCAAGATTCGTCGTGATGATCGTCGAACGCCGGTGATACCGTTCCTCCATCAGCTTGAAGAACACATTGGCCTGCTCCGGCTTGAGATTGGTGTAGCCAAGCTCGTCAATCAATAAGATGTCCAAACGCGCCAGGCGGTCCACCAGCCGCCGCGTGGACCGGTCAGCCAGCGACGCATACATGTCGTCGAACAGATCTTGCGCTTTCATAAACTGACAGCGCAATCCGTTCTGCAAGGCCTTCATCAAAATGCTGGAGGCCAGTCCGGTCTTGCCAACAGCCGTCGGGCCGATAAACACAATGTTCTCGCGCTTGGCCACAAAGTCGAGTTCGGCAAACGCGCGCATCTGCTTGCGATTCACCCCCGGTTGGTTGGCGAACGGAAACGTTTCCAGTGCCCAACGTTCCGGCAGACCAGCGCGGCGGATGCGCCATTCGAGCGCATTCTCCTGCCGGTCGCGCCATTGCGCACGTAACAGGCCGGAGACAAAGTCGGTGTAAGTGATCTGTTGCTGATCGGCGGCGCGGAGGTGTTCGTCGTAGACCGCGTGTATGCCATGCAGCTTCAGGTTCTTTAGCAGTTGATCGAGTTCCTCAGTCATCGTGGTTGCCCTCCAGTAAGAAGAAGTCCCGTTGGACGCGGCGCAGAATCATGCGTTCGACGCGGTCGAGGTCGTAGAGTCCATACTGCGCGGCCTCGCCGATGGCGCCCAGAAATGGCTCGCGCGGATACTCGCGCGCCATCCGCAGCAGTTGCCGCAAGGCGAGTCCGCTGACCTTGCGGCTTTTTCTTTTCAGGACCTCGACGTAAGTTGCGATCTCCGGAACGGCGTGGAGAATCGCTTGTTCGTCCGGATGCGGATCGCTGCGTTTGGGGCCTTTACCACGTGGCGGACGGTGCTCGCGCAGGGTGACGCGTTGATCGGTGGTCAGCAGGCGAGGATGCGTCACGATACGGCGGGCGTCGAGTTCGATCTCGATCCGCTCGCGCAATTCGCGCACTTCCACGCGGCGTCCAATAAAGTCCGCCGGAACCGAGTAGCGGTTGGTGTGTAGCGCCACGTAGCCTTCGTTGTCGACCATGCGTTGATGCAGCCGGTAGACTTCCGGAATCCAGGCCGGTAGCGGTTTCAGCTGCAATCGTTCGGACGCATAGAGTTCGCGCGGCACGGCGCGAATGTGTTTCTTGTAAGTCGCGTTGACACGATCGCACCACTGGCGCGCTTGGCTGTTGAGATCCTGCCAGCTCGCGAACGTTCGGCCGGCCAGAAAGTTATTCTCGATAAAGTGGAACGGCCTCTCGACGCGCGCCGAGCGATTGGCGTCGCCAATCTCATGCGCCACGAAGCGGAAGCCGAACCGTTCGCCGAACGCCGCCATCTCTGGCACCGGCTCCATCTGCCTGCCGCTGCCGCGCAACACCACCACGTGCGTGTTGTCGATCATCACGCGTTGCGGCGCGCCGTCCATGTAGCGCAGCGCCGCGGTGAGAAATGCCTTGCAATCGAAACGCTGAAACTGCGGCCAGATCTCGAAGTAGAGCAGGCGCGAGTAACACAGCACCGCCGAGGCGGTCTGGGCTTTGTACTTCCGGCCGTCCACGGTCACTTCATGCGGCGAGGTGTCATGCTGCATCTCGACGCCGGGCAGGCATTCGTGATCGTAGCTGCCCGCGGGCACAACGGGCGCGCGGCCGATGCCTTGCCGGCGGCAGAACGCCGTTAATGCCGTATAGGACATCGTCACGCCCTCGGCGGCGAGCTCCTCATGGACTCGCACGAGATTGCCTTTGCACTGCGGCAGTAACTCGAGGATCCGCTGGCGATGGGGCGCGGCTTTCTCTTCGCGCTCGATCCGCGGCACCGTGGTTGCCTTCATCGCCAGAACCTTGCGTACGCTCTGGCGCGACAGGCCCAGCGTCTTGGCGATCTCTCGCTTGTTCCTGCCCGCGGCGGATAACTCCAGAATCGCCGTGCGTTGCGATTGGCTCAGCATATTGTTCCTCGATCTGTCGCAGCAGCCGCGTGGCGTGCTGGATCTTGTGGTGGATGACTTCACTGTCTGGCGTTGTTTGTTCTCCGCGCACCAGCGCCCGGCGGGCGATGGCGACGATCTGGTTGAGATCGCCTTCCAGCGTTGTTTTTATTGGCGGTGGTTGCTGCCGCGCTTTTGCAAACAGGTCCGGTTCGGCCAGAATCCGCGCGCGGGCCAGTCCGCGGGCGTTTCGCCAGGCGTTGTAGAAATCGGCGGCTTGGCGCGTGGTCCAATGTTGCTGCGCGAAGACCTGCGCCATGCGCTCACATTGCTCGGCATCGATGCGCGCCGCCGGCGCCAGATAGCGCATGGCAATCTGCGGGGCGATGTGGCCGTCGCGCACCCGTTGCTGGATCGATTCCGAGAGCGTGTCCACCAACGACAGACGGCGCGTCACCCACGTCGGGCTGCGGTCGAAACGCCGCGCGAGCTCCTCGATGGTGTAGCCGAGTTTGGCTTCCATCTCCGCCAGTAACCAGCCTTGTTCAAGCGCCGTTTCCGGCTCGCTATTCATGCGCAGGGAACGGACCAGCAGCAGGGCTTCGGCTTCGTTCACGGTGTCCAGAACGACGGCGTCGACGGTGTCTCGCCGCAGCTGTTCGAGCGCGGCGATGCGCTGGTGGCCGTCGATGACCAGATAGCGCGCGGTTTGTTGGATGACGACGATGGGAGTTTGTGACCTGTTTCAGCCAGCGAGGCCAGCAGGTGCCGGAACCGGGCCGGGTGGCGGACCCGGAGGTGCGCCAGGCGGCGGTCCAATTGATGAAACTCCAGAGTTTGCGGCATGGTGGGGTGGCGCCTGGGTTTCAGTATGCGCGCTGCCCGGACTGGTCTTTCGCGGTAAAGCGGGGTTGTTACCGGGAACTCGTTTAGGGTCAATGGGATAGCCGGGTGACTGGTCTTTCGCGGCGTGCAGCAGGTATTTGCCCATAACCGCAATGAAATCAGCCCCTTTGCCGCCGAACTGGTCTTTTGCGAGGTCCCAGGGGAGTTTTTGCAATGGGGCTGGGACGGGGAGGGGGTCGGGGTCGGAATCGGGGGCGGAGTGGCGTTGATCGATGCGGTAGGCGGCGGCGTAGCTGGGGTTTCGCCGCCGCCAGTTTGCTTGTGTTTTCTGGCGGCGGACGGCCTGGCATTCGGGCTGGCCGCAGGTGCGCTGGCGGTCGCCGACTCGTGGGTCCGGATAGAACCACCGCAGGCAATTCCGGCAGGGGCGCTTCCGCAGTCGGGGCATCCCCTTCTATCGGCGCGCCTGTCGGGTGGTCAACTTTTCGTTGGCAGGGGTGGTCAAGTTTTCGCTAGCGCCGAAGCCTTGCGGGGTCCCCGCCAGCGTCGCGCTCACCTCGCCTGCCTCCATCACCCCGGCTCTCAACCACTGGCGAATTAACTTCAGCACCTTCCGGTCCGAGATGCGCTCCCCCACTAACACCATCAGCTTTTCCTGATCGATGTTGTCAAAGTAGCCCTGAATGTCTGCATCCAGCACAAAGTCGTGGCCCTGGTTGCCCGCTTCGCGGATCGCCTCCAGTGCCTCCACCGCACTCTTCTTCGGACGGAACCCGTAGCTATGCGCTTCAAAGTCCGCTTCAAAGATCGGCTCGATGATCAGCTTCGCCGCCGTCTGCACCACCCGGTCCCGGACCGTCGGTATTCCCAATGGCCGTTGCTTGCCGTCTCCTTTCGGTATGTACTGCCGCTTCACCGGTTGCGGCCGGTACTGGCCTGCCCGCAGCGCCGCTTGGACTTCCGCCACAAAACGCTCCTCGCCGTACTGCTCAATGGCTTGGATCGTCTCGGCATCCACCCCCGCTGCGCCGCCGTTACTGCGTACTCGTTTCCATGCTTCCCACAGGACGTCACTCCGGTGGATCCGGTCGTACAGCGCATGGAACCGCCGTGTCTTACTCTGCTTGGCACACCTCCATAGCTTGCGTTGGAGTTCTCGCACTTTATCGACGGCTGGGTCTTTGTCCGTCACCGGCATGCCCTCGCGCTTACCTCTTCCGCTTGCAGGATCAAAGCAGGGCCCCTTCCCTCCGGCGCGTTTTGCTGCACGCCTTCCTCGGTACTACGAACCCCTCGGACTTCCTCCCGGCTCCGTCTGCTTTCGGCTGTCCAGCCTTATACCTACGGTCTTTGCCCGACTTGGCTGCCAGGTAGGATCTCTCCTGTTCCGCATGGCTCTTTCCCAACGTGCCACCGCTCACTACCCCGGAGAGGTCCAGCACTCGTTCCGATCCAGAGTGCTGTCTGTTGCCTTCGCCGCGACATGACCGGCTCGGCCCTCCCAAACGCCTTTCGGCTGATAATATGACGTGGCTGCTCGCGTTCACTCTCGTTGCGGCCCGCTGGTTTGCTTCCCTCTCTTGCAAGGGCTTTTGACACTCCGCTTGGCTCGGTCGGATCTCTCCTCCCGGCTGGAGTCTGCTACCGGGCGCTTCGGCGCTTACCCGGACAGGACTTGCACCTGTGAGAACTATGCGACTTTCAGGACGCACCATGCCGACGATTCTAACCAGCACATTCTGGATCGCAAATACCGTTTTCGCTATCCGGAAATCAAGGAAAGCATGTTGCTCGACGCCGGCCGGTAGCCCACCTGCACCGAAATCTTCATCGCCGCCTCGCGAATCTGCGCGGCGGACGTCTCAATCGCCTGCCTCGTCATCACCTGCGCCGGAGCGCTCATGCTCAACGCCGCCACGCTCACCCCAGAGGCATCAAAAATCGGCGCCGCGACGCAGCGCAGACCAATCACGCCCTCCTCGTTATCGATCGCGTAGCCCCGCTGCCGGATTCCCTTAAGCTCCTCCTTGAGATCACTCAACGAACAGATCGTGTGCTTGGTAAATCTAGGCAGCCTCTGCGCACCAATCCGGTTCACCAACTCCGTGGGTTGCCACGCCAAAATCGCCTTACCCAATCCCGTCGCGTGCAACGGCCGCCTCTCCCCCGTGTCCGCGTACAGATAAAGCCGGCTCGGACTGCCCACCGTATGCAGATAAAGCACCCACTCCCCATGCAGCGCCCCCAGATGAATCAACCCGGCACTCGTCCGCGCCGCTTCCTGCATCACCAGAAACGACGCCCGGTATACCGGCGAGTTGCGCAGATAACCCGCCCCCGCCCACAACGCCTTGCCCGCCAACCGGTAACGGCGGCTCGCCCCATCCTGCTCCGCAAAACCCGCCTCTACCAGCGTGGCAACCAGACGGTGCACCGATGCGAGCGGCTGCTCAAGACGCGCCGCCAGTTCCGAAAGTGGAAACTCGTATGGCTCCTGCGCTAATAGCTCCAGCGCCTGGAAACACTTGAGCGTCGACGACATGCTTTCCCGGCGCGCAGCTTTTTTGGTCGGAGAGGACATCCGCAGAGGATATCACGTTTCCGCATTGCAGAATTTAATTCTATTGACACAAGCCGACTCCGCGGATAAACTCTTCAGGGAAATGCCAGAACTCATTTCCACAATGCAGAATCCGATCAGCCTCCGCGCTATCGTCTGCGGCATCCTGTTCACCTGCTCCGGAGTCGTGCTAGCCCAGGGAACGGGCTCCCTCAGCGGCTCCGTTCTCGACCCCGGCGGCGCCGCCGTCCCCGGAGCCCAGATCACCCTCCGCGACACTCGCAACAACTCCTCCCGCCAGATCACCACCAACGGCGAGGGACAGTACTCCCTCACTCCCCTGCGCGCCGGCCTCTACCAGTTGGAAATCGAAGCCAACGGTTTCCAGCGCTTCCTCCAAAAAGACATCCGCCTTCAGGTCGACGAACGCCTCCGCATCGACGCCACCCTCCAACTCGGCGCCGTCACCGAAACCGTTCAGGTCACCGGACAGGCCACCGCCGTCAACACCCAGGACGCCGTCCTCCGCAACGTTGTCGACGCCAAACGCATGGTTGACCTCCCGCTTAACGGCCGCAACGCCCTCCAGCTTGCCGTACTCACCCCTGGCGTCCTCCCGATTCGCAGCGATGTCGGAGGTTCCTTTCAACCGGCCGACCAGGTCAGCGTCTCCGTCAGCGGTAGCCGCTCGAACGGCCTCAACTATGTCATGGACGGCGGCGACAACATGGACACCTATCGCTCGGTTGCCAACTCCTTCCCCAATCCGGACCTCCTGCAGGAGTTCAGCGTCCAGACCAACAGCTATTCCGCCGAGTTCGGCGGACGCGCCGGCGGCGTTCTCAACGTCGTCACCCGGGCCGGTACGAACGACTACCACGGCTCCTTCTTCAACTTCCTGCGCAACTACCGCCTCAACGCACGCAACTTCTTTGCCCCCACTCACGATGGTCTGAAGCGGAACCAGTACGGCATGGCCTTCGGCGGACCCCTCCGCATCCCCAAACTCTACAACGGCCGCAACAAGACGTTCTTCTTCGGTGGATTTCAGAAGACTCCCATTCGCTCCGCACCCGCAAACCTCATCACGCAGGTCCTCCGCACCGGCCAGCGCGCCGGCGACTACAGCAACGTCCTCGACGGCCGCGGCAATCTCATTATCATCCGCGACCCCGCCGCCGGAAACACCCCCTTTGCGGCCAACCGGATTCCCACCAGCCGCCTCGATCCCGTCTTTCAACGCTTCCTCTCCCAGGGCATCCCCACCACCGACGATCCCGCCGGACTCCTCCGCTACCAGCGCCCCAACTTCTCGAACAACGACGAATGGAGCCTCCGCGTCGATCAGGTCCTCAACGACCGCAACCGGCTCTACGGCCGCGTCTTCCGCGAGGACAACACCGTCCCCAATCTCGGCGTCCCCGGAAACATCATCAGCTTTACCAACTCCCTCGTCCAGAAAGCCACCAACGCCACCCTCAACTACACCCGGGTCTTCACCCCCTCCCTCGTTGGCGAATTCGGCACCACCTTCAACCGCTCCTGGGGTATCCGCGGTGAGGCCGCCCCCTTCACCTGGTCCGATCTCGGCGCCCGCCTCACCCCCGCCGCCGGCAGCCGGGACTTCATCCTGAACAGCGTCCCGGGATACTTCGCCATCAACCTGTTCGGCGACACCACCCTTGTCCGCAATAACTTCCAGTACAAAGGCTCCCTCACATGGATCCGCGGACGACACACCATCAAATTCGGCCTCGATACCATCCGCCGCCAGTTCAATCTCCCCCACGTCAACACCAACGGCAACGGCGCCTACGCCTTCGGTCAGACCACCGGCGACGGCGCCGCCGATGCCCTCCTCGGACTCCCCAGCAGCTTCTCCCAGTCCGATGGCTTCCGCGTCGAAGTGCGCCAGACCGACTGGATCGGCTTCCTGCAGGACGACTATAAAATAAGCCGCCGCGTGACCCTCAACCTGGGCCTCCGCTATGAACCCTTCCGCCCGTGGGAGGACCAGTGGCTCCCCAGTATGCCTCAGGCCGCCTACTTCGTACCCGGCCAGAAATCAAGCGTCTTCACCGACGCCCCCACCGGCATGCTCTTCTTCGGCGACCCCGGCATCGCCCGGTCCCTCGCCCCCCGCCGCAATCTGCGCCTCTCCCCCCGCCTCGGACTCGCCATCGATCCCTTCGGCGACGGCAAAAGCAGTATCCGCCTCGGCTACGGCGTCTTCTACGACAATCTCCTGCCCACCGAGCAGGTCCAGCAACCCGCCAACCTGCCCATGTTCGCCACCGCCATCAACTTCCCCTTCCCGCGCTCCACCGCCGACCCCTACGCCGGCCGCGTCTCCCCGTTCCCCGGACCCTCCCCCAAACCGGCCAACTTCCCCATCCCGCGCCCGCTCAGCTGGCCCGCCATGGACCCGAACTTTAACAATCCCTACATCCAGCAATGGAACGTCACCGCCGAACGGCAGCTCTTCGGCGCCGCCAACATCCTGCGCGCCACCTACCAGGGCTCGAAGGGAACCCGCCTCCCTCTCGTCTACCAGGAAAACACCGCCCGCTTCATTCCCGGCGCCTCCACCCGCGCCAACTTCAACGAACGCCGCCCCTACTGGCCAGACTTCGGCGGCATCCGCCTCATGAAGTCCATCGCCAACAGCACCTACCACGCCGCCATCTTCACCCTCGAACGCCGCTTCTCCCGCGATTGGAGTCTCACCGGCTCCTACACTTGGTCCAAGAGCATCGATAACGCCATCAACTCCGCCAGCTCCAACTCCGGCGTCATCAACAACCCCTTCAATTGGAATAGCGATCGCGGCCGCGCCGACTCCGATCGCCCCCATGCGCTCGTCGTCTCCTATCTCTGGGACATGCCCAGGCTGAAAAGCTGGCACCCCGTCCTGCGCCATACCCTCGGCGGCTGGCAGAACAATGGCATCGTCAGCGCCTACTCCGGCGTTACCTTCTCCATCGCCGCCGGCATCGATCAATCCCTCACCGCCAACGGCGCCGACCGCGCCGACCTCGCCGGCAACTGGCAGTTGGCCGCCAACCGCCCCAAGGGCGAACAGATCCTTCGCTGGTTCAATCCCGCCGCCTTCGTCCTCCCCCGGGAAGGCGCCTTCGGCAACAGCGGTCGCAACAACATGCGCGGCCCTGGCAGCCTCAACGTCGATTGGGGCCTCTTCAAACAGATCCCGATCGTCGAAGGACACACACTCCAATTCCGCACCGAATTCTTCAACCTGTTCAACCGGGCCAATCTCGGACTGCCCAACAGCAACCTCCAGTCCGCCCAGTTCGGACGCATCACCTCCGCCGGCTCCCCGCGAGTCATCCAGTTCGCACTCAAGTACGTCTTCTAGAAAATGTCCCAACGATTACTCGGCCAACGCGCCCTCGTCACCGGTGGCTCCTCGGGCATCGGTCTCGCCATCGCGCAGGCGTTCCACCGCGAAGGAGCACACGTCACCGTCGGCGACCTCGCGGCGCCGCCCGGCGATCTTCCCTTCGTGGCTCTCGACGTCTCCCGCTGGCCCTCCGTGCAAAACACCATCCACGATTGCGGGCCCATCGACATTCTCGTCAACTGCGCCGGCATCATGCACGTCGGCAAACTCCACGAAGTCGACCCGCAAGACTACGATCACGTCCAGTCCGTCAACGCCCGCGGCGTCTTTCTGTGCTGCCGCGCGGCCATCGACGGTATGCTCGACGCCGGCCGCGGCAACATCATCAACCTCGCCTCGGTCGCCTCCCTCATTGCCGTCGAGCGCCGCTTGGCCTACTGTGTCAGCAAGGGTGCCGTCCTCGCCCTCACCCGCGCCATCGCCGTCGACTACGCCGCCCAGGGCATTCGGGCTAACGCCATTTGTCCCGGCACCGTCGATACTCCGATGATCCGGGGCTACGTGGACCACTACTTCGGCCACGATGTCCCCGGTACCATCGCCGCCCTCCACGCCCGCCAACCCGTCGGCCGCATGGGCCGCGCCGAAGAGATCGCCGGCCTCGCCGTCTATCTCGCCAGCCACGAAAGCGCCTTCCTGACCGGCGCGGCAATTCCCATCGATGGAGGATGGACCGCCAAATGAAAATCACCCGCTTATCCTGGGCCGTCCTCGAAGCCAATTACGATTGGACCATCGTCCGCATCGACGCCGCCGGCGGCCTCTATGGCCTCGGCGAGGCCTATATGGGGCCCGGGCTCACCGCCATCCTCGACGAACTGCGCCCCCTCGTGCTCGGCGCCGACGCCGCCCAAATCGAACAGATCGTTCGCAAACTGCGCGGCTGCACCGTCCATGCCTCCCCGGGGGTCTGCTTCCACGCCATCGCCGGAATCGAAGCCGCGCTCTGGGATCTCCTCGGCAAAGCTTGGCGCCAGCCCGTCTGGAAACTGCTCGGCGGACAGTTCCGTCACCGCGTCCGCGTCTACGCCGATTGCCACGCCGGCGACGCTCTCGACAGCATGAACGCCGTGCTCCAGTCGCGGACGCCCTCCTGGGCCGGCGGCGGAGATGTCGTCCCCGCCGCCGTCAGCCTCAAACACCACGGCTGGAATCCCGCCGAAACCGACTTCCCTCCCCCGGCCCGCTATCGCGCCCGCGCCCGGGAAATGGCCGACCGCGGCTTCACCGCCTTGAAGTTCGATGCCGACATCCCCACCCCCCTGCCCACCGACAACTACAACCGGTCCCTGCGCCGCGAAGAGATCGATTTCGTCCTCGAACGCCTGCGCGCCGTTCGCGCCGAGATCGGTCCCGGCATCGACCTCGCCGTCGACTGCCATTGGAGCTACGCTACCCCCGATGCCATTCAACTCGGCCGCGCCCTCGGCGAACTCGATCTGCTCTGGCTCGAAGATCCGGTCCCCCCGGAAAGTGTCCGCCAACTGCGCGCCGTCCAGACCAGCGTGCCCATGCCCGTCGCCACCGGCGAAAACCACTACCTGCTCACCGATTTCCTCCGCCTCATCGAAGAGGGCGGCGTCCGCCTCCTCGCCCCGGACATCCAGAAGATCGGCGCCCTCGATCTCAAAGCTCTCTCCCGCCTCGCCGACGCCATGGCCACCAGCCTCACCATCCACAACATCAGCGGCCCCATCGGAACCGTCTTCTCCGCCCACGTCTGTTCCACCATTCCTAACTTTCTCGCCCTCGAATGGCACGGCGCCAGCGTCCCGTTTTTCGATCAACTCTGCGGCCCCTCGATCGACCGTGGCTTCATCTCCCTCACCGATGCGCCCGGCTTGGGAGTGACACTCGACCAGGACACGGCCAAGCGCTATGCCAAGCCCGGAGAGGAATTCTTCTAAATGATCATCACCGCCTTTTTCCTGCTCGCCGCCGCAGTGCACCAAGTGCAGCCCGGCCAGAACGCCCAGTCCATCGTCGACGCCGCCCAACCCGGAGACCACATCGTCTTTCGCCCCGGCGTTCACCTGCAGAAACTCGGCCGCCACCGGTCCATGGTCTACATCGACAAGCCTCTCGACATCGAACTCGAAGCGGGTGCGATCCTTCGGCTGGCCGACCGGCAATCGGAACTCGAACCGGAACCCGAAATCACCACCGACCACGGCGCGCCCAAAACCATCGACGACTTCGCTGTCGGCGGCACGTATGATCGCACACTCGGCGAGGTGATCTACACCATCCGCATCGACGGTGAAGGAACCTTTTCCTGGGGCAGTACCGCCTCGGCCCGGTACGCCGCCACCAACGCCGGCCTCGACGTCCAGCATCTCAAAGTCCCCATCACCGGAGACTGGCAGGAACTCAGCCACGGCGTGAAAGTCCGCTTCCCCAACAAACGCGGCTACAGCATCGGCAGCCTTTGGTTCCTCTCCTTCGACGGGCCGGAGGCCTACGGCATCCGCATCGGCCATGGCACCCAAACCGATTACATCGATGGCGTCCGCATCTTCGGCCGGGGGACGATCGACCTGAATAATCAAAACAATGCCCAGCCCAGCGGTCTTGTCAAGAACATCAATGCCTGTGTCCTGGTCCACGGGCGGGTCCGGAACGTCAGCGTCGATGGCATCACCATGACCAACACCATGCGTTCGGTCATGCTCTACGGCGAACACACCGGTAAGTTCCTGCAAGGCGGCGCCGTGGGTCCCGGCGAGAGCTTCGATGCCGAAAACATCTCCATCCAGCACACCCGCACCATCAACCCCGGCGGCAGCGGCTACCTCCTCGGTCACCCCTCCCATCGCGGTTGGCTGCGCAAGGTGCTCTGTAACTTCAACTACATGGAGACGGCCACCACCTCAATCGAACCCAACTTCCA
Source organism: Bryobacter sp. (assembly GCA_044340255.1). Classification (GTDB taxonomy): domain Bacteria; phylum Acidobacteriota; class Terriglobia; order Bryobacterales; family Bryobacteraceae; genus Bryobacter. The sequence continues at coordinate 159,230 of JBIITX010000013.1, read as the reverse complement.
ACTCGACCAGTACGAAGTCATCGGCAACGTGATCAAAAGCGCCGGCCACGCCATTCACTGCTGGCGCCGGTCCACCAACGGAATCGTCGCCGATAATGTCCGCATCGACGATTCCACCGGCAAAAAGGTCGTCATGACGGGTTCGCCCGGCGCCTGGCAGCCCTCTGAAAAGATTCTCATCCGCGGCAACCGGAACCACTTGAGCGATCCCTTCGGACCCTGGGCCAACGTGGTTGGCGGCCAGGATAACCGCGCCACCGGCCCCTTCGCGGTCGTCACCGGCGGCCAGGCCAGCACGGCCGCGGCGCCCTACTCCCGGGCCCAGGGCCACCAGGCCCGCACCAAACGCCCCGGAGAAGATGCCCTCGCCGCCGGCGCCTTCCAGTCACCCGGCGATGCTCAGACCAGTCTCCTTGTCGCCCGGGCTATCACCAAGGACAATACCACCGTCGAACTCCGCCCGGGCTCCGGAGAGATTACGCTGGAGCCGGACTCCACCATCGCCTTCCGGATTCTCGCCGTGGCCCACCCCGCAGCCGGCGCCGAACCAGCCGGCTTCGAACTCGTCGGTCTCGCCTCCCGCTCGAGCGCCGGCGTTACCGTGCAACTGCAGCGTAATACGCCCTTGGCCTCCTCCGCCGCCTCGCTCTCCGTCACCGGCGGAACGCACCTGCGGATCCAGGCCCAGGGCGTGCCTGGGGCAACCCTCCGGTGGGTCGCCCGGATCGAACTGGCCGAAGCGGGCCTATTGCGCTGACCCCACGCGGGGAATCCCTGGTTTCCCCACCTGCTTCCCACCGGGAGCCGCCAGTGCCGGGTGGACTTGCGAAAATCCCGGCGGAACATCACCACGCAGGACCATCCGGTCCCTCTGATCTCCCCCCCCCCTTGCGCATACCACTCCAGCCGCAATCCTCCCCCGCGGACGCCTCAACTGCGGTTGCCCGGCTGCCCCCGCCCGGCCCGAAAGCTACACCGCCAAGCACCCTCGACGCCGGACGCCGCACCCTCGTTCCTCCACACACGGACCACCGCGTCGCTACAGCATCGCCTCTACCGCCCGGCCCGCAACATCCGTAAGGCGGAAATCGCGGCCCTGATGCCGGAACGTCAACCGCTTGGGATCGAGACCAAGACAATGAAGCAGCGTGGCGTGCAGATCGTGTAACTCCACGCGGCCATCCACCACCCGCATCCCCAAATCGTCGGCCCGCCCCAAAGTCAGGCCCCCGCGGACGCCGCCTCCCGCCAGCAGCATCGGAAACGCATCCGGATGGTGGGCGCGGCCCGTGTCGGCTTCGCGGTCCGGGCGCAGCGTCTGCGCCAGCGGCGTACGGCCAAACTCCCCGCCCCAAACCACAATCGTGTCCTGCAGCAGACCTCGCTGCTTCAGATCCTGGGTCTACGCCGCCGAAGGCTGATCGGTGGCGCGGCAGTTCCTCTGGTGGCCCGCCGTCAGGCTCGCATGATCGTCCCACGTCGCGTGTAAAACCAGCACGCAACGCACGCCCAGCTCCACCATGCGACGGGCCAGCAGGCCGTTGGCCCCAAACGCCCGCGTCGGCTCCTGGTCCAGTCCGTAAAGCGCCCGTGTGGCCGCGGACTCCTGCCCGAGATCAAGCAGTTCGGGAGCCGCCGACTGCATCCGGAACGCCAGCTCATAGGACGCTATGCGGGAGTCGATCTCGGGCTCCCCGGTCTCCCCCCGGTGGTTCTCGTTCCACGTGCGGATGCCGTCCAGCCGTGCGCGCTGCTCCCGCCGGCTGACGCCCGGCGGATTGCCCAGATACGGAATCGCTTCCCCACTGCCGGCAAACGGCACCCCGCTGTAGAGTGATGGCAAAAAGCCGCTCGAAAACAGACCCGAACTGGAACTGCTGCCCCGGCCCGAGGTCAGCACCACAAAACGCGGCAGGTTCTGGGATTCACTCCCCAAGCCGTACAACAACCACGAACCGAGCGCGGGCCGGCCCACCAGCGGACTGCCGCAGTGCAGCAGCAACTGCCCAGGATGATGGTTGAACTGGTCGCTGTACATCGACCGCACCATGCACCGATCATCCGCGTACGTCGCCAGATGCGGCAGCCAATCCGAGAACTCCATTCCCGACTGGCCGTACCAGGCAAACGGGCGGCGGCTGGCCCACACCTTCGCCGTCGGCTTGATAAAAGCAAAGCGCAGTCCAGCCCGCATCGACTCCGGCAGCGGCGACCCATCCAGGCGCTGCAGCGCCGGCTTGGGATCAAACAGATCCACCTGGCTCGGGCCGCCTTCCATGAAGAGAAAAATGATGCTCTTGGCGCGCGGAGCGAAATGCGGCTTCGCCGCCGGCGTATCGGCCCGGAGCAGCTGCGCCAGGGCAATCGTCCCAAGCCCGGCGGCGGAGTCGCCTCGGCGCTCACCAAAAGCTGACCACGTCGAAAACACCCATTGCCTCGTGGCACGGCACGGCAAGCGTTGGTTCATCACCCCCCGCCGCAGGCTCAGAAGTCCTTTAATGGGTATCGCGGGGGCGTTCTCATCCGCGCGGCGCGGCCGCGCGCCACGAGACCTCACTCGGCGCGGATATCGCGGAATCTGGCCCCAACGGGTGGTCAACTTTTCGTGAGCAGGGGTGGGTCATCTCTCGCGAGCGCCGAAGGCCATAAACCTTCTCTTCCGTGCGGCCTGTCGGGACCTGGTGCGTAGCGGAGAGCTTGGAGAAGAACCAGATATGCTGATTTCGAGCTGGCAAGCAATGAACTTGGTAGAACTCCTTGTAAAGAGCAAGTCCAAGTCTCGGAACATACTTCTATTCAAGAAAGTATTTTGGGGGTGTTTGGTCTTGGGCGCTGGATTGCTAGCACTTGCCTTTGTACCAGGCATCCTACGTCATTTGGACTAGGAGACTCGTTGTTAGACTGCTTGCAGGGTCGTTACCTAATGTTTTTGATGTCGAACGTCAGCTCAATGCATTGGGGGCGATGACGAGCCTGTGACTGAGGGATCTAGAATCAGGAATTGTTGAGGAGGAACTTTGAACAAACGCTTTCGAAATGTAGCAATTGGCATTATCGCAGTGCTTTTGATGAGTTACTCCGCTGTTCCTGCAGCGGCTGTAGAAGTGGCCCCCCGCTTTTTCTCTTGTATTGATCGATGGGACGCTCCTGTGTATCCGCCACTCGCGATCAACGGCAATCTCGACGGCAAATTCAAGCTCATGATTGTTGTGGGGGCAACTGGTGAGCTTCATGAAGTGAAGCCAGTGGAGTTGACGCAGCGATGGCTTTTGTTCAAGAAAAGCATAGTTGATTCATTGACATCTTTTCGGGCGAAGCCTGAATGCTTTGGTGTGACTCTTTCTTTGGCGATTCACTTTCAACTCTACCCGGAAGGCGATTTCAGGAAGATCCAGCCCTCATTGACGATTCTGAACCCCGACGAAATGATTGTGCGTGCGATGAGACGCCCAATCATTGCCGACTAAGAGTTGACTGGCAGGAATACTCATAAAGAATATTTTTACGGCGCGACCGAATGTGGATGGAACGACTACGTATTTGAGGCGCAACAGAATCCAAGTTGGTAGAGTGTGATCTCGAATGCGCAGTTCAATACGTTTGGGGCGGTGACAGATCTGAATCCTCTGGGAGTCACAATGACTGCCCCACCGCCCTATCGGATATTTAGAAGGCGCAAAACGTAGTCCATCTTTTCGAAGGCGTCACGCATGAGAGCCGCGCGTTCCCCGGGTTCCTGAACGTCGTCGAAATCAGCGACGAACTTCGGCCCGACGTGTGTCACGGTTGCGAACTTGGCCGCGATTTTCGCCAGACCTTCTTGAACCAGGCCGTGGTCTATGTGCGGTTTTATCTGCTCGACCAGAGCATCCAGCCCGCCCGGATAGTTGGTCAGGGTGAAGTAGATGTCCCAGGCGTCCTTTTCTTTCAAGCGGTCATGCAAGGCCATTCCTTTCATTACGAGGAAGGCGGTGACTGAAGAGACACGTACTATCGCCTGATCCGCGCCACCCCCGGGCAGTGCCCCGCGAATTTCTGTTTCGACGAACAAGTCGAAGGCGAGATCACAGCCACGGGCTTTGCGGGCATGACCCTGCTGCACTCGCTGAGTCCGGTGGGCTTTGCCAGTCCCCTCGTATTCCCCCGCGAGGAAATCGACCTGTACTTTGACCGGATTTCCGCCGACGCTGACGGTTCGATGAAAGATGAAGGGCTGCCGTTGATCCTGCTCGTAGCCGCGTGCCAGGAGTAGCCTTTGAATCGTCGCGTACCCAGCATCTTGCAGGTTGCGATGATTGAATGCCAGATCGACGTCTATGCTGCCCACGTGCTTCAAGGGCTCAGCGGGCAGGATGAGTTGAGGCACCCAACCGCCGACAACCACGAGGTCATCCCGGTACTCGCCTAACAAGCGGACCAGTTCGAGCAGCACTGAATGGGCGGCCTCGACGAGATCGCCGGAGTAGTCGCGAAATGTTAGCGCCATAGAGGTTTGATGACCTCCTCCAGGATCGCAGTCGCCGCTTCTTCGCCGCGACCTTTAAGCTGCATCAAGTCGAGGTAGATCTGAATTGGCGAAACAACTGGTGCGCCAGCTAGTTCTCGCGTTCCAAAGAACACGCCGTCGTCATAGGGTTCGATCAGCGTTACGTTCGCGCCGGAACTGACCCGCTTGAGTCCCAATTTTGCTGTGATCGCATCTACATCGTCGGCAACGTAGGCCGTAGTTCGCTGATAACGTACGGCGGGAGCCAGGCGAGCGGCCCCGGAAAAGGCCGTGAAGGCGATCTGCTTTTTTTGCGATCTTGAAAATTCGGCTAGCTTCGCTTCCACCTCGGGAATCGGTTTGATCGAGTAGAACTCGGAATTCGAATTGCGTTCTGGCCGATAAGCCCCTGCCCATTCTGTGAGTAAAGGTAGAACTGCGGCTTGGATCGGCCAAGAGGTCCCGTCAACCAACCCGCTACCGTCGCCACTACCGTCCGGTGAGCCGGACGCATAGCCGGAGAGTCCAAAACCCGTTGGCCCGGATTTGATCCACTCGCGATCTACCAGCAGTTTCTTTACGCTGGCGACTTGACCCAAACTCACCTGGGCCTCGTCGGCCAATGCCTGCGTGCGCCACATCTGCGGACCTGAGGAGAGGAGCACGCGCAGGACCCGTTCCGCTTTCGGTGAGTAGAGTGAACGTAAGTCCCGGGTGGCGGCTGTAGGATTTGGGAAACCCGCCTTCTGAATGAAGACCGAATCGAAGGCGAGGCGGCAGTTCCCCGCGAGGTCGAGGTACCCGGTCTTGTATTGCGCGCAGACTTCGGCGGCGGCTGGGGAGATGTAGGGCGCGATGAAGACCGGATAGGCGCGCTGGTCTTCTCTAGCGAATTCGGCCAGACTCAAGCAAGCCTCCCTCGCAATTCTTGGTTGGCCGCTGGACTTCACTTTGCAAACCAGGCGTCGCTGGAGTGCTTTTGATCTTGCTGGTGCGGCGGTTTGGACAGAGATGATGAAGTCGGCCCCTGGCTCCCTCGACAAGCGGTCAGGCCTGAGGGAAGACTGGCCTAGAAACGGCACTTCACGCATAACCTCTGTGAGATTCTCAATTGCCGTTCGGACCAAGCCGGGTTCTTTCATTGTAGATGCCATTTTCAGCAATTGCTGAAAACTATTCTTTCACTGAATGCGGATTCGGTCAAGGAGCATCGAGCGATCCAGAGCAGCTGAGGCGGATCGAGAATGTATCTGGGGACTGCGATCCAATTCACGGAATAGCGGGCGTGAAGCGGACTTCATCTGCTGCGAGGAATTCGCCCACTCGGGGACCTGAAAACTGAATGTAGGCGATGCGTGGGGCGCTTACCGTCAGTTTGAAGATGGGGGCTGGTTCGCTTGGGGACTTTTTTGCGGGGATGGAGGGAAGATGAGCACGATCGACCAGCTTGCCTTCGGCATCGAAGGCTTCCAGTTGTACCGGCGTGACGGTTGAGCCCCAGAAGGAAACCGTTACGGTGGAAACGGGTTGCGGGAAGTTGGCCTGGACCGGAATCGGCTCCAAGGCCATGGCGCAGCCCAGGCCTTTGTGGGCGGTTGTGAGGTGCTCGAAAAACATCACGAGACCTTTCGCCTTGGACTGGCGGGGTGGATGCGCCAGCTTGAAGGTGACGCCTTTCTCTACCCATTGCTCGACGCGATGGGCCTTGTCGCTGGGCGGAAGGAGGACGGCGGCGCTCTCAAAGTCTACTACCACCTCAGCCGCCGAGGCCAAAGTTGCAAACAACAAAAGCCAAGGACGGATCATGCGTTGCTCTTCCACTCCAGGCCAGACATGGTGCCGGTTGAGGAAGCGAAGCGGGTTGTCTCGATGCCCATCCGCTGCAGCATGGACACGAAGAGGTTGGGCAGTGGGTAGTTTTGCTCGCGGCTGAAGGCAAGGTGACCGGCGTGCTTGAAGCCCCCGCCTGCCAGCAGCGTGGGCATGTTGTTGGTGGAATGGGCGTTGGCATCGCCGAGGTTCGAACCGTAGAGAATCATGGTGCGGTCGAGGAGCGTTTCGCCGCCTTCCTGTGCGCCCTGCAGCCCCTTGAACAAGTCGGCTAGCAAACGCATATGCCAGGAGTCGATGGCGCGGAGCTGCGAGAGCTTCTCTTCGGACTTTCCGTGGTGGGAGAGGTTGTGATAACCGTCGTTGATCGTCACTCCGTTGATTTGCAAGACCGGTGAACTTACGCTGTCGAGCATGAGTGTGACCGCGCGGGTTGAATCGGTTTCGAAAGCCAGCCGCACAAGGCGATAGAGGGCCGCGACCTTAGCCATGTATTGGGCTGGGCTGGGTGGATCTTGCGGTTCCTGCTCTTTCACGACGGGCTTTGGCTTGCGTTCCCAACCTTGTGAGGCCTGCAATCGGCCTTCGAGTTCGCGGACGCTGGTGAAGTATTGATCGAGGCGGGTGCGATCGCCGGGGCCGACACTTCGGTCCAAACGTCGGACCTGATCGGCAACGGTATCGAGGATGGAACGTCCGGACTCAATCTCGGCAATCCTCGATTCCACTTCGGTGGGGGTGCCCTGGATGAACATCTGGCGGAAGACGGCAGAGGCGCTTTGCTCAGGCGGAATCGCCACGCCACTGCCACTCCAGGAAAGCGAGCGGGCAGCGGTGTTGACGGCCAGAGTGAGTGAAGGGAAACGGGTCTGACTGCCGATGCGTTCGGCGATGTACTGGTCGAGAGAGATAGTGTTGCGGAATGAGCTGCTGGCCGGGTGGGGCGCTGCGGTAAGGAAGCTGATATCGGAGGGATGGCCGCCATCGACATTCGGATGGGATACGCCGGAGAACACGGTGAAGTGGTCGCGATAATCCTGCAGCAATTTGAGATAGGGCGAGGGGGCGTAGCTCTTGCCGGCACCGGTTGGGAAAAAGTCACCCGGCAGGAGACCGAGATTGTTGCAGATGGCGAACATGCGTCGCGGGACAGCAGCGGCAGGCTGGGCTGCGGGGACGGGCTGCATGGCGTTGAGCAACGGCAGGGCCAGGCCAACGCCAGCGCCACGGAGAACCGTCCGGCGCGATAGAGCAAAGGGCCGGGCGTTGTTACGAATTCCAAAGGGTTTCATGATAGTCGGGTCACTTTACTTGAAATAGTTCGCTCTGGACAATGCCGTGGACGAGGCTGCGCACCCCGTAGCCAGAGGCGCGAGTGCCGGCGAGGATCTTATCTACCTGGGGTCGGCCGGCAAAACCTGCTGGAGCGCCGGTGGCGAAGACCATGAGTTGACTGACCAGGTTGCGGGCTACCGTTTGCTCTTCTCGTTCGACCAGGAGTTTCTTGAATTCCTGTACGTTCTGGAAGGAAGCCCCGTCGAGGAGTTGGCCCGCCGCGTCGACTGGCAGGGCATAGTTGAAGGTGAAGCGTTGCCCGGAGAAGCCAATGCCTGGTTCTGGTTTGGCACCGACAGAGACCGCGCGGTAGCGGCTGCGCCAACCGCCCATGACGTCAAAGCTCTCGAGGGCAAAACCGGGAGGATCGATGCGGCGGTGGCAGGAGGCACAACTGGGGTCGGCGCGGTGCTTGTCGAGCTGTTGGCGGATGGTGACTGCGCCACGAATGTCTGGTTCGACGGCGGGGACGCCGGGGGGCGGGGCGGTCTGGAAGCCGAGGATGCGTTCCATAATCCAGACGCCGCGCAGGACCGGAGACGTCGTGGTGCCGTTGGCCGTCACTTTCAGAACACTCGCCTGGGTTAAGAGGCCGCCACGGACGGAATTTTGGGGAAGGCTCACGCGACGCATCGCCGCGCCCTCGACGCCTGGAATCCCGTAATGCCTGGCCAAACGCTCATTGAGGAAGGTGAAATTGGAGGCCACCAGGTTGCGGGCCGGTAAGTTCTTTGCGAAGAGTTCGGCTACGAAAAGTCGGGTTTCTTCGACGGCGGCAAGCTTGAGAGGATCGTCGAGCTCATAGTCGTTATAGAGAGTGGTGGACGGGGAGCTATCGTCGATCTTGCGGAGATCGAGCCAGTAGTCGGTGAAGGCTTCCAGGAAGCGGCGGGACCTGGGGTCATTGAGCAGACGTTCGGTCTGCGCCTTGAGCACTTCAGGCTTGCTGAGGCGACCGGCGGCGGCCAGCGTCCGCAGTTCTGTATCAGGCGGAGAGTTCCACAGAAAGAGCGCGAGGCGAGTGGCGAGTGCGTATTGGTTTAGCCTGCCGGCTGGCTCGTTGACATAGAGGAAGCCGGGCGAGGCGAGAACTGCGGTGTAGGTGGTGAGCAGGGACTTGGCAAAGCCATGGCCTAAGGCGAGTTGCTGGTCGAAGAGCTGGAGGAAGCGGCGGGTGTCTTCTTCCTGCACCGGGGCTCGGTAGGCCCGGGCCAGGAAGCCAGTGAGCAGGCGCTGGGCGTCTTCGCGGGGACGCGTGGTGTCGACAGTAACGGCGACATCCTGCAGGCGCGGGGGACGCCGGAAGGCAGCCGCAGCCTCGGCGGGGGTGGGCGGTGCGGGGACTTGCAAGGTGAAGCCACCTTGCTCACCGGCCGAGAGCCGGCGGAGCGGGAGGTCTCCGAAAAGAAGGCGGTAGCCGGCGCCCGAGGTTTCATCCGTGAGCGGGCCTTCGACTTCGATCCACTGGAAGGCGACGCCGGGCATGCCATCCTTTTCTGCCAGGGGGTTGACGTATTCGAGCTCGCTGCCGTTGACGCGCGTGCGGAAGAGGCGCATGCTGTCGGTCTGGATGACTTCGTTGGCCCCGAGCAGTACTTCGACCTCGTTGACTTTGGGTTCTGGGGTGAAGTCGAAGGAGGCGAGTGGACGGGACTGGCCTGCACTTTGGGCATAGACGCCGATGGGTTCATTGCGACGCCCCGGCCAGACCTCGTCGGGGTTGGGACGTTCGGGGCGTGGGGTGTACAGATAGGCGGTCTTCTCCGGGCCGAAGCCGGTGAAGTTCCAATGATCGACGCCGCCACCGCTGACCCAGATGGAGTAGCCCTTGAGCCTGATTTTGTAGCGGCCAGCGGTGGGAACGCGGAAGCTGGACCAACTGAAACCGCCGGCGTCGGAGAAGATGCTGGAAACGCGGCCCACGGCCTCGCGCTCTTTGGTATCGGGGCTGGTGACGGGCAGGCGTCCGGCGCGAACGTCTGGTTGGGCGTGGGAATCGAGGACGGGGAAGTTGAGACGGTCTGTGCGGGTGTTGCCTTCGCGGGGTAGGAAGTTTCGAGCGAGAGTGGGCTCCTGGCGGGCGTAGATTCGGGTGGTGGTGATTTTGGGTTGTAAGAGTTTGGAGGCGATCGCCTCGCGCATCGCCAGTTGTGCGGTGCTGAGGTAGCGGGCCATCTGCACATGAGACACGTCGAGCGCTGTGCCGGTTTTGTTAAAGCGGTGTGCGATGCCGTCCTGGGGTAGTTTGTCCTTGATCGCGACCCATGGGGTAGCCAGGAGGTCACGCAGTGCATTCTCATACTCGTAGGCGTTGAGTCGGCGCAGGCCGGAACGGCCCGAGCGGGCGTTGGTGGAGGTTTCAAAGCTGGTCAGCGCTGCGGCCAGCGGGCCGGTGAAGGCCTTGAGGTTGGTGGGCCGGGGAAGCCCGGCGGGAGGCATTTCGCCGGCGGAGACACGGTCGTGGATCTTGACCCAGAGCTCGAAGTTGTCGGCATTCGAAGGATCATAGGCCAGCTTTGTGAGATCGAGGCCGGCCTTGGGTGCTGCGGAAGAATGACAGGCGATGCAGTTCTTGCGGAGGAAGGCGTCGGAGCCTTCAAATGGTGGAGCGGCCTGCAAGGCAAGTGAGAGCGCGAAGAGGGAGGCGGCTGTGGTGTTCTTCATTGGCTTAGGGCAAGCACTTCGGAGTGAAGCAAAGATTCTGGTTGAAGAAGGGCAGCACATGTTGCTGGAAGCGTACCGCTACCGCGCTGGTGTGCGTGCCGGGGTAGATTTCAAAATGGTTTGGGATCTTGTATTTGTCGAGGATTTCATGGAGTTTGACAGAGCCGTCCTTGAGGCCGTCTTTATCGCCGACGTCGATCGAGATGCCGTGGTAGCGGCGCAGCTCCGAAATGTATTGATCGATGAAGACCAAAGGGGCGTTAGCGGCAAACCGGGCGAGCACATCGGGCTGGGGCGTACCGTCTTTACTGGGCAGATCGAGATAGAGGGGCGGATTGTTTGGGTTGGGAGCCCAGGCTGCGGCGGATGCCAACTGGGCGCGGGCGGGAAAGGGCAGGGTTGCGGAGTCGGCGGGAGTCTTGACGGCCTCAATCGCTTTGGCCAGAGCGGGATTGGGAGGTGGGCCGCCGCGAGTGCCGCCCATCGGGGCCAAGCAGCAGGGACTCATGATGTAGAGGCTGCCAAAGACATCGGCGTGTTTCATGCCGATGCGGGTGGCACCGTAGCCGCCCATGGAATGCCCGACGAGTCCGCGGGCTTTGCGCGAGGGGATCGTCCGGTAGTTTGCATCGATGTAGGCGACGACGTCTCGGGCCACGTAGCGTTCAAAATCGCCGGTGGTGACGGAGCTGGAATACATTGAACCGTTGTGCATGGTCTTTGAATCTGGCAGGACGACGATCATTTCTTTGCTGCCGAGAGCGAAGGCACCTTCGATGGTTTGTGGCACATGGATTTCGCCTGACCATTGCTCGGCACCGATGGAATAGCCATGGAGCGCATAGACGACGGGATAGCGGCGCTTTTTGTCTTTTGCGTAGCTGGGTGGGAGATAGACGATTGCGTCGCGATCGACTGCGTTGCCTTCGAGATTCCCTTCGAGCGCGGTGCCGTGGATCTTGATGCGTTCGACGATGACGGGTTTGGCGCCGGGAACCAGAGGGGGCACTTCGGTCTTGACTTGCGCCGGGAGGAGGATCGATGCGGCGAGAGTCAGAGTGAGGAATCGGTGCATAGGCTTCCCTTCGATTGGATCATAAGAAGTCTTGCTCTGACGGTTCGGCTTGGTCGGCTTTGAGAGGGTCGGGCGTTGGATGGAGAGTTTTGAGGAGGTTGCCTTGGACGTTGGTGGGGTGGAATGGATGGCTAGGGGGACGGGGTATCTGAAGTTCTGGGTTTGAGACTTCGGACTGCGCCCCGAGATTTCGGATCTCGGGGAGCAGCTTTGATGTTGGGTTGTGGCAGGTGAAGGGTTTCGAACGGATCTCAGAAGAGTTACCTATGCGGGCACAGGGTTTGGATCCAAAAAGTTTTGGCAGTACTCGACAAGCAGGTAGGGGGCCGGGAGGAGTATGATCACCGTATGGTGGTCGCTTAGATTTTCGCAATTTATGGAAAAACAGGCTGTGACCCGTCAGGATTTCACCTCTTGGTATCTATTGACCAACCCATATGCGTGAATCCATTTATGTGCCTTATATCGTTGGGCACTTTGCGATGCTTTTCATTGTCGCCCCATTGCTGGCTCCATTAGTTTATATTCCGTTTGCGCTTCTTTACGGGAGGATTCTGCCATCTATCGTCGATGGCTGCATCTTCTTTTTTTCCGGATGCCTAGCTGGTGCAGGTTCTACTTTATTCCTCCGAAGAGGTTATGAATCGCTATTTGTCCTTGTCGTGCCTGTACTTCACTGGATCAGTTGGATGGATAAGCTATCAGCATCGCTTGGACTTGATGGCGCACTCAACGAGTGGCTTAGGGCCTTCTATACTTCAGATTACAAGGTGGACGGTGCGATCGGACTTTACTTGGAGTTAAGTACGATCGGTTATTTTGTCGGTGGATTAGCAAGAACACGGCTAGGCCGTAAGCCTGGTGTTAGTGGGCTGGAAAACGATCAGCCTAGTTCTTCTCTATGAGCTTGTGGGAGCGGGCGCACCTATGGAATGCTTTAAGGTGCGTGGAACGCAATCCAGTTTGGGCTCAATTGTCGGGCAGGCCAGAAGAATTCAAATGGTCCAATTTGGATCCCAAGAGTTTCGGGCGGAAGTCGACAAGCAGGTAGCGGTCCGGGAGGAGTATGATCACCGTATGGTGGTCGCTTAGGTTGTCGCGACATATGGAAAAACAGGCTGTGACCAGTCAGGCTGCCCTCTCTTCATTTTGGCGAAAGCAAATTTCGGCAAAGGTGGAATTGAAAGAGCTAAAGGGATGTGTCGTCAATGGAAATGAGAAGCCCACATGCGAGCCATGAAGCTGCTCACAGGATGTTTGCGGATTTCATTTTGCTTGCTCGCAATTTCGATTTTGGTTTGTTGCACCAAGGTGAATCGGTCGCCTCATTGCTACATTTTTCCGCCCGCTTTTCGAGGTTGGGTGTCCATCTCTTATGGTGTCGATTCGGCTGACTACCCCAAATCGAATCAAGAATGTATGGTCTTCGACTTCACTGGCAGGGTGCACATCAATACAAAGCTTCCCGTACCTGTTGGTTGGGCAAACGATAGATATCTGGATTCAGGTTTAGATATTGCCGACCTTCGTTTAGAGCTAGAGCTGAAAGAAAAAGAAACGAAAAGAGGCGTTCGAGATCGGTATTTCCGTTCCAGTCGCGAGGCCAACACAGAGTGGATATTTATAGGGACCAAACAGGATTTAGATTCCATTCCGCATCCCAATCCCTCGGCCATTTATGGGAAATAGGTTATGAAGGCAGGGAGGGCGACGGAGAATGAAGGTAAGGTGTTGAACACTCCGGCACATAGAGTTTGCTGCGAGTGCGAAGGCGGAGGCCGCGTCTGTGAGGAGGTGCGTTAGTGGCAGGTCTTCAAGATCGATCATTTGAAAAGCTCCGTCCTGGCTTTCGTCGATGGGCCCGATGGTCGGGACTTGTGCTGGTTCTCTGTCTTGGGGCGATCGGTTTGACCTATGGAGAGCACCCAATTGTGGCGAGCACAATGCAATTGAGAGCCGCGATCAGTTTGGTGACTTGGGGTTCTCTCGGAGTTTTGGCCTATGTTGGGATAATGTTACTGGGTGAATTTGCTTCCAGGCGTTACGCGACCGCTTGGCAAGCTGAGCGAAACGGCTCTGTTAGAGCAATACCTCGCAAGAAAAAGAAAAATCGGCCAATGTCTACATGAATTTTTGACAACGATCTTTTGTGTCGCCAATCATTTAAAACTGCCCCCTTAGCGATCATCAGGAATTTACCCCTTCAACTCGGCCAGGGGCCCAGTTGGTCGGGAATTGGCGTCGATGGGATGACGGTTGATGTAGAAGAAATGGAGCCCTTGAGATGTTTGAGCAGCGCGCGCTGATTGGTTGTCAAAAGTTTGTGCGTCTGGCTGTCAGATATGGCTCCCCTGGAGGGCAGATGACGGGCATCACTTAGCTGAGTAGATCGGTGGAGGGTTCTAGGAAAGCCCTCTTACCGTCCGTCGAGTGATCTTGTCGTGGCTAGGCGCAGAGTTTCTTGACTACGTTGCCGTGGACGTCGGTGAGGCGGAAGTCGCGGCCCATGTGGCGGTAGGTTAGCTTGAGGTGGTCGAGGCCCATCAAATGCAAGATTGTGGCTTGCAGGTCGTGGACGTCGATTGCGTCTTCGACAATGTTCAAGGCTAACTCATCCGTCTTGCCGATGACCTGGCCTGGCTTGATGCCGCCGCCGGCCATCCAGATTGAATAGCCGTTCGGGTGATGGTCGCGGCCGGCGTTGTCGGCTTCGTCCGGACGACGGATCTCGGACATCGGGGTGCGGCCGAATTCCCCGCCCCACACCACTAGCGTGTCGTCCAACATGCCTCGCTGCTTGAGGTCTGTCAGCAGCGCCGCTGTGGGTTGGTCGGTTTGCTCACAGAGCTTCGGCAAGCCGTTGTTGATGGCGGAATGGTGATCCCAGCCGGAATGGACGGCCAGCACAAAACGGACTCCGCGCTCTACCAGACGGCGAGCCAGCAGGAGGTTGGTGCCGTATTGCTTGGATGCCTTGTTGTTGATGCCGTACATCTCGAGGGTGGCCGGGGATTCTTTGGTGAGATCGACCAGCTCTGGCCCGGCCGATTGCATGCGGTAGGCCAGCTCATAGGAGTGGATGCGGGAGGCGATTTCGGCATCGCCGGTGCGCTCGAGGTGTTCGGCGTTGAGGTCGCGCAGGGCATCGAGACGGGCTCGCTGCGAGGCTTCGTTGAGGCCCTTGGGATTCGAGAGGTAGAGGATCGGGTCACCTGTCGAACGGAGGTTGGTGCCCTGGTAGAGCGAAGGGAGGAAGCCGTTGGTCCAGAGGTCGGAGCCGGCACTGGAACCGGGGCCGGACTGGAGCGCTACGAAGGCGGGGAGGTTTTTTGATTCCGAACCAAGACCATAGCTCACCCAGGAACCCATGGAGGGGCGACCGCCGGTCATGTGGCCCGAGAAAAGCAGGAGCTGGCCGGGGTGGTGATTGAAGGCCTCGGAATGCATGGAGCGAATGAGGCAGATGTCGTCGGCGTGTTTGGCGGTGTGGGGGATGAGGTCAGAAAGTTCGACTCCGCTTTGACCGCAGGGAGCGAATTTACGGGGCGAAGCCAGGATCTTGGCCGTGGGCTTGATGAAGGCGAGCTTCATGTCCTTGGTCATCGAAGGAGGCAGGGATTGGCCGTGCCACTTGGCCAGGGCGGGCTTGGGATCGAAGAGATCCATTTGGGAGGGAGCGCCTTCCTGGAAGAGGAAGATGACGTTCTTGGCCTTGGCTTTGTAGTGGGGAGGACGGGGGGCGAGAGGGTCTTTTGTCTCGGCCGCCTGCATGAGGTCGGCGAGGGCGAGGGTGCCGAGACCGGCCAGGGAGCGGCGGAGGAAGTCGCGGCGGAGGTGTGTTTCGATCAGTTGCTTGGAATCCATATGGGTTCTCTATTCTCTGGTGATGAACTCATCGAGGTTCAGGATGACGCTGGCCATGGCGGTCCAGACGGCCATCTCGAGGGGTGTGCTGCCGTCGGGGCTGTGGGGGGCCAATTGCTTAATGGCGGTGGCGTCGTCGGCAAGGATTGCCTGTTGTTTGTCGAAGTATTCTTTCATGCGGGCCTGCTCTTTGGCGCTGGGCTGGCGGGCCAGTGTATCGAGGTAGGCACGCTCGAGACGAGTGGAGAAATCGCGCTTCGAGAAATCAAGAACGCGAACGGCCAGGGCCTGGGCCATCTCAAGGAAGGCCGGATCGTTGAGCAGGTTGAGGGCCTGGAGCGGGGTATTCGAGCGATCACGGCGGCAGGCGGTGACGCTCGACTTCGGGGCATCGAAATTGACGAGCAAGGGGTAGGGCGTGGTGCGCAGGAACTGGATGTAGAGACCACGACGGTAACGGTCGGCCCCTTTGTCCTCAGGCCAGGCGGTGCCCCAGCCGCGGGAGCCGTAGCCGGATTCGAGCACGCCGGTGGGGATGGGCGGATGCACGCTGGGGCCGCCGATCTGGCGGGTGAGCAGGCCGCTCGAGGCGAGGGCGGAATCGCGAATGAGTTCGCCCGAAAGACGGAGCCGGCTTTGGCGGGCGAGCAGGGTGTTGTTGGGGTCGCGGTCTTTGAGTTCAGGCCGGGCGTTGGAGCTTTGGCGGTAGGTGGAACTCAAAACCATTTTGCGGAGGATTTGTTTGCGGCTCCAACCCTGGTCCATGAATTCGCTGGCGAGCCAGTCGAGGAGTTCGGGGTGGGAGGGCGCTTCGCTGCGCAGGCCGAAGTCATCGGAGTTGCGGACGAGGCCGGTGCCAAAGAGTTCCTGCCAGAGGCGGTTGACGGCAACGCGGGAAGTGAGAGGGTTGTCGCGGGAGACGAGCCAGGCAGCGAGATCGAGGCGGGTGTTGGTGGGCTTGCCCGAGAGGCCTGGAAGGACAGAGAGAGGACCGGGCTGGACTTCAATGCCCATGCTGCGGTAGTCGCCGCGGACGCGCAGGTAGCTGGGCTTGGGAGTTGTCGATTCGCTCAGGGTCATGGCCTGACTCAGTTGCGGGTAGGACTGCTTGAGCTCGCGCAGCTTTTTGTTGAGCTCATCGAGCTTGAGCTCTTTCCACTTCTTGTTGCCGATGGCGAAGTGGTAGTTGCCGACGAAGTGATCGGTGAGGATGGCCTGCTCGCGGGCGGTGCGCTGGGCGGGGGGGATTTGTACGATCTTGGCCCCGTCGCCGCCGTCGGTGAGTTTGTTGACGCAATCCCAGGCGAGATCCCAATCGGTGCGCTCGCCCGGGTGAGCGATGGTGTAGAGGATGTTCTTTTCCCAGTCGGCCTGGAGGGGAGCGACGTTGTACTCGGCGAGGAGGGCGGCGCGCTTGGCCTGGTACTCAGACTGGGTGCGGAGCCAGGGGCCGATTTCGCCGGGGAGCGGGGCGTCGATGTTGACCTCTTCGGTGTTGTCGAAGTAGGCGTAGAGGGCGTAGAAGTCTTTCTGCGAGATGGGGTCGTATTTGTGATCGTGGCACTGGGCACAGGCAACGGTCATGCCCAACCAGACGGAAGCAACAGTGCTGCTGCGGTCGGCGGTTGCCTCGAAGCGAAACTGCTTGTCGTCGATGCCGCCCTCGCGGTTGGTGAGGGTGTTGCGGTGGAAGCCGGTGGCCACGCGGGTTTCGGTGGTGGCGTTGGGGAGGAGGTCGCCAGCGATTTGCTCTGTGGTGAAGCGGTCGAAGGGGAGATCTTTGTTGATGGCATCGATGACCCAGTTGCGCCAGCGCCAGGCCCAGGGGCGCATCCAGTCTTTTTCATAACCATCGGAGTCGGCGTAGCGGGCCTGGTCGAGCCAGTGGCGGGCCCATTTTTCGCCGAAGTGGGGAGAGGCCAGAAGTCGATCGACTTGCAGCTCGTAGGCATTGGGCCGGGTGTCGGCGAGGAAGGTGTTGAGCTCTTCAAGCGTGGGAGGGAGGCCGGTGAGATCGAGGCTCACGCGACGGAGGAGGATGCGCTTGTCGGCTTCGGGAGAAGGAGTGATTTTCTCGGTGGCGAGGCGGGCGAGGATGAACTTGTCGACTTCGTTGCGGCCCCCTTCGAGGGTGGGGACGGCGGGACGCTTGACTGGTTGGAAGGCCCAGTGCCTGCTTTGCGGACGGTTGCCGGGAAGAGCCGATTTCAAAGTGGCGGGGAAGACGGCGCCCTGGTCGATCCAGGCTTTGAGCGTGGCGACGTCTTCGGGCTTGAGGGGCTTGCCGCCCGGAGGCATAGCGGGGACACCTTTGGCACCGGAGATGCGGTGGAAGAGGGGGCTTGCGGCGCTGTCGCCGGGGAGGATGGCGGCGCCGCTGTAGCCGCCTTTGAGAGCCAGTGTGGCGTCATCGAGGCGGAAGCCACTTTGCTGCATGGCGGGCCCGTGGCAGCCGTAGCAGTTGCGGCGGAGGATGGGTTGGACGTCGCGGGTGAAGTCCACTTGTGCGGGAGCCAGGATACTGAAGCTGGCCAGCAACCACGAAACTTGCAAGAGGGTGCGTGCGGGGATAGGGGGAATCATGCTGGCTCCATTAAAACTTCACTATATTTCAATTCTCGCAGCTTTTCACGGGTGGCGTAAAAGGCGTTCACAGGAATTTGAAAAAACTTTTGAAAAATTTTAAGCGATTCGCTTTCAGAGGTTTAGCGAGGGTGGCGGGGAGAAATTTGGCGAGGGTGCGAACTCGATTTCGGGGGTCGGTTTGGTAGCTTCAGGTCGTGATGAATCTCGATCAGTTCAAACATTGTGTAGCGCTCGACGCGCTTTCGTTGACCTCGGTGCTCACGCCGCTGTTGCACCAGTATCGGACGGGCCTGGATCAGGCTGTCCTGGCCAACCGTGTCGAAGTGGAAATGACGGTGACCCATCAGGGCAATGCCGCCGATGCCTGGCAGGCTGTGCCGGCTGATGGTGAGGCTGGGTTTATGAAAGGCGCGGTGCGGGTGTCGCTGCAATTGCAGAAGACGCTGCGCTGCTGGCTGCAGATGCACTGGTTTGCGGATGCGGAGAATTTTGCCGATACGGCGAAGACGACGCAGTTGCTGGCTTATCTAGCTTGCAAGCCGTTTCATCCGAAGGCGAAGGATGCCTATGCCTACGACTTGCTGGATGACTGGTCGACGAGTGCGATTGACCGGAGTATTCGGGCGGATATGCCGGATGTTCTGGCGCGGGTATCGAATCAGTTGCGGATTCTTGGCCGGCATGAGTTGGCTGATTATTACGACCCGTCGCATGCTTCGTGGTTTGTGAGTGAGATTGAGCGCAACGGGAAGTTGTTTTATGAAATTCTGGCGCGCGAGTCGCGCATTGTGCATGCGTGGGTACCGCGCATTGGTAAGGCGATGACGCCGAAGCAACTGGATGAGGCGCGGCGCGAGACCGGCATTGCATTGAATGAGATCTTTCGCCGGGGTGAGGATTTGTCTTACCTGAGACCGCTGTTTGAGATGGAAGCAGTGGCAGCACTGGAGCTTTATATTGGCCGGCCGGTGGGCCGGAGTTTAAGTTTGACCGGGAATCCGGAACGCAACCCAGAGGCAACGGCTATCTTGGGCGGGGCTGTGGCCTCTACTGTGATTCCGTTTCCGGCCAAGCCGGCATCGATGAAGTTGAGTGGGGGTCGTGTTGTCCCTTACTCGCTGATCGATGTCGATCAGGCCGCTTGAAACGCAGTTCCTTCCTGCGTCTCGCCATGGTTCCCGCGCATTGATTTGGGGCGCGGTACAGAGCCTGGCGCGCTCAGGCGGCCTTCTTTTGGTTTGGTTGAGGCTTGACAGGCCTGGGTGGGTTTGGATTTGGCGGTCCGGACCTATGTTTTCTCCAGGCTTGTCGTTCCCCGGGGACCGGCACGACCTAGCTGTGATGCGCGGTGGCGCTTGCAGTTGACAGGGTCTGCCGATACCCGGTTTCATCTTTGGCAAGACGTTGTGCGTTCGGTTGAAGTGCCGAGCACACACTCTTTTTCCTGTCTTGCCATTTCCCGGGGACCGGCACGGCCCGGCTGCGTTGCACGGGCGTGCGCACAGTTGACAGGGCCTGCCGATACCCGGCTCCTTTTCTTTTGGTTTTGATTTCGTCTTGGCAAGACGAGTCGTGCCCGGTAGACATCGAGGGCACGAGTCGGCTTGCTACTTCCCGGGGACCGGCACGGCCCGGCTGCGTTGCACGGAGGTGCGCACAGTCGACAGGGCCTGCCGATACCCGGCCTAATGTTCCATAAAAAATCCCGCTGCTGGGAGTGAGGCCCGGCAGCGGGTGTTGAGGGTAGAGCAGGCCAATCGAATCGCCTGATCTTCAAAAAAACTGTTGTTACTGGTTGCCGCCGCGACCGCGGCCGCCGCCACCACCACCGGATCCACCGGAAGGCGAGGCACCACCGCCGCGATAGCCGCCACCACCAGAAGGGTAAGAGGAAGCACCGCCGCCTCGATAGCCGCCACCACCCGAAGGGGCGCTCATCTGCGGGGCAGAACTACCACCTCCCCGGCCGTAGCTACCATAACCACTACCACCGCCACCGCGATAGCCTTCGGGCATCGAGCGTGGAGCAGACTGTTCGACACGTGGGGAACGGCTGCCACCATCGGAGCCACCACGGATGCCGCCGAAGGAACCCCAGCCGGAATCGGAGCGGCTATTGCCGCGGCTGCCACCATAACTGCCACCGCCATAAGGGTCACCAGTCGAATCCTGTTGCTGGCGCTGCATTCTGGGGCTGTACGAATCCTGGTTGCGTTCGACCACGCGGGGGCTGACATCGACCGCGCCAACACCTCGAGAGCGGGAGCCGGAATCGAAGGAGCCGCGATCCATTCTGCTATCGGCACCACGAATGCCGGAATCTCCGCTGTTGTCCCGTTGGACGAAGCCATCGGAGGAACGATTGGTGGCACGACCACGGGACTCGACCCCAGCGTTGCCAAAGTTCTGCCAACCGCTGCGAGAATCACCATTGTCGGTGCTGCCACGAACGCCTTCGGTGCGGTTGACGACGCCTTCCGCATTGCGGTCGCCGCCGAGGCGACGGAAGCCATCGCTTCCCGTTACGGCGTTACTGTTGCCATTGCCGCCACGAACTCCGCTGTCGCGCTGGATGAAGCCTTCACTGCCACGAACGCCACCGTTTGTGTTCATATCGCGCTCGCCGACCCGACGGAAGCCGTCGCTGCCTGCAGGGCTGTTACCGCCACGAACACCATCTTCTGCCCGGAGGCCGGCCGTGGCACGGCCCATCTGCTCGACATTTTGGCGTTGCTGTTCGAATGGAACGCGGTCTACCGCACTGGCCTCACGGCGGGCGGTGAAGCGCTGGTCTTCGCGGCTCGAGAAACTACTGGAGCTGCCGCGAACACCTTCCTGATTGGCGTAGCGAACACTCTCGCGGCTGGGGGCAATCGTCAGAGGCCCGCGGAATTCGCCGGCACTGGAGAGTTCGGCTCTGTTGGCAGCGCGGAAGCCTCCGCCGTTGATTGCATTGCCGCCATTGTGGGCGATGCCGCGGTTGAAGTTTTCTGCTTCCACATAGCTGACCCCACCGTCTACACGCGCATTGCGGTAGATGTTGGTGATGTTGACATTGTTCACGACGGTCACATTGTTGAAGTTGCGATTGCCGTAAAAGCCACGGCCCCACCAGCGGTTGTGCGTCTCAAAGGGTGCCAGGGGAACCCAGCCGACATTGCCGAAACCAAAGCCGACGCCGAAGCCGCCGCGGCCGAACCCGACGAAGCTCACCAGAGCAGGAGACCAGAAGTGACGAGCGCCGACAGCACCCGGCCACCAGCACCAGTTGCCTGCATTCCAGAACCAGCGGCCATAGTGGTAGGGCGCCCAGCCCCAGGGATCCTGGCTGACCCAGCTCCAGCCGTACCAATCAAGCCAGGACCAGCGACCGACACGATAGGGAGCCCAACCGGCAGCGACACGGGGGCGCCAGACATTGCCATAGGGCGCGGCATAGACCCATTCTCCGTAGGCATCGAGTTGCTCTCCACCAAAGACACCTTGCGGCAAATAACGGTTGCTGCGCGAGGAAGCCAGTTGCTGATCACGATCGCGATTCCAGCGGTCCCAGCTATCGAGGGGAATCTCGCCGGCGGTGAGAAAGCCAGTTTCGCCGTTGGCTTCCTTGCGGACGGTCAGGGTACGACCTTCGCTCAGGCGGCGCGAACCCTGGGGAGTAAAGATGTCTACTTCCCCGTCACGAACGGTGATCTCGGTCGAGCCGTCTTCGAGAACCTGCACACGGTATTCGCCTTTGCGCATGGGACGGATGCTGGCCGAAGGGGTATTGATATCGACTTCTGATTGGGAATTCTGCCAGACACGGAAGGTGGCCAGACCGACGGCCAGATTGATCTGGAAGCGCTGGTACTGCAGCTCGGCCAGGCGGATTTCCGTATTGGCACCGAGACGAATCATATTGGCGAAATCGAATTGCAATTCGGCACGCGAACCGATGCCGGTCAGCAAGCGATCTTGCGCCACCAGGGGCGCATTGAGGGTGGCCGCTACGTTATCGCCGCTGTCTCCCCGTCGCACAGAGACCTCGCCGGCGACCACGCTGACGCGGGCCACGCCGCGCGAAGCATCGTCGTCCTGCTGGGCGGCCGAGGGCAGCACCAGGCCAGTCAAAGCGGAAAGTGTCATGAGAAAGCGTCGCATCACGTAGATCCTTTCGTAAATACTCCTTACATTTCTTTTGCCAAACCGCTAACTCGTTGGAGATACTAGCCTTTGTGACGGTTTCGCGTAGCAGGTCGACCCTGGTGACTGGTGCTTTTCAACCACTGCTGGCTCTAGCCAACCGATTGGGTGGCCCCGTATTGCTGTTTGGGCTGATGGTGCTAGCCTACTGGCGAATACTGCTGACGGATCAGTATTCCTGGCTGAATGGCTATGACCTGTCGAGCCAGGTGATGCCCTGGCTGCAGTTTCAAGCCGGAGAATGGCATCAGGGGCGGGTGCCGCTGTGGAGCCCTTATGAGTGGGGGGGCCAGAACCTGATTGGGCAGGGGCAGCCTGGGGTGATGAACCCGCTGAATTGGCTGCTTTATGCGGCTCCGCTGCGGCGGGGCTGGTTGCGGCAAGGGGTGCTGCACTGGTGGTTCTTTCTGCTGCACTTTATCGGGGCCTTGAACCTGTACTGGCTGGCGCGCACGCTGGGTACGGGGAGACTGCCAGCTGTGCTTGGTGGCCTGTGCTTTGGGCTCTTTGGGTTTCTCGGTTCGAATGATTGGCCGCAGATGATCAGCGGTTTGATTTGGGCTCCGCTGGTGTTTGGCTTTTTGTTTCGAGCGGCAAGCGGGGCGCGGGTGTGGCGGAATGCGGCCTGGGCCGGGTTCTTCCTGGGCCTGGCGTGGCTGAGTGGCCATCACCAGCTTCCGATCTTTGTGAGCCTGGCGACAGCCGCTTTGGCTGTTGGACTTCGTTTGCCTGCTGCGGTGTTGAGCTTTGCGATGGCTGGTTTGATTGCGGCGCCGCAACTGTTGACGGGCGTGGCTTATGGCAAGCTGGCGATTCGCTGGGTCGGGATGGAAGCCCCTGTGGGGTGGCAGGATAAGGTGGCTTATTTTGTACATGAACAGTACGCTGGGACACCGGTTGGGCTGTTGTCGATTTTGCTGCCTGGGGCGGAAGCGCACACCAGCCTGTTTCTGGGTATGACCTGCCTGATGCTGAGCGTTTGTGCGATCCGCAGCCAGTGGGAGCGTCGAGAGATTCGCCTGCTGCTTTTTGTCGGAATTGGGGCGGTGATCTATTCGCTGGGCCGCTTTGGAGGCCTGGAGCCGATGCTCTACAGTGTTGCCCCGATGATTGAGAAAGCGCGCAGCCCCTCGATGGCGGCGGGAGTGTTTACCCTTTGCTTTTCGGTGTTGGCAGCGGTCGGGATGGAGACGCTGCGGTATGCGCCGCCCCGCGTCTCGACATCGAAGCTGCACTGGGGGTTTGCGGCTTTGGTGATTGGGCTGTTCTGGGTGTCCAAGCTGTTTCCGGGCAATCAAAACCAGTTGGACCAACGCTGGTTTGGGGTGGCCTTTGTGAGCCTGCTGGTGGGGTTTGCCTATCTGGCCGTTGCCAGGGGAAAGCTCCGGATGGGACAGTTTGCTCCGCTGCTGCTTGTGGCGGTGTTGATGGAGGCCTCGAATATGACCTATTTCGATATGGCCAACCGACATGACAAGAATGCTCATGATCTGCTTTCGCCGATGTCGAAGCACCTCGATGTGAGGGAGTATCTGGCCACGCGCCCGGGCCCGGTTCGGATCACGGTGGATGACAAGGCGATCCCTTACAATTTTGGGGATTGGCATGGGGTTGAGGTGATGGGTGGCTACCTGGCCAGTTTGGCCAAATCGCATGCGGACGTCGATTGGTTTACCCCGCGGGCCCGCAAGCTGGTGGGCATTCAATACCACCTGGGGCCAACGGAGAGGGAAGCTGGCTCGCGGGTCTTGTTTGAGGGAGAAAGCGGAATCAAGGTTTGGGAATATCCGGGGCAAGCCTTTCCGCGCGGATGGCTGGCCAACGCTACGATGACGTACCGCGACGCCGAAGAACTATCGAGACTTCTGGTGACCGAGACGCTGGATCTGAGCCGGGTGGCGCTGGTGCAAAGGCCGATTGCCGGGCTGGAAACTTGTGAGCCGGGTCAGGCGATGATTCTCAAACAGGTGCCGGGTGAGGTGGAATTGCGGGCGCATGCCGGGTGCGCTTCGCTGCTGGTGCTGGCGGACTCCGATGACCCGGGCTGGAGTGTCAGCATTGACGGGAAGGCGGCGGCCAAGCAGACGGTCTTTCATGCGCTGCGGGCTGTGGTGATCCCGAAAGGGAGCCATACGGTGAAGTGGGTGTACTCGCCACAGGGTTTTCGTCTGGGGCTGGGGTTGGCGGCAGCAGGGTTGCTGTTGGTCGGGCTGGCTAGTCGACTACGGGGCTAGTTACTGTTTTTTGCGTTTGGGCGGCGCGCATACCCTGAACAAGTTTGGTAAGGCTGGCCAGAACATTGGCTGTCGCTTCGCGCTCGGCTTTGGAGTCTTCTTCGAGGGCGGGTCGGCTGAGCGAGTCGACCGTAGACAACAGCTGCTCGAGGCGGGCTTCCATTTGCTCAAAGCGCTCTTTGAGATGCGTTACTTCGTTGATGCCTGTTTCGGAGGATTGCAGTAGCGAGATGGCATGAGAGAGGCGCGACTGGAGCTCTTGCAGATCTTCTTTGGGTTCAGCAGGTACTGTCGCCTGAGTTTGCAGGTGCTTGAGCTCAGTGGCAAATCCGTCGACCATGGTGCCGATCTTGTGCGAATCGCGACTGAGGGAGGCAAAGATCTGATCGAAACTGCGAATCTGGTCGGCGTGGCGATCTGCCGTCAACTGGAGTGCTTTCAGATCTTGCCGCAGTACATCGTATTTGGCTTCGAGCGGCTGGAGCCTGCTGCCGAGATCCTGGACGGAAGCCCGCAACTCGGCCAAGGCTGAGTCTACTGGGTTGGTGCGAGGAGTAGCAGATAGCTGGCTGAAGGCGGCTTCGAGTTCGGCCAGGCGGGACTGCAGGTCAGAGGGGGGATCGATGGTAGGCTTTGCGTCGAGTCGAAATTGGGTCAATACTTCTTTAACATGAAGACGGCGGGACTCGGCTTTGCGCGCGTAGTCGAGCAGGTTTTCGCGCCGCTGTTGTGAGCTGGTTTCTTGTGGGATTTCGTAGGAGCGGTTCATGCAAGCAGGCCTATGGAATGTTTTCCGCAATGTTCATATCGTCGAGCTCAGGAAAAGTCTTAGAGAAATATTGCCCCTGGGGGTTATCACCAAAAGCCAAGCTGTTGGCCCAAATCAGCGAGCTTGCCTTTGATTTGGCGAAACTGGTCGTGAGGGGCATGAAGGCGATCCTGCAAGTGCAGGATGGAGTTGGTGTCTTCGAGGAGTTTCTCGAGGAGGACAGGAGCCTCACTGTGGATCGAGGCCATGTCTGCGGATTGGGCGCGCAACAGAAGCTCGTGCATCTGTACGAGCAAGGCGGTATCGTGGGCGCGGGCTGCCTCAAGGGAATGCCAGCACTCATTGAGGTAGCGGAACTCATGCACCAGTTGCTGGCGCCGGGCGGCATCAGCGTCCATCGGGATTCTCTATTTTGAAGCGAGTTCGGAGATCGACTTCAGTGAGTCTGCCGGGGAGGCATCACGGTCCCAACCGAGCTTGCCGCCCACTTCGGCCAATTGCCCCTGCAGTTGTTGAAACTCGACTCGCATCGAGAATGCTTTGGTCTTCTGCTGCAGGAGTTCTTGCATTTTGTAGGTGGCGGCCAGGTACTCGTACTCCAGCTCACGGGGATCCTCGGTGTTGAGGATCTGTTGGGCGAGCCCGAGCAGGATTTGATGGGTGGCCTGGATTTCAGACTCGATCGCATAGGCAGCGATTTTCTTTTGGAGCAGATCTTCGATCTGGTAGGCGAGCCCCAGGTAGTCGTATTCGTAATCGCGTTGGGTCTTGACGGTCGACAAGAGATGGTTCTTCTCAGAAGGGTTATCGGTAAAGAATCGACCGCCTTGAACAATTTTTCGAGTTATTTTGCGCCGATGATTTCGAGCAGTTCGATGTCGAACAAGAGTGCCGCGCCGCCCGGGATGGAAGGACGGCCCTGGTCGCCGTAAGCAATGGAGGAGGGGCAGACGAGGCGGGCCTTACCGCCGACCTTCATTTTTTGCACGCCTTCGGTCCAACAGGGGATGACCTGATTGAGAGGAAACTGTGCGGGCTCATTGCGCTTGTAGGAACTATCAAACTCCGTGCCATCGATGAGAGTACCGCGGTAGTGCACCTTGACGGTGTCGGTGGCTTGCGGTGAGGCACCGCTCCCGGCCGAGACTTCACGGTAGATCAAACCAGAGTCGGTCTTGAGTTAACCGAGTTCGGTAGCCGCTTTGGCCAGATAGGCGGCGGAAGCAGCCTTTTCTTTCTCGGCGACTCGACCGGCTCGGGCTTGCTGCAGGCCTTGCAGCTTGGGGCCCCACTCGCTCAGCTCGACGGCCGGCTTTTTGGCGGCAGCATCGGCAATCGCCTGTTGCACGATCTGGATATCTTCGGCGGAAAGATCAAAGGAAGCGATGGAGCGCTGGATCGAAAGGCCCAGAGCGTAGACCGTCTTTTGTTCGTCCGTGGTGAGGACAATGGCAGCAGGCTTGGTTGCCGCGGCGGGTTTGGCCGCCAGGGGAGTGCGTGCTGCCGGTTTTGCCGGAGTGGCTGGCCCCTTGGCGGGGGCAGTCTTGGGGGAGGCTGCCGTTTTGGGGGCAGCCACAGGTGCCTTCTTGGCAGGAGCCTGAGCGAAGAGAAGGGCCAAGAAGAGGGGAGCAAAGTGCATCTTTTCAGGCTAACATTTTCGCCTGAAATCAATGACCGATGGCCGCTGCGAAATCGTCAATGGCAGGCAGAGGGCTACAGTAAATGCCCTAGTCCGTCGATAGTGCCAGAGGTAGAAGTGGCATAGTACGCACCAGCAACAAAAAGCGAAAGGAACTCGAAATGTCGCAAATTGATCCGATAAGCCTGAATGGAAGGTGTATGTTTAGCACGATCGTCATCCATTCCGGTTCAACCAGAGCGCATCTGCTTCGCTATCTGGTGAGTGCAATTGACTGTCTTGAGATTGTGCGTGATCTCAACCACACGCCGTCGGATCATGAGATTACGCGACTCGTCGGCAGCCTCGAGCCCGACGTGGTGCTGATTGACCTTGGGGAGCAAGAGGCATTGACCTGCGCCATGCAGATTCTTGAGGCGCGCTCGCAGACCGCCATCGTTGGCTTTGGTCCTACCATCGAAACCGCGCTCGCTGCTTCGAAGGCTGGCTTTGACGCGGTTCTGAAAGAGCATTGCGACGTCGATGAGATGCGTCTGGCGGTGCAGGAAGCACTACGTGCCCAGCAGGGCGGCATTGAAAAATCGTTGTATTGTTTTCTTCCTTCCAAGGCCGGAAGCGGATGTTCGACCGTAGTCCTCAACACTGCAGCAGCACTGGCTCGCGATGAAGGCAAACGGGTGCTGGTACTTGATACCGATCTGCGCAGCGGAGTATTGGGCATCATGCTCGGTGTGGAACCTAAGGGCTCGATCCAGCTGGTATTGAACAATCTGAACCGCATGGACAAGCGCCGCTTCCACGACTTTATACACAGTGCACAGGGAGTGGATTATCTGCTGTCTTCGCGCTCGCTCGATGCAGCTCCGCCGGAGTGGTCTGATTACTTCCAGCTGCTATCGATGCTGCGCGGCATGTATGACGCCGTGCTGGTGGATATGCCTGAACTGGTGAATCCGGCAACGCTCGAGCTGGTGCGCCGGGCTCGCGAAGTCTTCGTGGTGGCCACACCGGAAATCCCGTCCTTACATCTGGCACGGCATCGTTGTACGGAGCTCTCGCGGCTCACCATCCCCAAGACACGCATTGGATTGCTGATCAATCGCTGGCACAAGACAGACCCAAGCACCGAGGAAATTGGCAAGCTTGTTGAGCATGATGTTTCAAGAATTTTCCCGAACGACTATATGGGAGTGAGATCAGCCATTCTGTCTGGGCGGCCCGTTACCGCGCGGAGCAAACTGGGAGTCGCCTATAGCGACTTTGCCGCTGAGCTGATTGGGAAGGTACCCGTTCATGACACCTCCATCACCGGCAAGTTGAAGTCGTTTTGGGGCATTCGGGAAACCGTACCCTTATCTCAATAATTCTCTAAAGGATTTCTTCCTGCAGTCGAAATGTTTATATCGGTAACTCTCCATGCCTATAACTTGCGATACGACGAACATTGAAACGAACGATGCCCCGCGTACCGTGCTGGTGGTCGAAGATAATCTGGTCAATCAGCGGGTGAGCGCAGCCATGCTCAAGCGACTTGGCTTCGCCGTAGAGCTGGCCAATAACGGAGAAGAAGGCGTCTCCAAATGGGAACAAGGCCAATACGTTGCCATCATCATGGACTGCCAGATGCCCGTCCTTGATGGCTACTCCGCGACGGAGCGCATTCGCCAGCAGGAGATCAGCCAGCAGCGTGACCGCCGCATGCCGATCATTGCCCTCACCGCGAACACCCTTGAGGAAGACCGCCAACGTTGCTTTGATTCCGGCATGGACGATTACCTCACCAAACCGGTGGATGTAAAGGTACTTGGCTATACGCTCAATCAGTGGATCGAGTCGGCCGCCTAGTCTTTAGAAGCTTCGGTTGTTGCATTTTCGCCTTGCCGCATTTTGGACAGCGCCATTTGCGCTGCTTGTGGAAGACATGCCCCTTGAGCTCTTCCATCGGCTTACGGCATCTTTTGCAAGTCACAAACTATGGTGCCGTGGGCGTCCCGCTGGGCGGCAATTCCATGATCTTGATGTTGCGGAAGTGAATCTTGGCACCCTCTGATTCCATGCAAAGATAGCCCTTCTTCTTCGTGCTCTTGCTGATGCCGTTCACAAACTTTCCGTTGACACTTAACTTAATGGTTCCGTCCACCGCCACCACATCATAGGTATTCCACTCCCCACGGGGCTTGCAGAGGTTCTCAATCGACTTGCTGCGCTCGCCGCGCGGAGTATCTGGAATGGTCTTCACGCCCCCCACGCCAAAGAGCTCTCCATGGACGTAGGCCACCGGCGGCATGACGCCATCTTTCATGTGCAGTTTCGGCCAATCGAGTTCGAGCATCTGCACCTCGACCCCATCGGGAAGGCGCGACTTCGGATTGGGCTCGGCGCTCGACCAGACGAAGACGCCGGAGTTGCCGCCTGGTTCCAAATGCATCCATTCAATGTGAAGCAGAAAGTTCTCGTACTCTTTCTCGCTGCGCATCACGCCAATCGGCTGGCCAGAGCAGACCAGCATCCCATTCTTGACCGACCAGGTGTTGGCATCGGTGTTCACATTCACCCAGCCCTTCAGGTTTTTTCCATTGAAGAGCGGTTTGTACTCGGGCAAGCCGGCCCCGATCACAAACAGGGAAGAAAGCAGCAAAACGCCAAAGGGCAAAGCAGCACGCATGAGCAAGATCTTACCGCACGGGAAGGATGCGAACCACGGATTGTGGGCGTAAAAACGCGTAGAGCGAAATTCCCGTCGCTGCAGCCACTTCGGCCGCCAGAGAAGAGGCAGCCCCCATGGTTGCCACCACCGCAATCCCCGCCATGGCCGCCTTTTGAACGATGTCAAAACTGGCTCGCGAAGACATGACCAGGACACGCTCCGTCAGCGGCAACTGGCCGCACCGGAAGGCCCGGCCCACCAGCTTATCGAGTGCATTGTGGCGGCCCACGTCTTCACACATTTCGAGCAAGTTCCCTGCCCCATCGAATAACGCTGCCGCATGGACCCCACCCGTGCGACCAAACTCGCGCTGGGCGGCAGCAAAGCGATCGAGCAAGCCGATCAGGAACTCCGGCTGCACTGTCATGGCAACAATGGGCTCCACTCGCTCGAGCAACTCGTCAATCGTTGCCCGGCCACAAACGCCGCAACTGGAACTCAGATAGACGCTGCGGGCCATCGCCTCGGCCGGAATGCAATTGCCAGCCAGTGTGACATGCACCTCCTGCGAGGTGGGGTGGGCCGAGACCGCAATCGAAACAATATCCTCAGGCCGGGAGACCAGCCCTTCGGCAAACAGAAAGCCCTCCACCAGCGCCACATCCTCACCCGGACTTCGCATGAGCGTGGCAAAGGGTTTTCCATTCAAGACCACTTGCAGTGGTTCTTCGACGCTCAACTCGTCCTGCGCGGCCATGAGGCCACCATCCCGGAACCGTTCAATCGAAAAGCGTCGTGTCATCCGCAGTAGTGATTCTATATCCTGATTAGTATGAAACTTCATCATCTGGCCCTTCTGGCCGCCTTAGCCCTGCCCAGCTTTGCTGCCGAGAAAGGGATCATGCACTGCTTTGCCTTCACACCCAAAGCAGAAGCCACCGATGCCGACTTCAAGGCCTACTACGCCGCCACCGACAAGCTGGCCAAGGATTTCAAAGGCATTAAGCGCGTTTGGTACGGCAAGCTACGCAGCCCACTCAATCAGATCCGAGTCGATGCCGAGAGCGGCAAGAAGTTCACCGCAACGAACAACAAAGTAGAGGGTGCTACTGCGACCCGGGTCCGCCGGGAACACGCCGGCTGCATGGAATTCAAGGATGCTGCCGCCTGGGAAGCCTATGCCAAGAGCCCGGCGCACGATGCGTGGGTCAAGGTCTATGAGAAGGTACGCGTCGACGGCACCACCACCTACCAGATTCTGCCCGCCCAGTAAGTGACGGCAGTGCGGGGCGCGCTAGCCGTTCAGGTCAACGCGCCCTGTGCTGTCTCCGAAGCTTTCTTTCTCCACGCCCACCTGTTCGAGCATCCTCAAGAACAAATTCGTCGCCGGGGTCTTCTCTTCTACCGTCACGCGCCGCCCGCCTTTGACGCCGCCGGCATGGCCAGCCAGCAGGAGTGGCAGGTTGTGTACCGAGTGCCCATTGCCTTCACTGAGCGCCCCGCCATAAAGCACCAGCGAATGATCGAGTAAATTACCATCGCCGTCGGCCGTTGCCTTCAGCTTGCCCACAAAGTAGCTGAACAACTCTGCGTGGTGGCAATTGATCTTCGCCACTTTTTCAATGAAGTCGGGGTGGCCGCGGTGGTGGGTCAGCGGATGATGGGGATCGGGTACGCCAATCTCGGGGTAAGTGCGGACACTTCCTTCCCGGCCCAGCATCATGGTTGAGACCCTGGTCAAATCGGATTGGAAGGCGATCACCTGCAAATCGAACATCAGCTTGACGTACTCGCTGTAGGAGAACGGGATGCCGCTTGGCTTCTCGCCGACAGGAACCTCGATGGGATCACTTTCGGCTTTGGCAATGCCGAGCTCTACTTCTCGAATGGAAGTCAGATACTCATCCAGCTTGCGCTGGTCCATGCGGCCCAGCCCCTTGCCCAGGGCTTGGGTACTTTCGCGCGTCAGATCGAGAATGCTGTTCTTGTAGCGTGCCCGGCGGGCGCGGGTTTCGGCGTCGAGGCTCGGGTCCATGGTGCCAAACAGCCGCTCAAACACCGAGCGCGGGTTCACTTCGACGGCCATCGGCGTATCGGGATTTTTCCAGGAAAGCGTGTTGGTGTAGGCGCAGCTGGAGCCAGTGTCGCAGTTGCCAATCATGCGGGAATCTTCACATCCCAATTGCAGCGAAGGAACTCTGGTTTGGCTGGCAAAAGCCTGGGCTGCCAACTGGTCAAAGGTTGTGCCGGCATGGACATCAGCCCCGGCGGTGTACTTCGGGATCGCACCAGACAGAAAGCTGCCGCTGGCCTTGGCATGGGCACCACCCTTGGCCTTCTCGCTTGCCAGATTGGACAGGCCCGAAACCAGCGTGATGTCTTGGCGGAACGCTTCGAGTGGCTTAAGAATGCGGGTGAATTCGAGGCCAGGCCCGGCGGGAGTCCAGTCCTTCATGATGATGCCATTGGGAACATAAACAACAGCGACGCGGCGGGCCTTGCCTGCGGTGCGGGCTGCGAGCGCCGGTTGCATGGCATCCAGAAAGGGTAAGCCGATCACCGCTCCAGCCCCACGCAGCAGCGTACGCCGCGAGATACTCTTTTGCGTCACAAAGTTCATATCGAATCTCCCACCCGCCGATTTTGAAACGGCAGGCTCATCACAATCTCTTCGATCAAGGCGCGAAACTTGTATTGTCCCGCAGGTGCGGTCGCGGCGATCGCATTCACAACCGGAGTGTCATGGCGCTCCAGACCGCGGCCCAAGGCATAGATCAGCAACTTCTCGGTCAGACCTTTGACGTAGGCATGCTTGTCCTGGACTAGCAGTTTCTTGAGCTCCAGCGGGCCAGCAAACTTGTGGTTACCCGGCATCTCACCCGAGGCATCCACTGGGGCCTTACCGTCCATGTCGCGCCACTTGCCAATGGCATCAAAATTTTCAAGGCCAAAGCCCAATGGGTCCATGCGGGAGTGGCAACTGGCGCAAACCGGGTTCTTGCGGTGCGCCTCCATTTGCATGCGCAGGCTCACAGTGCCATCGCCTTTGGCTTCTTCGAGCGAGGGTACGGCCGGAGGTGGCGGAGGCGGTGGCGCATGCACCAGGTTCTCTAAAATCCACTTGCCGCGCAGCACCGGGGAGGTTCGCGTGGAGTAGGAGGTCGTCGTCAGCACACTGGCCTGTGCCAGTACACCACCACCACGCTGGGTGCCCGTCATGTCGACCCGCTGGAACTCATGTCCGGTGATTCCGTTCACGCCATAAAAGCGAGCAAGGCGCTCGTTCAGGAAGGTGTGTTTGGCGTCCAGCACTTCGAGCACACTGCCGTTCTGGCGGATCAGGCTTTCGAGGAAGAGCGTGGTCTCCTGCTTCATGGCGTAACGCAGGCTCTCGTCGAAGTCGGGGAATTTCTCGACATCGGGCTTCATCACATCCACGTTCTTGTACTGCAACCACTGACCGGCGAAGTTCTCAACGAGCGCCCGTGATTTCTCGCTGCGCAGCATGCGCGCTACCTGCATCTTGAGTACAGCAGGCTGGCGGAGTGTTCCCTGCCCTGCCAGACGCATCAGTTCGGCATCGGGCATCGAGCTCCACAGGAAGTAGCTGAGTCGCGTGGCCAGCTCGAAGTCCGTGACAGGTGCGTAGCCCTTGCCTGCAACCGCCTTGCCGCCCTTCTCGAGGCGAAACAGAAAATGGGGAGAAACGAGGATGCCTTCGAGTGCTGTCGCGACGCCTTCCTTGAAGTTGTCGCCCTGCTTGCGGGCCAGCTGATAGAGCGCCACGAAATCAGCCGACTCTGCTGCGGTTACTGGCCGACGGAAGGCACGTGCGGCAAAGCGCTTCACAATCTGCGTGGCGCAGGCGTCCGTCTCTGTGTTGCAGACAAAAACCAGCCTGGTGCTGGCAGCGCTCGGGCCCATGGTTTGCGTAAAGGGCCCACCGATGTCGATCGATTCGAAGCGATGATCGACGCGTACCTCGGCACGGTCGGTCTTGAGCTTGGTGCCATACTTGCGCAACAACTCGATATCTTTTTCAGTGAGCTGGCCCTTGGGAGAAGAAAGGGTGGGAAGCGCTTGCGGATTCGATGGCTTGGGGCCACCATACTTCGGCGGCAACCCTTCGTAGAGATTCAGGTAACTCGCCGACACCAGATGCTCGCCCGCCTTCACCTGGGTGCGGGTTTCGACGATGCGTCCTTCGAGGTCTTCTCCATCTTCGGTCCAACTCTTCACCAGCTTGCCATCGATAAAGAGAGCGGGCGTCACGGGGTCTGAGCCTTGCGGCCGATGCCCGTTTAGAACGAAGCGGAAACTATACTCGCCGTCCACCGGGAAGCGATGCAGGACGTGGGTGGCGTGGTGCGTGCTCAAGCCGGTTGTGTCGTAATGCATCAGGTCTTTGGGCAATACGGGAATGCGCACGGGCGAAGGGTAGTGCGTGGCAGCAGGCTTTAGCTTCTCTGGCCCATAGATTGCGGCCCGAACCGCACGCTCCGCTGCATGAAGGTATTTCTCAACCAGGACGGGAGAAAGGGTCAGCGCATCGGCGATATTGTCAAAACCGTAAGCGGCCTCATCATTGGGAAAATTCTCCGCCGGTTGAATATCCACGCCCAGTAGATCGCGCAGCGTATTCGTATACTCGGCCTTGTTCAGGCGACGGGCCGTCACGCGCCCGGGATCAGGTTTGGCAGCCCGGTCCTGACGGGCGAATTCAGCTTCGAGATAAGCCAGTGCCGCATTGCGATCTTTCGCAGGTGGCGGCGGGATCGGTGCCGGGGGCATCTCCCCACGGCGAATCTTGGTCGCCACGCGCTCCCACAAGCTGCGATGCTCATCGAAGTCTTTGACGTCCTTCATGGACGCCAGGTCCACTTCTCCTTCCGCCTTGGCCCCAGTGTGGCACCCGACGCAATTCTTGCGGGTCAGGGCAAAAACCGGATTCACGGTCTGTGCCATCAGGCCGGAGGAAAGGAGACAAAGAATCAGCAGCTTGGGATCCACTTTGATGAATAAATTCTAACAAGCAGGCTCCGGCCTGTCCACGAGCCCCAATTTGCATCAGTTTGCCATTGAAATTTCACAAAGCGCTGTTATAGTTCCCAGATGCGAATCTTCCTGGCAGTTCTAACTCTAGTAACTTGCATTGCCGCCCAAGACTTTCGGGCAGTGATCTCTGGTGACGTCACCGATTCCAGCGGTGCGGCCGCCCCAGGGGTTCGGGTCACAGCCCGCAACCTGGAGCAAAACGTGGAGTACACCAGCTTGACCAATGAAGCGGGTCGCTATGTCACACCATTCCTGCCGCCAGGCACGTATTCGTTGCGCTTTGAGAAGGACGGCTTCAAGCCCTCCATGCAGAACTCGCTCCGGCTCAGCGCGGTAGACCGCCTGAACGTGAATGTGCAGATGCAGGTGGGCTCTCTCAATGAGAGTGTTACGGTGACGGCCGATGTGCCACTCCTGCAAACAGAGACTGCCCTTCGCTCCGGAACGATCGAACAGAAGCTGATTTCTGACATTCCGACTGCTGGCCGTAATCTCTTTCAATTTCAGTACACCTTACCTGGCGTCACCAAGACGAGTAACTACTGGGGCAACTTTGAGCTCTATGCCTTCGGTAACATCAACGGTGTCTCGATCAATGGCGGCCGCAGCGGAGAAAACGAAATCCTGCTCGACGGTATTACATCCACCCGTGGCAGCCGCAGCGCCTCCTTTGCCCCCGGCCTTCAGGCCATCGAAGAGGTTAACATTATCACCAACACCTACGATGCTCAATACGGGCGCGTGGGCGGTGGGACGACTTCGATCAACTTGCGCTCTGGCACCAATAAGCTTCATGGGGAACTCTTCGAGTTTTTCAAGAACGACAAGCTGAATGCCAACGGCTACTCCCGCAATGCGGTGGGCATTGCCAGGCCACCCTATCGCAACAATACCTATGGCTTCCGGGTGGATGGCCCGGTCATCATGCCCAAACTCTTCGATGGCCGCAACAAATTGTTCTGGATGATCTCACTCGAAGGCTTGAGGGAAAGAAACCCGCAGACTCAGCTCTGGACCGTCCCCACGGCAGACCAACGCAATGGCGATTTCTCGAAGCTGGTCAATAACACAAATCAACAGATCAGCATCTTTGATCCTCTCACTGGTGCAGGCGGCGCGGCGCGCCAGGCATTCCCGGGCAACGTGATTCCCCGCCAGCGGCTCAACCCTACGGCCACGAGAACCTTAGCTTTCTTCCCTCTTCCCAATCGAGTCAGCGAAAGCCCAGACGGGCAAAACAATTACCTCTTCATCAACAGTTCGAGAAACGAATATGACCAGTGGCTGGGCAAGATGGATTACGTCCTCAGCGCCAAGAGCCGCATCAACTGGCGCTATGGGCAAACTCCCTGGTTCAACTTCGCCCGGGTGCAATGGGGCACTAATGCCGCAGAGCCCTCCACCGAAGCACCGTCCACGCGCATCTCGAGAAACTGGGGTGCTGACTGGACCTATACCCTCAGCCCTTCGATGGTGTTCAATCTTCGTGGCGGACTGGCCCGCTATGAAGGCTTCTCGGGTAACGTTTTCGGCCGCGGCTTCAACCCCACAGAACTTGGCCTGCCGCAATCCCTGGTCAGCCAGTTTGATCTACAGCAGTTTCCGCGATTCAACTTTACAGGAAATAACTATTCTTCCCTCGGCTCGACGCGAACCGCCAATTACGAAACGCAGGACACGTATTCCATACAGCCGAACCTGACCTGGATTCGCGGGCGTCAGAGTTGGAAGCTGGGTGCCGAGATGCGTCGCTACAATTCGAACAACCACAACCCGGGCCTGGCGAGCGGTAACTTCAATTTCGGCCGTAACTGGACCCAGCGCGACCCGCAGCGGCCTGACGCTTTGAGCGGCAACGAGATCGCCACCTTTCTGACCGGTGCCATTACCTCTGGTTCCGTCGAGAAGAACGTTTGGCCTGCCTATACCAATGACTACTTCGCCTTCTTCTTTCAGAACGACTGGAAGATCACCAAAACACTGACCTTGAACCTGGGCATCCGTTGGGATTATGAAGCCCCGATCGTCGAACGCTATAACCGGCAGGTGCGCGGCTTTGCCTTTGACCAGGCCAGTCCCTTGCAATCGAGAGTGCAGGGGCTCAATCTAAGGGGTGGCATTCTGTTCGCCGGAGAAAATGGCGAAGCCCGCGAAGCCTTCATCCGGGATCGCAACAATTTTCAGCCGCGCGTCGGTGTAGCCTGGCAGTTCTTGCCCAAGTGGGTTTTCCGGGCCGGTTATGGTCTGAGCTATCTGGGCCAGAATGCCAATGGAGCCGCTACCGGCTTCAGCCAGCCCACTACCGTAGTGACCAGCACGGATAACAACCTTACCCCAGCCAGCTTCATCAACAACCCCTTCCCAGCCAACTTCTTCCCCACGGGTTTATTGAGCCCGATCGGTGCCAGCCAGGGGCTGAGCACCAACCTGGGGCTGGGTATCGGAGCGCAATTTCTGGAGAGACCCTTGCCGTATTCACAGCAGTTCTCGGCAGGCTTCCAGCATACGATCCACAATTCGTGGCTCATTGACGTGAGCTATTCGGGCAACATCACCAGTAAGCTTCCGGTCAACACCAACTTGAACTTCATTCCTCGCAACGAACTCACGCGCCTGCCTGTGGGGGAGCGCGCGGTATTCTTCAATGCTCCCGTCGCCAATCCCTTACAAGGCTTACTGCCAGGCAGCGCCATCAATGGTGATAGAGTGCCACGCTCCGTCTTGCTCAATGCCTACCCGCACTTCAGCCAGGTCAGTATCTCCAATCTTCCGGTTGGAGGCCAAAGCTACCATTCGCTGCAAACCCGCGCCACGCGGCGCTATGCCAACGGCTTTACGGCACAGGTCTCTTACACCTGGTCGAAGACCCTCGAACGCATCGCCCAATTGAACGCGCAAGACACCGATCTGGGCAATCTCTTGAATACTCCGATGGAGCAGCGCTTGCAGCAATTCGATATTCCGCACACGTTCTCCGGAATCGTCACCTATGAATTGCCCTTTGGTAAAGGGAAAAAGTTCTTTGGCAACCTACGGGGACCCGGCCAGGTATTGCTCGGTGGTTGGAATTTGAATGTGCAGTTTATGGCTCGGAGCGGAGGACCCTTCGATTTCCCGAATGCCGCACCCACCACCAACCGCAGCGCCAAGTTGAGCGACCAGCAGCGGCTCGATCTCGCCAAATCGAAAGGCCGCAGCGAGTTCAACCCCTTCTTTGACAAATACTACGATGTATCGATTTTCCCCGTCCAGGCGCAGGCGCCGTTCACTTTGCGTGATTTCCCGACACGCTTCCCGGACGTTCGCAGCCCGCATCTGCAAAGTTGGGAAATGTCGGCCTACAAGGAATTCCGCTTCTTTGAAAAGGTACGTTGGCAAGTCCGTGCGGACTTCCAGAACGCCTTGAACTATGCGCACTTCGCCCAGCAATTAACCAACAATGTCACAGATCCACGCTTCGGCCAATTGAACCCGGCGCAGAACAATCAAACACGCCAGGTGGTGCTGGTGATGAAGATTCTCTTCTAGGCCAAGGCCAGGTTGAGGTTCTCAATCGCTTCGTCAATCTCGGTGTTGTTCTTGAAGCCCACCGTCACGCTATCCACACCAGCATGGCGGAAGGCGTAGCGCATGGCGGCCTTGCGGTCATCCCGGTTGGTGAAGGCACCTTCGCCGATCAGCTTCATGCTGATGACACCCATGCCTTCGGTGCGTACCTTGTCGACATGGCTGACCACTTCATTGACGTTGCCCAGGCCGCGTGTGTTGTATTCCTCGGCGTCCATCTTTGTGCCGTTGTGGTTCATGCGGATCATGGCGACTTCGAGCCACTTGTTACCCGGAAACTGCCGCAGGGCGGGCAGCCCATGCACGGAGGCCCCGTGCCCCACCACGGCCTTCTTGTGC
Source organism: Bryobacter sp. (assembly GCA_044340255.1). Lineage (GTDB taxonomy): Bacteria > Acidobacteriota > Terriglobia > Bryobacterales > Bryobacteraceae > Bryobacter. The sequence goes on along the minus strand of JBIITX010000013.1, from coordinate 120,955 downwards.
TTGGCTTCGAGGATTCCGTCCTGCCAGCGCTGGGTATCGGTAGGCCAGGTGGCGACGTGCTGGTAGTGCAGCAGTAGCACGTCAAAGTAATCGCTTTGCGCCAGCTTGCGGAGCTCGTCGATCTTCTCTTGCGGGTTCACGCCTTCGCGTGTGGTCACCTTCGACATCAGGCGGTAGCTGTCGCGTGGAATGCCCTTCAAGGCGATGCCCAGCATCTTGTGCATCTCCCCGTAGGATTCTGCCGTTTCAAAGAAGCGGATGCCGCTATCGTAGGCGTGGCGCACGAGGCGGGTGAACTGATCCTGACCGAGTTCGCGCTGGGTACGACCGCTCATCGTGCCGGTGCCGAAAGCAAGGCGCGTGACTTTCACATTCGATTTGCCGAGAGTAACCCAATCGGTTGCTTTGCCACCGACGGCAAAGAGCGGACGGGCGAGGGCTGAGGCGGCCAAGCCGCCCTGCAGGAATTTACGTCGCGAACATGGGGTCATGGGACAAGTCTCCGTTGGACGGAATCTTATCACTGTGATGCGCCGAGCAAAAGGGGCGCTGTGCCTCAGCTAGGCGAAGCGAAACGGAAGGGACCGATGCCGTTTGCCGTTTGCAGCGAAGATTGCATTCGCAATCGCCGGGGCTATGGTTGGCGTGCTCGCTTCCCCAATGCCTGTGGGCGGTGCTTTGCTCTCGATCGTATGCACCTCAACCGTTGGCATCTCATCAATGCGCAGCATCTCGTAGTCGTTGAAGTTGCGCTGTTTGACGCGACCGCGGTCGATCGTGATTGGGTTTTTCAGCGCCGCCGTGAGACCGTAAACGATGCCGCTCAGCATCTGTTGCTCGACACCACGGGGATTGACCACAACGCCGCAATCGACGGCACATACGACACGATCTACGCGGAGTTTGCCCTGGCTCAAAGTGACTTCTGCCACTTGCGCCGTGAAGCTGCCAATGTTGTTGGAGACGGCAATGCCACGTCCGCGACCGGGCCCGAGTGGGGTTGACCAGGACGATTTGGCCGCTGCCAGTTCCAGCACGGCAAGCAGCCGAGGGGACTTGGCGAGGAGACGCCGCCGAACCTCCAGGGGATCTTTCTTACCAGCGGCCGCAAGCTCGTCGATCATACATTCGAGGAAGAACGTGTTTTGCGAGTAACCGACGCTGCGCCAGTAGCTGACCGGGATGCCGTGGTCCATCGGATGGTATTCCACACGATAGTTCGGGATGGCGTAAGGGGTGTCGTGGACGCCTTCGACGCCGGTGCGTGAGACGCCGTCGCGAAGCCCGCCAAAGGGTGCCGAGGCAATGCGAGCCCGTAAGGCGGCAGGCCAGCCCTCGGCATCGAGTGCGCCGGCGAAATGCACCATGGCGGCCGGACGGTAGAAGTCATGCTGCATATCGTCTTCACGAGACCAGGTGACCTTAACCGGGGCCGCAGCAGCCTTCGATAGTTCAACCGCTTCTGCAATGTAGTCCGAGTTGGAGCGGCGCCCGAAGCCACCGCCCATGAACTCCGTATGGATCGTCACTTGTTCTGCCTTGAGGCCCGTCAGGCGCATGGCGGCTTGCTCGGCGGCACTCTGGCCTTGGGTGGAAGCCCAGACTTCGCAGGAATCCTTACGGACGTCGGCCACAGCGTTGAGCGGTTCCATCGGAGCGTGCGCCAGGAAGGGCGCAGCGTAGGTGGCTTCAAGCGTCAGGGGAGTGAGAGCAACATCGCCGATATTGCGGGCCACCGCGCCGGGTTGTGCCACTTTGGCGGCATAGTCTTGTTCCATCGATGCGGTGGAATGTGCGGCGGTTGGGCCTTCATTCCATTCCACCGCAAGCAAGCGCTTGCCTTGCATGGCGGCCCAGGTGGAATCCGCGAGCACGGCGATGCCATTTGAGATCGTGACCACATCTTTGACGCCGGGATAAGCTTTGGCCTTTGTGGCATCAAACGACTTCAGCTTGCCTCCAAACACAGGACAGCGCAAGACAGCGGCGTGCAGCATCCCGGGGCGGTAGATGTCGATCCCAAATTTGGCAGTGCCGTTTGTTTTGGAGGGAGTGTCGAGACGCTTGGTGCTCTTGCCGATCAAGCGGAACTGTTGCGGAGATTTGAGGGCAACGCTCGTGGGTACAGGGAGCTTGGAGGCGGCCAGGGCCAGCGCGCCATAGCTCAATGTTTGATTGCCGCTGCTCACCTTGCTGTTGCTGGTGGTGCAGGTGTCGGTGGCAACACCCCATTGTTGTGCGGCGGCCTGCACCAGCATGCTGCGGGCAGTAGCACCAGCGCGACGCACCGGTTCCCAGGACGTACGCATGCTCTGGCTGCCGAAGACACCCTGAAAGGGGCCGTACTCTTTGCTGAGGCCAGGGAATTCGGTTTTGATTTTCGACCAGTCACAATCGAGCTCTTCGGCCAGGAGCATCGCAATCGAGGTCACTGTGCCTTGGCCCATCTCTGCTTTGTGGATGAAGACAGTCACCTGGTCATCGGGAGCGATGTGGACAAAGCCGTTGAGCTTGACGGCGGTACCAGGGGCTGCAGCCATGCGGAACGGGACGCTCAGGCCGGCAGCGGCGGCAGCGAGGAAATTGCGGCGCTTCACTTGGCGGCTCCTTTCGCCTGGATGTCGGCCGCACGGTGGATCGCCTTACGGATTTCGCAGTAAGCGCCGCAACGGCAGATATTGCCGCGCATCGCTTCGTTGATGTCCGCATCTGTGGGCCGGGCCGTCTTGGCCAGCAGTGCAGCGGCAGTCATCACCTGGCCGGACTGGCAGTAGCCACATTGCGGTACATCTTCTTCGATCCAGGCTTGTTGCACCGGATGGTTCTGGAGCCCTTCGATCGTAGTGACAGCTTTGCCTGCCAGTGAGGAGACCGGGGTGACGCAAGAGCGCACCGGCTGCCCATTCACATGGACGGTACAGGCACCACATAGCGACATACCGCAACCGAACTTGGTTCCAGTCATTTCAAAGTGGTCGCGCAGCACCCAGAGTAGGGGCATCGAAGATGGCAGGTCGACAGACTGCGGTTTATTGTTGAGGGTAAAGCGGATCGAAGGCATGGTTAGCTCTTCTGGTGATAGTAACAGGGTTCCGCAACCGGTCTAGTAGACCGGCTGCTCAGAGGATTTAGAGATTCCCCGGCAAGATGAGTTCTATCCGCGCTGCCCCACCAATTCGATCACCTCACGAAAGACCTCATCGAGTTGCTCCACTTCCTGGCTGAGATCGGCAGACAACTGCGAACCGGAAGCAGCCCGATTTGCGGCCTCTGCCGTGTACCCTGCCATAGTGCGCAGCGTGGTGGCTACTTCTTTCAAACTCTCTGATTGGCGATTGGATTCAGACTCCAGACTCTTTGTGTTCTGATTCACTCTTTCGGTAGCTTCCAAACCTTTAGTGAAAGCGTCCAGCACCAGGCTAAGCTGGCCACTCCCCTGGCTGGCTTTGTCCAACGACTCCGTCACGTGGCCAGAGATCTGGTGAGAAGCATCTGCTGCCCTTTGCGCAAGGGCGCGAACCTCATCCGCAACAACGGCAAAGCCTGCTCCGGCTTGCCCGGCACGTGCGGCTTCAATCGAGGCATTGAGGGCGAGAATGTTCGTCTGAAAAGCAATGGAATCGAGGACCTTCATAATCTCGGCAACATTCCGGTTGGCCGTTTCGATTTCAGACATTCGGACTTCCAGTTCCTGCACCACCCGGGTCGATTCCACCATATGAGTATTCAGGTTGCGCATCTCATGGCTCACCTGCCGATTCTTTTGCGAAGATTCAACCACTCCTCGAATCACAGAATCACTCGTCGCCGAAGTCTCTGCGATTGCGGCCGCCTGTTCCTGCTGATTGGCTGCCTGAGAAGAACTGGATTGGGCCAGTGTCTGCGAAACCTGACTCACCGTTTCCAGACTCGAAGCAAGCCGACCCGTCAAGCGGGAGAGTAAGGAACTGATGAAACTGCTCAGCCAAACGGCAATGATCGCCAGCACTCCCACGACCAGTACGGTGAGGCTCCCAACCACCCACTTCATTTTGGAGAAAAAGGCATCTGCTTCAGCCCGACTGCTCACGGCACTCTGTTCGAGCGAGTTGCTGAGAGCCTCCATCACATCTTCCAGTTCCTTGAAGCGTTGTTCAAACTCAGGTTTACGGGCCTCGATTTCAGCTCGAGAGACGGAACGTGCCTCCAGGACCCGCCGCGAGGACTGGGAGTAGTGCTTCAGCCCCTCTTCAGCGGCAGAAATCAAGCGTCGCACGTGATCGCCCACTGGCAGCGACTGATTCTCCCGCATCGCATTCTCCATGCGCGCTACATGCTCTGTTAGCGACTTCGATACCTCTCTGCCATCGGCACCTTCGGCCAGCAATTGAGACTCCAGCACATCGCTGCGAATCGCATCATGCATCATGTCCGCATCCGTCTGATTGCGAATCGCCTGCATATAGACCAATGCTTTGGACATTGCAGTCTGGCTCTCTCCCAAAGCCCACCAGGCCATCAAGCCAAGAACCAGCGCGAGCGCCGCACCCGTTCCACTCAGTATCAGGATTCTCACCTTTAGCGCAAACTGCTTCAGCATTTCCGGTCTCCCATGGGATCTATCTAGCGATCCTTATCGGGAGATTTCAAAAATTTACACATATATTAATTCATGCTAATAACCTGCCGATTTCTGTCTTGCTGCTGCGCTCCCAAGCGATATGGATCTCAAATCGAAAATCCTGATTGGAGACCAGCTCATGCTCTCGCGAGTATCCCTTAGCCGTGCCATTTTTCTGTGCGCCTTTGCATCCACTCTTTGGGGGCAAATCGCTGAGCCGAAAGCCATTCTGCCCAAGGCCACAGCCCCCATTGAAGACGACGAGATGGTGACGGATCGTCCCGATTTCACGGAGAGCGCCGGAACCGTGCGCGCCGCCTGGTACCAACTCGAGACAGGCTTCGCCGTCAGTTGGGAAACCAATCGGGAAGGCAAGTTACGATCCGTTGCCTTCCCCTATCCCTTGATGCGAATTGGCCTGACCAAACGATTCGAGTTTCGCTACTCAACCGATGGCTACGCCAGGAATCGTTTTTTCAACAGCGAAGGACAGAGTCTGGCGCAGGGGCATAACGATCTGGAAGTTGGCCTGAAATACGTCGCCTGGTTCGAGAGAAAGCTGTTACCTCAGTTTGCCGTGATTGCACACATCAGCGAGCCGATCGGGGCCTCCAGCATGAGCAGTGGAACACTGGACCCCAAACTCAAACTCTGTTGGTCTAAAGATGTCCCCGGAGGCTGGGGGCTAAGTGGGAATTTCAACTACTTCTCGCTCACAGAAAACCGCCAGCGCTTTGTCGAACGAGACACGTCCGTTTCTGTTGGTCACAATCTCGTGGCGGGCTTCAAGGGATATGCTGAGTTGTACCGCCTGGCCAACATCTCCCTGGGCAAGGAATCACTGTCCGTTGCCCAGCTTGGCTGGGCCAGGCCAGTGAAAGGGAACGTTCAATTCGATATGTCGGTTGCCAAAACGATAGCCAACTCGATCCCACAGTGGTCCCTCATGGCTGGCTTTACCTACCGGGCACCCGTCCCAGGATCGATACGTCGCAACCATTAAATCAGCGCTCCAAAGAGCTCATTACTTCGAAGGCACAGGCATCGATGCTGGCAGCAGGGAGTACTTTCCATCCGGGCCCCGGCCGACGCGGGACAGCCGCTCGAGATCTTTGCGCGAAAGCGCACGTTGAAACACCGCCACCCCGCCGATCGAGCCAATGAAGCCATTGCTGCGCGAGGAGTGGATCACCCGACCGATGGTGAAGGGCCCACCCCGATCGGCACCCGCAGGGGTGAACAAATCGTGCGAAAACCAAAACGGGTTTGCCTTCAGCGCCACCAGTTCGCGCTTGGTCACCTTGCCGGACGTGTAAGTGACTTGCACTTTGGTGAAGCGGTAAGTTACCAGATCCACACGGTCTTTTCCGCCACCACTGCGAAGTTGCGTCGCCACCGGCTTGCCTTCAGGCGGAGCATACGTCCCTTCACGCCAGCCCTTGGCAGGCCACTGGAAAAACGGATGCTGCTCAGGGTTTTCAATCCAGTACTCTGTCTCTTTGCCGTCAATCGATGAACTCACCGTGTTGGCCTTGTTGTCGAAGCGCAGCCCCACCAGGCACCACTCGGCAGGAATCTTCTCCGGCGTTACCGATAAATTGCGGGCATACTTGTCGCCAAACGACTTGCCACCGTTCTCGGAAACATGCGCTGCCGAAGCTCCCGTATTAGCGGCCAAGCCGGCAAACAGTGCGTATTGGCGCATGCCCTCTTCGACACGGCTGGCAGGCTTGGAGTTGTGCGCCAGGTCTGTCCCTTCATGCCAGATGCCGGCGATCGCGTGATTGCCCGACTGCCGCTCGATCCAGGCCAGCAGCGTCACTGACTTCCCTGCCCCCTTCACGTCAATGCCGGAATCATGCAGCCGCTTTCGCGGCACCAGCAGCACCGGACGGAAATTCGGATCGGTCTCAGCGCGAAACTGAACGGCATCCCCAAAGGGCCCGCGGCCCAGCATCGGAAAATCCTGCATCGTGGCCGCACGCCCTTCGGCCCAATAGTCGAGAACGTAGTTCACGGGGTCCAGCCGTAGGTCGGCCTTTTCGCGAGGATGCTGGTGCGCGGCAAATCGATCCCCGTCGCGTTTGACGAAGTCCCAAAACGCGACAAAGCCCGGAGTCTTGCGGATTGCATCGACCCGGGCTTCGTAAGTGCTTTGCGCCAACATACTCACTGTGAGAAACAACAGTAAGAGATGTCGCATGGAGTTATTTGCTGCGTGCCACAGCCAGGCGGGCCTGTGCCCGTTTGGCGGCGTTGAGGGCTCGAGCCAGATCGAGATCCTGCTTCGGAGAGAGCAGTCTTTCATTGGCGCGCCGCAACGATTCTTCAGCTCGCTTGGTATCAATCTGATCAGGTGCTTCGCAGGAATCAACGAGCACACGAACCTTGTTGGCCGAGATTTCCACCCAGCCCTTGGCGATTGCCAGAACGTGACGGGTACCACTCATCACATAGGACAACTCACCAGCTTCAATTTCACTGATCAGCGGAGCGTGCCCCGGCATAATGCCAAGCATTCCCTCAGAACCAGGAATTTGAGCTTCGGTGGCATCATTGCGAACCACCAGCTTTTCGGGTGTTGCGACTTCGAGTAGAAAGGTAGACACAGGGTTAGCCCTTCTTCAGCTTCTCCGCCTTCTCGATCGCTTCTTCAATGGTGCCGACCATGTAGAAAGCCTGTTCGGGAAGATCGTCGTGCTTGCCGTCGCAAATCTCATTGAAGCCCTTGATGGAATCTTCGAGCTTCACATACTTGCCCGGGATGCCGGTAAACTGCTCACCGACAAAGAAGGGCTGCGAAAGGAAGCGCTGAATTTTACGGGCGCGCGATACGGTGAGGCGGTCATCTTCGCTCAATTCGTCGATACCGAGAATAGCGATGATGTCCTGCAAGTCTTTGTAGCGCTGCAGAATCTGCTTCACGCGCTGTGCCGTCGAATAGTGCAAATCACCAACGACGCGCGGGTCAAGAATACGCGAGGTGGAAGCAAGCGGGTCGACAGCCGGATAGATACCGAGTGCCGCGATGTCACGCGAGAGATTCGTGGTGGCGTCCAAGTGGGTAAACGCGGTTGCCGGTGCCGGGTCAGTATAGTCGTCGGCAGGCACGTAGATGGCCTGTACCGAGGTGATCGAACCCTTGCTGGTCGAAGTAATGCGTTCCTGCAAGCTACCCATTTCGCTGGCGAGGTTGGGCTGGTAACCGACGGCGCTGGGCATACGGCCGAGCAACGCGGATACTTCAGAACCGGCCTGCGTAAAGCGGAACACGTTGTCGACGAAGAGCAGCACGTCGGCATTCTCTTCATCACGGAAGTACTCGGCCACGGTGAGACCCGTCAGAGCCACACGAAGACGCGCACCTGGAGGCTCTGTCATCTGACCGTAGATCAAAGCAGCTTTAGACTTGGTGAAGTCCTTCGGATCGATAACGCCAGACTCCTGGAATTCCAGCCACAAGTCATTCCCTTCACGGGTGCGTTCGCCGACGCCGGCGAAGACCGAGAAGCCACCGTGCTTCATGGCGAGGTTGTTGATCAGCTCCATGATGATGACCGTCTTGCCGACGCCCGCACCACCGAACAAACCGATCTTGCCGCCGCGGAGGTAAGGCTCGATCAAGTCGATGACCTTAATGCCGGTTTCAAACATCTGCAATTCGGTCGACTGCTCGTCGAAGGCAGGAGCTTCACGGTGGATCGAGGAGAAGTGGGTAGCGTTCACCGGGCCCATCTCGTCTACCGGCTGGCCGATCACGTTCAACACGCGGCCGAGAACTTCACGACCAACAGGAACCGTAACGGGCTTGCCGAGCGACTCCGCCTTCATGCCACGAACCAGACCTTCGGTCGGCTGCAGTGCGATGCAGCGCACGCGGCCTTCGCCAATGTGCTGTGCCACTTCGGCGATGATGTCGATCGGGGAGGGGCTGTTGAAGCCTTCCGAAGTGATGCGGATGGCGGTGTAGATCAGCGGGATCTGCGCTTCTGGAAACTGAATGTCGACGGCAGGACCAGCGACCTGGATGATGTGACCTACGACATTTGCGGCAGTAGTGGACATATTTTGAATGACTCCGATTTAACCCAAAGCGGCAGCGCCGCTGACGATTTCGATGATTTCCTTGGTAATGCTGGCCTGGCGGACGCGATTCAGATGCAGCGTCAAGCCTTCAATCACGTCGGCCGCGTTGGTGCTGGCGGCGTCCATGGCTGTCATGCGCGCAGCGTGTTCGCTGGCAGCGCTTTCGAGCATGGCCCGGTAAATTCCGGTTTCAACGTATTTGGGCAGCAGGGTGCCGAGCAACTGTGCGGGAGCTTGCTCGTAGATGTAGTCTTTTGGTTCGTCACTACCGGTGACAGCAACCGGCAGCAACTGCGTGAGCGTGAGCTTCTGCGTCATCACACTCTTGAACTCGTTGTAGATCAGATAAACCGCGTCTACTTCTTCGTTCTCATACTGAGCCGTAGCCTTGCGGGCAATGGCTGCAGCGTCGGCAAAACGAGCCTTATCCACAATGCCGATATGCTCGCCCGAGAGTTTCATTTCACGGCGGGAGAAGAAGTCACGGCCCTTGCGGCCGATCGCCTCCACCTGAAACGTAGCGTTTGGATGCTCCTGGATAAAGACCTGGGCCGCTTTGGTCAAATTCGAATTGAACGCACCGGCCAGACCGCGATCGCTGGTGACAAGAATCAGCAGAATGCGCTTCTCTTCGCGTGCTGCCAGCAGTGGATGGCTGACATCAGCCCCTGCCGTGGCGGCAGCTCCAGCCACATCAGCCAGCATCTGTGAGTAGATTTCGGCATAGGGGCGGGCAGCCATCACGCGCTCCTGCGCGCGGCGCAGCTTCGCCGCGGCCACCATCTTCATGGCCTTGGTGATCTGCTGCGTGTTTTTTACCGACCGAATCCGGCGGCGTAAGTCAATGAGGCTAGGCATGGCCGTGAGAGTTCCGAGTTACTTCTTCACTTGCTCGGCGACAAAGCGATCTTTGAATTCCTTCAAGGCCGCATTCATCGTCTTCTTCAGATCGTCGCTCAATTCCTTCTTTTCGCGAATTTCAGACAGAATCGCAGGGTAGCTGTTCTCGATGAAAGGATACAGCCCTGCTTCAAAGGGACGTACCTTATCCACTGGCAGATCATCCAGGACGCCGCTGGTACCGGCGTAAACGATCAACACCTGCTTCTCAACCGGCAACGGTTGATACTGGGCCTGCTTCAACACTTCGACCAGGCGGCTACCGCGGGTCAACTGCTGCTGCGAGGCCTTGTCGAGGTCAGAACCAAACTGGGCAAAGGCGGCGAGTGCGCGGTACTGTGCCAGTTCCAAACGAAGCGAACCCGAAACCTGGCGCATGGCCTTGATCTGGGCGCTGCCACCGACGCGCGATACCGAGATACCGACGTTGACGGCGGGGCGAATGTTGGAGTTGAACAAGTCAGACTCAAGGAAGATCTGTCCGTCGGTGATCGAAATCACGTTGGTAGGAATGTAGGCCGAAACGTCGCCCGCCTGCGTTTCAATAAACGGCAGCGAGGTCAGCGAACCACCACCCAACTTGGCGCTCAGCTTGGCAGCGCGCTCCAGCAGGCGGCTGTGAAGGTAGAACACGTCACCAGGATAGGCTTCGCGACCAGGAGGACGGCGCAGCAACAAGGAGATTTCACGATAAGCCGCAGCATGCTTCGACAAGTCGTCATAGATGCAAAGGGCATGGCCGGAGTTATCACGGAAGTATTCGCCAATGGCGCAACCGGTAAACGGAGCGAGGTACTGCATCGGAGCCGGATCGGAGGCCGTCGCGGCCACCACGATCGAGTACTCCATCGCACCCTGGTCTTCGAGGGTCTTCACCACCTGGGCAACGGTCGAACGCTTCTGACCGATCGCGACATAGACGCAAATCATGTCGCCGCCCTTCTGGTTGATGATCGCATCGAGGGCAATGGCGGTCTTACCCGTCTGACGGTCGCCAATGATCAATTCGCGCTGGCCACGGCCAATCGGGATCATGGCGTCAATGCTCTTGATGCCGGTCTGCATCGGCTGTTTGACGGGCTGGCGATCAATGACGCCGGGAGCCAGGCGCTCAATCGCGTTAAACGAATCGGTAGCAATCGGGCCCTTGCCGTCGATCGGCTGACCGAGAGCGTTCACGACGCGGCCAATCATGGCCTTGCCCACGGGCACGGACATAATGCGGCCGGTGCGGCGGACTTCGTCGCCTTCCTTGATGCCCTGGAATTCGCCAAGCAACACGACACCGACTTGATCTTCTTCGAGGTTCAAGGCCAGGCCGGATACGCCAGCCCCGGGGAACTCCACGAGTTCTCCAGCCATGACCTTTTCAAGACCATAGATACGGGCGATACCGTCGCCCACACTGATAACCGAGCCAGTCTCTTCAACATTGACAGCCTGGTCGTAATTCTCGATTTCCTGACGCAGTACGCGCGAGATTTCGTCTGCCCGGATTTGAGCCATAGTTCTTTTCGTTTCCTAAGTTTTATGCCGTAAGCCGGCTCTTCAACGCGGTCAGTTTTCCGCGGACCGAGCCATCGTAAACCGTCGAGCCAATGCGGGCGACCACTCCACCAAGCAAGGCAGGATCCCAATGAAAATCACACTGCACCTTCTTGCCCGTCACCCGGGAAAGCTCGGCGCCGATGGCAGCCTTCTGCTCATCGTTGAGCGCAGCTGCTGTTGCTACCTGCGCGCGGGCGATGCCGCGCCGCGCATCCACAAATTCTTCGACCTTCTTACGCAGCACCGGCAACAGCGCCGGACGACCGCGATCAATCACAACATACAGAAAATTGCGAACCGTCGTACTGAGGCCCGTCTGCTCGGCGATCTTGGCAATCACCCCACGCTTGCGCACACGCGAAACCGCCGGGGAATTCAGGATGTGCTTCAAGTCGGGTGCGGAGGCCACCATCGCATCAAACGAAGACAATTCGCTCAGTGCCTGTTCGGGGCTCAACGGAGGATTCGGCGAAAACAGAATCTCAACAAAGGCAGTAGCGTAGCGTCCAGCAAGTGCTTCAGACATAAACTAGCGAGCCTCCTGTTGCTTCAAATCATTCACAAACGACTGCACCAGAGCGCTCTGCGTCGCCGGGTCGGTCTGCTGTGCCAACCGCGCGTGGGCGATCTCAATGGCCTTCTCAATCGTAAAGGCACGCAACTGCGACTGGGCTACCTGGGTCAGGTTGCCAATTTCGGTCTCGCGCTGGGCGGCTACCTTGGCAATGAAATTCTGGGTCTGCTCGGAGATCCGCTTCCCTTCGCTTTCGCGCTCAGCCTGCGCCTTTTCGCGAATGGACCGCAGCTCGCCTTCAAAGTTACCCAGCTTCGCCGTCAGTTCCGCAACCTTGGCTTCTGCCTTTTGCACCGTCGCCTTGGATTCAACGAGATCTTTCTCAATCGATCCTGCCCGGGCCTGCAGCACCGGCAGCAGGTACTTCACGATCAGGTACAGGAGAGCAACGGCCAGAATGCCGAAGTTGATCCACTTGTAAGTAATGCTCGGCTCGGCGTGTGCTTCTGCTTCTTCAGCAGCCAGAGCGAGGAAGCTCATCAGCGGGAACAGTGCAACAAAACGGTACATGCTTAGTTCTTGCTCCCCTTCAGAATTCCAGCAACCACCTGTTCGGCCAAACCTTCTGCTTCGCGGCTCAGTGTCAAGCGCGCTTGCTCAACGTCAGCCGAGATTTGGGCCTTCGCCGCAACAATCTGTGCATGGCTTTCTTCGCGAGCCTTTGTCACGGCGGCAGTCTGATCATCGATGAGCTTTTTGCGCCAGGCTTCCTGCTCCTGGTAGATCTCTACCCGGGCGGCGCGCAACTTCGAATCGTATTCCGTCACTTTGGCTTCAGCGGCAACCAGGGCGGCTGCAGCTTTTTCGCGGGCACCCTGCGTTTCTGCATGGCGCTCGGCCAACACCTTTTCCAGGGGTTGAAAGAGAGTCGCCTTCAGATACCAATGAAGGATTACGACGACAATGAATGTAGGCAGTGCCTGGATTAGCAGGGCTCCTGCGCTGTGGAGCATCTGTTCCATGAAATATTTTGGGCGATTCGAACGGGGAAAGGCTTTGGAGGAGACACCAAGAAGGCCTAACCAGAACTTATAAGGTTATCAAAATCACTGCCAAACTGCAAGATTTCTTGTGAAACTGTAATGCGCCGACTTACTTCAAATAAAGACCCGCTAAATTCCACTTGTCGATCACTTCCTGCCCTAAGCTCCCTATCTTGTCCGAGCAGGAGTTAAAGTATTGCTTTGCTTTTACCTCGTCAAACTGCACATAACCCTGCTTCGGTTGATACAAAATGATCGAACTTGGAAAGGGAAAGGCCGTCCAGCTTCCGGATGTTGCCCGGGCCGTTGCCAGCTTCTCGCTGTAGAGTTCCTTCCGTACCAGATGCGGGTGGGTCGCCTGCACCATGGCGGTCTCGTTCCATCCGGCATGCCCCCCGTCTTCGCCAAATACCTTCAAGGTCAGGTCCCCGCAAAAGGTCCACCAATTCACAATGAGAGTCCGGACTCGCTCCGAGCGCCCCACCTCTTCGGCCACTGCATTTAATGCTGCAGTATTTCCCCCGTGTCCGTTGATAATAATCAGGTTCTTCATTCCATGACGGGCAAAGCCGCGCAGGATGTCCCGCACAAAAAGCCGATACGCGTCATCGCTGATCGTAATCCCGCCCGCAAAGGCCTCCAAGCTCCCGGTGATCCCGTAATTGAGCGTCGGAGCCACCAGCGCATTCAGGGACGGAGCAATCCGCCGGGCAATCGCGGTCGGAATAGTATTGTCCGTGCCATTGTGCGTCACTCCATGAGCTTCCACGGTTCCAGTGGGAATCAAAACGGTCTGGATCTTCGAAAGAACTAAGTCTTTAAATTCCATCCAGTTGAGATCATCAATCTCACGTGTCCGTGGAGCCTGCCCAAAGAGCACCGTCACAAAACAAAGCGCGAAAAATGTCATCTTCATGTAGGATTTACGATAACCGATGCCCGACAAAAAACCGAATCTTCTTTTTCTGATTGCTGACGACCATGCCGGCTACGTCCTCGGCGCCAACGGCAACAAACTGGCACAAACACCGAATCTGGACCGGCTGGCCAGCCAGGGCACCCGGTTTGCCGCCAATTACTGCAACTCTCCCGTCTGCACTCCCTCCCGGCAGTGCATCCTGACGGGCCTCTACCCCCACGCCGCGGGCGTCACCACCCTCAAGACCCCACTCGCCGAAGACAAGCAAACCTTGCCAGACCTGTTGACCGCCTCCGGCTACCAAACCGCAGTATTCGGCAAGATGCACTTCAATCGCCCCGGCACAGACGGCATGCACGGCTTCGCCAAAGCCATGACGGAAGACCGGATCAACCAGGGCTGGCAGAAAGCCGTTGGCCGCCCCCGCCCTCCCTGGAAGCCCTTCCAGGACCCGGCCCGTATCTGGCTCAACGCCGACAAGAAGGCCATGCCCTTCCGCGATGAAGAAATGAAGTCGACCTGGCAACTCGAACAAGCCAAAGCCTGGCTCACCCAAAACCACAAGGACGCCCCCTTCGCAATGTGGTTCAGCATCCAGGAACCGCATTCCCCCTTCGACTTCCCCAGCGAAGACCAGCAACGCTTCGCCCCGGAGCGCTTCCCCGTACCTAAAGTTGGACCTGAAGATCTCTGGCAAATACCACTGATTTTTAGAGACTTAAGCGATAAGGACAAGCAGGGTATCATTGCCGCCTACTACTCGAGCGCTCACTATCTGGACCGCAGCATGGGCCGCATCCTCACCCACCTTGACCAGCTTGGCCACGCCGAAGACACCCTGGTGGTGTACATGGCCGACCATGGCTATTCTCTCGGCCATCACGGTCGTTTCGAGAAGCACTGCTTCTACCAGCCGGCAATGCATGTCCCCCTGATCTTCCGCTTCCCCGGCAAGATCGAGAAGGGAAAAACGATCCAGCGGCCGACTGAATCGGTCGACGTAGCCACCACCATCACCCGCCTGCTGGGCCTCGACCATCGCCTTGACCGCACTCATGGCCGCGATCTGTTTACCGCGCCCCCTCGCGAAGATATCTTCAGCGTCTACCTGGAGAATGAAGAAGCCTGCCTGATTTGGGATCGTTGGAAACTCATCTACACCACCGGTCGCCGCAAGCGGACCGATGGCTACGAAACCGATAACCCCACCCCGGGCAAAATCGTACGCCTCTACGACCGCCGACAGGACCCCGGCGAGTTTACCAATGTCGCCGCCAAGTACCCCGCGCTGGTACAAACCCTCACCCGCAGGCTGGAGGAAAAGTTCCAAACGACGCACCCCGAACCCGGCCTCGCCCTCGACGATTACCTGCGTCCGCGCGACGCCGCATAATATTGTCAGAAGAGGCGCAACCTTTGCAAAGGAAAGGGGTTTGAATGGATGTGACGTCAGTAGCCAGCCTGGAGCGCGATGCAGAACTCATGCTGCGTGTGCGCGAGGGCGACGAAACATCTTTCGCCCTGTTGCTCGCAAAGCATCGCAATTCCGTAATCCATTTCATCTACCGAATGGTACAGAATCGAGCCGTCGCCGAAGAGCTGGCCCAGGAGGTCTTTCTGCGCGTGTACCGCAGCCGGGAATCCTACGAACCTACAGCGAAGTTCACCACCTGGCTCTTCCGGATCACAACGCACCTGGTGCTCAACCATGTACGCGACAAGCGGAATGAAAAATTGCATGACTCGATCGATGAAAAAGTCGAAGATGGCCCCCAGCGGCAGTTGGCAGACCGTGTAGCAAATGTGGAAGAGCGGATGCTGCGTCAGGCTCGTCTGGCCGAGATTCGCCAGGCGATTGAGCAATTGCCCGACAAGCAGCGCGGCGCAGTGCTCATGCACAAGTATCAGGAGATGGAGTATTCGCAGATTGCCTCCATTCTCGGCTGTTCAGAATCTGCGGTAAAGAGCCTGTTGTTTCGGGCCTACGAAAGTTTACGAATGAAGTTGCGACAGTTCAGCCCGGATGGCACGGGACAAAAGGCAAGTTAAGAGGAGCAAAACGATGAAGTGCATCTTAAACACAAACGAACAAGAAGAACTCCTCCTGGGCTACACGTCGGCAACTCTGGCGCCTGAGACCGCCCGCACCTTTGAGCGACATCTCAGCACCTGCGAACATTGCCAGACCATGCTCGCCCTGCAGACCATGGTGGAAGAGTCTCTATCCGACTGGAAAGCACCAGAAGTCAGTGAAGACTTTGACCAGCGTCTGATGGCCCGCCTTCGTGCCGAACAAGCCGAGGCCCAACCCTGGTGGAAAGAATTTCTCGTCCTGCAGTGGAGCTGGAAGCCGCTCGTCCCCATCGCACTGGCCGCACTGGCGCTGGGAGTATTCCTGTGGCAACCGGCTGAGTCTCCCATCACCGCGCAACAGGTCGACGCCATTCAGGCAGAAGAGATCGAACAGGCCGAGCGCGCGCTCGATGATATGGAAGCACTGCGAGCTCTCGGTCAGCCGGAACAACCCACCTCGCCCCAGGAGAGTTTATGAAACGACTCGCGATCCTGTTCCTGTCCAGCATTCCCCTGTGGTCGCAAGGGGCTGGGGCCAACCTGATTGAACGCCTCAACCGCATGTCCCCGGCCGAGCGCCAGCGGGCGCTCAACCGCATGCCCGCAGACCGCCGCGCCATTCTGGAACGCAGAATGAATGCCCTCAACAACATCAAACCTGAGGCGAAACAAAAGCTGCAGCGCGACTACCAGCACTTCCAGCAGCTCCCGCGCGAAAAGCAGGAAGAGGCACGCAAGACGCTCCGCCAGATCGCCGAGTTGCCGGAAGACCGCCGTAAGCTCGTCCGCGGTGCCATTCACAATCTCCGCCAGCAAAGTCCAGAGATCCAGCAGCAGCGCCTGGAATCCCGGCCGTTCCTCCGCCGCTTTGAAGAAGACGAGCGAAAACTGATTCGCGAAGCGCTCGCCGTTCTGCCTCCGCCTGAGCCCGCTTCCGATCCGACCTCAAAGTAGACCCCTGCTTTCAGATCTAAATTCGAGCGCTCTGGCCGATAAAGCATAGGTAGAAGGTTCAACCTCTACCTAAATCTTGTGAATCACGTCCCCATCACAATTCCGCTGGAGTACCTTCCCTTCCCTGCCCTATGGATCAAGAGGCAGGAGGGAGCTCCCCAAGTTCACGCCTCAAATACCGCGGCCAAGGCACTGCTCGATTCCGTCCCTGGCTGGATTCCCCCCTTTTCAATCGAGGGGAATATCGAAATCCTACAAGTTCCCGACCATCGCCCTCAAAAGTGGCTGGAGGTATCTGCTTCTCACTGGGGTGAAGACTATCTCGTGGGCTTGCGCGATGTCACTGTTGGTGAAATGCAACGCAAGCTGCATGAGGGGATGAATCGCGTCCAGGCTCAGTTCCTGACGGGACAGCCACCTCAGATCTGTTTCGATACGTTGCTACAACTGCTGCTCGATCAAACCTGCAGTGAATATGGCTTTGTAGGAGAGGTCCTTCAAGATCCGGATGGCAATCCGTACTTGCGAAGCTTTGCCATCTCCAACATCGCCTGGAATGAAGAAACGCGGCAGCACTTTGAAAAGTACCGCCAACAGGGTTTGGAGTTTCGCAATCTCGATACCCTCTTTGGGCAAACTCTTCGCACGGGCCAACCGGTCCTGACCAACGAAGCCCCCAAACACCCCAATGCCAAAGGCACTCCCCACGGACATCCTCCACTCCATAGCTACCTCGGCCTGCCTCTCAAGATGAATGGCGAAATGGTCGGCATGGTGGGCCTGGCCAACAGACCAGGTGGATTCTGCGAGGATTTGCTCGAGACGCTCCAGCCATTCTGCACGCTCGCCGCCGGCCTGATTATAGGAGCCCGCAATCTCCGCGAAAAACAGACCCTCGAACGAGAGCGGGATGCTTACCTCGAAAACTCCAGCGCCATCCATGTTGTCGCCAACGTGGAGGGCAAATACATCCAGGCCAACCCTGCTCTGCAAAAGCTGGTGGGACTATCCGAAAAGCAGATCCAGCAGCAAAACTTTCTCGATTTTGTCCACCCGGATGATGTAGCAGAAACCCAAAGCGAATTTGAAAAGATCCTCAGCGGTCACAACACGATTGGCTTCGAGAATCGCTACCGCTGTTGGGATGGGTCCTATCGTTGGCTCCACTGGATCTGCCCCGCCCCCATCACCGCAGGCGCTCCGGTGATTGCCACCGCCATCGACATCACCGAAAAGAGACATCAGGCACAAGAGCTCCACCTGCTTTCCGAGATCGCTCGCCGCACTAACAATGCCGTGGTAATCACCGACGCCAATGGGGAAGTAGAGTGGGTCAACGAAGGCTTCACTCGCATTAGCGGTTTCACGCTGCAAGAGATGAAAGGCAAGCGCCCGGGCTCCATGCTGCAAGGGCCAGAGACCGACCCTGCCACCGTAGCTTTCATGGCCGAACAGATCAAAAATGGCCAGGGCTTCCAGGTCGAACTCGTCAACTATCATAAGGACGGCAGCAAATACTGGCTTGAGATGGAAGTGCAGCCGGTCCGCAATGAACAAGGGGCGATCACCCACTTCATGGCGATCGAACTGGACACCACACGCCGCAAAGAAAACGAAGCTCGCCTCCGCGACAGCGAGCAGTTGCTACAAGCTGCCGGCGAGATGGCTCATGTCGGCGGCTGGGAATTGGATCTCCAGATCGGAGTTCCCGTTTGGAGCGACGAGGTCTGCCGCATCCACGGGGTTCCGCTGGGACACCGTCCCAGTCTCGAAGAGGCCATAGGCTATTATTCTCCTGGTGCACGCCAGACGATCACCGACTGCATTACGCGCTCAATCGAGACCGGCCAACTCTGGGATGTAGAACTGCCGATGGTAACCGCTGACGGTCGCGACATCTGGGTCCGCACTTTGGGTAAGCCACAATTTGTAGAAGGCAAATGTCACAGGCTCATTGGCTGCTTTCAGGACATCACCCTCAGGCGCCAGCAGGAAGAAAAGCTCCGCCGTAGCGAATCCAGAAACCGGGCCATTGTCGCTGCCCTGCCCGATGTTCTCATCCAGTTGGACCAGGAAGGCATCGTTGTCGATGTTCATGCCAGCGACATGACCACTTCTCCTTTTGATCTGGAGAACCTGCGCAACAAACCTTTCCTCAGCATGCTCCAATCTTCGCTGGCCGAGCGATTTCAAATTGCCTTTGACAACCTCCAGTTGTCTGGCAGCATTGAGCTGATTGATTTTGATCTCGTGATTGAAGACGAAGCTTTCAGCTTTGAGGCACGCATGGTGCAGACCCAGGTCGGCGATTTCATCATTCTCCTGCGTGACTCCACCGCGCGGCGACACGCTGAGGTCTCGGTTCGAAGCTATGTCGAGAATCTCGAAGCCACCCGACTTGAGCTCGAGTTCGCACGCAAGAAAGCCGAAGATGCCAGCCAGGCCAAGAGCCAGTTTCTTGCTGCCATGAGCCATGAAATCCGCACTCCCATGAATGCCATCATTGGCATGTCCCGGCTGATGCTGGATACCTCGCTCAGCGAAGAGCAGCGCGAGATGGGCGAGACCGTCATGCGCTCGGGCGAGGCCCTGCTCGAGATCATCAACGACATTCTGGACTTCTCCAAAATTGAAGCCGGCAGAATCGACCTCGAGCGAATCGACTTCGACCTCGATCGCACGATGGAAGACGTCGTCGACCTCATGCAGAGCAAAGCCAAAGAGCGCAATATTGACTTGCTCTACTGGTTCGACCCCGCCACCCCCAAGCAACTCCAGGGCGACCCTGGCCGATTGCGTCAAATGGCTTTGAATTTCATCAGCAACGCCATCAAGTTTACGCAACAGGGCTACATCCTGCTGCGAGTCTTCGCTTGTGGTGCGGACAGAATTCGTGTCGAAGTCGAAGACACGGGCATGGGCATCCCGCAGGACAAAATCGATCAGCTCTTCCGCCGCTTCTCCCAGGCTGATTCCTCCACCACGCGGCGCTTCGGCGGCACAGGTCTAGGTCTGGCCATCGTGCGAGAACTCGCAGAACTCATGGATGGCAAAGCCGGGGTCAGCAGCGTGGTGGGCCAGGGCAGCATCTTCTGGTTTGAAGTCAGCATGCGCGGCGTCGGCTTGCGCGCAGAACTACCCGCAGTCATTCCCCACCTGCGCCTGGAATCCACCACCCAGTCGCTTCGAGCCTTTGAGCGGATCCACCGCGAATTCGCCCGCGCCTATCCACCCAATACCGACCAGATCATCGAGCTCGATCCGACCCGGCTACCCCACCCGATCACCGGGCGCTTCCTCGAAGAAAAAGCCTTCGGCCAACCGCTGGGCAAGCGCGTTCCCGACTCGCTGCTCCCCAAAGCGGCTCTGCCGCAGTTCCCCGGCGCACGCATTCTGCTCGTCGAGGACAATCTCGTCAACCAGAAAGTGGGGGTACGCCTGCTGGCCAAGCTCGGCTGCAAAGTCGATCTGGCCGCCAACGGCTTTGAAGCGGTACAGATGGCCGGGCAGTTCCCCTACGCTCTGATCTTCATGGATTGCCAGATGCCAGAAATGGACGGCTTCCAGGCTTCCCGCCAGATTCGCAGCCTTGGCGGCCCACTCAAGAAAGTCGGCATCGTCGCCCTGACCGCAGCAGCCACGCCCGAAGACCGTGAGGCTTGCCTCGCCGCCGGTATGAACGATTACCTCAGCAAACCGGTGAGTGTCGAAGCCATGGCTCAGGCCATCGAGCGTTGGTCTCCACTCCGTCCGGTTACACCCGCACCCGCTGAGTTAACTGTGTCATGATACTCGCAATTACTTATGCTCAGCCGCCGAACCGCCTTGTTCGCGACAATGGGAAGCGCCATGTCTTCCCTCGCCCAAACTCCTAAAAACTACCTGACGCTGGATACGACAAACTTCCCTACCCTCGGGCAGATCCACCGCTACGAACCCAGCTTCGACGATCTCATTCCAAAGTCTGCCTCCCTCGAGGTCATCGCCTCCGGCTTTGAGTGGACAGAAGGCCCCGTTTGGGTGAAGGCCGGCAACTACCTCCTCTTCAGTGACATCCCTCGCAACGCCGTCATGAAGTGGGAAGAAGGCAAAGGCGTCAGCGTCTATTTGCAGCCCAGCGGCTTTACCGGTCATGGCGACTACGGCAAAGAGCCAGGCTCTAATGGCCTCACCCTCAACGCCCAGGGCCAACTTGTCAGTTGCGAACATGGCGACCGCCGCCTCAGCGTGCTCACCACCAACGGCGGCAAACGCACCCTGGCCGACAACTACCAGGGCAAGCGCCTCAACAGTCCCAACGACTGCTGCTTCAAATCGAACGGTGACCTTTACTTCACAGACCCTCCCTACGGCTTGCCCGGCAACTTTGCCGATCCGAGACGCGAGCTCGACTTTTGCGGCGTCTACCGCGTAACGAAGGACGGTGCTGTCAATCTGCTGACCAAAGAATTATCAAGGCCCAATGGGCTCGCCTTCTCACCTGACGAGAAGACGCTCTACGTCGCGAATTCCGACCCCGAGCGCGCCATCTGGATGGCATACCCCGTCAAAGAAGATGGCAGCCTCGGCACCGGAAAAGTGTTTTACGATGTCACCGCCAATGTTGGCAAAATGCCAGGCCTGCCAGACGGCATGAAGGTCGACGAGAAAGGCAATGTCTTCGCCACCGGCCCCGGCGGCGTTTACGTATTCTCTGCCGCTGGCACCTTGCTCGGCCGCATCGAAACCGGCCAGGCCAGCGCCAACTGTGCCTGGGGCAACACTGGATCTACCCTCTACATCTGTGCTGACATGTATATGTGCCGCATTCAAACCAGTACGCGCGGGCAATTGCTCTAGCGCTCTCCATTGGCATTCTGGGGGGCCAGGACTTCTCTGCCCGCTACGCCGAGATTCGCGACAAGGCAACGCCGAAACAGTTGTACGCTTTTTTGCAGGCTTTACCAAAAGGTGGCGACATCCACCACCATGCACCGCTCAGCTTCTACGCCCACAATGTGCTTCGTGAAGTGGTCGCGGTGCAGAAGCTCGGCTACCGCTATTTCACCCGCACCAGCTTTCACGATTGCGGCGATGGGGACAATGGTGCCATTGTTCTGTTTCTCAATATCTCTGCTCTCAATCTGGCCAAGCTCTCAGCCTGCCGTCAAGGCGACTACACTCCCATTGAAGCACTCTCCCCAGCCCAGCAGAAGGCCTGGATCTCCGCCCATATCCTCGATGAGCCCGGTGAGAATCGCAATGAATTCTTCGAGGAGATCGTCAACCGTCTCACGCCGCTCTCACGAAATCCCCATCTGTTTGCCGAACTGTTTGCCCAGAATCTGAAGCTCTACGGAGCCGAAGGGATCCGCTACATCGAAGGCATGTGGGGCCCCTTTCTCAATGAGAAAGCCGACGGCACACAGTACACTCCCGATGAGGCCATCGCCATTGTGCAGGCCCGCCTCAAGCAACCCGATGTCATTGCCAGCGGAGTCGCCTATCGCTTTCAGCTCACCATCATCCGCTTCCGCCCCGACGTCGACCAGCAGATTGCCAACCTCCATGAATTTGTCGACCGGCACCGCGATTTGTTTGTCGGCATCAATGCGGCCGGCCGAGAAGACAACGACAAGGGTCATGCCGAACGCATGCTCGCCGCCTTTCGCCTGGCTCGCCGCAGGCATGGTGATATTCCGCTCAGTATCCACGCCGGCGAGAAAGATTCTCCAGGCCCTGAAGTCCGCAACACACTCTTGCTCGGTGCCAGACGCATCGGCCACGGCATCAATCTCATTACCGACCCCGACACGATGTTACTCATGCGTGATCGCTCTTACCTGGTGGAGATCAATCTGGTTTCCAACCGCGTCCTCGACTACATGCCCGACCTCAGCAAACATCCCTTCCCTGAATATCTCCGCTTCGGCATTCCCGTCTGCCTGAATACCGACGACCGCGGCAGTTGGGATTCCAACATGACTGACGAATACATGCATGCGGTGCAGCTATTCCGGCTCTCCTGGACTGAAGTGAAACAACTGGGCCTCAACTCTCTGCAGTATTCGTTCGCTCCGCCCAAGCTCAAGGCAGAGATGATCGAGAGCTACCAGAAAGCACTCCAGGCCTTTGAACAACGCTTCGGTACGGAGTCCTGGGCAGAACAGCTCAATCGCCTCAGCCCGGAAGTCAGCGGCTATGCCAGCCGCAATTTCTTCGCTCAGGTGCCACAGAAAGTCCGGTAACCGGTGTTCCCGCGCGGCCCCGGCTGGGCATAGGCCTCGAGGCCGTCCCGCTCCACGAAGGGCTGCTCCAGTACGTGGAGTAGCGCCTCAAAGGGTTCGAGATTGTTGTGATCACTGGCAGCAGCCAGTGCGGCTTCCACCTGATGGTTCCGTGGAATGTATAACGGGTTCACCTGATCCATCGCATGCGCCCGTGCTTCGGCTGTGACCTGCGGCTCGAAAGTTGCGATCCGCTCCGTCCAGCGCCCGAGCCAGGGCTCAATCACTTTCGGTTCATCAAACAATTCTTGCAGTGCTTGCCGCTGTCCCAGCGCAGCCTGCGACAGCGACCGGAAGGCCAGCGTAAAGTCGACGCCCTGCCCTTCCATGGCGGCCAGAAAATCATTGGACAGCGCCAGATCCTCCTCCGCTTCCGAGGCAACAAAGCCCAGTTTCGCGCGCATGCCTTTGAGCCAGGCCGCATCATAGAGATCCGTAAACTGATCCACCGCCTGTGTCCCCAACTGCACCGCTGTCTTTTCATCCGAATCGATCAGTGGCAAGAGTGTCTCGGCCAGTCGGGCCAGATTCCAACGGGCGATCACCGGCTGCTGGCCATAGGCGTAGCGGCCCTGGCGGTCAATCGAGCTGAAGACGGTATTCGCACTGTAGCGATCCATGAAGGCACACGGCCCATAGTCGATCGTTTCTCCAGACACCGCCATGTTGTCTGTGTTCATTACCCCATGGATGAAGCCCACATGCATCCATTTCGCAATCAGGGAAGCTTGTACCCGGATCACAGCCTCCAGCAGCGCGAGGTAAGGATTGGGCGTCCCAACCAGCTCCGGGTAATGGCGCCGGATCGTATAGTCGGCCAGTTGCCGTGTCTTGGCAATATCTCCCCGCATCGCAAAAAACTGAAAGGTGCCCACACGAATGTGGCTGGCGGCAACGCGCGTCAAAACTGCTCCCGGCAGCGGAGTCTCCCGGTACACCGGCTGGCCGGTTGCCACTGCCGCCAGCGCCCGCGTAGTGGGGATTCCCAGCCCATGCATCCCTTCCCCAATCAGATATTCCCGCAACATGGGGCCGACAGCCGCTTTGCCATCTCCGCCGCGCGAGAACGCCGTCCGGCCAGAGCCCTTCAGTTGAATGTCCCGCCGCTTGCCGTGACGATCCACGACCTCGCCCAGCAACAGTGCCCGCCCATCTCCCAGTTGTGGCACCAGATGCCCGAATTGATGCCCGGCATAGGCCTGTGCCAAAACATCGGCTCCCGCCGGCGGCTGATTGCCTGAGAAGATCGCCGCCCCAATTTCAGAACTCAGGGCATCAGCATTGAGGCCAAGCTCTTCGGCCAATGGCCGATTCAATCGCAACAGCTTCGGCATCGGGGCTTTATCGGCCTGGCCGCGCACGAAAAAGCCTTCGAGCTCCCGCGCATAGGTATTGTCAAAAGCGAACAACGTTTGTACTCCTCAACTTCTGCTTGATTCTTTAGTATGGCCGAGTCTTACTTGGCCAGCGCCAGGGCCTCACGCATCAGGATCTCCCCGGTCTGCTCCCCCAGCGAAACACGTGAGATGTAGCGGTAGGCCGGAAAGCTATCGTAATCGACGGCGCTCAAAATATACCCGAACGCATCATTGGTCAGCCCAAACAAAAACTGGTGTTCGCCCTTCAGCTTGCGCTTCAGATAGAACCCGATATTGGGTAGCGCCTCGCCGGGGATGGTAAGAATTCGGGCTGTGCCTATCTGGAGAAAATTGATCTGTGTCGTAATCGTTCGGTCCTTGGAGTGCGCGTACTTCAGCGGCGAATACTGCACCACCTGCCATAGCTCCTCACTCTCGACCGGAAACTTCACCTGGGCCGCCCGGCAAACCAGTTCCGGTTGGGACTGCCAGGCCGCCCCGGCCAGAAGACGCAAGGTCTCCTCGGCCAGCAGATGCCCAATCCGCTCGCACTCGGCCCAACTGCGCTCATCCTTCCAGTAAGCTCGCGCCGCATCACGCGGGGGCTGCTTGAGATCACGATTGTCGGCCGTCACCATTCCCCCTTGCGCCCCGTTGACAAACAAAGCCAATCCGCCCGAAGTGGCCTCAATCCGGTCGCAGAGAGGACCGACAAGGTCCGGGCTCACAATGCCCTGCTTGTTGCCCAGCACTTCCGGGTGAATCGCATAGTTCACCAGCGTCGCAATCGGCTTACCCGTTACCGTCTGCAGGGCAAAGGCACTGATGCGACGGTCATAGAGATCGGGGGCGTAATAGTTATAAGCAATCCGGCCCTTGGCTTCGCCCGAGGCAACGCGCAACTGGGCAGCCTCGATTTGATCGAGGGCCTGATTGAAGGCGGCCGCCAGTTGCTCCACCACGAACTGCATGTATTCGAGCGAGCCTGTATGGCCACCCTTGCCGTCCGGGAAGGCGTAAGAGTCCGGGGCACTGTGTGTGTGCGTGGCGGAAAGCAACATATGGTCCGCCGCGATGCGGGGCACCAGTTTCCGCACCCGGTCGCCCAGCGCTGCCGGAAATCCAATCAGGTCTACCGCCCCAATCCCTACCAGCGTCGTGCCCGAGCGCAGCACCAGGGCCCGCGCGGTCAACTCGCCCTGCTTCGAGCTGGCCGGAGCAGGAGCGCCCATCCCGCCACTGATCGGCAGCAGGGGGTCAGGGGTGATGATCCGCTTGGCAGCACCCGCCGCAAACGGGGCTTGCCCGGAAGCGCTACCGGCCAGCAGCAGTGGCCAAAGATCTCTTCTTCTCATTCCCGAAGCTTAACCAAGATTCCGCGTTCACGGGGCGGTGATTTTTTTATTTCAACTGTTTGCAACAGTTACCGCCGACCAGAGCAGAAACAGTTCAACCACTGCGTAGCCTGAGAGCGGGAATCGGGTCATGAATTGCTCGCCGTAGTCGATACGAGTCTACGCAGGCAAGAGAACTTTGTCGTTGTCATTGGCCCATCGAGATTGCCACTGAAAGTGAGCTGCCACCATGCACTCCAAACAGTTGACTTTGTTTTCCATTGCCCTTTGTGGGGCACTTTCCGTTCCGGCGCAAATACAGAACCCCGGCAGCGGCACCGACCGTTACCGCATCTTTGGAGCCTCTCAAGCAAGCACCCTGATGGGTCGGCTGGATGCCGGTCGAAGCGCCAATCTGCAAAGCCTGCGCATTCAGATTCTCGAGCTCGGTGGCCGCAGAGTCATCGCCGAAACGAACCCAAATCACTATGGCCACTTTGAATTCGAGGCCAGCGGTGTCGGGGTTCATGAGTTGCGCGTCCTGAATTTACAGGGTGTTACGGTCACAACCCAGGCCATCACACTCCCCTATACCCAGACGCTCGTTGTCGATTTGAAATCCAAAGACTCTTTGTCTCTGGGTGGCCATTCCGTTTCTCTGGCCCGCATGCAGCACAAGATCCCAAAGAAGGCTGAAAAGGAATACATCGCAGCTCACAAGGCAGCCGAAGCCGGAAAACCAAACGAAGCCATTGAGCACTTGCGCCAGGCCATCCTGATCGACCCGCTCTACTTCGAGGCGTACAACAATCTGGGTGTCCAACTGGTGCAGCAAGTACAGATGGAGGAAGCCTGTGCCACATTCCAAAAAGCGGTCGACATCGATGCGAGCGACCCGCTGGCCGAGATGAACCTGTCCTACACTTTGTTGGTGCTCAAACGCTATCCCGAGGCCGAAGAGGCGGCGCGGGCGAGTCTGCGAGGAGATTCCCTCTCCCCGAGAGCACGCTTCTACTTGGCCGTCAGTTTGCTCGAGCAGCACAAGAATCAGAAAGAAGCGCTCTTTCACCTGACCAAAGCAGGCGAACAGTTTGAACCGGCCCGGCAGGTTTTGGAGCGGGTGCAAAAGACACTTTCCCAGCAGCGCTAAACTGAGCGCATGAGAAGACTCCGTGTCTGGTCCTTCGCCCTGGTGGCGACTTTGGTCCTGGTCATCGGCACGGCGGCTTTTCTTCTATCTGAAGTCGCAACCCGGCGCATTCGCCCCCTACCAGACTCCCTGCGCTACGATCCCAGCCGTGTCTCGATCGAGGCGCACGATCAGGTACGGCTGATTGGCAGCTTCCATCCAGCCGATCAGCCATCCCATCGTTGCGTTGCGATCCTACACGGTGTCGGCTCCTCCCGGGCCGACATGCCCGGGATAACCCGTAGTTTTCAACTTGCCGGCTTCCATGTGCTTCTACCCGACAGCCGCGCCCATGGCGAGTCGGGCGGCAAGCTCATCACCTATGGCTTGCTCGAAAAAGAGGACTTGAAGCGCTGGGTCGGTTTTCTCACCGGCCAGGACTGCTCCCGTGGCATTTTCGCTTTAGGCATCTCGATGGGTGCCGCTGTGCTGGCCCAAACCCTACCGGAAGAAAGCCGAATTCGTGCTGCGGCGGCAGAAGCATCATTCTCGAGCTTCGCCGAAATTGGGCAAGACCGCGTCTGGCAAATGGTGCCTTTCCTCGGTTGGCTCTCAAGGCCAATCGTCTTCACCGGCTTGACCTATCTGCGGCTCTCAACGGGTCTCGACTTCTGGGCAGCAGATCCTTCCGCCGCAGCCAAACGAACCCAAACGCCGGTCTTGCTCATTCACGGCACGGCCGACACGAATATCGCACCGAAACACTCCGAGCGTTTGCTTGCCTGGTATCGAAATGCAAAATTGCACTGGGTAAAGGGCGGACAACATGCTGATTGCTTCGGCAGGGACCAGGTGAGCTACATGGGCGAAGTGCTTGCCTGGTTCCGCTGATTCAACTTCTCGAGCAGCTTGCGGGCGGGCTCAAATTCGTCGCGCGCCTGGCTCAGGTGAAACTGGACTTCCTGCAGCGACTTCCGTTGCTCCAGCAGGCTGACGGCCAGCAGATAACGGGCTCGGGCAGAAAGACTATCGGCGCGCAAGCTGCTGCGGGCTGCGTCCTCGGCTTCATCAAAGCGCCGCAGTGAAAGCAGTACATAGCTAAGGTTCGCCTCGGCCCGCGAATCGCCAGGGTCGATCGTGGTCGCCCGAAGAAACATCTCATAGGCTTCACTCAATCGCCCGCCGTGAAGATAAAGCACGCCAAGATCATTGGCTGCTTCAAAAAACTGTGGGTCTAACCGAAGGCAGGCCTCAAGATGTATGGCAGCCTCGCTGCGGTCCTCGGCAGTCATGGCGGTCCGGAAAGCTTCATACTCCTTCATCGCCTTCCTGGGTACCTTGTGCTGCAGCCGCATCACCGACAT
Source organism: Bryobacter sp. (assembly GCA_044340255.1). Taxonomy (GTDB): domain Bacteria; phylum Acidobacteriota; class Terriglobia; order Bryobacterales; family Bryobacteraceae; genus Bryobacter. The sequence continues at coordinate 92,867 of JBIITX010000013.1, read as the reverse complement.
TGGCAATCGCGCTGCCGAAGTGGCACCCAAGGCGAGATTCACCCGCAGCGCTTGAAAATGCGGCAGACTCATCTGCTGGCTGTGAATCACATCGCCAGACAGGCTCAGCACCCGCAACTCATAGATGCCAGAGGGTACATCCCGAAAATCAAACGAACCCACCGGGCTCGGAAACGTTTCGGCTATCGCCTCCCGGCGGCCTTGGTCCCAAAGCTCCAGCCGCAGCCGGGCCGAGTTCGTTCCTTCCAGTTGGCCGCTCAGGCCAGAGCCTTGCGCAAAACTGCCCATGGGGCTCAAAAGCAGTGCCGTCAGGCACCACAACAAATGTGTTTTCATACATTCCTCGTTGGTTCAGATCAATTTGAGTAACGAGAACTGCGGGGTTCAGAATGACGGGGGGATTTGCGGGGGAAGACTGGTTCCGCTTCTTCAGATTAAGGCAGATCCATCTTGGGGAGCAATCAGAAATTCAAATCGGGAGGATAGAAACGAAAAAGGGCAGCCCGAAGGCTGCCCTTTTGTTTGAGGTGGATCAGACGACTACCAGAGGAACTTCAAGCGCACCTGCATCGTGCGGGGGCTGAAGTTCTGGTTCGAGGTGTTGAAGGGGAACAGGGTTCCGAAGTTGGCGTCAGCCGGGTTGGTATTGAAGGTGTCGTTGCGGCCAAAATAATACTTGTTGATCGCATTGAAGGCTTCAAAGCCAAACTGGAAGCGATAGCGTTCCTTGAAGACCGTGGTCTTGAGCAAGGAGGCATCGAGGGTGGGAACGCGGTGCTTGCGCAGATTTCCGAAAACAAACGGAGTCTGGCGACCCGGAATGGTCTGACCCAGCGAGTAGTCGCCGACCCAGAGCCAGGAGTAGGTGCTCAGGTCGTTGCCGCAACCAGAGGCCAGGGAGTAGGCCATCGGCGAACGGGTGCCGTCGTTGTTCTGACGGATCACGCAGTTGCTGAAGCCACGAACCTGATGCTGGTTCCAGTTGATATTGCCCGTGCGGGGATCCTTGAGGGGCAGCACGCTGGCAGGCATGTTGGCGGGTTCGCCAGAGGCCCACTGGAAGAAGCTGGTCACCTGCCAGCCGCTGATGAACTTGTCTACGACGCCGTTGGCACCGGAGAACAACTTCTTGCCTTTGCCCATCGGGAGGTCATAGCTGCTGGTGAGCTTGAAGACATGCGGACGGTCATTGAAGTACAAGGAGCGCTGCATGACACCGTTGAACGGATCGGTGAAGGTGTCACGGTCGAGCATACGAGACCACGTGTAGTTGGTGATCAGCGTAAGGCCCGAGATGCGTACATTGTAGTTGACCTGAAGCGAGTTGTAGTCGATTCGACCGGTGTTCAGACCATCCTGGAAGAGGTTGCCATTGAACTGCGGGAAGGGGCGGTTCAACTGATAACGGGAGAGAGTGTTGGCAGTGAAGAACGTCGTGCCGCGGAAAGCATCGTTGCCGCGGAAGGGGTTCGCCAACTGATCGTTACAGAAGTTGGGAAGACCACCCTGCAGGGCATCACACTGGCGCATGAACTGCGCGCTGGGGATGTTGAGCGCACGTCCAGTTTCGCGATTGCGGGTGACGCTGCCAATGTAGCTCACGTCGAGAACCGATCCACGATTGAGCTGGAACTGGAAGCCGAGTGAGAACTGGTCGATGGCCGGCAACTTGAAGTTGGGCGACCAGTGGTTGAAATCACGCCCCATGAACGTGGCGGCACCCTGGCTTGCACCGGGGGGACGCGAGAAGTTGTTGGGGAAGGGATTGCTCAACACACCGCTGATCGGAGTGCGACCGTCGTCAACACTGGAGACGAGCGGGGTGTTGGTTTCAAAGCCCAAGCTACGAAGGTTGTTGTTGCTCGGGTTCATGTAGTAACGACCGAAGCCGCCGCGGATAACGAGGCGATCATTGACCGAGTAAGCCGCGCCGATACGGGGCTGCCAGGTGTTCCTGTAAAGCTCACCGGAGTTGGCGGGGTTGTTGCCAACGCCAGCAAAGTTGAGGCCGCCGCGGAGGTTGCCAACCGAGGTAGCCGCCGGGTCGAAGCCGCGGTTGATACGGTTGTACTTTTCAGTCGCCGGGGCGTTGATGTCATAACGCAGGCCGAGGTTGAGGGTGAGCCTGCGGCTGACCTTGAAATCGTCCTGCAGATACACGGCCGTATACCAGTTCTGATAGAACGGGTAGAGCGGGAAGAACTGCTGGCCGCCGGTGGCGCGATCGCCGCCAAAGCCGCTGGGCATGCCAAGCAGGAAGCTGGCGAAACCGTCTCCGGAATCAGCTTCTGCCTGGTTCCAGCTACGGCGGGTCCACTGGTCATTGAAGTTGAATTCCAGAATGTTACCGCTGTTCTGAGTGATGAAGTGGATGCGGCGGATGTCGATACCAGCCTTGAGGGTGTGCTTGCCGGCATTCTTGGTGATGCTGCTCATGATGCCGTAGTTGTTGGTGATGTTGATACCCTGGCCGCGACCGAGGGGGCTGTAGCCGGCGATGTTCCAACGGCCGAAGTAGGCCGGTGAAGGAAGCTGGCTGACCAGCGAGGAAGGCAGACCGAGCTTGGTGAGGTCGAAGTTGGAATTGTCACGACCAAAGCCCTTCTCGATGAAGCGGTTGTAAGAGGCGCGGACGTTAAAGACAGTGGTGGGGTTCAGAGTGCTGACCCAGTCGATAACGTAAGCGTCGTTGATGCGCTGGAAGGGCTGCTGGCCGTCCATACCCGGACCTTCGCAGATGCCGTTCGAGCAGCGCTCTTCGGTACGGTCGTTGGAGGCGTGGCGGATGAAGGCGCGGTGCTTGTCGCCAAAGTTCCAGTCGAACTTGAGAATGAGGTTGTAGAAATCGTCGTTGTTGACGTAGGTGGGTTGCAGGAAGTTGACCGTCGAGTAACGCTGTCCCGGCGAGGAAGCGTTCGGGGAGGGCATGAAGCCCATGACGTTGCGCGCCACGGGGTCGATGCGGTTGCCAGGGATGCGGTTGCCAGGGAACTGGCTGCGGATCGGATCGCCATTGGCATCGCGAGTCGTGTTGAGCGGGTCAAAGATGCGAACAGCCTGACCGTTGGGCTGCACCAGGCGCGAGAAATCGCCGGTGCGCATTTCGGGTTCGGCAAAGCTGTTGCGAAGGGGGTTCGGTGTACCTTCGCGGTAGCCTTCATAGGTGCCCATGTAGAAGAGCTTCACTTTGCTCTCTTTGGTCAGAAGCTTGGGAACATAGATCGGGCCGTCCACCTGGATGCCGTACTGGTCCATGAAGCCGTTCGGACGCGGAGCACGGAGTGCACCGGCTGCATCGCGACCGAGGGCGTTGTTCTGGAATGAATTGGCGTTGAGCGGAGCACGACGCAGAAACTCAAACACGCTGCCGTGGTGCTTGGCACCACCGCTCTTCAGCACAACGTTGATCACGCCGCCGCCGGTACGTCCGTAGGCTGCGTCATAAGAGTTGGTTTGAATCGTAAATTCCTGCACGGCGTCTACCACAGGGACATAGGCGATGTTGTTGCCGCCGAGCTGTGCGTTGTTCGGAGCACCGTCCATCAGGAATTCGTTACGGGACTGTTGTCCACCATTGATCGACCATTCGGCGATAGCGCCGTTGTCGAAGGGACGCTGCCAGATCGCGGCACCACGGAAGGTAACGCCCGACTGAGTCGCACCCAGCATGAACGGATTACGCGCGTTCAAGGGCAGATCGGCAATCGTCTTGTTGTCAATAACACCAGAGCGGCTTGCCGTCTGGGTTTCAAGTACAGCAGCGTTGGCTTCAACGGTGACCGAGTCGCTCAATTGGCCGACTTCGAGCACAACGTCAATACCTTGTACCTGGCTGACCTGGAGTGTGATGTTGCTACGTACTGCCGTCTTGAAGCCGGCATTCGATACGGTCAGTGTGTACTGGCCGGGACGCAGAAATGGAATATTGTAAACACCCGACGTATCTGTCGTGATGCTGTTGGTTTCGTTGGTGCTTGTGTTCACAACCTTTACAGTTGCTCCCGCAATGGTGGCACCGGAACTGTCGAGAATTCGACCTGTCAGTGTGCCACGAAACTCCTGGGCGAAGCCCAGCGTATTCAGCAGCACCAAAAGGCAGGCGATCAACATTGATCGGTTCATCTTGGAATTACCCCTTATTGAAATACACGTCGGGCCGAAGACAGAGCAGTCGACCCAATTGCGGAAATCCTATCACAGTCAGATGAACAAACATTACGATTCTTTACTTAATGAAATTAAGAAAAATTTCGAAAGAAAAGAAGAGGGAGGAGTGGTGCGCCCGACATGATTCGAACATGTGGCCTTTTGCTTCGGAGGCAAACGCTCTATCCGGGCTGAGCTACGGGCGCGCTACTCTCTTACTTTAACATCACACCCAGCGCTCCAGCACCCAGAATGATCCAGCCGGTAGCGAAACGCGTCTTGAGCAGGGCACCCGCAGCAGCCACGGCAATTGCAATACCCCACCAGGAAGTCAGCGCCGATTGCGCCATTCCAAATAAGGCTGAGGCACTGTAGGCGGCACCACCCAGAATCACAAAGCGGATGGCCGTCTTGATGCGTGGGTCTTCGAGCCTCCCAGAGAGCAGACGAAAAAGCAGAACAATCAACACCGCCGGTGTTGCCATGGCAAGAGCCGCGACAGCCGCGCCCGCGTAGCCTGCCACAAAGTATCCGATGCAGACCACATAAACACCCATCGGGCCAGGAGTGGATCGCCCAATCATCACTGCGGCGTTCAACTCGCGATCGTCGATCCAGTGGCGCTGCTCCACCAACTCGTGACGAATCACCGGCAGGCTCGACAGCCCCGTAAACGAAGAGAGCATCGACTGCAGCAGAATGCCGTAGAGCAGGGCCAGCTTCAGCATCACGAGCTTTCACCCTGGATCAGATAGCCCAACACTCCGAGCGCGATGAAAACCGGGAAGGGGCTGATTCCCCAAATCGCCAGAGCGAGCACCAGAGCAAAGATGATGACCGTGCTCCAGAGCAAACTTCCCTGGAGATACGGAGACACCATGCGCCAGATACTGGCGGCAATCAGCCCGCAAACGGCGGCAGCGGCTCCAGCCAGAAATCGCTGGGCAGCAGCATTGTGCAGCAGTTGCTGGTAGGCCGCCGCCAGGACCGCAGCCAGAATGCTTCCTGGGATGGTCGCGCAGGCCAGAGCCAGCAATGCCCCCGGCCAACGGTGCATCTCCCAACCAAGGCCTGTAGCCAATGCCAGGATACTGGTACCCGGAGTCAGGCGGGCCAAACCATAGGTGGTTCGAAATTGTGCCTGGCTCAACCAGTGGTTGTGCTCTACCAGATCGCGCTCCAGCGCAATCGTGGTTACGCTTCCTCCACCGACAGTGAAGGCAGCATGTTTGAGGAGGAGTCGGCAGAGTTCGATCAAACTCGGCCGGGCGTTCATTAGCTCTTCTTGGTTTCCTTCAACAACATCTCAACGAGGTTTCGAAGATTCACTTCTTCCATGTTGAAGAAGGCATCGCCACCGGGATAGCGGCCACGCAATTTGCCCGTACGATCAAAGACCATCATGGCGGGCACATAGAGTTGCTCTGGCTTCATGTCCATGAACTTGCAAATGTCATCGATGGGAGCCCAACCCAGTGGGAAGGTCACGCGGAAGTTCCTGGCGAAGTCGGCTACCAGCGGCTCCGGGTTCTGGTCCACCGCAACTGCGATGGCCTTGAAGCCCTTGGGCCCGAACTCCTTTACAATCTTCTCCATGATGGGAAGCGACTTCTGACAGTGAGGACAACTGGTCTTGAAGATGGTGACCGCACATGGGTTGCCCACCATCTGGCTGGTGTTCACAATCTTGCCGCCAGGCAAACTGATTTTCAAATTCTGCTTTTTCGGCTGGGCAACCAGGGCACCGGCACTGGCACTAAGGATGAGGCTTCTACGGGTCATTTCGATTAGCTCGCTTTCTTGGTCGCGGTGGCCTTCTTGGCGGGGGCGGCGCTGGCACCGGGCTTCTTGAGGGCTTCTTCAATCACGCGACGGAAGTTCTTTTCCTGCTCGGCTGGACTCTTGCCGAAGATGAGATCGCCACCCATATACTGCGCAATGATCTGGCCCTTGCGGTCGATCATCACGATAGTCGGCATATAGAGCTGGAGCATGGTGGGGTGCTGCAGGTAAGCGTAGGCAGAATCACGAACGCCGTAGCCAATGGGGAAGGTCGCACCCTGGTCGCGAATAAAGTCGCTGGTCAGCATCTTGGCCATGTCGTTGATACAGACGCCGAGAGGCTGAAAGCCCTGCGAACCATACTCTTTGTAGAGCTTCTCTACCACTCGCACCGTATCCTTGCAGTGCGGACAGGTGGTGAGATAAAAGCCGAGCATCACCACTTTGCCCTTATGCTGGCTCAGCAATACCTGCTTGCCGCCCGGAACCTCAAAGCCGTATTCGGGCGATTGCCGGGGTACGGTAGCCCCCGACAGCGTTGTCAGAAGTAGCAAAGAGATTGCAAGTGCTCGCGTCATAATCACCTCAAAAGTTGTTTCTTTCAGTGTACTGGAAGGCCTTCTTCTGCGAAGACAGCCTTGCCTGTCCTTCGCAGGCGAAAGGCACCGTAATCTCCCACGCCCTCCAGCAAATCAGGGGAGCGCAATTGGACATCACACTTCTTCCATTTGGACGCGAGCAAAGAGCCGTAGGCGGTAAACCATCGCCCGGCCGACTCTTCGTCTTTCCAGATGGACGCATGGGAAAGCAAAACGTCTTTCGTCTTTTTCGCTTCGTAAAGACGGTAAGAACCGCCACGAAATGCGTAGGTCAAGCTCGGGTCCTTTTTGCCGTAGGTGCGAAGCAACAGGTCCATATCAATTTCTCCCAAGGTGCCTTCGGCTTGAGCCTTCCACTTCTGCCCTTTGGGGGCAGCGGGAGGAGCGATCTTTTCAGGCAGGGTCCCGGCAAAGTACAACTCCGGGTGCATCACTTGAGAAGACGAAGCGGGTGGATGTTCAAAGACGCGCTTCATACAATCCGTATGCTTCTCGCAGACGGCTAGCTGAAATCGAAATCCCCAGGAATAGGGAAACAACAAGCTCTCCTTGAGATACAGAGGTACACGCTTCATCACCGGGTATTGATCTCCCCCACCGTCGTCATTGGCACTGAGTCGCTCTGCGATATCAGGGGAAGCCTTCAGCGTAGTGCCTGCCAGCCGGGCAGCGTGCTCGCCCATCAGCCACATCGCCTGCCCCTCCATGACGGCCATCCGCGCCAGTGCCGCGTCGTCGTCGCCCTTGGCACCTTTCAGGAACTTGCTCAGTCCGTATCGCTGATCAGCCAAGGCATGGCCCAACTCATGAATGAGCAGCTCTGGACCCAAACCTTCCTGCACGTGATCGAGGACAAAGAGCTTTTTCGCTTTGAAGTCATAGAAGGCAGCGGCTTGTTCTTGCAGCAATTCGAGCGTCGTGTCTCGAAGCTTGAAATCGGCCGGGGCAAAGCCAAAGCGCTTCAACACCAGTTCTTCCAGGTTGACCTTGTTGGGGTCCACTTCTTCTTTCATCTTGCTTTTGAGAAAGCGCTCCAACTCGGCCGAGCTCATCATGGCTGCCGGCACTTTGCGCTGAATGGGAAAGCCCGTCAGCTCCGAAGCTTCTTTGATGTAGAGATCCACTTTGCGTAACAGGGAGGCATCGGCGGCCGGTAAGGCTCGCACCAGCATCAGGAGCATTACGAGAGCCCCATGGCGTCGCAGGCCGCGCCACAATGCCAGAGAGGCAACCACACAAAGCGCTCCAGCAGAGAAGGCGGCGACACGAATACCGGTTGCGCGGGCCATGCCGCCAAAGAAGGTGGCACCAATCGGAGCCATACCCACTACTGAGGTTCCAAAGAAGGACACGATGCGCCCACGCAGGTGCTCTGGCGTTGCCGTTTGCACTGCCGAATTCGTCGCCGCATTTTGACGCATCAAACATCCTCCCGCCAGTGCCATACAAACCAATGAAAACAGATAGGCCGGGCTGACAGCATAAGCTGCCAGTGCCAGCCCCAGGCCAAGGCCACTCACTAGACTGACGCGCGGCAGACGTGCTGCGTCTCGTGAAGCAGCAAGAAAATAAGTACCGGCCACAGCACCACAGCCCATCGATGCGGTGAGCCAACCGAGACCCCAGGAGCCCAACCCGAACAGTTCGTCCGCAAAGAATGGGTTAAGCACAAAGACTCCGCTAAATCCGATATTCATAAAGCAGCATAAGAGTAGCAAGCGCCAGGACTGGGGAGTCGACACCAGGTACCGAAAGCCGTCGGCCAGCGTTGCGGCATTGCCAGCGCCAAAGGATTGGGACGGCATTCGCATCAGAATCAAAACCACCAATACCGCAAAGAAGCTGACCGCATTCAAAGCGAAACAGGTAGCCTCCCCAACGACAGCAACGGCAAAGCCGCCGATCGCCGGCCCCACGATGCGGGCCAGATTAAAGATCATGGAATTCAAACTCACCGCACTGATCAGATCTTCGCGACTGGACATGTCCAGCATCATGGCCTGACGGGCCGGGATATCGAAGGCGTTGGCAAAACCAAAGAGCAAACCAAGACCATAGACGTGCCAGGGCTCGATAAGGCCGGTTGCCGTCAAGACAGCAAGAGCTGTGGCCTGCAACAGGAAGACGGTCTGGGTGGCCATCACGATGTACTTTCTGGTAATGCGGTCAGCAGCCAAGCCGCCAAAGACGCCCAGCAAGAGCATAGGCAGGTTGGTAAACAGACTCATGAGGCCGAGTTGCCATTCGGAATGGGTGAGGCGGTACATCAACCAGCTCAGCGCTGTGTTGTGAATCCATGACCCAGTGAGAGAAATGAGTTGACCCAGCGCGTAGAGTTTAAAGTTGGGGTGGCGCAAAGCGCGAAAGGCCGCTTTGCGCTCACTCGTATTAGGAAGCAACCTCCTATTTCACCGCAATCGTGGTTCCGACAGGGGAATCGGTAGTTCCACTCCGTACGCGAATCGACACCCGGTCACCCGGTTCGATGCCATCCGGTACGCGAGCGTTGATTTGAAACACACCGCTAACCAAGCCGGGCGCAGGACCAGAGTAAAGAATCTCCGCTTCCCGGCCCCCAATCTGAACAGACAGAGGGAACAGCAACTCTGGCAACGGTAAGCCAATCACAGCACCATCCACCGGGTTGGATCGGAAGGTTCCGCTGCCACTGCCGTAGAGGACCAACAACTTGCCCCTCTCGGCTCCATTGCCGGGGCCATTCACGGAACCATTTTCATTCAGCGCAGCAACTTGATTCCTGCCGCTAAAGTCGACGCTGAACAGTCCAGGCGAAACAGAAGATACAGGAACAGTTAAAGCGAGGCTTTTGACCCCATTCAGTTCTGCCACCATCTGCGAGGTAGTTCGACCGGCCAAGCTGTAGGGAGCGATGACACTCACCTGCCCGGAGGACGTATAGATGAGAGGAGCAGGGACACCGTCGAACAGAATCCTGGTACCGGCCAGTGTCGTGGCGACCCGGCCCTGGGCATCCAGTCGAAGCGTGGTGAGCGCGGCCGGGCCAAGTCGGGAGCCATAAATGACAAGAATGCCGCCCGGACTCACAGGCCCCGCAAGAGCCGTAGCACCATTGACAACGCCTGCGCTCGTCAGCGAGGGAGCATTGGCAGAAGGAAGAACGGTCACGGCCCCAAGATCCGAAAGCCTACTGGCGATGCTGCGATCGGTCATCACGACTTCTTCGCGATCATCTGCAATGGCCGCCAGGAAGTAATTGCCAGGCTCGAGGCTCGCGTCAAGCTGGAAGGATCCGTTACAGGAAACTACCTCATCCGGAACTAAGCCCTGGCTCTGCGGGCAACCAAACCCGGAGAAGATATCTTTGCTTGTGACGGGAAGCTTTGTGGATAGATAGAAGGCAATGCGGAATCTTCCAGCGCCGCGGGTTCCAATATTCCGCACCGTTGCCGAAACGTTGACGGAGTCTCCCACCCGCGCAGAAGTGGACGCCTCAAACCGCAAGACACTGAGCATCGGCTCAGCAGGGGGTGGGTTGCTATTTGCTGCCTGACGGACGGCAAAAGTGGAATTGCCAATTGTAATGGTTGCCGTTCGCGCCACAGGTCTCCGATTCAAACCGACTTGAAAGTCGAAATTAGAAACGGTTTCCAGTGTGTTCCTGGCGCTCTGGTTGATCCAGGAAGCATTGGGTTGGACGAGATAGCCGCAGTCTGCAAAGCCGACAGTGGCTTGCACCCGGAACGTTCCCGCAGTATTTGGCAGATCAATGGAAGGTCGGTCGAGCCGGACATTGCACGGGCCATTGCGTGGGGCGAGCTTGGTCCAATAGGTACCCCAAAGACTGGTGCCTGATTCCGTTCTTGAAGCGGCATACTCCTGAAGAGTCCAGAAGCTGGTGTCATCCGCAGGATCAACGAGAGTTGTAGAGTAGTCACCCCAGCGATTGCTTAGCAACCCTTTTACATAGGAGTCTTCACCCGCCTTGAGAAGACCATCAATGAAGAGAGCGCCAGGTTGATCCGTTGGCTTACGGAAGGCGAAGTACGCGCCCGCGTATTCTGTGCGGCTGAAACGGTTATATCCAATCAGAATTTCATTGTTCTTGTTGACGGCAATGGAAGGAAACGCATATTGATTTACGCCCGTGCTGTCATCGATCCGAACTCTTTCTATCAACACGGGATCACCAGCGGCAGGCCAATTGATACCGTAATACTGAACGACCGACCGCACATCCATGCCAAATCGAATCACTACCGAATTGACACAGCGAACCGTGTTCCCGCGAGCAACACAATTCTGAATCGTCGCATCGCCTGCATCAATGCGGGTTTCAGTTCCAAGCTGAGGCATGATGTCTCGCCCCACAAAGCGAGCAATGTCGGCGGCGCTTCCTGCGACCAGACTACCGGGAGTGATTTCCCCTGCCGGGTTGACTTCTACATTTCGCATGGCCAGTGCGTAGTTGCCGCTTTGCAGGAAAACGGAACTGTTAACAAACAATACTCTGGAACGATTCGGATCTGAATCAGCAGTTGGTGCACTCGTAGAGAGGAAGTCGTCAAAAACCCTTATGATCGGACTGCCTGTCGCGCTATGGATTGTGGATAGCGGAATGACATAATTCGCAGTTTTCTCGTACGCGGGTCCCCGGTAGACATTCACACTGATGGCAAGAGAGCGACCAGCAGCAGCCATGATGGGGAAGTCAAAGTCTCTTCCAATCGCGCTTGGGCTGATCCTTGTCATTCTCCACTCACCTAAAGGATCAGGAGTACTGGTTCGAGCCAGCAGCATTGCTGCGGTTGATTCTCCGGCATCGGCGAGCATGATCATGATAAATCTCTTCGCATTTTGATCCCAAATTACGCGCGGATCGGTGAGGAAGCCGCGAAAAGGTCCAATAGGGGCCCAAAATCGAGTCATGCTCAAGGTCTGTAAACTCTTGCCTGCGCGGTCTTGAACTCTAAATTCCGAATTCAAAGCGGTCAAAATATGGTCTGGACTGATAGCGCCGGCACAGTCTGGCGGGGTTACGGTGTTGTCGTCGGGTAATGCGATAAATCCTTCCATTTGCAAATTCGGCCTGGGCAGCAAGATTGCTGCGCGGGGCTCTGGCCCCATCGTAGACGTGGCGGAGGATTCTGCTCGCAAGCTATCAAAACCGAGTAGCTTCTCCTGTGGTCGCTCCTTCGATGGTTTCCAAAGTGCGAGCTCCCGCTTTCTGACCAACACTTGAGGTGGGCCAAACAGAGCATCCAGGGCAATGGCGTCACGGACATTTTGTGACATCCATTCTGACGATTCGACGGAATAAACGTTGATGGGTGAAGATTGCCCCAAGGCTGTGAATGCGGAATTCAAAGTAAAGGCAAACAGAAAACAATAAAGTCGGAATTTGCGAAGCTGCGGTTCCATAGTGGAATCATAACTAAAGAGTACGCACTTTGTATTTTGGGCCTACCATGGCATACTGACTGAGCTATGACCCCTGAATTCCTGAAACAAGTATCCGGTATCTTTCTCCAAGGCCTTGCCTCAGAGTTTCCCGTGACCAGCAAGGTGCTGGCCGCAGTCCCCAACCAGAATCTGGATTACAAGCCCGATGAAAAATCCAAGACTGCCCTCGATCTGGCCTGGCACATCGCTTCTGTCGATGTCTGGTTTCTGGATTGTATCTCCGGGCACTCCTTCAAGATGGCGCAGCGGGAGCAGCCTGCCGATGCCACGACGGGTGCTGCTATCGCAGCCTGGTATGACAAAGCGATCGCTGAAGCAGTGCCGAAAGTGGCAGCGATGACGGCCGAACAGATGGCCACCCCGCTTGATTTCTACGGCATGTTCAATATGCCTGCCGTGATGTACCTGCAGTTCATGAACAACCACATGATCCATCACCGCGGCCAGCTCTCGACCTACCTGCGCGCCATGGGAGGCAAGTGTCCCTCGATTTATGGTGGCAGTGCTGACGAACCGATGGGCGCCTAGCGGCGACCTCGAATTCTAAAGTCGTCGATGGGTGGCATTTCTACCACCTTGCACATCTCATTGAGCCGGCTCCATGCCCGCGCCCCGATGCGATCACTGAGCGAGTCTTTCGCTTTATTGGTTTCGCGTCCCGGTGCGGGCAAATTTGTTGTGACAATCACCGGCTTGCGGTGATTGCAGCGGTGCGTAATGATCGAGGCCACGGTGTCTTCCACCCAATCGGTGACGCGGTGAGCACCGAGATCGTCGAGCAGGAGCACCTCACAATCGAGGGCGAGACGATACGCCTCTTTGTCCATCGAGCCGCTCGATCGGTCATAGCCGCTGCGGATCCGATCGAGCAATGTCTGGTAATCAAAGAAGACGCCTTCAAAGCCACGCTGGATCAGCGAGTTTAGTACGGCCACGGCAAGGTGTGTCTTCCCTACCCCGGTTTCACCAATAAACATCAGCCCGGACTTGTCAACAACCGGAAACTCTCGCGCATACGTGCGCACAGTCAGCATCACGCTGGCCATGCTGCGATGCGCGGTGGGGTTATCTTTGGGAAGGATAAAGTTTTCTGTCGAGGCATTGGCATAGAGTGGCGGGATTCCACTGCGAGAGGCGAAGCGTACAGCGCGGGTTTCTTCGTCACAGGTGCAGCGGGTTACCGCCTCCACACCGTCTATCGTTTTGAAAATCCAGCCGCTGCCAGCACAGCGGGGGCAAGCGTCAACTGGCACTGGCTTCCACCACGGCCAGAACTTGATTTCCGTTCACAGTTGCACCCTCTGTTGCCTGCACCTGTTTGACAACCCCAGCGATGGGGCTCTTCAATTCGTTTTGCATTTTCATTGCTTCCACAACCACCAGGCCCTGGCCAGCCGCAACCACATCGCCTGGAGCAACCAGCACCCGTACCACCTTACCCGGCATCGGCGAAACCACACGAGCCATACCGGAGCCCGCTTTACCGGCACCACTCCCCTGCCAGGCTCGAGGATCTTCGAGCAAAACACGGAGCTTCCTGCCACGCAGGGTAACCACCCAATGCTCGCCGTCGCGGTCTACCTTCATCTCACGCTGCCGGTGGCCGTCGATGGAGCTCCAGATATTGGCTTCAACCTTAACCTGACTCATCGCAGCGGCACTTCTTTCCACTTCGATTTCACTTTCGATTCCACACGTACTATTTTGCGCTCCCCCGCCGCTAAAGTGGCAATCGATTTTGCGGTGGCCTGATCTTCTTCCGAAAAAACGTGCGGGAGACGGCGCAAGAACCATTCGTCGAGAAAGCCCGTGTGGAGGTTTCCGGCCCGGAATTCCGAGTCGGCGAGCACGTCGAGGAAGAACTCGATATTGGTTCGGATGCCTCCAATGTGAGTTTCTTCGAGAGCACGAAGGAGTCGATCGATCACTTCGCCGCGCGTCTCAGCCCAGGCGATGAGTTTGATGAGCAAGGGGTCGTACTCCAGCGGAACACGCCAGCCTTGATAGACCCCGCTATCAAGCCGCACGCCCGGCCCGCCCGGTAGCGTCAGAGAGGTGATCTCTCCGGGGCTTGGCAGGAAATTCTGATCTGGGTCTTCTGCATAAAGACGGCACTCCATCGACCAGCCACGAAGCGAAACGTCTTTCTGCTCAATTGTTAGCTTCTCCCCGGCGGCAATGCGGAGTTGCCACTTCACAAGGTCCAAGCCGGTGATTGCTTCTGTGACAGGATGCTCCACCTGCAAGCGGGTGTTCATCTCAAGAAAATAAAAGCTGCCTGATTCGTCAACCAGAAACTCCACCGTGCCGGCGTTGAAGTAGCCAGCCTCCAGCGCGGCTGCTACGGCGGCTTCGCCCATCTTTTGGCGCAACTCCGGTTGTCGCTCAATGAAAGGAGAAGGAGCCTCTTCAATCACCTTTTGGTGGCGACGCTGGACAGAGCACTCACGCTCACCGAGATAAATCATGTGACCGTACTGGTCGCCGAGCACTTGAATCTCAATGTGTCGGGGCCGCACGATGAACTTTTCAATATAGACATCCGCATTGCGGAAGGAACGCTCGGCTTCGCTCGATGCATCGCGGAAGGCGGCTTCCAGGTCTTCTTCACGCTCCACGCGCCGCATGCCTTTACCGCCGCCTCCGGCAGAGGCTTTCAGGATGACGGGATAGCCGACATCCCTGGCAATCTGGATGGCTTCGTGTGCACTCTTCAGCGCCGCTTCGGTACCCGGCGGAATCGGAGTGCCGGCGCGCTTGGCAAGCTCTCGGGCTGAGGTCTTAGAGCCCAGTTGTTCAATGGCCTGGGGTGGAGGGCCAATAAAGATGAGCCCCTCCTGCTGGCACAGTGAGGCAAAGGCAGCATTTTCGCTAAGAAATCCATAGCCAGGATGGATCGCCTCTGCTCCCGTGGCTTTGGCGGCAGCCACCAACTTGTCGCCACGCAAATAGCTTTCGCCCGATGCCGCGCCGCCAATGGCAACGGCTTCATCCGCCATGCGCACATGCAAGGCGTTACGGTCTACATCGCTGTAGACGGCAACGCTCGAAATCTTCATTTCGCGGAGCGCCCGCATGACCCTTACCGCAATTTCGCCGCGGTTGGCTACCAATACCTTACGGAACACGCTCCCTAATGTAGCAAGGTCTTGCGGAGTTTCCTTCACAGGAAGTACTTGTTCCAGCTTGCGCAGTTCGGGCCTTTGCAAAACCCATTCGCTGCGGGTTCGACGCACTGCAGGCGAGAGGATGGAATTTGGTAAATTTGCGGTGTGACGATTCGGGCTTTGATCCCCAAGGCACCACACCATCCCGCGAACCATGAAGCTCCTGCTCTGCACTAAGAACGATCTCTTCGGTGCTGTGATTCTGAACTACCTTCTGCCCGAGCTCCGGCACCACGAAATCAGGGTCCTGCTCTCGGACAAAGCACGCAGCGGCGAAGACAGCATCCCTGAACTGCGTGCCGAGAAATTCCTCGAGCGCGAGTATCCGCTGGAGCAGTTCTTTGTGGCCCTCGATCGCGAACGTAGCGGGGGGGCAATGGCTTACCTTCAACGCCCTCGCCGCAGCATTCGGTTTTCCGATCGAACGGGAATATGACATCAACGGCAGCGAGAGCACGCACCGGCTTACGAGCTGGGCCCCAGACCTGATCCTCAGTGCCCGCTTCAGTTTGATCTTCAAGCCGCACATCCTTGCCCTCGCACGGCATGGTGCCTACAACGTCCATCCTGGCGTCCTGCCTGGTTACGCGGGGGTTATGGCCCCACTACGGGCGGTGTGGAGTGGGGAGCCACGACTAGGGTGCACGGTACACCTGATCGACCAGGGAATCGACACGGGCCCGGTTTATTCGATCTCCCATCTCAACGCAACACCTGGCCGGGCCGTTCAATCCTACATCCCCGAGTTGTATCGGCTCGGCATAGACAGTCTTCTCGAATTAGTAAAGCTGATCGAGAGAGGCCAGCAACCCGCTGTGGTATCGCAAGACAGAGCCGCCTTTCGCTACTTCGGCCCGCCCACCGCGGAAGAATACCTTGCGAGCCGTGCGAAACGCATTCCCTTGTACGACCTCAACGACTACTCGAAGGTACTGCGGCAATTTCTGCCTGCCGATGCCCCCAGCGAAACTATCGATCAAACGAGTAAAACCAGGATTGAAACACTATTAGCCCTTCAACTCGGTGGCTCGAGCGGCTCGCATTGACGATGCGATTTTCACAGTCAGCTGGAACGGAGCGCCTCGTTCGGGTCCATGCGGGCAATTCGAGTCATCGGGGCGAGGCAAGCAAAGATTGCCGCCAGCAGCAGGCTCAGAACCGGTAGCAGGAAGACGGCCGAACTCTTTGCGGCGCTTGGAGGAAGTAACTCGGGGACCTGGCTGCAGAGCCAGGTGAGCAGCGCATAGGCAGCAACGCCACCAATCACGAGACCAATGGCCACCAAGTTGAGGCCTTGCTGGAGTACGTTCCAAGCCAGCAGTGAAGATCGCGCCCCTAGTGCCAGGCGGATGGCAAATTCCATGCGACGTTGCATCACCATGTACGACATCACGCCGTACACGCCGGCCGCAGAGAGCACCAGAGCCAGTGACGCGAAGGCAGTCATCAGGTAAACCAGAAACTGCTCATTCTTCACGGCACCTTGCCGCAAAGTAGACATCGTGACGAATTTCTGGACGGGTTGGCCCGGGTCCAGCTGCCGCAGAGCTTCTCGAATGTTCTCGTTCATGTCTGCACCTTCGGCCCGGGTTCGAATCACCCAGTTCATCGGAAACCAGGTATGTGCTGCTTTGATGATCATGTCGGAAGCCTGATAGATCGGGATGTACATGGTGGGGGGCACCTGTTCTTTCAGCGAATTGGTTTTCAGGTCGGCCACAACACCGATGATCGTGCGCGGTGTCTTGCCGCCGCAGTTTTCAATTACGGTGCGGCCAATCACGTCCAGGCCTGGCAGATACCGCCTCACAAATGCTTCATTGATGATGGCGACTGGCGCGGCACCCTGTCGGTCTGTGTCGGTCATGTAGCGGCCTGCCCGCAGCGGTACATGCATGTCTGCCAGGTGATTCGTACTGGTGTAGCGCCAGTTCATAAACTTGACGGCCTCGGGCTTCGTTGGGGAATCTGGCACGAAGACGCTGCAATTCAACCCGCGCTCAAGAGGTAGCGCCAGCGTTACGCTAGCGCTGCTTACGGCCGGTAGGCTCTTGAGCAATTCCATGCCCTTATCAAACAACTGGCCAGCTTCCTGGCTGGTGTCATATCGTTCCCCACGCAAGGACATTCTTGCGGCCACAAGATGGGCTTCATCCGCGCCACTGGGGATCGCCATAAGATCGAGCAGGCTACGGATCACCAGACCCATGGTGGCCAACAAAACAACACTCAAGGCAACCTCAGAGATCACAAGAGCTTTGCGGATCCCACCGCCCCCTTTCCCGGCAGAAGCCTTCGCACCGCCGTCCCTTATCGCCTCAATAGGCTGGATGCGACTGGTGCTCCAAGCGGGGACCAGACCGAAGAGCAAACCAGCAGCCAAGGCAATCCCAAAAGCAAAGGCGAAAACAACCCAGTCAATCTTCAGAGTCCATAAAGCCTCCAACTCAATCGGGCTGGCAGCAACCAGCAGCCGCAACAGGACTTCAGCCAAAATCAATCCAGCAACCGCCCCAAGCACAGAGAGCAACGTACTTTCTGCGAGCATCTGCCGACCGAGACGAAAGCGGCCTGCGCCCAGGCTGGCGCGAATCGCCAGCTCACGCGACTTTACTGTGGCGCGGGCCAGCATCAGGTTGGCGAGGTTGGCGCAGGCAATCAACAGGATCAGTGCCACCACACCGCTCAACAGGAAGAGAGGCTGCTGGAACTCACGTCCCTCTGCACTCCCAAAACGTTCCAGGCTGATTGCAAACGTTGCAGGCAAACTCTGGATGTACTCTTTGGCCAGGAGCGCCTGCAACAACTGGGTGCATTGTGAAGCTGCTGCGGCCGGCGAAACACCATCCTTGAGACGGCCAAAAATCGCTGTGTTCTCGCCATCTTTGATGGGGCGCACCTCCATGGGAAGGTAGACATCGACATCTTTTGCTGGAAAGGAAGCAGGCAAAACTCCCACGATCGAATGCATCTGCCCCCCGAGATCCAATGCCTGCCCTGCATCCTGCTGGTTGGCAATGTTGGCGAATTCGCTGGTTAGAATGGCGACGCCAGTAGCGCCTGGAGCTTCATCCTCTCTTGTGAAGCTTCGCCCCTGTTGCGGTTCTATCCCAAGAGCCTTAAAGTACTCGGCCGAAACGCGCATCACTCGCACTTCCACGGCAGAATCCTTACGCCGCCAATTGATCTTTCCCTTATCCCGCATGGCAGCAACATAAGCAAAATTGGAGGCATGATCGCGGAACTCTACGAAGCGGCGGCTATCCACGACGGGCCAGCCCACTTGTCCGCGTACCCGCATGGTGATGTCTTTCAGCTGCTGCGGTTCCGGGTATGGGGCCTGTCGCCACAAGGCAGCATTTACCAGCGTGAAGATGGCAGTATTGGCTCCAATGCCAAGAGACATGGTGAGGATGGCAATCGTGCAATAGGCAGGGGCCTGATGCAGTTGGCGCGCCGCGTGCCTTAGATCCATGACAAAGTCGCTCACCCAGGGCAGACTGCGTTGGTCACGATGGGCATCTTTGTGCCGCGCGGGGCTGCCAAACTCGCGGCGGGCTCTGTGCCGGGCCTCTTCGGGAGAGAGACCTTCGCTCTGATATTGGGCCTCGAGCATTGCCAGGTGATGCGCACATTCTTCTTCCATGCGCTGGTCCATGGCACTTCGTTGGAATAGGGCAAGCAGGCGTTTCATTTGGCCTCCAGCAAGCGCGTCATGAGGTGCACCGTGGTTTGCCACTGTTCGAGCTCAGCTTCCAGTTGGCGGCGACCACTGCGGGTGAGCTTGTAGTAGCGGGCTTTGCGATTGTTATCGCTGGGGCCATATTCGCTCTGCAACCACCCTTTTTGCTCCAGCCGGATTAGTGCGGGATAGAGAGTGCCTTGGTTGAGGAATAAGAGCCCTTCGCTGACTTGCTGCACACGCTGGGCAATCCCGTAGCCGTGTTGCGGGCCGAGGGTATCCAGAGTTTTAAGGACAATCAGATCCAGTGTGCCTTGCAAAATGTCTTGTTTGGTTTTCATGTTGATTCCCAAAAGGAGCGTTCTTCCTGTTGTACGTCTAAAGGAGCGAATCGTTTCACTTTTTTTTTGCGATAGGCTACAAACGATGCTTCCTCTTCTGCTGATGGTGCTTGGGCAAACGCTTGAGCCCACAACGATTGCGACCGACTTGCGCGGCGGCTACCAGGTTCTGGCCGTCGACCTGAATCGGGACGGCCGGCCAGATCTGATTGGCCTGGCGCAAGCGATGGACCGCCTGGACTGGTTTGAAAACCCGGGTTCCATCGCAAAGGAATGGAAGCGACATACTTTGCTTACAGGCTTGCGGCAGCCAATCAACGTGGCGGCACTGGATACGGACGGGGACGGGATTCCTGAATTGCTGTTGGCGCATGAGTTTTCAAGTACCCCGGCCAAATCTCAGGGGATCGTCTCGTTGCTCACCCATCAGGGGGACCCGCGCGGACTTTGGCTGCGGAAGGACATCTATGCGCTGCCTACTTCGCACCGTATCAAGGTCGCCAATGGAGCCTTCATCAATGCCCCGCTGGCGGACCCCAAGACCAGCCCCCCTGACTATCGGGGCAAGGTGCCGCTCACGGCCTACCCGGCCAAGACGCTCAAGCCAACTCTGCTCAATGACGAAGACTCTGGCGTGATGCACGGCTTGCACGTTGATGACTTTAACGGGGATGGCAAGGCAGATATCCTGACGGCGAGCTTTCTTGGCATCGCACTGCTGGAGGCGCAAAAGGACGGCAGTTACAAGCGACGGTTACTACATAGCGCCAATACCCAACCGTGGCCTAAATCCGGTTCAAGCGACGTCACCGTAGTGCGGGCTGCCGGGAAGAAATTTCTTGCGACGATCGACCCCTGGCATGGCCATGAGTTTGCGATCTACACGCCGAAAGGCAAGGGCTATGAGCGAGAAGTGTTGGAGTCGAAACTGGATCAGGGGCACACAGTGCTTGCGGTTGATCTCAATGGGGATGGGAACGAAGAAGTGGTCTATGGATCGAGGATGGGGGCCGTCACGCTGCGCTACGCCCGCTACCAGAAGGATTCTAAGAAGTGGGAGTTGATTCCGATTCTTGATGGCAAGATCGCCACCAGTTCGTGTGTCAGCGCGGACTTTAATGCAGACCGACGCATGGACATTGCCTGCATTGGCGGGTCTACGCAAAACCTGATCGTGTTTGAGAACCGACCTTAAGCGAACTATTGCTGTTGTTGCTGCTGTTGCTGGATCGCGATGTCATCGGGCGGCGGCATGCGCTCGCCAAAGACGGGCGGATTGGAATTGAAGAGGAGTTCTTTGGCGGGATCCTGCATCAGGGGAGCATCCGTCTGTGTCACCCGTACAAGGACATCCAGTTCACTTAGCGCTCCACCACGGAAGGTTCCGCGAGTGGGCGGTACGTCTGAGTAGTCGCGGCCAATCGCGGTGCGGATATGGCGTTCGCCAGCGATCAGGTTGTTAGTAGGGTCAAAGCCAACCCAGCCCAGACTCGGCAGCATGGCCTCGACCCAGGCATGCGAAGCTCCATCGGCCGAGCGGTCCTGATTGCGCTTGCTGTGGTAGAGATAGCCTGAGACGTAACGGGCTGGAATCTTGAGGCCCCGCAGGAGGCCGATCATGATGTGGGCAAAGTCCTGGCAGACTCCCTTACGGTCGGCGAGCGCATGGTCAATCGGTGAATCGACACGGGTATGCTTGGGCGCATAGTCGAAATTCTTGAACATGGCCTGGTTCAACTCACAAGCCAGAGTCAGCGGATCTTCTCTGCGGTGGGCCTTGAGATCTTTTGCCAGTGCATGAAGCAAATCTGTCGGCTCGGTGAGGTCGCTCGGCATCAGGAATTCCCAATAGTCTTCGCAGGCCAGCATACGGTCTAGCTCATCCCAAGCATGCACGGGAAGGAAGCCGGGAATCTGATCTTCCCCAAAGGTCTCGATCGTGGCATCGGTGGTAATCAACAGTTCGGTGTGCTTGGGGGCCACACTGAAATGGTGAATGTGATTGCCAAGGTGGTCTCGATATTGGAGCACTCTGGCCTTCGGGTTTACCTTGACGAAATAACTCAGGCAGCGCTGCTTCCACTCACTGCGCGGCTGCATACGCAATTCCATAATGCTCTCGCTGACGGGGGAGTCGTAGCGAAATCGGGTTTGGTGCTGGATCGAGTAGTACATTAGGCTGGTAGCGAAGTTTCGATTGGGTAGTCGATGTAAGACTGGTGGATCGCCGAATGCAGTTCTGTGCATTGGCCAATGACGTTATTCAGAGCGAGATGAAGGCCGCCATCCAGCACTTCGTCCACATTGGAATAACTGAGGGTTGCAGCGAGGCGACCGACAATGCGGTCTACGCTGCCCCGCTTGCGACGGGATGACATCTCGGGAAGCGCGTTAATCGAAGACTCCAGGCGACGGACGCTGAAGAGAATGGAGTGTGGGTGCTGCGGGTTCAGCAAGAGGAATTCCACGATGTTTTCAGCAGAAAACTCGGCCGTATTTTTCTTGAGGTAAGCTTCAAAGGCGTTGCAACTGCGAAGCAATGCCAGCAGCTCTAAATGCTCAATATCGGCTTCCCCGCAGAGCTCGGCGGCGTGAACATTCAGCATGGTCGATGTATTGACGGCGCGCTCAATGTGGCGACCGATCTGCAAGAACCACCACTCCTCACCATGAGACATCGTGGCATCGGTTTCGCCCTTGAAGAGACTGATGTTGCGACGGACCTCATTGAGAAACTCGAGCGGAAGATCTTGTTCCAGATCCTGCACATCGTAACGCTTGACGAAGTGATAGAGGCTGTTGAGCTCGCTCCACATTTCGCTCGAAATCTGTTCACGAACCTGACGGGCATTTTCACGCGCCTGCATGACAGAACTGATGATGGAGCAGTGAACTCTCGGGTCGAAGATCAAGGCATGTTCGAGGGCGGGAACGCTCAACTTCGATTCCAGCTTGAGAGGTTCTCCCAGGCTGAGATTGATGCGGCGTAGCTGGCGCTCGACAGCCTGCGGCTTTTGTTCGAGCATCAACTGGATGTTGGCATCGAGAAGGCGTGTCGTATGTTCGGCTCGCTCCAGGTAGCGGGCCATCCAATATAAACTGTCAGCGACGCGAGATAGCATACCGGTTCCTCTACGATTCATCGACTACCCAGGTGTCCTTACTGCCACCGCCTTGAGAACTGTTGACCACAAGCGATCCCTTGCGTAGTGCTACGCGGGTGAGGCCACCAGGAACAATTGTGATTTTGTCGCCATAAAGGATGTAGGGTCGCAAGTCGACATGGCGGGAGTCGAACTCGCCTTCCACAAAGCAAGGTGCGCGCGAGAGCATGAGCGTTGGCTGACCAATGTAGTTGCGCGGATCGGCAAGAATCTTCTGGCGGAACTCCTCTACTTCAGCTTTGCTGGCGTGGGGGCCAATCAACATACCGTAGCCGCCGCTCTCGCCAACGGCCTTTACTACCATCTTTTCGAGATTGTCGAGCACGTATTGGCGAGCCTGCTCTTCGGCGAGGATATAGGTTTCAACATTGGGCAGGATCGCATCCTGGCCCAGGTAGTATTTGATGATGCGTGGCACGTAGGCGTAGAGCGCCTTGTCGTCCGCAATGCCTGTACCGATGGCATTAGCCAGTGTCACGTTGCCTGCGCGGTAGGCATTAAACAATCCAGGGACGCCAAGAATCGAATCGTGACGGAAGGCCAGCGGATCGATAAAGTCATCATCGATGCGGCGATAGATCACGTCCACACGAGTGAGGCCAGAGGTGGTACGCATGTAGACGATGTTGTCGTGCACGACGAGATCGCGACCTTCCACCAATTCAATGCCCATCTGCCGCGCCAGGAAGGTGTGTTCAAAGTAAGCGCTGTTATAGACGCCGGGTGTGAGCAGCACAATCGTAGGCTCATCACGGCCATCTGGTGCCAGCGCATTCAAGCTTTGTAGAAGTGCTTGCGGATAGCCTTCAATCGGCATGACCCCGCTTTGGCGAAACACCTTCGGGAAGATGCGCTTCATCACCTGCCGACCGGTCAGCATGTAGCTGACACCAGAAGGGACGCGGAGATTATCTTCGAGCACCATGAACTGTCCGTCCAGGTCTCGAATCAAGTCAGTACCAGTTACGGCGATATAAACGCCTTTGGGTACTCGCAGCCCGCGCATCTGCCGCCGGAAATATTTGCAGGTATAAACCAGTTCGCGCGGGACGATGCCATCCCGCAAGATATGGCCCTCATGATAGATGTCCTGCAGAAAGAGATTGAGGGCGGTGATGCGCTGCGTCAGACCCGCTTCGACATGCTCCCACTCCTTGCGTCTCACGATGCGGGGCAGCAGATCGTGCGGGAAAATCCGCTCCGTACCTTCTTCTCGCCCATAGACAGTAAACGTGATTCCCTGATTCAGGAAAATCAGATCGCTCTCCTGCTTGGCGCGTCGGAGTTCTGCGGCAGGAGATTCCCGCAGCATGTCAAAGAGCGGGGCGTAATGAGAACGGACGGTGCCCTGCGCATCGAACATTTCGTCGTAGGCACCTTCCAGTTCGTATTTTTCGAAGGGAGAACTAAGGTTTGGCAAGGTCTTATTTTAAGGATGCAGCGACTTTTTCAACTTCTGAAAACACACGAATCAAATTGCCATGATAGATCTTGGTGATCATTTGTGGCGTATAGCCCTTTTCCAACAGGGCCCTGGTGAGATTTGGAAACTTGCTTGTATCGTCGAGGCCCGTCGGAGTGCAACTGATGCCGTCGAAATCACTTCCAATGGCGACGTGATCGACACCCACAAGTTTGACGACGTGGTCGATGTGATCTACAACATCCTGCAAGGTAGCACGTGGCGTCTCGCCACGGTACTTCGCCATCATGGCGCGAAACTGCTTCATGGCTTCCTGCTGGTCTTTCACTTCGGCCATGATGCGTTCGCGTTCTTTCACCACTTCAGGACGGTTCATCGGGTTCGCATCTTTGGCTTTCTGGCTCAGAAAGTCACAGGAGAAATTGATGCCCATGATGCCGCCCTTTTTGGCAAGAGCTTTGATCATGTCGTCGGTCAGATTGCGGGGGGCATCACAGAGCTTACGGCTGCTGGAATGGCTGGCGATGATGGGGGCTTTGCTGGTTTCAATCACGGCCCAGAAGGCACCGTCAGAAATGTGTGAAACGTCGACCATCATGCCCAGTTTGTTCATTTCGAGCACAATCGTTTTGCCCAGATCATTGAGGCCACCCCAGTGCTTGACCTTGGGATTATTGATGTCGCCAGAGGAGTCGCACCAGTTGTTGGTGTTGGCCCAGGTGAGGGTCATGTAGCGGGTGCCGAGCTCGTAGAAGCGGCGCAACAGGCGGACATCATCTTCAATGGCATGGCCACCTTCGATGCCGATCAGCGCGCTCATCTTGCCAGCCTTCTTGTTGGCCAGAATATCGGCGGGGCTGTTGGCCCAGCTAAACTGTGCGGCGTTTTTCTTCCAGATATCTTCCTTGATGGAATCAATCAGGCGCAATGCCTGATGCGAACTGGAGTTGGTGGCAACGTAGTTTGTAGGAACAAAAGCGGCAAACATCTGCCCGCCCATTCCGCCTTCTTTCATCCGTATGGCGTCCGTGTGCTGCCCGGCTCCACGCAAAGAAAAGTCTTTGCCAGTGACAGTTAACATGGGGACGTCGTTGTGAAGGTCCACAAGGTAGGCTTCCTTGTGAATCTTCATCACTTCGGCATCCGTCCAGGTCTTCTTCGATTGGGCGTTCAAAAACATGAAGGAGCCTGCCAGCGCGATGGCTGACAGGCTCCCTACTAGAGTGATCGACTTCATAAGCAATTACCAGATGAGCTTGAGGGCAAGCTGGATGTTGCGGGGTTCGCCCTGACCGAGGCCGGGGGCGCCAGAGCCATTGCGGGTGTTGGTGATGAGGCCAAAGCTGGTGGCGGCGTTGAAGCTGGTACCAGGATTGGCGAAGTTTTCGCGATTGAAGAGGTTGAAGATTTCAACACGGAACTCGGTCTTGATGCGCTCGGTGATCGGAGTGCGCTTGAAGATCGAGAAATCGGTAGCGGCGAAGCCGGGGCCCCGCAGTGCGTTGCGGCCAATGTTGCCAAAGGTACCGATGGCAGGCAAGGCGAAGTTGGCGGCGCTGAAGTAGCGGCGGGAACCACCAGGAGTGGTGGGTTCCTGCACACCGACGACAGGGGTGCCGATGACATCGACGCGATCGCGATTGTCAAAGGAGTTGGAACGGTTGACACCAGCGAGGATGTCGATCGGGGTGCCAGTGGTGGCCTGGAAGAGCGCACCAAACTGCCATCCCTGAGTCAGGGCTTTGACATGTTCGGTGAACTTGGGCAGGTCATAGGCGACATATCCGGTAAAGATGTGCGCGAGGTCGATGCTACCCGGGCCGTACTCTCGGCGCAGGTCGAAGCTGTTGGCAGGCAGAACGTTGCGCACGTCGGTGCCATTGTCCATCTGGCGGCTCCAGGTATAGTTGCCGTTCAGCATGATGCCCTTCCAGCGCGTCACACGGATCGAAGACTGCCAGGAGTGATACTGCGAATTGGCAATCGTTTCCAGCATGTTGATAGCAGCAACCGTGGGGAAGGTAGAGTTGAAGGGGCGACGGGATTGCAGGTCACCCGTGGTGCCAGGAATCGGAGCATTGACGTTTCGCAGCAAGCTCAGTTTGCGACCTGTGGAAGCAACATAACCGGTCTGGAAGATCGTTCCACCACCGAGTTGCTGCTGGATGTTCAGGTTGTAGTTCTGCACATAAGGCATGCGGAAGTCCTGATTGATGCCGTAAGCACCAAAGGGAGGACGGGGAGCAGCAGTCCCGAAAATCGCCTGACCGGGGATAATCTGGGTGGCACTCTGATTCAGGTTGATGTTGAAGACGGGCTCAGGGCCACCGGGGTTCGCATGAACACCAGCAGCGCTACCGTTGCCCGGGCTCGTGTTGGCAACGATGAAGTTGAGCGGGGGAGCATCGTAGAAGAGACCCCAGCTACCACGTATGACCGTCTTGCCTGAAGCGAAAGGCTGGTAGGCAAAACCGAAGCGCGGTGCAAAGTTATTGAGGTCGTTGGGGTAGAGCCGATCAAAGTCCCTACCTGGAGTGACGAAGCCACGACCGGGAACGAAGTTGGTGATGGTCTTGTCAATATCGCTCAAGACTCCGTGGAAGGTGTAGCGAACGCCGAAGTTCAAGTTGAGGCGACGGTTGACCTGGAAGTTATCGTGGATCCACCAGTCGAGACTGTTCTGGCGATAGTCGCGCTGCAACTGACCGCGGGTGATCGAAGCACCATTGTTTGCGGTGGTGATCATGGCCAGGAAGTCAGCCATGCTGCGCTGCTGCGGAGTGGCTGCTGCATCGGCGCGCCAGGGGCCGGCAGTGCCGTCCCAGGTAAAGCTGCCGCGCTTGTTGGTGTCATAGAAGACGTCCAGTACGGCCCGGCGGTATTCGCCGCCAAGCTTCAATTGATGGCGACCGACGGTGTAGCTGAGGTTGTCAGTGATGTGACCGGTGGTATCGATACGACCCAGAGGCTGCGTGAAACCGGCACCAGCAAAGTTGGTGATACGCAGGGTGGGCGTACCGATGAGGCTTGGCTCGGTGACTCCGGTGTTAAAGCCAAGACCAACCGGATTGAAGCTCGTGTCCTTGTCGTTGAAGACCTGGAGGAAGTAGTTGGTACCGAGAATCAGGTTGTTGAACATGCGGGGAGACAGTGTCGAGTTGGCAACGACGCTGACGTTGTGCATGCGGCTTGGGGCGACCTGGAAGTATTCCTGATAGACGCCGCCGGAAGAGGCAGACTGTTTGCCGGTGCCGCCGTAGTAGCGGGTAGCAATCGTGTGCTTCTCGTTGATGTTGTAGTCAACCTTTACGATGCCGTTGTAGCTGTCGTAATCATTCTGGTCGCCAGCTTGCAGGTTGTTGGCAGTGGCGGGAAGGTTGTTGAAGCGTGAAGGCCAGGCGGTGAGAACGCGTGTCGCCAGCGGGCTTTCCGGAATGCTGTAGCGGCGCAGCAGTTCGCGACCTTGCTCGACGAAGGCCGTCGAAGGATGGGTGTCGCGCAAGCTGATGGCGGCGATAGCCTTCTGGGCTTCACCGGTCATAAAGTAGAACAGCTTGTTCTTGATCACCGGGCCACCGAGGGAGAAACCGTATTGGTCGTTACGAACAACGCGCTTCTTGGAACCGGGAGCCTGGAAAGGGGTGAGTGCAGCGAGGGCCTCGCGGCGATTGAAGTAGTAGGCGCTACCGTGAAGTTCATTCGTACCGCTCTTGATCACGAGGTTCACATTGGAACCACCGTTGCGGCCTTGTTCAGCGCTGGCGTTGGTGGCGATGGCGAACTGGTCGATTGCTTCCACCGGAAGCAGCGTACCAGCGATACCAGCGACACCGCCCTGATTCACAGCCGAAGTGTTGTGGAACGCATCGTTGTTGTCAGCACCGTCAATCTGATAGTTGTTACCAGAAGTACGCATGCCGTTCACGCTGTTGTTTAGCGGGTTCACGCCAGGCGCCATCTTGAGCATCTGACGGAAGTCGCGGCCGTTCATGGGCATGTCCTGCACCATTTGCGGATTGACGACGTTAGCAAGTGTAGTTGAAGTGGTTTCGATCGCAGCAGCGGTAGCGCTGATTTCGACGGTCGTGGCTTGACTTGAAACTGCCAGCTTCACCGGCAAATTGGTGACGCGGCTGACGGCAACTTCCACCTTGTCCACCTTGGTGGTCTGGAAGCCGGATTTGCTGAAGGTCAGCGTGTAGAAGCCAAGTGGCAAATCGGGAAAATTGAATTCTCCGCTAGCGGAAGAAGCGGACTCACGGGAGTATCCAGTTGAGTCGTTGATTAACTTTACGCTTGCTTGCGGCACGGCAGCTCCCGATGCGTCAACGACGCTACCAGAGATCGAACCGCGGAACGTCTGACCAAAGCCGACGGAAGAAAGGAGAAGCAAAAGCGAAAAGAAAAGCGAAGATCTTAAAGTAGACTTCACAAAAACCCCCTGAAACATTGAATTTATCGTTGTGCTAGAGCCATACGGTGCTCATAGATGGACGCAGACTACGAGCAGGTTAACACTTCTTGCCGAAAGACTCAAATCGACAGTATTGATGGGTGCAATTACCAGAAACAGCGCTATCGCCTTGATTCTTTCAGCGGACGAGCAACTTTTAAATCCTGAAAGGGTTCGATAGAGCATGAAACTCTCAATCCTATTTTCATTAGCTCTGACCGGAGCTCTCTTTGCCCAGGACAAGACACCCGTCGTGAACCAGCGCCAGATCAATCAACAAAAACGCATCGTCAACGGCGTGGAAGATGGCAGCCTCACCCGGCGCGAAACAGTACGCCTCCAGAAGCAACAGATTGGGCTCCAAAAAGACAAACGCGCAGCTAAGGCAGACGGAGTTGTGACCACAGAAGAGCGCCAGGACTTGCGCCAGGACAGCCGCAAACTCAGCCGCCGCATCGCCAAGCAAAAGCATGATGCACAGGTGCAGCCAGCAAAGCCCTAAGCGCCAGCTTAGGTCAAGCCCCCGATGACGCTGTTGCCGCAGCGAGCCCATTTCATTGGACTTGAGGACGTTCCGGCCAGCAAGAAACAAGAAGAGTCTGTTTTCACAAGGTCGGGCGAGAGTGCGACGGCCGAACGCCCCTAAAGACACCATCAGCTACACTCTTCCTATGCGTGGAATCCTGATGCTTTTCTTGGTAGCGTCGTTGGGGGCACAAGCACCTCAATTCGACCTTGTGATTACAAATGCCCGGATCGTGGATGGAAGCGGAGCGCCTTGGTATTACGGCGACCTCGCCGTGTCAAAAGATCGAATTGCACGAATCACACCGCGCGGCTTGCTCGCCAACGTCAGCGCTAAACAGAAGCTGGATGGTAAGGGCACCCTGGTTCTTTCACCGGGCTTTATTGACATCCAGTCTCACTCTCGCGAGGCCCTGCTCAATGGGGATGGGCGAGTGGTCAGCAAAATCTCCCAAGGCATCACCACAGAGATTATGGGCGAGGGTACTTCCAATGCTCCCGCCAGCGCCAAGTCTGAGACAGAGGCAGATCGTCGCTTTATCGGGCCGCATGGATTTTCGCGTTGGCTGGAGGCAATGAAGGCTCATGGGTCCAGTGTGAACTTCGGGTCTTTTGTAGGCCAGGGCACCATCCGGGCTTTCGCCAAAGGAATGGCCGGAGGCAAGGCAACTCCCGCAGAGCTGAACGAAATGAAGCAGGCCATGAGGGAAGCGATGGAAGATGGCGCTTTCGGACTGGCCAGCGCGCTCATTTATCCTCCAGGTTCCTACTCCGATACGGAAGAACTGGTTGAAGTCGCGAAGGTGATGGCCCCTTACGGTGGCACCTACATCACGCACATGCGGTCAGAGGCAGACGACATCTTCCCTGCCCTCGAGGAAGCGATCCGCATCGGAAAAGAAGCCAAGGTCCCGGTCGAGCTGTACCATCTCAAAGTTGCTGGCAAGAAAAACTGGTCGAAGTCAGGCGACTTTCTGGCAGCCATCAACAACGCCCGCGCCCAAGGTGTAGATCTGCAGGCAAACATGTATCCCTACACGGCCGGATCCACCGGCTTGACCTCGTGCCTCCCTCCCTGGGCCGCCGAAGGTGGGAAGCTTTACGAGAACATCGCCAATGCCGAGGTGCGCGAGAAGATGCGCGCCGAAATGTTGTCAGACAAGACCAACTGGGAAAACCTGTGCAATGCCGGGACACCAGCAGGGGTACTCGTACTTGGTTTGCTCCAACCAGAAAACAAGATCTACGCGGGCAAGTATCTTTCTGAAATTGCCGCCATGAAAGGCAAGTCCTGGACCGACACTGTCTTCGAACTGCTGCTGTCAGAAAAGCAACGCATCGGCACTGTTTACTTCATGATGAGCGACGAAAATGTCGAAGCGAAACTGCGCCAACCCTGGATGAAGATCGGCACCGATGCGACCGGTGCAGATCCGGAAAAGGCAACCGGATTGCTTCACCCCCGCAGCTACGGCACCGCAACGCGCATCCTCGGTTATTACGTCCGCGAGAAAAAGGTACTTCCGCTCGAAGATGCTATTCGCAAGATGACTTCCGCAACCGCATTGCGCTTAAACATCATGGATCGTGGCCTGCTCAAGCCGGGCATGAAGGCCGATCTGGTGCTCTTTGATCCGGCAACGATTGGAAGCCCAGCCAGCTACACGCAACCTCATCAGGTCTCAACGGGAATCGAAGCCGTATTTGTGAATGGCATGGCCGTATGGCAAAACGGCAAACACACCGGTGCTACCCCGGGTGAGATTGTTCGAGGCCCTGGCTATCAGAAATACACGGCCAACACTTACGATGTCATCTACCGCAATGCCAAGCTCATCGATGGCACTGGTGCCGGATGGTTCTATGGGGACCTCGGCGTCAAGGACGGCAAGGTTGCCGCTATCACCCCGGCAGGGATGCTGCTGAATGCGACGGCCAAATCAAAAACTGATTTGAAGGGCCTCGCTCTCAGCCCTGGCTTTATCGATATCCAGTCGCATTCTCGTGAAGCATTGACTTACGGCGATGGCCGGCTGATTTCGAAAATCACCCAAGGCATTACCAGCGAGATCATGGGCGAAGGCTGGTCTAACGCGCCAGCCAACGAAAAGACAGCCGACCAGGCCGACAAGAACTTCACTGGACCACATTCCTTTGATCGCTGGCTCAAGGCAATGAACACCCGCGGTTCTTCGGCAAACTTCGGCTCCTTTGTTGGAGCCGGAACCATTCGTGCCTACGGGAAAGGCTTTGCAATGGGTGATGCAACTGCGGCCGAATTGGCAGTCATGCAGGGCGCGCTCACGGAAGCCATGAAAGATGGAGCTTTCGGGCTGGCTTCCGCACTGATCTATCCGCCTGGATCTTACGCAGGCACCGCCGAGCTTACAGCACTGGCCAGGACAATGGCACCCCTCGGAGGGACTTACATTTCGCATATCCGTTCGGAGGCCGACAAGCTTATCGAATCGATCGACGAGGCCGCTGCGATTGGCAGCAATGGTGGTGTGCCGGTTGAGATCTATCACCTCAAAGCAGCAGGCAGAAACAATTGGAAGTTGATGCCACAGGCAATTGATCTAATTAACGCCAAGAGAGTCGCTGGTGTTGATGTTCAGGCCAACATGTATCCCTACGAAGCTTCAGGAACGGCGCTAACCGCAATGCTGCCAGATTGGTCCGCAGCCGATGGCAAGCTCTGGGCTAATCTCGACGATGCCGCTACACGCGCCAAACTCATCGCCGAGATGCTGCGCGACAACAAGGGCCGCGACCCGGACCTGGTGCAGCCCATTGGCCTGCGCAAACCCGAGAATGCAAAGTATAAGGGTCAACGGCTGAACAAGATTGCGGAGCAAATGAATCTGCCTTGGCCCGATGCGGTGATCGCTTTGCTGCGGTCAGAGCGCCAGACAATCTCTACCATCTACTTCACCATTAACGAGACGAATGTGGCCAACCAGCTCAAGCAACCGTGGATCAAAGTCTCCACCGATTCCGGTGGCACAGACCCTGCAGTGGCCAAGGGCCCTACCCATCCCAGAACGTATGGGACCTACCCTCGCGTACTTGGCTACTTCTCCCGTGAGTTGAAAGCACTGCCGCTCGAAGATGCCGTCTTCAAGATGAGCGGCGCTGTAGCAACCCGACTCTCGCTACATAACCGCGGCGTCCTACGGCCAGGCATGGCAGCAGACCTGGTGATCTTTGATCCGGCATCAGTAAAGGATGAAGCAACCTTTGAGAATCCGCATCGGCTTGCTACGGGCATCAAACAAGTTATGGTGAACGGGGTTGTGGTGGTAGAAGACGGCAAGCACACCGGTGCCAAGCCCGGGCAAATTCTGCGCGGGCCAGGATATTCACCAAGTCGAAACTAAGCAGCAACCAGAAATTCACAGTTTTGCAATTTGATGTTGACTTGCAGTAGATACTCTCTCGATTGCAACCCTGAGAGAGGTATTACTGTGGATTCCAATACAAACCTGAACAACGCCCCCTGGCTCGACAAAGAGGCAGAAAATGCCGAGACTTTAGCTGGCAAAAACGACTCGCCTGACTTTAAGGCTGTCGTTGAAGCGGGCCTCCAACGCCGCGACTTGATTAAGTCGCTCTTCACCGGTGCAGGCATTGCTGCATCTGGGGCATTGCTTCCGTCGACAGCAGAAGCGGCAGCAACTACCGGCTTGAGCTTTAAACCGATCAAGCTCAGCAAAGGCAACGATTTCATCGATGTGCCTGAGGGCTACGACGCTGGTCTCGTCATCGCCTGGGGAAATCCGGTCACCCAGAACGCCCCCGATTTTGACCCCACGCGCCAGAATGGCACCACACAGTCTCAGCAGTTTGGCTACAACTGCGACATGATCACCTACCACTCGCTCCCCAGCTGGAATTCCACCAACTCCCGACGTGGTTTGATGTGCGTCAACCACGAATACACTGACCCGGTCGCCATGTTCCCCAACTACGGCCCCAATCCAACGAAAGACCAGGTGGATGCCGAAATTGCTGCACATGGCGTGAGTATTGTCGAAGTGGAAGAGTTTTACGGTGTCTGGCAGTACAACGCCAACTCACGCTTCAATCGCCGCATTACAGGGGAAACGGAGATTTTGATCACCGGCCCCGCAGCTGGCGATGAACTGATGGCAACCTCTGCAGACCGCACCGGTACGAGGGTCAGAGGGACATTGAACAACTGTGCCGGTGGACAGACTCCCTGGGGCACCATGCTAACTGCGGAAGAGAATTTCAATCAGTACTTCGCAAATCGCAACAGCATGCCGGCCGGCGTGAATCGTGACAACATGGCTCGCCTTGGCACTGGTACAGGGGTTTCCGCCCGACGTTGGGAGAGCTTTTACGATCGCTTCGATCAAGCCAAAGAGCCGAATGAACCAAACCGATTTGGCTGGATTGTGGAGATCGATCCCTACGACCCCAATTCCGTCCCCAAAAAGCGTACCGCCCTGGGCCGCTGCAAGCATGAATGCGCCACTACAACGATTGCCCGTAATGGCCGCGTCGTTGTTTATTCGGGCGACGACGAACGCTTCGACTACGTCTATAAGTTTGTGACGGCTGGCACATTCAACCCCGATAATCGTGCAGCCAACATGGACTTGCTCGACAACGGGATTCTCTATGTTGCCCGGTACAATCCAGACGGTACCGGCACTTGGATTCCCGTAGTTCATGGGCAGGGTCCTCTCACCATCGCCAACGGCTGGCGCAATCAGGCCGATGTATTGATTCGGCTTCGCCAGGCCGGGGACGCTCTTGGTGCCACCCGGATGGACCGCCCGGAAGACATTGAAGTGAATCCCGTCACGGGTTGGGTTTATTTGGCCTGCACCAACAATACCCAGCGTGGCGTGGGCAACAACCCGGGCGTCGATGCGGCAAACCCTCGGGCCAACAATCGCTCCGGCCACATCATCGAGATGAAAGAAGCCAACAACGACCATACTCGGACGACCTTCACCTGGAGCATCTTCATGCTCTGCGGAGATCCTGATGACAGAGCACAAGGCACTTACTTTGCCGGCGCGCCTCGCGAAAAGGTTTCTCCGATTGGTGCACCCGACAACGTCGCATTTGATAACCAGGGCAATCTCTGGATCGGCACCGACGGCATGGAAGCGGCCCTGGGCTGGCATGACGCAATCTACGCCTGCGTGACGGAAGGTCCAGACCGCGGCACCCTACTGCCATTCATGAGCATGCCGATCGGCGCTGAAACTTGCGGCCCCACTTTTACACCGGACAATGAGACATTCTTCCTGGCGGTGCAACATCCTGGGGAAGGTGGCTCTTACGCCAACCCAACCTCACGCTGGCCTTATGGGACGGGCATCCCGCGCCCATCCGTTGTCTTCGTAAAGAAGGCTTGGGGCCGCGGAACCGTCGGCAGCTAATCCAAGCAGGCGCTTGTGATGTTGGAAGTTGTAGCACAGACCCTGCGATATACTTTGCGTTTGCCCCGCAATGGAAAACATCACAAGTGACCTCGAAATCGAAATCTCTACAGGGGCCTCCGGCGATTACACTGTCGAATTTACTTTTGTGGGGGCGGGCAAGGATGAAGAAGTCCGCCTCACCAAAGATCATGGCGCGGTGCTGAAAGAGGCCAGCTTACTGGCACTCGATGCGCTCCAACCCGGCTCTGCCGCTTACCGCGAAGCTCTCACTGCTGCTTTCTTTGCAGACAAATTGGTCTTCGGTTCTTTTCAGAATGCCCTGAGCACAAGCCGCGCACTCAACTCCACTCTTCGCATCCGCCTCATGCTCGATGCCGATGATCTTTTGTTGCACCGCGTCCACTGGGAATGCCTCAACGACCTGAGCGGCAACTCATTAGCGACCGACCCCAACACTTTGTTTTCCCGCTTTCTCCCGGTCCTTAGCTACTCGATACCCGCCTCGGCTACTTCTTCCAAGGACTGGACCGTATTGGTGGCTATCGCCAACCCAAGCGACCTCGCCGACCTCGCACCCGGCGGTCAGGCACTGGCCCCCATCGACGCTCCGCGTGAACTCGCTTTAGTCAAAAGCTCCATCTCGGGCACAGAAATCGTAGAGCTCAAGAGCGCAACGCTGAAAAGTCTCAACGCAAAGCTGAAGGAAGGCTGCGACGTCCTCTACCTGGTCTGCCACGGGTATCTTGAAGACAACAATCCCATGATCCTCCTCTGTGATGATCAAGGCAAAGCCGATCCCGTCGAGGGATCGCGACTGAAAGAGAGAATGGCGAATTTGCCCAACCCGCCACGCTTGGTTGTGCTCGCCTCTTGTCAATCCGCTCAGGGTATTGACAACCTGGCATCGCTGTTGGCATCGGCTGGAGTGCCAGCCATTCTGGCAATGAGCGGCAACTTCAGCATGGAGACCAATGCGAAGTTCATGCCAGGCTTTTTCAAGGCACTGTCTCGCGAAGGTGTCATTGATAAAGCGGTTGCGACAGCCCGGGGGGAGATCCGCGATCAGTCAGATTCCTGGATGCCCGTGCTCTACATGCGCCTTCGCACAGGTCGGCTATGGCCGCTCCCCAAGCAAGAAGAAGTGAAGCCCATCGTGAAGCCAAACTATACCCGGCGGGCCATCCTGACGGTTGTGGCATTGGCCTTTGCCTGGGTGGTGAAATGGGCCTTCACGCCCTATGACACGCTGAAACTGCACTACTGCTTTATCCGGCAACCGTTGCAGGACGGCAGTCCTGTTGGCTCACCCGAAGTGCTTCCCGTAGAACAACCACTGCGTCGAGATGCCGAGGCTTACGCCCTCGACATCGCCATGCTGCATGATGGCTATTTCTATGCCTTCAAGCGGTTGGAGTCGGGCTCAATTGAAGTCTTGTTCCATCCAGAAGGCGGCAGCAAGCTGGTTAAAGCGGGGCAAAAGCTGCGGCTTCCTGCAGACCCAACCACCTGGTACAGCCAGGCGAGCGCCGATATCACTCTGGTTTTTGCCAAAGAAGCTCTCTACAATTTAGACACTGCAATTACGAATGCAGACCGAGACAGGAATGGAAAACTGGAAGTGACCCAACCAGCAGCCATTACTTCCGTCATCAGTGAGTTAGAAAGCCTGGGGATTGAAACGAAACGCGAAGTTCTGCAACAAGGGGCGGGTCATTCGGAACTCACTTCGGGCAGCGGTGCCATCTCCTATCGCATCAGAGTTGAGATCAAATCATCGCAGCAGTGAGATCAGTTTTTGGCGCGATCCAGGACCAGTAACTTCCACTGGCCTGAAATCTGCGAGAACTGTCCCTTGGCCATCAGCGGACTCCGTACCACAGCAGCCTGAACATAACCTTGTACGCCGGCCATGGTTTCAACATGTACCCAATCAAAGGCTTCGCCCACTTTGGAGCTATCAAGCTTTCTGACAACATCGAATGCGAGGGTAGCGACAACGGCAGCATCACGCTGGGGTGCAGCCCGCAAGGGAAGAGCATCTCGCAAGACAACCAGATGCAGGCGCGGATCGAGGTCTCGCGGAAACTTCCAAGCCACATAGGGTGAGACATAGGTCGTAGGTACTTGTCGGAAAAATCCAAGCTCAATCAGGTCGGCCAGGACATCCCAAACCGCGCCTTCCTTTTGATCCACTTCCCAACGGGCGGCAAATTTGGCATAACCCTTTTCATCCTTTTCCGCAAAGCCTCCGACGATCACATCATCGGCAACCAGCTTGCGAAGCAGCTTTGGGTCTCTCTTACCAACGGCCACCTTTAGCTTTTGGACATAGTTGCGAAAACTCGGCTCACGATCACCGTCACTGACGGGAGCCATGCGAACCCCACTCTGCATTAGAACCAAAGCCAACAATAAAGTCACAACTCCATTAGACAGGAAGCCACGGGCAAAGCATAAAATGAAGGCCATGTATTTCAGGTCACTGGTGTTTGTACTGTGGGCGCTGCAGGTCGCAACAGCAGATCCAGGTGAAGATTTTTTCGAAAGCAAGATCCGCCCCGTCCTGGCAACCAAGTGCCTCGCCTGTCACAACGGCCAACTCAAGGCACCCTTCGGCGGCCTTCGCCTCGACAGCCGGGCCGCGATCTTAAAAGGTGGCGACTCGGGGCCAGCCCTGGTTGTCGGCAAACCCGAAGAGAGCCTCCTGTTCAAGGCGCTCAGCTACACCAATCGAAAACTCCAGATGCCGCCCACCGGCAAACTCTCGCAAGAGGTCGTGGATAACTTTCGTCATTGGATTGCGATAGGCGCGCCCGATCCACGCACAGAGCAGGCACCTTCGAGCACCAGGCTGACAACAACAAAGTCATGGGCCTTCGCTGCCCCCGCCAAGGTGGCACCGGCGACTGTGAAAGATACACAGTGGCCCCGAACGGATCTGGATCGATTCCTGCTAGCCAATCTGGAGGCGAAAGGCTTGCGTCCTGCACCGTCCATCGCCCGTCGGGAATGGATTCGCCGACTCACTTTCGATCTCACCGGCTTACCCCCTACGCCCGCAGAAGTGCAGCAGTATCTGGATGACAAAACAAGCAATGCCGATGAGCGTTTGGTCGATCGCCTTCTCGCCTCTCCACACTACGGGGAACGCTGGGCCAGGCATTGGCTGGACCTTGTTCGATTTTCTGAGACCAATGGCCATGAATTCGACAATGAGAAAAACGATGCCTGGCGGTACCGCGACTATCTGACGAGGGCGTTCAATCAGGATCTTCACTACAACCAGCTGCTGCGCGAGCACATAGCAGGGGACCTCTTGAAGCCCAGCCGCATCAGCCTGGACGGCTCCTTTCACGAGTCCCCCATCGCCACCAACTTCTTCTGGTTTGGTGAAGTGCTCAACAGCGCTACCGACTCCGGCAAAACCCGCGCCGACCGCGTGGACAATCAAATCGACGTCTTCAGCAAGGCAGTCCTTGGCCTAACCGTTTCTTGTGCACGATGCCACGATCACAAGTTCGACCCGATCCCCACCAAGGACTACTATGCCCTGGCTGGGATCATGCACAACACCTACCTCCGCGAAGCCGTCATCGATAGCCCTGCGCGCCAGGCCGAGATTGCAGCCGCCAGACTGGAAATCTCCAAGCGCCAGCAAGAGCCCCTGCCACAGGGAGGCATCACGCAGTTGCGTCCCAGCGACTCCATGTTTTCGGATTTCGATCACACCAAGGATTGGCATCGCGAGGGCCAGGCCTTTGCAGTCGGGCCTCGTCACAGCGTCCTCAGCTCACGGGGAGAAGGCACCATGGCACTGGTCGGCTCTCTCACATCACAAAAATTCAAGATGCCAAAGATGTACGTCCATATCCGACTGGCAGGGACGGCGCCCAACAAGACGCTCTACAGCGGCGGAGACCTTCGCGTCACTCTGGTGGCAGACGATCATAAGTCCGCACACTTCTATGCCACACCGCAGTGGGCGTGGAAAACCATCCGCATGACCAAAGAGATTGGCCGCGAGTGCTACTTCGAAATTGTGGATCGCTCGAGAGATGGCTTTATCGCGGTAGACCAGATCGTGTTGTCGGACGAGGAGACGCCTCCCTTGATCGAAGGCGGTTCGATGCCGACGAGTTTCACAGAACCAGAGGTCATCGTCCCTCCATCTTCGTTTGCCATGGTCAGCTTCGATGAGGCTGCACGCAACACGCGTCTGCATATCCGCGGCAGCCATGAGAATCTCGGAGAAGAAGTCCCCCGAGGCTTCCTGAAAGTGATTCCCGCCGCTACCCGCTCGATTGACCTCGGCAGCGGCAGAGAAGAATTAGCGGATTGGCTGGCCAGCCCACAGAATCCTCTCACTGCCAGAGTCATCGTCAACCGCATCTGGCAGCATCACTTTGGCCAGGGCCTGGTCCGCAGCGTTGACAACTTTGGTCGTATGGGTGAGGCTCCCACCAACCAGCCTCTGCTCGACACCCTCGCCGTCCAGTTTATGGAGCAAGGCTGGAGCCTCAAACGTCTCCATAAACACTTGCTGCTCTCAGCTGCCTATCGTATGGGCAACCAGGCAAGCTCAGAGGCGCTTCGCCTCGACCCGAAGAACGAACTGTTCGGTCGTATTCCCCCAAGACGGCTTGACGCAGAGAGCATTCGCGATGCCATGTTGGCAGTCTCCGGTTCGCTCGACAAGAACCTCTATGGACCGAGCATTGTGCCTCACATCAGCCCCTATCAGGAAGGCCGTGGCAAGCCACTCAGCGGCCCCCTGGACGGAAAGAATCGTCGGTCTCTTTACACTCAGGTGCGACGAAATTTTCTATCACCCCTCTTCCTCGCCTTTGACTATCCGCTCCCCATCTCCACCATGGGCGCAAGAAGCTCATCGACGGTTCCCTCTCAAGCCTTACTGCTGCTGAATAACGAGTTCGTGCATCTACAAGCCCAGCGCTGGGCAAGCGCTTCGGCTGCGCAATCCGATCGCATCGGCTGGCTCTATGAGACCGCCTTCTCTCGCCCGCCCTCAGCGCCAGAACGCAACCTGGCCGACGATTACCTGAAGACACACGACTGGGCCAGTTATTGCCACGTCCTGCTCAACACCGCGGAGTTCCTCTATGTCCAATAAGCCCCATCGTCGCGAGATCCTCTGTAAGGCCGCCAATGGCTTCGGAGGCCTGGCACTGCTCCACATGATGGCCGATGCGTCGCGAGCCGCCAGTCGCAAGCCTCACTTTGCGGCCAAGGCCAAGTCGATCATCTTCCTCTACATGGACGGCGGCCCTTCCCAGATGGACAGCTTTGACCCCAAGCCGCGCCTGAATCAGGAGAACGGCCAGAAGCTTCCCTTTCAACCACCCACCACCGTCTTCAACATCACAGATCGAATCTACGGGTCCCCCTACACGTTCAAGCAGTATGGCCAAAGCGGAACCCCTGTCAGCGAACTCTTCCCCCACATCGCCACCTGCGTCGACGACATGGCAATCATTCGGTCCATGGTGGCAGACCATAGTGAACACACCGCCGCGAATTACTTTCTTCACTCCGGCTCCGGCTTTCAGGGACGGCCCAGCATGGGAGCCTGGACCACCTTTGGCCTGGGCACCGAAAGCGAAAACCTGCCCGGCTTCATCGTGCTCGACAACGGCCTCATCCCTCCCGGTGGTATCGATTGCTTTGGCGCCGGCTTCCTGCCTGCCAGCTATCAGGCCACTCTGTTCCGTCGCGGCGAGCACCCCATTGCCGACCTCAAGCCCATCGACAAAACGCCGCAAGAGCAGACTGACAAGCTCGGCTTGCTCGCCAAGCTGAATCAAGGCGTCCTCGATCGATTCGGCGCATCTTCAGACATCGAAGCCACGATGCAAAACTATGACATGGCCTTCCGCATGCAGACCGCCGTGCCGGAGCTTCTGGACCTCTCCAAAGAATCTGAACAAACCAAGAAGCGCTACGGCCTCGATGAAGAAATCACCGCCGAGTTTGGCAGAAGCTGCCTCAACGCCCGCCGACTTGTGGAACGCGGGGTTCGCTTCATTGAACTCTTGACGCCCGCCCGCAAAGGCCTCGACCGTTGGGACCAACACAGCAGTCTCGAAAAAGGCCACCGCATCAATGCGCAATCTACCGACAAACCCATTGCCGGATTGCTCAAAGACCTCAAGGCGAGAGACCTGCTCGATCAAACGCTCGTGATTTGGGGAGGGGAGTTTGGGCGAACTCCTTGCGCCCAGTTTCCAGACAACGGAGACAAGTCACAAGTGGGCCGCGATCACAATCCCTACGGCTACACCATGTGGATGGCAGGCGGCGGCACAAAGCCTGGCTACATTCATGGAGCCACCGACGAGTACGGCTACTTTGCGGTGGAGAAGAAAGTTCACCTACATGACCTTCATGCCACGATGCTCCACCTGATGGGGCTCGACCACCTTAAACTCACCTATCGCTATAGCGGTCGTGACATGCGACTGACCGATGTTTTCGGAAACGTAATCCATGAACTCCTTGCTTAAACTGTTGCTGGCTGCCTTGTTGACTTGGGTAGCAGCCGCTGCCGATCCTGTGCGACAGGAGCTCTTCCGCTCCGGCACCGACGGCTATGCCCACTATCGAATCCCTGGCCTTGTAGTAACGGCTAAGGGTTCACTCCTGGCCTATGCCGAGGCCCGAAAAACTTTGCGTGGCGACTGGGGAGCCATCGACATCGTGCTCCGGCGCAGCACCGATGGCGGGCGCAGTTGGTCACCGATGAAAGTCATTGCACAGGTGGATGGCGCAAAAACGAAAAACCCGGTAGCAACGGCGCAAAATCTGGCAAGCCTCGAAGAGGTCACTTACAACAACCCGGTTGCCATTGCTGATCGTAAGCCTGGCGTAGTGCACTTTTTGTTTTGCCTCGAATACATGCGCGCTTTCTACCTCCGCAGCGAAGATGACGGACAGAGCTTCAGCGCTCCCCGCGAGATCACTTCTACCTTCGATCAATTCAAGAAAGACTACGACTGGAAAGTTCTGGCCACCGGCCCAGGCCATGGCATCCAACTGCGCAACGGGAGACTGCTCGTCCCGGTTTGGCTTTCCCTGGGCACAGGCGGGCATGCCCATCGGCCCAGTGTCACGGCAACCATCTATTCCGATGACAGTGGCAAGTCCTGGCATCGCAGCGAAATCGCTGTTGCCAACACTACAGAGTTCATCAACCCGAATGAAACCGCCGCCGCGCAATTGAATGACGGCACAGTGATGTTGAATGTCCGCACAGAATCCAGGCAGCATCGAAGAGTGATCGTCACCAGTCCAGACGGCGCTACCAACTGGACAAAGCCTGTGTTTGAAGAGTCACTGGTCGAGCCGATTTGCTTTGGCTCCACGCTAAGCCTCGGCAAAAAGCGTTTGCTTTATGTCGGCCCGGATAACCTCTTGAAGCGCAGTGGCAAAGCCGAACCGGGCACCAGTAGAGATCGCCGCAATCTCACCCTACACTTCAGCGACAACGACGGCAAGTCCTGGCGGGGCAAGCGGGTCATAGAGCCCGGTTGGTCCGGCTATTCAGACCTCAGCGCCTCGGGCAAAACTATCCATGTGTTTTTCGAGATGGGTGCGAAAGACGCTTCCGCCTTCCGCGTCGAATCACTCCTGCTCGAATCTTTCCCGTTCAGCCCAAAAGCTTTTCGGAAGCCTTGACAGCGATTTGATCCATTGAGACACTAGGCATAGTTTTTCTATGCCTAAGATCGATATGCCTTCCGGGGCCTTGGCCCTTCTCATCCTCCGAGTACTTCGCTCCGGCTCACTGCACGGCTACGCCATCGCACAGCGCATCCACCTGCTTTCCTCTGAAGTCTTGAAAGTAGAGGAAGGCTCACTCTACCCTGCCCTGCAAAAGATGATGGAGAAGGGTTGGATTGTGGGCGAATGGGGCACTTCAGAGTCTGGCCGACGAGTTCGTTTTTATGAACTCACGCGCGAAGGCAAAGCGCAACTCAAAGACGAAATCGCCGCCTATGAGCAAGTGAGCGCAGCCATTCAGAACATCCTCAGAGAGGCATAACCATGGGACCACTATGGCGACGCATTCAGTTTCTATGGAACCGCAAACAGAACGACGCCGACCTCGCCGATGAAATGGCCTTCCATCAGGAAATGCAAGCGCAGGCGGGTTCTTCGTCATTCGGCAACGCCTTGCGGCTTCGCGAGCAGGTACGTGACAACTGGGGTTGGCTTTGGGTCGATCAGGTTGAACAAGACCTCCGCTACGGTATGCGTAAACTGTGGGCGTCACCCGGCTTTTCGTTAGGTGCCATTCTCATGTTGGCCATTGGAGTCGGCATCAACCTGGCCGCTTTCGGCTTCTTCAATCTGGTGGTTCTGCGGCCACTCCCGATTCGCGATCCCCAGTCCTTGCTCCACTTCCAGCGTGAAGCTCCCGATAGCTTTTCGACCGCACTCGCCTATCCCGCCTTTGAGTTCTATCAGGCAAATGCAAGTCAGGTTACCGGCTGGATCGGCACCAGCCGTAGCAATCTTCGCATCAACGACGAACTGCAAACTTCTTTCGTTCTCTTCGTGAACCCCAGCTATTTCTCTGAACTTGGCGCTGACTTTCAAATGGGGCGAGGCTTCGACTCCAATCGTAGTTCTGGTCTTGCCGTCATGAGCTATGGTTATTGGCAAAGGCGCTTCGGGGGAGATCCAGCTATCGTTGGCAAAACTCTTTTGCTGAACCAGAAGCCAGTTACGGTAGTGGGGGTTTGCTCCAGACAGTTCAGTGGCCTCAGAATGGACGCCCCAGCGCTTTGGCTCCTGCTGGCGGATCAACCTCTTTACGTCGATGGCAGCAAACTGCTGACCAGTTATTCTTCCGGCACAAAAGGCACCATCGCCAAGGGTGCTGCCGGCATTGAAACCTGGGGCCGCCTGAGGGAAGGCGCAACCCGAGCCTCTGCCGAGCAGGAACTCCAAGCGCTCACTGCAACGCTGCGACAGCAACACCCTGATGCCTTCTGGGACAAAGAACGTATCGTTGGGGAACCAGGTGGCTACGCCCTCCAAATCAGCGATGACATGAAGCCCGTGCTACTGCTGGTCGCTACCCTCTGCCTGCTCATCCTGGTGGCCGCCTGTGGCAACCTGGGCGGCATGCTGCTGGCAAGAGGCATCGCCCGCCAAAGAGAGATGAGAATCCGCCGCGATATCGGCGCTGGCCGTTCACGCTTGATTTACCAGCTCTTTACCGAGAGCCTAGTCCTGGCAAGTCTGGGGCTTCTCGCCGCCATCGGCTTTGCGTGGGTGACAATGAAAGTCCTCTTTGTGGCAACAGAGGCCCCTGCCTGGATCGATGTCCAGGTCGACTGGCGCATGCTTTGCTTCGCCCTCGGCATTGGCTTCCTGTCAGCATTGTTCTTCGGCCTGGCCCCGGCGATTCAAATCTCAAAAGAGACACAGAAATCTGGTAAAGTCCGCCAGGCACTACTGAGCCTGCAGGTCTCATCAAGTTGTGTGTTGTTGATTGTTTCCGGTCTTCTGGTGCGCGCCCTGAATCACGTTCTCATCACGGACCCGGGCTTCGGCTACGAGCGTGTAGTAGCGATCGACCCCGATCTCAGAACCTACGGCTACAGTGATTCTGCTGCACAGAATTACATCGAAACTCTTCAGGCCCGGCTCACAACTCTGGCAGGAACCGAATCCATCTCACAATCAGCAACGGCACCGCTCGGACGCAAGAACGTGACGCGCGCAACGCTCCAGCACGATACGGTCCCGATGGACATCTACATGATTCGTACCGACACGGCGTTCCAGCGCACCATGCAGATTCCCTTAAAGAGAGGGCGCTGGGTTGGCGCCTCTGATCCAAATGGCGTTGTCATCAGTGAAGCCTTAGCCAAAAGGATGTGGCCCAATGAAGACCCCATAGGCAAACCCTATGAGCTGGGAGGCAAGCAGCCCCATCGGGTGATCGGCGTCTCCGCCAACGCCCGCATCCTGTCTTTGAACAACCCGGAGGTCATGGAGCTCTACTATCCGATTCAAACGACAGACACTCCTTCCCTGGTCTTGCTCTTGAAGTCACAGGCAGATCTCACTACCCTGAGGCCCAAAATTCTGGCTTTGGCCAAATCCATCGACCCCAGGGTCGTGCCCGAAGTGGAACTGCTCCAAGGCTCGTTTGATCGCCAGGTTCTGCAACTTGAGCAGGCTGCTTCGGCCGTCAGCGCCTTGGGCGCTGTAGCGCTCCTGCTGGCTGCAATCGGTGTTCTGGGACAGGTTTCTTATGTAGTCACCCAACGCACTCGTGAGATTGGCATCAGAATGGCACTTGGGGCTGGTAAAGGTCAGATCCTGAATGCTCTGTTACAGCAGTTTTGGCAGCCCATCTT
Source organism: Bryobacter sp. (assembly GCA_044340255.1). Taxonomy (GTDB): domain Bacteria; phylum Acidobacteriota; class Terriglobia; order Bryobacterales; family Bryobacteraceae; genus Bryobacter. The sequence goes on along the minus strand of JBIITX010000013.1, from coordinate 48,329 downwards.
CACAGGCTTGGTATTGGGTGGTGTTGTCTCTGCTGCAATCACGCAAATGCTCAGAAAAGAGCTCTACGGAATCAGCCATCTGGACCCCTTCGCTTATGTTGGTGCCATCTTGGTCTTTACCACAACCGCAACATTGGCAGCCCTCGGCCCGGCTCGTCGCGCCCTGGGTATCTTGCCCAGGGAAGCGCTGCGTAGTGACTAAACCAAAAACTATGTCATGCTGCGGAGACGATGATCTCTCGCAGAGCCTTCATGGCTGGCTTAGGAAGCTTACAGGCAGCGCCAAAGCGACCCAATGTGCTGTTCATTGCCGTTGATGATCTGCGCCCTGAACTCGGCGTCTACGGTGCCAGCCACGTCCACAGCCCACGCATCGACGAACTCGGTCGATCCGGAATGGTCTTCACCCGCGCCTATTGTCAGATGGCGGTTTGCAATCCATCCCGTGCCAGTCTGCTGACTGGATTGCGCCCTGACTCCTTGCGAGTTTGGGATCTAAAGACTCCCTTTCGCCAAACGCGCCCCGATGCCATCACCCTTCCGCAACGCTTTCGCGAGCAGGGCTATCACACTGCAGAGATCGGCAAGATCTTTCACAACATCTTTCCTGACCCACCATCGTGGTCTGAGCCTGACCTTCACATTAATGGCTTCCCCTTTGACCCCGATGCCGTCTACCGCAGCCCTGTAGAGACAGCAACCATCGAGCAACGCAAGAAGGCCTTGATCGCCGAAGGGAAGCAGCAACGCCACATCGACCAATATGGCGAATGGTACTTGAAGAACTCTGCAACAGAGGCACCCGATGTCCCCGACAACGCCTACTACGATGGTGCCCAAACCGATGTTGCCGTGAGCAAACTGCAACAGTTCAGCAAAGCGAAGCAACCTTTCTTTTTCGGCATTGGCTACTATCGTCCGCACCTTCCCTTGAATGCCCCGAAAAAATACTGGGACCTTTATGACCGGTCGAAGATCCCGCTAGCTCGCAATCCCTTTGAGCCCAAAGGTGCCCCACTCATGGCCAACAACATGAATCGCGAACTGCGCGGCTACCAGGATTTTCTGAACGCACCAAAACCTCACGAGGGCACACTCACCGAAGCGCAAGCCCGCTTGCTGAAGCATGGCTACCTCGCCTCGGTGAGCTACGTCGACGCGCAAGTCGGTCGCCTCCTCGATGCCCTCGATCAAAATGGCTTACGCGACAACACGATCGTGGTCTTGTGGGGCGACCATGGCTGGAAGCTCGGCGAACACAATGGCTGGGGCAAGATGACCAACTACGAGATCGATGCCCGTGTGCCGCTGCTGCTGCGGGCCCCAGGCAAAGCGCGAGGCACGTGCACCGGCATGGTCGAGTTTGTCGACATTTATCCGACGCTTTGCCAGCTTGCCAACATTACGCCACCCTCCAACCTCGAAGGCACCAGCTTCGTGCCACTACTCAACCGTTCGCAAAAACGCTGGAAAGATGCAGTCTTTCATCAATTTCTTCGCGAGGGCATTTGGGTAGCCCCAGACGGTGTCGAATACATGGGCAATGCCATTCGTACAGACCGCTATCGCTACATCGAATGGCTGCGATGGAGCGACAAGACTCTCGCCGCTCGAGAGCTCTACGATCTGAAGCAAGACCCGGACGAAAACAACAATCTAGCCAATGCAGCCGGAATGGAGGCCCAGATTCGCCAACTCTCCCAAGCGCTGCACAATGGCTGGCGCAAAGCTACGATTGCCGGACGTCCCCAGCTATGAAATGATTTCAAGGATGAAATCGATACTCTTCGCCCTCGGCCTGACCACTCTCCTTATGGCCCAAGGTGGCCGCCCCCAAGCCTCTGAAGGCATGCGCCAAGCCATCCAGTTGGATCTGGCGGGAGATTACACGCAGGCCCGCGCGCTCCTTCAAAAAGAGATCGACACCGCAGCGACGCCACTGCTGAAGGCGAATGCCCAAAGGGCCATGGCCATGTCTTATGCCTTCGAGCGCAACTGCACCAAAGCCATCGAGTACGAACAGATGGTTATCAGCTACTGGGTAACCCGCGAAAAAGAGGAACCCAAAAATGCCTTCTATCAGCAAGGAGAAATGGCAAATGAAGCCGCTCGCGTCTGCATCGATTCTGGCGACATCAATGCGGCAGAAACCTGGTACGCCAAGGGTACAGAACTGGGCTTGAAGGAACCAGAGATCAGCTCAGACCGCAAGGCCCTCTGGGAGTTTCGCCTGGAGCACGCCAAGGCCAGAATTGCCGCCCGTCGCGGCAAAGATGCACTGGCCGAGACCCACATTGCAGCAGCAAAGCAGGCGCTCGAAAAGATGGTCGACCTGCGCAAGCAACAAGAGCAGTTCTTTCCATATCTCACCGGCTATGTAGCCCTCTACCTTGGCGACCCCGCCAAGGCCCTCAGCGACTTCGAGAAAGCCAATGCCAACGATGCCTTCATCATCTGCCTGAAAGCAGATGCACTCGAAAAGCTCGGACGAAAAGAAGAAGCCATGGAGCTTTATCGCAAAGCTGCTGCCACACGCGGCCACAACCCGCCCGCTGCCTATGCCGTTCCCCTGGCAAAGAAGAAGCTGGCATGAAGCGACGCAGCTTCCTTGGCTCGGTGGCCGCCTTCGCCTCAAGCGATTGGAAACCACTCTTTGATGGGAAGTCATTTGCCAACTGGAGAGACCCTTCGCAGCTGTCACCACCGGGGGACAGTTGGCACATCGCGGAAGGTTGCCTGGTGGCCAAACGCGAGCCGCAATTGCTCGAAGACCTCGAGACGGTGGAGCACTTCACCTTCTTTGAATTTGCATTTGAATGGAAGCTCGGGCCAGATGGCAACAGCGGTCTCAAATATGCAATTGAGCAGCGCATCTTCTTCGAAAACTCAGAACCGGGCTGGGTGAAGGGCAAACGAGTCCCCAGCCGCAAATTCTCCCCGGGGACGCGCGGCCAACAGTACTTGAAAGCCAAAGAGTTTCAACTGGTCGATGACTCGAGCAACCAGGATGCCTTGCAGGGAGAAGATCGCAAAACCGGTTCCATTTACCGCCGACTTGTCCGGCAATCGGCAGCGAATGCACCCATCAACCAGTGGAATCGAGGAGTCCTTCGCAAGCTTCCCGATCGGGTGGAACACGAGGTCAACGGTGCCATTGTGCTCTCTTCGGCAACGTTCCCAAAGGCAGCCTCCGATTGGAATGCGCCCAGCCCCATTGCTCTGCAAAATCACGCCGATTCCGAAGTGCGATTCCGCAACCTGCAAATTAGAATTCTCTAGCTGCCATCTCGGATCACACGGCAACTGTCATCTTCGACACTCACCATGCCAATGGATTGCCGCGGGCGATCGAGCAAACCACGCAGCAATGCTTCCAGCCGATTCAAGTCCGCGACATTCGTTGCCAGCCCCATCGACACTCTCACAGCTCCTGCGCTTTTGTCGCTTCCCCTCTCGTCCATCAGCTTGACGAAATTCGGCAAGTTCAACTGCCCCCCCAGGCCCAACCCGGCGCGAATATCTTCATCATTCAATCGCTCTGCCGCTTCATTGGCCCCGGGGTTACAAAAGCATCCGGTACGAAGAGAAATGCCAGCCTCTCCGGCCAGCTCTTCGATGCGGCGGTAGTCAATCCGCAAGCCTTCCGGGTCATAAAGATTAAACGTCACAGTGCCGCCGCGAGATTCCGTGTTGGCCGGCCCATGCAGTTGCACCAAAGGCTTTCCATTCTGATGTCGCAGCGACTCCAGCACCGCCAGCAGATGTCCCGTCAGGCAATGGATTCGGGTTTGAATCGTGTCCATGCCGATACGCCGCAGATGCGCCAGTCCAATCTCAACGGCCGGGATCGACAAATAGTTGATCGTGCCGTCTTCAAATGCTGCCTCGCCTTGCGACAGCACATGCGTTTGTTGTTGCACTGTCGTGAAGTTCACGGTGCCACCAGCGAACCAGGGTCGCTTCAGGATTGGGAAGGCTTCCTTGTGAATCAACAGCGCCCCAAGCCCAGCCGGATAACCGAACATTTTGTAAAAGGAAATACTCACAAAGTCCGGCTGCACAAGGCTCAAGTCTAAGGGGTTGGTGGGGACAAAGGCCGCAGCATCCAGCAGCACCCGCCACCCCTTGGCCTTCGCGCGCCCTACCCAATCGAGCGAGTGCTTCACTCCGGAATAATTCGATTGCGCCGGAAACGCAAACAGGTTGTCAGCCGAACGGTCACAAATCGAAAGCTCCGCTTCGAGGGCCTCCTCATCAATCCGCAGGTCAGGATAACGAAGCGGAGAATACGTTACCTGCGCACCCCGGGAGCGAGCGAACTCACGAATCCCATTCACAGAATTATGGTTGTCATAGGTAGCCAGAAACCGGCTCTCCCGAGTAAAAGGGAACGCCTCCCCAGCCAGCTTCAAAGCACCAGAGGCATTCAGGGTAAATACCAAGTGATAGTGGTCTCGCGCCCCAAAGTAATCAAGGGTAGTTCCACGAGTTCGCTCCACCAGATCGGTCATGGCAATCGATGTGGGATTTGCCGAGTGCGGATTACCAAATACGTTTTCCCGCAACAACTCGAGGTGCTGGGAGACCTGAGAATCAGAGTAGAGCGCGGCACCCGTATAGTCCAGGTAAACATGGTTCGTTTGGTCGAGCCTTTGATATTCGCTCCCACGAAGCTCGTCGAGGATATGGGTTTGGCGATACTGCGGATAGCGCTGCAGAATGTCTGCCAGCCGGGGGTCTTCACTCACGCTCTCATTATCCCTTGCATTGAATCGCATTCAGGAGAGTGATAGATTCTAAGCAATGAAATGGCCTGTGGCTCTGGCTTTGGCCAGTTGCGCCATGGCGCAAAGAGCGCCCCTATTTAAAGACGAGATCCTGCCCGTGCTCGAAAAGAGCTGCGTTGGCTGCCACAGCCCCGACCGCAAAATGGGGGGCCTCGACCTTTCTACCTTTGCTGGACTCATGGCCGGAGGCTCCAGCGGTCCTGCCATCGCACCCGGAAAACCAGAGCGGAGCTTGCTCTGGATGCAAATCGATTCCGGGCGCATGCCCATGGGCGGCAAGCTAAACGCCGCATCAAAGCAATTGATTCGCTCCTACGTCGAAAACGGTCGCTTCCCACAAGATCAGCTCGACCAGGCCCAACAAGCGCGCGAGGCCGTTCGCATCACACCAGAGGCGCGCCAGTGGTGGGCCTTCCAGCGCCCGCTCGCCCATCCCGTCCCCGCAGTAAAGCGCAGTGATCTCATCCGTACCCCCATCGATAGCTTTGTCCAGTCCAGGCTCGAGGCCAAAGGCTGGGCCATGCAAGCCGAGGCACCGAAGCTCACCCTTCTTCGTCGGCTTTATTTTGACCTCACCGGCTTGCCTCCTACTCCGGCAGAAGCAAAAGCATTCCTCGAAGATCGTTCCCCGAAGGCCTATGAAAACCTCGTAGACCGGCTCCTCGCCAGTGAGCGCTACGGCGAACGTTGGGGTCGGCACTGGCTCGATATCGCTGGTTACTCTGATACCCGCGGCGATGCCGGCGACGGCGAACGCGAAGTCTCCTGGAAGTACCGCGACTACGTCATTCGCTCGTTCAACAACAACAAACCGATCAACCAGTTCTTTCTGGAGCAACTCGCCGGAGACCAGTTGGTCAACTACAAACCGGGTACCGCGCCAACCAAAGAGCAGATTGAAGCCCTCACTGCCACTGGCTTCCTAAGAACCATTGCCGACATTACCGACAACCAGACCATCTACGAAGTCGACAAATACTTCGACGCCCTCCAAAAGACGGTAGAGACCAGCATCTCCACCATGATGGGCCTCACCGTAGGTTGCGCCCGCTGCCATGATCACAAATTTGATCCGCTACTGCAGCGCGATTACTACAAGCTCACCGCTGCTTTCCAGGCCACCTGGGACCCTGAGAATTGGCTAGCGGCAAACCTTGGCTTTGGGCCCTGGCCAAGCCGTATGGTGCTCGACATGCCCGAAGCCGAGCGCGCCGCCTGGATCGCCGACGTTACCAGCAACGATGCAAAAACCATTCGCAGGCTCGAAGACCTCCTCGAGGCAACCTACCAGCGCTTTCGAGCAGAGCTGCGCTCCGGAAGAGACCTGCCTCAAGAGCGCCGCCTCGAACTGCGCAAGCTCATCGAAGACGATCCAGACCTCGAAGTCGACCGAAACGCCCCACGCGACGTCATGACTGATGATCAGATGGACCAGCGCTTCCCCGAGCTCGCAAAATGGAAGGCAGACCTGATCGAAAAGAAAGCGGCCCGCCGCAAAAAGCAAAGCGCCATTGAACCGAACTACATCGAAGCAGCCTGGGATGTCTCCAAAACACCTTCACCCACTTATGTTTTAACGCGCGGCAACTACCTTGCCCCCGGTGCCAGGGTGGAGCCCGGCCTGCCTGCCGTGCTAGACAATCCCTCAAAGCCGTTCCAGTTCCCAGATCCTGGCAAACATCCGGAATGGAACCACACCGGTCGACGCCTCACGCTCGCCCGCTGGCTGGTTGCCCCCGAGAATCCCCTCACCGCACGCGTCTTTGTCAATCGCGTTTGGCAATTCCACTTCGGCGAAGGGATCGTGCGCAGTGTCGACGACTTCGGTGTTCAAGGCGAACGCCCTTCCCACCCCGAACTTCTCGATCATCTCGCGCTGTCCTTCCAGCAAGAGGGTTGGAACTTGAAATGGCTCACAAAGCAAATCGTCATGAGTCAGGTGTACCGGCAGGACTCTGCCGAAAGGACCGAGCCCCTGAAGGCCGACCCCTCGAACCATCTCTTCTGGCGCAAGGCTCCACTCCGTCTCGAAGCTGAAACCATTCGTGATTCCATGCTTCAGGTGAGCGGGCTGCTCGACCTGAAGATGTATGGCAAGCAAGAACCCCTGGGTCGCGGTCCCGATGGGCAATGGATGGAAGACGACGAAAAGGGCAACGGCAGGCGTCGCAGCATTTATCTCAAGCAGTCCCGCACCCGCCCCGTCGCCTTCCTGCATGCCTTCGACTCCCCCACCATGAATACCGATCATGAAACCCAGCGCTTCCGCTCGGCTCTGCCAACGCAATCCTTGGCACTGCTAAACAGCCCCTTCATGGAGAAGGTCTCTCGCGCCTTTGCCTCACAGCTCCTCGAACAAAGTGGAGGCCAACTGGAACCTGCACTGCAGCGAGCCTTCCAGGCTGCCTACACAAGAGAAGCGCGACCTACAGAATTGGCCATCGCCAAAGACCTCATCGCAACCCACCAGGATCCCAAAGCAGGCTTGCAACTCCTGGTACAAGCCCTCTTCGGGGCCAACGACTTTTTGTACAGCTATTGAGAAAGGCACCAACTATCGTGGTTCGATCCAGAAGAGAAGCTCTCAAAGAAGTCGCACTCGGCTTCGGCGGCCTGGCATTGCAATCCATGGTTGCCAGCGGCGCAAGCCTTGCTCCAAGGCAGCCGCACTTTCCGGCCAAAGCAAAAAACGTCATCTTCATTTACATCGGCGGTGGTCCCAGCACGATCGACATGTTCGACCCCAAGCCGCTCTTGCGCAAGTTTGACGGCAAGCCCGCTCCGTTTGAAATCAAGGGCCGTGCCCTCAACGGCTCGCAGCAAATCATGGCCAGCCCCTGGGAGTTTACCCGCTCCGGCAAGAGTGGGCGCGAGATTTCAAACCTCCTGCCGCACTTCCAAAAGGTAGTCGATCAGGTGACCTTCGTTCGCTCCATGCAAACCGATCGCATCGATCACTCAACCGCCCAGTTCACCTTTGTATCGGGCCGGGGCTTTACCGGTTTTCCAGCGATTGGCAGTTGGGTCAGTTATGCTTTGGGCACTGAAAATCAGAATCTTCCTGCCTACATCGCTCTCGGCGAAGGAGCAAGCATTGGCACTCGCGCGCACTCCTCAGCGTGGCTGCCGCCTGTCTACACAGGCACGGCCATGCGTGCCGATGCAACCGCGCCGATTTACAACATCAAACGTCCAGACAACATGAGCGCCGACCAGCAAGGCAAACTCATCGACGCCATCCGCAAGCTCAATCGCGAACAAAAGCTGGATCGCCCTCTCGATCAGGATCTGGAAGCGCGCATCTCCAACTACGAACTCGCCGCCAAGATGCAACTGGCTGCCACCCAGATCGCCGACATCTCACAGGAAAGCGCGGCAACCCGCCAACTCTACGGCGTCGACGAGAAAGTCTCTGGAAATTTCGGCAAGCTTTGCCTGATGGGAAGAAGGCTCGTCGAGAGTGGCGTCCGCTTTGTGCAGATCTATGGCGGCGGTGGCGGCAACTGGGACACCCACACCAACATCAAGGGCCAACTCCCCGGTCTATGCCAATACATCGACCAGGGCATGGCCGCCCTTCTGATCGACCTCGAACAGCGCGGCATGATGAAAGACACGCTCGTCGTTTGGTCTGGCGAATTCGGTCGCCTGCCCACCATCGAGGCCCAAACCACAACCCCGGGCCGTGACCACAACCCTTACGGCTTCGGTATGTGGATGGCCGGTGCCGGCGTCAAGGCTGGCTATGACTTCGGGGCGACCGACGACCTTGGCTATGCCGCCTTGCCAGAGCATCGCGTCGGCCATAGCGACATCCACGCTACCATCCAGCATCTGCTGGGCATCGATTACCAGAAGAACACCTTCCCCTATGAAGGCCGCGACGAAAGCCTCGTCGGTGTAAACCCTGCTCGGGTGATCCGAGAAATCCTCACTTAGGAGACAGCACTATGCAAAGAAGATCCCTGATTTCCGGCCTCCTCGGCACACCCCTCATGGCAGGCAGTCTCGTCGAGCGCCGCAAGGGCTCCCACGTCCAGCTCGCGCTCAACGCCTACTCCTTCAACAAGCCACTCATGGCAGGAACGATGACCCTCAACGAAGTTATCGACTTCTGCGCAGAGAATGAGCTGGAAGGCGTAGACCTCACCGGCTACTATTTCACCGGCTATCCCAAGGTGCCCTCTGACAAAGCCATCTTCGACGTCAAGCGCCACGCCTGGATGAATGGCGTCACCATCGGCGGCACCGGCGTCAGAAACGATTTTGCTCTACCCAGTGCCGAAGCCAGGGCCGAACAAATTCGTCTGGTCAAAGACTGGGTGGATGTCTGCGTCAAACTCGGCGGCAACATGGTCCGTGTCTTCTCCGGCAAAGAACTCCCCGCCGGTTACACCTTCGAGCAGGTGCTCACCTGGATGGTGCCCGCCTTCCAGGACTGCGCCGACTATGCCGCCAAGCGCGGCATTCTCCTGGGCTTGCAACACCACGATGACTACCTTAAGACAGCAGCCGAAACCATTCGTCTGGTGGAGGCAGTCAAATCCGATTGGTTCACCGTCATCCTCGACGTGGGCAGTTTACGTCAGGGCGATCCTTACCTCGAGATCGAAAAGCTCCTCCCCTACTCCAGCAACTGGCAAGTGAAAGAGCATGTCTGGTACGGCAAGAAAAAGGTCGAGATCGATTTGCCTCGCCTGCGCGCCATCGTCGACAAGGTGGGCTATCGCGGCTTCATGCCGATTGAAGCCCTCGGCGAAGGCGACCCGCGCACTGTCGTCAAGACCTTCCTCGGCAAAGTGCGCCAGGCCTTTGCCTAAGGCTGCTTCGGGGCCTGGAAGCTGCGCTCCACCTTGTTGTTCACATCCGTCGACGCCGGGTGATCGCGCCACAACCAGCGCATCATGTCAGGAAAAATCGACCCGCCATGCTTCTGGCTATGGCGGCCAATTCCAAACGTGTAATTGAGGTCGTAGCCCTTCGCCAGCAGCGCATCCTTCAGCTTCACATTCTGTAGAAACCAGTCCCAGTTCGGGTCATATTCTCCATTGCGACGCACGCCACGATTGTCGTTGCGCCCGTCCTGCAGGTAAATGCGCAGCGGCTTCTTCTCACTCTTGGCAACGAGATTGGAGTATTCATGTCCGCCCCGGATATTCGTAAAGCTGCCAATCAAACTCAGCACTTTGCGAAAGTGATTCGGCCTCTGCCAAGCCACTGTAAACGCAGCGATCGCACCCGAGGAAGCCCCGCCAATGCCGTGGTCCTCAGGGTTCTTCGAGATGTTGAATTCCTTCTGCAGCACCGGCAGCAATTCATCCACAATCACCCGCGCATACTTGTCGTCGAGCGAGTTGTATTCCGTAGGCCGATTGGTGGTGCGATCACCCCACTCTTTCGGCGTGGCCTCTGGCTGCTCCGGAGTCCGCCCCGGATTGATGAACACCGTCAGCATCACGGGGATCTCGCGGCGATAGGTCAGGTTGTCAATGACGTTGGTCGCACGCACATCGCCCTCCGGATTTAAGAAAGCATGGCCATCCTGGAACACCATCAGGCTGGCAGGCACCGCCGGGTCATACTGTGCGGGCACATAGACCCAATACGTGTGCTGCGTCCCGGGGTAGGCCTGGCTCGGCAGGACAAACGGGCCCTGCACCTTACCAGTGGGGATCCCTTCCTGCTTCATAGAATCAGGGCCCAGCTTGTAATGAATGTCTGGATTCACCTCTGGGGCGGGTGCCTGTGCGTAGAGGCCGACGGCAAACGAAGCCAGCAAAGCGTAGCGGAAAGTCTTCATGAGTTTGCTCGCATCATATCGCGACTTGTTACGTCACAATGAGTCATGCGCCTTCTTCTTTTCACCCTCACCCTGGCCTTCGCGCAGGATCACCATCACCACGATGTCAATCAAAAAGGCGACAAGGTAATGGGCTTCCCGCACGATAAGACCACCCACCACTTCCGGCTCTTCACGGATGGAGGTGCTATTGAAGTCCAAGCCAATCAGGCGGCTGACACCGCCAATCGGGACAAGATCCGCCAACACCTCACCCACATTGCCCAAAAGTTTGCTGCCGGAGATTTCTCAGCCCCCATGCTGATTCATGGCCAAAACGTCCCGGGCACCGCTGACATGAAGAGTCTGAAAAATCAGATCACGTACCGCTTCGAAGAGCTGCCACAAGGTGCAAGGCTTCGCATCACCACTAAGGAAAAGGCCGCGTTAAAGGGCGTCCACCAGTTCCTGCAATTCCAGATCAAAGACCATCAGACCGGCGACAGCGGCAAGGTGGAAGCAGCTACCACTGCATCAGGAAGCCAGCCCAGGTAAGCCCGGCACCGAAGCCGAGCACCAGCACTCGCTGGCCCTGCACAAACACGCCTTGCTCCATGCCCTGGGCCAAGGCCAACGGAATAGAAGCCGCCACCGTGTTCCCTACCCCGCCAATATTCGAGATCCAGCGATCCTGACCAATCCCACTGCGATCGATCAACGCCTGAATGATGCGCTGGTTGGCCTGATGCACAATCACCCAATCCACATCACCCACAGTCAGCTTCGCCTTCTCAATCAGAGAAGCAATCGCATCCGAACCCTTCTCCACGGCAAAGCGAAACAGGCTGCGACCATCCATCTCGACAGTCATCTCGTTTTCTGTTCCTGCCAGCGACGCAGGTGGCAGCGCACTGCCCCCACCGGGCACATGGAACATCTGCTTGCCCGAGCCATCACTTCCCCAAAGCCAACTCAGAATCCGCGACTGGCAATCAGCCGTCGTCTCCAGCACAATCGCTGCAGCCCCATCGCCCATCAAAATACGCGTATTGCGATCCGTCTGCTTCAGATACTTCGTCGGAGTATCGCTGCATACCAGCAACACCTTCTTGGCAAAACCAGTCGCCAGAAAATTGATCGAAGTCAAAAAGCCAATCGCCGCACCACTGCAGGCGGCATTCACGTCGAATGCCCCGATCGGGGGCATATCCAGTTCACGGGCAATCGCCGGTGCCGTCGGGCACAGCATGTATTGCGGGGTGAAGGTGGCGCAAAGCAAAAGGTCGGGGTGCGAAGTCGGGTTAGGACCGATGGCCTTGCGCGAAGCGGCAACCGCTAAGCTCAAAGTCGTTTCTTCCAGATTGGACTGAAACCGTTGCTCGATACCGCATCGAGCCATGATCCAATCCTCTTCTACGCCCAGCTCGCCGGCCAGCGTTTCATTCGTCAAGGCGACGCTGGGGAGCGCCGTTCCACATCCGGCAATCCGGAAGCGGAAGTTGGTAAGGGCTTCTGACATCTGCAATCTACTAGGTTAGCGGATATTCAACCGTGATTTGTGTCAAGCCTTGCGACGGCGCCGATTGCGGCACCTTCGCCGGGGGGCCACTCAGCAGAAACGACAGTTCCTCCGGACGCTGATTCCCCTTCCCCACCTCCAGCAGAAACCCCATCATGTGCCGCACCATATGCTTCAAAAACCCGCTGCCCTTCACGCGAAAGTACAGCGTTTCTCCCTCGCGCCACATTCGGCTCTCAAAGATTTCCCGCACCTTCGATTTCCCCAGCACATCACTTTCATCGCTGCTGGCAAAGGCCGTGAAGTCATGCACCCCCACAAAGCGCCGCGCCGCCTCCACCATCGCAGCCTCGTCCAGCGGATAGGGATGATGATGCACATAGCGCCTCAAAAACGGCGGACAGATCTCTTCGCGCCAAATCCGGTACTCGTACGTTTTCGATACCGCATCAAAGCGCGGATGAAAATTCTCGGCCCGCTCCCGCGCCTCCAGCACCCGGATCGCGGCAGGCAAATACCGATTCAGCGCACGCCGCAAATTATCAACAGGGATCGGGTTCTCCAGACAAAACGCCGCACAAACCCCCAGCGCATGCACTCCGGCATCGGTTCGCCCGCTGCCCTCTACATGCACCGGCTTACCTTCAATTTGCTGCACCGCCGCTTGCAAGAGGCTTTGAATCGTAGCGAGCCCAGGCTGCACTTGCCAGCCGTGATAATCAGTTCCGTCGTAGCTAACGATGATGCTGATGCGCCGCATGGCTCAGGAAGGCCGCGAACCAGGCTTCACCACGGGCTGCCCCTGCGCGCAAAGCGGGCAAACCGCCTGTTCCCAGGCCGTCACCTCGAGCGTCGCCAGCGCCACCCTCGGCACCCCAACATCCGCTTTGCCGCCACTGCGATCCACAATCGAAGCCGCCGCCAAAACATTCCCACCAGCCGCCCGCAACAAATCGACAACCTCGCGGGTGCTCCCCCCGGTGGTAATCACATCTTCCACAATCACCAGCCGCTCTCCGGGCTTCACTTCAAAGCCGCGCCGCAGCGTCATGTTGCCTTCCCCATCGCGCTCGGTAAAGATGAAACGCACTCCGAAGGCCCGCGCCACCTCGTGCCCAATGATCAGGCCGCCCATAGCCGGCGCACAAACTACATCGACTTCAGACAACCCCAGCGCCTCCCGAATCTCTTGTCCGAATCGCTGCGCATGCTGCGGATACTGCAACACCTTCGCACATTGCAGATATTCCGGGCTGTGCAAGCCGCTGGTCAGTCGAAAATGGCCGCTCAGGTAGGCCCCGGTTTCACGAAAGGTAGCCAAAGTTTGGGCTGTAGAATCACTCATCTGTATTCAAAAGAATACCTCTCTCGGGGTACGATATTAAGAGCTTCAAAAATTGCTGGGAACAAACCACTTCGTTGTGTCGTTTTTACTTCCAGCCCTTTTAGCCGGAATCGATCCATGAAAACTTTACGCGAGAGCCTTGCCGTTCTCTGTCTATCGCTGACCTTGAGTTCCTCGATCACCCTTGCCCAGCAAGCCCCAGTGATGAAGACGAGCCTCGATAAGAATACTTATTGGCTCACCAAGAACTATCGCCCCAAGGATTTCGATCCTGTGAAAATGGGCAACTCGAATCGGCTGGAGCAGTTGCTCCGCGCTGGCAAGCTCTACTTGTCGCTGCAGGACGCCATTGCCCTGACGCTCGAGAACAACATCGATATCGAGATCCAGCGCTACGGCCCTGAGCTCGCCAGGATCGACTTCGCGCGCGCGCAGGCCGGCGGCCAGATCCGCGGCGTCTCTACCAACGTCACGCAAGGTGCCACCTCAGCGGCCAACCTCGTCACGGGTGGCTTCGGCACCGGCAATGGCGGTCAAGCTGCGGGCGGCGGCGGCAACGCTGGCTCCAACACCGGCACCGTCTTCACCGTTACCGGTTCGGCAATTCCCAATCTCGATCCGATCTGGAATACCAGCTACTTTCACTCCAAGAATTCCAACCCTCAGACCAACTCCTTTGTCACCGGTCTGTCGGCCCTAGTCTTGAGTTCCGACCAGTTCAACAGCAGCATTCAGAAGCAGTTCCTCACCGGCACCACGGCTTCCTTGGCCTATGGCAGCACCAGTGTCAATTCAAACTCACCCAACAATGACCTCAATCCTTTCACCCGCAACAACGTCCAGGTGAGTTTGTCTCAACGTCTCATGCAAGGCTTTGGCCGGGCAATCAACAACCGTAATATTCGCGTCTCCAAAAACAACCTCAAGGTCGCCGACCTCACCTTCAAGCTTCAGGTCATCACCACAGTGAGCTCTACGATCAACCTCTATTGGGACCTCGTCTCCTTCAATCAGGACGTGGCCGTGAAGCAGAAGGCAGTCGACCTCGCACAGAAGCTTTTTGAAGACAACAAGAAGCAGGTCGAGATCGGTACGCTGGCTCCCATCGAAATCGTCCGTGCAGAAGCCGAAGTCGCCCGCACCCAGCAGGATCTCACCGTCAGCCAAACCCAGTTGCTCCAGCAGGAAGCGATCATCAAGAACGCTTTGAGCCGCAACGGAATCGCCAGCCCGGCCGTGGCCGACGCACGCATCATCCCCACCGATCAAATTCGCGTTCCGGCATCGGATGAGTTGACCCCAGTCAAGGAACTCGTCGACGAGGCCTTGAGCAAGCGCCCTGAGCTCGAACAAACCAAGCTCAACATCACGAATACCAAGATCGGCATCGCCGGCTCCAAGAGCGCACTCTTGCCGTCCCTCGATGCAACCGCCAGCCTTACCAACAACGGCTTGGCCGGTGCGGTTAACAGCCTTGCCGCCCCCGGTGGCAGACCCCGCTTCGTCGATCCCTTCTTCGAAGGAAACTACGGCACCGCTCTCGGCCAGTTGCTGCGCCGCAACTTCCCCGATTACGCCGTGGGCTTCCAGCTCAGCGTTCCCATTCGCAATCGCGCCGCCCAGGCCGACTACGCCAACGACACCCTGCGCCTGCGCCAGCAGGAACTGCAAGAGCAACGCCAACTGAATTCGATCCGTCTCGAAATCACCAACGCCGTCATCGGTCTCCAGCAAGCCCGTGCCCGCCACGAAGCTGCGCTCAAGAGCCGCCGCCTGCAAGAGCAAACCCTCGAAGCCGAACAAAAGAAGTACGCGCTCGGCAGCTCCACCATCTTCCTCGTCATCCAGGCCCAACGCGATCTCGCCACAGCACAGGGCGTCGAAGTCACCGCGCTGGCCAACTACAGCCGCGCCCGCAACAACCTCGATGTCTCGACCGGCCGACTGCTCGAAGTCAACTCCGTCAGCCTCGAAGAAGCCAGCAAGGGCTTGGTCTCCAAGGCCCCAACGGCCATCCCGTAAGCAAACTTCGATCCACCAAAAACAAAAGGCTCCCAGCCAAAAGCTGGGAGCCTTTTCTATTCCAGTTAGCGTTTGAACAGCTTGCCCACCAAACCCATGACATCGTCGACAGCACTGCCGTCCTTATCGAAATCAAGCATCCCTGCTAGTCCCTCTAGTGGCGAAGCCGCTTGCGATTGCGCCGATTGCTTCGACAACGCCCCCATGGCCATCGACGCCACCACTGGCAGCATCTGCTTGATCAAAGCATCGCTGATGCCGGTGCTACCAGCTACCTGCGATGCCAGCGCCCGGCTCACATCTTTGCTGCCGAGCAGGTGCCCCAGAATCCCGTTCCCTTCAGCCACTGCCTGCGGCTGGGCCAGCGTCGAAGGGTCATCCAGATACTGGGAGTGGTGGCCCGAGTTCAGCGCACCGAGCAAACTCTCAAGCCCCCCTTCCTGACTCACGTTTCGCTGCAACCCCTGTGCCAGCGCAGGCATCAATTGACCAAGAACAGACTGTGTCTGCTCCCCACTGATTCCAAACTGGTTGGCCAACGCTTCAATGTTCTGGCCACCATTGGCACTGCTGAGAAGATCCATCAGATTCATGCTGGGAGAATATCATGAAGGCTACAACAACAAGATGAATCTGTTGCTCATCGACGACGATCACGAACTTTCCACCATGGTGCAGGACTACCTGGCCAAGCATGGCATCATTGTCCAGATCGCCAGCGACGGCGTACAGGGCCTGGCCCAGGCTCTCGCTGGTGGCCATGATCTGATCCTGCTGGACGGAATGCTCCCCGGCATGGACGGCCTCGAACTACTCCGCCAGCTACGCCGCCGATCCAAAGTCCCAGTCATGATGCTCACCGCGCGTGGCACCCCAAACGACCGCATTGCCGGGCTCGACCTCGGTGCCGATGACTACCTTCCCAAGCCCTTCACCCCGGCCGAGATGCTGGCCCGCATCCGCGCGGTGTTGCGTCGTAGCCAACCGGTACAGCCGAACAAGTCAGAAAAGCTTGTACTGGGCAAGCTCAGCATCGATTCGAGCCGACGCGAAGCCTGGCTCGATGCCACCCCCTGCGAACTCACCAGTCTCCAGTTCGAGATCCTCGACTACCTCATGCGCCACGCTGGCCGATCCATCTCAAGAGATGAGCTCACCGGCATCCTGCACCAGCGCGAAGCCACTCCCTTCGAGCGCTGGCTCGACGTCCATATCAGCCAGCTCCGCAAGAAAATCGAGCGGGACGGCACCACACGAATCCACACCGTCCGCGGCGTCGGCTACATGTTCTCCTCCCCTGGCGAAGACCCCTCATGAGAAGCCTCTACCTCAAGCTCAGCATCTGGTCGTTGTTAACGATGATCGCCTGCGTCGTAGCCTTCGGCCTCACTCTAAACACCTTAAGCCGCAGCTACACTCAGGCCGGTGGTCCTTTTGGCAGCACCTTACAGTGGCAGGCCGATCAGGCCAGTGCTGCCCTCTCCCAAGGCGGCACACAAGGCCTGAAACAATATGCAGCCGCACTCGACAACTTCCTGCGCATACCCCACGTCCTGGTTGATGCGAGTGGCATAGACCCACTCACCGGCGAAGACCACTCGGCATGGCTCGCCAATGCCACCAGTACATCGTTCTTCCCGCCTCCGCTTCCTCCCGGCAGATTCTATGTCCAACGGCAGTCGTCCGATGGCAAACTCCATCTCCTCCTACAGCTCGATCCCCCTTTCAATACCAGCAGTTCCCTGCCCTATTTTTCTGCCATCTTGAGCGCCATTGCCCTGTTCAGCTACGCCTTGTTCCGCTATCTGGTCAGCCCGGTCCGGCAACTTTCCGCTGCCTTGCATCGCTTCGGGGCGGGTGACCTCAATGCGCGCGTTTCCATTGTCCGCCGCGACGAATTGGGAGACCTCGCCCGCCAGTTCAATGAAATGGCAGCTCGCATCCAAACGCTCCTGGCCGCAGAACGCCGCCTGCTCGAAGACGTCAGCCACGAGCTCCGCTCCCCACTCGCCCGCCTTCAATTCGCTCTCGAGATGGTCATCGATTCTTCCAATCGCGAAGTCGCTGTCGAAAAAATGCGCCGCGAGATCGACCGCCTCTCCAGCCTCATCGGGCAGTTGCTCGACGTCACCCGTGCCGAAAGCGACCCCAAGTCTCGCGTCCGGACTGAGGTCGATCTCAGTGCGCTGCTCGAGGCAACCATCATGGATTGTCAGATTGAGGCTCAGGCCAGGCAATGCGAATTCAATTGGAATCCAAGCGGCCCTCTGCTGACGGCAGGCGATCCAGAACTCCTGCGCCGCACCTTGGAAAACATCCTGCGCAATGCCATCCGCCACTCCCCCAACAACAGCAAAATAGACGTCCACCTCGCGCCGTCCCCAGCGGGACTCACCTTCTCCGTTCGCGACTACGGCACTGGTGTGCCGGACGAATTCCTAGCCAGAATCTTTGAACCCCTCTTCCGCGTCGATCCCAGCCGCTCGCTTGCTTCAGGTGGAATGGGGCTAGGCCTCTCGATTGTGTATCGCGCGGTGAAGCTGCACGGGGGCAAGGTCTACGCCCAGAATGCAAAGCCGGGCCTGAAGGTCTGCGTCGAGCTCCCGCTGCAAACCCTAGAAGATAAAACTGAAGCCACCGCGTAATTGCTTCGGAGTCGGAATCAACCACATCGTCTGGCCATTCGGGGTCGTCACCGGCACATAACCCTGCGCCAGCATATTGCGCATCTCCGCATTGAACTCCAGCCTTCCCGGCAACCCCAGGAAGCCCGGAATCGGCTGCCGCAAACCCATGTTCAACCCAGTCTCGGCCAGCCCCTGTGTGGTCAGTGAAGAATGGAAGGGAGTCAGTGCGCGATAGTCCGTCCAAAGGTAGCTGCCATACAGCCGCGTCCCAAACCTGGGCAATGTCCCAGTGAGCTTCATGCTGGCAAAACTCCGCTGCGATCGATGAATGCCAGCCCGAATCGCCGCCGCTTCCCCATTCGCCGTCATACCCGCACCAAGAGATCTTTGGTCCGTCCGCAGAATCCCACCAAATCCATACCCGGTAGATAGCTTCCAATCACCCGGCAGGTTTTGCGTCCATCCCGCAAGAAAACCAGTTCGGTAATAATTCCCTACATTAAAGATATTGGCGTTGGTTGCCAGGTCTGGTACCAGATCCTGCCCCAGCATGTCCTCAGGAGCCCCAATCGTGGCGATCCCTGCATTCGACACACCTTCACGGTAGCCGGAAGCAAACACTTCTCCAATACCGAACTTCTTCCCGTACCCAAGCTCCAGATTCTCTACCCTCTGCGCCTGCGTCGTCCCGCCTCGGCGCGTAATCCGCGGAAACAAAGCCAGCCCGGAAAGCTGCCGTTGCATTTCTGCATTCTCGCCCGTCCCGCGAATCAGCAAATCCACAGGGGGCAAGCCACTCGAAAATGCCGCCTTCACCGTCCCCAAAATCTGCCCATCCCAAGTCAGCCGGACAAAGGGGCTGATGTAATTCATCCGCTCAAAAAACTGCACACTATCCATGGACGCCCCATACTCAATCAGCATCCGTTCGGCCACTTGAAATCGATCCGAGAACGTCGCACTGACCGTACGCAGCAGAGGCGCACCAGCATTGGCACTCGAATTCAAACTCTGCCCGGCCCGCAGCGGCAGGTACAGTTGGCGCATCGTCAGCGTCACTTGCGGGTTCGGCACATCAAACCCAACGGGCGCATCCACACTCCGCTTATAGGAGGTCCGGAAACCAGCCGCAGGGATGCCACTCGCCAACCCATAACCAAGATTGCCCGAGAACTGTACCTGACTCCGTCCCAGGAATGACGTCCCCACCGCAAACGAGGTCCCGAGGTCAGGCTGCGACCCCCAGGAGAAGTTCGTTGCCGCATCGCCACTCGACAACTGCACCAAAGCCTTCGTATCGGTGAACAGTCGCACCGGTTGCGCCGATCTCGCCTTCGGGTTCGGGTCCCAGGTTGGTAGTGCCCGCAGCACCGGTCGCGTAGAGAGCGATCCCCGCAACGCCGCACGCCAATCCTCACTCATCAGAAAACTACCCGGAGGAGGCGCATAGAACACCTCGATACTACTGAACAGGTTCGCCAGCTGGATTGCCAGATATCTCTCCGCCCCCGGGCCAATCTGAATGTTGGCCCTCATGGCGGGAACAAAGCTCGCCAGCGTCACCCGCACCGAATACACTTCCGGGCCCAGCAGATCAAAAACAAAAGCTCCGCGTTCATCCGTGATGGCGCGGAGCAGTGGTTTTTCAAATCGGTTCAGCAGTTGCACGGTCGCGCCCATTTGGGCCACACCGCCCGCACCCTTCACCATGCCGACAATACGCCCTGTAAACTTGGCCTCCGTTGCCGCCTCCGCCGCAGGGCACACGAACAGTATTCCCAGCACAAGGCCAGGCAGCAGAGTCGCGGAACGATGGGACGCTCGCAACCGCATAAGGGTTCGGCTTACTCCTTGAGGCTTGCTCGAGTCGTAGTGTCAACTGCCACGGTAAAGTTGGCAGTCTGCACCAGAGACTGGTTGCTGTTTTGGTCGTTAACCTTCAGCTTGAGAGTATATCTCCCAGGGGCGAAATTTTGAAGAGGCAAAAGCTTCTCAATCGTAACTTGCGTTGCTGAGGCACCAGGAATTTCCGACAACGCTTCGGTGAATTCGATCACCTTCTCGCCATCGGCCTTGGAAATCTCATAAGAGACGGTCCCGGCCGGCTTCTGCGTCTTCTCGTCGGGCGTAAAGTTGTAGAGCGCCTGATAGATGCCCATCTTCTCGTTCTGCGTGAAGCTGTCGTTCATGCGCGGGCGCACCTTCGAGGTCCCGATTACAAACTGCCCGGCACCAATGTTCTTGGTAGGCACCTTCTCAATCATGTCCGCCAGAATCAGGCTCGAAGCACCAAGACGTTCGTCTTCAAAGCGGGGCACCGTGATCGCCATTTCGTAGTTGTTCATGTTGCCACCCACGACGTCCTTGGCCACAACGTTCACACGGTAGGTACCCGGAGGCAGCGGCACAGCATTCTGATAGATCGCCTTGCCCTTGGAGGCTTCAGCGAGCATCACCGACGGGGTTTCGATCACAACAGGCGTTTCCCAAACGTTCACCACGCGGCGCGTCATTGAAGTGATGCGCGCATAGATGTTCACCATCGCCTTCGAGATGCTGTCGGTCGACTTGAACTGCAAGTCGCCCTTATTCATCTGGATCGTGACGTAGGTCATCACGGTCGAATTGGTCAAGCGTACAAAGTCGGTGCGCACCTGAATCGGCAATACGTTGAAGGTGACCTTCGAATTGACGCTCGCCTCAAGATCCTTGAACTTAACTGCAGGCGGCTTCTGAAGGAGAGCAAACTGCTGCAGCCGCTCAAACTGGTTCATGCGCTGCGGCAAGGGTTGATTGCCAGTACCCAGACGCGTTCCGTCCGTACGGGTAAAGCGGTCGTTCTTGCTCGCCATACCCATTTGCTCGAACATCGTCAAGCCGGCATTCGGCACATACAGCAACGCGTCTTTTTCAGACGGGTCCATCGTCATGCGGAACTCGCCCGTCATCGTCGTATCGACGAATTCGATCATGACGTCATTGCCAATGCCATCGATGTACCGATAGCGCCACTTCTGGAAGGGGAAGGTTGAAGTCGTGCCGCCCCCTTCTTCAATCGGGCGCTGGTAGGTGCCACCGCTCGGGTGGTCTTCAATTTCATCAGGCGGGCCAAAGGTGATGTAGATGCGGCCGCGATCGGCCTTCCAACCAGGGATACCGCTGGCAAAGCGTTCGTTGGCGTAAGCAATACGACGGTAGTGCTCTTCCTTGTACTCATTCTCCTGGGTGTCAGGAGTGGGGTCGCGGCGCAGCCAGAACTGTTCAATAAACTGTTCGCGTTCTTCGTCCGTGCTCAAGCGCTTGAAAGAGGTCTTCTCTTCATCAGTAATGATGTAAAAGACGTCCTCGTTCAGCCACTTGCGGAAGGGGGTTTCCAGTTCTTTACGCAGCTTGTCTTCGCGACGTTTCTTCTCACGCTCGCTCAGGGGCTTGGCGATGGTCTCGCGTTCTCCCTGTTCGGCGTCCTTCTTTTTGACCTTTTGCGCGAGTGCCGGGCCGGTAACGAGCGACAAGGCCAGTGACGATCCGGCAAGAAATTGAATTAAGCGCTTTGCTTTCATACGGTTTTCCCTTACAAACACAGACTTCGGGAGCTACTTAGATCATAGTCCTACACGCAACCCCAGTCAATGCCACTCTGCGCCGGGCAACCGACTGAAATAAAACGGCACTACTACACTTTCAGTCTTGGATGCAGCCCCAGACAACCCGGTTCCACTCATTAAATAGAGAATGCGCCGGCCACGGGGTGGAAGCCGGCGCATTGACGTAAGCCCAGAAGTATGGAGGGGGGATCCGTACTCCCGTGACCTACGAGGTCGTTAGAAGGTGAATCGCAAACTCATTTGCAGTCGACGGTTGGCAGAGTTTCCGCCACCACCACCGCCCGGCCCACCAAACGCACTGCCAGTTGTATTGGAAATTCCAAACAACGGGGAAGTCAGCGTACCAACCGGAGCGCCAAGGTTGACGTTGTTGGTTGCGTTCTGTGCCTGCAAACTAAGCGTGAGATTGTACTTCTTGTTCTGACTGCCAAAGATGCCTGGGGGTGGGCCGCCACGGCCACCGCCGCCCATCATGCCGCCCATCGGAGGGCCGCCTCCGCCACCGCGGGAACCACCGCCACCGCCCATGCCACCCTGACGCATCATCATGCCCATCGGGTCCTGCTCGGCGCCTTTCGGTTCGCCGCCAAAGCCCCAGGTCCGGCTCAGCCGGAGGTTAAGCGTAAACAGCCCGGGTGCCTGCCCAGCATTCCGTGCCAGAATCTTCTGACCCGGCTTCGGATTTGAATCGAGGTACATGCCGTCGTAGAAGATCACTCCCGGTCCAGGGCCACTGGCCATCCCGGGACGGTGAATATTGAGCTGATTGTCTCCATACACGTCACGTCCAGTGTTGATGTTGAACGGCCCGCCCGTTGAGAAAACCATGAAGGGGCTCAGGCTGACCTTCAGCGGCAACGTGATTGAACCAGCAGCAAACATCCGGTGACGGACGTCAAACCGGCTCCGTCCCCACTCCTGGCTCATGTCATAGGTATCGTTCGGGAACGTAAACGCACCATCCGTATTGCCTCGCGCTCTACCCAGGGTGTAGAAGGCGAACACCGAAACCTTCGGATTGATGCGCGCATTCGTATTGATCACAAGCTGATCCTGAACAAACCGGCCCGTTGACTCATAGAGGTAAAGGTTGCCTGCCGCCGCGCCAAACGGATACACCGACGTCGAAGGGTTCTGCGGATTATAGGTTCCCGGCAAGGGCGTATTGATGTTGCGGCTGCGCAACTGGTTAATGCCTACCGTGTGGTTGTAGTTGATCCCCAGCGTGATATTGCGAGGCAACTGACGCTCCATTCCGGTATTCAACTGGAACAGATAGGGATTCTCAAGAGTGCGATCCACGATACGGGTAATGCCAGAGCGCGAGAACCGCTGCAGTTCAGAAACAGGAGGAATGTTAGGGAAGAAATTCGGGAAGCTCACCACATACTGTTGCTGCACCTGCGGATTCACCCGGCGTGCTTCCAGCGTAAGGTCTTCCCCAAACCGGTCATAGAACAATCCGGCACCGGCACGCAACACCGTTTTGGGCGGTCGGCCATTCTGTGACTTGCCAATACCCCAGGCCATACCAATGCGCGGTGCAAAATTCAGCTTGTTGTTGATGTTGCTCTGCGTCTCAAAACGAATTCCGCTCGAAAGGCTGAAATTCGGCTTCACGCGCCACTCGTCCTGAATAAACAACCCAGCATCCACCTGCCCAACGTCCTGTTGCGGAATTCCAGCCGTCAGCGTGAACTGCTGTGCCCCGCCACCCTGAGCCCGAATCTGGTCCAGCGTCAAGCCATTGGCCAAACCGCGCTGCGTAATCGCGTAGGTATTGAGTGACAAAAAGGTGAAGCTACCGTTGTAGCCGCCAGTGTTCTGATCGTTTTGCAGCACACCGCGAATACGACCACCAAACTTCACCAGGTGACGGTTGATCGTGTACGAGCTGATATTGGAGTACTCATAGCGCTTCTCGTTCGAGAAGTTCTGGCTGATCGGTGCGCCGCCGCCATTGAATGCATCAATGACATTGATCGAAGGTGTATTCGACTTGGCAGTCGACTCATTCCGTGAACCGACAAACTGGAAGCGATCTTCGTTGATCAACTTCGCACTCGCAATCCAGGTATGCGTTAACTGAACCTGATTGCTGTAATTTTCCGAGTCCGACACTCGTTCCGGCAAGGTAAAGGTCCCGATGCCGCCATTGGCACTCGTGTTGCGCTGGAAGGTATAGCGACTCGTCAGCGTATGGTTCTTGCTCAACTGGAAGTCCGCCCGCGGGCTGATTGTCAGAAAGCGGTTCGGGTTCCCAATGTTCTGAATGAATGGAGTGGGCAGGAAGTTCGAATCGAGCG
This sequence comes from Bryobacter sp., assembly GCA_044340255.1. Classification (GTDB taxonomy): domain Bacteria; phylum Acidobacteriota; class Terriglobia; order Bryobacterales; family Bryobacteraceae; genus Bryobacter. The sequence continues at coordinate 24,339 of JBIITX010000013.1, read as the reverse complement.
TCCGCGCGTTAATCAGGTTCGCTTCTTCATTGATGCGCGTATCCACATCGAGTGCAAAACTGCTCTTCTTGGTCAGCGGCCCACTGATGCTCCCGCTCAATGAGTTCTGGTAAGCATCCGGCCGCGTAGTCGCAAAGTTGTTCCGCGAGTTGAAAATGTTATTCCCGGCGTTATAGAAAAACTGTCCGCGAAACTTGTCCGAGCCCGGCTTGGTAAAGATTTCAATGCGGCCAAAACCGATGCGGTCATACTCGGCCGAGAACGGATTGGAGTTCACACGGATCTCACGGATCGATGCCTTCGGAGGCAGCCGGCCACCAGAGAATCCATCGATAAACAACTGCGCGCCGTTCGGGCCTGCGGCCGGCCCAGCCAGCGCGTTCAACTCGTTCTGCAAGTCATCTGGATTGTCAGACAGCATCGCCAGATCTTCACCCTTCAACACCAGCGCACCTACGTTGCTGGCCGGGTCCACATCAATGGCAATCGTATCCGTCACCGTAATCTCTTGCTTGGAAGCTTCGATGTTCAGCTTCGCGTTGATGCTGATCTGCTTCCCCGCGGCAATCTCAAAATTGACTTGTTCAAACAGGCTGAAGCCAGCCGACGAAACGCGGATCGTGTACTGGCCACCGGGAATCCCAGCCACCGTAAACTTACCGTCCGCATCAGAGGACGCCACCTTTACAAAGCCACCGGCACTGGACAACGTCACATTGGCACCAGGGATGGCCGCTCCAGATGGATCGGTCACAACCCCTTTCAAAATCGAGGTGTTGGCCGCTTGGCCGAATGCCATCGCAGCCGAGGCGAGGATGGCGAAAAATAAGCACAGTAATCGACTGTGGGAGGTCATGGTTGCTCCTAAAGCAAGAAATATCGAATTGTCTGAAGTAAATATTTACGAGATGAAATGCCGCTCCTTACTGGGGAGGGCCACCCATTCCGCCGCCACCGCCGCCGCCCATCATGCCAGCGCCGCCGTCCAAATTCCAGGTTCCGAGCTGCGTCGCGCGGGATCCGTTCGCCGGTGTGGCGAGAATCGCCTCCACCCCGGCAAGGATGGTAATGGCAACCACCTTGTTTGCTTCCTTTGTTTTGCTGACTGAGAGAATCAGCGGATCATCCTTCTTCAGGTCAGAGAGCTGAATGGCAGGAGCACGGTCAATCGCCATGCCCATCATGTCGCCACCAGGCCGGCGCATTCCGCCGCCCATCCCTGCCGGAGGGCCGCCTGCTCCAGGCGCTCCACCACCGGGCCGCATCGCTGCACCAGCAGGCGGGCCACCCGCACCAGGGGCAGCACCACCAGGGGCACCACCAGGCCGTCCGCCACCCATCCCCGCAAAGCCACCGTTGATCGCCATCGCCATCATCGTCGCCGCCATCTCAGGCAGCTTCTTCACATTGGCTTCTTTGCTCACCTTCACAAATACCGGCTTCTTCGTGTCCAGGTCCGTCACCTCAATCACGCCATTGGCGAGATCCACACTCCGCACCGTCGCGGCAATGTTGCGGAAGGCACCACTCACCACTTGGTCCGCCGTATAACTCAGGCCATCTTCACTCTTGGTCCCAAGAGCTCGCACCTGGTCATTCACATCGATCTCAGCGATCGAACTGGCCACGGCATCGGCAAACTTCACACTGCCTTCGGCATAGCGCTTCACGTTGGCCTTCTCAGACAGAGTCACCTTCATTGGTTTCACACCGTCAGCGCCTCGCACGTTCAAGGTCACCAGATTGGCTGACTTATCGACTGCCGTCACAATTCCAGAAATGCCCTTGGTCGCCCAAAGTGCCTGTTCCTGTTGCTGCTTCTTGGCAATATCCTTGCTGCTCATCAAGACTACGAGCGTCGCGTTCATCACTCCATCAGTCACCGGGCCACGTGCCAACACGCGATCTCCCGCCGCCACCGCCGACAAATCCGTCGGTTTGGCTGCCTTTAAGCTGGTCTCCCCCGGAGGAATTTGTGACACCTGCGCACCAGCCACCACTTGAACTTTCGTTTCCGTTCCGTCATCTGCCTTGATGGATAACGTTTTGGCCGCGGCATCGGCCGCCACCACCGTTCCCACCACAGGCTTCGGAGCTTGTGCAAACAGGCTGATTCCACAAAGAGTTAGCAGAGCGATTTTAAGCATCAATAGAAATTTTCCCATCTCTTATAGTCTCGACGACTATTAAGACGAGAAAGTTAGGGACTTGATCCAAAAACCCATGTAAAGAATTGTGAACACTCGTACAGCAATATTCCTGAAGCAGTATTACCTTATAATGGAAATAGTTGAAGATCAGCGTTCCTGTTAGCAAAGGCATCGAGTCCTTCTTTGGCACCCGTGACGAAAACATTCGTCTTCTGGAGCGCAATTTGGGCGTTCGAACCTACCTGCGCCACGACAATCTGGAAATCGATGGCGAAGAAAAGTCTGTTAACAAGGCCCGCCAGATCCTGGAAGATTACCTGAGCCTCCAAAAAGAAGGTCACGTCATCTCCAACGCCGACCTCAATAACTTCATGCGCGTGGTCACCGTAGAAGACCAGACCTCCTTACGCAATCTTTACCTCAGCGGTCGCCAACGCAGTTTCGGCAAGAAAATCCTGGCACCCAAAACAGTCAACCAACGCCGTTACGTCGAAGCCATTGAAAAACACGACCTCACTTTTGGAATCGGCCCCGCTGGCACCGGCAAGACCTATCTGGCCGTCGCCATGGCCGTCTCAGCCCTGCTCAACAAACAGGTCAGCCGCATCATGCTCACTCGCCCCGCTGTCGAAGCCGGCGAAAAACTCGGCTTCCTCCCCGGTACCTTGCAGGAAAAAGTAGACCCCTATCTGCGTCCCCTCTACGACGCCCTCTTCGACATGATCGAAGCCGACAAGGTTGAAAAACTCCTCGAAAAAAACACCATCGAAGTGGCCCCCATCGCCTTCATGCGCGGTCGCACTCTCAACGACGCCTACATCATCGTGGACGAAAGCCAGAACTGCACACCCGACCAGATGAAGATGATCCTCACTCGCATGGGCTTCAACTCCAAAATGGTAGTCACCGGCGATATCACGCAGATCGATCTCCCCGGCGGCAAGCGCAGTGGCCTCATTGAAGTCACTGAAGTTCTCAAAAATGTCGAAGGCGTCGCCTTCATCCACTTCGATGACACCGACGTCGTCCGTCACAGCCTTGTACAAAGAATCGTCCGCGCCTACGAAGCCTATTCCGAAAAGACCGGCATCGGCCGCCAAATGCTTCTCAAGCTCGATGAACCTGTTCCTGTTTCTGCTGCCGTGGCCAGCATCACTCCCGGCGCACCTGTAGATCTTCCTGAAGCCTGATGGGCAAACGTGCTTCCATCCTCTTCCGCAAGACCCTCCCCAAAGAGGATCGAGACCAGCTGCGCCTTTTCTCAGAGCAGTTGTGCGAACAGGTCCTCACCGGTCGGGGCTTCAATTCCCTGATTACCTCTGACGCCCAGCTCCAGCAACTCAATCGCGACTTCTTGTCTCACGATTACCCCACCGATGTCTTGAGCTTCCCCTCGGGTGAAGAGGTAGATCTGGGCGAGCTCGCCATCTCGATCGATCGTGCCCGCGAGCAGGCAGCCGAACAAGGCCACACCCTCGTCGAAGAAATCCAGATTCTCATGCTCCACGGAGTCCTTCATCTCATGGGCATGGATCATGAAACCGACCGCGGTTCCATGCGCCGCGCCGAAACAAAGTGGCGCAAGCACTTCGGTCTCAGCGCCGGCCTGATTGAGAGAACCCGCAAATGACGTTTTTCTGGCTAGGGCTCTACATTGCCACCCTGGGCGCACTCATTCTTTTCTCTTTCGTCCAGTTGCTCTATCTGGAAAGCCTCAGGCTGCGTGCCCGCGATTTCCCTGCCCTCGAATACTTTAAAGACACGATCGAGCCGAAGCTCGACCTCGAGACCGATCAGGCAGCTCTCGTCTTCAGCCTTTACAAACATGGCCTTTTGGTTTGCATCGGAGTCCTTGCCCTCTTCCTTAGCGAGGGCGGCGAAACTCCGACCTTCGACATCTTGCAGGGCATCTTCGTGGCACTCGCCTCCATGTCTATCTGCTCCTATCTCATCCCGCAGTTGATGTACCGTCGGGCCACTGGCCATTCCCTCAACGCCCTCGTCCCCTTGCTTCGTTTTGCTGCCTTGCTCATGCGCCCCTTTGCCGCCCTGCTGAATTTTCTCGAGACCCTCGCCGAGATCAGCCGCCCCTCCGAGAGCCTCGAAGATGGTGCCAGCCCGCAGGAAGAAATCGAAGCCCTCATTGCCGCCGGCGAAGAAGAGGGCCTAATTGAAGAGGGCGACAAAAAGCTGATTCAATCTGTAGTCGCCTTTGGCGACAAGCGCGTCCGTGAAGTCATGACCGCTCGACCCAACATCGTCGGCATTGAAGGCGACAAGAGCCTCGAAGAATTGCGCCGCCTCGTCATCCACGAACAGTTCTCCCGCATCCCCGTCTTTGAAGCTGATGTCGACTCCATCACCGGCTTCGTCCACGTCCGCGACATGTTCGAAGTCGAAGATCAGGACCGCGCTGGCATGAAGGCAAAAGACCTCCAGCGGCCCATGGCCTTTGTCCCGGAAACCAAGCTCGTTACTGACTTGCTCAAAGAGATGCAGCGCGACGGCAACCACATGGCGATCGTGGTCGACGAGTACGGAAACACCGCCGGTCTTGCGACAATGGAAGATCTGGTCGAAGAAGTCTTCGGCGAGATCCGCGACGAACATGAACCCGGCAGCGACGTCGTCACCGAAGCCGATGGCAGTTTCGTCGTCGCGGGCAGTTTCGATGTCGACCATCTCAAAGACCTCCTTGAGTTCAGCCCGAATGAACAACTGGAGGCAACAACCGTCGGTGGGCTCGCCACCGAATGGTTTGGCCGAGTCCCCAAAGCCGGCGAAGTGATCGAACGCGAAGGAATCCAGCTCGAAATTCTTTCCAGTAACGAGCGGCGAGTAGAACAGTTGCGGCTCTGCCGCGCGGCTTTAGCCGTAGAGGAACAAGATGGCGAGAAGATCAAAACCGAAGACTAAGTTGAAATTTGGCCACGTGGCCATCGCGGGCCGACCCAACGCCGGCAAGAGCACCCTGCTCAATGGCCTCATTGGTGCCAAGCTGGCAATCGTGTCGGCCAAGCCCCAAACCACCCGTTCCAGCATCATGGGAGTCGTAACGGCAACAGACGGTCAAATCGTCTTCTTCGACACCCCCGGAATCCACAAAAGCGACACCCTCATCAATCGCCGCATGATGCAAAGCGTTCGGGCCGCCCTCGAAGGCAAAGACCTCCTTCTCTACGTCGCCGACGCGAGCCTCATGGCTGACCAGGGTGACATTGACGAAGAAGAAAAGCAGGCCCTCGACGCCCTCCGCCGTGCCAGAGAGTCAAACCCCGTCCCGGCATTCCTCGTCCTCAACAAAATTGACACAATCGCCGACAAGCGCTTGTTGCTCCCCAGGCTCGAAGCCTTCCAACGCGCCTTCCCCTTCGATGAGTTGATTCCCGTCTCAGCAAAACGAAATGAAGGCCTCGATGGCCTCAAAAAAGCAATTTTTTCGAAACTCCCTGTAGCGGAACCGCGCTTTGAAGCCGATTACTTAACAGATATGCCGGAGAAAAATATCGCGGCCGAAATCATCCGCGAACGAATTCTCCAGCACACAGGCGAAGAAGTTCCCCACAGCGTCGCTGTTGTCGTCGACAAGTGGGAAGACCTTCCCAATCTGGCCCGCGTGACCGCCAGCATCATCGTCGAGAAAGAAGGCCAGAAGCCCATCTTGATCGGAGCCAAAGGCGCCATGATCAAAAAGATCGGTACCGAGGCCCGCCTGCAGTTGGAAGATCTGCTCGGCAGAAAATTCTATCTGGAGCTCTTCGTCAAGGTAAAGCCCAAGTGGCGCGAAAATGAGTCGTTCCTGAACGAACTGGGATGGCAAAATACGAGTGAGGTGTTATGACAAAGTTTTTGGTTACATGCGCAACATTGCTGGCCCTTTTGGTTCCAGCCAGCGCACAAAAAAAGCAGGATGACGCAACCCTGTACGACATGGTCAAAATGCGTCTCGCCAACGACCCCGACATCAAGGGCGGCAACCTCGATGTCGACGTCAAGAACGGCGTCGTCACCGTCAAGGGCCGCGTCAGCAAAGAGCAGGCTCGCGCCAAAGTAGACAAGGTCGCAAAAAAAGTTAAAGGTGTCACCTCCGTTGTGAACCAGGTAAAGGTTGAACCCTAAATGAAAGTTGCTGTCATCGGTACCGGCTACGTTGGCCTCACCACAGGCGTCTGCCTCGCCTTCATCGGTCATGATGTCCACTGCCTTGATGTGGACCAGGCCAAAGTGGCCTCCCTGCGCGCAGGCAAGATCCCTATCTTTGAACCCAATTTGGTAGACCTCATGGATGACGCCCGCGGCAGGCTCCACTTCACCAGCAGCTACGAAGAAGCTATTCCCGATGCCGAAGTGGTCTTCATCGCCGTCGGCACACCCAGCCAGCCCGATGGCCAGCCAGATCTCAAATATCTGCGCAGCGCCAGCGAAAGCCTCGGCCTCCACCTCGACGCGCCCTTCACCGTTGTCGTCAACAAATCCACGGTCCCTATCGGCAGCGGCAACTGGGTCGGTGCCCTCATCCGCGAATCGCAGAAAGCAGCAGGCAAGTCTTCCGCTTTTGCTGTCGCTTCTAATCCTGAGTTCCTCCGCGAAGGCTCCGCCATTGCTGACTCTCTCTATCCAGACCGCATTGTCATTGGCTCCGACAATAACCGCGCGCTCGAGCTCCTCTACACTCTCTACCGCCCGATCATCGACCAAAGCTTCCCCGCTCCACCCTTCTGTACGCGACAGGAAGGCTTCGCCGCCGTCCCTCTCGTCTCGACAGACCTCGCCAGTGCCGAGCTGATCAAGTACGCCGCCAACGCCTTCCTTGCCACCAAAATCAGTTTCATCAACGAAATCGGCCTCCTCGCCGGACGCGTCGGAGCCGACATCCAGCATGTCGCTCGCGGCATTGGCCTCGACTCCCGCATTGGCAACCGCTTCCTCAGTGCCGGTCTCGGCTGGGGTGGCAGTTGCTTCGGCAAAGACACAGCGGCACTATCAGCCACCGCCAAAGAATACGGCCTGGGCATGGGCATTGTAGAAGCCGCCAGAGGCGTCAACTTCGCCATGCGCGAGCGCGTCATCGAGCGCCTCCTCGACGCCCTCAAGATCATCAAGGGCCGCAACATCGCCGTGCTTGGCCTCGCCTTCAAACCCAACACCGACGACCTCCGCGACGCCCCCGCCATCGACATCATCCGCAAACTGCGAGACCGTGGAGTGATTGTCACAGCGCATGACCCCATTGCCATGGAGCGCTTCGTTCATGAGAATCCAGACCTCGCCTCCTGCCTCAAGCCCACTGCCGAGCAAGCCGTTCAGGATTGCGACGCCGTAGTCCTTGCCACCGAATGGTCTGAATATAAAGAACTCGATTGGTCCTCGCTCGGTGCAACCGTCAGGCAAAAGATCCTGCTCGACACCCGCTGGGCCATGGATGCAGACCTGCTCCAACGCTCTGGCTGGAATCTCCTCCGCTTGCCCTAAATCAAATGAGCATCCACCTCCGCCCGGCCACGACTTCCGACACCGCAATCGTCCTGGAGCTCATCCGTGAACTTGCCGTTTACGAAAAGCTCCTCGACCACTGCGTGGCCACCCCGGAAGCTCTCGCCCATCACCTCTTCGGCGAGCATCCCCGCGCCGAAGTCGTCCTGGCCGAGTGGGAAGGCAACGTCGTCGGCTTCGCTCTCTTCTTCCATACCTTCTCCACCTTCCTGGCCAAGCCTGGCCTTTACCTCGAAGACCTCTTCGTCAAACCAGAGTTTCGCGGCAAAGGCATCGGCAAAGCCCTGCTCACTCACCTCGCCCGCCTCGCCCAACTTCGCCAGTGCGGCCGCCTCGAGTGGAGCGTTCTGAACTGGAACGAGCCAAGCATCGCCTTCTACGAAAAACTGGGCGCCCAGCGCCTCAACGAGTGGAGCATGTATCGCCTCACCGGCGAGGCGCTCGAAGCCCTCGCCACCTCGAAACGCAACTGACACCCATCCTTCATCAAGTTGCATTAGCCACTTGCTAGCTTCGGATTCAATCATGATTCGAAGACTGCTTTGCCTTCTCCCCATCCTGGCGTCCATTGCCCTTCCCCAGGCCGGCCCCAACGGCCCAGACCCGGCCATTCTCCAGACTCTCCTCAGCCGTCATCGGCCCACTCCCCAGCGCTTTGAATTCGCTGCCATCGGCGACCAGCACTACGGTGCCGCCGGCATCGCCAAATGGCCTGCCCTCCAGTCCTCCATCAATCGCTCCACGGCCACACAGTTTGTAGTCCATACCGGCGACATCAAGTCCGGCAGCACCGTCTGCGACGACGCCATGTTCGCCAACCGCCTCCGCGACTTCAACAACTTCGAAATGCCGATGATCCTCACCCCCGGCGACAACGAGTGGACCGACTGCCACCGCGCCAACAATGGCAGCTACGATGCCATCGAGCGTCTCCGTTACCTCCGCAACATCTTCTATCCCAACAACCAAAGCCTCGGCCGCCGCAAGATCACCCTCAGCCAGCAGAGCGAAGATCGCCGCTATTCCACCTATGTCGAAAATTCCATGTGGAGCCAGGGCAACATCCTCTTCGCCACCGTCCACCTCGTCGGCAGCAATGACAATCTCGGTCGCGATGCCGTCAATGATGCGGAATGGCGCGAGCGCCGTGCCGCCAATTTCAACTGGCTCAAGACCATCTTCAGCGTCGCCCGCGATAACGAGTTCGCCGGCGTCGTTCTTGTCATGCAAGTCAACCCCGGCTTTACCGGCGTCCGCGTTCGCGTCAGCCAACTCGAGTCCGGCCTCCGCGACAGCTTCTTCGTCATCGAAGATGAAGCCATCACCTTCCGCAAACCCGTCCTCATCATCCACGGCGATTCCCACGAGTTCCACTTCGATAAGCCCCTCATCGGAGCCCGTTCCGGCCTCCCCATCGATAACCTCATGCGCGTCGAAGTCCCAGGCAGCGCCGACGTGCACTGGGTCCGCATCGGAGTAGATCCCGCCAAGACCCAACTCTTTTCCGTAGAACACGTCGACGTCGTCGAAAACTACTTCAACCAAACCCGACCTTAACCGACCGCAAGCAAAGCAAAGCCCGGCAGACCACAATCTGCCGGGCTTTGTTTTTTTGCGATGAGCGAGTTCTAGAAGCGAATCCGCAACCGCAATTCCACCTGCCGCGGATCGAGGGTACCCAGCCCCCACGTTCCGAAGTTCTCGTTCTGGATCATCCCAGGCTGCACACCACGCGTCGGGTTGGCCGCCAGGAAGATATTCCCGGTCCCACCATTCACGTTGCCGCTAAACTGCGCGCGGTTCCAAAGGTTCGTCGCCTCAGCGCTAAACAACATACCAACGCGATCCGTAACCTTCATCTCCTTCTGCAGGCTCACATTATGGTTGTAGTAATTGACGCCGCGGAAGTCGTTATAGCGATTGGCCGCGTTGCCATACCAGTAAATGTCAGGCGCGATCGTTCCGTTGGGCAGCGTCACAGTGCGCCCACTGAAAGCATCCGGGTTGTACTTCAGGAAGTTGAAACGCGCTACCGTCATTTGGCGGCCCGAAGGCAGCGTCACGGTGCGGTCTGCGATGTTCGGAGAGTCATACCAGCGCTGCAGATTCTTCGGCACTTCGATATCTACGCCAGGCACGCGATCACAAAGTCCGTTCAGCGATCCACAACCCGTAAAGCCCTGCTGTGGCTGGCCGCTCTGCAGCATCAGCACATTGCCGAGGTTCCAGCCGCCCAACACCGCATTGGCAAACTTGTTCTGCAGGTCAAACTTACGACCTTTACCAAACGGCAGGTTTTAGACCACCGTCCCAACAAATCGATGCGGAATGTCATTGGTCGAAAGGTTATAGGAATTGCGGTAGTTGCGTCGGTCCACATTGTTGAACGTGAAGCCGCCATTCTCACCGTAGTTGTTGTTCTGCAATTCCGGCACTGACATATCAATCGACTTCGACCACGTGTAGTGCAGGTTAAACAACAAACCATTCGAATAGTTACGCTGCAGGCTCACCATCAAGGCATTGTAGGTGCTGTAGCCCACCATTGTCCCAACCAGATTGCCCGTAAACAGAGGGCTCGGAATCAGACTCTCGCGCAACGGAATGTTCGGATTCCGCAAGTTGCCATTGAACGGAATCGTGCCATTCGGATTGAACCGGTTCGGCACCAACTGTGTCGCCGGATTATTACCGTTCGTCGCGATGTAGGTCGACCGCCACGAATCCAGCAGCGATTGCGGAAAGAGCTGGTCATTGTTCACATTGAAGCGAGCCATCAACAAGCTCGAACCCTTCGATCCCGCATACCCGACATTCAGTTGGTAGTTCTTGCCCAGCTTGCGCTCGACAAACAGGTTCCATTGGTAAACGCGCGAATTCCGGAACGTATCCCGGTCAAAGCGCGGCTCATTGCCACCAGCACCGTAATACTGGGGAGCATCATTGTTGGCACCAATCACGGGAATCAACGTATTCACCTGATTGAACGGAGCCAGCAATTGCGCTGCCGGGTTCGGTCCAAACTGCAACGCGTTCGGAGCACTCAACACCGGAGCAAAGTTCTGATTGCCGTAATAGTAAGGGCCACCGTAATAGCCAGTGTTCGAGGGCAGGAAGTTCACACCCGCTCCAGCCCGGATCACCATCGATTCGCCAATGCGGTAAGCGGCACCCATGCGGGGGCCAAAATCTCTCCAATTCGTCTCGTACAAATGACGGTCTCCAGAAACTCCAGGGAACCAAAGTCGTCCCGGAGTATTCTGTGTCGTGCCCCGGTAGCTAAAGCTGCTCAACCGGTTGTAGCGCTCCGTAGGCGACGGCTGCACATCCCAACGCAATCCCATGTTCAACGTCAGCCGCTTGTTCACGCGCCAATCCGTCTGGCTATACATCGCGAAATACTTGGCCGAAAGCGCCATCTGTACCGCATTCTCACCAGCCGCCACCGCTCCTGCACCGAGCAGGGCACTAGCCAAACCAGACCCCGATCGCTCGGTCGTCACAGCGTTGATGTTGTTTGCCGTGGGCCCAAGAATGTTGCCACTCGTAAACCCGTTGCCATTGATAATGTTGAAGCTCCCGCGGGCGTCCGTATAGTTCGACAGATAGTTACGGTACTCTCCGCCCCACTTGTGTGTAAACCGTCCCGCCGTCTTCGTTACCGAGTAATTGATGTTCCAGTTGGTCTGGCGTTCTACCTTCGCCAGATACGCCGTTCCATTCAACCCGGCGATTTGACTCCAGCCCCCACCAAATCCCGTGATTTCCGGAAACGCTCCCGCCAGACCAATCGCCCCATTCCAACTGGCAGGAATTCCAAACTTCGTATAGTCAATATCGTCAAAGGTTGCCGCACGGTTCTGCGCTGCCACCCGTGTCAGACCCACACGAATATCAGCCACCAGCGTCGGACTCAGAATCCACGTATCGCCGATCATCGCGTAGTAGTTACGGTCACCGTTCACAGCTCCAATAAAGCCACCCTGCTGCGTGTAGGCACGCGTCCCATCGCCCCATCCATTCGGTGAATTAATGCTAGCCAGGTTCGCTCCACCAGTGAAGTACAGCGTATGCTTCGACAGCCGATGGTCAAATCGGGCATTCGTCGAATTCCGCTCAAACGCGCGCACCGCCCGATTGTAGAAGTTATTGGTCACCAACACCGGATCCTGCGGCGTCGCATTCGCAGCAGGGTATTCGTTCACCATGTTTCGAATAAACGGGTTGATCCGATTGGCCGGGATCACCGCATTCGGAAACGGCACTCTCGTCCACTGGTTCACTGCCGCCCCAGGCACAACGTTAAACGGGTCAAACACCTGCACCGGCAAAAACTGCCCGGCTACATTGGATCGTGTGTTGGAGAAGTCACCGTTCCGCTCCAGTGCCGTCGGCACCGTACGCAGATAATCCAACGCATTGTTGAACCGCAATCCTTCATAGCTCACAAAGAAGAAGGTCTTGTCCTTACCGTTATACAGTTTCGGAATGATAACCGGGCCACCGAAGGTCGCCGAATAGTTCTGCACCTTGAACGGCGCACGCCGGATCCCCTGCGCATTGTTCCCAAAGCTGTTCGCGTTCAGCGCTTCATTACGAAGCCGAAACTGTCCCGAACCATGAAATTCATTCGTCCCCGATTTGGTCGTAAAGACAACCGTCCCCTGCGATCGTCCATACTCCGCACTCATGTTGTTGATATTCGTTTTGACTTCCTGGATGCCTTCCGTGTTCGGCATGATCGCCACTTCGTTCCACGCCGAAGCTTGAATCGAAACGCCATCCAACTGAATGTCATTGGTAAAGCTGTTTCCTCCATTCACCGAAAAATTACTCATCGCACGCCGGCCTTCGGTACCGATACCAAAGCTGTTCGCGCTTTGCGTGTTGTTCATCGATTGCCGGGCAACCACGCCCTGGGTCAACGTCGCATAGTTGAGCGGATTGTTGTTGATGTTCGGAATCGACTGAATCACCTTTTCAGATACGGTATTCACGATTCGCGAGCTCTCCGTCTGCAGTTCAATCGCCGATCCGGAAATCGTAATGGCAGTCTCAACGGCACCAATCTCAAGCTTCAAATCCACACGCAGCGTCTGATTCGTTGTCAGGTTGACATCGGTCACGCTGTATTGCTTGAAGCCGGCCTTTTTCACGGACACATTGTAGGTGCCGAATCCAAGGTACGGCGCACTATACTCGCCGCTTCCACTGGACTTAACGGTTACAGAAAAATTGGTTTTGGTTTCTCGCACGGTAACATCGGCATCCGCTACGGGCGCACCCGAAGAATCCGACACGGTGCCAACAATGGTTCCTGAGCGAACCTGAGCAAAGCTGGGTTGGTGGGTGGATAGCACAACAGCAAACAAGGCTGCAAGAGCATGGAGGTTGAAATAGGATCGAAACATAGATCTAAAAGCGGAGATGAATCGATTCAGAAAAGATTCATTTTTTCTTGTTGTATAGTAATAGCTACTCCACGTATACGAGTCACCTGCTCGGCCCGCCACATCGCCTCGGCCCTCAATCGAATCCCATAGGAGTCACCCCATGATTGATGCTTTGCCAGAAATGAAAGGCTTTTCCCGGCGGCACGTGCTTCGTGCAGCCAGTCTATTGTCAGCAGGCGCAGCCCTCCCCTTTTACAATGAATTTGCCATGGCACAGGACGCCGCCGAGCGGCCCCGTGGCATGCGCATGGCCATGCCCCCCGATGCCGTCCGCATTGGTTCTAATGAAAACCCCCTCGGCCCCTGCGTCGAAGCTTGCGAAGCGATTGCCAAGATCGCCAAGTACGGTGGCCGCTATTCCCCCTTCAATGAACAGGGCGACTTCCTCAAAGCCGTCTCTGAAGTCGAAGGCGTCAAGCCCGAATTCATCGCTGCCTACGCCGGCTCAAGCGACCCCCTCCACCGCTCCGTCCTCGCCTTCACTTCCCCCACCAAGGGCTTCGTCATGTCTGACCCTGGTTATGAATCCGGTGCCGGCTCCGCGAAGTTCGTAGGTGTCAAGGTCACCCGCGTTCCCCTCGTCAAAGGCACCTACGCCCACGACGTCAAGGCAATGCTCGCCGCCGACCCCAACGCCGGTGTCTACTACATCTGCAACCCCAACAACCCCACCGGCACCATCACCAAGCGCGAAGATATCGAATGGCTCCTCGCCAACAAGAACAAGGACTCAATCCTGCTCCTCGACGAAGCCTACATCCACTTCTGCGATGAAATGCCCGGCTCGGACCTGGTTGCCAAAGAGAAAGATGTAGTCGTCCTCCGCACCTTCTCGAAGGCCTTCGGCATGGCCGGCATCCGTTGCGGCATGGCCATGGGCCGCCCCGACCTCCTCGCCAAACTCCGCCCCTACGGCTCCGGCATGCTCCCCATCACGGGTCTCGTCGCCGGCACCGCCAGCTACAAATCCAAAACCCTGGTCGCCGACCGCAAGGCAATCAACGCCAAAATTCGCGGCGATGTCTTCGAGTTCCTCGAAAAGAAGAACATCAAGTACGTCCCCAGCGTCTCCAACAAATTCATGATGGAAGCCGGCCGCCCCGGCGCTGAACTCACCAAAGCCCTCGCTGCGGAGAAGGTCTTCATCGGCCGCACCTGGCCCGTCTGGCCCAGCATGGTCCGTGTGTCCATCGGCACCCAGGCTGAAATGGACAAGTTCAAGGCAGCCCTCAGCAAGGTCCTCAGCTAAATCCCGTCAATCACCCATAAAAAAAGGCCCGCCTGACTCCAGGCGGGCCTTTTTCATTGCTGCAATTCACTACTGCTTGATAATCGTTCCGTCGCGCCGGCGCACTTCACCCCAGCCACCATTCAGCGACTTCTTCTCGCCGCTCTCACCAAACCCGAACGGATACTTCTTCGCCGCCGTCTCATTCACTTCAATGCCCCAGCCGGGAGCCTCATTGACGTACATATATCCATTCTTCAATTCCGGGCAGCCCGTAAACACTTCTCTCACCCGTTCATTGAAGGCCGAATATTCCTGTACCCCGAAATTCGGAATCGTCAGGTCCAGCGTCGCATTCGCCGCATGGCCGATCGGCGACACATCGCCCGGCCCATGCCAGGCCGTACGCACGTTAAAGGCCTCACAAAGAGTAGCCAGCTTCCGCGCCGGTGTCAGTCCACCAATCATCGAGATATGCACGCGAATAAAGTCGATCAACCGCTCACTCACCAGATCCATCCACTCCAGCGGATGCGTAAACAATTCACCCATCGCCAGCGGCGTCGTCGTGTGCTGCCGGATCCGTCGGAACCACGCCACATCTTCCGGGCTCACCGGGTCTTCCCAGAAGAACAACCGGAACTGTTCAATATCCTTACCCATCTGCAGCGCCTGCGTCGGATGAATCCGCTCATGCGTATCGTGCAGAATCTCAATCTCAGCAGGCAATTCCTTCCGGATCGCTTCAAACAGCTTGATCGTCCGCGCAATGTAAGGAGCCGGCTCATAGAACGGCGCATTCGTCAGCGTCGTAGCTCCACGGCTTGCTCCGCCCTGCCCTGCCCCATAGGCCGCCTGCCCAGGCGTCCCTACCTGCACCCGCACATGGCGCTGGCCTTCCGCCACCAGCTTCTTCGCCATATCCACGCACTCTGAAATCTCAGCTCCAGAAGCATGACGGTACGTATCCACTGCCTCGCGCACCTTGCCACCCAGCAACTGATACACAGGCATCCCAGCCTGCCGCCCCTTGATGTCCCAAAGCGCTTGATCCACACCCGAAATCGCATTGTTCAAAACGGGCGAATTGCGCCAGTAGCTCGAGTTGTAGTTCGCCTGCCAGATGTCATCAATCCGGTCCGCAGGTTTGCCAATCAGAAACGGCTTCAGGTAGCGGTTCACCGCCTCCACCACCAGGTCTGCCCGCTGCGTATACGTCCCGCAGCCGTAGCCATAAAGGCCATCCTGATCTGTCAGGATCTTCACCACCACCAGCCGCAAACCACCGGGAGCAGTAGCAATCACCTGCACATCTTTAATCTTCGGGCTCGGCATTCCCTTACGGGCCTGCCAGGCAATCGCCTCTGCGGGTACATACGACGCAAGGGCAAGTTTCATCAAGTCACGACGCTTCATGGCGGCTTAGAGCTTCTCCTGGGATAGTGTACGCTTCAGCGTCTCCAGTTGCTCCTGCAGCTTGCGGCCCCGGCTCAGTAGACTCACAACATACAAAGCCAGAATCAGCCAAGCCGCAGCAAAGCCGTAAAACATGTAGGTGAAATTTCTTTGGTCCATGGTAGAAGAGGTAAAGCGCGTAACCAACCTAACACAGCTTCGAAGGCTCTGCCAAAACGAAAACGACCCGCTTTGAAGCGGGTCGTTTTCCTTCTCGAGAATGAAGAAACTGCCTAGGCCTTAAATTTCCGGCGAGCAGCCAGTGCGACCAAAGCTCCACCGATCAATGCTACTGTCGAGGGTTCCGGGATTGCATCACCTGTTTGTTGATTGCGGTCAAACGTCAAACTGACAGTATCCACAAAGCCGCCAAGCTGATTCGCATTTCCAGTCGCTTGGAAGATGATGTTCTGGGCTCCTGCAGCTGCAACGAAGAAGTTGTTGCTATATTGCACCCAGCTATTGCTTTGTCCGGTAGTGCTGTCCACATTACGGAGAACGGTATTCCCAAGCCGAACCTGAATGCCGTTATCAGCCGCTTCATTGGTTCGTGGGCGATACCAGAACGTCAGAGTGTAAAATCCTGTATTGAAATTAAAGGACTGCCCCATGGTGCTGTTCGTGCTTCCACCATTGGTGTTATTGGGGTGGCTGTCCAGTTCAACGTAGAGGTTGCCCGAATGAGCAGTAACGCCGCCGAGGACGCCATTGGCTTGTACCTCAATACCTCGACCGTCTAAACGATTCCAGCCGCCTGGAAGTGCGCTAAAGACATCCCACTGGCCAGGGTTCAGCTGATCGAGGCGTCTGCCATTAGCAATACCAACTGTGTTATCAACGGATTCAAAATCGCCGTTGCTCAGAAGGGTGGCGAAGGACAGGCTGGCGCTCGCCGACACCGATAAAAGAATGAACAATACTTTTTTCACTCCCTTAGGGCGCCATTGAGGCTCTGCACTTACAATCCAGTACCGTACCAGAATCAACGCAGAAGAGTAACGGTACTAAACCGACTCTTCTTGCCTGAAGCAGGTAAGGCTTACTTCTTAACGCGCAACTGAATTCCCAACTCGCGCAGATTCTTATCCGGCACCGTGCTCGGCGCCTCGCACATCAAATCCGTACCCTTCGAAGTCTTCGGGAATGGAATCACGTCGCGAATGGAAGTCTCACCGGCCAGCATCATAATCAGCCGGTCAAAGCCCAGTGCGATGCCACCATGCGGAGGCGCACCATACTCCAGCGCATCCAGCAAAAACCCAAAGCGGTTCTTCGCCTCATCCATCGAGAACCCAATCGCCGAAAAGATCTTCGATTGAATATCACGACGGTGAATACGAATCGATCCCGATGCAATCTCCACACCACTGATCACAAGGTCATAGGCCTTCGAGCGAACCCGCGCCGGGTCCGTCTCAAGCAGCGGAATATCTTCCTCAAACGGCGAGGTAAACGGATGGTGCGCCGCCTGCCAGCGCTCTTCCTCGGCATCCCATTCAAACATCGGGAAGTCCGTCACCCACAACAAACGCAGATCCTTCGGGTCCAGCAGCTTATGCCGGTCGTTAAACTTCTGCGCCAGATGCAACCGCAAAGCACCAGCCGCCAGGTAGACGGTCTCTTCCGGACGATGCCCCGTCGGCGCGCTCGGCCAGGCCGCAATCATCAACGTGTCTTCTTCCGTCGCCCCGGTCCGCTTCTTCACCTCAGCCATCGCCTCGGGCATGTCACGTTCGAGGCGCTTCAAATCATCAAGCACCCGCAAACCCTTCTCCACCCCAAAGGCCTTGGCATCATCGCGCTCCTTGCGCGAGAGCTGCAGTTTCGGAATCGTAATCGCCACCATCGGCAACCCTTCCGTACCCAGCCCCTGCCCAACAAAGAGATCCGTCACATTCACCAGCGGCGGCACCCGAAGGTCCGGCTTGTCGATGCCATACTGCTCAATCGCCTGCTTGTGCGTCAGCCTCAAAAACGGAGCCGTAATCGAATATCCAGCCGCCGCAAAAATCGCCAGCACCAGCTTCTCAACCGTCTCAAAGATGGTCTCCTGCTGTGGAAAGCTCATCTCGATGTCAATCTGCGTGAACTCCGGCTGCCGGTCCGCCCGCAAGTCTTCATCGCGGAAGCAGCGCACAATCTGGAAGTACTTATCGAATCCCGACACCATCAACAATTGCTTGAAAATCTGCGGGCTCTGCGGCAGCGCATAGAAGCTGCCAGGCGACATCCGCGACGGCACCAGAAAGTCGCGAGACCCCTCTGGCGTCGACTTCGTCATAAACGGAGTCTCAATTTCCAGGAAGCCCGAATCATACATGGCCTGGCGCGCCGCCAGTGCCACCTTCGAGCGCAGCATGATGTTCTGCTGCATCCTCGGCCGACGCAAGTCCACAAACCGGTACTTCAGCCGCGCCTCTTCGCTGATGTTGCCTTCCTCTTCCATCGGGAAAGGTGCCGGCTTCGATTCATTCAGAATCCAGACCTTGTCCACCACCACTTCCACTTCACCCGTCGGAATGTTCGGGTTGATCGTATCAGCACTCCGCTTCTCAATCACGCCCTCAACGGCCACCACATACTCTGGGCGAATCTGCTCGGCACGCGCATGCACTTCAGAATTCTCCTCCACCCGGAAGACGCACTGCGACACACCGGCCCGGTCCCGCAAGTGGATAAAGATCAAGGCACCAAGGTCCCGACGGCGGTGTACCCACCCCATCAACAAAACCCTCTGGCCTTCGTTTTCAAGCCGGATCGCACCGCAATCGTGCGTACGCTTCAGGTCACCGAGAAAATCGAGCTTTATCGCTTCTGACATATATGTTTCTTCAAGTCTTCCTTGGGGACGGAGATCTGCTCTCCACTAGCCATATTTTTCAGGCTGTATTGGCCGTTGGCCACTTCCTGTTCGCCAACCAGCAGGGCAAATCTTGCGCCCAGTTTGCTGGCCAGCTCCATCGATCGTTTCAGCTTGCCTGCCGCGGCAAGCTCCACTACCAGCCCATCAGCGCGCAACTCACGCGCAATCAGGCTCGAGTGGCGAAAACTGCTTTCATCCATCGGCGCAATAAACAAATCCAGCGTGTGCGTGTACTTGCCCGGATGCGCTTCCTCGACCGTCATCACCAGCCGGTCCTCACCAATCGAGAATCCGATACCAGGCGCCGCCACACGGCTTCCCAGGCTCTCCGCCAAACCATCATAGCGGCCACCACCCAGCACAGAATTCTGTGATCCCAGCGCGCCCTCATGCACAATCTCAAACGTCGTCCGCGTGTAGTAATCGAGTCCTCGCACCATCCGCGGATTCACCGTGTAGGCAATCGATCGGTCCGCCAGATACTCCTGCACCCGCGCAAAGTGCGTCTTCGAATCTTCATCCAGGTACTCATGAATCGAAGGCAGGCCGTCAATGTGCGCCTGATCTTCAGGAGCCTTCGAATCCAGAATCCGCAGCGGGTTCGTCTCAAGCCGCCGCTGACTATCCGCACTCAGTTGATCCACCACGGGCAACAACCTCTGCCGGATCGCCTCCACAAACGCCGGCCGCGACTGCGGCGTCCCCACGCTGTTGATCATCAGCTTGTAGCCACTCACCCCACAGGCATCAAGCAACCCGCAAACCATCTCAATCACTTCCGCATCAATAGCAGGCGAGTCGCTCCCAATCACCTCAGCCCCAATCTGCGAAAACTGCCGGTAGCGCCCCTTCTGCGGTCGCTCCCGTCGAAACATCGGGCCAATGTAGAACAGCTTCTGCAAACCTGGAATCTGGTCCAGCCGGTGCTCAATGTAGGCGCGAATCACGCTCGCCGTATTCTCCGGCCGCAACGTCAGGCTCGAATCATCCCGGTCCCGGAACGTGTACATTTCCTTGGTGACGATATCCGTCTCTTCACCCACCCCACGGGCAAACAAAGCGGTCTCTTCAAAAATCGGGGTGCGAATCTCCTGATAGTTGTAGCTGCGAAAGATCTCGCGCGACACACTCTCCACGTGATTCCATACCGTGATCGCGGGCGGCAGAATATCCCGCGTCCCTTTGACGGCCTTGATCATGCTTGCTCCTCAAGATAAACAGCCCGTCCCTGCACGTAGTGTTGTGCATTCACCCGAAACCGCTCGGCCTCTTCTGCGGTCACTTCCCGACGCACCTTCGCAGGCACTCCCATCGCCAGCATCCCCGCCGGAATCTCCATGCCCTCCGGCACCAGACTCCCCGCCGCCACAATCGATCCCTTGCCCACCTTCGCGCCGTTCAACACAATCGCACCAATCCCGATCAGCGCATCGTCTTCAATCGTGCAACCATGCAGGCAAACTTGATGACCCACCGTTACACGGTCCCCAATCACCAAAGGAAAATCAGGGGCTTCCACATGCAACACGCTGTTGTCTTGCACGTTCGATTCTTCGCCGATTTCAATGGAATGCACATCGCCCCGTATCGTGACCAAGGGCCAGACGCTAGAGCGTTCGCCAATGCGGACGTTTCCGATCACTTGTGCGCTGGGGTCGATGTAGCAGGACGAGGCAATCTTCGGCACAATGCCGCGATAAGCCCGGATCATGGTGTAATTCCTCACTTTAGCATGGGCGAGGCTCAGAGCTAGAATGGTTTTGATGCGCATTCTTGTTGCTCTCGCACTGCTTGGTACGGTCTCCAGCCTAGTCGCCCAGAAGAAAATGTTGGACGCCGAGTCCCTCTGGAAGATCCAGCGCCTCTCCGAGCCCGCCCTTTCTCCCGACGGCAAAACCGTAGCCTTCGTCGTCCGTAAATTCGACGCCGACAAGAACACCTCCACCCGCCACCTCTACGCCGTCCCCCTCGAAGGTGGCTCTCCCAAACAACTCACCACCGAGGGCAGCGTCAATGAACGCCCCCGCTGGACGCCCGACTCCAAACGCATCCTCTTCATCTCCAACCGCTCCGGCTCCTCCCAGGTCTGGGGCATCGACGCCGACGGCTCTTCCCCCAAACAGATCACCTCCATCGCCACAGAAGCCAGCGGCCTCCTCATCAGCCCCGACGGCAAGAGCATCGTCTTCCAAAGCTCTGTCTATCCCGATTGCGCCGATGAAGACTGCAATAAGAAACGCATGGACGAAGAAGCCGCACTCAAATCCAAAGCCCGCGTCTACACCGGCCTCCTCTACCGCCACTGGACCGAATACCAGGGCAAGCGCCGCAATCACCTCTTCGTCGCCGCCATCGATGGCAGCAAGGTCAAAGACCTTACCCCTGGCCCCCGAGACGTCCCGCCCTTCTCCCTCGGTGGTCCCGACGACTACGCCATCTCCCCCGACAGCGGCGAGCTCTGCTACGTCATCAACACCGACGAGACCCCGGCCCTGTCCACCAACAGCGATCTCTCCGTAGTCCCGCTCGCCGGCGGCGAGGCCAAAAAGATCACCCTTAACAATGCCGCCGACAATGCCCCGCTCTACTCCCCCGATGGCAAATACCTCGCCTATCGCGCCCAGGCCAAAGCGGGCTTTGAGAGCGACAAGTGGCGCCTCGTCATCATGGAGCGCGCCTCCGGCACCGCCACCATCCTCACCGAAGCCCTCGACCGTGCCGTCCAGTCCATGACCTGGTCATCCGACTCCAAGCGCCTCTTCTACACCATCGAAGACCGCGGCCGCCAAACCCTCCAAATGACTCCCGTCACCGGTGGCGGCTCGCAAACCGTCATCAGCGGTGCCTCACACATCGACGATGTACAGTTCACCCCCGACGGCCGCGTCATGGTCTACACCGAGCACTCCGGCTCACGTCCCATCGAGATCTTCAAGACCACCTCCCGCGCCACCCCCACCCCACTCACCAAAATCAACGACGCCCTCCTCGCCCAGTACGAAATCCCCAACCTCGAAGAACTGGTTGTGGAAGGGGCCGAAAAAGCCAAAGTCTCCAGCTTCATCCTCAAACCAGCCGGTTTCGATCCCAAACAAAAATACCCGGTTCTGTTTTTGATCCACGGCGGCCCCCAGGGTGCCTGGGGCCACTCCTGGTCCTACCGCTGGAATCCCCAGGTCTTCGCCGGTGCCGGCTTCGTCGTCGTCATGCCCAACCCCCGCGGCTCCACCGGCTACGGCCAGAAATTCACCGATGAAGTCAGCGACGATTGGGGCGGCAAAGTCTATGACGACATCATGGCCGTAGTCGACAAAATTGAAACCGAACCCTGGGCCGACAAAGATCGCTTTGCCGCCGCTGGCGGCAGCTTCGGCGGCTACATGGTCAACTGGATGCTCGGCCACACCAACCGCTTCAAGGCCTTCGTCAGCCACGCCGGGGTCTTCGACCTCCGCTCCATGGCAGGAGAAACCGAAGAGCTCTGGTTCGTCAATTGGGAATTCAAGGGCATGCCCTGGGATCAACCCGAAACCTACTCCAAGTGGAGCCCCAGCTACTTCGTTAAAGACTTCAAAACCCCCACGCTAGTCCTCCACGGCGAGCTCGACTATCGCGTCCCCGTCGGGCAAGGCATGCAGCTCTTCACCGGTCTCCAGATGCAGAAGGTCCCCTCCAAGATGGTCCTCTTCCCCGACGAAGGCCACTGGATCCTCAAACCCCAAAACAGTCTGCTCTGGTACAAGAGCTTCATCGATTGGGTCACCGAGTTCACCGCAAAGAAGTCGAACTGATGTTCAACGAAGCGGCAATCCTCGCCATCACCAGGCCCAAAGACCAACTTTGGACCTACTACAAGCTCAAGTCACTGGCAGCCTTCCTGGGCTTCCCCGTGATGATGGTCCTGCTCTATTTCCGCTTCCACACCATGCGCTATCGCTTCGACAACGAGGGAATCTCGATGAGTTGGGGCATCATCTTCCATCACGAGACCGTAGTGAACTACGCTCGCATCCAGGACATCCACCTCCGCTCCAACGCCGTCGAGCGCTGGCTCGGTCTGGCACGCGTAGAAGTGCAGACGGCTTCCGCCGGCTCCGGCGCCGAGTTGACCCTCGAGGGCATGGAGCATCCCGAACAAATCCGCGACTTCCTCTATTCCAAGATGCGAGGTGCGAAAGATCCTTCCCCCTCAGAGACAACAACCGCAAATCCACTGGCGGCAACGCTCCTGCAAGTTGCCGAAGAGCTGCAATCGATTCGCAAGCTAGTCGAAGAAAGAAAGCCGTGAGATGTACGAACTCGTAAAGAGCCTCTTGCTGCGCTTGATGCAGGTCCCGCACGATCCCGTCGCGCCTCTGGGCTCGCCATCCTCCGTACGCATCTTCCGAGCCTCTCCGCAGCTCTACTACTGGAACCTGATCGAGTGGGGAGCCCTCCAGCTTGTTCTGGTAGTCCCATCCCTCGCTTTCTTGTTCCTGGGCATGACCGTAGGGACGGCCAAGCTACCAGAGTGGCTCCGCCTCTTCGCCCGCCTCGGGCTGGGATCTGTGGCGATCTTGCTCTTACTGCAATTGCTGATCACCTTCTGGATGCAGAAGCTCGACTACCAAATGCGTTGGTACATCGTGACCGATCGCAGCCTGCGAATCCGCTCGGGCGTCTGGAGCGTAAAGGAAGTCACAATGACCTTCGCCAACATCCAGAAAGTCCAAGTCAGCCAGGGGCCGATCCAGAAGCTCCTCAACATCGCAACAGTAGTGGTCTCAAGCGCCGGCGGTGGGTCGGCTGCAGGTCCGCACGGGCAAACGACAAGTTCAGACCAGCATTCCGCCAAGTTCGAAGGCGTCGACAACGCCCAGGAGATCCGCGACATCATCCTCGAGCGCCTCCGCCAATACCGCGACGCCGGCCTCGGCGACTCCCCCACCCTCGAATCCATCGACACGCAACAGGCCGCCTCCGCAGTCCTCAAAGCCGCACAAGACCTCCGTCTGGCCCTGGAACAACCGCAGCAACTTTAGTCGCAGACAGCGACAAAAGGAGCCACCCGCCCATACTTGTAGCCAACGCTGGATACTCGAGCTTCTCAAGAGCGCTCATTTAGGTCCTCGGCATGAATCAACTTAGTCTGCAATTCTGAGGCAAGCCAGGTAGGTTTCTTTCCGCTTCATTCATCAGCAACTCTATGTTGAGCGTCAACATAGAAGAGTGAAGAAGCTCCCCGAGGACACAATCGAAGATTTTCTGTATCTGGGGTTTCCAGTCCGTTAAGCTCGAATATCATGAAGCCAATGATTTTGGCGGGAATACTCGGAATCTTGACTGGCATAGCCATGAGTGCCTGTGTGCATAACGGAAATGCTTTCGAGACGGGTCCTTTTTTCTTGCTTTGTTTTGCACTGTCGACTTTGGCAGTTCTTGGCTGCCTGCTCATGATCGTGATGGGAAAACGAAGCGATCTTGTACTCACGATAGGGATTTTTTTCGGCTCCGCCTTGGTCTCGCTCCTGACTGTTCCAATGTTTTGGCCCTACCCCGAAATGCCTGGTCCATTACCCTTAGACGGTTTGAAGAGGGTGTAAAAAGGTTTGTGTAAACGCAGTTCTCCGACAATGAAAGAGGAGAAGCGATGGACATTAAACCTGAGGTCCTGGACGAGCTGTTGAAAGGGATCAAGACACAGGACGATTTGGCTGG
>JBIITX010000012.1:0-173539 GCA_044340255.1 Bryobacter sp. | reverse complement strand
CGGGGTAAGGGGGCTCAGACGCCACCCCCTTGCCCCACACCCCTATCCCCGCTAACGGCGGAACAAATGGGCTAAGATCTTTGAAGTTCTCTAGTTATGGCTGGAGGAGTCATTGGGGGCAGGTCAGTGGGACGGCGCAGTCGGTGACGCTTGGCAATAACGTGCTGGAGAGCAGCCTGGCGAATGAGCGCGGGCAGACGGTGAGCCGGAGCTGGGTCAAAGATAACGTGAATGTGCATGAGTTGAGTTTTGGTTATGGCAGTGCGAACAATGGGAATTTGATGTCGCATGGCATCAGTGGCCGCCATCTTGGCAGTCCATTCAGCTTCCAGCAGGGATTTGATTATGACTCGATCAACCGATTGAGGATCTTTCAGGACAATGGGCTGAGCGTGTGTGGCAGCGCGGCAGCGCGGCAACAGTATGTGTTCGACAGATTTGGAAATCGGGCCGTGTTGAATGGGTCTTGTGGGAATGGGGACGGGGCTTTTGTGCCGTGGGTTTCTGCGGATTCTGAGACGGAGGTGGAGGGCAAGTTTCCGAACAACCGTTGGCCAGTGAATTCTGGGGATACGGCGGGGACGGGGCGGCATGATGGTAGCGGGAAGCCAACGAATCATTTGTCCGTGGTGGCAACGGAGGCCGTCTCGATCGGGGAGATTTTCGCTTGGGAATAGAGGCTGCATTTTTAGGCGGAGCCGTTTAAGTCGATGGTCATTCTGTGGCGCATACTGGTCTGAAAGGACTGTTGTGCGATCCATGAAATCTACAGTTGTCATTGTTGTTCTGGCGTGCTTCGTTTCCTGCTCTCGAAATAGTTATGTATTTGAATCAACACGATCAAATAACGGAATGTACTTTCAAGTTGTCGTGAATTCATTGGATGGAAGTCCCGAAACGGTTGCAGTGTCTCTTGTCGATCCGGCACGTCCGCATCCTCTTTTGCTTTGGAATTTGGTTGGCCGCACTCCGCTTTCGCTCTGGATCGGAATTGATAAAAATACAACTCAATCTTCGATGCTGATTTGCAATGAAGATGGCGTTAGCTCCGTTGAGCATCTTGCTCAGACGAGTATTGAGTCCCTGGTTCCGATTAACGGAGATTTCACTGTCGCTGATAAGGCTCTTTTGGAGGGGATCATGAAGCGATTTGCTAAGCATAAATCCGGTCTGCCGGCAATGAATGCAAGGGATTTGATGGATTGGTTCTGCAGTGTTGATGGAAGACGGGCCTTTTACGGCGAGATTGGCCCAGCCGGTGGAGCTCCAATCTTGCTTCATTCAGTTGATTGAGTTTGGCCATTTGATTTGGCCCCTCTGGAAGGGTACAGAGGTTTGGCTTCGTCGGCAGACCATCTTGCTGAAGCATACGGCGCAGCGGATCTTGACACGGTGGAGGGGGACGGAGCAATGCGTCACAGCTCGAAATGCGCGAGAAAGCTTGAAGAGGGAAGAGTTGATTCCATTGCACTTAGCACCCTCATTTGGAATGATGATTCGAGGAGGTCGCAGTGTGGACGGAAAGCATATTTGTTTTCAACGGGTTACCGGAGTGAGGCTGGGATTTGGCAGTCTGTCCCCCTCTGCGCCCCTCTGCAATAAAAAGAATGGCAGAACGAGTACTATCCCAGCAACAGATTTCATCGATCCTCAAGCTTGACGGCCCAGGCCGCTACAATCACTTTGTCAAGCACATTGTTGACTGCCAGCAGGCATGGGGGCTCTATAGTGCAGGTTGGGCTATGGGTAGCGATGATGATGGAAATCCGACTTTTCAGCTATGGCCCGCGAAGGAGTACGCGACCCTCTGCGCCAACGGACGTTGGGCGGGGTACGAACCCGCTGAGGTACCGTTGGATGATCTGGTAGAAGAGCTTCTTCCTAAACTTCAACGCGACAATGTGGGGCTCGGTATCTTCCGAACCCCAGATGGACAGTCTGTGATGCCCACCATCGAACAACTGATCGATGATCTCAGGACCGAAATGGAGCGCTACGAGTAACCAACCTGGAATCAGCAGGTTCGCGGGTAGTCATCTTGTGGGTTCAGACTGCTATTGCCGTTATCGGGGTAATCGAGATGATCGTCCTTTGGGACTCCAGGCGTAGTGGTGTTCTTGCTGGAGTTGCTGGAGTCGTGAAGTGGGCGCAGAAGCCGATCTGGAAATGAGATCATGGCCTCGTCCCCCGGCGAGATCGAGTGGGATTGACTAGTGGGCTTACCCGGTCTAAAGTTCCAGCTATGGCTAGAGAGGTGACGATTGACGGTGCAGGG
This sequence comes from Bryobacter sp., assembly GCA_044340255.1. Lineage (GTDB taxonomy): Bacteria > Acidobacteriota > Terriglobia > Bryobacterales > Bryobacteraceae > Bryobacter. The sequence continues at coordinate 171,264 of JBIITX010000012.1, read as the reverse complement.
CGTGTGACCCTCCCAAAAGCTCTCCGACTGGAACTTCACCTTGAGTCTAGGGACACGTTGCGTATCGAAGCCCATGGGGAGCAAATCACCTTGCAACCATTACGCTTGACCGCACCGATCGGCAAAGAAGCTGGAATCTGGGTTTACCGCTCAGGTCAAACTACCTCATTGTCGATCGCGAAGCTCATCGATGATGGGCGTGATGAGCGCCACCTCAAGAATCTCGGTCTTGATCGGTGTCAACGCTCACGTAAAACTGACCCCTTAGCAATCATTCAGAACTGACCCCTGCGTTTGGCTGCCAGAGCTGGCCCACTTTGGCCGCACCATTCGGCTCCATTCGAAAGGTAGGGAGGCTTGGCTTCGTCTGCATCCCATCTTGCGGAAGCATACGGCGCAGCGGATCTTGACACGGTGGAGGGGGACGGAGCAAAGCGTCACAGCTCGAAATGCGCGAGAAAACTTGAAGAGGGAAGAGTTTATTCCATTGCACTTAGCACTCTCATTTGGAATGATGATTCGAGGAGGTCGCAGTGTGGGCGGAAAACATGTTTTTTCAACGGGTTACCGGAGTGTTCACCTCTCGGCAGGCTGTCCCTCTCTCCCCTCTCCCACATGAACGAGTGCGCGTGATGCCTGGCAATCCCAAGAGCCCAAACCCGGCTCAGCAACAGCCGTATATGAAGCGCCAGAATAATGGCAAGCTTTATGACAAGAGTGGAAAAGAGGTGCCCGGTGATAGTCCAGATGCCCACTTACCGATTGATTGAACGGTGCGATCTATGAAAACTGAATACTGGAGGAGCTTGGTTGTGCAGGCCGGAAAGAAGATCTCGGACAGGGGTTACCAGGAACTGTCTTGGTTTGGACAAGGAGCGGTCATGTCCTCACCGGAAGAGCTGTACTGTGGGCTTGTTGATGACCTCCTTTTCGATGAGTTTCTTTCCCAATCTGCCTCGGTGCTGACCGATAAACAGCGTGAAGCGGGTCTGGCATTGAAGGCCGAAATGGACGCCTATTTTGCTTCCGTCGGAGAACTACCAGACCCATTTCGTGTGTTTAGTGATCCAGACTGGGAAAAGGTGCGGGAAAGAGCTTGTGACTTCGTTGCTCAGATGAGCGCGTGAGGGAAATGCGAAAACTGGAGATGGATTCGTGAAAGCTTTCACTTTCCCCACACCCCTATCCCTCGCCCGGACAAAACCTATTTCAACTGGATTGTCCCGACTCTAACTGTTTCAAGCAAGGGGTTTACTCCACCCTTCTGTCCCCTTCTCCCCTTCTCCCTTCTCCCCCCTCTCCCAAAAAGGAAGAGGAAGACAAATCAAAGAATGTGTAACCCATGTGCTTAGAAACATTGGTTAGCTATGTGCCGGAGTGTTCACCCCTTTCCAAGGTATTTGGCGACCTGGCAGACGGAGGAGAGAATTAGCATGGACAAGCACAAGAGGGTTCGTTTTCGAGCGGGTGACGTGTTCGCGGTCCCACTAGGCGAGAATTACGGTTTCGGATACTGCCGCTACCTGGATCAATTGGTCACAGAGTTCTTCAATCTAAAATCGACGGAGCAATTGACCGCTGAGGAGGCAGTCCAGGCAAATGTTGCGTTCGTCGTCTGGGTGTCGAAGGAGCCATTTGCATCCGGTCTATGGCCTCGGATTGGACATGTTGAAGCATCGCCGGGACCAGCCCCCGTTTTCTGCAAACAGGATCCTATTTCAAAGCGGCTTTTTCTGCATCAGGGTGGAAAGGAGCGGCCGGCCACATTGGCCGATTGTGCTGGCTTGGAAAATGCCGCTGTGTGGTCTGCGATTCAAATCGCCGACAGACTGCGCGACCACTTCGCCGGGAGACCAAACAAGTGGGTGGAGTTGCTAAAGCCAAAGGCGACCTGATTGACCGAGAATGCGGTGTATTCTGCTCGAATCAGCGAGGTGAACTAAGCCGCGGAGCGGCAGGTGCGCCCGTTTCTCTCTAGGCAGTCGGCTGCACCAACAGCCTACTTCAAAAACAGGGGCAACCCTATGACCTCCTTACGCGAGCGAACGCAAGAAGACATGTGATTCGTGGACAGGCTGCCTCGTCACTGCGCGTCTTATTAGCATTTTGCTGAGTCTTGCGAACCAGCTACCAATCGTTCATTGTGAGGTACTTCAGCTCAGCGGTTTATGTCTCCTCCGGACTGATTCATGAAGGCTCTTTATCCGAATTTCCGTTGCCAGTCAAATTATCAATCTGACTGCCATCTGCCGCGTAAAGTTCCCGAAAGACGCAAAGGGACAGGTCAACTTTAGACCCCTACCCGCGCCGTCTCTTATCAATACTGGGCCAGCGACCGCATCAGCGAGACTACCTTGCCCAGCAGCCGTCGCGTGGTGGAATGCATTGACGCCCGCCTGCGCGTGAGTTGGGCCAGCGCCAGCAAGACCTTGAGCACCTGCACGGGGAACACGGCCGTGAGCGCTGCGGAGGCATACCTCACCAACGCTGAATACACGGCCCATGGAGCGCCGCAACGCTGGCAACTGGGCAACGGCCTCTACGAAACTTCGCAATACAATGCGTTCCTGCAACTGGAGCGCAAGCGTATTGGTGGCAACCCTGCATTCCAAGGTTGTGGCAGTGCGACCGACGATCAGCTTTGCCTGGAATGGCTTTATGGGGCTGGTAACAATAATGGCAATGTTGTTGAGTCCCGGCAGTGGGCACGCAAGACGGCTGGGGGTTACCTCAACCTGCTGTCGAGCTTTGGCTATGACGGTCGCAATCGCCTTACCACGTTTAGCGAAACGGTAGTCAGTGGTGGCAGCACGGGCGGCAGTTGGGGCCAGACCAACGCTTACGACCGCTACGGGAACCGCTGGGCCACGCCGACTGGTATTACACAGAGCGACTGGACGCCAACGCAGCAAAGCAACTTCGACGCGGCAAAGAATCAGATTACGACAGCCAAGCTCGGTGTATCCACTGCAGCGGTGACACATGATGTCGCGGGATACATGACGGTGCATCCGCAGGTGGCGGGAACGCTGGTTTACGATGCTGAGGGTCGGCTGGTGAGTGGAGGTGGAGCTAGCTACAGCTACGACGGGGAGGGCCGCCGGATCAAGCGAGTTGCTGCGGGCTCTACTTATTGGTATTGGTACGGAGCTGACGGCGGGTTGATTGCTGAGGATACGCCGGAGCAGGTGGAGGCGGGAGTGCAGTATCTCAGTGTGGACGCACTGGGTTCGACGCGACTGGTAACCAAGGGGAATCAGGAGGTTGCGGCGAGGATCGACTACTGGCCGTTTGGTGAGGAGATCGTGGCTTCGAGTTCGGCAGGGAACCGGGACCTGGTGAGCGGGTACGGGGGAGCGGCGGCGCTGAAGCAGAGGTTTACGGGGAAGGAAAGAGACTCCGAGATGGGTTTTGATTACTTCGGGGCGCGGTATCTGGCGAGTGCGCAGGGGAGGTGGACTAGCCCTGATGCGCCGTTTGCGGATCAATACACAATAGATCCGCAAAGCTGGAATCTGTACAGTTACACCCGGAACAACCCGCTGCGATATGTAGACCGCACTGGGCAGGCGATAGAGACGCCCTGGGATGCCTTCAATGTTGGTCTGGATGTGGCCTCACTGGTTAGCAACGTTGCAAGCGGCAATGTGCTAGGTGCTGTCGTGGATACGGTCGGCCTGACGTACGATGTCGTAGCGACCGTTGTTCCTGGTTTGCCGGGCGGTGCCGGCGCAGGATTAAAGGCCCTCCGTGCGGCAGACAATTTGGTGGATGCGGGCCAAACGCTTAAGAAAGGCTCTAATATTCTCGAGAACGCAAAACTCGGCAAGGCCTTTGAACAACAGGCAGTGAATGCTGTGAAGAAGCAGGAGACAGGAGTTGTTGAACAATTGACTGTCAAAACCCAGAGCGGGGTCAAGACGAGATTGGACACTGCTGGAAAGGATGCCAGTGGCAACGTTTCGCTCACTGATGCGAAGGGATCGGCAACCGCCCCTTTTACGAAGAACCAAAAGAAGGCGTACCCTGAAATTCAACAAAGCGGTGCCACCGTAGTAGGGAAAGGGAGACCCGGCTTTCCTCCGGGAACTCAGATTCCTCCAACTAAAGTCAAGGTCCTAAGACCGGACGATCTCAAGAAGATGAACGAGTAGAATGACAATAAAGGATCTCAAAACAGCGTTGCTATCGGCTCTCCAGCCGAAACTCGAACAGCGAGGATTCAAGCTACAAAAGAGCAAAGAGCGCTTCGCCAAACGAATTGCCGAGGTTAGTTGGTGGTTCGTGCTGGATTTTACGGTTTATGAAAGTCTTCACGTCAAACCCGCTATAGGTTTAAGGGTGGACGCAATTGAAAACAAGTTTCACCAGACTTCTGGATTCGAGCGCAAGTATCAAGCGGATACGCCAACTCTCTCTCTTTCACTCCAGGGCCTAGTGGCAGATCCTTCGAGGTTTGAGTACGTGATCCGGGATCTCTCGGATGTCGATACCGCAGCCGCACAGCTCGAACGCGACTTCGACGAGATTGTTTTCCCGTATTTCGAGAAGTACTCTGCACTGGCGATGATCGACGCCGCCTTGAATGAAAACCCTGGACAGGACTGCGTTCACTATGCAATGGACTATCTTCGATGCGCCCACGGCTTGATCGTGGCGGGTATAGTTGGCCGACCAAACTACGCAGACTTGGTCGGAGTTTATCGTCAGAAGTTGGCACTGATCTCGAACGGCTTTTACATCCCCAAGTTCGAAGCGCTTGTTGCTGATCTAGCGAAACCATGACGGGCAGGTGATTCCCGGGAATCGTGGAAGTCTCGCACGATCAACAGGTTACCGTCCAGTAACTTCGCATAGCCAAAAGCCACCAACGAAGCCGCTTGCAGCGGGGAAGGAAAGAGACTCCGAGATGGGTTTCGATTACTTCGGGGCGCGGTATCTGGCGAGTGCGCAGGGGAGATGGACTAGCCTTGATGCGCCGTTTGCGGATCAGGATGCCAGCGATCCGCAGAGCTGGAATCTGTATTCGTATGTAAGAAGTCAGCCTCTAAACTCGATTGATTTGGACGGCAGAATCGGCCTGAAGAATGATGAGCCGCTTCGTCAGTTCTTTGCTGGAGTCGCTAAAGGATTGGTGAACGCTCATCTTGAGAATCCAAGTAGTCCGGTTGGGGCGCTATTGAGATCAGTCGGGGTTCAAGAACAAAGTCCATCTAATGCGGCTCAACAGTCTGGAATGGATCACAGCGATACTGTCGTCGGCGTTGTGATGTCGGTTGCGCCTGGTGGAGGTGGGGCACGGGGGGGGGGCAGTCAAAGGAGGAACCGGGAGCGGAGGTGCGTTGAGCACAACCTCTGGGGGAGGCAAGGGCGGTATTGACCCAGCAACAATAGTAAATAAACCGTCTTTGAGTGCTCACAAGTCGGCTTTAAAGAAAGTGCATGACGAAGTGGGAAAACTGCCGAAAGGAGAGCGTGGCAAATTCGGTAGTCCGCAGGCAGGTGATTCTCAAAAGGGCTATAGACTGGATCCGGCGCATCCCAATGCGACACCGGGGTCACCAGAGGCTCAAACACACATCAATTTTTGGGACTACTCAAGAGGAAAGAGAGGGTCCGGTGGGAAGAGCGACGCAGTTCCTGTCGGCGATCCCAACAATAGACTTAAGCGATGAAAGATTTCAAATTAAAAAACTGGCAAAAAGACCATCCCGAACAGGTTTTCCCTGCCTTCGAATCATTGCCACTTTCCGAAGCTGTGGAGCTTGGAGCTAGATTATCGAAGCAGTTCAAGCTTTCAGGTTTAACGACGGAAGAAGCGACATTAGAGCTTTGGCGTCGTTCGCAGGCGATACCCGACCTCTACTTGAAAGATGAGGATATACCGCTTTCGATGATTTTCTTTCGGTGTGAAATTGTGCCTGAAGATGAGCTATTTGTTCAGTGGAGAATATTCCAAGAAGTGGATAAGTTTAGGCGGGTTGACCTAGAAAGAGAGTTCTATTCAATTTGGTATCCGACTTCTGACGACATTGAAGTTTTTGACGGCACTCTGAAGTGGATTGTGTTCGTTAGCCATCATGGCTCCATTTCGTTTCTGAAGTCTGATTGAGAGTAGAATTTGCGGGAGAGCGGATTGCCCTGCCACTTCATCAGCTGGCATTTTTCAGATTGTATTCAACATCGCCTCTTAGCTGATCAACGCTTCGCCTCGACGCATCTTGGGAATGTGGGACAGACTGACTCGCCCCGCTGGTAGCCCTAGTTCCCTCCAATGCTTCAGCCCTGTGGGTCATTTTTGCACTCATGGGTATTCAACCAACTGGCGCTAGCTGAACAACCAAGTGCAGCCCTCTAAGTGCGGTGGGGCGGGTCAAATTCGCGACTCCGCCAGAATCATCTAAACTGGCAAAGATGAAGGCGCAAAGCAAAATGCTGCTGGTTGGCTTTGCCGTCCTGTGTTTGCCCTTGCTGGCCAGCGCTCCGCTCCCTTTACAGCCCTCTAACGGCATCTGCGAGCTCCCCCAGTTCCACTCCTTTCTGCAACTGGAGCGCAAGCGTATTGGCGCTAACCCTGCATTCCAAGGCTGTGGCATCGCGACCGACGATCAGCTTTGCCTGGAATGGCTTTATGGGGCTGGTAACAATAATGGCAATGTTGTTGAGTCCCGGCAGTGGGCACGCAAGACGGCTGGGGGTTACCTCAACCTGCTGTCGAGCTTTGGCTATGACGGTCGCAATCGCCTTACCACGTTTAGCGAAACGGTAGTCAGTGGTGGCAGCACGGGCGGCAGTTGGGGCCAGACCAACGCTTACGACCGCTACGGGAACCGCTGGGCCACGCCGACTGGTATTACACAGAGCGACTGGACGCCAACGCAGCAAAGCAACTTCGACGCGGCAAAGAATCAGATTACGACAGCCAAGCTCGGTGTATCCACTGCAGCGGTGACACATGATGTCGCGGGATACATGACGGTGCATCCGCAGGTGGCGGGAACGCTGGTTTACGATGCTGAGGGTCGGCTGGTGAGTGGAGGTGGAGCTAGCTACAGCTACGACGGGGAGGGCCGCCGGATCAAGCGAGTTGCTGCGGGCTCTACTTATTGGTATTGGTACGGAGCTGACGGCGGGTTGATTGCTGAGGATACGCCGGAGCAGGTGGAGGCGGGAGTGCAGTATCTCAGTGTGGACGCACTGGGTTCGACGCGACTGGTAACCAAGGGGAATCAGGAGGTTGCGGCGAGGATCGACTACTGGCCGTTTGGTGAGGAGATCGTGGCTTCGAGTTCGGCAGGGAACCGGGACCTGGTGAGCGGGTACGGGGGAGCGGCGGCGCTGAAGCAGAGGTTTACGGGGAAGGAAAGAGACTCAGAGATGGGTTTTGATTACTTTGGGGCGCGGTATCTGGCGAGTGCGCAGGGGAGGTGGACTAGCCCTGATGCGCCGTTTGCGGACCAGCACTCGGACGACCCGCAGTCTTGGAACCTTTATGGCTACGTTCGCGGCAACCCTTTGCGATACACAGATCCAACTGGCCGATGCCTGTTCATTGCGGGAGTCGCATGCGGTGATTTCGCGATCGGGGCTGGGAAAGCAGTAGCTAACATTCCCAGCAGTGCAGCAACACTTCTAAATCGAACCCTTAAGGCAGTCACCGGCCTAAACATTCCCGATGTACCAAGCTTTCAGGCTGCAAATGCTAGCCAACAGGTTGGAATGGATTCGGCCAATTTCGCAATGATGTTCGCGCCGCTTCCGGAATTGGGTTTTCAAAAATCGGCAGCATCAGAGCGTCTGATGAGTGGAACTGAGGTTGTTGAGCGAGCTATGTCGAGGGCTGAATTGAAGGCGACAAACGAGACAGGGCTCCTAAGAGGAGGCCGAGAAGGAACCCATTTCGTGTCTGACTCCGTGAATAATTCTGCAGTAAGAGCACAAGAAAGACTCGCACTACCGGTAAAGCCAGAAGTAAAGGCAGTTCTAGAAGTGCCCTCTGGAACGTTTTCTCCGCCAACCCGGGTAGCACCTCTTCCAAGACCAGGAGGGGGAGTTTTGCCTGGCGGTGGCATGGAGAGAACAGCGACTGGGCAAGTCCCGGTCCGGGTTGTTCGGACGAAGAAGTATTAAGGATCGCATCATGGCAACTCTTGTTTTCGTTTCTGATCCTTGGGAGTTCGGCACTGAATGCGGCGTAGGCCCGTTCTTGGGTGATCTCTATAGCCGCTCCCACAACGAAATCTTAATCGGACTAAGGAGTCCAATCAAGTACTCCGGCCGTTTGTTCGTTGCAATACTCGCTAGCCCAAGGCATGAATTACCAAAGAATTCGGATTTCCCGTCTAGAGAAAGTATTCCAGCCAATTTCTTGCTTCTCTCGAGCAAAGAACCAACTGTCGCGTCTGCGTACTATCCAACCGACAGTGTTCAGGCCATTGGGTCGATTATCGAGGACGGCGAGCTTGGGGGGGGGAGGCCCGGTTGGAAGGGTAATTTCTGAATGATTGCTAAGGGGTCAGCTTTACATGATCGGCAACATTAGCCGCGAGAAGGCAAAATGACGGCCTTGCCGGCTTCGAGGCGGCGGACGGTGTTGAGGGCTTCGTCGGCCTGGTCGAGGGTAAAGCGGTGGGTGACCTGGCGGGCGAAGAGGTTGCGCCATTTTTCGGAGCGGGCGAGGAATTCGATGGCTCCCCAAACGTGGCGGGCTTCGAAGGCCCAACTGCCCATTACGGTGAGTTGTTTCTTGGTGATGATGTGGGGGTTGAACTCGACGTTGCCGGCGTTGGCGTATTGGCCTAGGACGAGGTATTTGCCGCCGTCGCGGGCGAGTTCGAAGCCTTCGGGGACGGCGCTAGGGTGGCCGACGCATTCGAGGACGACATCGGCACCGTATTCGCCGACGGCGGCGAAGACGGCGGCGCGGCGGGATTCGATGGTGGGGTAGGTTTCGAGATCGACTACGGCCGTTGCGCCGAATTCGAGAGCCATCTTGAGGCGGTGGGCCGGGCCACCGACTACAACGGTTTTGGAGGCTCCGCTCTCGATGGCGACGGCCAGGGCGGCGAGGCCGACGGGGCCGGCTCCCTGGACTACGACCGTGTCGCCCATTTCGACGCCGATGCGCTCGATGCCCTGGAGGGCGGTGTTGAGGGCGCAACCGGCACCGACGATGGACTCGAAGGGGAGGACGTCGGGGAGTTTGAAGATGGAGGAGCCGGCGCGGAGGAGAATCCACTCGCTGTAGCCGCCGCGCAGGTGTGGGGCTTCGTCGCAGCAGTAGGAGATGCCGTAGGCTTTGCGTTTGAGGCAGCGGGTGGGAGTTTTTTTGACGCGGCAGTAGTAGCATTCGCCGCAAACGATGCTGCTGGCCCAGAGGACGCGGTCGCCGACGGCGAGGGGTTGGCCGGTCCAGTCGTGGTGGAGGCCTTCGCCGAGCTTGTGGATGCGGCCGGCGCTTTCATGGCCGAGGATGACGGGGATGGGGATGGGGAGTTCGCCCTTCCAGAGGTGGACGTCGGTGCCGCAGATGCCGGCCATCTCGACGCGGGCCAGGGCTTCGCCGGGGGCGAGGGTATCGTCGACTTCGTATTCGCGGATTTCGAGGGGGCTCTTGTAGGCAGTGAGAACGGCGACCTTGGACTTCAGCATTCTCTCTATTGAATCATTTAGAACTTGAGCCAGTAGGTGCGGGTGACTTTGGCGTGGAGGCTCGAGCGGGGGTTGCCGCGCTCGGCGAGGTTGGGGAGGAAGATTTGCTCCATGCCGCCGGGGCGATCGAAGAGGGGAGCAGATTTGCCGACCCAGGCGAAGACGGGGCGGGTGAGTTCGAGTTCGACGACGCAGAGCTGGGAGTTGCCGCTGGGGAGGGCCATGTACTGGGCGACGTAGTTGCGGAAGAGGCGGCCGCCGCCGTGGGTGCTGCGACTGGCTTCGTTGTGGAGTTCCTCAAAGACGGACTGAGGCATCCACCAGACGCCATCGAAGTAGGTGCCTGTGGCCATGCGGAGGAGGCGGAAGAGTTTGGTGCAGGAGTTGAGTCTGGTCTTGACGGGCATGCCGTGGAAGGCGATGCGGGAATCGTAGCTGGTTTGGCGCAGGGTGGCCCAGCGGACTTCGTCGAAACCGAGACTCTGGTTGAGAAAAGCTTCCATGGTTGGCCCTCATGTCAGACAGCGACATGAGGGCCGGAAATGGGTCAGGCCAGGCCTAATGCTGATCACTTGTCTGCTGGAGGAGGTGAACCTGGCTGGTGGCTGGAAGCAAGTCAACGCTTCGCCGTTTTCGGCGACCTATCCGCCGGTGACGGATCTACGCTCCTCATTTGTGACGGGTTATCGCGTGGTAGTCACTCCGAAAACTGGGTGATCTTGACAGCACTTCCGTCGGGAAAAATCGCGCGAATCTCCAGATCTGCACCGACGGCTTGCAGGTAGCTGGCAAGCGTGCTGACGTACATGTCAGTGCGCCGCTCCAGCTTCGAGACATCGCCTTGCCCGATATGCAGCTCTCCGGCGATCTTGGTTTGCGTCAGTTCCCGGGCCTTGCGAAGTTGGTGGAGCGACATTTCCTGCACTAAACGGCGCTGCTCCGCCGCGCTTGCGGCCCGTGCCTGGGCGGACATTCCGTTGCGCAGCTCCAAGAAATTCTTAGCCATTTCCAGTCTCCTTCTCAATCGTCCTCAAGTGTCGCTCGAACAATCGATCCGCCACCGGAACGTTGGTCTCATACCAGCGGTCGTCGCCTGTTTTGTCTCCTGCGACAAGTAGAATCGCAACGCGGCGTGGGTCAAACGCGTACAGCATCCGCAGCGGGTCGCCCCCGGCCTGGACTCGCAGTTCCCTCATTTCAGGAAAGCGCGATGTCTTGATTTGCGAGCTAAACGGGAATCCAAGACTTGGGCCGTGCTCCATCAGGAGCCCGACCCGGGCGTCGACTCGTCCCTGTTCTGATTCGGACAAAGTATGCCACCACTGCTCGAATTCATCCGTAAACTCGACTTCCCACGCCACGCCCTGAATATAGCATACATGCCATATGGCTCGTAAACCATGTATCGCCGTGTCTAGTCAGTTCGACGGGGCCGAGCCAGTCCTCTGCCGAGGACGCCTTTGTGCGCGACCGGAATAGAGCATCGCAATCGGTGTTTACGCCTTCTGCTTGATGATCGCATCAAGAGGAGGGGGGGGCTTCCGACATCATTCTTCCAGCCCAAAAACAGCAGAAAGTACTTTTCATACTGGCTCTTTGCGGACCAATGTACCAGCCATGTCTTGCCTGGGCAAGACATGGCTCTATTGCTAGCTGAAACGCATTGAGGCTAGGCCCACTTGAAGCCTTCTTTGGCCATGGGCAGCGTGCGAACACGGTGGCCGCTGGCGGCAAAGATGGCGTTGGCGACGGCGGGGAGCAGCGGGGGAAGCGGTGGCTCGCCGAGGCCTGTGGGGGAGTTTTTGCTGAGGACGAAGTGGACTTCGATCTCGGGAGGAGCCTGCTTCATGCGGACCATCTGGTGCTGATGGAAGTTGGACTGCACGGTGCGGCCCCGGTCGATGGTGATCTCCTGGTTCATCATTTCGCTGAGGCCATCGATGATGGCTCCTTCGACCTGATTCTTGGCGGAGCTGGGGTGGATGATCTGGCTGCCGACATCGCCGACGGCCCAGACTTTGTTGACCTTGACGCGCTTTTGGGCGTCGACGGAGACTTCGGCGACTTCGGCAAAATAGCCGCTGTGGCTGTAGTGGAAGCCGACGCCGAGGCCGGTGCCTTTGGGGAGCTTGCGCTTGCCCCAGCCGCTGACTTCGGCGGCCTTCTCGAGGACGGCGCGCATGCGGGCGGCATCGTAGCTCTCCATGCCCTTGCCGACCATGCGGGGTTCACCCAGAAGATCGAGGCGGAACTGGACGGGGTCTTTGCCTGCAGCATGAGCGAGCTCATCGATGAAGGAGTGGATGACCCAGGCGAGGGAGTTGGAGCGCGGGGCGCGGAGCGGGCCGGTGGGGACGGCGGTGGGGATGAGCGTGGCTTCGACGGCGAAATTGGACACGAAGTTGGCCGGGAATTCGCCGGGGCTGATGTTGGAGGACGAAACGAATTTTTCGCCTTCGCCGAAGCTGACGAAGTGATCGTGCCAGGCGCTGATCTTGCCATCGGCACCGACGGCACCACGCATGTGCTGGTAGCCGCCGGGACGGTAGAAGTCATGGCGCATGTCGTCTTCGCGGGTCCAGAGCAGCTTGATGGGCGTGCCGGGGAGTTGCTTGGCGATCCAGGCTGCTTCGACGAGATAGTCGTTGGCGAGGCGACGGCCGAAGCCGCCACCGGTGCGGAGCTGGTGGATGGTGATGTCGGCCGGCTTGAGGCTGAGGGCCTGGGCGGCCATCTGGAGGCCACGGCCGGGGGTCTGGCTGGGGGCCCAGACTTCGAGCTTGCCGTCGACGAAACGGGCGGCGCAGTTGCCCGGTTCGAGCTGGGCGTGGGAGATGAAGGGGAAGGTGTACTTGACGTCGACCTTCTTGGCCGAGGACTCGATGGTCGCCAAGGGGTCGCCATCCTTGCGGATGGTGAAGGCGGGTTTGGCGGCGAAGAGTTCGGCGGCTTTGGCGTTGTAGCCGACGCTGGTGTGGTTGGCGGTGGGGCCTTCTTCCCAGACGACTTTCAGCTTCTTGCGAGCTTCGTTGGCGTACCACCATTTTTCAGCTACGATGGCGACACCGCTGGCGAGGCTGGAGACGTCGCCGTTGCCTTCGACAATGAAGGCGTGCTTGACGCGGGGCATCTTGCGGATCTCATCGAGGTTGGCGCTGATGGCTTTGCCGCCGAAGACCGGGCACTTCTCGTAGACGGCGAAGAGCATGCCGGGGAGCTTGAAGTCGATGCTGTAGATGGGCTTGCCGGTGACCATGGCCGGGAGGTCGATCGTGGCCATGGACTTGCCGACAATCTTGTAATCTTTGGGGTCTTTCGGTTTGACCAGGTCGGGATTGGGCATCGGCATGGCGGCTGCCTTGGAGGCGATTTCGCCGTAGGCGATGCTCTTGCCGCTGGCCTTGTGGTGGACGCGGCCGAGCTCTGTGGTGAGCTCTTCGACAGGGACGCTCCAGGTGGCTGCTGCGGCCTGCACGAGCATGAGGCGCGCAGTGGCACCGACGCGGCGCATGAGATCCCAATTGTTGGGGATGGAGCGGCTGCCGCCGGCGGATTGGGAGCCGAACTTGACTTCATCGAGATCGCCCTGGACGACGCGGACCATCTTCCAGTCGAGGTCGAGTTCTTCGGCGAGGATCATGGGGAGGGCGGTCTTGATGCCCTGGCCCATTTCGGGGTTTTTGCCGGTGAGGGTGACGATGCCGTCGGGAGCAATTTTGACGAAGGCATTGGGGTCGAGGGGGGCCTGGCGCTGGCCGCGCGGGCCCTGGGCGAGCGCTTCATGGCCGCCGATGAGCATGCCACCGCCGGAGACGAGGGAGACTTTAAGGAAGAAGCGACGGCTATTCATGGGCGCCTCCGGAAGCGTTGGAAGTCTGCATCATGCGGGCGGCGAGGTGGACGGCCTTTTTGATACGGATGTAGGTGCCGCAGCGGCAGAGATTGCCGTCGAGGGCGTTCTCGATTTCGGCGTCGGTGGGGTTGGGCTTCTTGGCGAGGAGGGCGGCAGCAGTCATGAGCTGGCCGGCCTGGCAGTAGCCACATTGGGGGACATCCATTTCCATCCAGGCCTTCTGGAGGGCGTGAGCGCCTTCCGGGGAGAGGCCTTCAATGGTGGTGATTTTTTTGCCGGCCACAGCGGAGACAGGGGTGAGGCAGGATCGGATGGGTTCTCCATCCTGGTGAACGGTACAGGCACCGCATTGGCCTGCACCACAACCGAATTTCGTTCCGCATAGTTCCAGTTCATCTCGAAGGACCCAGAGGAGGGGCATGTTCGAGGGGACGTCAACGCTGACTGGCTTTCCGTTCAGCGTAATCGCAATGGCCATTGGCAAACTCCTTTTTGTTAGTATTTCATCACTCTATGATTCTTCGCTTGATGATTTTCTGGATCGGCAGCTTCAGTATTTTTTGTCAGACCACACAGATGGTGCCCATGAGGGATGGTGTGAAGCTGGCTACGGACGTGTATTTGCCGAAAGCGGAGGGGAAGTTTCCGGCGATTTTGACGCGGACGCCTTACAACAAGGCGGGTGGGAACTACAAGGCGTTTCTGGATGCGGGGTATGCGGTGGTGGTGCAGGATGTGCGGGGGCGGTATCAATCGGAAGGGCGATGGGTGCCGATTGTGGATGACCCGAATGATGGCTATGACACGGCAAAGTGGATTGGGGAGCAGGCGTGGTTTGACGGGAATCTGGGGAGTATTGGGTCGTCGTATGGAGGGGCGACGCAACATGCGATGGCGATTGCGGGAGCGCCGCATTTGAAGGCGATGATTCCGCGGAATGCGATGTCGAATTTTGGTCATTACGGGATGCGGCATAACGGGGCGTTTGAGCTGCGGTGGTTCAACTGGGTGGCGACGCTGGGGAACGCGGCTGGAACGGCGAATGCGCTGCCTGCGGCCACGAGGGCTGGTGGCGGGGTTGCGGCGCAGGCGCTGGCGGACTATGGCGGGAAGGTGCAGCAGTATGTGCGGGCGCTGCCGTTGCGGGCGGGGACGACGCCGCTGCAGTTTGCCCCGGATTATGAGAAGTGGTTGATTGAGGCGATGAAGCATGGGGACTACGATGATTTCTGGAAGAACCATGGGTCGAGCGTGGTGGACCACCTGAAGGAGTACAAGGACATTCCGGCGTATCACACGACGGGTTGGTATGACAGTTGGGGGACGTCGGTTGCGAATTTGAATTTTGTGGAATTGACGAAGGCGAAGAAGAGTTTGCAGCGGTTGATTGTGGGGCCGTGGATTCATAGCTCGGAGAATGTGGCTCATGCGGGGATGGCGCAGTTTACGCCGGATGCGGCGCTGAAGTTGCCGGAGTTTCAAGTGCGGTGGTTTGACCGCTGGCTGAAGAATCAGCAGAACGGGGTGGACACGGAACCGCCGGTGCTGATTTATGTGATGGGTGGCGGGGACGGGCACAAGACGCCGGAGGGAAGAATTTTTGTGGGTGGGAAGTGGCGGGCCGAGAAGGAGTGGCCGCTGGCACGCACGCAGTACACGCCGTACTATCTGAATGCGAAGCAGGAGTTGACGGTGGCCAAGCCGGGGAACAATGCGCCGATTTCGTACCTGTTTGACCCGGCGCATCCGGTGCCGACGCTGGGGGGCAATGTGTCTTCGCAGGGGACGCTGATGTTTCAGGGGGCGGCGGACCAGAAGTGCCGGTTGGGGTTTTGGCTTTGCCAGGATGAGCGGCCGCTGTCGTCGCGCAATGACGTGGTGGTGTTTCAGACTGCGCCGCTAGAGAAGGATGTTGAGGTGACGGGGCGGTTGGTGGTGAAGCTGTGGGCCTCGACGGATGGGCCTGATACGGACTTTACGGTGAAGCTGATTGATGTGTATCCGCCGAGCAAGGATTTTCCGGGTGGGGTGGATTTGAATGTCGGGGATAGCATTGTGCGGGGGCGGTACCGGGAGACGGCGGCGAGGGCGGTGATGCTGAAGCCGGGGCAGCCGTATGAGTTCACGATTGAGATGTATCCGACGTCGCTTGTCTTTCAGAAGGGGCATCGGATCCGGCTGGATGTTTCGAGTTCGAATTTTCCGCGATTTGATGTCAATCCGAATACGGGTGAGGGGTTGAATGAGAACCGGCGGACGCGGGTGGCGACGAACACGATCTACCTGGATGCGGCGCATCCGTCGCATATTGTTTTGCCTGTGATTCCGTAACGGGAAGTTCACTCACCATTCATGAGGAATTGACAACGCGCTGCCTACGCTGGAAGGCATATGCGCTTTCTCGTTTTGTTGCTTGCTGCCTGTAGTTTATTTGCCCAGTCGAATGCTTCTGACGCCGCGATGGATGGGTACGTTCAAGATGCCACGAGTGCCCGAATTGCGGGAGCCCAGGTTGCCGCACGCAACGTAAACACGAATGTGGAGTTGCTGGCGACGACGAACTCGGAGGGGTACTATCGCTTTCCGCTCTTGAAGGTGGGCGAGTACGAACTGAAGGTAGCGGCTACCGGGTTCTCGGAGTTCAAGCAGACGGGGATTCAATTGTCGGTGGGCAAGCAGGCCCGCATTGATGTTTCGCTGAAAGTGGGCGGAACGACAGACAGCGTGACCGTGAGTGCGGACGCGGCGATTGTCGATAGCGGGAAGATTGCGCAGCAGGAAGTGCTGGGTGAGAAAGAGGTGCGCTCGCTGCCGATTACCTCGCGCAATGTTTACAACTTTCACTTGCTTGGCCCGGGGGTGAAGGGGATTCCTTCGACGGGGTTTGGTACGACGCAGTTTACGTTTGGTGGCAGTAACCGATCGACCTGGACGGTGGATGGGTTGGACAATACGGCACGAAGGAATGCGCGGCAGATTCGGCTGGTGATTTCAACGCCCGAGTCGGTGCAGGAGATGCAGGTGATTGCGGGTGGCTACTCGGCGGAGTTTGGGCGTGCGGCCGGGGGCGTGATCAATGTGGTTTCCCGATCGGGCACGAATGATCTGCATGGCTCTGGGATGGGGCTTTACCGTCCGCTGGAGACGACGGCGCGGGCTCCGCTAGCGGCGGTGCGTGCCAAACAAAGCTGGTGGATGGTGGCTGGCAATCTCGGGGGTGCACTGAAGAAAGACCGGCTGTGGTTCTTCATCAACAACGAGTTCAATCCGTTGAAGATTCCTGCCCCGGTGACGATTTTGCCTGCGAACGCGGCGGCTTTGAATCTGCCTGCCACCGACCTGGTGGACTCACCGTTTGGGGAGACCTTTCACACGCCGAGCGCGAAGATGAACTTTAAGTTGAATGACAAGAATTCCGGATTCATTCGCTATAACCGGTTCACGAACGATCAGCCGGGAGGGGGCGGTGGCTTGACGGCGATCAGCCGCAGCTTGACCTTTGAAGACCGCATGAATGGGGGTGCGGCGCAGCTGGCGACCGTGTTGAGCCCGAACCTGTTGAATGAGTTTCGCTTTGGGATTAACCGGCGGGCTGAGACGCGCGAGACCTATGTGCCTGGGCAGGCCAATGGAGCGCAGATCAATATCAACAATGTGGCGAACTTTGGGGTGAATCCGCTGGCGGGATCGGGATCGATTGAGGCCTCGACGCAGTTCATCAACAATCTGTCGTGGACCAAGGGCAAGCACACGATCAAGACCGGGATTGATTATCAACAGACGAACTTTGATGTGCGGAGTGCACTGACGCGACTGTTCAGCTTTAACGGACTTGCCGCAGTGTCGGGAGTTCGCGCCGCGGTGACGCCGCTGGACCAGTACCTGAATACGTTGCGGGGCGTGGTTGATCCGGCAACGCAACGTCCTTTTAGCTACACACAGCTCTCGCAGGATCTTGGCGAGAACACGGTGAAATTGAAGTTCAACTTCGTGAACTTCTTTGTGCAGGACGAATACCGGATCAACTCGCGGCTGACGTTGAATCTGGGTGTGCGCTATGAGTTGATTCTTTTCCCAGTGCTGGATGAGCGGGCTCCTTATGAGCTGTCGCGACGAGTGAACAACGACAAGAACAATATTGCGCCGCGTATCGGCATCAGCTATTCGCCCTTTAAGGACGGCAAGACGGTGATCCGCGCGAGCTACGGTTTGTTCTACGATTCGCCGAGTCTGGTTCTGATTTCAAATGCGGCCCAGGTGAATGCACGCCGGGTGCTCAACTACACGGTGCCGGGGACTGACTTGCGATCGCCGGTCTTCCCGAACCTGCTTGCGACCAACGACCCAACGTTCCAGACGCCGCCCAACGTGACTGCCTTCCCCAAGGATTTTCAGGTGATGTATGCCAACAATGCGAACTTGCAGATTGAACGGCAGCTCTTTACGGATATGTCGCTGAACCTGCAGTACAGCTACTGGGGGCATCGCTTTGGACAGCACTCGCGGGATATCAATCTGAGTGCGCCGACCGGGACGCTGGCTGATGGAAGGCCGGTGTATCGCGGGAGTGCGGGACGGCCCGATACGCGGTTCCGTCAGATCAATCTGATTGAGTCGGGTGGGGTGGGCAACTACAACGCGCTTGATGTGACGCTGCGGAAGCGGTTTAGCAAGAGCATTATGCTGAGCGCTTCTTACTCGTGGTCGCATGCGCTTGCCGATAGTGAGCTGGATGGGTCGACACTGATGGACCCTTCGAACCGGGGTCGCGATTACGGGAACGCCTCTACGGATGTGCGGCACAACTTTACGGCGCAGGGACTTTGGGCTCCGCAGTTCAAATGGATTCGCGGGTTTGAGTTTTCTAGTGTTTACTTTTACAACTCCGGCTATCCGGTGAATGCGCAGGCTGGGGCGGATTTGAATAACGATCTCGTTCTGAACGACCGGATTGTGGGACGTGGCCGGAATGCCTTTAAAGGCCCGGACTTTTCGCAGATGGATGTACGGCTGGCACGGAAGATCCAGATTCGGGAAGGTCAGCGGCTCGAGCTGATTGCTGAATCTGAGAATTTCTTGAACCGCTTCAACCCTGGTTGCAGCATTGCTGGATGCACTGGTGCGGTAGTGAACCGGGATGGGGCGGCTGATTTTGGCCGCGTTACGGCGACGCGCCCGGGGCGGGTTTTCCAGTTTGGCATGAGGTATAGCTTCTGATGCGGCCGACATTTGCTTTGCTGTTGATTGCGCAGCTTGCCTGGCCTTGGGGGCCGAGGGCGCATACGGCTGTCAATCGTGCCGCCATACAGTTGCTGCCGGATACGGGCCCGACGTTTCTGAAGGCGCACGAGGACTGGATTGCGTATTGGGCACCGATTCCAGATTCATACCGCGGTATCAGCGACCCGAATTCGAAGATTCTGGAAGACCCGAATCACGGGTGGTTTCAGGAGCAGTTTTCGTTTTTGAAAGTCATTCCAAGGTCTCGCTATGAGTTTGTGTTGGCGCTGCATGACGAGCATAAGCGCCTGGGGAGCAAGGATTCTGCCAAGCTAACCAATGTGCGTTGGACGGGGACGTTGCCTTATGCGGTGATGGAAGAGTACGAGCATACCCGCATTGCGATGCGGCGCTACCGGATGGCCAAAGACGAAGCCATGAAGCGGATGATCGAGCTCGAAATGGCTGGCTACATTGGCCGCTTAGGTCATTACATTGCGGATGCGGCGATGCCGCTGCATGTGTCGATTCACCATGATGGGTGGGTGGGGCCGAACCCGAAAGAGTATACGCGCGACCCGAGAGTGCATGGGCGGTTTGAGACGCAGTTTGTGGAATTGATTGCGCTGGGGGAGAGTGACTTCAAGGGGCTGGTGAAGCCGGCGCGGCAGTTGAGTGATCCGTGGCAGGCGATCCTGGCGCACATTGCGATGAGCTTCTCTCATGTGGAAGAAGTGTATGAGCTGGACAAGCAGGGGGCGTATACACAGAAGGACCATGAGCAAGCGCGGAAGCTGGTGTACAAGCTGATGGCGGCTTCTAGCGAGCTATTGCGGGACCTGGTGCATACGGCTTGGATCGAATCGGCGACGATGCCGCAGATGACGCGGGGCAACTTTGACCCGAAGCGGAATCCGATCAACCCGGAGAACCCGAACTACAACCCGGCTACGGGGTCTGCTCCGCCGAATTAAAGCTTGAGGGCGAAGCCGGCCTGATCGAGAGCATCAACGATGCGGGTGCGCTCGGCGGTGATCTCTTCGCGCGTGAGCGTGCGTTGCGGGTCGGCGACGACGATGCGGAAGGAGACGCTCTTCTGGTCGTTGGGGAGGGCGAATTCGCGGATGAAGCGGATGTCTTCGACGACGGTGGAAGGGACGGCGCGGATAACTTTCTCGATTTGGCCCGAGTAGGTGCGGGTGCCTGCGAGGATGCTCAAGTCGAATTCGCTTGAGGGGAAACGCCGCACTGGGGTGTACTTTTTGGGTGTGCCAGCGAGCATGCAGGCGAGGGGGCCGAGGTTGAGGTCGAGCACTGCGGCGCGGCCTTCGACGGTGTTGGGGTGGAACTCGAAGATGCGGCCGAGCTGCATGTCGCCGAGGAAGAGGAGCATGGTGCGGAGGGGATGCTCGAAGGGGCGGACCTCTGTTGTGGGCTCAAAGCGCATGGCGGGGGCCATGGCGAGGGCGAGGCGCTCGAGCTCGCGCAGGCCTTCGGCGCCATCACCGCTGCGGGAGTAAATGCCGGCGGCGAGGTGGGCGATTTCTTTGGGGAGGCCTTCGGGCTGCTTGTGGATCTCTTTGCCGATTTCGAAGAAGCGGAAGTTGTCGAAGTGCTTCTGGTTGTCTTCGAAATTTTTGAGGATGCCGTGCAAGAGCGTGGTGCGCATGAGGCTCTGGTCGGAGGCGATGGGGTTGAGGACGCGGACGTGGGCCTCGATGGGGACGCCGAGTTTGGCGGCCTGGGCTTCGCTAAGGAAGGAGTAATTGTAGACTTCGTGGAAGCCCTGCTGGGTGGCGACGCCGCGCAACTGGTTGTAGAAGCGACGCTCCTCGTTGACGGGGGGCGGCACTACGGGCATGGCGGGGGCTACGGGGTCGATGGTGGCGTAGCCGACGGTGCGGCCGATTTCTTCGACGAGATCGTCGGGGATCGATACGTCTTTGGTGGCGCGCCAGGTGGGCACGGTGACGTCGAGGGAGTCGCCTTTTTCGGCGACTTGGAAGGCGAGGCGTTCGAGGATGCCAATGACGTGCGACTTGGGAACTTCACGGCCGAGCTTGCGGTAGAGCCAGGGTAGGGAAAGCGAGATCGGGGGCGCGGCTTTGAGGTCGGCCTTGACGTCGGTTGGGCCACCGAGAGCGATGACGCCGGGGCAAACGAGCTCGAGGAGTTCGGCGGCGCGGGCAATGGCGCGGAGGGTGTTGTGGGGGTCTTGCGCTTTCTCAAAGCGCATCGAGGCATCGGTGCGGAGCTTGAGGCGAGAGCTGGTTTTGCGAATGGAGCTGGCGTTGAAGTTGGCGCTCTCGAAGACGATGCGAGTTGTGGATTCGCTGATGGCGCTGTCTTTGCCACCGATGACACCGGCGATGGCGATGGGGCCTGCTTCGTCGGCAATGATGAGGTCTTCGGGGGTGAGATCGTAGGATTCGCCGTTGAGGGCGGCGATGGATTCGCCTGCCTTGGCGCGACGGACGATGATTTTGCCGTTGAGCTTGTCGGCATCGAAGGCGTGGGTGGGCTGGGGGAGCTCGGCGAGGATCCAGTTGGTGACATCGACGATGTTGTTGATCGTGTTCAGGCCGATGCTTTGGAGCCGGTATTGCATCCACCAGGGTGAGGCCTGGACTTTGATGCTCGAGAAGACCTGCGCCGAGTAGCGGGGGCAAAGGTTGAGGTCTTCGATGACGACCGGTTGGACGGGGTCGCCGGTGGGGAGGAGCTCGATGCTGACCGGGTCGACGAGTGGCTTGTTGAGGATGGCCGCGAGTTCGCGGGCCATGCCGTAGTGGCCCCAGAGGTCAGGGCGATGGGTGAGGCTCTTGTTGTCGATCTCGATGATGGAATCGGGTGAGAGGTGGAGTTCGCCTTCGAACTCGATGATGCCGTCGTGATCGCCGTTGATGCCGAGTTCGGCGGGGCTGGCGAGCATGCCGTCGCTATCGATACCGCTGACCTTTTTGAGGCCGAGGGGGACGTAGATGGTGCTGAGGCCCTTGCGGCAATTGGGGGCACCGCAGGCTACGGTTTTTTCGCCGTAAGCGGTGGCGACGACGGCTTTCTGGTTGTGGGATTTGGGGATGGGCTCGGCGCTGAGGACGACGGCGGGGCAGGCGCCCGCGAGCAATTCGCCATGGACTTCCACGCCCTCGCTTTCGGCGGTGTGGAGGGTGATGCGGCGCGAGACTTCTTTTGCGTCAATGTCGAGATCTTCGACGAGGTCAGATAGCCATTGGTAGGAGAACTTCAATGGGGGCTCCTAAAACTGTTTTAAGAAGCGCAGGTCGCCCGATTGCAACCAGCGGATGTCATCAATCAAGTAACGCATCATGACGAGGCGGGTGAGGCCGAGGCCGAAGGCAAAGCCTCCGAATTCGTCGGGGTTGATGCCGCCTGCGCGGAGGACGTTGGGGTGGACGAGGCCGCAGGGGAGCAGTTCGACCCAGCCGGAGTGTTTGCAGACCGGGCAGCCGGAGCCGCCGCAGACCATGCACTGGATGTCGAGCTCGAAGCCGGGCTCGACGAAGGGGAAGAAGCCGGGGCGGAGGCGCACGGTGACTTCACGCTTGAAGATGCCGCTGAGCAAGGTCTTCATGAAGTAAAGGAGGTTGGCGATTGAAACATCGCGATCGACCATCATGCCTTCGAGCTGGTAGAAGGTGTGTTCGTGGGAGGGGTCGACTTCTTCGTTGCGGAAGACGCGACCGGGGGCGATCATGCGGAGCGGGGGGCCGAGGCGCTGCATGCCACGCACCTGAACCGGGGAGGTATGGGTGCGGAGGAGGTGACCGCCTTCGAGCCAGAAGGTGTCCTGCATGTCGCGGGCCGGGTGGTCTGGCGGGATGTTGAGGGCGTCGAAATTGTGGAACTCGGTTTCGACTTCGGGGCCATCGAGGATGGCGAAGCCCATCGAAAAGAAGAGGGCTTCGATTTCGTTCTGAATTTGCGTGAGGGGGTGGAGGCTGCCGGGGAGCAGGCCCTGGGGCGGGATGGTGAGATCGAGCCACTCGCTGTTGAGGCGGGCATTGAGCGCTTCGGCCTCAAAGGCGGTCTTTTTGAGATCGAAGGCGGTCTCGAGGGAAGTTTTGGCGCTGTTGAGGGCTTTGCCGGCGGAGACGCGCTCTTCTGCGCTGAGCTTGCCCATGAGTTTGCCGAAGTCGGCAAGGGTGCCTTTACGGCCGAGGACTTCGACGCGGATCTCTTCGAGGGCATCAAGGGTGCTGGCAGCCGTAATTCTGGACAGCGCCGCTTCGGCGAGCGCTTCGATTTCGGCGATCATGACGCAGGTTCAAAAACCGGGCTGTTTTCGTCGATCTCGTGGGCGAGGTGGTTGAGATAGAACGAGAGCAGTGCCGGGGGGTAGGAAGCCTTGAAGTGGTCGTAGGCGGTTTGTTGCCAGCCTTCTTTGAGGAAGAGCTTGGGGTCGGTCTCTTTGGCAAAGAAGCCGTCTTCGTGGGGAATCTCAAAGAAATTCAGCACGTCGACGATCATCTTGAGCTGGGAGACGAGGATGGCCTGCGAAAGTTCGAGGGCCAGTTCGGCTTCGCCACCTTTCAGCCTTTCCCAGAGACGGGGTGCGGCGGCGCGAAGATTCTCTGTGTTCAACTTGGCAAGGTGGCAGCGGGTCTTTACGCGATCAAAGATTTGATACGTGCGGAGGGTGCCGATGGATATGCCGCGGAGTTGGGATCGGAAGTTTTCTTCTCCCAGGGCGACAAAAAGCTCATGTAACTTCATTGGAAGTGGGGTAAACCTTCAGTGTACGCGATAGAATGTAAGATTTGGACAATCCAACATGGCAAATCTAATCGTACTCGGGGCCCAGTGGGGTGATGAGGGCAAAGGCAAGATCGTCGATCTTTTTAGCGAAAGCTTCGATATGGTCGTTCGTTATCAAGGCGGACACAATGCCGGCCACACCGTCTATATTGGCGAAAAGAAGTTTGTACTGAAGCTGATCCCGAGCGGAATTCTGCGTCCGGGGGTTAAGGCGGTGATCGGCAACGGGGTCGTGATTGACCCTGGGGCGCTGATGCAGGAGATTGAGACGCTGGAGTCGGCGGGGATCAATGTGCGCTCGCAATTGTTGATTTCCAATCGCGCGCATGTGATCTTTCCGTTCCACCGGATGGTGGAGAAGGTGAGCGAGGCGCGGGAGGACCGTGTTGCGATCGGGACGACGGCTCGCGGGATTGGCCCCTGCTATGAGGACAAGATCGGGCGGCGGGGGATCCGGATGGCGGATCTGGTGTCGACGCAGGGTTTTGAGCATCTGTACCGCAACCTGTGCGAGGACAAGATGACGCTGGCGGCGGCGTTCCGGGTGAGCGAGACGATTGATTTCGACAAGATTCTCGAGCAGTACCGGCAGTTCACGGAGCGGCTGCGGCCGCTGGTTTGTGACACCTCGACGCTTGTGAATCAGGCGATGTCTGCGGGCAAGAAGGTTTTGTTTGAGGGCGCGCAAGGGACGATGCTCGATATCGACCACGGGACGTATCCCTTTGTGACGAGCTCGAACGCGAGTGCGGGTGGGGCTTGTACGGGGGCTGGTGTGGCACCGACCCGGATTGACGGGATTATCGGCGTGTCGAAGGCCTATATTACGCGGGTGGGTGCAGGACCCTTCCCGAGTGAGATTGAGGGCGAGGCCGGGGATATGATTCGCAAGGCTGGCAATGAGTTTGGCTCGGTGACGGGACGGCCGCGGCGCTGCGGCTGGTTTGACGTGCCGCTGCTGCGTTACACGGCGGTGATCAATGGCTTTGACAGCATGATCATCACGAAGCTGGATGTGCTGGACATGTTGACGGAGATTCCGGTGTGTGTGGGTTACAAGGTGGATGGCGTAGAGGTGACCGATATGCCAGCGACCAATGAGGAAGTGGCGCGGATTGAGCCGGTGTATGAAGTGTTGCCGGGCTGGAATACGCCCACGAAGGGAATTACTTCGCTTGATCAGATCCCGACCAAGGCAATGGACTACCTGAAATTTCTGGAAGCAAAGACCGGAGTTGAGGTGGGTTGTGTCTCGAATGGGCCGGAGCGCAACGAGACGATTATTGTGCCGGGATCAAGGCTGGCGGCGCTGCTCGGCTAGTGGGTCAGCTAGCTGTTCGCCTTCCCATTTGGCGATCAGGACCGGGGCGAGGCAATTGCCGAGGACATTGACCGGGGTTCGAACCATGTCGATGATGCCGTCGACGGCGAGCAGCAGGGGCAGAGAATCGAGCGGGAGCTGAAAGCCTGGCAGCGTGGCGCTGAGGATGACGAAGTTGGCGCGCGGGATGCCTGCGACGCCCTTGACGGCGATCTTGAGGGTGAGCAGCACGAGTAGCATCTGGCTAAAGCTGAGGTCGACGCCTGCGGCCTGGGCGACGAAGAGAACCCCCATCATGAGCTGGATACTGCTGCCGGCGAGGTTGAAGCTGAGGCCGAGGGGCATGACCATACCGAGGAGTTCGCGGCGGAGACCGTAGCGCTCCATGCCTTCGAGGGCTTTGGGGAGAGCTGCGGCGCTGGAGGTGGTGGTGAGGGCGATGATGATTGCCTGGCGGGTGGCCTTGAGGAAGTTGCCGATGGGGATGCGGAAGAGGATGAGCAGCAGGCCATAGACGACGATGCCCATGAGAAGTTGGGCGATGATGGCTGCGGCGACGAAGCCTGCCAGGCTGTTGACACTTTTGGCACCGCCGCCGAGCAGGGTGGCCAGGACGGCGGCGATCATGCCGAGCGGGGCGAGTTTCATGACGTAGCTGGCGTAGGCCTGGATGACGGCGAGCAGGGAATCGCAGAAATCGATTAGGGGTTTGGCGGCCAGGGGACGGGAACGGGCCGCCCAGCCGAAGAGGCCGAAGAAGATCATCATGGGCAGGACGGCGTTTTTGCTCATGGCGTCCATGATGGAAGACGGGGTGGCGGCGACGAGGGCGTCGATGAGGCTGGGGCCATTGTGGGTAGCGGTACTGGCGGCGACGGTGCCGCGAAGACTGATGCCTGGCTGGAGCCAGGCCATGACGGCCCAACCGATGAGCATGGCGAGGGTGGTGATGAGCTCGAAGTAGATGACGGCGCGGAGGCCGATACGGCCCATGCGGGAGTCGGAACTGGAATTGCCGAGGGAGGAAACGATGAGGGCGAATAGGAGCGGAGCGAGGAGACTCTTGACGAGATTGAGGAAAACGGTGGAGACCAGTTCGGCGGTGGTTTGCAATCCGTCGAGATAGGGCATGTCCTGCTATTGTGGCGCAGTTAAGGACACGCTATCCTGCCAATGGCATGCTGATCGAACCAGTCTCCGTCGTACTGCGGCGCATCGCTGAAAATCCCTGGCGCGAAATCGTCGCTCGCTGGAACTGGAAGTCGGCGATTACGAGTGCGTTGATCCGGGCGGGAATCTATTTTTCTGCGAACCTTTCGTCGGGGCGGGGTGAGGCGATCGGGGCGATGCAGGCAGAATTTTTGTGGCGGTTTGCGGTGGCTGGATTTATGGGGAGTGTGATCCAGCGGTTGCGGAAGGCAGAGCCCGCCTGGCAGGCGACACTGATTACTTCAGTAGCCCTACCAGTACTCAACCACGCGATTGAGCTGACGGTACACACGCTGCGGGGAACGCCGCATTTGAAGAAGAGCTTTCTGATCAGTGTTGTGTTTACGATTGTGGCGATGTCGTTTAATACCTATGCGATGCGGCGGGGCGCGATGATTATTGGGCGGGATGGACGGCCACTGTGGCGAGACCTGCTGGACATGCCGCGGTTGATTGCCGGCTTTATCCTGTGGGTGTTGCGGATCCAGCGTTCGCCGCAGAGCTTATAGGGGAATTAGGAAAAAGTGAAGAAGCGCCGGGAATGGCCGATATGACTCTTGAGGAGATTTTTGGGGGCTTGCGTATTGAAATTGAAACGCAAACAATAGGAGAAAGCTCTTAGTAGAGTCCTAGACGTAACGGTAAAAAAGCAGAGGCATGAAGATTCTAATCGCCGATGACAGTATTGTCAGTCGGCACATGTTGGAAGCGACGGTTAAGAAATGGGGTTACGAGCCGGTTGTGGCTTGTGATGGCCAGGAAGCATGGGATATTCTGCAGCGTCCGAATGCGCCACAGTTGGCGATTCTCGATTGGGTGATGCCGCAATTGACCGGGCCGGAGGTGTGTCGGCTGACCCGGCAGCAGCAGAAGGAAGCCTACACCTACATGCTGCTGTTGACGAGCAAGAACCAGCGTGAGGATTTGATTGAGGGAATGGATGCCGGTGCGGACGATTACGTCACAAAGCCCTTTAATCACCATGAGTTGCAGGTGCGGCTGCGTGCGGGGCGGCGGATTGTGGATCTGCAGAGCGAGTTGCTGGTAACGCAGGTTGCGCTGCGGCAGCAGGCGACGCATGATGCGCTGACGAACGTATACAACCGTCATTCGATTTTTGAGGTGTTGGATCGGGAACTGGCCAGAGCCGAGCGGGAGAATCTGCCGGTGGGAGTGGCCTTGCTGGATATCGATTTCTTCAAATCGGTGAACGATACATACGGTCATATTGCCGGGGATGCTGTGTTGTGCGAGGCGGCCCGACGGATCAAATCAGCGATTCGGGGCTATGATTCGCTGGGGCGGTATGGGGGCGAAGAATTTTTGATTGTGTTGCCTGGCTGTGATGAGGCTTGCACGAGAAGTCAATCAGAGCGGATTCGACGGAGCCTGGCCTCGGAGCCGATGCCGATTCATGAGGATTCTCATGCCGATGTATCGCTGGTATTGACGGCGAGTTTTGGTTCGACAACGGCGCTGCCGGGACACCGGGTGTCGGCCGAGACTTTGTTGCGGGTTGCCGATGAGAGCCTCTATGAGGCGAAGCGTGAGGGGCGAAACCGGGTGGTGTTTCGGTCGATTCTGGGGGATTTGAAGGGGCAGGCGGCTGCTGTTTAGCTAATCGTTGCCCGAGCTGCTTTGGGCTACGTTGAAGTGGCTGAGCGTGTCGGTGTACTGGGAGATTCCGCGGGAGAGAGCTTCAGCAATCTTTTGCCGGTATTCGGGTTTTTTGAGGAGGGCTTCTTCGCGCGAATTGCTGAGGAAGCCGATTTCAGTCAGGACGCTGGGCATGCCCGCTCCGATGAGCACGATAAAGGGGGCCTTGCGGACTCCACGGTCTTTGGTGCGGTTGCCGGCTTTGGTGCTGCCGGAAAAGAGAGACTGCTGGATCTTGCCGGCAAATTCGCGCGACTCGTCGATTTTGTCTTTGAGAGCGATTTTCTTGATGAGGTCGCCGAGGTCGCCCACGCTCTTTTCGCTGGAGGCGTTTTCGCGGGCGGCTACTTCGAGGGCCTCTGGGGAAGAAGTGAAATTGAGGTAGTAGGTTTCTACGCCGGTTGCGGTTTTGAGTGGGGAGGAATTGGCGTGGATCGAGATGAAGAGGTCGGCGCGGTGCTGGTTGGCAATCTGGGTTCTCTGTTCTGGGGAGAGGTAGACGTCTTCGTCGCGGGTGAGAATGACTTCGCTGCCGAGGTTGGTCTCGAGGAGCGTCTTGAGGCGCTTGGCGATGTCGAGAGTGAGTTCTTTTTCCGGGAGGCCTGTGATTCCGGTGGAGCCGGCATCGTGTCCGCCGTGGCCTGGGTCGATGACGACTTTGCCAATTTTGAGGCCGAGGACTCTGGTGAGGGATTGTCGTCCAGCGCTGGTTCTCGATGCGGCAATGCCTGGGGTGAGGGCCTGGCTGGCCTGACGGCTGACGGCTGTGGGGGGAGGGCCGACGCGAAAATCACGGAAGACGAAGCCAGAGACCTTGTATGGCATCTGGGAGGGATCTGCCTTGGGAAGACGGAAGGGAGAGGCAAGCACGGGAGGGTCGAGGAGCCGGAACGGGGGCTTGAAGGCCTGGCGCTTGCTGCTGGTGTCGAGCGTAAATTTACGGGGCTCGACGGGGGCGGGCGGCGCGGCCAAGGGGTTCTTCGGTTGACTGCCGGACTTTTCGGGGCGGATCTCGACTAGCAGGCGGAGCGGGTCTTTTTGGACGATGGTGCGGTATTCAACGTCTGGGGAGAGGAGGTCGAAGACGAGGCGGGTGAGGCCAATCTGATTCTCTGCGACGCGCACTTGTTTGAGGAGGTCTCCCGTGGCAGGGATGGCCTGGATGGCCCCGCGGGGAGTACGCTCCGGACGGCTGGCAAGAGCGGGGATGGTTTCGGCAAAATCGATGAAGAAGCGAGGAGGATTTTCGAGCCGATCGGCCTTGATATCGATGTTGCCCGTAACGGCAACAGTGACTTTGGTGAGGCCGGGCTGGTGCTGGATGCGGATGTCGGTAATGCTGCTGCGGGACTGGGCAAACACGCTTGGAAGCAACAGCAAACCCGTCAGGATGAGGCGTCCTGGGAGGTTGCGGAGTGTTGAGGCGTTTGCCGTCATGAAGCTTTAAGGCAGTCCGATGTGAATGCGCCCCTCGGCGTCGATGGTTTGTTGGATGCGAGGTTGGATGGGTTCTGCGGGCTTGGCAGCCAGAACCGGTTGTTGCTGGCGCTTGGAATCGCCATACTTCTTGCCAACCTTATAAACGTAGTCGATGGTCTCGGGATAGGGAGGGATCCAGCCATGCTTTTTGACTGCGGCTTCGCCGGCGTTGTAGGCGGCCAGGACGAGGCGGTCGTCGTCGAACTTGGATTTGAGATAACGAAGGAACTTGACGCCGCCTTCGATATTTTGACGGACGTCGAAGGCATTGGTGACGCCGAGCTGGCGGGCCGTGGCAGGCATGAGCTGCATGAGGCCCATGGCACCTTTGGGAGAAACGGCCGTTGGGTTGTAGTTGCTCTCGACCTGCATGACGCTGCGAACGAGCAGAGGGTCGACCCCGTGAGCGGTGGCTGTCTGGTCAACGATGAGATCGACTTCCGCCCTGGCTGCGGTCTGGATCGGTGCAGGTTTCGGAGTGGAGGGTATGGCCTCTTTGGCGATGACTTCGACGGGGGGGACTTCGCGTGGCAGGATGAGTTGGGTGCGGACGAGGCGACCGCTACTACGGTCTACCCGTACTGTTGTACGGACAGCAGTGGGCTCGGCACACCAGACGGGCGCACCGAGAAGGCAAAAGCACGCTAGGCTAAAACAAAAGCAGCTCATCGTGTCGTCTTTAATCATATAGGAAAACTCTTTTTGAATCAATGAATTATGCTCTCCGCTCTGGTGCCGTGTTTCCTGCGACCGCATTTTTGCTGGCCGGAGGGGCGAGCCGTCGCATGGGCCAGGACAAGGCGTTGCTGCCGATTGAGGGAAAGCCCTTACTAGTACTGTTGGCGGAAACGCTGAGGCCGATGGTGGTTGCCATGAAGGTTGTAGGGCCAGTGGCGAGATATGAAAGGTTTGGGTATGCGGTGTTGCCCGATTTGCGGAGTGAGTGTGGGCCGCTGGCTGGGATCGAGGCGGCGCTGGAGGCGAGCGGGACAGATTGGAACCTGATTGTCGCCTGCGATATGCCGAAGCTGGAGGCGAGCTGGCTGGAATACTTGCTCGAAACGGCGGTAAATTCTGTTGGGGTGGATTGTGTGGCGAGCGGGACATCGATGGCGGAGCCGAATCCGCTGGCTGCGGTTTGGCACCGGAGGACGTTGCCACTGGTGAAAAAGAGGCTCGACGAGGGGAAATTTCGGGTGCGGAGCCTGCTGGAAAGCATAGAAAGCAAAATTCTCATCCCAAATGACCCCGGAATCTTGGCAAACTGGAATCGTCCCGAAGATGTTGCGATTGCGCAGGGCGAAGGAAAGGTGAATCGTGGCGGTTGAAGGCTTTCCCTATTACATTGAATTTCGGCACGTTTATAAGACGTTCGACAGGCCCATTTTAGTCGACTGCAATTTTTTTGTTCCGGCCGGGGAGACGGTGGTGATTATCGGGCGCAGCGGCGTGGGCAAATCCGTATCGCTGGCGCATATTATGGGGTTTTTGAAGCCCGATGAAGGCCGCGTCATTGTGGGGAATCGCGATATCACGTTTTTTGACGAGGCGGAGCTTCGCAACATTCGCAAAAAAGTGACGATGGTCTTTCAGTCTGGAGCACTGTTTGATTCGTTGACGGTGGGAGAAAACATCCTGTTTTCGCTGGAGTTGCGAGACGATTACGATGCGCAAAACAAGGAAGACGTTGTAGATGGGTTGCTGGACCTGGTAGATCTTTTGCCGTTTCGAGACCGGTACCCGGCCGATTTATCGACGGGGCATCGACGGGCTGTGGCCATTGCGCGGGCGCTGGCGGCGCAGCCGGAGTGTGTGCTCTATGACGAGCCGACGACGATGGTGGATCCGATCATGGCCAACCACCTGGGGAACCTGATGCTGCGGCTGAAGATGCAACTGAAGTTGACCAGCGTGGTGGTAACGCACGATCTGGAGCTCATGCGCAAGGTTGCTGATCGCGTGGTGTTTATCAGCGAAGGGAAGGTTGCTTATTTTGGGCCCGTCGAGGGGCTGGAGGACTGCGATCATGAACAGTTGCAGGAGTTCCTGCAACTGGACAGGATCAGCTAGAGATAATCAGCTAGTTGGAGAAGCTGGAGACGATGCGCTTCTTGGCGTCTTCCATGACCTTGATTTTGCCTTCGGAGATCATGCGCTTGATCAGGGTTTCTTCAAAGATATCGGCGCGCTCGGAAGCTTTGCGATTCTTGAGATTGTTGATCAGTTCGGCGCGGCGGGCGGGAAGCAAACTCATGTCCGCATCTGTTTTGGAGACCACCTTGGCGATGAACCACTTGGTGTCGACCGTAACCGGACCTACCAAATCTCCGACCTTCTTGCCAAAGGCATCGGCGATACTGCCTGCCGGGCCGAGGCCATCGGCAAAGCCCTGACGGTTAAATTCCTGAGTTTCTTTGGTGGGGACGTTCAGCTCTTTGGCGATCTTCGAAAGGTCGCCCGGGGAGGTCTTCATGAGCTGAGCTCCCTTTTCTTTGAGCTCGAGTGCCTTTGCATTGCCAGCGGCAATAGCTTTCGCGGCCTGAATGCCCTGACGGGCTTCTTCGAGGGTGGATTGGCGCGAAGGGATGGCCGAATCCAACACGACGAGGGCGATTCTTTCCGGGCTGATCGAGATGACTTCTGAGACTTCTCCGGGCTTCAGGGAAGTGATTTTGCCGAAGATATCAGGCTTGGGACCGAGGCCTGGAATGCTGGTGTTGGCGTTGGGGTATTCGAACTTGAGGGGGGTGATGCCGAGCTTGGCGGCGATTTCTGGAACTTGTTTGGAGTTCTTCAGGAGTTGTGCGCGAACCTGATCGCCAAAGCGGAGGAAGCCTTCGCCCACTTGAGCCTTGCGGGCTTCTGCTTCGATGAAGGGCTTTACTTCTTCGAAGGTGCGGAGACCGGCATTCTGGCGCTCGATGACTTCAATCAGGTGGTAGCCGAATTCGGTCTTGATGGGGGAGCTGAGGGTCTTGAGGGGGCCGCCGAAGGAGTATTCATCGAAGTTCTTGACGGTTTGGCCGCGGGTGATAAAGCCGACACTGCCGCCGTTGCCTTTCGAGCCAGGATCATCGGAATACTTGTTGACCATGTCTTCGAACTTGGCACCAGCCTTCAATTGCTTGAAGACGGTTTCTGCCAGCTGGCGCTTCACTTTGTCTTCGGACTCGGGCTTGTCTTTGGTGCTGAAGAGAATGTGGCGGACGTTGGCGCGCTCGGGGACGCGGAAGTTGTCCATGTTTTCGGAGTACAGGCGCTTGAGGTCTGCCTCGGTGATTTGCACGTTTGCAGCCACCTGGCTGGACTCGAAGGTATAGAGCGATACGTTGCGCGAGGCCGGCTGCATGTAGGCGGATTTGTTCTTTTCGTATTCGGCCTGGATTTCGGCATCAGAAATCTTGGCTTCGCGGGTGAGGAGAGCCGGGTCAATGATCAGGTACTCGAGCTTGATCTTTTCTTCGGATTCACGGAAGAACTCTTCGACTTCTTTAGGTGTGGCCAGGGCGCTCATGAGGACGAGGCTGCGCAGGCGCTTGGTTTCGATTTCCTGCTTCACGTTGCCTTCAAACTGAGCGACGGTCATTCCGCCCTGCTTCAGCATGGCTTCGTACATGGCGCGTCCAACGAACTTGCCTTCCTGCCAGAACTGGGGAACGTCTTTCTGAATCTTGAGGGCCATTTCTTTGTCGGAGGTGAGCATGCCAGCTTCATTGGCATAGCAGGCTACGCCTTTGACGGCGACATATTGGTCGATGTATTGGGGGATAAAGATGGCTGCGCTGCCCGGGGGGAGTTCCTGACGGGCCAAGAGCTGTTGGAGCCTTTGACGTACTTCTTTTGCGGGAATCGTTTCCCCGCAGACCTTGCCGACTGTTTCTTCACCCGCTCCTGCACCAAAGCCGCCAGAGCCGAATCCTGGAATCAGGGTCACAACCATAGAGAGGGCGACCAGGCCCAAAAGGACTCCAAGAACAATACGCAAGTTGGTATCCTTGCGCCGGAACAAATCAAACATGCAAACTCCTGAACAATTGTGTGTTGGCGGGGGGTGCCGCTGTTAGCCTCAGTCGGGCAAACGCTTCTAAATTATAGCGAATCGGGACGGCCTGCATCAAAAGAGCTAGTGGAGTTCTACGGAATCGATCTCGGCTGGACAGGAAAACCGTCTGGGCTGGCCCGCATGGAGTGGGACGGGAAGCGGTTGGAGCTCAGGGAGTGTACCCGATTGGCTACTCATGCTGAGGTGCTACAGGTCATCCCGGAATGTGGGGCGGCTTGGATCGGGCTGGACGCGCCGGTGCGCATTGGCAATGCGAGCGGGATGCGGGAGGCGGATCGGGAGGCGCATCAGCTTTTCTCGAAGCAGCATGCCGGGTGTTATCCGGTGAATCGTGGAATGCCCTTTGCGGGGAAAGTGCTGGAGTTTGTGGCGAAGCTTGAGAAGCTTGGATTTTCGACGGAGCCTGCCGGTGAGCGGCAGATCGAGACCAGGCAGTTATTTGAGGTGTATCCTCATGCGGCATCCATACGGTTGTTTGGGCTGGAGCAGATTTTGCCTTACAAAAAGGGGCGGATCGAGGAGCGCCGGGAGGCGCTGCTCGAGTTTCGTCGGCTTCTGGCTGGCGGGCTTGCCAGTCGGCGGCCATCATTTTGCTCTGAGGTGCTGATCATGCCCGGGCAGGGCGCGCGCGAATTGAAGGCATGCGAAGATCAACTCGACGCCGTGCTCTGTGCCTACATCGCGGCGCACTACTGGTATTGGGGCCTGGCACGGAACAACATTCTGGGGCAGGTGGCTGAGGGCTGGATTGTGAACCCGAGTTTTTAGGAAGTGATGGTAGAAGATGTCAACGAATCGATATGCGGAACTCCGCGAGCATTACAAGATGGGTGGACTGCTGGAGTCGGACGCCCTGCCTAATCCGGTAGAGCAGATGCATCGCTGGTTTGACGAAGTGCTGGCCGCCTCGGTGATTGAGGCGAATGCGATGAGTCTGGCCACGGTTGGGGCGGATGGAAAACCGAGTGTGCGGATTGTGTTGCTGAAGGCGCTGGATGATCGGGGTTTTTCGTTTTTCACCAATTATGAGAGCCAGAAGGGGTTGGCTTTAGCGGCGAACCCGCATGCTTCGATCTGCTTCCACTGGAAAGAACTGGAGCGGCAGGTGCGGGCTAGCGGTGTGGTGGAGAAGTTGACGCGGGAGGAGAGTGAAGTTTATTTTCGGCAGCGTCCGCGCATCAGCCAGATCGGGGCCTGGGTGAGTGCGCAGTCGAGCGTGATTGCGGGGCGCGAAACGCTGGAGCAGGCGCGACGTCTCTATGAAGAGAGGTTTGAAGGGCAGACGATCCCGATGCCGGATTTCTGGGGCGGCTATTTGCTGCGGCCGGAAGAAATTGAGTTTTGGCAGGGGCGTCCTGGCCGGCTGCACGACCGACTGCACTATCATCGACAAAGCGACAACACATGGCTTATCTCCCGCTTATCTCCCTAATCTTTTTTGCTGCACAAAGCTCTGACAATCTCGCTGTTGTGCTGAAGCGGGTGGAACAGCGCTACAACAGCACTGCGACGCTCAAGAGTGAATTTGAGCAGACCATGTCGATTGCCCAGGGGCGACGGGTGACTGAGCGGGGTACGCTTTACCTTCGCAAGCCGGGGCAAATGAGGTGGGAGTATGCGCAGCCGGTGGGTAAGTTGTTTTTGTGTGACGGCAAGCAGATACACTATGTGACGCCTACGGCCCGTCGGGTGGAGGTGAGCGCGATGAAGGAGTCGGGGGATTTGCGGGCACCACTGGCGTTCCTGCTGGGGAAGCTTGATTTTGCCCGCGATTTTGGAAAGTTTGAGCACTCGATGAGTGGGGTGCAGATGAAGATTCGTGCCTTCCCCAAGACAACGAAGAGCCCCTATGAGTTTGTGGAGTTTTTTGCGGAGCCGGATGGGCGGCTGAGTCTGGTGAGCGTGACGGGTAAGGATGGATCGACGATGAGTTATGCGTTTCGAAGTGAGCAGCGCAATGTGCCGGTAGCGGCAGAGCTGTTTCAATTTCGCGCGCCGGAGGGGTACGAAGTGGTGACCTTGCGGGGAGAACCTTAAGGCTAGGGGACGACTAGAATTTCGACCCAGAAGCCGCGTTGATCGAGGCCGATGTAGGGTTTGAGGTAGGGCAGGTCGGCCATGTCGCTGAGGTTTGCTTCTTCGGCGAAGCGGAAGTATTGGCGGAGGAGTTGGCGGACGGCCGGCCAGCGGGCGAGGCTGGAAGAGGGGTTCCAGGCGCGGTTATAGAGGATCAGGATATCGCCGCTTTGCCAGTCTAGTTTCTGGAGGCGGTCGAGGGAGAAGTCTTCGATGACGCGCACGTTTTGCAAGGGGGCGTTGACGTATCCGAGGTAGGGCTTGATGAGGGCGTCGGACATGGGCCAGGTGGTTGTGATGCGGCGACGGCTGAAGGTGCCTTCGACAAAGCCTGCCGCGTTGCGTTGTGACTCTACGAGGTCAATCATGGC
Source organism: Bryobacter sp. (assembly GCA_044340255.1). Classification (GTDB taxonomy): domain Bacteria; phylum Acidobacteriota; class Terriglobia; order Bryobacterales; family Bryobacteraceae; genus Bryobacter. Next base: position 135,586 of record JBIITX010000012.1, on the reverse strand, counting down.
GAGATTGTTTTCGAGCGGGAAGGGCCAGGGCGGGTTGACGAAGAGCATGGTGAGCAGGCCGGTGCAGGTGAAGGCCAATGCTGTGTTGCGCCAGCGAAGTTGCAGGGTGGCCATCGCGGCGGCAAACGCGATGTAGAGGACGGGGATCACGGGAAGGAGATAGCGTTCGAGGACGGCGCCGCCTGTGATCGAAACGAGCAGGACCTGGGCCAGGCAGGCGAAGGCGATTGGGCGCCAGATGGGGTCAAAGTGGATTTGCTTCCAGCGCCAGATCAAGATGCCCATGGGGAGAAAGTGCAGATTTTCGAGGCCGAAGTAGCTGACGCGGCGCAGGAGGGCATAGCCGAGGCGGACCGGGTGCAAGGGGTAGAGCATGTTGTATTCGGCGTAGGCAGGGTCACCGAAGAGGCGACCGGTTGCCAGCCAGACGTAGGCTACCCAGTTGCCGACCACCAGGAGGGGGGCGAGGGCGAGTTGGGCCGCGAACTGCTTTTGGCCTTCGCGCCAGGCAAAGAAGGCCAGGGTGAGGGGAATGGCCAGGGAGGTTTCTTTGAAGCCCACGCTGAGTGCGGCCGCGAGGACGGCGAGGCCCTGCTGCTTTCTTGTGTAGGCGAGCAGCAGAAGCGTTGAGAAAAGCGCGGCGGGGAGATCGAGTTGCGCCATCATGCTTTGCGTATAGACCAGCGGGTTTGCCAGAAGCATGGCTGCGGCGGCGAAGGCCGGTGTGCCGGAAGCGCCCTTGAGAAGTTCAATAGCGAGGAGGAAAGAGACTACCAGGAAGGCCGCGCCGATGGCGAGCATGAGCAGGCGAGTGGCGGCGATGGAGAAGCCGAAGATTTTCCAGAGGCCGGCCAGGAGGAGTGGGAGGCCGGGCGGATGCGAGTTGGGCATCGCCGATTTTGGGATGAGGCCTTCGCCGCTATAGATGTCGTGAGCCTGGGAAATGAATTGCCCTGCTTCATCCCAGAAGAAGGGCAGAGAGATTAATTTGAAGTGGGTTGAGACGAGAACGAACGCGAAGAGGCCGAACAGGATCGAGAGAGATGTCGCCCGGCGGCGGGTCACAAGGAAAGCCTACTGTACGGGCCCGGAGCCACCGTTTGCAGGCTCCAGACGGATTTCGCCAAAGGTGCCTTCATACTGGGCGATGTTTTGATTGAGCAGATTGGCCAGCGCTTTGGCTTGCTGCGGGCTGAGGTAGACGCCCTGAAAGTTAGTGATGTTGACGGTGTCAGGCTGGGTCTGTGAGATGGTGCCAAACATGAGGAAGAAATCCCAGAGGTTGACGCGGACCTGAACGGAGTTCGAATAGCTTTCCTTGTAGTCGGAGCTTTCGGAAATCTGGAGTTTAGGAGCTTGGTGCGGAATCATCGGAACCAACTTTGAAGGAAAGGGAGGAAATGGCGGGGACGACGGGGCTCGAACCCGCGACCTTCGGCGTGACAGGCCGACGCTCTAACCAACTGAGCTACGTCCCCGCAAACTGCGCGAATCTTCAGAGTAACATGAACGACGTGCTAACGGGAAGAGACTTGGCGCTCGGCGAGTAATTTCTCTACGGTGCGGGTGAATTCCCGCTTGGCTTCTTCAAAGAGAGGGCCGGAAGCGTTGCTGGGGAAGCCGGCATGGGCACCCTTCACCAAGCCGTCGCGGCCGACGAAGAAGGTGGTGGGCCAGGCGTTCCAATTCTCGGCCTGCTTGAGTTTCTCTTTTGCCGTACTGGTTTCTCCGGCCAGAAGTACGGTGTACTCGATGCCGTGCTTTTTGATGAAGGCGCGCAGGCGGACGGGGTCGGCGAGCTGCTCTTCTTCTTCAAAGTCGAGGGCTACGATTTCGAGGCCTTGTGACTTGTACTTCTTATAGAGTGCGGCGAGGAAGGGAGCTTCATCGTGGCAGTTTGGGCACCAACTGCCGGTGATGTTGACCAGGACGACTTTGCCGCGGAATTGCGGGTCGGCATTGGTGACCAGTTTGCCGTTGAGGTCGGGGGCGGCGAATTGGAGGGGTTCGGCGGTGTTTTTGACGGTGGTGAAGTGGTGGGAGTCGCTCGGGCCGGCGAGGCCTGCGGCGCGGGCTGCTTCGGGACGGCGGGCGAGGAGTTCGGTCTTGGCGTTGAGCTTCAGCGCGAGGGTGCCGTCGGCGTTGGGACGGACCTCAAGCAGGCCGGGGCGAGCGCCCGAGAAGTGGCTGAGCGTGAACTTGCCGTCCTGGTAGGTGCCGCTGAGGGCGCCGGTGTCGCCATCGATTCTGAGGATCGAGGCGCTCAGCCAGTTGCCTTCCTGTTGGACGATGAAGCGCCAGGCCTTTTCGCCCTTGGCGGAGGTGGTTTCAATTTCCCATTGGCCATCGATGTTGGGAGCGGGTTCGTTTGATTTTGCTGCCTGGTGGGGCTTGGCGCGGAAGGGATAGATGCGCTTGCCGCGGCTGTATTCGCCGACGAGCTCGCCTTGTTCAAGGCGAGCCTTTAAGGTGGTGGCGTAGTAGTCGAAGTCGAGTTGGAGGGAAGCGCCCTTGAAGGTGCCACTGGAGGAGCGGTACTGGTCTTTCCCATTGAAGAAAGAGCCGGCGACGGTGCCGGATTTCGTTTCGAGCTCGAAGCGGAAGGGGATGGTGAGGCCGTTAGCCGTCACGGTAGCGTCCCAGGTTCCGGAGAGGTCCTGACCCCAGGTGAGGAGCGGGAAAAGGAGAAGGCTCGAAATCCGAAGGATCTTTTTCATGGCTAAGGAAAGGATAGCAATTGAATGTCTATTTGTCTATAGGGATATGTAGTTATTGATTTTTTCGGATGACGAGCTAGGATGGACCATGACGCGCCGCTCTGTGATTACTGCGCTGACCGCCCTCAGCCAGCTTCCTGCTCAAACTCCAACAGAAACTGCCTCGAATGAGGACTTCTGGTTTGCCGCCCGGATGGCGTTTACGGTGGACCGGAATCTACTGAACTTCAACAATGGCTCGGTGTGTCCTGCGCCGAAGGTGGTGCAGGAGGCGATGCATCGCTACTGGACGGTAACCAACCTTTCGCCTTCGCACTATGTGGATGAACTTCTGATTCCGGAAGCGGAGATTGTGCGGGAAGATCTGGCTCGTGAATTTGGGTGTTTGCCGCAGGAATTGGCGTTGACTCGCAATACGAGCGAGGGGCTGCACACCGTGTTGTTGGGGCTGGAGTTGCAGCCGGGGGATGAAGTGCTGACGACGACGCAGGATTACCCGAGCATGCTTTCGAGCTTGCGGCAGCGGGCGAGCCGCGAGGGGATTGTGTTGAAGCAATTCGCTTACCCTACGCCGCCCAAGAGTGCACAACAATTGACGGATCTGTTTTTGGCGAACCTTACACCGCGGACGAAAGCGATTCTGGTATCGCATATGACGTTCACGACGGGGCAGATTTTTCCGGTGGCGCAGATTGCGCGGGAGGCGCGGCGTCGCGGGATTTATACGATTGTGGATGGGGCGCATGGCTTTGCGCATCTGGACTTCAAGATTGGTGAGATTGGGTGTGATTTCTACGCGACGAGTCTGCATAAGTGGCTGACGGCACCGGTGGGGACCGGCTTTCTCTACATGAGGCGGGAACATATTCCGAAGGTGTGGCCGCTGACGGGAGTGCCGGCGTCAATGCGGGATGATATACGCAAGTTTGAAGTGGTTGGTACGCAGCCGGTGGCGATGCGGAATGCGATCGCCGATGCGCTGGCGTTTCATCGAGGGCTGGGGGCGAGGCGCAAAGAAGAGAGGTTGCGATACTTGCGGCGGCGTTGGGAGGGTGCCTTGCGCAGTGTGCCGCGCGTGATCTTGCGGAATGCGGATGGGCCGGAGCAGTCGTGCGGGATTGGGGCGCTTTCGATCGACGGGATGCCTTCGGCGAAGTTGACCGATACGCTTTTGAACCGCTACAAGATTCATGTTCGGACGCGGGTGATTGAGGGCGAATTCGATTGCATACGGGTGACCCCGAATGTCTATTCGTCGGTGGAGGATGTGGATCGGTTTAGCCGGGCGATTGTGGCGATTGCGAAGGGCTAGTCTTCGCGGAGGATTGCCAATGGTTTCTGGTTGAGGATGCGGGCGCTGGCGGCCCAGCCTGCGGCGTTTGCGATGAGTGCCGAGCCAACAATAGCGATGAGCAGGGCGCCCCACTCCAGTTTGAACTCGGCTTCCGTGAAGAAGCGACGGAGCATGATGCTGGTGAAGCCGGTGGCGAGAGCGCTGCCGAGTGTGCCGGCGCAGAGCCCGAGCAGCAGGAACTCAACACTGAAGATGGTGGCGATGCGGTTGCGCGTGCCGCCGAAGGTTTTGAGGATCACGACTTCACGGATGCGGCGGAAGCGAGTGCCCGCGACGCTGGCAGCGAGGATGATGACGCCGCCGAGGATGGCGAAGCCGGAGATGAAGCGGATGACGACTGCGATTTGATCGACCACTTCCTGAATGATGTCGAGCACGTCGGCAATGTTGATGATGCTGATGGTGGGGTACCTGCCGTAAATGGCTGCCTGCACCAGGGGGACTTTGTCGGTCTTGACGCGGGCACCGGCGAAGTAAATGACGGGGAGGCCTTTCAGGGAGGTGGGGTCGAGAATGAATTCCTGGGTGGCCCCGGCGCGGACACTTTCCTGCCGGAAGATCGTGCTGACCTCGGTGCGGAAGGTGCGGCCTGCGGCTGTCCAATCGATGACCATACCGGGTTTGAGTTTGAGGCTGAGTGCGGCGTCTTGGGCCACTGCTACGCGGCCGGTTTCGCTTGAGGTGAACCATTTGCCTTCGAGCAGCTTGGTGCCTTTGGGCTGGACAGGATTCCAGGTAATGGAACGGGTTTGGAGGAAGCGGCGCCCGAAACCCTTGAGGTCCATCTTGGAAAGTTCCTGCCCCTGGATGTGTGTCATGCGGGCGGCTACGCTGGGGATCAACTCGACGCCTTTCTCTACGCCGGGTTGCGAATTGACGAGTTGGGTGACGCCTTCGCGCATGGGTTCGGTGATGTCGATGAGAAAGACGTTCGGCATGCCCGGGGGGGCGCTTTCGGCAATTTCGGTCAGCAGGGAGTGTTGCACCAGATAGATGGTGAGAGTGAACATGACGCCGATGCCGATGGAGACGAGTACGGTCTCAGCCTGATTGCCGGGGCGGTAGAGGTTGGCCAGGCCATGGCGGAGGCTGCCACGGGTGAGCGGGGCCAGTTTGCGCAGACCACGAAGCAGAAGCCAGGCGAAGCCGGCGAGGATGGCGAGGCTGACGGCGAGGCCGATGGCGAAGGAGCCACCGAGCCGGGCTGCGTCCTGGAGTTTGGAGCCAGAGAGCCAGCCGGCGAGCAGGCCCAAGCCGAGCAGGATGATTGCCCCGCAAGCCATGGCAACGCGACCACGGGCGAGGCGCTGGCGCCAGGTGCCTTTGGAGCTACCCATGTCGCGCCGGAAGATGGTGTTGGGTTTGATTTCGCGAATGCTGAGCAAGGGGGGCAGGGTAAAGAGTAGTGTGCTGAGCAGGCCAGCGATCAAGCCCTGCAGTACGCTGGCCCAGTCGAAGTAGAAGTCGGGCCGGGTTTGGAAATAGCGTTCGATCAGGGTGGGGAAGGCGACCTGGACTGCGACCCCAAATCCGATGCCGATGATGCCCCCGATCGCTCCCAAGGCGAGGGTTTGCATCAGGTAAATGCTGATGATCTGACTGGAGCGAGCGCCCAAACATTTCATGACGGCAATGTTGTCGAGCTTTTGCTGCAGATGGGAGTTCATGGCCATGGCGACACCCAGTGAGCCGATGATGAGAGCGACCAAGCTGACGAGGCTGAGGAAGCTGGTGGCGCGGTCGAGGCCGCGTGTGATCAAAGGATGGGTTTCCCGATAATCGGTTACCAGCGCGTCGGGGAAGGTCTTCTTGAGTAGGTCTCTGGTTTCGGTGACATTGGCGCCAACGGCGGGGAGTTTGACGAGGAAGCGCTGTGCGGCGCGGCTGCCTTCGGTCATGAGGGCGGTGCCTGACAGAGCCTTGCGAGACATCATCATGCGGGGACCGACGTTGAGGCTGCCGGTCATGCGATCGGGCTCTTTTTCGACGATGGCGGAGACGCGGAAGTCCTGCCCGCCGATGCGCATGGTGCCGCCGACTTCGAGGCCGAGGCGGAGGAGGAGTTCTTGGGCGACGGCCACGCAGTTGTCACAGAGAGCTTGCCCGACGGTCTGTTTGGGATTGAAGACGACTTCTCCGTAGAAGGGGTATCGGGAGGGATCTACCGCTTTCAAAGAGACCAGGACGGGGACGGGGTTGCCGGGTTTGGCGGCCATGGTGACGGTTTCGGTGACCTGGGTGAGCAGAGCGCCTTTGGCTGTGATGCCGTCGAGGACCTGCTGCTGCGCTGCATCGGGTTGGATGAAGATTCGGGCCGAGACGTCGCCTGCCATGAGAGTGCGGGCCTCAGAGTTGAGCATGCGGCGGAAGGCGGTAGAGAAGCCGCGAACGCCGGTGAGGGCGCCTACGCCGACGGCGACCGCGAGGACGACGAAGAGGAACTTAAAGCTGGAGGCGCGGGCCTCGCGCCAGGCGATTTTGCGGGCGGCACCCAGGGTGAAGCCTTGACTCATGCAGCCTTCTTTTCGTCGCTGACGAGGAGGCCGTCTTTGAGGGTGATCACGCGGTCGGCGTAGGTGGCGAGTTCTTTATCGTGGGTGACCATGACGAGGGTGGTGCGCTCTTCGCGGTTCAGCTTGATGAGCAGGTCGAGGACGATGAGGCCATTGGCGGTGTCGAGATTGCCGGTGGGCTCGTCGGCGAGCAGGATGGGTGGTTGGGTCATGAAGGCTCTGGCGAGAGCGACTCGTTGTTGCTCACCGCCCGAGAGTTGAATTGGATAGTGTGTGGCGCGGTCGAGCAGGCCGACCTGGCCGAGGAGTTGGCGGGCGCGGGGCATGCCGTCTCCAGCGCGTCCCGAGAGTTCGTGGGGTAGCAAGACGTTTTCTTCAGCGGTGAGGGTTGGAATCAACTGGTAGCTCTGGAAGACAAAGCCGACCTTGGAGCCGCGGACCCTAGCCATGTCGTCTTCTTTGAGGTGGGTGATATCAGTGCCGTCAAGCAGGATGCGGCCAGTGGTTGGAGCGTCCAGGCCGGCGAGCAAACCGAGTAGGGTGCTCTTGCCGCTGCCGGATGCGCCCATGATGGCAACAAATTCACCGTGGAAGATCTGAAAGGAAATCCCCTTTAGAATCTTTACGAGGTGGGTGCCGGAATCAATTTCACGGGTGACCTGATCAACTTCGACTGCAATAGGATTCGACATGGGGAGATATATTTCTTATTCTGACAGTCGTGAGACCGCTTTCTTATTTTTCAACCGCAATCTTATTGACGCTTGCACTCACCTCTTGTGCTCAGAAAAGTGAAGAGTCTTCCCCGAAGATGGAACTGCCGAAGCCTGCGGCGGCTGTTCCTCCGGTGGATACCCGCCCGGTGGTGCTTTGCTTTGGCGACAGTATTACTGCAGGATTTGGGCTTGAGGCCGGGCAGACCTACCCTGATATTTTGCAGAAGTTAGTGGATGAGAAGGGCTATAAATACCAGGTGGTGAATGCAGGAATCAGCGGTGATACGACGCAGGGTGGGATAGACCGGCTGACTGATTTGTTGAAGCTCTCGCCGAAGGTGACTTTGCTTGAGCTGGGTGGCAATGATGGGTTGCGCGGGATTCCGCTGGAGCGGACACGGGATCACCTGTTTCAAATGGCAACACGGTTTGAGACGAAGGGCAGCAAGATTCTGGTGTTAGGGATTACGTTGCCGCGAAACTATGGGACGGACTATGTGCGGTCGTTTGAGGCGATGTATAAGGGGCTGGCCAAGAGCAAGAATTATCCGTTCATGCCCTTTGTGCTGGAAGGGGTTTACAACCAGAAAGGGATGATGCAGGAAGATGGCATCCATCCGACAGCGAAGGGCGCGGCGCAGGTGGCGCGCAATGTGTTCAAGTACCTTGAGCCGCTGCTAAGTAAGTGATGGCCTGGGCGAGGCATTCTTCGTAGGGCTGGTCGGTGTTGATGATGCAATGCGGTTCGGTGAGGGGTTCGAAGTGATTGCGAACTTTCTCGTAGAGCTGCCAGTTGCGGTTGGCGGCGGGGTGGGGTGCCTGTAGTCGCTGTCGAACCTGGGCCTCAGAAGCAGTACAGAGCAGTGTGAAGTGTGGTGGGACTGCTGCGCGGTGTATGGCGCGGGAGTAGGTGCGGCCGTCGAAGAAGACCCATAAATCAGGTTGGGTGTGCCACAGAAAGTGGGCCGCCTGCACCATGAAGGTGTGCACGAGATCATCCTGCTGGGCGGAGTAGGCAACGTGGCTGGGCCCGAAGATGGCCTGGCGAATGACATCTTTGTTGAGGACGTGGCCGGAGAAGTGCTGGGCGAGACCTGCTGCGAGGGTGGATTTGCCGGTGCCGGGGAGGCCAGCCAGCAGAACGGCAGGCATGTTAGAAGGGCAGCCTGTATTGGCGTTTGGAGAGGTACGCCTTTTGGGGGGCGCGCTTTTTGGGGCGGTTGGTGATCAGAACCTCATAGTCGAGTTCGTGACGCATGGCTTCGGCGGCATACTTGTCGGGGTCGGCGTTGCCGATGGGTGGGCCACCGGTCTTGAGTACCCAGACTTCGAGGGCCGCTTGTAGCTCTTGTTCGAGGCGCAGGTCGGCGCAACTCCATTTGCCTGCGCAGAGGATTGCTTTTTTGCGGCCAATTCTGACAAGTACGCTCATGGATGTCAAAGAGTGAGACTCTAAAAACAGTAACAAATCAAGGATCGAATGACCAAGATATTCCCATTTGATTATGATCAGCATGACTTGCCGAATGGCTTGAGGTTGATTAGCGTCCCTACCGGGTTTCCTCACATCGTTGCGCTGTATATCGTGGTGCACGTCGGTTCGCGCAACGAGACTGAGGCGGGTAAGAGCGGCTTTGCCCACCTTTTTGAACATATGATGTTTCGCGGGACGGAGGCCTATCCGCCGGAGCGCTACGAAGCAGTGCTGAAGCAGGCGGGGGCGGCGCAGAACGCGTATACGGACGACGATCTTACGGTGTATCACACGACCTTTACCCGGGAAGACTTGCCGGTGATTCTTGCGATGGAAGCGGACCGGTTTGCCAACCTGAGTTATGGTGAGGATGCATTTCGGACGGAGGCCCGGGCGGTGTTGGCGGAATACAACAAAGATAGTGCCGAGCCGTTTCAGCTACTCAATGAGAAGCTGCGGGAAGGCGCATTTGAAACGCATCCCTACCAGCACACGACGATGGGATTTCTTCGCGATATCGAGGTGATGCCTGAGCTGTATGAATTCTCGCGGGAGTTTCATCGCCGCTACTATCGACCGGAGAACACTACGATTGTCGTTGCTGGCGACATTGAGCCGGCAGCGGTGCGCCTGCTGGTGGAGCAGAGTTGGGGTGGCTGGCAGCGGGGAAACTTTGTCGATCAGATTCCGGTAGCTCCGCCGCTTGATGGCCCTCGAGAGATCGTGATTGACTGGCCCACGAAAACTTTGCCCCTCTTGCAACTTGCCTGGCGTATGCCCGCCTACTCGGACAGCAGCGTGGAGTCGGCGGCGCTGGATATTCTGTCATACCTGTTCTTTTCGCAAAGCTCGGAGTTGTATGAGGAGTTGGTGCTGAAGGAGCAAAGCTGTGATGTCTTTTACGGGATGTATGCCGATCATGTCGACCCGTATCTTTATGTGGTTACAGCAAGGGTGAAGGATGTGGCGAGCGTGGAGGTTGTGAGGGCGAGGGTGATGCAGACGATCTGTGCGATGCAGACGGAACTGGTGGATGAGGCGCGACTAGAGGTGGTGAAAAGCCACCTGCGATACGGCTTTGCCATGCGGATGAACGAGACGGAGGGGATTGCGGGATTGGTGGCTCGCTACGTTGGATTGCGGCGGAGCCCGGAGACGATTAACCGGCTCTTTACGCAGTACGAGAAAGTGAGTGCCGAAGACCTGCGACGCATCGCGCAGGAGTACTTTGTAGAGTCAAGCCGGGTGAGCGCTTTGTTGCGGAGTGTGGCATGAAGAATCCGTTGCGTACTTATCAATTCGCCTTTCGCTGCGGCAGTGCTTATGATCCTCCCGGCAAGGAAGGGCTGGCTAGTGTTTGCGCTTCTTTGATGGCGGAAGGGGCTACGGTTACGCGTAGCTATAAGCAGATACTGGATGAATTCTTTCGGATGGCGGCGCGGTTTCAGGTGCAGGTGGATCAGGAACTGACGGTGTTTTCAGGGATGGTGCATGAGGACCATGCCGCTGCTTTCGAAGCGATTGTGAAGGAGATGCTGGCGCAGCCGGCGTTTCTTGCGGAAGACTTTGAACGGGTTCGCACGGACCTGATGAGTTCGCTAACGGTGGAGTTGCGCGGCAGCAATGATGAAGAGCTGGCCAAGGAGATGCTCTATGTGCGGCTTTATGAGGGACATCCGTATGGGCATCCGGTGGTTGGCACGGTGAGTGGACTGCAGGCGATTACGCTGGAGGATGTACGGCAGTTCTTCGGTGAGAAGTTATGTGCCAATCAGCCGATGGTTCTGCCTGAGCCCAAGGTGATGCCGGGGTTGCATTGCAGTCTTCTGGAAAAGGCTGATGCGCGGGGTGTTGCGATGAGCTTTGGGCATCACATCCCGGTGCGCCGCAGGCATCCCGATTATCATGCACTGCTGGTGGCGCAGTGCTGGCTGGGGCAGCATCGCAATGGTGGGAGGCTCTTTGATTCGATTCGAGAGATTCGTGGTCTCAACTATGGTGACTACGCTTACCTGGAATACTTTCCGAACGGCATGTTTCAGTTTGAGCCCGACCCGTGCCTCGCTCGACAGCAGCAGATCTTTCAGGTTTGGCTGCGCCCGGTTGCGCCGGAGAAGGCCGTCTTCGCGTTGCGGCTGGCGCTTTACGAGATCGATCAACTGCAGCGAAATGGGATGAGCCTTGAAGACTTTGAGCGAACCCGGCACTTCTTTGGCAAGTATGTGAAGTTGCTGCTCAAAACTGAAACGCTGGTGCGAGGCTATGCGCTGGATAGCGAGTTTTACGGGATTGGCGAGTATACGAGTTACATCGCCGAAGGGCTTGCCCGCTTGACGTTGGAGGATGTGAGCCGGGCGGCGCGGAAGTATCTTGACGTTGAGAACTTCTACTTCGTGGCGGTGGGGCCAGGGATGGAGCAGATGGCGGAGACACTGCGGACGAATGCCGCCACTGAGATTGCTTACGAAGTGGAGCAACCCGAAGAAGTGCTGGCAGTGGACCGCATTGTTTCGTGCTGGCCATTGCGGCCGGTGTCTGTACAGATTTCACAATTTGAGGAGGCTTTTGAGCGATGAGGCCTGAGATTCTGGATACGCCACAAGTGCCGACGGGAAACGCGACTTATAGCCAGGTGGTGAGGATGGGTGGGCTGCTGTTTGTGTCGGGACAGCTGGGGATTGAACCGGCCACGGGCCAACTGCGCGCTGGAGGGCAAGTGGCGGAGTACGAGCAGGCTCTTGAGAATGTGAAGGTGATTCTTGAGGCGGCGGGCAGCGGGCTGGAGCTGGTGGGGAAGACGACCATTTACATGACGAACGTCGATGAGCTGGCCGCCCTGAATGCGGTGTATGCGCGATACTTTCCGCATCGACCCGCCAAGACTGGGGTTGAAGTGAAGCGGCTTTCTGGGGGCGCGTTGATCGAGATTGAAGTGGTTGCTGCCGCTCAGAGGTAGAAGCCGGCTGAGGCACCGACCCACTCGAGATTTTTGTTGTAGTCGACGCCCATTTGTTTGCCGCGGCCCATGCGGACGATCATGTTGGCGGCCATGGGGAGTTGCATGCTGGGGAGCCAGATGTACATGATGCGCACCTCGGCCATGGTGGGGCCGTGGGGTGTGAGGATGGTCGGGGCAAAGCGCACCCGCTCCTGGAGGATGTAGTTGCGGCGCTCCTTGATGGGAATCGAATCGAGTTGCTCTACGGTTGGCCCCACTACGACCCCGATGCCTGCGAAGCTGTAGAGGGGTTTCAAGACGTAGTTCTCGGGGTCAGAGGGGAGGTCTGTGACTTCGTGGAAGAAGTGGCTCTTTGGGACCGTCGGGTGGTTGAACCAGGGGATCGAAAACTTGCTCAAGCGGAAAAACCAGTTGGGGTGGCCGGCCCACTCGACTTGCAGATCATCAGTCCATCGGAAGGGGACTTCTACTTTTTTGCGCTCGAGTTCATCGAAGATCGCGCGGTTGTAGATGCGGTGGATCGGGGTTTCTACGCCGTCGCGGTCGTAGTAGAGCTTGTTACCCTTCAGGCGCACCTTCGTGATGCAGACGGCCCTGACGCCGTAGATTCGTTCTGTGCAAATGAAGTCACAGACTGTCTTCTGCTGGTCGGGGTCGATCTCGAGCAGGATGACGTTCTCTGGGGAATGGCCATTGAGGATGGCCTCGCCCAGCAGCTTGTGGTAGCCGTCGAGATCGAGTTCACTCAGGAGATGGCGCAGCCCTGGATTGAGCTCATAGGCGCGCATGCACTGGCGGGCCATTTCTGTCTGATAGCAATAAAGACTGGGGAAGCCCTGGATCTCTACTAGCTTTGGGGCGAGGCGACCGTTCTCGTGAACGATGCCGAAGTCGGCTTGAATGAAGAGGGGCTCGTGCGCTTCGTTGGGGACGCAGTACTGTGGGGGGATTTCAAGATCAGAAGCCTCGCGGTAGAGCTTGTTGTCGAGCAATTGACCGACCAGATCCCGACCGGCCCGGGACATCTCCTGGAGTAATTCGCGGGGGAAAAAGCAGGGGGTTTCTGAATGCCGAAATTCGACGTGCTTGCCGATGGCCTGATCGATACCAGCGAGGAAGCGCTGATATTTTTCAGGAGTCCAGCGGCGGTTGAAGTCTTCTCGCAGAGCCTGGATCATGTTTAGTGTTCGAGGAGGAAGTGTCCGTCGCGCATGATCTGGCGGTCATCGGCCCAGATGTTGAACTTGCGGCCTACGACATCGATATGGGTGGAAGAATACCAGTCGGCACCGGTATGGGCCCCGTAGGGATTGCCAAAGGCGATGTGAATGCCAGGGATTTTTTCGTCTTGCAAGATGTTGCCGATGACGTCATCGAGGGCGAGATTGGTGCCGATGGCGAACTCGCCGACTCGATTGGAATTCTCATCGGTATGGCAGTAGGCCCAGAATTCGTCGCGGAGTTCTTTGTTTTTGGATTCGGCGGAGACCATGCGATTTTTCTCGATCTTGACGGTGAGAGGGGTCTCGCGGAGGTCGCCGTATTTGGCGCAGAGGTAGTCGCCTACGACGCCGTCGATCACGAAGACGCCGTTGACCTCACCGGGCGAGGTGAAGCATTCGCCGCCGGGGAGGTTGCCCCACTTGGCGGTGGAAATGATGCCGCTGGTCTTGATCCACTTGTAGTCAGGGTGCATGTCGGCGATGATGTGGGTGCCGTTGGCCGTTGTGGCTTTAATCTTTTTGGCTGCGGCTGCGATGTCGCGCACTTGAACCGAGAGGGCGTCGACTTTGAGGAAGTCGGCCCGCATGCCTTGCATCATGATGCGCTTCTCGATGTTGACCATATGAGCGTGGCGCATGCGGCGGCGATTGACGACGTCGGTCATCTGCATGCGGCTGTGGAGTTCGCCTTGCTGGGCGACGACGGCGAAGATGGAGACGCTTGAAAGCTCCATGTCGGAGAGCACCACTTCTGGCATGCTGACGAGAGGACGGTCGGCGAAGTCTTCGAGGCGGAAGGCCTGGAACTCGCAGCCAAGCTGAGTTAACTCGTGAGCGATGGCGGCGGCAATCTCTTCGCAGGCTTTGTCGGTGATGAGCGTGACGCGTTCGCTGGGGTCAATGCGAAGGCAGGTGGTAACGGCGTTTTTGGCGCCGGGGAGAAGTTCTGGATCAAAAGTAGCGGGCAACAATTTAGAGGCCAGCCTCCGTTTCTGAAATTACGTAGTCGACGACTTTCTTGAGGTCGCCCGTCTCGCGCCAAACCTGGAGCTGTCGGTCGGCCCCAGTGCCGCTGCGCAGCATTTTGTAGATATAAGAAATTTCTTCCCGGCTGCCTAACTCATCGACCACATCGTCAATGAAGTGAAGGTATTCGAAGAGTAAGTCGCGGAGGGGAACTTCGATCTGTTTGCCGAAGTCGACCAGCTTGCCGTCGAGGCCATAGCGGGCGGCGCGCCACTTATTCTCCATGATCAGTGCCCGGCGGTAGAGGCGGAAGCCCTGGTTGTTGGTGTGGAGCTTGTATAGCTTGGCGACGGTGGCCTGGAGCAGGGCAGCGATGGCGATGGTTTCGTCGAGCCGCATGGGGAGGTCCATGATGCGGAACTCGAGGGTGGGGAAATGGGGGTGAGGCCGGATGTCCCACCAGATCTTTTTGGCGCTGTCGATGCAGTTCGTCTTGATCAAGAGATTGACGAAGTTGGTGTATTCGCCCCAGGAGGGGAAGTAGTCGGGGATGTTGGTGCGGGGGAACTTGTCGAAGACCTTGCAGCGGTAGCTCTTGAGGCCCGTTTCGAGGCCGAGCCAGAAGGGGGAATTTGCTGTGAGGCCGAGCACGTGCGGGACGAAGTAGCGCGCGGCGTTCATGATCTGGATGGCGGCCTCGCGGTCTTCGACACCGATGTGGACGTGCAGGCCGAAGATCAAGTTGGAGCGGGCTACGGATTGCATGTCTTCGACGATGGTGGCGTAGCGCTCGTCGGGGTAAATTTCCTGCTTGCGCCAGTCGGCGAAGGGGTGGGTGGAGGCGGCAGCGATGCGGAGGCCGTTTTGTTTGGCGAGGCCAATGATGCCCAGCCGCAGTTCGCGCAAGTCGGCCTTGGCTTCCTGGATGTTATGGCAAATGCCGGTGCCCACTTCGACGACGCTCTGATGCATTTCGGGCTTGACGCGTTCGGCGAGGATGCGCTGGCCCTTGCTGATGATCTCGGCGCTGATGTGAGAGCGAAGGTCCCGGGTTTCCGGGTCAATCGTCTGATACTCCTCTTCGATGCCAATCGTTAGCGAAGGCTTGCTCATAGTTACTGATTATCTACCAGTGCAAGGGTGGGCGGCGGTATGATTTGTGACATGGAGAAGACATTGCGGCAAGTGGTGGTGCGGCCCGGTGAGGATGGATTCTGGATTGCGGAGTGCATTAGCCTGCCCGGGTGTATTACGCAGGGAACAACCAAGCAAGAAGCGATCGCGAACATCAGGGAGGCGATTCAAGCCTACATCGAAGTGCTCGAAGAGGATCATTTGCCGGTTCCAGAAGAGCGGTCTGACGCCTTGTTGGTTTGTGTGTGAGCAAGCTTTCCGTGGTTTCCGGGCGAGAGTGCTGCAAGGCTTTGGAAAGGGTTGGATTTCGACTGCGGCGACAGGCAGGAAGCCATATGATTCTGCGCCGTGATGAACCTTTCTCGCAGGTGGTGGTACCCGATCATAGGGTGTTGGACCGAGGGACGCTGCGGGGGATTCTGAAATCGGCGCAATTGAGTCCTGAAGAGTTTGCGAGTCTGCTTTAGGCGGGCAAGGCGAGCGCCCAGCGCTCCAGCCAAGTGATGGCGAAGGGGATGATGTCTTGGCTGTCGAGGCGGGTAGCAGTGGCGTTGCCGAGGGGGGCTTGATGGCCTTGGCCGGAGGCGAGGAAGGCTTCGGCGATTTGTTCGAAGACGTCGGTGGGGAGGCTGGGGTGGACGGGATCGCCGGTGTCGAACTCTTCGAAGTCGATCCATTGGGGGCCTGCCGGGGTGGGCATGAAACGGCGGTAGCGGACGATGGATTTGTCAGGGATTTTGGCGAGGTGCTCGGCGTGGTGGAGCATGGTGATGGTGTCGAGCGGAGCGCCGAGCATGAGGATCCTGGCGTTGAGCTGGAGGAGTTTTGCGAACGGAGTGCCAGGGCCGTAGCCGTACTGGAAGGCGTGGTCGTCAACGATCCAAGCGGCTTTGAAGCCGATGGCGGCGACTCCAGCGTCGGGGTGGCCGCTGCGGAGTGAGCCCGGCCAAGAGCGGATCAACTCGTGGAGGATGCCGTGGTCACGAGCGGCGGGGGCGGTGAGACTGTTGAAGACGGGGATCTCGGGGTCATCGTCTTCGTAGAACGGCTCGAAGTCGACGTAGGCGGCGAGGGTGCCTGTAGGGCCAATCGTTTCAAGCAGGGCGTTGATGAGAGTGGCTGCTCCGCCGATGATAGGGCCGATGGCGCGGAGGCTGGAGTGGACCATGACAGTGTCGCCAGTGCTGATGCCGAGTTGCGACAGAGATTGGAGGATTGAGGAGCGGGTAACTGGCATTCTAGGGTAGGGAGATGATTGCCAAGTTAGGGGAGCCCAGTTGGGCTCTTGGCCGGCCCCGCGGTCAGGATCAAATTCAAGAGAAGCAGAATTCTCATGCCTGACCGGAGGCTAGCATGGATTGGCTAAAACATCAGCTTGAGCGACAACTGGATGGTGCGGGCGTCGCGGGCTGAGGTGATGACTCCGAAGGCTCCAGACTGGTTGAAACCCGTCGGGCCGGGAGAGAAGCCGGTGCCGGGGGCACCGAGGTTGACGTTGTTCATGAAGTTGAACATCTCGGTACGGAATTGCAGGTTGAAGCGTTCCGTGATGCGGGTGTTCTTGATGAAGGAAAGGTCGAAGTTCTTGGTGCCCGGGGTGCGGACATCGGGGATGACGCGACCGAGGTTGCCGAAGGTGAAGGGGGCCGGGTTCACAAACGCTGTGGTGTCGAACCAGCGCTGGGCGGTGGGATTGTCGATGGCGGGGGATTTGCCCGTGGAGTCAGGTCGGCTGGCGCGCTGGTTGTTGGCACCCGTTACGACGAGCGGGATGCCGGTTTGCATGATGCCAATCGTGTTGACCTGCCAGCCGCCGATGAGCTTGTTGATGCCCTTCTGGTCTTTGCCGAAGGGGAGCTCATAGACAAGGCTGATGGTGGCGCGTTGGGCTACGTCACTCGGGTCGACGCTGCGCTCGGCGGCACGATTGAACTTGCCGTTCTGGTAGCCGACGATGGAGGCCTGTTCGATGGGGCCGAAGTTGACGGGGGTCTGGATCGAATCGGAGATGATCTTGCCGCCGGTGTAGGAGAACAGGAAGGCGAGACCCTTGGAGAAGCGCTTCTCGGCGCTCAAGAGCAACAGGTGTGAATTGTAGCTGCCGAGGCGGGGATTGCGGACGGTGACGCCGTTGTAGTAGGGGTAGGGGCGGAGCGATTGCTCGCGCGAGATGGTTGCGCCGCCGAGAGCGCCGGGGACGCGGCCCGCGAAGGGATTGGGGACCTGCTGGGTGAGGGCCTGGCCGAGCGAGAGGAATTGCGGGTCGAGCTGATTCAAGTCGTAGCTGCCGGCGGTGAGGCCGCGACCGAGGTTGCCGGCGTAGGAGGCCTCAAAGAGCCAGCTCTTGAAGAGCTGTTGCTGCAGGCTGACAGTGAATTGCTGGATGCGGGGGATGTTGCCATCGGATTCGTCGTAGGCCACGTTCTGGCCCAGGAAGGCGGCTGCGCCCAGGGCGCGGCCTTGCGGGGGAACTGGTGCAGAGGGGAGGCCCTGGCGAAGCTGGAAGGCGGGGCGCAGGGGATCGTTCTGTGGGTAGTTGGTGTTAGTTTGGGCGAAGCCGTTGGCGTTGCCGTAGTTTTCGCGCCACATCTGCGAGGGGTACATCATGCCGTAGCCGGCGCGGAGGATGGTCTTGGTGTTGCCAAAGATGTCATAAGCGAAACCGACGCGGGGGCCAAAGTTGGTGTAGTCTTCGCCACGCCAGTTGCGGGGCTGGCCGCCGACGCCAGCGAAGACGAGGCATCCGGCAAGGCCGTTGGGGAGAGTGCAGGTGGGGTCGAAGTTGGTGGCACCGTTGTTGCGCTCGACAGCCTGGGACTGGAAGTCGTAGCGGAGACCGAGGTTCAAGGTGAAGCGGCGGGAAATTTTCCAGTCGTCCTGGAAGTAGCCGGAAATGGAGTGGCTGACCTGAGATTCGCCGACGTGGGTGGAGACGCTGGCGCTGGAGACGGCACCGACGAGGAAGCTGGCGTAGGCACTGCCGGTGCCGGCCGGGACGGTGGGGTTGCCGGTGAGGCCAGCGGCGAAGTTATAGCTGCCGGAGGGGGCGGAGCGTTGCAGGTTGTGGCCTTGCAGGAGACGGAGGTCGAAGCCGATCTTCATCGAGTGTGCGCCACGGATGATGTTGACCTGATCGAGGAACTGCCAGTTCAGGCTGCCGCGGACGCCGGCGGTGCCGGTGTTGAAGCCGGTGAGGCCGTTGTTGATGGCCGGGAAGGTGTCGGCAGGAACGATCGAGGGGAGGCCGAGCTTTTGGGGCCAGCCGCCGCCGAAGCTGCGAACGATGAAGGGGAAGTAGCCGCGGGTTGCGCCGACGCGGAATTCATTGACGATGGTGGGAGAGACGATGTGCGTGTCGGAGAGGACGACGTTCCAGTTTTTGAGATCGTCATCCCGCTTGCCGACGACTTCGTTGGGGTAAAGGGCCGCGCCGCCGCCGCCGTTGTCGGTCTTGTGGTTGAAGAAGGAGTAGCGGCCAAACATGGAGTTGTTGGAAGAGAACTTGTGGTCGCCCTTAATGGTGTACTGGCGCATGGACTGGATCTCTTTGGCAACACCGATAAAGTTGTTGGCATTGGTGAAGCGATCGGTTGGGGTGCGGTTGGGGAGCGGGTAGAACTCATTGATGGCGCGGGCGACGGGATCGAGCTGCGTGGCAGGGATCACGTTGCCAGGGTAGATGGCGCGGGTAGCGGCGGTGCCGGAGCCCTGGGTTGAAAAAGGATCGTAGATGGGGATGGGGGTGCCGTTGGCGTTGAAGAGATCACTGAAATTGCCAGTGCGCTGGCCCACGGTGGGGAAGCTGGCGATGAGGGCGCGGGAGCGATTGAAACGGTACTCTTCCCAATTGCCGAAGAAGAAGGTGCGGTCCTTGATGACGGGGCCACCGACGGAGGCACCGAACTGGTTATAGCGGAAAGGTGGCTTGGTGGGAGCGAAGGTGTTGCGGGCGTCGAGGGCGTCGTTGCGGAAGAAGTTGTAGACGCTGCCGTGGAGCTGATTGGTGCCAGAGCGGGTGACCATGTTGATGACGCCGCCGGCGGTGAAGCCGTACTCGGCGGACATGCCGCCGGATTGGACCTTGAACTCTTCGACCGAGTCAACGCCAGGGTTGATGGCGACTTCGCCGATGTAGCTCTGGATGTTGTTGCCGCCGTCGAGGAGCTGGCCGTTCATGGCGTTGGGACCGCCGTTGATGGAGATCGAAGAGAGCTGAATGCCGCGGTCGGCGAAGCCAGAGGAAGTGGGGCCGGCGTTTGATTTGACGCTGGGCGTGAGAAGCGTGAGCGCGAGGGCGTTGCGACCGTTGAGGGGAAGTTCACTGACTCGCTTCTGGTCGACGACCTTACCGATGGAGGTGTTGGAGGTGTCGACGAGGGGAGCTTCACCTGTGACTTCGATCGACTCGGTGACTTGCCCGATATCGAGACGCAGATCGACTTGGGCTCTTTGGTCTACCTGGAGTTGGAGGCCGGAGCGCACGAGCTTGCGGAAGCCGGTTTTTTCGACGGTTACGGTGTAATCGCCTACGGCGAGGTTGGGTGCCTGGTACAAGCCTTCACCGGTGGAGCGGGTCTCGAGAGTTGCGTTGGTAGCGGTGTTGGTGACGCGGATGACGGCACCGGCGACGGGGGCTCCGCTGGCATCGGTGACAGTGCCTAAAATGGTGCCGCGGCCTTGCTGGGCGTAGCCCGGGAGGGCAGCGAGGAGCAGGAGGGCGGGGAGCAGTTTGCTGGTAAATGAGTTCTTCATGGAAATCCCTGAAATCTGAAATAATCTATCACATATTGGTTACAGCGGCTAAGTATACATGAACTCGGCGCTCAGGGTGCAGGCGGCGCTGGAGGTAAGGCGCACCCAATGGGCGGTGAAGCCGGTTGGGAAGATGTGCTTTGCGTAACCGTTGGTGGGAATCTTTTCGTAGGGTTCCCATTCGCCGTTGCCGAGAAAGTCGATCTCGATTGAAATCGTAGTTGGCTTGTCGGATTTAAGGTGGAGCATTTTGTGATCGAAGCCTGTGAAGAGAAACGGTTCGCTGGACTGGTTGGCGGAGACTTGAGCGCGGCGCCAGGGGCCGCCCCAGCCTTTCGGCTTGCCCCATTGCCAGAGATCGTCGGTCTTGCCGAACCAGATGCCGGATTGGGGCTGGCCGGAGTAGCGGTAGTTTTCGGTGTTCGGTGACGTGGTGTTGCCGCCGAGGGCGAGGAGGCCGCGGAAGGGGGCAAAGTCAGGAATGATGCGCAGGTGGGAGCAGATGGGCTTGACCCCCCAGATGGCGCCCTCGAAGGCGATCGGCTGGAGCTCATACATGAGGCCGTGGATGTCCATGAGGTAGTGCTCGGTCTCTACTTCGCGGATACGCATCCATTCGGTTTGCCAGGCCTGGTTATGAACGTGGCCGCCTTTGGGTAGACGGTAGCGCTTCCAGGTGCCCTTGATGAGCGCCCAGAACAGGACAGAGGATTCGTCCCAACCGGTGGCAAAGAGCACATTGTCCATGTTCTCGCGTGCCATGCATTCCATATGTGGTTTGCGGCTGAGAACGTTCCAGGAAGTACCGTCGAATTCGGCAAGCCCGGGGTCCTCCTCGCCAAAATCGTAGAAGCCATTATTGGCGACGAGGACGCGTCCCTGGGCGGTATGGGCCCCTTTGAAATGGGCGCGGCGTTTGCGGTTGAGGCGGGTGGTGAGGTCATCGAGGAGGCGGGGCTTGAGCGTGTTGACATCGACCTCATAGAATTCGCCCTCCATGCCGAGCATGTAGACGAGGTTGGCGGGGTCTTTCAGATGCATCATTGTGCCGGTAAGGCGGACGTCCTTCAGCGCTTCGATGAAGCGCCAGTTGCCTCTGGCGTCGATGGCATAGGGGCCGATGAAGACCTGGCTTGATTCTTTGTGAACGTAGCGATTGGCGTGAGTGCTGTCGTGGATGTGGACGAGTTCCGTTTTGAGGTCTTCGCCGATGCGGTAGAGGCCGAGGCCAGTGCCGGAGGGGGACTTATGGGAGTTATAGGTAATGGCCCAGAGGGAATCGGCCCAGGGCATGAGCGCCCCAACGCCACATTCGGAACGAGGGCCGACGGTGTTGGCCTTCAGGCCAACGTTGGGGAGGTTGCCGGTTTGGCCGGCCTGGAGGGCGAGTGGTGCTCCAAGGAGCGAAGCAAGGGCGGTTCTACGGGTTGGGGTCATAGCTGGGGTGAAGTTTATCGAGGGGATTGAGGCCGCAAAAGTCTTTTGATGTTTCATTGCTGTTCAGCCTGCAAGTGCTGTGGGTGGAATGAGTTGCCAAACGTTACCGGAACGTTATATCGTCCGGGTGTGAAGGCTGTGTTGGATGAAACATCTATGGAACGGCGTCGGGCGCTGGAGGCGGTGCTGTCGAGTGATGGATTTCGTCGCGCGGAGCAATTGAAGCGCTTGTTGGCTTATCTGGCGGAGCAGGAGGAATTGGGACGAAGCGCCGAGGTGACGGAATATGAGCTTGGGACGAAAGTGTTGGGAAGGGGAGAAGATTTTTCACCGGAGACCGATTCGACGGTGCGAACGCGGATGCATGGGTTACGCCAGAAACTGGAGGAGTTTTACGCGTAGCATCCGGAGGGTTTGAGGATCGAGATTCCCAAAGGAAGTTATCGGCCACAATACCGGCTGGTGAAATTGAAAGTGAAGGCGGAGCCGCGCTGGTGGTGGCTGGCGGGTGTTGCAGGGCTGGGGCTGTTGTCGCTGGCGGTCTGGATGGCGGGGAGGAAGAGCCCACTGGAGCAACTGTGGGGGCCGATGCTCGAGAGCCAGCAAGGCCCGGTGCTGCTGGTGGGGCAACCGCTCCATGTTTGGGTTCGGGATGTGAAGGGGCAGGTTGCTCCAGCCGATTATGCGCATTTTCCTGATCCGTTGCCGTCGTCAGAACCGTTCCGGCGGTTTGCTGCTACGAGACTGGGGCCGGGAGCGGTACCTGTTTTGCATCCGAGCCCGAATGCAACCTTGTGGGGCGACGCAGCGGGTGCGGCATCGGCGGTACGGTTTTTTACGTTGCGAAACAAGAGCGCGGAGATGTTGCCGGAGTCGACGCTGAAGAATGGGGCATCGTTACGAGGGCGACCGGTGGTGGCGTTTGGCCGGCCGGAGTATAGCCCGGCAGTGCAGCGATATCTGACGAGTGCAGGTGGATATACGATTGGGATGGTGAACGAGATCCAGCGGTATGCGGTGTTCCGGCTGGGCCATCCGGAGGAGCGGTTTCTGAACACGAAGCCGCCCCACGAGGTGAACCATGGATTGGTGACAGTTTTAAATGACGGGCCGGCGCGGGTGATGGTGTTTTCCGGGATTACGTCAGATGGAAGCTTGGCCGGACTGGAATACTTTACGAATGAGAAATCTGTTGCGGAGCTGTTTGGCAGGATTGGTCGGCGGCAATGGCCGTCGGTGTTTCAGGTTGTATTACGGGTCACTTCGGATGCGGGCTATGCCGTGGCGGCACAGTATGAGAAGCACCTGGTGTTGGAAGAGTAGCGCATGTATTGGGTAGCAGCGATTGCGTTGGCGCAGGTGCTGGAGTGCGGGATTGAAAGCGAGGCGCGGTTGCCGCCGGGAGGGGACTTTCGGCCGCTGATTTTGAAGCGGCAGAAGTCGGCCAAGGGATTTGAGACGTGGCGGGCGGGGGATGTGGAGTTGACGCGGCGGATTGCCGATGGGGCGCTGGGAGTGCTGGTAGAGCGGCGTGTGGTTGATTTGAAGCCGATGGGGTTGTTAGGGGTGGAGGGAGTGGGGAAGATCTGGGCCGGCGAGAACGGATTCGGGTATTTGCCGAAGGCGGTAAGGGTGTTCCGGAATCAGGTGGGTTGGGGAGCGGCAGAAGTGACTGTACAGGTAAGTGGGAGTGCGTATGCGGCGGCGCGGTGTGGGGATCGGCTGGCCATGGTGGACATTGCCGGGCGGGGGCCGCAGGGTGTCGACGTGAACGGGGACGGCAAGATTGATGTGAATTCGCCGGCGGAGTATGCGCGGGTGAAGGGCGGGGCGGCGAAGTTTGCGTGGGGAGGGAAGGGATATCTGCTGGAGGGCGTGGACTGGGGAAGGCGCGTGATGGTGATGCGGGAAACGGAAGTGGGACCGGAGTATCGGGTGGGGGACGTGGTGGAGGATTTTGAGTATGTAGACCGGCTGGGGGCGGTGAAGCGGCTGAGCGAGGGGGAGCCAGGATATACGGTGGTGGACTTCTGGGCGAGTTGGTGTGGGCCCTGTATTGCGGCCTTTCCGCAGTTGCAGGCGATGGTGGAGGCGTATCGGGTAAAGGTGTTGGGTGTGAACGGAGATGAGGATGCGGGGGCGGCGTCGAAGGTGCTGGCGCAGTTTGTGGTGCTGTGGCCGGATGTGAGAGAGACGAGACCGGGGTGGATCTATGAATACCGGCAGAGAGTGGGGCTGTATCCGACGTATCTGCTGCTGGACCCGAGGCGAAAGATTGTCTGGCGGGGGGAGAGCACGGTGGAGCTGCTGGAGGAGGTCAAGAAAACTGTAACAAAACGTTGATTTGTTTGTAACAAATTTGAAACAATCAAAAAGTGTTTTGGTTCGCCTTACTTTTGCCTGTCATGGCGCTGGCTCAGGACTGGGGCGGCCTGCATGTCGTGCAGGGCGATGTTGAGCTGACGAAGCGGTTTACGCTGCAGGTGCATACGCGTATGCGCACCAAGGACATGTTTGGGCATTATCTGCAAAGCCGTGGGGGGCCGATCGGGTATTACCGGGTGAACAAGCGGGTGTCGGCGTTGGGCGGGTATTACTTCATTGATGAAGATCGGCCGAGCGGAGCGCTGAGCAACTTTCATCGGGTGTTTGGTGGGGTGCAGTATCGGCTGGTGGAGGGGAGGCAATGGACGCTGGATGGACGGAGCCTGGTGGAGCAGTTTGTGGGACTGGGGGCGGGGGACTTTCAGCGTGGGCGGCAGCGGCTGACGTTGACGTTAGGGCGGGGATTGGTGCGCCCGTTTGTGCAGAGCGAGGGGCTAAGGCAGCAGGGGGTTTGGGTGGGGCGATTCAGTGGGGGGGTGAATGTGAGGAATTTCGCTGTGGGCTATGAGATGAGACAGGGGGCGCACGGCGGCTATATGCACCTGATTACGACGACGGTGACGATGAAGCTGCGGCGGGCAGAGCGTTAGCTTTTCGGTGGATGCTTCACAATATCGCTAAGCTGCAGGTGGTTTTTTGCGCGCGGCGATGGTATTGAGGGCGACGCCAATGGGGACCAGGGCGATGAAGACAACGGAGTATTGGTCGCTGACGATGGAGTAGATGTTGCCTGCCAGGGAGACAACAATCAACGAGGTGCCGATGATTTGTAGAACTTTGGGATTCATATACGGTTGAAGCGTGGAAGGGTCTGGGTGAGGCTCCTGTGCCTCGTCGGAAGCAGCCTCAGGGTTTGGGCTTCGAGATCATCTTGGAGCCAAGGATCGTGTTGAAGATGGCAATGGGGAGCAGGCCGAGGGGTATGGCGATGGAAGTGCCGGAGCCTCTGAGGGTGAGATAGAGCAAGTAGAAGATTGACAAAAAGAGGACTGTGCTTAGGCTGAGAAGGACGTAGTCGAGTTGTGCTTTAGAGGTGTTCTGGTTCATGGGTTAGATGCGGTTAAATTTCTGGACGGTTTGGGTGAGGCTCTTGAATTGTTTGATGAAGGGGACCATCTTTGTTTCGCGGTCGTCGATTTCCTGAGAGCGCTTGAGGATGGCTTGTTCCTGCGCTTTGGGGACGACGACGACGCCGTCTTCGCCGGCTACAATGATGTCGCCTGGTGTGACTTTGATGCCGCCGCAGGTGACAGGGATGTCTTTTCCTACGCTGGCCCAGCGGCCGACGCTCGAGCCGGGGCTGACGGAGCGGGCGAATACGGGGAGGCCGAGGGAGCGGATCTCGGCAAGGTCGCGGACGCCGCCGTCGAGAACGATGCCGGCCATGCTGCGTGATTTTGCGGCGGTGGCCATGAGACCACCCATGCCAGCGAGATCGAGGGAGCCTTCGACGACGATGATGCCGACTTCGCCGGGCTTGGCGGCGTCGATCATGGCGACGCTGTCTTTGGCGGAGAGGGCGGCGGTGGATTGTTCAGGAGGGGCTTGCTTCAGAATCGCGGTGGTGGCGCGGCCGACGAAGGCCATGCCGACGCGGGGGCGCATGTCGTGGCTCATGTAGCCGCGCTGGCCTGTCACCTGGTCTACGGCATCGGCAACCGAAGCTACGGTTGAATTGGCGAAGCCATTGAGAAGGGGGTCAGCGTATTTGGGTTTTGTTGCCTGCTGGAAACCCACCAGCAACAGCGCAGCGACAGGGATGAGCAAGAACTTTTTCATGGGGCTAGTTTCCATTCAGAAATTGATTCCAGCGGTATTCGGTGGTTGGGGAATCGTCGCTGAGAGCCTTTTTGACTGCCAGTTCGGCGACGTGTTTGACGATCCAGTCAAAATTCGTTTTGCCTACAGACTCGATGCCGGCATCGGGCGCAGGGTTCATAAAGTCGATGGCATAGGGAATGCCATCTTCGACGGCGAACTCAACGGTGTTGAGGTCGTAGCCGAGGGCGCGACAAATCTTGAGGCAATCGTTGGTGACGCGGGTTTCCATGGCAGCGCTGAGGGGGGCTGGGTCCTTGACATAGCGATCGGCATGGGGGGCGCGGGGGTCGTACTGCATGATGTGGACCTTCTCCTGGCCGACGACATAGCAGCGGAAGTAGTCGGTGAAGTTGACGGCGGCTTGCAGGGTCATGCAGAGGGTGCCGGTTTTGTTGTAGGCCTCGAAGAGTTCTTCGGGGGAATCGACTTTGTAGACATCGCGCCAGCCGCCGCCGTCGAAGGGTTTCAGGAAGGCCGGGAACCCGACGTAATCGAAGATCTCCTCCCAGTTGAGCGGGAACATGAGATTGCGCATCGACTGGGCCGTGGTGCCTGGGGGATGAGAGTGGTGCGGCAGGATGACCGTCTTGGGGATGGCGATGCCGATTTTGGAGGCCATGGCGTAATTGAAAAACTTGTCGTCGGCACTCCACCAAAAAGGGTTGTTGATGACGTGGGTGCCGCCCAGGACCGCATTCTTCAAATAAGCGCGATAGAAGGGGATGTCGTGGCTGATGCGATCGACGATCACTTTATAGCCGGTCGGTTCGGCCATTTTGATGCCGCCGATTCGCAGGTGTTCGGCGCAGACGCCCGGAACTTTCATTTCGTTGATGGCGTCCACCAGGGCGGGGGGAAAGCTGGTTTCCATTCCATAAACCACAGCAATTTTGCGCATGTCTCTGATCGTCTCCTGTTATGCGAAATAGGCTCGCGCCATCAGGCGCCAAAGTGGCCAGTCATGTGGCATGTTGTTGTCCCAGACATCGAGCCGATGAGGGATGTGTTTACGCCCCAGTAGCTCGGCCATACGGTAGTTGTCACCCAGACAAATATCATGATTTGAGGCGGCCAGGATCATAAACCAATCGCCATGGTAGTGGCCGTGGTACCAGGCGTCATCGTTGGCCAGGATGTAATCAACCGGATTGTGCAGGTAGGCGAGTTCGTCGAAGTAGCCTTTGAGGAAACTCCGGTTGTCGAAGGCTCCCGAGAGAGAGACGCACTTGGTGACTGCGTCGGGATGGCGGAGGGCAAAATTGGTGGCGTGGTAGCCGCCGAAGGAGCAGCCGTGGACTGTCAAATCAATGCGGCCGGAGCGGTGCCGAATTAGCGGCAGTACTTCGTGCAGGCAATACTTCTCGTAGTTGTCATGGCGGCGGACGCGATCGGCGGGGTGGATGCCCTTGTTGTACCAGGATTCGGCATCAACGCTGTCTACACAGAAGAGCATGAGGTTGCCGGAGTTCAGTTGGTCATACAGGGTTCGAACCATCAACTGATCTTCGTACTCATGAAAGCTGCCCATCGAAGAGGGGAAGACGAGTACGGGATGGCCGGCATGGCCGAACTGAAGGAGCTGCATGTCCTTGTGTAGGTGGGGGCTCCACCAGCGGTGATATTCGCGGTGCATGAAACGACAGGATAACAGTCGGAGTATCCTGATCCAATGAAGCCGACGCTGCTGTTGCTGCTTGCTGCCCTTTCGCTGAGTGCCGCCAAGAACGTTGAGATCCTTTGGGACAAGTATGGAGTTGCCCATGTCTATGCGCAGGACAAAGAGGGCATGTTCTATGGCTATGGTTATGCCCAAATGCAAAGCCATGCCAATCTGATTCTGAAGCTTTACGGAGAATCGCGAGGTCGGGGTGCAGAGTATTGGGGTGCGAAGAATCTGGAACTGGATCGGTGGGTGCATGTGAACGAGGTTCCGGCCCGGGCTGAGCAGTGGTACAAGCAACAGACGCCTGAGTTCAAGAAGTACCTGGTGGCATTTGCTGATGGCATGAATGAGTACGCCAAGCGTCACCCGGAAGCGATTGGTGAAGAGTATAAGCAGGTGCTGCCGATTCTTCCCGTTGACAGCCTGATGCACGTGCACCGGATTGTGCACTTCAGCTATGTCTCCTCGCAAGCGCGTGTGACGGCGGCTGGGACGGGAAGGCCGGCCAATCTTGGAGCCTTGGCGTCGAATGCCTGGGCGATCATGCCCAAGAAGAGTGCAGCCGGCACGCCAATGATGCTGATGAATCCGCATCTCCCCTGGCAGGATTGGTACACCTACTATGAAGTGCATTTGAATGGGCCAGGGTTGAACCTGTACGGTGCGAGCCAGGTTGGATTCCCGGTGTTGCGCTTTGTCTTCAGCGACTATGTCGGCTTTACCCAAACCGTAAACTCGCTCGATGCGAGCGACCTTTACAAGATCACGCCGGATGGAGATGGATATCGCTTTGATGGCGAGAAGAAAGCCTACACACGGTCTAGCGTAACCATCAAGGTGAAGGGCGGGGCTGACGAAGTGATGGAGATCAAGAAAACGGTGCATGGCCCGGTGGTTTGGGATAAAGACGGTAAGGTGATTGCGATGAGGACAGGGGGACTTGATCGTCCCTTCCTGCTGGAGCAGTACTGGAAGATGGCGATTGCCAAAAACTTTGCCGAGTATCAGGCGCAGGTTTCGCGGCTGGAAGTGCCGACCTTCAACATCACCTACGCTGACAAGGATGGCCACGTGATGTATCTCTTCAATGGCACGCTGCCGAAGCGCAAGAGTGGGGACCTGGCGTATTGGGCTGGCGTGGTGCCAGGCGATACGAGCGACACGCTTTGGACGAGTTATCACACTTACGACGAACTTCCGAAGACCATTGATCCACCGGCGGGCTGGGTGCAGAATACGAATGATCCGCCGTGGACTTCTACTTTGCCGGCGCTGGACCCCACCAAGTATCCGCCCTATGCGGCGGCACGCGATTACACCATGCGGAGCCGCTCTTCCCTGCGTATGTTGAGCAAGAACGAAAAGCTCAGCTTCGAGAAGATGGTTGCCTACAAGCACTCGACGCACCTGGAGATGGCGGATCGCATTCTGGATGATCTGCTTGCCGCTGCCCCGGACAGCCCCGCGAAGAAAGTGCTTGCAGCCTGGGATCGCAATGCCGACACTCTCAGCCCCGGTGCGGTTCTATTTGAGACGCTGATGCGTGGCTTCCGCCCGGAGTTCAAGGTGGCGGCGGATTTCAGAGATCCACTGAACACCCCGATGGGTTTGAAGAATGCTGCTGCTGGTGCTGAGGCTCTTGCCAAAGCGGCAGCGGAAGTGGAGAAGACTTACGGCAAGCTTGATGTGGCTTACGGGGATGTGAATCGCCTCAAGTTTCGCGGAGCGGATCTACCCGGGAATGGTGCCGATGGGGCGCTCGGTGCGTTTCGTGTGATTCGCTTTGGTCCCAATCATGCGCCGGTGCATGGCGATACTTTTGTGGCGCTTGTGGAGTGGCAGAAGTCTGGGCCTCATGCGGAGGTACTGGTCAGCTACGGGAATTCCTCACAGCCTGGAACGAAACACGACGTCGATCAATTGCCGTTGCTGAGCCAGAAAAAGCTTCGGACGGCGTGGCGGCTGCGCAAGGATGTCGAGCGTCATCTGGAATCTAAAGACACTTTCTGAGGCGGCAAGAGAGGCGCTTCCTTGGCGGTTGCCAGAACGATTGTGGTTCGCGTTCGGGCCAGGCCCGGGATCGACTTTAGAACTTCGCTTAAGAAGTGATCGAGGTCGCGGGTGGAAGCCGAGACTACTTTCAGCAGGTAGTCTTCATTGCCAGCGGTGTGATGCACTTCGAGGACGCGCTCCATTTTCAGGACTTGCTTGAGGAAATCAGCCCGGCGCGCTGGCCTGTCGAGGATGACAGCGACGAAGGCGGTGAGGGGATAGCCGGTTGCCTCAGGGCTCAGCCGCGCGCTGTAGCCGAGAATGACGCCGCGGTCTTCCATGCGGTGCACGCGGTCTGCCGCAGCCGGAGGAGAGCAGCCGATCATTGCGGCCAGTTCAGCCCAGGTAGCCCGTGCGTTCTTGACGAGCGCCCTGGCTACTTTCGAATCGATTCCTGAAAGTACTTCCATCTTTCGAATCGTAAGTCATTCTGGGGCATTTCGCTAGGATGTGTGCATGGATGACTTTATTGCGCGCTTTGAGGCGGGAACCTTGTCCAAGGAAGAATGGACGCATGAAGCGCATCTGCGCATGGCAGCCTGGTATGTGGCTGAGTATCCACCCATCGAAGCCGGGGTGAGAATTCGCACGGGCATCCGTCATTTGAACGAGTGCCTGGGCGGCGCGAGTACGGAAGATGCGGGATTTCATGAGACGCTGACGGAATTCTGGATCCGTGAAGTGCGTGGGCATTTGGCGGCGCACTGCACCAAAGGTTTGCTGGATTTACCTGCTGGCCTTTGGAAGCGTGACTACCGCGCTGACCTGCCGAAGAATCGCCGTGCGCGGCGCGAGTACCTTAAGCCAGGAGAGGCTTAACGACATTGCCGTGAACATCGGTGAGGCGGAAATTTCGGCCCTGGAACTTGTAGGTCAGTTTGGTGTGGTCGAGACCTAGACAGTGCAGGAGGGTGGCTTGCAGGTCGTGACAGTCGAGCGGATCTTTGACGATGTTATAGCCGTAGTCGTCGGTTTCGCCCCAGACCTGACCGGGCTTGATGCCGCCGCCTGCCATCCAGATGGAGAAGCAGCGGGGATGGTGGTCGCGGCCATAGTCTTCTGCGGTGAGGCGGCCCTGGCAGTAGACGGTGCGACCGAATTCTCCGCCCCAAACCACCAGGGTGTCATCGAGCATGCCGCGTTGTTTGAGGTCTTTCACCAGAGCGGCGGAGGCTTGGTCTACTTCCTGGCAGCGTTTGGGTAAGCCTTTTTGCAGGCCGCCGTGATGATCCCAGTCGCGGTGGAAGAGTTGGATTGTGCGGACGCCGCGCTCGGCCAGTCTGCGGGCGAGGAGGGCATTGGCGGCGAAGGTGCCGGGCTTGCGTGCGTCTTCGCCATAGAGGTCAAAGGTGGACTGCGGTTCTTTGGAGAGGTCTGTCAGTTCGGGCACGGAGGCTTGCATCTTGAAGGCCATCTCGTACTGAGAAATGCGGGTGGCAATTTCCGGGTCGGCGAATTCTTTTGACTGGTCTTCGTTCAACTCGTGGAGGGTGTCGAGGTAGGCCCGGCGGTCCTGGCGCGTCATGCCTGCCGGGTCGCTGAGGTAGAGCACGGGGTCGCCGACGGAGCGAAACTTTACACCCTGATACTTCGAAGGGAGGAAGCCGGAACCCCACAAGCGGTCATAGAGGGGTTGGCCGCCGACGCCCTGGCCGGGCGAAATCATCACGACGAAGGCGGGTAGCTCTTCGGTCTCGGCGCCGAGGCCATAGCTGAGCCAGGAGCCCATGGAGGGGCGTCCGGCGATTTGAGCACCGGTGAGAAGGAAGGTTACTGCCGGGTCATGGTTGATGGCCTCGGTGTGCAAGCTGCGGACGATGGTGATGTCGTCAACAATCTTTGCTGTGTGGGGCAGGAGATCGCCAATCCAGGTGCCATTGGCACCATGTTGTTTGAAGCCAAATCGGGAGGGCACTACCGGGAAGTTTGCCTGCGAGGCGGACATGCCGGTGAGCCGTTGGCCGTTGCGGATGGATTCGGGCAAGTCCTGGTTGGCATATTTGACGAGCTGCGGTTTGTAGTCGAAGAGTTCGAGCTGGGAGGGGCCACCGGATTGGAAGAGGTAGATGATGCGCTTGGCTTTGGCCGGGAAGTGCGTGGGCAGGCCTTTGCCGAAGAGTTGCGATAAGGCAGAGAGACCGACAGCGGATTGGGTGAGAAAGTTGCGGCGGAGCATTTATTGCCTCGTAATCGTTTCGTCGAGATTGAGCAGAAGGCTGGCGACCTGGGTCCAGGCGGCCAGTTCAGGACGCGAGAGCTTGCGCGGCAGTGGGGACTCGCCCTGATCGAGAATCTGATTGGCCAGGGCTGGCTTGGCATCATACTGGTCGCGGAAGCGCTTGTGGGTGGCGGCAATCAGTTGGCGTTCTTTGGGTGTTGGTGTGCGGTTGACAACGGTTCTGTAAGCGAAATCGATGGGTGTGGGGCCGCCTTCTTTGACGATGCGTTCGGCGAGCTTGCGTGCTGCTTCGAGGAACGTGACGTCGTTCATCAGGTTCAAGGCTTGCAGCGGGGTGTTGGTGCGCGTCTCGCGGACGGTGCAGGCTTCGCGGCTGGGAGAATCAAAATTCATCATCGAGGGTGGTGCGATGGTGCGCTTCCAGAAGGTGTAGAGGGATCGGCGGTACAAGGCATCGCCATGGTCTTGCGGGTAGCCACCACCGCCTGACAGTTCCTGCCAGAGACCTGCTGGCTGGTAGGGCTTGACGCTGGGGCCACCACTCTTTTCGACCAGCAAGCCTGCGACGGCGAGGGCATTGTCGCGAATCATCTCCGGGGAGAGGCGGAAGCGGGTAGCGCGGGCGAAGAGTCGGTTCTCGGGGTCCTTTTGCAGGAGCTCAGGGGTTAGCTTTGAGCTTTGGCGGTAGGTGTCACTCATCACGATTTGCTTGAGTAATTTTTTGACGTTCCATCCGCTTTGCACGAAGTCGACGGCGAGCGTATCGAGGAGTTGCTGGTGGATCGGCCATTCGCCCTGCGAGCCGAAGTCTTCTACTGTTTTGACGATGCCCATGCCGAAGAGCATTTGCCAAAAGCGATTGACGGTGACGCGGGCCAGCAGCGGATTGTCTTTGGAAACCAGCCATTCGGCCAGCCCCAATCGGTCTCGTTGTGCTGCGGCGCGCATGCCGGGCAGGGCAGAGGGAGTGGCGGGTTCTACGGCATCGCCATGGGCGTCATAGGCGCCGCGCTTGAGCAAATATGCCTGGCGCTTGGGGCCCTCGCGCAGAATCATGAGCGTGGGGATGGTCTTGTAGTAGGCGTCGCGTTCGGCCTGTGCGGCGCGCAACACGGCGAGCTCTTGCGGCTTCGTTAGGTCGAGGTAGGCGAGGCGCAGTTTCTCAGGGCTTGGTTGTGGGGCCAGGGCAAGAACTTCCTGCGGGGTAAGCTCCCGCTTGTAGATGCGCACCTCTTTGATTTCGCCCTTGTAGTTCATGCCGTTGCCGGCGCCGATTTTGAGCGGGTGCTTGAAGTTCATCGGCCAGTTGAGCTCATCAAACAGAACATTCAATTTCTGCGGCTTGCCATCGATGTAGATCTGGACACCTTTGGCGTAGCGGCTGCCGTCATAAGTGGCGACGATGTGCTGCCACTCGTTGAGAGCAAGCTTCGAGTCGGTTTCGATGCGCATGCCGATGTCTGTCCAGCGAAAGACTACGTTCAAGCGGATGTGGCCATCGCGCAAATAGAAGCCGTGGCCTGAGCCCTCGGCGTAGTCTTCGGCAATCGAGAAGACTGCTCCGGTTTTTTCGGCAGGCTTGACCCAGGCTGAAAAGGTGAAGGGCGTGAGGTAGTCATAGACGACTGTGCCTCCCTTTTCTTCGACAACGCGCTTGCCGTCAAAGCGGCTGGCTTCTCCCTCCAACTTGTTTTCGTAGGCCAAGCCTTCGGAGGGCAGCCAATTGTTGGGGGGCGTGAATTTCGTGAGAGCTTTCTGCCAGCGTGACTCCGCTTTCTCGACTGCGCTTCGGGCCTTTGCCAGTTTGGCGTCGAGCTCAGCGAGCTTAAGCTGCTGCTCTCTGGTGGGAGCTTTCATGAGGGGCTCGTCGTTGCCCCAGTTGTAGACCAGGCCTTTCTCTTCGAGGTTGTTGAAGAAGGCGAACATCGAGTAGAAATCTTTTTGAGTGATCGGATCGTATTTGTGGTCGTGGCAGCGGGCACAGCCCATGGTGAGGCCGAGGAAGACCGTTGCGGTTGTTTCGGCGCGGTCGGCGACATACTCCACGCGGAACTCTTCGGGCACGATGCCGCCTTCAGCGCTGGTGCGGTGATTGCGGTGGAATGCTGTGGCCATCTTCTGCTCGAGGGTTGCATTGGGAAGCAGGTCGCCGGCCAGTTGTTCTACGACGAAGCGGTCGAAGGGCTTGTTGTTCTGGAAGGCTTCGATGACCCAATCGCGCCAGCGGTACATGTCGCGAACTCCGTCGGACTGGTAGCCATTGGTGTCGGAATAACGGGCTGCCTCCAGCCAGCGCCAGCTCATGCGTTCGGCATAGCGGGTTGTGGCGAGCAATCGATCGACTTGCTTTTCGTAGGCTTTGGGTGAGGTGTCTTGCTCGAAGGCGAGCAACTCAGCCGGAGTGGGTGGAAGGCCGGTGAGATCAAAGCTCAGCCGACGCAACAGGCTTGCTTTGCCGGCAGGGGCAGAGGGGGTCAGGCCAACGGATTTCAGCTTCTGCTGAATGAGCGAGTCGATGGTTGCCCCTGGCGTGCGTTGCGGGGGGAGGAAGGCCCAGTGGCGCTCATACTTTGCGCCCAGATCTATCCAGGTCTTGAGCTTGTCAATGTCGGCGGCTGGCAGGGGTTCTTTGCCTGAATAGGAGGGTGGCATCCGCAATGCTTTGTTTTTATGGGTGATGCGGGCCATCACTTTGCCGTTCTTCAGGGCATCGTTTTCGATGTCGAGGCGGAGGTTGGCCTTGCGGTTATTAGAGTCGGGGCCATGGCAGTGGAAGCACTGTTCTGAAAGGATGGGGCGAATGTCCTTGTTGAAAGACAAGTCTGCCGCGCCAAGCAGAGCCGGGATCAGAATCAACAAAAGCTTCATGAATACTGCATTGATTCTATCGCCACCGCTATTCTAGTGAGATGGCACTGACCGAGATTATCGAAGCCGAAGGCCACCTGATCGACTCGCACATCATGGAGCGGATCTTCGACACTGTTGTCGAATACTCAGGGCGATTTGAAGTGGAGCGCTTTCACATTGGACGCACCAACAGCGACCCGTCCCAGTTGCGGATGAGGGTTGAGACGCCGACTCGTGAGCAGATGGATCAGTTGCTGAGCCAGTTGCTGGGGCTGGGTTGTGTTCCTGTCGATGCGGGTGATGCCGTGACGGAGTTGATCACCAAAGACAAGTGCGCCCCGGAAGACTTCTACTCCACGACGAACCATCGCACCCTGGTACGGATTGATGGGGAATGGATTGAAGTTGCCAAGCAGCGCATGGATGCGACGGTGGTGGTGAACGGCAAGCATGCGGAGTGCCGGAAGCTGCGTGACCTGCGGGCTGGCGATCAGGTTGTAGTTGGCATGCGCGGCATACGTGTTGTGCCTGATACGAAAGACCGCGACCGGCTGAGCTTCAGGTTCATGTCCAATGAGGTTTCGAGTGAACGTCAGGTTGAAACTGCCGTAGCGCAGACCGTGGCCATTATGAAGGCCACCCGCGAACAGGGCAAGAAGATTGTGTTTGTCGCCGGGCCGGTGGTGGTGCATACGGGGGGCTCGAATCCGCTTTCTGAATTGATTCGCCTGGGTTGGGTGGATGCTTTGCTGGCCGGGAATGCGCTTGCTGTGCACGACATTGAAGCCGCGCTGCTGGGCACGAGTCTGGGTATCCGGCAGAAGGATGGAAGGCAGGAAGAGCATGGCCACCGCAATCACATGCGTGCCATCAACGCGATCTACAACTGCGGCAATATTGAAGGCGCGGTGGCGCAAGGACGTCTAAAGTCTGGCGTGATGTATGAGTGCGTGAAGCACGGGGTGCCCTTTGTGCTGGCCGGCAGTTTGAGGGATGACGGGCCGCTACCTGACACAGTGACAGACATGAATGAAGCGCAGAATCTGTACTCCAAGCACATTGAGAATGCGGGAGTTGTCCTGTGTCTTTCGAGCATGCTGCATTCGATTGCGACTGGCAACATGTTGCCCAGTTGGGTGAAGATGGTGTGCGTGGATATCAATCCTGCGGTCGCAACCAAGGTGAGTGACCGTGGCAGTTCGCAGACCGTTGGTGTTGTCACTGACGTTGGCCTTTTTCTCGATCTGCTGATTCGGAAAATCAAATAACCATGAAGCAATATACTGATGACCACGCCGCCAGTGGCGTAACGGCTGAGTTGCCGGAAATTGAAACCTGGCCGAACCAGTTTCCTGGACGTGACTATGAGATTGAAATCTCGAGTCCGGAATTTACGAGCGTTTGCCCGAAGACGGGATTGCCGGATCACGGGACGCTGACGGTGCGGTATGTGCCCGACCTGGCCTGCCTTGAATTGAAGGCATACAAGATGTACCTGCTGGCGTACCGGAATTTAGGCATCTTTCAAGAGAACATCGTGAACCGTGTGTTGGAAGATGTGGTGCGGGCTACCAACCCGCGCAAGGTGACGATCATTGGGGACTTTACTCCGCGGGGCGGAATTTACTCCAAGATTACGGCGAGCTATGAGCGAAAAGACTAGCACTTCGCAACTGACTCACGAAGAGGAGTTGGAGCGCGCGATTCGGGAAATTCGTGAGCGTGTGCTGGCCCGGTATCCAAGCGGTATGTGGCATGGGTTGGAGTTGCCCGACTTCACTCCTGTGCTCGAGGCTCGCGATCAGGCCAGTGCCAAGGTGGCAGCCATTGGACGAGTGAACCCTCGTCCTGGTGGCCTTGTTAACAATGCCATACAGAGCGTGAAGCAGTTGATTGCCCGCAGCCTGGGTTGGTTTGTGCGGGATCAGGTGGAGTTCAATCATGCGATGGTGCGCAGCCTGGATTCTGTACTGGAGGGTTTGAACGGAATCAATCGAACACTGAAGACGATTCCTCCGCGCTTTGAGCCACCGATGGAAGAATTGCGTCGGGAAGCGGCTGAGCTGAAAGACATTCGGTCAAACTGGCTGGTGTGGCGGCGGGAGTGGGAAGACAAGTTGGGCCGCAATGAAGTGCAGTTTCTGCGAGCGGTGGCTGACCTGCAAGCGGCGTACGCTCAACGGACGGCTGTGTTGGAGCAACGATTTGAGCAGCGAACTGAGGCGCAGCACAAAGACTTTGAAGGGGCGCTGGAGCGCTCGAACTTTGCGATGCAGCAGCGCTTCTGGAGTGAGTTGGAGAAAGTGCGTGTCGAGTACGAGCGCATTATCTATGCTGAAATTCGCAGCGTGAGGCAACAGCCTGCTTCCGTTACGACTGTTGCTGGCGGGAGTGATGTGCCGGTGGATATTGACTGGGTGCACTTTGCCAACAAGTTTCGCGGGGATGCGCCGAAGATTGCGAAGCACTTTGAAGGCTATGCGGACCGGTTTGCAGGATGTGAGCGGGTGCTGGACATTGGTTGCGGACGCGGCGAGTTTCTGACTTTGCTGCAGTCTCGCGGGATCCAGGGCGTGGGCGTTGACCTCTATGAGGAGAACATCTCCATTACGAAGGCAGCTGGCCTCGAAGCGCATCGTGCCGATGTGTTTGAGTACCTGGCAGAGCAGGGCCCTGGGGCTTTTGATGGAATCTTCTGCGCGCAGGTGATCGAGCATCTTGCTCCGGGTATGGTTTGGAAGCTGGTGCAGGCTTGTGGGCGTGCGCTGCGGCCGGGCGGAGTGGTGGTGTTTGAAACGCCCAATCCGGAATGCCTTGCCATCTTTGCGACCCACTTCTATGTGGACCCTTCGCATACCCGTCCTGTGCCTCCGGCGCTCCTTTGTTTCTATCTGGAAGAAGCAGGATTTGGGCGACTGGACGTGCAGCGTTTTGCGCCCGCCTACGAGGAGCGACCGGAGTTGAACGCTTTACCGGCCAGTATCAAAGAGAGCTTTTTTGGTGGGCTGGATTATTCGGCCTTCGCCAAAAAGTTATAGAGTTCTTTTTGCTTGCGGCCGATGGAGGCCCAGCTATAGCGGCTCTCTGCCGTGTGGCGTGCTTGTTGCTCCAGTTGTTTTCTGCGGGTGGAATCGGACTGTAGCGCTTTGATGGCGTCAGCGAAGGCCTGAGGGGATGAAGCAAGAAGGAAATCCTGATCGGGCGTGAGGCTGAGGCCATTGACGCCCCCGGGTGTGGCTACGATTGCTTTGCCGCAAGCCATGGCTTCCATGATCTTGATGTTGGTGCCGGCGCTGGCGAGTAGTGGCGCGATCACCACTTCGGCCTGAGCGTAGGCAGGGCGCACATCGGAGACAAAAGCTTCGAGCTCGATGCCTGGTTGTTTCAGATTCACCTCGACCCGCTCTTTGTAGAAGTCGAGGTAGTAATCCGGGTTGCGGCCGGCAATGATGTGGAGCGTGGTGTCAGATAAATGTGGCCAGACTTCTCTGACAAACCAGGCTAGTGCCATCAGATTGGGCAGGTGGGCGAAGCTGCCTATGAAGAGCAAACGCCTGGGCTGCGGGGCGATTTCGCCGGGGACAAAGCGGTCGATGTCGACGCCATTTTCAATCACTGCAACCTGGTTGGAGCCGGTGATGGTGGCGCGATCTTTTTCACTCATCACGGCGACGCAATCGACTTCTCGCCAGGCGGCACGCTCGAAGTGGTTCCACTTGTCGAGTTCCAGGCGCATGTCGAAATCGTCTTTATCCTTGAGGAGCTGAGAATAGAGATCGAGTGTAATGTCGTGCTCGACCAGAATCGTTTTGGCTGGCTTGCAGGCAGCAGCGTATTGCGCCATCTGGGTGAATTCAAGCTGGGTAATGGCGGGTTGCCAGCGCCGGGTTGCCATGCCGATGGCGGCGGAAAAACTTTCGCTTTCGAAGTCTTCTACCACTTTGGGCTTGGGGGTGGAGTGCCGGTAGTGGCTGCCTTCCCGCTTTACCTCGATGATTTCAGCGCAAAGACTCAAGAGCTCTGGAGGGGGAGGATGGAGTTCGTCCACGAAGCTCATCAGGATGAGGGCGTAGTCCTTTGCCGCTTCCCGCATGAGGTTGTACATTCTCACGGCACCGCCGTGAGAGAGCGGGAAGGGCATGTATGAGGTGGCGATCAGGACGCGAGGCTTTGCAGGATCGGCCGTGCCAGGGAAGCAGGCAATGTCGCCGTTGCCGAGGGCGAGAATTGCAGCTTCGGGGAACTTGGGCTCGGCGGGGCGATCCCAGGCGAAATAGGGTTTGAAGAAGGCGGCAAAGCGAAGAGCGTACATGGCGATCGGGGCTGGCTCTGGCACAGCGGCCAGCAGGTTGACTCGCGTCACGGCCTGATGCCAGAGGCGCCCGAACACTTCTGGAGTGGCGACGCTTGAGAGAATCCAGCGCAAGAGATTTTGCTCGATGGCCAGCTCGATAGAGGATGGCGAAATGAAGCGTGCCGTGGTGGAGCGGTGGTAGTGGATCAGTTTTGCCGCAGAAACAAAAACAGTTGGCCAGCCTTGTTGCCAGGCTCTCCAGCCAATGTCGAG
The DNA here is from genome assembly GCA_044340255.1 of Bryobacter sp. Lineage (GTDB taxonomy): Bacteria > Acidobacteriota > Terriglobia > Bryobacterales > Bryobacteraceae > Bryobacter. Next base: position 96,824 of record JBIITX010000012.1, on the reverse strand, counting down.
ATCCTCCACATAGGCGGGGCGGAAGGCTTCTTTGAAGCAGCCGATCGTTAATAGCTTGCTGGTGTCGTACAGGGAGCAGCCCCCGGAGCCATAGAGCACCGGGGAATCTGTTTCCCCCTCAATTGGAGTTTCACAGCGGAGAGGAAAGTCACGCAGGCCTTGGGGCCGATAGACGGCTTTACCGGTTTCTTCGCGGCGCTTGCCCTCGGGGAAAAAGATTTGCGCAGTGGCGCAGAAGAGGTTGGGAACGCGTTGGAATGCCGCCTGAAGAGCCTCAAAGAAGCCAGGCTGCAGCACCATGTCGTTGTTGAGCAAGCAGGTGTGGGTGGTTGTGGCGGCGCGGATGCCGAGGTTGACGGCAGCGGCGAAGGAAAGCGGCTCGTCGACTTTGATGATGCGAATGAAGTCGCTGGCCAATGCGCTGGTGGCGTCGCTTGAACCGTTGTCGACGACGATGACTTGCTTGACGAGGCCAGGCTCGATTTGCGGTAGCAGGGTTTCGAGCAGGTGGCGTCCATCGCGCGAGGGGATGACGACGGTGATGCCCGCGGCAAGGTCGGGGATGGGTTCGGAGGGAAGTGGAAGCGTCGGGAGCGCGCGTCGCTTGATTGCGTGGTGGTAAAACCACGGCCTCTCCATTGCCAGCGGATGCTTTAGCCTCCAGAGCCATGTGTAGATGCGGCCGCCGGGTTGGAATTGTTTGCGGAGTAAGGTGGAAGCCCGCCACAGGAGGTGCCGGGCAATGGGGAGTGCGCCTCTGGGGTGGAGCGGAAAATGGCCGAGGTTTTCGTTAAAGAGGTATACGCGGGTGCTGGCAAATTTGAGGCCCAGCCGGCGCATGTCCCAGTAAGGTTGCTTGGGCTGGAGGAAGATGCAATTGAAACGAATACTCCTGCCACGCAAATGCCAGCTAATGCGCTGACGGTTGGTATCCATGGACTCAAAGGGGTGCCAGGGAATCCAGTGGCAAGCGATGCCGGGCTTGAACTCGGAGACGATATAGCAGGGAAGATCGAGCCCCGCCATTTTTTTGACCTCTTCGACAAAGGGATCGATGAGATCTTTGGAGCAACTGGCAAAGGCGAGTTTTACGTCAGATGAGCTTGCGCCAGTCGACACTATCTTTTCCGTTCTTGGCTGCGTAGCTGAGGGCCTGTAAGCAGAACACTGTGGATACCGGGTTGACGTGGGGGGTCAAGAGGCGATTGCGCCTTCCAAAGCCGAAGCCTCCATCGAGTGTGGGGTCAGCAGACTCATATTGAAAGGATTCAATGCGGGGGATCTCGATGGCAGACGGAGATCCGCCGGACAAGATCCTGATGCGCAGCAATTGTGCACAGACGTCACTTCGCAGGAATTGGGGTTCGAGTTTCTCGCGCAGGGATTCGCCGTGGGCGAGAGCGCTTCGGAGCAGAAATTGAATCGGTTCGCGATCTTTGACGGGTTGCAGGCCTTCGAGGAAGTAGGCCCAGGCATGGAGGCGATCCATTTTGCGCGGCTCTTCGGTTTCGTTGTCGAGTGTTTCGGCGTAGTGTTCGAGTGAAAACTGAAGCTGACGCTCGTAGAGATCGAAGAAGTGCTGGTCTTTGGTGATCTCTCCGATTTCGAACCAGGCGAGCGCTGCTTTGAGCTGGAAGGCGCCGGGCATTTTGCTCCACCAGAGGGTGTAATCGGCCGGGCTTTTGCACGGAAGCAGAACGATGGGGTGGAAACCCTTGAGTGCAGCGAAATCTTTCTCCATGGCCAGCCCGATCTGGCGGGCGCGCTCGAGGTAAACCTCTTCGCTGGTCAGTCGGTAGAACCAAAGCAGAGAGCGCGCGATGATGCCGCAATCAAAGAAATAGCTGTAGCGGCCGGAAGGGCTGAGCTCGAAAGGCATGGACTGCGATTCGGAGTCCCAGGCTTTGAAGGTGAGGAAGTCGGCTGAGAGGCGCGCGGCCTGGAGGAAACGCTCGTCTGCAGTTTGTTCGTAGAGATAACAAAACCCGGAGACGGCATAGCCAGTGATTTCCGTGGAGGCGGGCAGGTTTTGACCTGAATCGGTGAGGCGGTAGCGGGAAACGCCACCATCGGGAGCCTGGATGCCTGAATTCAGTAGCCATGCGCCTGCGCGTAATACGGGTATTAATTCTGTTTGGCGCAACCCAAGATTATACTTTGAGTCAGTGACGAAGTGCCTGATTAAAGTACTAACGGTGTGTGGGCTTCTCACAGGTGGGCTGTTCGGGCAACTGCCGCTGGGGATTCTGGAAGGTCGGCTTGGGCGCATCACCAGCACGCAACTGAGTGTGACGCTCGAGGATGGCCGTCTGCTGGAGTGCATGGTGGATGGGCGGACCTATGTCGACCGGAACCGGGAGAGGCTGCAACTGAAGGACCTGAAAGTTGGTGATTTTCTGGAACTTGTAACGGAGCGGCAAGGGGCCGGGGGGAAGTGTTTTGCACGGATGATTCATGTGGTTGGACTGGAGAAGCGGTTTGGGGGGAGGGGGAAGATGGGCGAAGTGAGGCGGTCCACGGAGAGCTTTGCCCCGCGCGGTAGTGTGTACGTGACCGGAGTGGTGCGGCAAGTGCAAGAGGGATTTCTGGAAATAAAAACCAAGCAGGAGGGGGTAATGCGCTTTCGCTTGCGGCCCGATACGATTTTCTTGAACAATGGGGCTGAGGTGAAGGCGGGGTCCGTAGATCGAACACAGCCAGTGTCAGTGCGAGCCGGCCATGATTTGAACGGAGATTTGGAGGCGTACCAGGTGACTTGGGGTGCGATCGTGCAACCGACAAGTCCCCTTCCACGTCAGTAGAACAAACGGCTATACTGAAGGTTTAGTCTCACCTGATCCAACCTTAGGAAAAATGTTGATTTACCAGCTTCTAGTAAGCCTGTGCCTGTTTGCGTGTCTTGCGACGGCCCAGGAATTTTATACCGGGCAAGCAGCCCGCCTGATTATCGGGCAAAAGACGTTTACCGACCAGTTTCCTGGCAACAGTGATCTGCAACTGGGCGCAGCCGGCGGCATTGCTGTCGCGGGGAACCGCCTCTATGTTGCTGATTCCAGCCGTATTGGTGCTTCGCCTGCGAATCACCGGATTGTTGTTTATGACAATCTGACCGGCTTTGTGCCAAGGCCCGACGAGCCGCCGCCGCAAGGCCCGCGCTGCCCGGCCTGTGTGGGTAAAGCGTCGCTTGTGTTGGGGCAACCGAACTTTGAAGTGTCGGCCGACAAGATGTTTCCGTCGAGGGTTGCGGCGAGCACGATGAGACTGGCGACTGCCGTGGCTTCGGATGGGCGTGTGCTCGCGGTGGCCGACACTGACTTTAACCGGATTCTGATCTGGCGTAATCTGCCGACGTTTAGCGGGCAGCCGGCCGACATCGTTCTTGGACAAGAGTCGCTCGACAAGTTGCGACCGATTGCCACAGACAACAAGTCATTGCGTGGGCCCCAGGGTGTGTGGATTCAGGATGGGCGGCTTTTTGTTGCCGACACGCAGAATCACCGGGTCCTGATCTGGAACCGGATTCCAACGACTAATGACCAAGCGGCTGATGTCGTTTTGGGCCAGCCGAATTTCACCAGCGTGCCCCAGGTGGACATTTCCAGGGCTACCTTCGACCCGAAGAACAATAATTTGCTGAATCCGGTGTCGGTGACGAGCGATGGACGTCGGCTTTTTGTCTCGGATCTCGGACACAATCGCGTTTTGATCTGGAATACGATTCCGACTTCGAATCAGGCACCGGCAGACTTGGTGATCGGCCAGCCGGATTTCACGAGTGCGACCGCCAACAATACGACGAAGTTGTGCGCAGCGAATGGCAAGGACCGTGAAGGGAAAGACACGTTCCCGGGCCGTTGCGCGGCAACGATGAATTTTCCACGTTTTGCGTTGAGTGATGGTCGCCGCTTGTTTATTGCCGATGGCGGCAATGACCGTGTGATGGTGTTCAACAACATTCCGACGGCCAATGGAGCACCGGCAGACGCGGTACTGGGACAGCGGTCCGACACATTGAACCTGACCAGTGACGGAGCTTTCCCGAACTTTGTATCTGCTGCGGACGTGATTCGAACTCCCACTTCTCTGGCCTGGGATGGTTCTAATCTCTACATCGCGGACCCTTACAACCGCCGTGTTCTCGTCTACACGCCAGCCCCGCGATTGATTAAAGACACGGGCGTACGCAATGCGGCCAGCCGCGAAATCTTCGCCGTGGGAAGCATCAATTTCGGTGGCACCGCAACCGAGAACGAGACGATTACGATCAAGATCAATTTCGACGAGAACAACAAAGACAATACGAGCTATACGTACAAGATCCCGAAAGATGGCAAGCTTGAGACGGCGATCAACAGCTTGGCCAACGATATCAATACGAAGAACGGTGGCAATAAGGATGTATCTGCCACACCAGTCATCCGTAACAACTTTTTCGTGCTGTTGTTGACTGCCCGGACGGCAGGGTCTGCGGGCGATGCGGTGGCGATTTCCGCCGAGGTCGCTCCAGCCAAGGAAGGGGAGACCCCCAAGACGCTTGCCCAATCCGCAGCGGCCAATCTTGCTGGTGGCCAGGATGCCGCCCAGATTGCGGCGGGTACGATTGTGACGATTTTTGGAGATAACTTTACGGACAGGACGGCATCGATCCCGATCACCTCGAAGGAATGGCCCAGGGGGCTAGCTGGAGTCGAAGTGTTTTTCGATGGGATTTCTTCACCGATCCAATCTGTTTCTCCGACTCAAATTACGGCACAAGTGCCGATCGAATTGCGAGACACGACTGGCGCGAATGCCTGGGTTCGGGCTGTGAGGTCGGATGGCACGGTTGTCCATAGCGCCCCGGTGGGAGTTCCTGTGATTCTGCAGAATCCTGGGATTTTTGCGGAAGAAGGTACTGACCCTCGGCCTGGCATTTTGACGCACTACTCCAGTTCTGCCACAGCGACCATTTCGCTGGACGGTACGGCAAAGAAGGATGACCTGGCGACTATTACGATTAACGGTCGCGAGTACTCATACAAGGTTCTAGAGAGTGAAGTGAGCTCCTCTGACCCTACCAAGGCAAATTTCACGCTGCGTGACAAACTCATTGAGGTAATCAACGCAGGCAACGGGGACCCGGAAGCGGAAGCCTTCCCGAGCGGCTATTACACACGTATCCGTTTGCGGTCCAAAAAGCTGGGGCCTGATGGCAACGGGACGCCCATTTCGGTGAAGACGAATACAGACTCAGGCATCATTCTCACGGCCTTCAACAGTGAATTGTGCTGCGCCAACGTGGCAGGATCTCGTGTGACGGAAGAGAATCCGGCCGTGCCAGGAGAAACCCTCGTTCTGATCGCCACTGGCCTGGGCGACATTTTCCCCGAAGCTGCTAACAACTCAGTGTTTACAGGCCAGGGATATAATGGCCCACCGATCAATGAACCACGTGAATTCGTTTCTTCGTTGGCCGGGGGCAAAACCGCTAACGTTCTGTTTGCCGGGTTGATGGTTGGCATGGTCGGTTTGTATGAGGTTCATTTGGAGCTCAACACCGATCTTGATACCAGCCCGAGAATGCAGATGACAATTGCTCAAAGCTTCCAGGTGAGCAATATTGTGACCTTCCCGTTGAAGAACGCCAAGAAGGACGCAGGAATTCAATAACTACATTTCGTGTGGTTTGAGGTTGAGGCCGCGAAGGATTTCCTTGGCGGCCTCAACCTTTTCTGGAAGGACGTAGAAGAAGGCACCGGTGCGTTCGGAGCGAAAGATCAAGCCCCCACTGTAGGTGTCGAGCTCGACGGCGTAGTCGATGCCTGCCGCGGTGAAGGCTTCTTCGAGGGGAAGAGCCTCCCGCAGTTTTTTTGCAATGTAGACGAGGTCAAGCTCGGCTTCTCCGAAGAAGTCCGGTTCCTGGCGCATTGGGTTAGGAGAGGCGGGCGATAATGCCGTCTTTTGCGCCCGGGCCTTTCTGGTCGTAGAAGGCCAGGAAATCTTCACCGACGAGTTCCAGGTTACGGAAGGCATCAGGATTCAGCCAGGCGGTACGAAGTTCGCTGAGGATGGGTCGAAGGCGAAGGTAAGTCAGCAAGAGCTCCCCACCAGACTGGAAGTAGAGGTCCTTGTTGAGGACTCCAGAGGTGATGAAGCTGGCAACCATCTCAAAGTAGCTGGCTACTTGTCGCATGTTTGCGTTTTCTGGTGTGCCTGGTGCTGCGAGTTGAGCGAACTCGTCCATCGATTTGGGGCGGAAGGTTGTGGCGTACCAGGTGCGGGCGGCGCGCATTTTGTCTTCGCGCCGGATTTCATAAAGACGCAGGATCAGGTTGGCGTCATCGTAAGTAGCTTGCATGGCCATAAATCGAATATCGCATGAGAAGTTCTGCGGGGGCGGGCAACTAGTATTCATATATGCCAACGATGGTGGAACAGGAAGAGCTTTTGTGGCTGGCGCTGCGAATGACGCCGCAATTGGGTGCCCGGCGGACGGTAGACATTCTGGAGAAGTTTGGCTCGCCGTCGGCGATCTTCCAATTGGAGGCGCGTGATTTAGAAGGAGCAGGTCTTTCGATGGGCGTCGCTCGATCCATCGAAGCTGGTGCGGCAATGGACGATGCTTTGGAGCAGCAGCGACTGATGCGGGCGACGGGGACTGAGATGGTCACATACTTTGATGACCGCTATCCCACACAGCTTAAGCAGATCTATGATCCTCCGGCGCTGCTCTTTGCCAGAGGCCGATTGGAGCTGCTGGAAGAGCCCATGGTTGCGATTGTGGGGACGCGGAGGCCTTCACCCTACGGGAGCAGTGTTGCGGACCGTTTTGCGCGTGAGTTGAGCGAAGCGGGTCTCACGATCGTGAGCGGCATGGCGCGGGGGATTGATACTTCGGCGCACAAAGCGGCGCTGGCCGTGGAGGGAAAGACGATCGCGGTTCTCGGTTGTGGGGTGGATATTGTTTACCCGGCGGAGAACAAGAATCTGGCAGCACAGATGGCGCGCGACGGGCTGATCTTGAGTGAGTATCCGCTGCGAACGCCCGGCTATCCGCAGAATTTTCCAGTGCGAAATCGCATTGTGAGTGGGTTGAGCCATGGGGTGATGATTGTCGAAGGGGCGCAGTATTCCGGGTCGGCGATCACGGCCCGGCTGGCTCTCGATCAGGGGCGAGAAGTGTTTGCTGTGCCGGGGAATATTACCTCGAAGCAGAGTTGGGGGCCGAACCTGCTGATCCGGCAGGGTGCGCGACTGGTGCAGGAGCCAAGTGATGTCTTGTGTGATCTGCCGTTGGAGACGCGGCAGAAGCTGCGTGCCCGTGGACGCCAGCGGTTGCTGGGCGATGAAGGGGAATTTGAGCATCCGATGGCGCAACTGAGAAATCGCGTGTTGCAGGTGCTGCCGATGGATGCACCGCTTACGATTGACGAGTTGCTGGTGAAACTCAATTCGGGGGGGATGATCAGCACGTCGGAGTTGATCTCGATTCTGTTCGATCTGGAGTTGGAAGGGCTGATCCGGCAACTCCCCGGGAAGGCGTACATGCGGGTGTGGCACTAGACTTGAATGATGATCACGCTACGTCCGCTTTGCGCTGGGGATGCCAAAGATTTGTTCCCCTTGCTGCAGGGGGTAGCCGAGAAGCTGGTTGAGGATGGGCCTTCGAGTGAAGAAGGGTTGGAATCTGCCCTGTCGGAGCGTGAGCAATTGCACGAAGAAGGCTTGGTGCGAGCCTTCACGATTCTCAAAGAAGATGTCGTGATTGGTTCGATTCGTCTGAAATTCAACCTGAGTCAGGAGAGCGGAGAAATTGGCGTGTGGTTGGGGCGGGCGTTTCAGGGGCAAGGCTACGGCAGTCAGGCCATTGGATGGGTGATGGATGAGGGCTTTGAGACCTTGGGGCTGCGTCGGATTGAAGCGCACGTGATGGCTGGGAATGTGTGCAGCGAGAAGGCCTTTGCCAACAATGGCTTCGTTTGGGAGCGGACTCTGCCGAAGGGGGCCTTGCAGCGGGGGCGATTTCTGGATATCAACGTATTTGTTGCTGTGCGCTAGGCAGCCGGGATGATAATGCGCCATGTTATAAAGCAACAATATGCTGTATTTCCGCGCCATTCTGCTGCTGATTGCTTTCCTCGGTACGGGCTGGGCGGAGGAGAAGTGGATTCGACTCAAGACGGCGAATTTCGAAGTCTATACGCCGCAAAGCGAGAAGAAGGCGCGAGAGACTGCCCTTTACTTTGAGCAGTTGCGAGAGTTCTTTCTGGGTTATTGGGGGACGCAGGCAGAGCCCGGCACACCTGTCCGGATTGTGCTGTTTGGCAACGAAAAGCAGTATCAGCCCTTTCGCCCACATGAAAAAGCAGCGGGTTACTTTACGCGGGGAATTGATCGGGATTGGATCGTTTTAAGTGGCTATTTGCCGGGCTGGGAGCGCCTGGTCTGCCATGAGTACACGCATCTGATGGTGAGGCAAGCGGGCCTGCCGGTGCCGGTCTGGTTGAATGAGGGGCTGGCGGAAATCTATTCCACCTTCAAGCCGGCAGGGGCAAAAGTACAGGTGGGGGATTTGATTCCCGGGCACTTCTATGCGGTGCAGACGGGGTGGATTCCACTGGCGCGGCTCTTTGAGGTGAAGCATGATTCGCCTGAGTACAACGGGAAGAACACGGCGCAGTTTTATGCGGAAGCCTGGGGGCTGACCCACATGCTGATGCTGGAGCAGGAGTACCGGAAGGTCTACGCGCCGATGCTTTCGAAGCTGATTCGTGGAGCGGATTGGAAAGAGGCACTGGCCGGAGCGCAACTGGATGCCAAGCAACTGGATCTCGATTTGCAGAACTATATGAAGCGCAATGACCGATTTTTTGCGTCGCTGATTCCCTTCAAGAGCACAAGGTCGGATGCGGATTGGAGCTCCGAGCGGATTGCAGGCAGTGAGGTAGATGCAATGTTGGGGTTGTTGCAACTCAATCAGGGGAAGGCGACGGAGGCGGCCAGGGTCCGGATTGGCAAGCTGGAGCAAGGTTCCTGGCATAGCGAGGAAGCGCTGGCCTACCTGGCGTGGCGCGAGGGGAATCTGAAGCTGGCAAATGAGCATTTTGCGAAGGCGATTCAATTGGGAGCGACGAGTGCGAAGTTGTACTATGATGCGGCGCGTGCGGCGATGTATGCGGGAGATCGTGGTGGGGCGTCGGTGGCCCATCTCGAGAAGGCAGTGGCTCTTTACCCCACCTGGGTGGACGCGAAGTTGCAATTGGTCGAGCAGTATTTGTATGTTGGCGCGCATCAAAAGGCTCTTGAAGTGGGTGGGGCTTTTAAGAAAATTGGCCCTGGGCAGGCGAGCCGGCTCTTTCGCGCCTTGGCTTACGCGGAGGCCATGCTAACCGGGGTTGAGTATGCCAGGAAGAGTGCCCAGCGGGCGCAGGAGTTTGCCAAGACAGATTTTGACAAGGTGGAGTGCGAACGGCTGAGCGGGTTTCTGGGGCGGGCCGAAGAGGCGGCCAGGCGCAAGGAGAGTAGCGAACTGGTACTGGCCCAGCAAATGAAGGCCATGCGTGAAAGAGCGGATGCCAACGAGACGGTGGGATTCGGCGAAATCGCTGGGGATAGTGCCAGCGAGGCGCGGCCCGTCATTCGTCGGGCTGACGCTGCTGAATTGACGCAGGCTGGCGGAACGGAAATGGTGATGCGCGTCATGGACAGCATCGCCTTTACCGGAATTTTGGTACACGTGCAATGTGAGGGGAGCCCGCCGCTGCTGCGCTTTGAGCAGGAAGATGGGCACGCGCTTGAGCTTGAGATTGGCGATGTCAGCCGGGTGAACCGTGAAGTCATGCAGCCAGGAGAAGTTCTGAAGCCGCTGGAGCTGTCTTGTGGAGATCAACGGAAAAAGGTGAAGGCCAGCTACGGAAAGCCAACTGGGGATCAAACGAAGGGGCAACTTCGCACCATCCAGTACATTGACTAGACTGAAGCTATGAGTGACGGCATTGAAGAACGCGAAGAACTACGCCGGCGGCGCGAGCAGGAAAAGCAAGAGAACCATACGAACCGCGTCGAATATGACGATACCGACGAGGGCGAGCCGGAGAGAGTCGACTCCTGACCGGTGATCAGGCTTCGACTTCTTCGGGCTCTTCTTCGGTAGCGGCGGCTTTTTTGCCGGCTTTCTTTTTGGTGGCCTTCTTGGCGGTGGTGCGACGGGATTTTGCGGCCTTCTTGGCTGCTTCGGGCCCGCCAGCGTCGGCGATCTGCTGGGCGCGTCCGGCGAGGAGCTCATAGGCCTGCTCATTCGTCATGGCCATGGGATCGCTACCGCGGGGGATCGTTGCGTTCACTTCGCCGTCGGTGACATAGGCACCGTAGCGACCGCTGAGCAGCTTGACTGCTTTCTGATTGGCTGGGTTGATGCCGAAGTCTTTCAGTGAGGTCTGGCCGCGAACGCCGCCACGACCGCGGGCCTTGGGCTGTGCGATCAACTCGAGGGCTTGTTCGAGGGTGACATCAATGGGAGAAAGATCTGCCGGGAGGCTGCGGGTTTCGGTTCCAGATTGGACATAAGGCCCAAAACGACCGTTGGCCGCAATGACTTTTTCTCCCGTTTCCGGATGGGCTCCCAGGGTTTTGGGTAAGGCCAGGAGCTTGGAGGCGTGTTCGAGATCGACGTCCTTGAGGTCAGTGCCCTGAACCAGCGAGGCCATTTTGGGCTTGGCGCCATCGCGGCCGTCACCGAGTTGGACATAGGGGCCGTAACGACCGACTTTGAGGAAAACGGGCATGCCGAATTCCGAATGCAGGCCGAGGCTCTCGGGCTCTTTGCTGGCGGCTTCGAGCATCTCAAGCGCCTTGGGTAAGGTGAGCTCATCGGGCGGCATCTCGTCGGCTACACTAGCGCGGCGCTCGCCATCGCTGATGAAGGGGCCGTAGCGGCCAATGCGAACTTCGACCTTTTTGTCTTCCCACTCGCCGAGGGGAAGGCCATTGATAATGCGGGGGTCGATTTCTTTTTCGCCTGTTGAAACCAGTTCTTTGAGGCCGGGTAGGCCGTCGCCGAAGTAGAACTTGCTCAGGTACTTGGTCGAAGTATTTTCGCCGCGCGAAATCGAGTCGAGGTCGTCTTCGAGCGAGGCGGTGTACTTGTAGTCGAGGAAGTTGGTGAAGTGCTGTTCCAAAAGCCCCACGACACCCATAGCGGTGAAGGTGGGCACCAATGCTGTGCCTTTTTTGAAGGCGTAGCTGCGATTCAGCACGAGTTCAACGATGGAGGCCCAGGTAGAGGGGCGGCCAATGCCGAGTTTCTCCAGTTCTTTAATGAGCGAGCCTTCCGTAAACCGGTTGGGCGGCTGGGTGGAACGATCAAGTGGGTCGGCCTTGAGAGTTGTCAGGGCGTCGGCAGCGGCCAAGGAGGGGAGAACACGATCCTGCTCGTTGCCGTTGTTGCCGTTTTCGTCATCTTCTTCTTCGTGGTAAGCCTTCAGAAACCCGGCGAAGGCGATGGTTTTGCCGCTAGCGCGGAGGGTGGCGTCGCCGGCCTCTACGAGAACACTGGTATTGGTGCCACGGGCGTCTGCCATCTGGCAGGCTACGGTGCGCTTGTAGATCAGATCGTAGAGGCGGTAGGCTTCTTGCCCCAGAGTGGCCTGGACGATGTCTGGCGAGGTAAAGCGATCGCCGGCAGGGCGGATGGCTTCGTGCGCTTCCTGGGCGTTTTTCACCTTGGTCTCGTAGGTGCGGACTGAAGGCGAGAGGTAGTCTTTGCCGTACTCAGATTCAATGAGGTGGCGGGCGGCGCGAATCGCTTCTTCAGACAGTGAAGTCGAATCGGTACGCATGTAGGTGATGTAGCCGTTTTCGTAAAGCTGCTGGGCGACCTGCATGGTGCGCTTGGCCGAGAAGCGGAGCTTGGAGTTGGATTCCATCTGCAGGCTGGAGGTGACGAAGGGGGCGGCCGGACGCTGGACGAAAGGCTTTTCTTCCACACTGCGCACAGTGACGGGACCAGCATTCAGCAAGCCGACGATCCGTTCGGCACCTGCTTTGTCGAGCAGAACGAGGGATTGTGTTTCGTCCAGCTTGCCGGTGTCGGGGTTGAAGTCTTTGCTGGTGGCAACGCGTTTGCCACCGAGTTGATAGAGCTCGGCCTCGAAGCTGGGTTCACTGCCGGGCTTGGAAAGTTTGGCCTTGACCGACCAGTAGTCGGCCGAACGGAAGCGGATGCGGGCTCGTTCCCGCTCCACCAACAAACGTACGGCAACGCTTTGCACACGACCGGCGCTAAGGCCTGGGGCCATTTTTTTCCAGAGCAGGGGGCTGACTTCGTAGCCAAAGAGACGGTCGATGATGCGGCGGGTTTCCTGCGCACGGACCAGGTCTTCATCAATCTCACGCGCGTTCTCAAGCGAGTGCATGATGGCGTCTTTTGTAATTTCGTGGAAGACGAGGCGGCGCGTGGGAACTTTCGGTTTGAGTACTTCACGGAGATGCCAGGAAATGGACTCTCCTTCGCGGTCTTCGTCAGTTGCGAGGTAGAGGATGTCAGAATTCTTCAAAAGGTCTTGAAGTTCTTTGACTTGATCTTTTTTGCCTTTGGGAACGACGTAGATCGGCTCGAAATTCTCGTTGATGTTAACACCGAGGCGGGCCCAGGGCTCTTTTTTCAGCTTGGCCGGGACTTCAGACGCGTTCTCCGGAAGGTCACGAACGTGCCCCATCGACGCGCGAACCACAAAATCCTTTCCGAGAAATTTCGTGATTGTTTTCGCTTTAGTCGGAGACTCGACGATGACCAGTGACTTCGATGCCATTCTGCTGTTAAAACCGTTCCTCAGTATTTTGCCGTCCGGGTTACCCACACATCTTCCGCATCCACCCGGCTATCGAAAAGTGTACAACGGAATGTGGACATGTCCATTGACCCTATCGATTGCCCGCGCTGTGAGAGCGGAAAGATCGTTTTGAAACACTCACGGGAGCAGAAGCCTTTTTACGGCTGCTCGGAGTATCCCCGCTGCACGTTTAGTTCCACATATCGGCCCATCGGGGAGCGCTGTCCAGATTGTTCGGGGTCGTATCTGGTGGAAAAGCCGGTGCGAGGGGTGTTGTGGGCGAAGTGTCCCCATCGAAGTTGCAAATTTGAGCGCCGTTTGAGCCCATTTTGAATCTTTTCGCGCGTGGTTAGTGTCTACTAAGTTAGTAGGTACTAATCGATGTCCACGACACAAAGGCTGAGCAGCCAAGACCGCCGCACCGCCATTCTGAGTTCCGCGATCCGTCTTTTTTCGGAAAGAGGGTTTCGCGGGGTGACGACGCGAGAGCTCGCGTTGAGTGTTGGGGTGAGTGAACCTGTTTTATATCAACACTTTCCCAGCAAAAAAGAACTCTACACGGCGATTATCGCCGCCTCCAAAGACCAGCATTATGAAGATGCCCTGGAGGGTTTGGCGCGGATGGCGGAGCAGGAAAATGACGAAGAATTCTTCCGGCACCTGGCTCACGCGATGATTTTGTGGCATGAAGCGAAGCCGGAGTTGATCCGGCTGAAGCTGTTTTCGAACCTCGAAGGGCATGAGCTGATGGAGGAATTCCACGACAAGCAAGCCAAGCCCTTCATTGAAATTATTGAGGGCTATATCGGCAAGCGTGTCGCGGCTGGCGCGTTCTTGCCGGTCAATCCGTTGGCCGCCGCACTCGCTTTCTGCGGAATGATTGGCCAGTATTGCCAGTCGACGATCCTGTTCCGTTCCTCGATTTGCCAGCAGGTAGATCGCCAGGAAATGGTGAATCTTTGTGTGCAGCTTTTCTTGAATGGAGTGAAAGAGACGAAGTCATGAAATTTTCTGTTTTTTCGTTTTTGATGGTGATGATGCTTGCCGGGTGTGGCAAGAAAGAAGAAGTCAAGAAGGCGGCAGGGCCGGTGGTGCCCGAGGCCATTTCCGTGCGAGTGCAGCCGGCGATTGCCCGAACGCTGGACAAGTCGATTGATGTGACTGGGACGCTCGAAGCGGATGAGTCGGTCAACCTAAGCTTCGAGATTCCGGGACGGGTATCGAGTTTCAAGGTGGACTTTGGCCAACTGGTGAAAAAAGGGGATGTGATTGCCGAACTGGATCGACGCGAGTCGGAATGGCAATTGGAAAGGGCGAAGGCCAATGTGGGGCAGTTGTCGGCGCGGCTGGGCATGAAGACTCCCGATGACCCGTACCCGACCTCGACGGCGGCGATGCGGCAGGCCCAAGCCAACTATGACGACGCGAAGTCGAAGTATGAGTCGGCGGCAAAGCTGGTGCAGAGTGGAGACATCTCGAAGGAGCGGTCGGTGGAACTGCAGAAGACGCTGCAGGCGCGGCAAGCGCTGATCGATGCCACGCGCGATGAGATGAACGGATTGATTGCGCAGTTGCGGGCGCAAAAGGCAGACCTCGAGATTGCGGGCAAGCGGCTGGCAGACACCGTGATCCGTGCGCCCTTTGATGGTGGCATCAGTGCGAAGCTGATCAGCCCGGGGCAGTACATCAAGGACAACACGCCCGTGGCAACACTGGTAAAGACCAGCCCGCTGCGATTGCGGGTAGAGGTGCCAGAGAACTACTCGGCGCTCATTCAAGCTGGGAGTGTCGTGACCTTTACGACGGATGCCGCGCCAGGCAAGGAATTTAGCGCGGTGATCCAGAAACTGAACCCCACCTTTGATTCCAAGAACCGGACGCTGGTGGCGGAGTCGAAGATTCCGGCTAGCGACGCGCGATTGCGGCCCGGGAGTTTTGTGCAGGTGAAGCTGGTGACTCGCAAGTCTGACGCGGTGGTGATGGTGCCGTCCGCAGCTGTTTACTCGGTAGCGGGATTGACGAAAGTCTATGTGATTCGAAATGGAAAAGCCGTAGAGGTGCGTATTGCCCCTGGAGCGGAAGTGGATGGATGGAAAGAAGCCCCGGCGGGATCGATCCAGGCCGGCGAAGCGATTGCGGTGAGTAACCTGTTGAACCTGATCAATGGGGCTGCGGTGAAGACGCTCTAGGAGTAAACGATGCAAAAACTGGCAGAGATCTGTATCAAACGACCCGTCTTCGCGACGATGTTGATCATGGCGTTGGTGGTGTTGGGGATCGACAGCTACCGACGGCTTGGCGTCGACTTTTTCCCGAAAGTCGAATTTCCCTTTGTGACCATTCGCACCGTCTTGCCTGGAGCAGCACCGGAAGAAGTGGAGAGCCAGGTCAGCAAGCGGATTGAAGAAGCCGTCAATACGATTTCCGGAATTGATGAATTGCGTTCGAGCTCCAGCGAAGGTAACTCGCTGGTTTCGATCCAGTTCAGTTTGGACAAGGACGGGGATGTGGCGGCGCAGGAAGTGCGCGACAAGGTGAACCAGGTACTGAACCAGTTGCCGAAGGATGCCAAGCAACCGGTGATTCAGAAGGTGGCCACCGATGCGTCTCCCGTCATTAGTATCGTCGTGAGCTCTTCGAGGGAAATTCGCGAAACGACGAAGCTGGTGGATGACCTGATCAAGAAGAATATTGAGAGTTTGAATGGCGTGGGTGAAGTGCGGTTTGTGGGCGATCGGGCGAGGCAGATCCAGGTGGTGCTGGACGGAGAGAAGCTGTACAGCTACAACCTGAATATTGACCAGATTCGCGGAGCGCTGGCCGCACAAAATGTGGAGATTCCAGGTGGGCGCCTGGACCAGGGTTCGCGAGAAGTGAGTTTACGAACGCTGGGTCGATTGTTGAAGCCGGAGGATTTTGCCGAGATCACGATCGGTAGCCTGAACGGGGCACCGATTCGGATTCGGGATGTGGGCAAGGTAGTGGATGGCGTGGAAGAGCCGCGGTCTTATGCGCGGATCAATGGCGTAGCTGCCGTGGTGATGGAAGTGCGTAAGCAGGCGGGCACGAATACGCTGGATGTCATTGCGGTATTGAAGGAGCGGATCGGGTCGTTGCAGCAGTCGGGGTTGATTCCCAAAGACTTGAAGATCGATTATTCGCGCGATCAGAGTTTCTTTATCCAGGGAGCCTTTGAGGCGGTGCAGGCGCACTTGATCGAAGGCGGCATTTTTGCAGCAATCATTGTGCTGTTGTTCATCCGGAGTTGGAGGGCAACGTTAATTGCGGCGCTGGCGATTCCGACCTCGATCATCTCAACCTACACGCTGATGAACATCATGGGCTTTACGCTGAACCAGATCTCGATGCTGGCGCTGGTGTTGATGGTGGGCATCGTCATTGATGACGCAATCGTTGTGCTGGAGAACATCTTCCGCTTCCAGGAAGAGAAGGGGATGGACCCGGTACAGGCAGCGATTGAAGGAACGAGAGAGATTGGCCTGGCAGTGCTGGCGACGACGCTGAGCCTGGCAGTTGTGTTTATGCCGGTGGCGTTGATGAGCGGCATTGTGGGACGGTTTATGTCGAGCTTTGGCTTTACGGCGGCGTTTGCCATTATGGTGAGCTTGCTGGTGAGCTTTACGCTGACACCGGCGCTGTCGGCGAAGTTTCTCAAGACAGACCCCAAGAAGAAACATGAAGGCACCAAGAGCGGCCTGCTCTTCCGTGTGGTTTCGCAGCCTTATATGGCGATGCTCGTCTGGAGTATGAAGCACCGCTGGGTGATTGTGGTGATTTCGCTTGTGGTTGTTTATACTACGGGGCCTCTGTTCAGCAGCATGGGCAAAGACTTTTTGCCGGTGGATGACCAGAGCTACTTTGAAGTGACGGTGAGGACACCGCCGGGATCTTCGCTCGATGGCACCGAGCAGGCGATGAATCAGGTGGAGGCGAAGCTGAAGCAGTTGCCGGGCCTGAAGTATTTGCTGACGACAGTGGGTGCTGACATTCAGAAGCGTGTGGATCGCGGCAGTATTATTGTGCAGTTGGTGCAACCCGAAGAACGGACACTTTCGCAGCAACAGTTGATGGAGCAGGCGCGCGGATTGATTGGCAATATCTCGAAAGATCTGGTGGTGGGCGTTCAATTGCCGGCTTTGATCTCGGGCGGTGCCAGTGATCGCGACTATCAGTTCTATATTCAGGGCCCAGACCTGGTACAGCTTGAGAAGTACTCGAAGGCGATTATGGCCAAGCTAAATGAAGTGCCGGGTGTGGCTGACATCGATACTTCCTACGAGCCCGGCAAGCCGGAGTTGCGTGTGGAGATCAATCGCGACAAGGCGGCCGATTTGAATGTGAACGTCAACAGCATCGCCAGTGCCCTCAGAACGCTGGTGGCAGGAGACGACCAGGCAACCACCTACCGCGAAGGAGATGACCGCTACGATGTGCAGTTGCGGGTGGATAAGGCGTTTCGAACTTCTCCGCAAGCCTTGAACCGCTTGTTTGTGCCTTCGACGACGCTCGGCAACGTGCCAGTGTCGAATGTGGCAAGTCTGCGCGATGCGACGGGGCCCTCAGCCATTGACCGCTACAACCGGCAGCGGCAGATCTTGATTCAGGCCAACATCGCCAAAGGTGGTTCATTGTCTGAGGCAATTGATGCCACGCAGAAGATTGTGGCCGATCTGAACATGCCGCCGCAGTATGCGACGGGGACCGTCGGAAGGTCGAAGGAGTTTGGCAAGGCAGCCGTAAACTTTGTGGCGGCCTTCGTACTTTGTTTCGTGTTTATGTACATGATTCTGGCCGCGCAGTTTGAGAGCTTCCTCGACCCCATCACGATTTTGCTGAGTTTGCCGTTGAGCGTTCCTTTTGCCCTGTTGAGTTTGAAGATTGCGGGAGAGAACTACAACATCATCTACACGTCAGTGGGAATTCTTGTGCTCTTCGGCATTGTGAAAAAGAACTCAATTCTGCAGGTAGATCACATCAAGCGGCTGCGAGAAGAAGGTCACGACCGGATGGAGGCAATCCTCAAGGGTTGCGAAGACCGGTTGCGTCCGATTCTGATGACGACGGCCGCGCTGGTGGCTGGCATGCTTCCGCTGGCATTTGGTGGCGGCGCGGGTTCGGGTACGCGGCGCACGGTGGCCATTGTTGTGATTGGTGGCCAGACCATGTGTCTGCTCTTAAGTTTGCTGGTGACTCCGGTGGTCTACTCGCTGTTCGATGACATGTCGAACTGGCATGTGTTTCGAAAGATCGGTGGCTTGTTTAAGCGGCGCAGCCTGAAGGAGGCCTTTGCAGGCTTGCTTGGGATGATGCTGTTTGGCATGGTCGCCTTCGGTGCCGAAGGGCCGGCGCGTGTTGGCGTTGGCGGCACACAGAAACGCATGATGTTGAAGGATGCCATTGAGATGGCACTCGGCAATAATCTCGATTTACAAATTGAGAAGACCAATACGGTGCTGAGCCGAAGCCAGTACCGGCAAACCTTTGGCACCTGGGACCCGGTGCTTGGCTACCGGCCCAACATGTCCTATAACGTGACGCCTACTTCAAGCCCCCTGCAGGCTGCGGATGGCAAGTTGATTGACCGCAACTTCAGCAACAACTTTACGTTCACCCAGCGGATGCCCTGGGAAGGTACGCGCCTCGATGCGTCATTTAACAACGGAAGACTCAGTACCAGCAATCCATTCAGTGGTCTGAATCCATTTGTGCAGTCGACGTTGAACCTGACGGTTACGCAGCCGTTTTTGCGAGGCCGAAAGATTGATAACGACCGCAATCAGTTGCGGCTGCGGCGTAAGCAGGTGGACATCAGCGAAGCCGACTATGAGCAGCGAGTGATCTCGGTCGTGACTGTGGTGACGCAGGCCTATTGGGACCTGGTAGCCGCGCGACAGGATATTGAAGTGAAGAAGCAGAGTGTCGATCTGGCCAAGGATCAGTATGAGCGATCGAAGCGGCAGATCGAGGCAGGTACGCTGGCCCCTGTGGAGTTGTCTGCGGCGCTGGCAGAGCTCGAGCGCCGACAGGATACCTATTATTCCAGTGTTGGATTGTTGACCGAGATCGAGAATAACTTGAAGAACCTGCTGGCTGGCGGGAGAGATCAAACCATCTGGAACGACGAAGTGGTGCCAGTGGAAGAGAAGAGCATGGCCCCGCCCGCAGTCGATGATTTGAAGGCTGTCATTCAAGGGGCAGTGTCGCGGCGACCTGAGTTGAAGAACCTGCGTTTGCGGCTCGAAGCCAATGAGTACAACAAGGACCTGGCAAAGAACCAGTTGTTGCCGGGAGCGAACCTGGTGGCCGGCTACACGATGGCGGGCCTGGCTGGCGCGCGCAACACAGCAACGAACCCCTTCTTCGGTGGTCAAGCTGGTCTACTCGTGCCCCCTGCGTTTGTCGGTGGATATGGCACGGCGCTGAATCGATTGTTCGGACAGGACTTTTCTGGCTGGCAAGCTGGATTGCAGATTGACTGGACGGTGAGGAACCGCGCTGCTCATGAAGGCTTAGCCCAGACGAAACTCACGGAGCGGACGCTCGAATTGCAGAGGGCGCGAACCGAGCAGTTGATTGAAGCTGAGGTGCGGAATGCACTGCAGGCCTTACGCACCGCCGAGCAGCGGATCGTCGCGGCAGCAGCGAGCGTGAAGGCCGCGAAAGAAAAGCTGGATAGCGAACAGCGTCTGTTTGAGACGGGCGAGAGTACGAACTTTCTGGTGCTGACGCGGCAGAATGAATTTGCTGATTCGCAACGGCGTAGCCTGGTCGCCCGGCTCGACTTCAATAAAGCCATTGCCCGCTTGGAGCAGGCGGTTGGGTCAACGCTCGATGTTCACAATATCAGTCTGAAGTAGCTTCAGCCCGAAGGGCGCTCGAGGGATCCATCCGTGCGGCCTGACGAGCCGGGAAGTAGTTTGCCGCCAGCGCGACAAGCAGCAAGAGCAGGGCGGCGGTGAGGTTGCTGATCGGGTCCAGTGGCTTGAGCCCATAGAGCATGCCTGCGAGAAAGCGGGAAAGCGAGTAGATCCCTAGCGCTCCGATGCCCATGCCGAAGAGGGCATAGGCCAGGCCGCGCCCGAGGAAGTGGTTTCTGATCTGCGATTGTGTGGCACCTACTGCCATGCGAACGCCGATTTCGAATCGCCTCTGGCCCACCCAATTGCTGGTAGAACCGTAGATTCCAAGCGCGGTGAGCAGGAGAGCGAGTAGCCCGAAGCTGCCAAGTAGGGCCGCGATCCAACGGGGACGGTTGAGGAGTTCACGAATGGATTCCTCAAGGACCACCGCTTCGTGGATTCCCAGCGCACTGTTGACGGAGGCGGCGGATTTTCGAATCGGTTGGAGCAGTGAGGCTGCTTCGACACCGGGTCGAGTGCGAACGATGATTTCGACGAGATAGGGCGGTTGCTGGTTGGTGGAAGTGTAGAAGTGGGGTTTGGCTTCCCGCAGCGGGCCATGGCGGCGTACTTCGTCGGCGATTCCAACGACGAGATACTTGGCTGCGTTGTGCCCTACCGTCTGAAACTCTTTACCAAGGGCCTGGCCGGAAGGCCACAGGAGTTCGGCTGCGCTGCGACTGAGGATGGCTACTTTGGGGCTCGTGGGCGAGTCGCGTTGGTCAAAGTCTCGACCGGCCAACAACGGGATCCCAAGGGTCTGAAAGTATTTGCCAGCAATCGATTCGGTGGTGGCCTTCTGGACGGGAGCCGACTGGCTTTGCATCGCGACATTCATGGTATTGCCGAGGGGGCGGAAGTCAGAGACTGCTGCGGAGCTCAACCCTGGGGTCGTGTTCACGGCATGGAGAATCTGCTGGATGGCCTGAGCGCGTCGGTTGGGGTCGGCGTAGTGCGGGCGCGGCAGCGAAGTTTGCATGGCGATGAGATGGGAAGCATTGAAGCCAATGTTGACCGACAGGATGCGGTAAAGGCTGTGTAGCGTCAGGGACGCGGCCGACAGAAGCACCAGACTGATGGCGACTTCTGCGACGACGAGGAAGTGGGTGGAGCGAGAACGCCCCGTGAAGGTAAGGGTGGATAGCCGGAGTGCGGGCCAGAGTCCAGTGACGATGCCGGTCAAGAGCGTAAACGCCGCTGCGGTGAGGAGGATTCTGGAATCGATGGTGATCAAGTCGGCACGGAGGAAGCCGACAGGGATCAAGGCGCGCGCTACTTGCAGTAATGAGGCCGCCAGGGCAGTGCCCAGACAGCCGCCGACCAGAGCGAGCAGCGTGGATTCAGTGAGCAATTGACGGATCAGGTGTGAGCGACTGGCACCCAGGGAGGTGCGCACCTTCAACTCGCGCAGTCTGGCATGGCCTCGTACGAGAGTGAGACTGGCGATGTTGGTGCAGGCCAAGGCAAGCAGGAATGCAACTGCGGCCATGATCGCCGGGAAGAGCTCGGCGGGGGCTTTCGTGAGTTGTTCATGAAGGGGTGCGGCGAAGATGGAATCGAGGTCTGGATTCACTTTGGAGTAGCTTGCGAGGGCTGCTTTGGCGCGATGGATCGAAATGCCATCGCGCATCCGAACCACAACTTCGAAGGCGCCCATGCTGCGACTGGAGACCTCAGGCAGGGTTTCATCCAGTTGGACCCACAGCTCAGCGTGTCTTGGAAAGGCCGCGTCGATGGAGGATGGCAAGACGCCGATTACGGTGTAGGATTTTGCATCCTGATTGTTCCAGCGCAGGGAGAGCTTTTGCCCCAGCGCATTGGGGTCAGAGCCGAAGCGAGAAACCCAGGTGGCGTGAGAGAGGAGAATCGCATTGTAGTCGCCCTTTGAAAACGGGCGGCCAAGAATGGGCTGGATGCCAAGTGTGGGCAGGAAGTCCCTGGTGGCGATGCGACCGAGAAAGCGCTCTGGATAGGGGCCTCCGGTAGTGTCGAACTGGGCCGGGAGCATGGCACCACTGCTCGAGAAGGTGTCTGCCAATGCGCTGATTTCACGAAAGTCTGGCAAGGAAAGCATATGCATCGATGCGTGCCTGGCGCTATGTCCGTAAAGACTCAAGAGGCGATCTGGCTGCTCGAATGAAAAAGGACGCAGCAGCACGTGGTCGAAGACCGTGAAGGTTAGCGTGGCCGCACCGATTCCGATGGCGTACCCAAGTACAGTGAAGGCGCTGAAGGCAGGGGCCTTCCACAGGGAGCGTGAGCCGTGGCGGATATCTCGCCAGAGGTTTTCAAGCCAGGGGATTGTCGATTGATCTCGCCAGTCTTCTTTGATCGATTCCAGGCTGCCGAAATCGAGCGATGCCTGACGGCGGGCTTGCTCTGGGGTGTGGCCGGACTTGATGTAGTCTTCGGTGGCCATCTCCAAGTAATGGGCGACCTCTTGCTGGAGGCGGGCGGCATCGCGCTTCTTGGTGAAGAAGCCGAGACAGCGGAAGAATAGCTTTCTGAGATTCCTCATGCGAGGTCCTCGGCTTTCACGGCAAAGAAGCGATGGATGATCGAAGTGGTTTGCTCCCATTGACGGGCCTCTTCGAGAAGTTGCTTGCGCCCGGAACGCGTCAGGCTGTAAAAGCGGGCTTTTCGGTTGTTGTCTGAGACTCCCCATTCCGAAGAAATGGCACCCTCTTGTTCCAGGCGGAGCAGCACTGGGTAGAGTGTGCCTTGATTGACCTCAAGAAGGCCGCCGCTGATTTGACCGATGCGGCGGGAAACACCGTAGCCGTGCAGGGGGCCAAGAATTTCCAGAGTCTTCAAGACCATAAGGGCTAATGTGCCCTGCTGAACGTCGAGCTTATCTTTCATGACGTGTCTCCGTTGGGATTCCCACAAGAAGCATAGCATCGCTCTTGTGGGAAAGCCAATGGAGGGGTGCGGCTTCAGGGCTTTGAACAATTGTGATTTCGTTCATCCACACAAAAATCACGAGATATTCACAGACTCTCCACAGGCCGATGAGCGCCATACTATCTGTTTAGGGAATGAACGTACAAGACATCGCCTTTCAGAAAGGTTTGCCGGCAAATCTGGAAGCAGAGCGCCTGACACTGGGTGCTGTGCTGGTAGACCCGGAGTGTTTTCCAATGGTGGGCGGGGAACTGCTGCCTGAGGATTTTAGTCTGGAATCGCACCGGCGGATCTTTCAGCGAATGAGTGTGTTGGCTGAGCGTGGGGAGCGGATTGACCGCGTGGCTCTGGCCAATGAATTGATGCGGCATTCAGAGCTCGAAAGCGCTGGTGGCTTGAGCTACCTGATGAGCTTGGACGAAGGAATCCCGCAGTCCCTCAACGTATTTGGGTACGTCAAGATCGTCAAAGAAAAAGCGACGCTGCGCAAGGTGATCTTTACGGCGCAGAGCGTGATGGATAAGGCCTTCCTCGGAGTGGATGAGGCTGACCATATTCTTGCCGAGGCAGAGGAATCGTTTCTCAATATCGGCGCGGCCAAGGCCAAGAATACGCTTTCCAAGCCGTCCGAGATTATTGATGAGATTGGCCTCGACCAGTTTCTCGATCCGTCGAGCCGGATCAAAGGCGTTTCGACCGGGTTTACCAAGTTTGACGAGATGACGGGTGGGTTTCGCGAAGGCGAGCTGATCATCATTGCGGCCCGGCCCGCCATGGGCAAGACGGCGTTTGCCCTGAATATTGCACAGCATGTTTGCGGCCCAAGGGTAGAAAAGCCGGTGGCGGTGTTTTCGCTCGAAATGTCGAAAGAGAGTCTGCTCACCCGTATGATTTGCGCTGCGGCGCGCGTGGACCAGCACCGCTTCCGAACCGGATTTTTGAACGATGACGAGCGGCGGCAGTTGGCAGTAGCGGCAACGGACCTGATGGATGCCCCGCTGTACCTTGACGATTCGCCGGGCATCAACATGATGGATATTCACGCGAAGTTGCGCCGAGTGCAGGCCGAGCGTGGCTTAGGCCTGGTGATCATCGATTACCTGCAACTGATGCAGGCGCGGGGCAGCCATGACAGCCGTACGCAGGAAGTCAGCTCCATTTCTCGCGGCATGAAATTGCTCAGCAAGGAATTGCGAGTGCCGATTGTGGCGCTCAGCCAGTTGAGCCGTGCCCCGGAAACGCGCCCCGGCGACCATCGACCGCAATTGAGCGATTTGCGCGAATCGGGTTCGATTGAGCAGGACGCCGACATGGTGTGCTTCCTGTTTCGTGAAGAAGTCTACAAGCCGGATCGTGAAGACCTCAAAGGGCGTGCAGAATTGATTATTTCCAAGCAGCGTAACGGGCCGATCGGGAAGGTGGATCTGGCATTTCTGCACAAGTTTACGAAGTTCGGGAATCTGGCAGAAGACCTGGGAGAAGCACCTGCGGACGATTACGTCTAAGCGGTGCGATATACTTTCCTCTCATTTGAATTTTTAGGAGATTGACCTTGAGCGAATGGCAGTTTGCGCATGCGGAGAAGGCAGAGAAGTTTGCACAGCTTCATCATTATTCGATGGTGAAGGTGCAGGACGGCCGTGAGATTGAGTTTGTGATCACGGTGAAGGAATACGTTTCTCCTTCGGAACCGACGATGAAATTTTTCGCCGTTGCTGACAAGCAGACAAATCAGAAAACGCTGGCATTCACACCTTGCGGCTGGGGCGGGTCGATTCTCAAGGCGTTGTCAGAGTGCATGCAGGCAGTGCGGCGATTCCCTTACGAAGGGGAATAACGACGCGACGCTGCTCACGATTGTTTAGAGGAGCGGCTCGATCTTGGCGGTCAGTTCTTCTGCCGTCATTTTCCCTGGGTTGTAAAGGCGCACAATGCCAGTCTTGTCGACAAGCACCAGGGTGGGTGAAGTGGAAGAGCCGTAAGTGCGAAAGTTCTCCTCACTAAGCGGGGCAGCCATATTGGGGATGCTGGCGTAGAACTTGTCATAAACCGACGCAATGTAGGTCTTTTCTGCGGCGGGTGTGGCGTCTTCGCCGCCAGCGACATAGCCATAATGTTGGGTAGGGCCGACAACAACCAGGCCTTTCGCTCCGTACTTTGCCTGCAGGGCGGCGACAACCGGTGCCTGGGCTTTGCAATCACCGCACCAATGAGCCCAGAAGAAAAGCAGCACCGTTTTGCCCTTGAGGCTGGCGAGTGTAGGTGGCTTGAGTGGGCCTACGGAGTCGGTAATTTCCAGGGCCGGGGCACGCTTGCCGACCAATGACAGCAGATTGATGTTCTTCTGGATGCGGGTACGGATCGAGGTCGCGTACCAGGTTTTCCGTTCTTTGTTGAGAAAGCTGATTGCCTCGCTCAATTGACCCTTCGCGGCCAGAGCCTGCCCTTCGACTTCGATCGAAGCACCGAGGCCGATCGGGAGGCGCTTCTCGTCATCCAGCTTGCGGGTCTTGAGTGCGGCGAGGGCCAGCTTGCGGGTCTCTGCAGAGTAGGCGAGGGCTTTATCGTACTGCTTGGCAGCGAGCGCCCCACGGCCCAGCCAGGAATGGGCCTCGATGAGCTCTGGGGTCCAAGTGCCACCTGCGCGCTGGGTGTCGATGAGTTTCTCTGCAGCTGCGAAATCCTGCTTATTCAGCAAGGAGCGCACATCAGGGATGATCGCTGCGGACAGCGTGAGAGTGGCAAAAAAGAGGATAGATTTCATGCGAGGAGTTTCTTAGTAAATTCGATGCTCAATTCCAGATCACGTCGCTCTTTTGTGAGGGAAGCGTCTTTTTCGAGCTTGGGCGGGTCGGTTTGAGGGGTACCTTTTTCAGCCATGGCGAGGAAGCGGGAAAACTCCCAGGCCGGGGTGTTGCGGTAGGCCTCCCAAAACTTTTGATCAAAAACCTGGAAGGTGCGGGCACCAATTACGATGATCTCCATCGAGAGCGCTTTGCCGGGGCAGAGTTCCCGATAACGGCGAACCCAGGAGGCGATGTCCACATTGCCTTCTCCCATGCGCGTCCACTGCACCGCAATGCCCTGAGGCGTCTTCCAGAGGTAGGAATCGCGAACATGGCTGGTGAGGATATACGGTGCGAGGATCTCGAGCGTGAGGTGCGGGTCTTCGAGCGCCCAGACGGGGTTCCCACTATCGATGACAGCACCGACGAAATCTTTACCGGCCAGCTCAATCAAGCCCTTCAGCTCACGGGCTTGCATGTCGCCAGCGTGATTCTCGACGGCAACTTTGATGTTGTGATCCTGGGCGAACGAGCGGCAGGCGCGCAGGGTCTTTGCCGTGTTTTCGATATGGCCCTCGAGAGGAATTGAGCCCTGGCGGTCTGCCATCGAGCCGAGAAAGCAGCGGACCAGGCGGGAATCTGCCAGATGTGCCGCATGGATAACACGCTTGAGTTGATCCTCTGCCGTGCCTTGTTTGGGGTCAAAGGTAGTGGAAGTGGGGCAGATGGATCGCATGCCGATCTCGAGAGTGATGCCCAGCCTTTTGGCGTGTGCTGCGACTTTCTTGACGTGCTCGTCCTCGAGCGAACCAAGGAAGCGAATCTCGGAGAAGTGGACCACTTTGGCACCGAACTTCGCGGCATAGTCGAGATGTTCAAACGCCGTCCATCCTTGGCTGCGGACGCTGAAGAGATCGATCCCAAGCTGAATGTCGTTGGGGGCGGCGAATGCGGAAGATAGAAGTGGCATGGCGGAAAATTGACGGCGGGTCATTTAAAGGATCTTTCGTTTTCCCAGGAAGTCGAAAATCTGCGCATAAATCTCGGCGAGCTGTTGCGGTGGGAAGTTACCATGACCGCCCTGATGGATCGGCAAAAGCTCGGCGTCGGCTCCAGTATTGCGAAGTTCTTTGGTGATGTCGACGCCTTGCTCGTAAGGGACAACTTCATCGGCGTCGCCGTGGATCGTAATTGTGGGTGGAGCCTTTTTGCGGACCCAGGCGATGGGAGAAAGCCGCCGAGACAGTTCCTGGCGATCCGGTAGGGATTCCGGTACCCAATCGACAGCGTACTTGCGCATGTGCTCGCCTTCGAGCTGATCTTGCACATCGGTAATGCCGTAAAAGTTGACGATGGCGGCTACCTTGGTGACCGGCCCGAATTTCACTTTTTTCTGGTTGAGGCCGACCATAAGGGCGAGGTGGCCACCTGCTGAACCGCCAGTGACGACGATCTTTTTGCGATCAATTCCGTAACGCGTCGCATTAGAGCGGACCCAGGCCGCAGCCGCCATGACATCCTGAACCGCCGCAGGGGCCAGCGCGGCAGCAGCGAGACGATACTCAACGTTCGCTACGACAAAGCCTTTTTCGAGATACGGACGGCAAAGGATCTCGAAGATGTCTTCCTTCTTGCCGCCCACCCAGCCGCCCCCGTGTATGACGATGACCGCCGGGCGGTTGCCTGTTTTTGCAACACGCTTGGACTGGTAGATGTCGAGTACCGTCTCTTTATGAGTTGAGTAGGGGATGTTTGCTTCGACGCTGACCCAATCTGGCACTTGCGGTTGCGCGAGAAGCAGAGCCGGAAAGAGGAACGAAAAAAGGCGGTACACCATAGGTATCAATTATATTGAGAGTGCATGAAGAATCTGGCACTCGCGAGTTTATTGACGATTTCGACCCTGGCTGCGGAGCCGCTGCAAGTCAAGTTTGCAGCCAAGGATGTTGCGCCCACGGCAGATCCGAAGTCGGCCTTTTGGAAAGGGATCAAGCCCGTTGTTGCAACAAAGAGCAATCTGGGTGTGGAACTGCCGTCGAACCGCACTGAGATCCTGGTGCGCTGGACCGAGCAGAATTTGTATGTACTGATGATTTGCCCGTATGAAGAGTTGTATGTGAACCCGAACCCTGTCACCGCAACCGAGACCAACAAATTGTGGGAGCGTGATGTGGCAGAGATTTTTGTGGGTGCGGATTTTGAGAAGATCCACCAGTATCGCGAGTACCAGGTAAGCCCCCAGGGAGAGTGGGTGGATCTTGACATCGACACCAGGAAGCCGCTGCCAGAGGGTGGTTGGAAGTGGGATAGCAAGATGAAAACCGCAGCGCGGATCGATAGCAAGGCGAAGGTTTGGTATGGCGAATTCCAGATTCCTATGGCGAGCATTACGGCAAAGAAGATCGAAGCAGGGATGAAGCTGCGTGGAAACTTTTACCGCTTTCAAGGTGGGCCGCCGGAGCGGAAGATGGTTGCCTGGCTGCCTACTGGACGGGTGAACAATCACACGCCGGAGGCTTTCGGAGTATTGGAGCTGGTGAAGTAGCCGCGATGAGTAGCTCGCTGCGAATTAGCACGGTAGGCGTGAGAGGAATTGTTGGGCCAGGGCTGAAGGCGCATCATGCGCTCGAATTTTCGGCGGCCTTCAGTGTCCTATTGAGTCGACCCGACCCGGTGTTGATTGCTCGCGACCCCAGGGCATCGAGCGTGATGCTCCGCGAGGGGATTGTCGCGTCCATGCTGGCAAGCGGACGTGATGTGATTGATTTGGGGCTTGCCTCGACGCCCGTATTGCAGCATGCCATCCAGCGAATGAATGCTGCTGGCGGAATTTCGATTGGGGCTTCGCATAACAACGCGGAATGGAACGCGCTGAAGTTTTTGGGACCCAACGGAACGTACCTGTCGAGTGGTGAAGCTTCCGAGTTGCTGGACATTTATCACCTGCGGAAATTCGAGTTTAAGGACTGGACTCAGGTAGGGCGCCTCCACTTCGACGATGAAGCAATTGATGCTTACATCAAGGATCTGGAACAGGTTTTTGATGTGACAGCGCTGCATGGCCTGCGGATTGTGGCGGACTGTTCTTCGGGCTTGTCTAGCTTGATCTTGAAGCGGCTCAAGGAGCGGCACCCGGTTGACATCACGCTGATCAACGCATCTCTTGAGGCCAAGGCCTTTGCCCACACACCGAACACGAATGCGCGGACTGTTGGCCTGCAATTGGCGCCTGTGGTGCAGGCGATGGGTGGGGATCTTGGGGTGCTGTTTGACATGGATAGCGACCGGATTGCCGTGTGTTGTGGAGATGGTGAAGTGGTGAGCGAGGAGATGATTCTGCCTCTGCTGGCGGAGTACCAATTGAAGCGGCAGCCGGGACGAATGGTTATTACGAACCTGTCGACAACAACGCTGGTGGATGATGTCGCCGCAAGGTATGGAGCCAGCGTTCTGCGTGTGCCCGTGGGCCGGCAGCATGCGATGGATGCCTTGGCGATGTACCCGGCGGAGAAGATTGCCATCGCCGGAGAGGGCACTGGCGCAGTAATGCTGCCGGAGTTTCGATTTGTCTACGACGGAATCGCGAGCTTGCTGGCGCTAGCGAGCCATTTGAAAACCGAACGAATGAGCCTGAAGCGAATGGTGGCCGGGTTGCCTCGCTACGACATGCGGAAGGTGGAAGTGAAGCTGGAAGCAAAGCGAATTCCAGAAATGATGACTCACCTCGAAGACCATTGGGCAGGAGCGCGCATGGATACACAGGATGGGTTGCGGGTCGAGATGGATAAGGGCTGGTTCCATGTGCGGGTATCGAATACAGAACCGGTGGTGCGCGTGATTGCCGAGATGAGGGAGGGGAGCGTGGAGCCCTTGATGGCGAAGCTGCTCGATACGGTGCGTAGCTATGCGTGAACACAAGCTGAAGGTTGGAGTCTCTGGCGTAAGAGGTGTCGTGGGGGAATTTTTAACGCCTCTGCTCGCTGCAAGTTTTGCGCAGGCATTTGGAGCTTATGTCGGGAAGGGCAGAGTGGTCTTGGGTCGGGACACCCGCTTTACTGGCCCGATGATCGAACATGCAGTGGCGTGTGGGTTGCTCGCGGCAGGATGTGAAGTGGTGCGCGTCGGGGTGCAGACCACACCCACCATGCAGATTTACGTTGCTGAAACCGGGGCTGTCGGCGGGATTGGCATCACCGCTTCGCATAACCCCGCAGAGTACAACGCTCTGAAGCTGTTTAACGGCGAAGGGCTGTTCTTCAATCATTACGAGCGCACTGAATTGCTGGACCTGTTTCATCAGGGCGACTTTGACGAGGCGACAAATGAGGAAATGCTCGGGCTTTCAGTAGATGAGACGACGCCCTGGAAGCGGCACGTTGCGCGGATCGTCAAGCATGTGGACGTAGAGAAGATTCGCGCGCGGAAGTTTAGAGTGGCGCTCGATGGCGTCAACGGTGCGGGCTCGCTGATGAGCTTATGGTTTCTTGAAGAGGTGCTCGGTTGTGACGTGCATGCCATACATGTGGACCCAACCAAAGCGTTCCCTCGTGAGGCAGAGCCCAAAGCGGAATCCCTCGGAGATCTGATGGTGCTGGTGCGGGCGCAGGGTTGCGACATTGGCTTTGGGCAGGACCCGGATGGAGACCGTTTGGCCGTTTGTGATGAGCATGGTGTGATGCTGGACAACGATGATTTGTTAGCGCTGGCAATTGAAGCAGCCTTGTCCAGAGCACCAGGAGATGTTGCAGTAAACCTCACGACATCGAATGTCGTAGAGGACGTCGCGGCGAAGTTTGGGCGGCGGGTTTATCGGACTGCGGTAGGCGAAGCCAACGTAGTGGAGCGCATGAAAGCCGTGAAGGCTTTGATCGGTGGGGAAGGTTCCAGCGGTGGAGTGATCTTCTCGGGAACTCATCTCTGCCGGGACAGCTACACAGCGATGGCTTTGCTCCTGGATCGTTTGGCGACAGAGTCCACTACGCTGAGCGCATTGGATCGCGCTTTGCCCCGATACCATCGGCGTAGCGGTAAGGTGCAGTTTGCCCACGGGAAATTGGGTGGGCTCATGTTGGAAATGGAACGGCGGCATCCCGGAGCGCAACTCGAGCGGACCGATGGCTTGAAGCTGGTGCTTGCTGAGGGCTGGATTCACCTCAGAGCTTCAAATACAGAACCGATTTTGCGAGTAGCGGTAGAGAGCAAAGATGAAGCCTTTGCCGGACGGCTTTTCGAGGAATCGATGGCCCTCCTGCAGGCCTGAAAGATTTTTCGGAACTAAACGGGCTGCTTGCGTCCAATACAAGCAGTGGTCATCGCTGAAGCCATCCGAATCACCGAAAGCCTGGATCCGCAAGCTCTTTACACGAGCCACCATGCCCGGCTCTACCGGTTTGCCTTGGCGTTCTGTGGATCCGAAGCGCGGGCGGCAGAAGCAGTGCAGGAAGCCTTTCTTGACTTGATCCGTAATCCAGCTCAGTTTGACCCGCAGCGAGGGACGTCGAGTGCCTTACTGTTTGGAATGGTACGAAACCGTTTGCGGAGTGCCCGGCGAATGGAACGGGAAGAACCACTCGAGGACGATAGTGCCTCAGAAGCGGATCTGTTGTTGGACCTGGAGCGGGAAGAGCGGATTGCTGCCGTGCGAGAGGCAATTCTTGGCTTGCCAGAACACTATCGGGAAGTTGTGGTGTTATGCGGGATCGAGGAGTGCAGTTATGAGGATGCTTCGGTAGCACTCGCTGTACCGGTCGGAACGGTCCGATCCAGATTAAGCCGCGCCAGGCAGCAACTGAAAAGGCGACTGAGTGGTCACGAAGGGAGTGGACGATGAGACTCGATGATTTGCTGAAAGAGTATGGCGAGACCCTCACTGCACCTGTCGCCGATTTTAGTGCCATCCTGGCCGACAGTCGGCGAAGGCGGCGGCAGCGCTGGATGGTCGGATTGGTGGGTTTGGCTGCGGCTGCTTGTGCTTGCTGGATGCTTCTTGCTCCTCGGGCCCCTCGTCGGGTTGAAGAGCAAAACATTGCACCCATCGCTGCGGCCTCAACCCCAGTTGCTGCCAAAACAGTGCCTGCTGCGGGGCGACGTCCCGCACGAGCTAGAAGGCCCATCGCTCGCGAGGAAACTGACTTTGTTGCGCTGGCTGAGACCAGCATGCTGCCCAAACCGCAGACCTATCAGGTGGTGCGGGTGAGTGTCAGTGGAGAACGGTTGTTTGCGTTGGGAGTCTTGCGGCCCAATCAAAGCATTCAACCCCGAATGGTGGCGGATGTGCTGCTGGGCGATGACGGAATTGCAAGAGCTGTCCGAGTGATGGCCAACGAATACTAAAGAGGAAACAACAATGAAGACAATTTGCGCAATGGCAATGGCTGCGGGATTCGTCCTGGCCCAAGATCACTTGATCCCCGCCAAGCCTGTCCCTGGTGGAGTGCAAGGGCGTATCGCATTTTTCGGAAATCAAGTAGTGGATTTCGAGAAAGGCGCAGCCTACTCTGCCGATTCCATCACCGAAACGACACAAACACTCTCAGATGGGAACCGGATCAAGAACTCCAACCAAAGCAGTTTTGCTCGAGACAATGAGGGAAGAACACGAAGGGAGTCGACAATCCAGATGCTCGGCCCTGTGGGCAGAGCGGAAGAGCCGATTGTGACTGTGCTCATTATCGACCCGGTAGCAAAGGTGCAGTACACGTTGGATTCTACGACCAAGACGGCGATCAAGTCCGGTCTGATGCATGCCAAGGTTCGAAAGGTTGTACGAGATACCGAGGATGTTCTGATTGAGCGGAAGGTAGTGAAGGGACAGTCAGAAGCGGTGATTGCAGAAATCATTGAAGAACAGAAAATCGAAGGCAAGCAGATCACAGTGCCAGACGTGGCTCTGGCGCAAAGAACGGAAGTAGCGATCAGTGGTCAGGTGAAGGAGGAAGACTTGGGCAGCCGCATGATTGAGGGTTTGAATGCCAAAGGCACCAGGATAACGATGACGATTCCCGCCGGACAAGTTGGCAATGAGCGGCCGATCGAAGTCGTGACCGAAACCTGGTACAGCGAAGCAATCAAGGGCGTGGTGTTGTCAAAGCACATGGACCCCAGAATGGGTGAAACCGTGACTCAACTCACCAACATTAAGTTGGGGGAGCCGGCAAAAAGCTTGTTTGAACCCCCTGTTCACTACAAGCTGCAAACCGTAAAGAACATGCGCATGCCCATGGAGGGCGGCGCGGTGATCAACATTCGAGAAGAGCGCTAGTCCTTCTTCTTGCGGAACCGATCAAAGACGGAGTTGACGCTATCCATCATTTGCTTCGGATCTTTGGGGTTGAACGATTGCAGCTTGAGCTTGGCCATCGCCCCGGGGTCCGGAGCCACGATTGGTTTGGCAAAGGTGCCCTTGATGGAGGCTGGGATGAGGAGGTTGCCACTGGAATTGGCGAGGGCAGCCGTCATGAACCCGCCAATTTTGTTACCGCCAACTTGTTCCGAAAAGCGCTTGTCCAGAATGGAAAGAAGTTTGAGGTCTAGCGTTTGATCGGCGAGGTTCATGTTGCCTGTAACGGAGGCGGTCAGATTGGCGAGATCCAGCTTCAAGTTTTGGGTTGTGGCTTGACCAGACTTGATTTCGAGATCGCCAGTCAAGCCTAGGAACTGCGTGAACTTTTCGGCGCTTGACGAGCCACTCATAAACTTGGCGAGCAATGCCAGCTCATTGGTGAGATTGAAGCTGGCAATGCGGCCTTGCGAGAAATTCAGCGAGAGTTTGCCGTTGAGGCTGCGGGCCATCTTGAGGGGATCATCCGGCGAGAAACTAAGCTGCAGGTTGGCGGCGAAGGGGCCACTGACGATCCCCTTGAGCGAAGTGGCTGCAGCGAGGAATTGCGAGGATTCAATTTTCTCCAGGCGAGAATTCATCGTGTAGAGGGGCTTTTCAGGACGAAGGTCGATGTCCATTGAACCGGAGTGTGTGCCCCCGTAGAGGTTCGCATTGAGGGGGTCGAGCAGGAGATGTCCGTCGCGGTATTGGGCTTGGGCAGAGAGCTGCGTGAGGGTGAGTTCTGCGAGTTCGAGAGTGCCGATTTTGATGTTGCCGCCGGCTTGGAGTTTTGCCGGAGACTTCGATTTGCCTGCTGATTCTTCTTTGAATAAGGAGCGAACCTCGTTGAGGTTGATTTTGTCGGCAGAGAGATTGAAGGCGAGCGAAGGGTTGGAGAACTGAGAAACTCTGGCGTTGCCCTGGAGCGTGGTAGAGCCAAGCTTGGCATTGATTTCTGAGAGCGCGGCTGAGTTCGACTCGAAGCGGAAGTCGGTGCTGGCAATGTCGATGGGCTTGGTGATGGACGGGGTTTCAATGTGGGCGTTGCGCAGTGAGCCCTTACCTGAAAACTCCAGGGGGACTTTGGAGGCGAGCAGCCCATGAGTGCGGATTTGAAGGGTGGCTTGCCCTGTGGCATTGATGACGCT
Source organism: Bryobacter sp. (assembly GCA_044340255.1). GTDB lineage: Bacteria > Acidobacteriota > Terriglobia > Bryobacterales > Bryobacteraceae > Bryobacter. The sequence goes on along the minus strand of JBIITX010000012.1, from coordinate 62,936 downwards.
GACCGAGGACATCCCGTACGCACGGGCAATGCCGAGGAGCTCTGGCAGTTGTGCATTGGGTGCGATCAGCGTAGCTTCCAGTTTGGGTTGCTGGGCGTAGTTTGTGACCACACCGAAGGTCTGGAGCTGGGTGGATCCGCTTGAAATACTGGTGGGTTCAAGGGTGATGCGGTCGGGGGTGAAGGCGAGTGACAGCTTGGCAGTCTTGACAGGTTGCTTAATTTCGCCGCCGGAGACTTCAAAGCCAGTCAGATCAGCACGGCCCTTGAAGATAGGCTGTTTGGGCGTGCCCTGGATGTCGATGGCTGCGATGATGTCCCCCTTGACGTTAATCCCAGCGGGTAGAAAAAGCGGGGCGGCTTCGGCGATAGGGGACTTGGGGATCTGCAGCTTCAGCGAAAGATTGGTCTTGCCGACTTCGCCCTCTAAGCTGCCTTTAAGGTTGGCGAGGGAGAGGGTAACTGCCGTGAGTGTCGTTTTGTCTGCGGTGGAAGCAATGGTACCTTCGGCGGTGATTGCTTTCTGGTTTTCCATCAGTGCAGAGAGTTTGAGCTGAAACGGTTTACCTTGCGAGTAATTCCGAAGTTCTGCAGAAAGATCTGTGAACAGTTGGCGGGGCTCCGGCTGTTGCGTGAGGCCGAGGCGGGCGTTATCGATGGCGAGTAAAGCAAGATTGAGATTGGACTCACCAGAAGCTTGTTGGTTGCCGAGCGAGGCGAAATTCCAGGTGCCTGCTGCGTTTTGGATGAGTTCAACCTCAGGTGCAAGAACGCGGAGGGACTGGATTTTGACCGCCCCGGTGAGCAAGGGAAAAAGCTCTGGACGAATTTCAACAGAACTTGCCTTGAGGAACGGTTCTCGGGAGAATGCGGGGTCCTCGGCGATGACGAGGTTGGTGGCCGTGAAGCTAAGAGGGAACAGATGAAAGCTGAGCCCTTCGATGGAGGCCGGTCGGTTTAGGGTTTGCGTGAGTTGGGCCGTGAAGAGAGGTGCCAGCTTGGTAGGATTCACGAGCAGGTAGAGAGCGGCCAGGGCCAGAAGCGGCAGTGCCACTAAAGCAGCCAGGATCAAGCGGATAGACTTGCTCATACATTTTGAGTGTAAGCGCTGCCATGAAATCTATGCCAATGTGGAGGTGAAATGGCAAGACCTGATGTAATTGATCTCGATGACTTCCAGCCACGTCGGCCTGCGAAGCGAAGCGGTGGGATGGGGCTGGGTGGTTGGCTCCTCATTTTGTTTCTGTTGATTGGCAGTGCGCGGACGATTGCGCGTACCTGGATCGACTTTGCCTGGTGGAAAGAAGTGGGGCAAAGCGATACCTGGGGGCAGATGCTGCTCTATGGGTGGTTGCCTAGCCTGGGTGCGGGTTTGCTTGCCTTCCCGATTTTGTGGCTGCTGTTTTCCCGCTCGAGGCGCGGCGAGTTTCGATTGTGGCAAATGCTGGTCGGCCTGGTGGTGTCGTTGCTGTTGGGTGCGGTGCTGATCGATAACTGGACCGTAGTGCGCTACTACGGCTCAACGGCTGCTCCGGTAGATGCCTGGCGCGACCCTGTGTTTGGGCAACCGATCGGATTCTACTTTTTCCAGCTTCCCTTTTATGAAATGTTGCTGCGCTACGTACAGGGTTTGCTCGTAGCAGGCTTTATCGTGTACTGGGTGTCGAGCCGGTTTGAACACTTGCGCGAACGCATCTCGAGGATGCAGACCCAGGAAGGCGTGGATCTTGCGGGTCTCAATTTGGGAGAGGCGCTACGCGGCCCTTCGATTCGAATGGCCGTGGCATTGTTCTTCCTGCTGCTGGCTGGGCGGGCCTATTTGAGCCGGTTTGATGTGTTGTTTGCTGATCATGGTTTTCTGGTTGGAGCAGACTATGTGGATGTCAACATCGTCTTGCCGATGGTCTGGGGGCTGGTGGGGGCATGTGTGGTTGGTGCGGCACTGGTGCTTGCAGGCCGAATGGGCCTGGCTGTGGGTTTGGTGATTCTTGTTTATATTGCGGGAGGCGTGGTGCCGCGTGCGGTGAACGCAATCAGTGTTCGACCGAACGAAATCTCGCTGCAAAAGCCTTACATCGAAAGACATATCGAAGGGACGCGGGCGGCCTTTGGGCTGGCCTCGCAACTGAAGGAAAAGGACTATCCGGCAAAGATTACGGGCAACTTTGAGCCGGCCAAGCACAAGGAGTTGCTCGACAACGTCCGGTTGTGGGATTGGAAGGCGTTCCATGACACGATTACCCAGATTCAGGCATTGCGCCCCTACTATGTTTTTGCCGATACCGATGTAGATCGATACCGTATGCCGGACGGGCAGCTTCGGCAAGTGTTGCTGAGCCCGCGAGAACTGGATGTGCGGCAATTACCGGATGCGCGTAGCCGATGGATCAACCCGCACTTCATCTATACGCATGGCTATGGCATGGTGATGGCGGAAGCGAACCGCATTACGCAGGATGGCTTGCCAGAATTGCTGATCAAAGATGCACCCCTTGTGGCAAAAGAGAATGCGCCAAAGGTGGTGCGCCCGGAGCTCTATTATGGCGAAGCGGTTCATGAGCCTGTGTTTGTGCGGACAGCGCAGCCGGAGTTCAGCTACCCCTCAGGAAACGAGAACGTTCATAGCAAATATTCGGGGCAGGGTGGGATCCCGATTGACGGATTGCTGATGCGCTTTGCCGCAGCAGTGGCTGAAGGGGATTGGAACATTTTGCTGACCACCTACCTGACGCCAGAGTCGCGGATGTTGATCCACCGCAAGGTGGCCAGTCGAGTCGACAAGCTGGCAGAATTTGTCGTCTGGGACGAAGATCCCTATATGGTTGTGACGCAAGACGGCAAGATGGTTTGGATGATCGACGGCTATACGGTGCACAATATGCACCCCTATTCGCGGTCTGTGAATACTTCTTTCGGGCGCGTCAATTACATGCGCAATAGCGTCAAGGCGACGGTGGATGCCTATGACGGAGCAACGACGCTGTATGCCTGGGATGAGCAGGATCCTGTCCTTGCGTCTTACCGCAAGATCTTCCCCAACCTATTTCGTGACAAGGCCACGATGCCAAAAGATCTGAGGGAACACACCCGTTATCCGGAGACGATGTTCCGCGTCCAGGCCGAGATGTATCGCACGTATCACATGAAGAATCCAGAGGCCTTCTACAACCGCGAAGACCCTTGGGATTTGGCCAAGACGTCGGACGGGATGGATGGCGTGACCGATGCCGTGAAGCCGACCTATTTGATGGCAACCCTGCCAGGCGAATCGAAGCCGGAATTTTTGTTGCTGACAACTTTTACTCCGCGCAATAAACAGAACCTGATTGGGCTCATGGCGGCACGATGTGATGGAACAAGGCTGGGCGAACTGGAGGTGCTCCGACTGTCCAAGCAGGAATTGATTTATGGGCCGATGCAAATTGCAGCGCGCATCAACCAGGATCAGACGATTTCGAAAGATCTGACACTTTGGAACCAGCAGGGAAGCAAGGTGATTAAAGGGCAGATGCTCGTGTTGCCGATGGGTGAGCAATTCCTTTATGTGGAGCCAATCTACATTCAGGCAAGCAATGCCCCCATGCCGGAGTTAAAGAAAGTAGCAGTAGGGCTCGGTAGCATGATTGGCTACGGCAATACCTATGCCGAAGCCTTGGCCCAGCTTGGCGGCAATGTTGTTGAAGCTGCAGTGAGTGAGGTCAAGGCCACAGAAGCACCAAAGACAGTGGTTGGCGGACCAGATCCGAGAGTAGACCGCGTAAGGGCTCGGCTGCGGCGCTACAAAGACCTAATGGGCCAGGGGAAGTTTGTGGATGCTGCCAAAGAATTGGAAGCGATTGAAGCGGAGATCAAGCCTTAGCGCGTTGCTTCTGGCCTGAATCGCCTTGGTTATTCTGGCGATTCGATCTGGTTTCGGCCATGTTTTCGGAAGCCGTCAGCAGAACCTCAGCCAGTGGCTGCTGCTGGGCTTCCGCAGCACCCCATGAGAAAACTGCTGAGAACGTGCCAAGGCCCTGGAGTTGATAATCCGAGAGGCGCTCGGAGATCTCGCTCAGCCGCTGCTGTGCTGCGGCCCCGGATAGGCCGACAAAGATCAGGACGAACTCTTCGTCGCTGCGACGTGTGCAGAACCCTGTGTCCGAGGCGATTTCGGCGATCAACGCGTCAACCGTATTGAGAAGCTCGATGGCAGCGTCACGGCCGTGTACTTCGTCAAGACGCATGTATTCGTTGATGCCAATAGATATCACGAGGCCGGTAAGCAAGTCTTTGCTGTCGAGAAGCTGGTTCAAAGTGGATGGCGACTGGGGCCCAACGGGGACTTCCAGCTTGCCGGAAAGCTGCTCCAGCTTGGTCGCGAGTGATTCCAGCGACTCCACGGAATTTGCGGGTTGCGGGGTGGCTTCAAACTCTGTAACGAGTTCTTCCAGAAATTTTTCGAAATTGGGTTCGTTCGGATCGGCAATTGGGGGTTGGGGCTCGGGATCCGGATTGGCAGACTTCAAGCGAATGCGAATCACATTGGAAGGCAGCGAGTCTTCTGTTGGAGCGGCCGCATGGGGCTGGGGAGGCTCCTCCACGGCAACAGGACCCGCCGTAGCGAGTACAGGAGGCGGGGCTGGCTCTTCGATCGGTTGCAGTGTGATTTCCGGGAGTTGCTTCTCAGTGGCTAAGGTATTGACCTGAATCGAATGCTTGTTCATCTCCCGAAAGGTCTTGGATTGTTCTGCCAAGGCACGCAGCAGTCGGGTATTGTCTTCTTCGATCCTTGTGACGGCGACGTCGTGGCGGGCCTGGAGGTCGATTTGACGCTCGCGCAACTTCTCGTTCATACCCTTGAGGTAGTCAACGACCAAAGCAACGGAGGTCAGGGCGAGCAAGATCAGCACACAGAATATGACTTGCATTTCGTAGCCGGTGAGGTTCATGAGAGGATCCCTATCCTTTAGATGGTAAGGGGCGAGTTCTATGCCTCCAATAGGACCAGCGGCTCATTGTGCATTAGTACAGACTCGCAAGACCCAGGGGTAAATTGCTTAGTCGAATTCTAAGTATTTCGCTTATGGCTTCAGTAGAACCTTAAGCACTCCGGGCTGTTGGGCCTGTGCAAAGGCGGCTGGCGCATCGGCAAGGGCGAAGCTGGCGCTGATGAGAGGCTGAATCACTAGATGATTGGATTTCAGCAGTTTCAGGGCGGGTTCGAAGCGGCCACAGCGTGAGCCGACCAGGGTGATCTCGTTCACGATGATGTTTGCGGAATCGATGGTGAGAGGATCTGCAACGGTGGATTTCATGATGATCGTGCCGCGCGGGCGAACCATCGTGAGTGCCGCATTGAAGCCCATCGTAGAGCCGGTCGCATCGACAACGTAAGAGTAAGCCGCTCTCGGCAATGCTGGAGTATCCCGTGAGAGCAGACGAGTTTTGATGGCGAGTGGCTTGAGTGTGGCGAGTTTATTGGCATTTCGACCGTAAAGAAGAACCTCCAGGCCGTGGAGGTGCAGCACCTGTGCAATGAGAAGGCCTAGCTTGCCGTCCCCGAGTACAGCGACTGTTGCTCGCTGCGGAAAGCGGACCTGTTCGAGGATCTCGCAAGCAGCGGCAATGGGCTCAGTAAAGACGGCGGCTTCGTCTGGAATCGAATTCGGAACAAGCCGTAGATTGCTTTCCGGCAGGGTGAGATATTCAGCGAAAGCGCCCGGGTGTTTCACGATGCCGAGGACCGTCCGATTCGGACAGTGACGGCCGAGTCCCAACTGGCAGGCGTGGCAGCGCTGGCAAGCCAGATTAATTTCTCCCACTACTCGCTTTCCCGTCAGCTTGGGGTCGGAGCATGAAATCACATCGGCGACGAATTCGTGGCCCGGAATTCCTGAGAATCCGTAGTAGCCGCGGAGCAGTTCAATGTCGGTATTGCAAATACCGGCAAGGCGCAGGCGAAGGAGCGCATGCCCTCTACGGGGACGCGGCTTTGGTGTTTCGAAAGTGGTGATTTGGCCTGAGGCAATCTTGACGGCAAGCATCGTTCTTATAATGGGGAATCTAACATGCGTGCGTACTTAGCCTGCTTTGAAGCAGCCTGTGGGGCTGAATATCCGGTCACCGAAGTCATCTACAATTGCCCTGCCTGCGGGGGATTGCTGGAGGCCCGTTACGAAAGACCAGCGACCGAGCCATGGACTCTGAAACAGATTTGGCGTGAGCGGCGAATGAGCAATCATCCGCTGGACCAAAGTGGTGTTTGGCGGTATCGGGAAATGTTTCCGTTTCTTGAAGAAGATCGGCATGTGATGACCTTGCGTGAGGGGAACACACCAATCCTGGATGGGTGTCTGGCTTCAAGCTACGCCGGAGTGGACCGTGTTCGCTTCAAGCACCAGGGCTTCAACCCAACAGGGAGCTTCAAAGATAACGGCATGACAGCTGGGGCAAGCCAGGCAGTGCGTCTGGGGATGAAGCGCGTGGCGTGTGTCTCAACCGGAAACACCAGTGCGTCGATGGCGGCCTACGCAGCGACAGCGGGGCTCGAGCCGATTATCTTGATTCCCAATGGCAACATTGCCTTCGGCAAGTTGGGCCAGGCGCTCGACTACGGCGCCAAGACGCTGCAGGTGGATGCAAACTTCGATCAGATTCTAGCGCTGGTGCGCGTGTTGGCTGAACAATTGGGCATTTACCTGTTGAACAGCGTCAATCCGTTTCGCATCGAAGGACAGAAGTCGATTGTGATCGAAATGATGGACCAACTGGATTGGCAGGTGCCGGACTGGATTGTTGTGCCTGGTGGCAATCTCGGGAATATCAGCGCTTTCGGCAAGGGTGCGCGAGAGATGTTTGAGATGGGGCTGATCGACAAGATGCCCCGATTTGCCGTGGTGCAGGCCGAAGGGGCCAGCCCGTTTTATGAATTCATGAAGGCGCCTCATCCGGGTAGCTTTGTGGCCAATACGCAACCAGAGACCCTGGCGACTGCGATCAAGATCGGAGATCCCGTGAGTTGGCCGAAAGCATGGCAGACCCTGGGGGCTACCGGCGTGGTGGAGAAGGCAAGCGAGCAAGAGATCGCTGATGCAAAGGCGGTGATCGGGCGTTGCGGGATCGGTTGTGAACCGGCGAGTGCGGCAACGCTAGCGGGGATCAAGAAGCTGCGCGCGGCAGGCGTGATTCGCGCGGACGAAAGCATTGTTGCCGTGCTGACAGGGAATGTATTGAAGGACCCGGATTACATTTACCGCTACCACACGAACCAGTTGCAAGACCCGCATGGCGGAGCGATCACCGGCAATTTTGCCAATCCGCCCGTTATCGTACCGAACGATGTGGATGCGATCCGGAAATTACTGGGGGATTAAGCAGAAGCATCGTAGGCTTGGCGGAGCCAATTCAGGAGTTCTTTGTCGACTTCTTTGATGTCGGTGAGCTTGACCTTAAACTGACACATGCCGCCTGGCTTTTCGGCCTGGAGACGATCTGTGGCCATCAGGTCTTTTGAGTTGATGCCAACTTCAATGCGGGTGTTCGTAGCAGGGCCAACCATAGCGAATTGCTTCTTGCGCCGGAGGCTCAGGTAGGTTTTCTTGGGGGCGATTTCAAAGTCGCCGAACTTGTGAATCGCCTCCATCAGTTTTTCGTGGATGGGGAGCAGCGCCGCTTTAGGGCCGGAATAGAGATCGTGGCTGGTCACCGGTACGGGCTCAACTGGCTTCAGCGCCTGGATGGCCAAGGCGTTAGCGTCGCCGTGGCCCAGCGCGAAATCTCTTTTAAGCATCTCCCGGATCAAGCCAACTTTGCCCAAGCCCGAGGCGAGGATCAAGGAACGCAGCTCGTCAAATGACTTGCCGGTTTTCGTTTCGATGTTTTTGAGTTGTGTGGCGGTTGCCTTGTCGACAGTGTTCATGGGGAACCGCCCGCCATCCTATTCCTTTTCGCTGTCGCTTTCAAGCAACTTGAGACCAGCGAAAGTGGACGGGGGCAGAACGCCCGCGTTGGAATAGATAAACAACTTGGAGCGCGAGTCGGCGATGTCGAGATTGCGCATGGTCAGCTGACCGATACGATCCTGGGGTGTGAATGCACCTTCCACCTTCTCCATGGAGAGTCGCTCGGGAGCATAGGTAAGGTTGGGTGATTCGGTGTTTAGAATCGAGTAGTCGTTGCCGCGACGGAGTTCGAGCGTGACTTCGCCCGTGACGGCCTTGGCGATCCAGCGTTGCAAGGTTTCCCGGAGCATCATCGATTGCGGATCAAACCAACGGCCCTCATAGAGCAGGCGGCCCAGACGTCGGCCCATGTCGCGATATTGCTCAATCGAACCCTCATTGTGAATGCCAGTGATCAATCGCTCGTAGGCGAGGAAGAGCAGGGCCATGGCGGGAGCTTCATAGATGCCGCGGCTCTTGGCTTCAATGATGCGGTTCTCAATTTGATCGCTCATACCGAGGCCGTGCCGACCACCGATGCGATTGGCTTCAAGAACAAGTTCGACGTCGTTTGTAAACGTCTTGCCATTCAAGGCAACGGGCCGGCCTTCTTCAAACCGTACGGTGACCTCTTCGGCCTTCACCGCCACGTCATCGCGCCAGAACGCAACGCCCATAATGGGCTCGACGATCTTGATGCCAGTGGAGAGTGTTTCGAGGTCTTTGGCTTCATGAGTGGCACCCCAGATGTTGGAATCCGTCGAGTAGGCCTTCTCCTTCGACATCTTGTAGCCAAGGCCAGCTTTCTCCAGCAGCTCGGACATTTCCTTTCGGCCACCCAGTTCGTTGTTGAAGGTCTGGTCGAGCCAGGGCTTATAGACCTTCAGGGTCGGGTTGACCATCAAGCCGTAGCGATAAAAGCGCTCAATGTCGTTGCCCTTATAGGTGGAGCCGTCGCCCCAAATGTTAACGGCATCTTCTTTCATGGCCCCGACCAGCATGGTGCCAGTGACGGCACGTCCGATGGGAGTGGTGTTGAAGTAGGGTAGGCCTGCGGTCGTGATATGGAAGGCTCCGCACTGCAGAGCTGCGATCCCCTCGCGTACCAGTTGTTCGCGACAATCAAGCAGCCGCGCCACTTCGGCACCGCATTCGAGCGCCCGCTTGGGGATGGCCTCATAGTCAGGTTCGTCGGGCTGCCCCAGATTGGCGGTATAGCAATAAGGAATGGCACCCTTCTGGCGCATCCAGTAGATAGCGGCCGAAGTGTCAAGGCCACCAGAAAAAGCGATTCCGACTTTGTCGCCGATGGGTAACGATTGAAGAATGTTGGGCATGAGTGCTTTCTCTCATGGTAACCAGCCTCGAGAGGGGTTAAGCTGTGATTGCGTTCCCTCATGGATAAAAAAACTGACATTGTCCGCATCAGCGGGGTAGAAATTCACCTTGGCGCGCCTGACGAACTCAGTGTGAACTGGGTTGGGCAGGAAGAAGCCATGCGGCAACTGCTGGCCGCCTGGCTGGTTCTGGATGAGCATGATTTGCCAATGAATCCCAGGTTGGTCGGCAAACCTGGCGTTGGGAAGACGTCGCTGGCCTGGGCGGCTGCAGAACGATTAGGTCAGCAGGTTTACATTATGCAGGCGACAGTGGATACCCGGCCGGAAGACTTGATCGTGACGCCTGTGCTGGAGGCGCAGGGACAGTTGCGCTACGTCGCCTCTCCGCTGGTTACTGCAATGATTCGCGGTGGAGTGGCGATTCTGGATGAAGGCAATCGAATGAGCGAGAAGAGTTGGGCGAGTCTGGCACCGCTTCTCGACACACGACGATATGTTGAATCGATCATCGCCGGAGTGAAGATCAAGGCGCATCCGCTATTTCGCTTTGTGGCGACGATGAACGACGATGCCAGCACCTTTGATTTGCCCGAGTACATACAAAGCCGATTGCAGCCGCAGATCCTGCTTGATTTTCCAGAGCGCGAGGAAGAGTTGGCCATCCTCAAAGAAAACTTGCCCTATGCGGATGACCAGATTCTCGAGTACGTCACTGATTTTCTGCAGCAGGCGCATCTGGCGGAAGAACGGTTTTCGATTCGAGACGGCATCAACATTATTCGGTACACGATGAAGCTGCGCAGTGCCGGAGATTCTCCGCTCACTGACCGTATTTCGTTGCCACTTGCGATCAAGACGATACTTGGCGTGGAAGCCATGCGCTATGTCCGGAGCCTCTGAAGATTTTCTAAAAGAATTCAGCAGCCTCAAGCGCGGGAGGTTTCGCTACTTTCCTGTAGCGCCCGGGCGCATGGAATTCGCGATGGAGGTCCGGAAAACGCTGCTCCGGGAGCGGCCTAAGGTGGTAGCGCTGGAATTGCCCGCCTTTTTCGGGACTCGACTCTATGAGGCCGCCTCCCGGCTTCCATCAATTAGCGCGCTGGTGTATCCAGACCGACTCAGCGAGCATGATGAGTCGGCCACAGCCATTTATTGTGTGCTGGAGCCTTGCGATGCCTTTGTGGAGGCCTACCGGACCGCGCACGAAATTGGGGCAGAGGTTGTGTTGATAGACCCTGCGGTCGGAGAGCGCCCCCACTTGCCGGATGACTATCCAGATACCTATGCCATCCAGCGCATTGGGCTCGACAAATACATAGAGAGCTATCGCCTGTTTCCGCAGCAACGAAATGATGAGGTGCAGGATTTTGCCGCCGGGCTGGCCTGGAAACTACAAGGTTCAGACCCGCTGCAAGAGGTCTTTGTAGTTGTATCGCTCAACCTGCTGGACCCATTGCTGGACGCCATGGAAGTGCCGCAGGAAGAGCCGCAACGACGTTCGCCGATGGAATATGTGGAACTGGTGAACGTGCATCCCGACTCGCTGGGCGAAGTATTAACCGAGTACGCCGCGCTGCAACAGCGCTACGAATACTGGCGCAAGCAGATGTCCGATACCAGGCTTGTAGATCGGGCGGCTGCCCAGTACGACACGCTGCGGCGGGCCGAAGTGGATTACGAGAAAAGCACGGGCGATAAAGTGATGCCGTACCAACGAAGGCTGATGGCCAAGTACACGCGCAATCTGGCGCATGTATCTGGGTACCTGGTGTCTTCCCTCTATGAATTGACGGTAGCGGCGCGCAGTCTGGTGGACGACAATTACGCCTGGGAAGTCTGGCAAGCCGGCAGCCGCTATGACTTTCAGGAGGAGACCCGATCCCCCGAGACATTACGGCTCTCAGGCGATGAAGTGTTCTTTCGCACCCGCAAACTGAAGCTGCGTCGCCGATTGCCGAGACCCAAGCAACGCATGAAACCGCGGACCCTCAAGGAGCGCAAGCAGGAGGGTAAGCCCGGGGAGTGGGCCCGTGAACTCAATGGGAACTCGATTTGTTCGTATCCCCCGGAAGACATTGTCATTGAAGACTTCGGACGCTTCCTGAAAAAGAAGGCCCGCTCGATTTTGACCGAGGAGCGCACAAGAACGGAGCCATTTCAATCCTCATTGCTCGATGGCATTGATTTACGAGAAACCTTGCGCAACTGGCATGACGGCAAGATTTACGTGAAGCGGCTGGAGCGGGCCTCCGGAGATGTATCCAGTGTTGTGGTGGTCTTCGATGAAGATGCGGATGACCGCTATCGGTATTTAACGACGTGGCTTGGCGAGCACCAGAATGAATCGGATATGGCATTTTATTCGACTGAGCCATTCGCTCATCTGGTAGGCCCAGGGATCGGTCGGGCTGAATATGGGGGCTTCCTGATGACGCTTCCCTCACGGCGGCTGTGGGACGTTTGGGTCGATCCGGATTACGATTTTGCCGAGACGAAGGCAGAGCGGCTGCTGATGGCGGCTCTCGACTACGCCACAGAGCGTTATGTGGTTTATGTTGCCCCGAAGCCCCCGCGAACGATTTTCCGATCAATCGCAACGCAGCTTCGACGTCAGATCCTCTACATCCCGATTGGCCAGTTGTCACCGGCGCGCTTGAAGAAGCTGCGAGTAGTGCATGTGCTGGATGGCTATGAGCGGCGCGAGGCAGCGAAGGACTTTATTTGGTAATGGTCAAGCTAACCTGCCTTCGATCAGGCGAGGGCTCGATGGAGATTGGCGCTGCCTGCTTGTCGCGCATGCGAGCGTGGATGCGGTAGGTGGTTCGATCCAGGGCGCGAATGGAGAACCTACCTTCGGCGTTGGTGACGGAGGAAAGAAGACTCATTCGACCCGGCCAGCGTGGATCTTCGAGATAGACGTACACTCCCGGCAGTGTATTCCCTGCACTGTCCTGAACGTGACCCTCAATGAGTCGGGGCTGCTGGGCTGGAGGCAGCTTCAATTCGACGATGTGTGACTCTGGTTGCTCCGTGATTTGGATTACCGCTGCAGCCAAGGGTTCCTCAGTGCCAGGGTAGAACCAGCGAGTATAGGGTGCATCAGGTGTCGGGCTGCGCGTCAGCGAGATCCCAATGTGGTATTTACCAGTGCGGAGATTTGACAGCTCAAACCGTCCTTCGCTGTCTGTTGTAGCGCTGTCCCGGCTCTGAATCGATTGGCCTGGCTCGGGTGGATCGGTGTCAATTGCTTCAATCATGATGCTTGGGGCAGGTCGGCCATCTGCGCTCCTCACAAGGCCCTTTACCATGCGATTCAGGCGCAGGGCGGCCGGGACTTCAGCGCAGCCTCTGGCATGCAGGTCGATAGCAGGGAGAGCTGCTGTAATGTAGTTCGGCCGTGATGCTGTCAACGTGTACTTGCCCGGAGGGAGATCGCGGATCCATGCGCGGCCAGCAGAATCCGTTTTGACAGACAGTTCGATACTGTCGCCCTTGAGGTGAACTTGTGTTTCTGGGAGGACAGCCAGATCCGAAATGTCTCCCTTTCGCTTCAGCCAGCTTTGAGTGGGATCGAAGGCGGTTACCCGAATTTCACCGAGTGGTTTGGCGCTGGGAAGTTGGTCGAAGTACTTGAGGTCCTCGGTGGCTTGCTCTATCGGGCGAGTTGGCGAACAAATGCCAGTACCTAAAGACTCGTTCTCTCCGCCATAAGCGAAAACTATGTACTCTTTGCCAAGCTCGAATGAATAGCCGCAATCTCCACCGCCCCGCCCCGTCTCAATGGTGATTTCACCGGTTGTGGCTGGAAGTCCAACGAGAGGCCGAGTGACTCGAAGCTTCACTTTGCGATTGGGAAAGCCGTGTATGCCGACGGAGTTGAGATCGATTGCGGTAGGAATACCAGTGAATACCGCACGGTGCTGCCACGTGGATTGGCATACAGGATTGCCAGTGATCCCGACCCCACAGGAGCAGGCGTATGCCGCGACTTGCGCGGCCAGGATGCAGAACAGCAAATGCATGATCTCTTTGGACGGCAGCAGGAGCTCTATTGTTTCCAAATCAGGTACAGGTCGCGGAGTGCCTTGAAAAAGTCGAAAGGCTTGACCTTAGAGCCGTCAACGTCTTTCCAGTAGTCGAGAGAGAACTCGTAAATCGCTTCCGACGGAGCAGGGCTAGCGCCGGGCGGCAGCCGAAGAAAGCGCGCGATGATTTCAACATCGAAGATCCAGCGCGAAACGAAGGGCTCCGCAAACAGAGATCGAAGGTGCGCGTTACGGCGAAAGATCTTGGCCCCACACTGCGTATCGTAAATCGGTAGCCGCAGCATCACCGACACACAGGTGGCGAACACACGGCCAAGGTAATGGCGATGGGGCTTGCGGTCAATGTGACGGCCAAGGAGTTGTACCCGTGCTCCAAAGACCATCCACAGGCTTGGCTTCTGTTCGAGCACGTGCAACATATCGATGGCGGCAGCGAGCGGTGTGGCTAAATCGGCGTCCCAGAAGCCAACAAATTCAACGGGCATCGTATCGATCGCATGGAGGATGCCTTGGCGCACCACCCCTGCTTTGCCCTGGTTAACGCTGTTGTCAAGAACGCTTGCCTGGGAGGGAATCTGCGACGCAAGAGCATTCAGAACAGCGCTCGTCTTGTCGCGGCTCCCGTCATTGGCAAAGATGAAATGAATTTGCGGATGCTCTTGAGCAAAAGTGATGAACTGCGACGTCTGCAGGCGAGCCGCCTCGTTGTAGCAGGGAATAACCAGCGCACAGGATTTCAAGCTGGGTCCTCAAACATGAGGTAGTGGCTTTGTTCCATACCGAGTTTATTGTAAACGGCTTGCGCTGCCTGGTTGGACGATTCGACATAAAGTCGAAACCCACAACAGTCGCTTTCGCGGGCCATCTCTTTAACGCCTTGATAGAGGCTCCGGTAAACCCCCTTGCCACGGAACTCCGGGCGCACATACACACTTTGAATCCACCAGAAAACCTGATTGCGCCAATCGCCCCACTCATAGGTGATCATAAGCCCACCCACGATCTCGCCCTCAAGCTCAGCGACGACATAGAAGCCGAACTGAGGCTTGTCCATGAGGCCTTGTACTCCTGGGAGTAGCTTGGCCGGGTCGAGGCGCAGTTGCTCCGTCTCCCAGGCCATAGCGAGGTTGAAGTTGACGAAGTGCTGGGCATCAGCAGGCTGGGCGCGACGAATGGTGATGTCTGAGGATGGCATCAATTAAGCCTTCTGTGGTGTGTGGTTTGGCCTCAACCGTAGGCTCGACGCCATGCATACGTAATGTTTCGCTGGTGATCGGTCCGATAGAAGCTGTCTTGTAGTTGCGGATCTCCTCTGGCTGATTCAAGGCCAGGAAGTTCTTGACGGTAGAAGAACTGGTAAAGGTAATCCAATCCGCTTCAGGGGCGGGGCCTGACGCCGGGACGATGGTTCGGTAAGCATCGGCAATGGTGACCATGGCACCCATTTGGCGCAGCGCATCCGGTACAGTGTCGCGGGCAACTGCGGCGCGAGGGATCAGAACTTGCTGGCCATTCAGGTCGTAGCCCTTCAGTGCAGCGACAAGGCTTTCTGCAACGCACTCATCAGGGATGACATCGACTTTGAGATGCATTTTCTCGACGGCCTTGCGAGTAGCCGGACCAATGGTGCAGAGCTTCGCGCGCAGGCCGCGAAGGTCGCGCGTCGAACATTGAAGGCGGGCTTGAAAAGACTCTACTGCATTGACACTCGTAAAGATAAGCCAGTCGTAGACCTCAAGCTGCTGGATCGCCTGGTCGAGTGCGGCCAGCGATAAGGGCGGGGCAATCTCGATGGTGGGATATTCGAGTACCTGTGCCCCTAAGGCGCACAGCTTCATCGTGAGTTCCGGTGCAGATTTACGGGCTCGGGTTGTAGCAATTCGGACGCCATGAAGTGGAAGCTTCTCGTGCCAGTTGAGATGGGTGCCGAGTGAGGCGACGCCGCCAATGTAAATCATGGCCGGGGCCTGAATTTTCGCTGCGGCAAGCGAGGCAATGGTGCCCACCACGGTGCTTTGTTCGGGACGGGTTGCCCAGGTTACCGCTGCCGCCGGCGTCTCTGGGTCACGCCCCGCTGCAATGAGAGCCTCTGCCAGCTCTGGAAAGTGGAAGGCCCCCATGAAGATGGCTAGCGTGTCCACTTGGGCTACCTTATGCCAGGCAATGGCCTCTGGGTGGTGACCCGTGACGAAGGCCACGCAACTGGAATAGTCGCGGTGGGTGAGAGGGATGCCTGCGTAAGCGGAAGCTCCCACAGCAGAAGAGATACCTGGCACCACTTCAAAGGGCACCCCGGCCTTGGCCAGTGCTTCACACTCTTCTCCGCCGCGACCAAAGATGTAAGGATCTCCACCCTTAAGCCGCACCACGCGCTTGTTGGCTTGCCACTGCGTGATCAGCATCTCGCCAATCTCATCCTGCGGCACCGTGTGATTGTCCCGGACCTTACCTACATAGATGAGTTCAGCTTTTGTGGCAAGACGCAAAGCCTCCGGGCTGGACAAATGATCGTAAAGCACCACATCCGCAGTTTCGAGCAGGCGTTTTGCCTTAAGGGTAAGCAGTTCCGGATCGCCCGGGCCGCTGCCTACAAGATAAACTTTCACCCCAACACCTCGCGGGCACCCTGGGCCTTCAAACCTTCTGCTACCACTTTGCCTAAAGCGATGGGGTCTGTTCCAGAAGCAGCAAAGCGGATGATGCGATTGCCATCGAGAGAGGCAACGACGGACTGCAGATGGATCGCCGACCCTTCTGTTTCCGCGAAAGCCCCCATCGGGATCTGGCAGCCTCCACCGAACTCACGCAAGCAAGCGCGTTCCGCATCCACGGCACGCTGCGTGGGCAGATGCGTAAGCATGCTCACCGTATGGTCACCGGCGCGGGCCTCAATAGCAAGTGCTCCTTGGCCCACTGCCGGGCACAGACGGGAGGCATCAAAGCGCTCGGCAATGCGGTTGGCCCACCCGAGGCGTTTGAGGCCGGCGCACGCAAGCACAATGGCCTGATACTGGCCCTCGTCCAGCTTGCGCAGTCGTGTGTCGAGGTTACCTCGAATCGATTGGATGTCGAGGTCTGGCCGAAGAGCCTTGATCTGCGCTTGACGACGCAGTGCACTGGTGCCAAGGACAGCGCCGCGAGGAAGACTTTCAAGGGTGCCGCCGATGATGGCATCATAGGGATCTTCCCGTTCCGGCACTGCTACCAGTTCCAACCCTTCAGGTAGTTCGGTCGGCATATCCTTCAGGCTGTGAACGGCAATGTCGATGCGGTGATCGAGAAGAGCATCTTCCAGCTCTTTGGTGAAGAGACCTTTGGTTGAGGTTTGTGCCCCCAGCTTGGCCAGGGGGACGTCGGTAATCTTGTCCCCGGTTGTATGAATGATTTCAATCCGCGCCTCCAGGCCCTTGGCTTGGAGTTTTGACTGGATGTGGCGCGCCTGCCAGAGAGCAAGCATCGAGCCTCGCGAGCCGATGGTGATCATGAGTTGTTGTTCTCCAGACGGAAAATGCGGCGAATGGTTTCGAGGGCTGCGGTTGGGTCGCCCTGGGCTCCACTCCTCCTCAATTCCGCAATGGCTCCATGAGCCACTTTGTTGATGATGCCGCGAGTCAGGGCCTCCAGGGCTTCTTCCTGCGTCGCACTGAGGGGGCCAAGCTTTGCGCGAAAACGCTCCAGCTCAGCCGCGCGCACTTCTTCCAGCCGACCATGAAGGCTGATGATCGCCGGAGATACTTCGCGCTCCCGCATGCGGCTCTCAAGCCAATGCACTTCTTCTTCAATGATCCTTGCGGCATGCTCAGCTGCCTCGGCACGGCCTCTCAGGTTTCTTTCAACCACTTTCTGCAGGTCGTCGATGTCATACAAAAACACGTTGTCGATTTCATTGACGGACGGCTCCACATTACGAGGGACCGCGATGTCAACGATGAAGACGGGCTTGTTTCGCCGAGCCTTCATGATTGTCTTCATGTCCTCGCGCGTCAGGATCGGCTCGCGAGAACCTGTTGAAGTGATCACGATGTCTACGCTCGGCAGCGTTTGCTTGAATGTCGCGAAATCCACAATCCAGCCATCAAAAAGCTTTGCCAGGTCGACCGCACGATCATAGGTTCGATTGGTGACGTAGATCTGCTTGGCACCCGTGTTACGAAGATGCCTCGCCGCGAGTTCGCTCATCTTCCCGGCACCGATCAGCATGACCTTGCTGCCAGCAAGATTGCCAAAGATTTCCCTCGCCAACTCGACTGCCGCATAGCTGACGCTCACGGCGCTCTCGCCAATCTCTGTCTCCGAGCGCACACGTTTGGCAACATGGAAGGCGCGGGTTACCAGTTGATCCAGATGGCTGCTGACGGTGCCCATTTCTTTGGCCAGAGAATAGGCATCCTTCAACTGACCGAGGATCTGCGGCTCACCGACCACCATGGAATCGAGGCTCGACGCCACACGGAACAAATGGCGTACTGCGTCGCGGCCCTCCAGCTTATAGAGATAGGGATCGACCGTAGCTAAGCTGATGCTGCTTTGCTTTTGCAGAAATTCGGAAAGCGCTTCGTTGAGGCTGGCGCTGTCCTCCAAAGTGAGTGCCAACTCCACCCGGTTGCAGGTAGAGAGAATCAAACTCTCCTTCACTCCAACCTGATGGTTCAGCTCTGTCAGGGCTGCAGGCAGCGACGGTGCAGGGAGTGCAAGCTTCTCTCTCACTTCAACCGGCGCGGTGCGGTGGCTCAAGCCACAAATAGCAATGCGGCTCATCGTTCGAGGGTCGTCCTTAACCCAATGTGGCTCATCCAGGTGACCGCCGAAAAAACGAGAAGCCCTAATGCCATGAAGGCGGTCTTGCGACCTCGCCAGCCCTGGTTCGTGCGCAGGAAAATCATCGTCAGGTAGAAGAACCACGTGAAGAGAGCGAACTGCACATTGGCATTCCCCATCCAGCGGGTGCCGCTCTCCACATAGGCCCAGGTTGTGCCAGCCAGAACGCCGAGGGTAGTGAAAACAAAGCCGAGCCCCATGGCCCGGTTGATCAGACGATCGAGCGTCCCTAGTGCTGGCAGCGAGGAGGCACCGGCAAGATCTTTCCGTTTGAGTTTGCGCTCTTGCACCAGGTAGAAGACAGAAGCCCCCGAGGTCAGACACACACTGGCGATGCCCGACAGGATTAGCGTGACATGCACAATCAACCAGGCATCCCGAACCCTGGAATTGGACCATGCGGCTACCGGCCCCTCCGTGGACGCGATCCAGGTAAGCACACTCACAATTGGGAAAAGCAATATGCCAAGCGAAGAGAAGCTATATCGCCAATGAACAAAGAGATAGAGGATTGCCAGAAAGAAGGCAAACAGGCTGACCGATTCGAAAAAGTTGTCTACGGGGAGGTGTCCAACTGAAACGCTGCGTTCCACGATGGAAACCATGTGAAGCACTGTCCCGACGGCAAAGCTGGCGAGAACCGGCAATCCGGGCGAGGATTGCGTCTCGGCATTTCGATTTCTCAGGAAGATCCACAGGGTGCGGAAAAGGCCGGCAGCATACAAAATGGCAGCAATCCGCAGCCAGAACAGGCTCATATCCGGCATTAACTCCAGTATAAGGTTGATGACCTAAAGATTCCCGGCTAAGGGCCGAATAACAGAAGAGGAATGAAGTTTTGCGCTTGAAACCCAGCCCGAATTGGCAAAGTGAAATTGGCAGCGAAAATGCAGGCAGAGAATCTGTGACGCTGCACCCTCTGAATTATGGCCGTAAGATCCTCGGGCTGACTATGGAACCGAAACGCATGAGAACCACGCTGGACCCAAAGCGAACAGGCAAAGACGCCTCGTACCTGGAGTACCGCTTGCGACAACTCATCGCGGGCCAGGATGACGCGATTGGTCAAATCGTCAACATGTTTCAAATGTATACGACCGGCTTGAGTTCCCCAGGCCGTCCGATTGGCAGTTTTCTGTTTCTGGGCCCTACCGGGACAGGCAAAACGAGGTTGGTCGAAGCGGCGGCAGAATGTCTGTTGCGCCGTCCGAGCCCGGTAATCAAGATTGATTGCGCAGAGTTTCAGCACAGCCACGAAATCGCAAAACTCATCGGGAGCCCTCCCGGCTATCTCGGCCATCGTGAAACGCACCCTTTGCTGAGCCAGGAAATGCTCAATCAGTATTGGAACGACGACATCAAACTGAGCTTTGTCTTGTTCGATGAAATTGAGAAAGCCAGTGATGCACTGTGGAACTTGTTGTTGGGGATTCTCGACAAAGGCGTGCTGACCTTAGGGGACAACCGTAAAGTGGACTTCTCCCGGGCCATGATCTTCATGACCAGCAATCTCGGGGCCTCAGAGATGAGCCAGATTGGGAATCCCAAAATGGGATTTGCACGGGCATTGGGAGAAGAGGCAGTACCCGCCGAAGAAGTGCAGCGGCGCAGCGAGAAGCAGAGCAAGACCGGGGTAGAGGCCGCACGTAAGAAGTTTACGCCCGAGTTCATGAATCGCCTCGACAAGATCGTGGTGTTCAAGAGCCTGGCCGATAAAGACCTCCGCCGAATCCTCGATATCGAATTGGCGATCTTTCAACAGCGCCTGCTGGCCGGGGCTAACCAAAAGAAGTTTGTTTTCACGGTTTCCGATGAAGCCAAGGGCTACTTGCTGGAGCAAGGCGTTGACCCGCGCTACGGTGCACGTCATCTCAAACGCAGTATGGAGAGGTTGCTGGTGCAGCCCCTTTCCAACCTTTTGGCTACCGACCAGATCGAGGATGGCGACTGTCTGCGAATCGAGTTTGATGCGGCAGAAAACGAACTGCTCTTCCACAAAGAAGCAGAAGGCCTTCCCATCGGCACCATGTTCGAGATGATCGACACGAGCGTACCTGTGCAACTGGGGGCACTGGCTGCTGCGGTCAGCAATGAGCAGCCGAGAGTGAACGCGGCTGCTTCAATGCAAAAGCTGAAGGGAAAAATCTAGCAGATCAGACGGCGCACTCGGCACGGCCGAGCTGCAGGCTGAACTGCTCGTTGTCTCCCCAATCCTGATAGAAATCAGGCTCAAGGTCCATGGGCTTGGCCAGATCAGCGGTCATCGTCCGGAACGTCTCTACCTTGAACCGCAGTACGTATTCGCGGAAGCTTTCATCGGGCAACCGGTTGGCAATGTAATGTTCCAGCACACGCTGCACAGCTTCCGGGGCAGACTTGGCAGGAATACTCTGTATGGTGAAGCCATACTTGAGCATGCTCTCGCGGTCTTTGCCGCCCCCTAACAACATCTGATAGTAGGGCACTTCGCGGCCATTCATTTTGCGAACGTTGCCAAAGAAGCCAATGTCCCCCAGCCAATGTTGACCGCAGGAATTGGGGCAGCCGCTCGCTTTGATGTGCAGTTTCCGAACCAGCGGATCAGGGTGGTTGCCGAGGGTCTGCCGCAAGGCCTCCCCTAAGCTCATCGTCTTCGTAATGCCGAGGTTGCAACTCCACGCACCAGGGCAGGTGACAATATCATCGATTTCGTCTGCGCCGCTCTCTGCCAATTTGGCTTGCTGAAGAATCGCATAAATTTCACGCAGACGGCTTTGTTGGATCCAGGCAATCGATAAATTCTGGTCAATCGTGATTCGCACCAGACCATCACCGGCTGAGCGTGCGATTTGGGCAACCGCTCGCATCTGCTGCGATGTCATGTTTCCCTGGGGCACCTTGATGGTCAGCACCACGTTACCCGCCTGGCGTTGTGGTTTGACATTGGTGCGGAGCCAGTTCTCGTAATCGGGGGACAGATCCGGTAGAACCGGCAATAGCTGCTCTCTGCCCAACTGGCGAGGCGTGGACGAGAAGGCCCCGAAATTCTCCGGAACCGCCTGCGGCACTTCAATCCCGCCATTGGCAAGAATGTCGGCATATTCGAGATCGCACTGCTCTTTAAACCAATCCCAGCTTCTTTCACGAACAATGAATTTGAGCCTTGCCTTGTGCCGATTCTTGCGATTGCCATACTTGGCAAAGACGCGGATCACAGACTCGCAGCGATTGACAAGCCTCTCGACAGGCAGAAACTCATCGAGGACCTGCGCTTCACTCGGCAGCGGTCCTAAGCCGCCGGCCGCAACAATTTTGAAGCCCTTCTGCCCATCGCGAATCTGGGCCGTGAAGCCAAGATCGTGAATGCCACCAGCCATGCAATCGTCTTTGCAACCCGAGAAACTGATTTTGAATTTGCGAGGCAGGTTGTCGGTCAGCTCCTGATGCAGGAAGGCAAAGGCAGCTTGACGAACATAGGGGGAAATGTCGAAAATCTCATCCGGGCAGATCCCTGCCATAGGGCAACCAGTAACGTTGCGCACCGTGTTGTAGCAGGCTTCCCTGGTCGTGAGTCTCACCTTGGACAAATCTTCCAGAAGGTCCGGCACAACCGCTAATGGAATGAAATGGAACTGCATGTTCTGGCGCGTGGTGAGATGTCCCTTGCCGGCCGCATACTTGTCGGCGACATCTGCCATGTTTTCCATCTGCTCTGCGGTTGCCAATCCCCCCGGGACTTTGGTCCGAATCATTTGCACATCGGGTTGACGCTGACCATAGACTCCCCGTCGCAGTCGGAGTGCCCGAAACTCGTCGTCCGTCATCTTCCCTGCCAAAAAGTCATTTACTTGAGAGCGGAACAGATCCAGGTCGGACTTAACCGTCTGGTCGAATTGCACTTCGACTGGTGTTTGCGTCTGCATAGTGGTTATTCTCTATCAAGATTACTATGATTCGGAGCGGAAGGGTATCCAGAAGAAAAGTTCATGGAACTGTCATCGAATTGGGCTAATCTGAAATTATCCCCTTTCAGGTTTTCTGAACCAAAAATCTTTATGAAACACTTACCTCGACTCGCTCTGTTTCTGGTGAGCTCGCTTTCCCTCCTCTTTGGGCAAGCAGACGCCAACAAAGGCCAAATCGTCGGCACCGTCACTGATCCTAATGCGGCAGTGATTGCTGGTGCCAAGCTGACCCTCAAAAATTCTGCCACTGGCACTTCCCGTGACTTGGTTACCAATCGCAGTGGTTCTTACCGCGCGGTCCTTCTCGATCCAGGTACATACGAACTGACCGCAACTTCCAGTGGCTTTGCTGAAAACAAGATCAGTGGCCTTGTCTTGAACGTAGGCTCCACGATCACGGTGGATGTCCGCATGAGCGTGCAGTCCACGAGCACGACAGTGGATGTCGGTGAAACACTGCTGCAGGATGCCGTGCCAGTGGCGAGCGCCCTGGTGAACAGCATCGCGATCACCAATCTCCCGATCAATGGCCGCCGTTTCCAGGACTTTGTGCTCCTCACTCCTACCGCAACGGTAGAGTCGGCAACGCGTAATCAGATTTCCTTTGCCGGCCAGCGTGGCATCAACTCCAACATCATGCTCGATGGCGCTGACTACAATCAGCCTTTCTTCGGCGGTATCCGTGGCGGAGAGCGCTCGACGAGCATCATTACCGTACCCCAAAGCGCGATTGCTGAGTTCCAGGTATTGGCAACCGGCTATTCGGCTGAATACGGTCGCTCCACCGGTGGTGTGATGAACACGATTACCAAGTCTGGTACCAACCAATTGCATGGCGATGGCTTTTACCAGATCCGGCATCGTGCGCTCAGCGAATTCAACCCGGTAGTTCTGGTTCGTCCTTCTGAGACATTGCAGCAGTTTGGTGGCAGTGTGGGTGGTCCCATCAAGCAAAACAAATTGTTCTGGTTCGTTGCGGCAGAAAGCCAGACTTCGAATACTCCTCGTCAGGTCGTGATCCCTTCCATCATCGGCGTGCCGGTGACCGCGCGCAATACCGAAGCGATCTCGCTTTTGCGCAGCTTTGAAAAGCCCTTCCAGCAAACCAACCGTGCAACCGCAGTGACAACCAAGGGCGACTACGCTTTCGCTGGTGGCCACCGCTTGACGATGCGCTACAGCTTTAGCGACTCGGTCGAACAGAATGCCGTCACCGTGGGCGCAGCAGTCAACCCAATCACAAATAACTCCATCGAGAACGAAGGGAACGAACTGGATCGCATCCACAATGGCACGATGCAGTACACCCATATCTTCTCGCCGTCCATTGTGAACGACATCAAGTTTTCGGGCTCCTATGAAGAGCGGCCTCGTACCGCCAATTCTCAGAATCCTGGCGTGAACCTGCAGAATGTCAGCGCTTTTGGTGCTCGCAACTTCTTGCCGACCGTGCAGTCTGACCGCAGATGGCAGCTCACGGATTCTGTGACGATTCTTCGGAGCAAGCACAGTGTCAAGGTTGGCTTCGACTACAGCTTCCTGCCAACTGCGCAATCGTTTGGCTTCAATCAATTTGGCAACTTCCAGGTCAACGGTGTTCCAACGGCTGTGCTTGACATTGCCGGTGGCAACGGTACCAATGGGGGCAATCGCTTTGATAACCCGAACGTCACCTACTCGCGTCAGATCGGCAACACTTTGGCAGACTTTTCTGCCAAGCAGATTGCTGCATTCGTTCAGGACAGCTACCGCGCCACCAAGAAGTTGACGTTGGACTTCGGTTTGCGTTGGGAAGGTCAGATCAATCCGGCGGTTGAGGCAAACAATACGACGGTTCTCGGACGTATTGAAGGCGTTCGCTTCCCGATTGGAAATGTCGCCAGTCCTCGCAGGATCGATAACACCATGAAGCAGTTTGCTCCTCGCTTTGGCTTCGCCTATACGCCAATTACCGATCGCTTCAGAACGGTATTGCGTGGCCACACCGGTGTCTTCTACGCTGCAACGCCGCTGATCACATTCTCCGGCCCGACCAATAACTTCCGTATCCCCCCTGGCGACGTTTCTCTGGCCGTCGGTGGCCCCGGTACTGTGAAGACGGTTTACCAGAGCTTCCTCGAAGCGGGTGTTGATTTGAACCGCACTCCGTTGAATCAGTTGCCGACGATTCCGCTGGACATCGTACAGCGTGCTGCTGCGATTTCTGTCGGTGCTACTGCGCGCGATCCGTTTGTCGGCGCTGGCTTCACCACGGTTGCTCCCCGGTTCCAGAATCCCCGTTCGTTCCAGCTCGGCTTCGGTACTGAAACGGAGTGGTTCAAGAACTTCACAGCCGGCGTTCAGTTCAACTATGTCAACACGGTCCATTTGAATCGCAATCGCGATTACAACTTGCCTGCTCCCACCCTCCGCAGCGGCGATCAGAGCCTTCGCCCTGATTACGGCATTGTTGGTGGTGGCATTCTGCGGCCCGTGCCGACAGTAGGCTCCCTGACCATTCGCGAATCTTCCGCTCGTTCCATGTACCGTGCTGTGACCTTCCAGTCGCAGTACCGCACCAAGAAGTTGCAGTTCCAGGCCTTCTACACTGTGGCGCAGAACTATTCTGATGACGACAGTGAACGCAGCGCCGGCGGCTTCGACTACATGGATAGCTTCAACCTCCGGAGCGAATACTACTTCAGTTCGATGGACATCCGTCACAACTTCACTGGTAATGCTGTTTACTCTTTACCCTGGGGTTTTGAATTGTCGGGTATCTTCCGTGCGCGCACGGGCCTCCCGATCAATCCTCGCGCTGGTAGCGATTTGAACCGTGATGGCAACAACAATGACCGTCCCTTCCGTTCGGCTGGCGATCCGTTCCCGCGGAATTACTTCCGCAACCTTGGCTTCAGCACTACCGACATGCGCATCATCAAGAGCTTCGCATTCCGGGAACGCTTCCGCTTCCAGTTTTCTGTGGAAGCCTTCAACATGCTGAACCGTGACAACGTTGTATTCGGTGGAACCACTTCCATCTATGGCAACGGATTCTCGGCCAACGGCACCACCGCTCCTGTGGCGGCAGATTTCATGCGACTGCGCAATGCCGACGGAAGCTACAACCGTCAGAATGCCCAGTTGGGGAATCCTCGCCAGTTGCAGGGCGGCTTGCGGTTCTTCTTCTAAGAACAACCTTCCCATAAGAATACGGTCGGCTTCGCTTTGGGCGAAACCGGCCGTTTCTTTTTCCGAGAGGAAGAAAGGGATGAGGTTATAAAAGCCTCTCGAAACCGTTTAGGGGTTGAACTGCGCCGGGTATCTGACGACGGTGAAATTGCGCAGCGTCACGACATCTGCACTGGCCGAGTTCAGAAAGGCGCGGAACTGGAGTTGTACAGCCGTAGTGGGTGTCAGCGTGGCGTTGCCGGAAAGCCCAGAGAAAGGCGAACCAGGCGAGGTGCCTGCCGTCCCAAAGCTATAGGTGCCAACCGAAGTGCCCGTCGGGAAGTAGCCAGCCGAAGCCTTCACGAAAGCGAGCGTGTCGGTTGCCGCGAAGGCGCGCGAGAACACCGAAGTAGATCCAATCCGAATCTCGGTCGTAAACGCGCTGGCGGCTCCAGAGTGCTCCAGGTTGAGCGAGATCTCCAGGCGATCTCCGGAGTCCAGCAACTGCGTTGGAATCGAGCAAGAGCCGACGATGGTGCTGCTGGTCGAGCTGGTTGAGCCACCGCCAACGCTGCAAATCACCTGTGGGACGGCATGCACCTGCAAAGCCTCATAGCTTTTGCGAGCGCGTTGCGAGCTGTTGTACCAGAAATCGCCGTTCACCAGACTGCTGGGATCAGGAGAAATTCCGCTATCATTCAGCGCCGCCTGTGTTGCCGTCGAGCTAACGTTCATCTTGGCGACATTCAAGATGCCAGCGCTCGTTACACGCGCCAGAATGGTGCCGGATGAATTTGCCCAACTGGTAAGGTCCGCCGTTTGAGAAGGTGCAGCCCGAACGGTGAGTGTCGCTCCCGGTGTGCTGGTGCCAAGCCCCAACCGCCTGTTGGTGGCGTCCCAAAAGAAGGAAGCAGCGTCCTGGGTCAGTACAGAGCTGGAATTCACGAAGGGAACTGCGCCGGTGGTAAATCCCGTGAAAAGACAGGTATTCCATACCGCATCCAAACCATTTGAGGTGAGACAACGGTTGGCAGCCCCTAGCGGCAAACGCATCCAACGGGTGGTTGAGCCTTGACCCACGATGAGGTCACCACGCTGTACATTCTCGGCGACGGTATCTGTGTGCAGGCTGCTCAGCAGATTGTGTGGACTGGTTCCAAAGATTCCAGTTCGATAGCTGGCGCGGAGAATATCCCCAGTCTGCGGTTGCGCTCCACTAAGAAAAGTAATCGTATTGCCAGACAGGCTGAAATCGACAGCGGGGCTCATGCGAATACCATTTCTGAAGAGTTCCAGGCTGCTCCCGGGGCTCGGTGTACCGACCAAAGTGAAGATCAGGTTCGACCCGTTGACGCTACCTGTTGGAGTCTCCAGATCGACAAAAGCACCAGTGCCATTTTCACCGATGATGCCACCGCCATCGCCGCCGCCGGAGTTCCCGCCACCCACGTTGCTCGGAGCCGAAACGAAGCCACCCGGCAGCAGGATTGCGCGAACATCGCGTAGCTTCAGGATGGCGGCACTGGGCGATACAGCCCAGATTTCCGTGAAGAGAACGCGTCCCCCTGAGGAAAATTTCACCGAGTAATACGTGTTGTTCTTGTCAGTGGTCGGTGCGAGCTGCGTCTGCAACACACCGTCGACGATGCGAACCACTTTGCTGTTTCGGCCAATCACGGCGCCACTGGGAGTATCAAAGCTCTTCCAGTCAATCAGGGCCAGGCCGTTAAATCGAGATCCATCTGCAAGGTAAACCACATCCTGAATCTTGGTCAGTACGGGTTGCGATCTGCCAATCTCACCCACGGCGAGAATTAAGGCAAGCAAAACAAAAATGGAGCGCAATCGCGCTCCGGTAAACGAATTCCAGATCATGTTGAATCCTTTCTTCCTCATTCGGGCCACTAGTTGATGCAGCCCTCACTCGACGTCGATAGTAGTTAGAGTTAGAGGCGAAAGTAGACTCGCTAGCTAAGCAAAGTTCCGCTAAGCAATTGCAAAATAAGAGCTTACGAATCGTAAAGAATTTCGAAAAATGATGTGAACGCGATTTGGCGGGGCCTAGAATTCAAGGCTCAGGGAGAATCGAAACGTGCGCCCGTCATTCAGCGTGTTGTTGATCTTGCCGAAGGCCGGGTTAGAAAGATCGAGCACAGGCTCGGCAAATTGCGGTGTATTGAGGGCATTGATAGACTCGGCGCGAAGGGCAATTGCCCGATCCTGCTGCAGTGGGAATCGCCGTTCGATCGAGGCATTCCAGTTTCGGAACGGCGCTCGCTGAAACGTATTCATTCCCAGATTTCCTCTTGGTTCGCCGACGTTGATAAAGCGGAAGGCAGAGCGTGGCAGCAGACGCTGCGCCTCATCAGGATGCGTAATGATCCTCCCGAGAACCGATGGGTCGACCACGCTGGGACGGTCCCCGGAAACCCCGTCAACGTTGCCAAAGCCTGGAGCATCTGAGCCAGTGATCAGGGTGAATGGCGTACCCGACTTCGCTACAAAAACGCTCCCGAACCTCCAGCGATTCAGCAGGCGATTGTGATGTGAAAGCTGATAGGAAATCCGGCTCAGCAGCGAATGTGTCTGGTGGAAGTTGCTCAGCCCACGCAGATCGCCGCTGACATCAGAGGCAATCTGCGAGTGCCCCTGGCTGGCATCATCCCCGGAAGCAATATTGACGAAGCTGGCCCCCGTGTCAATGGCCTTGGAGAACCAATAAGAGGTATCAACCAATAACCCGTGCTTTGAAACCAACGAGTACGTCACCTTCCCGGCATCGTAATAGGATCTGGCTGAGTTCGATACAAGTCGAAAATCGTAGTAGCGAGGGTCTGGCCGACGGTCATTGATGGTTGTCGTATTGGTTGGGATGCCTGGAATGATTTCGGCTCGGTTGAGGTATTGCATGTACAGCAACTTCCAGGTGCGGCTGCCAATGAATGCAAGATCCACCCGACCGAACCGCTGCGAAAGAGGCAGTTGCCACGAGGCGCTGTATTGATGCGAGTACGGTGTTTGCAGGTCCCGCGGGTATTGAAAGACGATCGCTCGGGCATTCGGATTAAAGACCACCCCCTGCAACAAATTCAGCAGAGGTGGTGCCTGGTTCTCGATCTTTTGGAAGCCCGGCGGGTTCCAGCGCAGTTGCTGCAAGGTCGCGGGAAAGATCTCTCCAAACTGTGTGGAGTAAGACACTCGCAGCAGCCCCAGTTTTTTAGGGACGCGCCAGGCCAAACCCAAATTGGGGCCAAAGTTATTGCAGTCGCAATCAAAGGGGATCTCGGTCGCCTGGTTGACTTCGCGGATTGTGGGTTGCGGTTGGTACCGCAGACCCGCATTGAGGCTCAGGCTCGTGGAAAGCCGCCAATTGTCCTGGACAAAGAAGGAAGGCTCATTGCGGCGGAAGCCTCGAGTCAACTCACCGAGGCCAAACGAATAACGGTTCACCACGCCCAAACGAAAGTTGGTGATGGCATCCCGCCCGAAATCATTTCTGAAATAAATGTTGCCGCGATTGGACGATGCCTCCTCGCCATTGAACTGCAAACGAGAGAATTCTCCCCCGACCGACAGCGTGTGCCGTGAGTATTGGTGTTGTACCCGGAACGCAGCACGGAACCGATTCTGGATCCGGTCCACTGGAATCGAGGACCCAGGGCCCAGCTTGTCAAAGGCCGTCCCAATTTGTACTTGCGGCCCAACCGCATTGGGTTCCGGTACGAGTAAACTTCGATTTCGTAAGAACCCAAACGACGTGTCCAGATTCGTTTTCGCACTCCTGGCATAGATCCAGGTGAGCCGCGCGTCGTGAGCTTTCGTAGTCGTGTCAGGATTTTGCCCGGCGATCAATTGGAACGCATCTACTTTCTGGTTGGTCCAACTGTGCCTGGCCAGCAGGCGGTGCTTGCCGAGGACTTGGTCGAAACGGGCATTCGTCGTCTGTGTGTCGATTCTTTGCAGAGCGTTCGTGTTGAGTGCACGAGCTTCGATATCGGTTCGGTTGGGAGCCAGATTCGGCCACGCCTTGAAGAATCGGTCAATCGTCGAGCAAATCGCTGCCACCGTCGAAAGACAACTTCTTTCCTCTGCCTTGGGAATCAGGATGTTGCCATTGACGAAGCCGCTCCGCGACTCCGCCGCGCCGTCCACGGTAAGGAACGCATTCCTCCACAGGGGAGTTACGAATCGACCCCCAA
The DNA here is from genome assembly GCA_044340255.1 of Bryobacter sp. Taxonomy (GTDB): domain Bacteria; phylum Acidobacteriota; class Terriglobia; order Bryobacterales; family Bryobacteraceae; genus Bryobacter. Next base: position 33,521 of record JBIITX010000012.1, on the reverse strand, counting down.
AGGTATTCTCGCGGGCAGGCAACACGTCGCCCACCTGGAAAAAACTGCGCGCCGTCAGACTGGAATTGGCGTGGACCCAGGACAATGCTCCATGAACTGCCGAACCGACACGAGACGCTGGAAGATGGATCGGTGCATTGGGTGCCACTCCAAACTCGGCGCCATAAAAGCGGGTCGCCGCATGAAACTCCGAGACGGCAGTCGCGGTCATGCCAAGCCGTACACTCGACTCCTTCTGCGCATTGTTATCAATGGCGTTGATAAAGATGTTCTCGTTGCGTCTGGCCTCTCCCGCTTGCGTATTCACTCGACCCAGCAGATTGGCCTGAGGTGCAGCGGCTTCAGCGGCGGCTGGCTTCGGTTCTGTGGTCTTGGGCACCGTGGTCTCAGACTGGGCTGCTGCACTACGGCAGGCCAACAGGATGATGACAATGGGGACGCGCGCTTTCACAGACTTGAAACTTGTTTATAGCATTGTGACTGTTCTCGCCACGAAACATCTAGTGCAAATAAGAACCTGCCTCTTCCATCTCATGCCTCGCCTGGATCGTGAGACGCTGGAAAATCGGTTTATGCGCTTCCAGTGCCAGAGACCAGAATCGCAAGGGCGAGTAGCGAACCTGCTGAAACAACTTTCTGTGCAACCAGTAAACCAGCAGTGAGGCCGCAGTCAGGCCAAGCCAATGAGCGGCGAGCGTGACAGCCCTTCCCAGATCATTCCGCTCAGACACGATTTGCGCAAAGTTGTCCGCCTGAAAGCTCAGATGCTGCTCTTCATCCTGCAGGATGCGGCGCGCTATCTGCCTCAGCACCGGGGAATCCGAGGCATCGTGAATCGCCGAATAGTAGGGGATCGCAATCAGTTCGGCAATCATGAGCACGGTCAGCATCGGCTCAAATCCAGCCAGCCCGCGAATCCTGCGAAACAATCCGTCTACCCAATGTTTTTGAATACGAGGGATCGTCTCCCGGTCCAGAAACTGTCCCAGCACCCTCGAATGTCGCTGTTCTTCCTGGATAAAGAGACCCATCGCTTCTACCAGTTCAGGCAAGTCGCGCTTGTCTGCGAAATCCTTCGCCCTCCGCATCAGCCCATGGCCATCAGAGCCTTCGCCTAACTGAAACTGCTGCAACGAGTGGGCCAGCAAGTCACGTTCCTCTGGCGTGAGGCTAGGTCGACCCGGCGGACAGACCAGGCTTGGGTTCCAGGTGTTGTGTTGAAAATAATGCTTCCATGAAGAGTACTTTGCCATGCAAAGTAGTTTGACGGCAATCAGCCCCTTTGTCAATAGGACTCAATGGGGCTACTCGCGCTTCCAGATCTGGAACAGATTGGAGTAATCGTCAGTCCACACGCGGAGTTCAGGACGGGCAGCGACAGCCTGGCCGGCCGACATGACCAGCGGAACTCCTTCAATGCGAGAGCCAGGACGATACACAATCACCCAATCGGAAGAAAACACTTGCGCATCATCAATGCCCTCGTCATCGACTTCGAGGGTCTTCAGGCCAAGGCTGGTAGCGATTCTCTCCACCACCGGGCCCAACCGCAAATGCTTATTGGAGATGTGGACAGCGAGAACTCCATCTGGCCCCTTCAGATGACGGAAATAAAGCTGGAAGGCTTCTTTGGTCAACAGGTGCACCGGGATCGAGTCGCCTGAAAACGCATCCACTGCCAGCACATCGAAGTTCTGAACAGGATCGCGTTCCAGTGAAATACGAGCGTCGCCGAGCACGATATCGCAGGTACCACGACAGCCCTTGAGATAGCGAAACTCACTCCGCGCGACATCGAGCACCAGCGGATTGATTTCGTAGATCCGGTAGTAGTCCCCCTTGCGCGCGTAGGAGCTAAGGGTCCCAGTGCCAAGCCCGATGAGTCCAACACGATGATTCATCTTCCAGGTGTTGGCGATCGCCAGTCCAACCCCCGAATTGGGGCCATAGTAAGTGGTGGGCAGCAGATACCGCTCATCACTCAGAAACTGCAGGCCGTGATTGATCGTGCCGTGAATGAGTGTGCGAATCCAGGTCTCTTTGTCTGTGCCTTCCTTGGAATCCTGCACGCGCAGCGAACCATAGAAATTCCTCACCATGACATGGCTGCCTTCAGACGTCGAGCGAATCTCCATAACAGCCAGCACGACTGAGCCGACAGCAGCCGCAGTCCAGAGGATGTCAGTCAGCCAATGATTCCTGTAAAGCATCATCAGCGCCGCAAATCCAAACAGGACAAGCGCGATGTAGAGCTCAAAGTATCCAGGCAGCAGCAGTGGCGCTGCAATAGAGATCAGGAATCCACCAAGCGCTCCTCCCACAGACATCATCAAAAAGAAGTTCGTGAGATAGCGGGGGTGCGGCTTCCGTTTGGCAAGTTCACCGTGGCAAAACGTGCAAAACACCAATAGCGCCGCCGCCGCCGCTGCCAGTTGATAGTGCAAACGCGTATCAGAATCGGTCTTGTAGATGCCGAACAAAAAAGCTCCCAAGACGATGGGCGTGGCAATCCGGAAGACCATGGGGCGGTAGATGCGATCCGAATCGAAGACCAGAATAAAGCTCAGCAGGTACATCGACAGCGGCACCACCCAGAGGAAGGGAATGGAAGCGACGTTCTGCACCAGGTGGCTCGTAAAGGCGAGAAACAGCATCGAGGGCAGACTGGCCAGGACAATCCATGTGAAGTAGTCTTTTGCAGTCGGTGCCTGGGGTTCCTCTTCCACGGCATCCTCGGCGCGTTTGGTGGAGGGCAGAGCTTGCGAGGCCCGCCACGCCGTGTAGGCGCAAAAAATCCCAAACGCAGCAAACGCAAAGTGCCAGGCGTAGGCCTGATAACCAGCGGGAAGATTGGGTTCAATGACGATCGGGTAAGCAAGCAGCGCGATCAATGAGGCAAGATTCGAAAGTGCAAAGAGCCGGTAAGGCGGTGCCGCGTCGTGCACCCGCGAATACCAGGCTTGCAGCAGCGGGCTCGTCGAAGACAGTAGAAAGTAGGGCAGGCCGATCGTAACGGCAAGAACAGCGAGGATCGGCAAAATGGGCGCCGACTCACCCGAAGGCTTCAGCCATTCCGGGGGCAGCGCCGGGGTGAGCACCGCGGCGAGCGCCAGCAGTGCCGAGTGGAGTTGAAACTGAGCCCGCGGGCTGAGTCGCTTGATGGTCCAGTGTGCATAAGCGTAGCCGGCCAGCAGCAAAATCTGGAAAAACAACATGCAAGTGTTCCAGACCACAGCAGAGCCGCCGAACCACGGCAGGATCAATTTTGCAATTAAGGGCTGTACCAAAAACAGCAGAAAGGCACTTAAGAAAACGGTTGAGGCGTAAATGGCCATTGTCGCTTATGGTATCGGATTTGTGCCGGATCGGATGACTAGCCGTTCGCTAGAGCTTGATCAAGGTCGGCGAGGATGTCTTCTACATCTTCGATTCCAACCGAAAGCCGGACGAGGTTATCGTGGATACCAAGCCGCGCCCGTTGCTTCGGAGGAATGTCGCGGTGCGAGGCAATGGCAGGATAGAGCGCCATCGTGTGCACATCTCCCAGGCTCGTGGCAGGCACAATCATTTTCAGGCAATCAAAGAATCCAAATATGGCCTGCCTGTCAGCGCCTTCAATTTCAAATGAAACCATAGCGCCGAACTGACCGGCTGGCAGCAGGCGAGCGGTAGTCTCTTGGTCCGGATGATTCTCAAGCCCAGGAAAGTAAACTGCCTGAACCTTGGGGTGCTTGGCGAGATGCTTTGCCACATGAATCGCGTTCTGGTTTTGCCGCTCGATTCGCAGTGGGAATGTCTTGATGCCACGCATCGTCAGGTAGCACTCAAAGGGGCCCAGAATCGGCCCATAAATTCTCGAGAGCGCACGCACCGGCTCAAAGTGTTCCTCATCACAACTGACAAGGCCGCCGATAACGTCGCCGTGTCCCGAGAGATACTTCGTAGCGCTACTCAGCGAAATATGAGCTCCCAGCTCCAAGGGGCGAACCAGCGCTGGCGTGGCAAACGTGTTGTCGACAATCAGGCAGGCTCCGCAATCGCGAGCCATCTGCGCAATCTTGTCGATCTGCCCAATGCGCAGCAGCGGGTTTGAAATGGTCTCCATCAGAATGACGCCGGGTCGATCTGCAGCAATCGCCTTCTGCACGGCATCCAGGTCGCAGATGTCCACAAAAGCATTCGTTGTACCAAAGGGTTCGAAGACCTGCTGCAACAACTTCACCGTGGCGCCGTAAAGCGCATTGGCCGCCAGCACGTGCTTACGTCGGTCTGTCAGCGCCGCCGTAATCGCAATCTGCAATGCACTCATGCCGGATGCGGTCGCCAGCGTGCCATGTGCCGATTCCAGACTGCTCACCAATTCTTCAAGAGCCGCATTGGTCGGATTGTCGTAGCGGGAGTATGCATAGCCGTGCATCTCCTTGGCGAACACCTTGTCGATCGACTCGAGCGAATCGTAAAAAAAACTGGCTGCGGTGTGGATCGGCGTTGTGACCGGGATGGGTACGCCAGCCTTACGCTTGCGGTCCCCGCTATGGACGGCTTTAGAATGGATTTTCATTACTGGTTACTCGCAGAGGGAATTGACTGTGCGTGGACTTCTAAATTGGAAAGCCCCGATATGGGCCCAGGTATTGGTATCGCTGGCATCGCTGCTTGTGGCGTTGATGCGGGTGTACGGTTCGTTCCGCAGGCGCTCCATCTTCGATGTGGCCCTGCTTTTGGCCGCAGGCGCAATCCTGATCTTTGTGGCGTACCTCGGCCTGAGATCAAGTCGATCCAACCGGGAAGACTGGGGCTGGGGCGCCGTGCTCGGATACGGAGTTTTTGGGGCAGTGTTAATCGGCATCGGGCTTCGGCTGAGTTGGCGCTGATTTACTTGCGCTTCCAGCGGACTCCATCTTTGGTGTCTTCAAGAATGACGCCCTGAGCCAGAAGCTCATTGCGGATCTCATCGGCCCTGCCAAACTGCTTTGCCTTTTTGGCCGCAGTTCGTTCAGCGATGCGCTGCTCAATGGCCGCTTCATCCAGGCTATCGTCGCTCGCCTTGGGCTCAATGACGTCAAAGACAGCATCGAAGCGCTTCAGCAGATCGAGCGCACCATCACGATTCCCCAGCAGAAACTCTCCCTGATCAAGATTGCTATTGGTTTCTCTGACGAATTCAAAGATGGCCGCCAGTGCTTCGGCGGTGTTCAAATCGTCGTCCATCGAACTTTCAAACTTCGCAAGGGCTGCCGCGCAGAGCTTCGAGATCTCTTCGTTGACACCTTCGCTCAGCTTGTCCGATTGCAGGCGCAGCTTATAGTTGCGCAGCCGCTCGATAGAAGTTTGAGCCCCCTTCAGAGAATCCAGGGTGAAGTTCAGCTTCTTGCGATAGGGAACGCTCATGAGCACAAAGCGCAGGGCCTCCGGCGTGTACCCCATCTCGACCAGATCTCTGAGTGTGAAAATATTTCCCAGGCTCTTCGACATTTTCTGCATGTCGACATGCAGGTGCTCGCAGTGGATCCAGAACCTGGCAAAGGGCTTTCCGGTTGCGCCTTCCGATTGTGCGATTTCGTTCTCGTGATGAGGAAACGCCAGGTCAACTCCACCGGTATGGATGTCGAGCGTTTCCCCCAAATACTTCATCGCCATGGCAGAGCATTCGATGTGCCACCCCGGGCGACCTTCCCCGAAGGGCGCAGGCCAGCAGGGTTCTTCCCCTTTACGTGCCTTCCACAGCACAAAATCGCGGGCATCATCCTTGTCGTACTCGTCATTGTCCACACGTGCTCCGGCCTGGATACCAGAGAAGTCATTGTGGGAGAGCTTGCCGTAAGAGGGAAACTTGCTGATCCGGTAATAGACGCTGCCCTCAGAATCGTAAGTAAACCCCTTCTCCTGCAGTGTGCCGATGAGGTCAACCATTTCATGGATGTGCTCTGTGGCGCGTACAATCTGCTCTGGCTTCTCCAGACGCATCGTGGCCATGTCTTCCAGAAAAAACTTCTCGTACTTCAGCGTGTACTCGGTCATCGGGATCCCGAGTTCCATCGACTTCCGGATGATCTTGTCTTCCACATCCGTGATGTTCATCACATGATTGAGAACAAAGCCTCGATAGCGGAGCCAGCGGCGTAGCGTGTCATTGAAGGTGAAGGTGCGCAAATTCCCGATATGGGCGTAGTTGTAGACCGTCGGGCCGCACGAATACATGCGGACCGTCTTGCCGTCTGCGGGAGTGAATTCTTCTACCTTAAGGGAGAGTGTGTTGAAGAGGCTGAGGGCCATGAATTGGTTTGAATCTTTCAGTTTAGCCCGACTTGGCTTTCCGAAAGGCTTCGAATGTGCTGGAGCACGCGAAGATGAATCTTGTGGATGATCCAGTCGGTCCACGCTCGCCAATAGCCGGCTGGGTACAGGGATTGCTCATACCAGGTTGTACCTTCGAGCCTCGTGCGGCGACCCTGATTGATCGGGATGAGCCGAAACTGCCCTCGCTTCGATTGCAGAAAGCCATCCAGGTGCGGCGGATGAATCTCGTATGGGCTAAGCTCCCGCATCGGTGTCGGGCTGCTGGTGACGTTGAAGGCCAACAGGTGAGGAGCCTGCCAGGTCGTGATGGGCTCTACAAATGGCCCGGTTGAGAATTCACAGTATCGAATGGCCCCAGGCCCGCTTCCTTCAATGCGGGCGCGAATGGGATACGCAATACCGCCACGGAACAAGAGTTCGTCGGGTGGTGCCAGCTCCGGGAAGGCGATGACATAATTCCAAACCGTTGCGGGTGGTGCATCAACTTCAAGAGAAGTCACCACCTCGAATAATTCTTGTGGACCCGGCAAGGCCTTTTCATTGGCGGCGCTGAGCGGGCAAAGCGTGATCGTAAGAAATGCGAACATCGCAGACTGGGCCGGCAGATGGCCGGGGTCAGCGATCTCTCGCGCCACAAACACTCCAAGAATAGTGAGCGGGATCGCCAGCGGCACCGACATGATCAGGCAAACAATCCCTTCGAAGGCGAAAGCGAGAAGGGTGGCACCGGTCAAAGCAAGAGCAAAGCAGGACACGCCCACACAGAAGCTAAAACTTCTCCTGGCCGGGATCGATACCAGCAGGGTGGTCAATACACCGATTCCAAAAGGAACTGCGAAAAAGACACCCCAGCCATAAGACTGAAACGCAGTAATGGAGAGCCCCACGGCAATCGAGGCCGATACTGCGGCGACGCCACAGCTTGCCAGGAGTGCAGTCAGCGAATCCTCCTGAAAAACAGCCGGCATCCACCCTGACTTGCCCGACGACCCAGCAGTAGGCGCAAATTCCGGGCTGATGACGAGGAAGAAAAAGAAAATCAGATTGACCACAGGCAGGAAGAACAAAAAGCTAAGCCATCGCGCCAGGCGAAGCGTCTTGAGCCTTCGCAGCGTGAGCCAGATTCCGATTGCCGTAAAGGGAACCGCGATCAGTGCCAGTGTGAGAAGGTAATCCTGATTCTCGGCAGCACCAGCAGGCAAACGCAGATGGATCGGCGACCAATAAATGAGTGGCGACCAGTTCTGACCGTAGCTGCGAGCCGCAAGCGCATCAATCGCAAACTTCACGATCATCAGCAGCAGTCCACAAAACAGGTACGAAAAGCGACCAATCGGCTGCATGGCGTGAGGATAGCACCCGCGCTTACCATAGAGAGTTGGAACCTTTTCACTTTGAACTGGAGGCGGTCTGCTCTGAAACCGGCGCACGCGCGGGCAAGCTCCACACGCCTCACGGGGTGGTCCCCACGCCGATCTTCATGCCCGTTGGCACTCAGGCCAGCATCAAGGGCGTAATGCCCCGCGACATGGAAGAAGACGTGGATGCCCCCATCATTCTTTCCAATACCTACCATCTGTTCTTGCGCCCAGGCCATGAGACCGTGAAGGCCCTCGGTGGCCTGCATCGCTTCATGAATTGGCCTCGCGCCATCTTGACCGACAGCGGCGGCTTTCAAGTCTTCAGCCTCAGCGAGTTGCGCAAAGTGCGCGAAGAGGGAGTCGAATTTCAAAGCCATCTCAATGGAGATCGCCATGTCTTTACTCCAGAGAGCACGGTCGATGTCCAACTGGCTTTAGGCAGCGACATCATGATGGTTCTCGACGAGTGCACCGAATACCCCGCCACCAGAGAACGGGCAGAGCAAAGCATGCAGTTGACCACCCGCTGGGCAAAGCGCGCCTTCGCCCATTACCGTGGCCCCCGCGCCGACCAGGAACAACATCATGCACTTTTTCCTATTGTTCAGGGCGGAATGTACCAGGACTTAAGGGTGGCCTCCGCCGAGTCTTTGCTGGAACTCAACGCCTACGGCTACGCCATCGGCGGCCTCAGCGTTGGCGAGCCCCGGCCCGAAAGTTTGGCGATGACAGAAGTGGTCGCCCCCATGCTCCCCGCCCACAAGCCACGCTATGTGATGGGCGTGGGTTTGCCCGAAGAATTGCCCGAATATGTGGCCCGAGGCGTAGACATGATGGATTGCGTCATGCCCAGCCGCAACGCCCGCAACGGCTGTTTGTTCACCAGCGAAGGCCGCTTGATCATCAAGAACGCCAGGTTCAAAGAAGACCCGGCACCCGTCGACTCCCAGTGCCAGTGCTATACCTGCCGCAACTTCTCCAGGGCCTATCTTCGCCATTTGTTCTTGGCCCAGGAGATTTTATTCTCCACACTGGCTACGATTCACAACTTACGGTATTACCTTGACATCATGCGGCGCATGCGGGGTAGTATTCTGAATGGGAGATTTCCACAGTTTTTAGCGGCGATGCGTAACAACGCAAACCGAGAGTCCACGGAATGATGGCAAAAGACTGTAGAATCTACTAGGAAGACCCCGGAATACCAATCGTGATACTGCCAGGCCTGATTTTGCAGGCTTCTCCAAACCAGATGCTCGGATTTCTGCCCATCGTGGCGATGTTCGGAATCATGTATTTTCTTGTGCTGCTGCCGGCCCAACGCCAACGCAAGCAGATCAAGACAATGCTTGAGAATCTCAAAAATGGAGATGAGGTGGTGACCAACGGGGGAATCATCGGAACAATTTTTGCGATGAACTCTGAAGACCAGAGCATCGTGATCCGCGTAAAGCCCGATGGCGTCAAGCTACGGTTTGCGCGACAGAGTGTTGCCAGCGTGATTACGCCTGAGGGCGGAGAAGCGCAGAAGTAAGCCCGACAGCATCGCCCACGAGCGGTGCGAGGGAATTCAAGCAGGAAGGTTTTCGTAATGGATAGAAGTTTGTGGATCAAGATTGCGTCAATTGTGGGCGTAACCTTGGTGTGTCTCTACGGTATTGTCGGGATTCCTAAGAATCAGAAGGAATTGGGTGACAACTTCGAGAAGAACATCAAGCTCGGACTGGATCTTCGCGGCGGCAGCCAGCTCGTGCTGCAGGTTCAGGTGCAAGACGCTTTCAAAGCGGAAGCCGACCAGTTAATCGACCGTGTCAAGACAGAATTGCGCACAGCCGCCATCGATTATGGTGCCTTCGACCGGAACGAACCCGCCACCATTGAAGACGCCGACAAAATTGAAATTGTCGCCAAGGGCGTGCCGATCAACAAGGCCGGAGATTTCAGACGCCTGGTCAACGAGCGCTTTCCCGATTGGAACGTGGGCAGCGTTGGCAGTGATTACAAATTAACTCTGAAGCCGACCTCGGCCCTGGACCTTCGCAAGAAGACTGTGGCCAGCGCAATCCGCACCATTGAGAGCCGCATTGACGGGCTTGGGCTCGTCGACGCCAGCGTCCAGCAGCGCGGAGCTGCTGAAACCGAACCCGAAATTTTGATCCAGATGCCGGGCGTGGACGATCCAGGCCGCATCAAGCAGATCCTGCAAACCGCCGCCCTGCTTGAGCTTTACGAAGTTCAGGAAGGGCCTTTCTCCAGCCGCGACCAGATGCTCAACCAGTTCAATGGCATTTTGCCAGCAGGAACGAAGGCTGTCCGTGGCATGGGCTCTCAGGAAAGCTGGTTCCTGCTCAAGAGAACCCCCGTGATCACCGGTCGTGATCTCCGTGACTCACGCGCCTCGCAAGACCAGATGAGCAATAGCTGGGTGACGACGTTCGTGCTGAGCCAGGATGCCGCCGGTCGCTTCGGCCGCTTTACCGAAGCCAACATCAACAAGCGGCTCGCCATCGTCCTTGATGGCCAGGTGCGCAGCGCTCCAACCATCCAGAACAAAATCTCCGACAACGGCCAGATTACCGGTGCCGCTACCCAGCAGGAGGCCAATGACCTGGCGCTCGTCCTGCGTGCCGGCTCGCTTCCTGCCAGCGTCGTCTATCTCGAAGAACGAACCGTCGGCCCCTCGCTCGGTGCCGATTCCATCCGCGAAGGCCTCATGAGCGGTGTGGTCGGTTTGGTCGCCGTAGTCTTGGTAATGCTGGTTTACTACAAGAAATCGGGCATTAACGCCACGGTGGCTTTGATCCTCAACGCCATCATCCTGATCGCAATTCTCGCCTTTGCCGGTGCCACACTGACGCTGCCTGGCATTGCGGGTGTCGTGCTGACCATTGGTATGGCGGTCGACTCCAACGTGCTCATCTTTGAGCGCATCCGTGAAGAACTTCGAGGCGGTAAGGCCGTTCGGGCAGCAATCGATGCTGGCTTCAATCGTGCCTTCCTGACCATCATTGACACTCACGTTACCGCAGTGGTCTCCAGCGCCTTCCTCTTCATCTTTGGTACGACCAACGTGAAAGGCTTCGCAGTGACCCTGATCATCGGTTTGCTCGCAAACGTGTTTACCGCGGTCTTCGTATCGAAGGTGATCTTCGATTGGGAGATGAGCGGCAACAAGAAGGTAACGACCCTGAGCATCTAGCTCAGTACAAGCAAACAAATTTTTTCTGCTGTTGAGTGGCAAAAAGTCATTCCAGCGGGAACCAGAAAGGATAGGCTGGTGTCCAACACCCTTGGCACCAGCCGGATTTAGGCAGCATGCAGATTTTTCGCGATACAAATTTCGACTTCATGGGCAACAAAATGCCCCTCATTGGCTTGTCACTTTTGCTGACCCTGGCTGGGATCGTTAGCCTGATCATTGAAGGCGGCCCACGCTATGGCATCGACTTCAAGGGCGGCACTTTGCTCTATGTGAAGTTTGCTGAAAAGCCCTCTGAAGAGTCCGTCCGCTCGGCGCTTGCCAAGAAGGTTGCCGGTGAAATCTCAGTGGTCTCCGTTCAGGGCACCAACGAACTGATGATTCAGACTGAGATGCGCAACGAGCGCGAATTGCAGTCAACGCGCCAGGCCATCGAAGACACTCTGGCGAGCGTATTTGGCTCTACACCAGACAAGCTGGACTTTACAGGCGCTGGCGCCGCGCGCGTCTATGAACGCTTGAATCTCCCACTGCAAAAAGGTGGGGTCTTCATCAGCGATGAAGATTTACGCAAGCTGGTCACCGCCATGCTCAGCTTCCGCGACAAGCAGAAGGGCGGCATCCTGAGCAGTTTGGATGAGCTGAGTGCCGTTCCTGGCGTCACACCCCAGATCCTGACGGTGATCAAGCAGGAAAGCTACATTGGCAAATTCCTCGTCCGCAACACTGAGGTGGTCGGCCCACGCGTAGGCAAAGAATTGCGCACGCAGGCCCTTCTAGCCACTCTTTACGCGATGGCTGGAATGTTGATATACGTAGGCCTGCGCTTTGAGTTTGTGTACGGTTTTGCGGCCGTGATTGCGGTTCTTCACGACACCATCATCACTATAGGACTTTTTTCTCTCTTCCATAAAGAGATTTCCTTGACTGTGATCGCCGCACTCCTTACATTAGTTGGTTACTCCATGAACGACACGATTGTGGTTTTCGACCGCATCCGTGAAAATCTGCAAAGAGGTCGCAAGGGAGACATGACGGAAATTGTGAATCGAAGCATCAATGAGACGCTGAGCCGAACAATTATGACGTCGGGTCTTACCTTTCTCACAGCAGTTGCGTTATGGTTGTTTGGCGGTCAGGTGTTGAACGGCTTCGCCTTCGCCCTGGTTGTCGGAATTTTGGTTGGCACATATTCGTCAATTTTTGTGGCGAGCCCGATTTTGGTGTTCTGGCAAGACTTCATGAAGAAGCGCGGCGGAGACAGCCAAAAGGGTAGTGGAGCAGCGCAAGCAGTAACGACCGCGAAGAAACTAGCGGCGAAATAAGACTTACCGTTTCTGGAACCGGCAGCAAGTTGTCGGTGTCTAGGATTAGGGAGAGGAGTTTAGGGATGTTCGAACAAAGCCTGATCATTGAAGAGAGTCAAACGAGGAAAGCGAGTTCCATTGTGATCTCGTTTCTCATCCAGGTGACGCTGTTGACCGTATTGGTGATTCTGCCATTGATTTACTACGAGTCGATCAGTGCCGCAGCATTGGGGAGCAGCCTTGTCGCTCCGCCGCCGCCTCCTCCGCCTCCTCCGCCCCCAGCTCCCGCTGTCGTCAAGCAGGTGAAGGTTGTGCCCAAGCAGTTCAATGCGAACGTCCTGATGGCTCCCAAGACCATTCCGAAAGACGTAGCCATGATCAAGGAAGAAGAACTTCCTGTGGCTAGTGGCGTCTCCGGCGGTGTCCCTGGTGGCGTCCCCGGCGGTGTTCCTGGTGGTGTGATGGGTGGCCTCTTGAATTCGATTCCTGGCCCGCCTCCTCCTCCCAAAAAGGAAGATCCTCCCAAGCCCAAGCCCCCTGCAGCGCCGATCCGCGTCGGTGGTAACGTCCAGAGCGCCAAGCTCGTTCGTCAGCCCAAGCCGATGTATCCGCCCCTCGCACGGCAGGCACGTATTTCCGGTGTCGTAAAGTTCAATGCAGTCATTGCAAAGGACGGCACCATCCAGAACCTAACCATGATCTCCGGTCACCCTCTGCTCGTGCAGGCGGCAACCGAAGCGGTCAGGCAGTGGGTCTATCAACCCACGCTTCTCAACGGCGAACCCGTTGAGGTGATTACGACCATCGACGTGAACTTCACGTTGAGTCAGTAATCCAAAACTGTCGGTGCAAGTCCAAATAAAGTAGTAGTTCCCAAAACCAAAAAAACTCGCAGGAGAATTTTGCATGCTTCTCACAATGCAATCCATGGGCTTCCTTTTGTTGCAGGAAGTCGGCTTCGACGCCATCACGATGTGGAACCAAATGGGTCCCCTCGCCAAGGCTGTCGTTATCATCCTTTTCATCATGTCTGCATGGTCGATCGGCGTCATGATTGACCGCCTGATCGCCTTCAACGCAGCCAAGACACAGAGCCGTCAATTTGCTCCTGCTGTCGCTGGCGCACTGCGCGAAGGCAAGCTTGATGAAGCGATCAAGATCGCTGATCGTTATAAGAAGTCCCACCTGGCCAAGGTTGTCGTGGCCGGTCTCCAGGAATTCAAGGCTCACCAGATGAGCAGTGAAATTTCCGGTGAAACCATCGAAGCCTCCAAGCGCGCTCTCGAACGTGCGGAAGCCATTGTTCACGCTGAACTGAAGCGTGGTGTGTCGAGCTTGGCCACCATCGGTTCCACCGGCCCCTTCGTCGGTCTGTTCGGAACGGTCGTCGGTATCGTCAACGCGTTTAAGGGTATCGCCAGTGAAAAGGCTGCCGGTCTCGGCGCCGTCGCCGGTGGTATTTCGGAAGCGCTCGTAACGACTGCTATCGGTCTGTTCGTCGCCATCCCTGCCGTTATGATGTTCAACTACTTCACCAACAAGGTCGAAGCATTTGACATCGAAATGAACAACTCGAGCTCCGAACTGCTCGACTACTTCATCAAGCGTTCGCAGGCTGCCCGCCGCGCATAGGCCCTAACCGGTCAGATAGATTAGACAATTCTTTGTGAGTTTTTCCTTCCCTGGGCTGGACGAATGCTTCAGCCCAGCGGAAGGTGGGAACTGACAAGGAGAAGGGAACACGGACATGGCAAGAAGAAAACAAGCCGCGCCGCCAGTATCAGACATCAACGTGACCCCAATGGTCGACGTTATGCTCGTGATGCTTATCATCTTCATGGTGATCACCCCAATGCTTCAAAAGGGTGTGAGCGTCGAAAAAGTAAAAACGAAGAACCCGATCGCGATGAAGGATGCGGATAAAGAAGACGCGATCCTGGTGAGTGTTACCCGTGCTGGCGACACCTATTTGGGGACAACTCGCATGGCCCCAGACCAGATGCCGACCAAGATCAAGGACATGTTGACCAACAAGCCCGAAAAAGTCGTTTACATCGCTGCAGACCGTCGTGCCAAATACGAGCGCGTTGTCACAGTTGTCGACGAAATTCGCAATGCGGGTGTTGAGCAACTCGGATTGATCACAGAAGAAATTCAGGGCGCTCAGCCCGTTGGCGAAACCAAGTAATTTAGAGCGAGAGAGAGAAAAAGGAGACACCGCATATGGGAATGGCAATGGGCGGCAAAGGGGGTCCTACTGGCGATATCAACATGACTCCAATGATCGACGTTCTGCTAGTCTTGATCATTATTTTCATGGTGATTACACCGCTGACGCCGAAGGGCCTGGAGGCCCGTGTACCTCAGCCTCCACCTCCGAATACGCCACCACCCCCTCCGGAAAATGACCGGACTGTAGTGGTGATTATCGAGAAGGACAAGAGCATGAAGATCAATCAGGAATCCATCCTGTTTGAGAATCTCGCCAAGCGCCTCGAAGACATCTTCAAAACCCGTGCGGAACGAGTTTGCTTCGTCAAGGGCGATCCGGATCTCGAATACCAAGAGGTGGCCAAGGTGATTGACGTCGCCAAAGGCGTTGGCATCGACCAGGTGGGACTGATGACCAAGAAGGTGGAAGCCGGCGAATAGCCGTGCGTGAGGAGGATAGCGACCAACATGCTCAATTTGCTTAAATCTCATGCTCGGGTCATCGCGACAGCCGTAGTCACTCTCGGCTTGCTCGTGTTCGCGAGCGGTTGTGAAAAACTCAAGGCTCGAGACTCTCTCAACAAGGGCGTCGCCGCATACAAGGCGACCAAGTACGAAGAAGCGGCTCGCAAGTTTAAAGAAGCCATCGATGCTGACCCCACCTTTGAAGTGGCAAGGCTCTATCTGGCAACTTCCTACATGAGCCAATGGATCCCCGGAGCAGACTCCCCGGAAAACAAGGCCATGGCCAAGCAGGCCGAAGATGAGTTCATGACGGTTCTGAAGTCAGACCCGAAGAACAAGCTCGCCACCGAATCGATCGCTTCCATGCGATACAACCAGGCCAATGCCTTCCCCAATCTCGAAGACAAGCTTCGGGTCATGGATGATGCCAAAGTCTGGTACGGCAAGCTCGTAGAGATCGACCCGACCAACTCCAAAGCCTATTACAGCCTTGGTGTCATTGCCTGGTCAAAGTGGTATCCGAAGTACAAGCTGGCCCGTGAAGCCGCCAAGATGAAGCAGGAAGACCCCGGTCCGATCAAGGACAAGAAAATCCGTGAAGAATTGAAAGCAAGCTACGGAGCTCTTGTCGAGGAAGGCATCGGCCATTTGAGCAAGGCTGTCGAGATCGACAAGATCTATGACGACGCCATGGCTTATCTCAACCTCCTCATCCGTGAGCGCGCTGACCTCGCCGAAGACGCAGCCAGCTACAAGAAGGATATTGATACTGCCGATGGTTGGGTTGCCAAGGCTCTGGAAGCCAAGAAGTTGAAGGCAATCGAACTGGAAAAGAAGAGCAAAGGCATCAAGAACGAGTAGTAATTGCTCAGTTCATCAGCCAGTGGCGGGCCCTCACAGGGCTCGCCACTTTTGCTTTTCAGGGCTATCAATTGACCTTACATGGAGAAAGTAGAAATAATCGAATAGAGGCTTCTCGCTCCCGCGAAGCACACTTCATTCTGCAGTATGGACTCCACACCTCAGCATAAGGCAACCAGTGTGTCCGACCCGATCGACTATGCCCGGTTAGTCGAGGATCGCTATGCTGAGCTCGAAGCGGTATTCGCTTCAAATCGACCCAAAGAGGACCTCGCCAAAGTCAGAGCCGCCTTCGAGTATGCTCGCGATCAACATAGCGGTCAGGCTCGAAAAAGCGGTGAACCCTACATCTTGCATCCCATTGCCGTGGCCTTGATCCTGGCGCAAATGCACATGGATCTGGTTTGTGTGGAGACCGCTCTGCTCCATGATGTAGTCGAAGACACCGGCATCACCATCGAAGAGATTCGCAAACGCTTTGGCCCGGAAGTCGCCGTTTGCGTCGATGGCGTCACCAAGCTCGGCAAGATCCACCTGTATTCCCGCGAGGAGCGCCAGGCCGAAAGCGTGCGCAAAATGCTGCTCGCGATGGTGAGCGACATTCGCGTGATCCTGGTCAAGCTCAGCGATCGGCTCCACAACTTGCGCACGATCCGCAGCTTGCCTCGCGAAAAACAGACTCGCATCGGGCAGGAAACTTTGGACATCTACTCCCCCATCGCCCATCGGCTCGGCATGGGTAAGGTGCGAGCCGAACTCGAAGATCTCTCCTTTGAAGCCATCGATCCAGAGGCCCACGCCGACATTGTGGGCCAGATTGACCACAAGCGCAAAGCCTCGCAGTCGTTTCTCGAAGGCATCCAGAAGAGCATCGAGCAGAAGCTGTCTCGCGAAGGCATCCCTGCCAGAGTCGAAGGGCGCTTGAAGCGCCCCTACTCCGTCTACGTCAAGCTCAAGAAACAAAAGATCCCGATCGAACAGGTTTATGACCTGCTCGCCTTACGCATCATCACCGATTCACTCAAGAACTGTTATGGCGCACTCGGTGTACTCCACAACGAATGGCCCCCGATTCCTGGTCGCATCAAAGACTTCATCGCAATGCCCCGCCAAAATGGCTACCAGAGCCTCCACACCAGCGTGATGGGCACTGGCGGGCAAGCCTTTGAAGTTCAGATTCGAACCGAAGAAATGCATCGCCTCGCCGAAGAAGGTGTCGCTGCCCACTGGAAGTACAAAGAGGGCCGCAAGGGCAAGAGCACAGAAGAACAGTACGTCACCTGGATGCGCCAGCTTGTCGAATGGCAGCAGGAAATGCGCGACCCCGGGGAGTTCATGTCCACCCTCAAAGTGGATCTCTATTCCGATGAAGTCTACGTCTTCACGCCCAAAGGCCGCGTAGTCGTGTTGCCGAAGGAATCAACCCCCGTTGATTTTGCCTACGCCATCCATAGCGATGTCGGCAATGCCTGCGTGGGTGCCAAAATCAACAACCGCATCGTTCCTCTCAAGTACACCCTCAAGAACGGCGACAGTGTCGAAGTGCTCACACAGCCAGGGCACATGCCAAGCAAAGACTGGCTTGGCTTCGTCAAGACTTCCAAGGCCCGCAACAAAATCAAACAGATTATCAATGCCACCGAGCGATCGAAGGCCATTGAAATCGGCGAAAAGTATTTCGAAAAAGAAGCACGGCGTCTCTCCATCTCGATCACCAAAATGGACGATGCCATTCTCGCCCAGGTCCTCGAAGACTATGGCGTCGGCAAACTGGAAGATCTGTTTGCCCAACTCGGTTACGGCAAAATCGAAGCCCGCCCCATCCTGATGCGCTTTGCTCCGGAGCGGGCAGCGCAGGAAGAAGCAAAGCCCGAGGTCGAAGTTGCAACCGCCTCCCTGGCAGATCGCGACCCCAAGAGCCTCGCCCTGCGTGTGAAGGGTCTGAATGACGTAATGATCTACCGCGCCTCCTGCTGCAACCCCATCCCCGGCGAAGCCATCGTGGGCTACATCACCCGAGGCAAAGGTGTTGCCGTGCACAGCCTCAGTTGCTCCAATGTCCAAAACCTGATGTACGAGGTCGAACGCAAGATTGACGTAGAGTGGGCCAAATCCGGAGCGGATAGCTTTGAAGTGCAGATTTCGATCATGACCGATGACCGGCCAGGAATGCTGGCCCAGTTTACTCAAGTCCTCTTCAGCGAAAATTCGAATATTAGAAGCCTAGAAGCACGTGGGGATGAAGAACGAGGTGGCGATGCGGCCGTGGTCGATATGCGGATTGAAGTGCGCGATAAACGTCAGTTGGAAAAGATCCTGAGCGCGTTGCGACGCATCCCTGGAGTGAGAGACATCGAACGAAAATCATGAGCTTAGTAGAACCAGAACACATTGCCATTTCAAAATCAAAAGGCATCGAAATCGACTGGAAAGATGGCTTGCATAGCAGCCTCGGGCTGGCCTTCTTGCGAGACAATTGCCCTTGCGCCGTCTGCACCGGGGCCCATGGCACCGAACCCCAGAAGACCAACTATCAATCTCCCAGCCCCTTTCAGATGTACAAGCCTGCCCTCAAAATGTTGAACTGCGAAGCCGTCGGAAGCTACGCCGTCAAGATCAACTGGAATGACGGGCATTCCAGCGGAATCTATAGTTTTGACTATTTGAGAAAGTTGACTACAGAAGGCGGAAGTTAACTTCCACGGTTGCCTGTACGGGCACAGCCGCACCATCTTTGAGCCCAGGCTTGAAGCGCCACTTCATCACCGCTTCGATGGCCTTCTCATCCAGACCCAGCCCTAAGGGCCGAAGCACACGGATATCACGGGCCTTGCCGGAAGGGTCAACAACGATGGAGAGTACCACGGTCCCCTGAAACTTCGCCTTGCGCGCTTCTTCAGAATACTCAGGCTCTACCTTGAACAACACGGAAGGAGCCGAAACGCCTCCACCTACGCGGAAGGCACCGCCGCCCGTTCCGCCGCCCGATCCAGGTCCAAAGCCTGCACCACTACCGCTACCCACGCCTCCACCTTTGCCAGAGCCAAAGCCACCCGATCCCGAACCTTGCGACGGAGCGCTAAGCCCGGATAAAGGATCACCAAGTACCGGCATGTTTACCTTCGGCAGCGCCTCTGCCTGAGCGATGATCGTCGGTTCCATCACAAGCTTTGGTTGTTCCACCTTTTGCAGTTGAGGAGGCACAAATTGCTTGGGAGCGACCTTGGGCAGCTTGCCTTTGCTGGGGGGAGTAACCTCACGGGCTCCGCCACCACCGCCACCACCCATGGTTTGCTTCTTCGGAGCCGTCTTGGGGATGTATTCACTCAAAGGGGCGGCCAGAGGAGTAAATTCCTTCACTACATTCTGGACTTCCTTGCTGGTGGAAACAAAAATCAGCAATGCGATTACGACGCCATGAATCACCATCGAACCCATCGCACTACGGGATTCGTTACCAGCAGACTGTCCCCAAATGTCCTTCACGGCAACGGGCCGAGAGGTGACCTCAAGGGGCGGCAACTTCGGAGGATTTACGGTTTCTTTGATCCCACGCCACAACGAGACAAAAACATTTTCCTCTTTGTAGCCAGAGAGTGTCTTTGCCAATTGGTCTTCTGGGCTTGAGACCGGCTGCTGTTGTTCGGTGGGGATCACGATTTCTTCTGCCCGTTCTAAGGTCGATGCGCTCATCTCAATTTCTCCTTGGTTGCCGCCATCGCCTCTGCGCTACAACTGGGACGCCGCAGAACCAGAAAGCGTTGCAAACAAGAATATGGAAATTGGAATTGTGCCCGACTTTGCTCTCATCGTATCACGCCGGAACCACATTCCTCTATTGCGTATTACGTAGAAACTCTACATCCTGGATGTGCTTGTACTCACCCTCGATGGCTTCCCCGTATTTGTGCAATTCCAGCGTCAGCAAGTTTCCTCGCCTATTCAATAGACGCACAACAAAGCTCCGAGTTTGAGAAGTTTCGGGTCCAATGAAAAAATCTTCGGTCTGTCCCAACACAGTCAGCGAGGCAGCCGCCGAATTCAGTAAAGTATTCCTGACTCGAACCGTGACCTCGACGGTCCCCGCACTCTTTCCAGCCCTCGCCTTGGCCTCTGCAATAAAAACTTTCGGGTACGCCCACAGTTGCACCGCTTTCGGCAGATGCTCAAGGCATTCCCCAATCGAAACTCGATTCGATCTCTCAAACTGGAGAACCTCGTCCGCATCCACGCCCGGCAGTGGCAAACCATTCACCACCAGTTTTCCTCCGCAAACTGACCGATCCACCACGAACTCAAAATGCCGCGCGCGAAACGAGTCTGGAATGTTGACGATGTAAGCATGATTCCCCGGGCCCGAATCGGGGCTTTCCATCAGATCAAGCCGCTCTGATTTAAGCACAGGTACAATCGCCTGATTCTGAGTTAAGCTCTGCTGCGCAAAAAGGGCGAGCGCACAATACTGCAACATAATCAACCCTTTGCGAATACACGACATCTTTACAAGCGCTAGAGGTTGAATCAAAATGACGTACGCCAGAGCAAGGTTATGGTTAGGGATTAGCGGAGTGGGGCTGATGGTGGTGTTGTCCATTTTGGCGCTACTGCTGCATTGGCCGAAGGCCGTCTTCGCTGGCTTCAATCCCGGTTTGGCCTCTGACGTTTGGGGACTTTTGTGGATCATCGCTCTCTACGCAGCCATTCACATCCCTCTGGACTACATTGGCGGCTATTGGTTGCCCTGCCACTTTTCGCGCCAGTGCCTCATGTTCTCATTTTTCGCTTCGCAGTATCTAAGAGGCATGTTGATCCAATGCGGCTTCCTGCTTGTCTCCGGCCTGGTCGTTTTGCAAGTAGGAAGATGTGGCGGTCGCTTCTCTGTGCTGGCTCTGCTCTTCGTAGTCATGCTCCTCATGGTGGAAGGGCAAGATCTGTTGGCTCGCATCGTAGCCGGTCTTCAAGTCAGCAGTTCAGAGAACATCCAGGGCAAGCAAATCGTCATGCTCTCCGGCATGGACGCTGGCTTTGCGGGCGGCATGGCTGGCTTGCCGGGCCGCGAGCGCTTCATCGTCCCCTCCCTGTGGCAAAGAATCCTTCCCAAAGGAGTTCTCGATCTTGAAATCCAGAGACGCACTGCGGCTCTGGAAACTGGCAGCCGCATCCGCGGCCTGGTCCTCGCCCTGGTCTGGAATCTCGGTGGCTTCTACCTCAGCTCACTCGCCCCAAATGCCGGGGTAACTACCCTCTCAGAACTCTTCACCACCTCACTGTGGTTTACTCTCTGGAGCTTCATCGGCCTTCTTCTGCTTCCGAGCTTCAGTCGCCGAGGGGTCTTCGAACTAGATCAGTTCGCACGAATCCAGGGCATGAAAGAACCAGACTTCGCTCTCGCTGTCCGTGAACTCGACCAATTGCAGGATGATGAACCTAAAAGACCGACTGGCATCGAGACTATCTTTCACCCGGTACCCTGCGTAGAGTCCCGTATCGAGAAATTCCGCGAAGGCAAATCAACGGCAGGAGCCTGGAACGCAGCCCGCTATGCGCTCTATCTAAGCTGGCCCTGCTTTGGCTATCTCAATCGCGCCGTACATTGCAATTCGGGCCGTCCAGAACTTTGGGTCATGCTCCCAGTCGACTAGACCGTCAAGAATTCCTTCGACCCCAACCAGATCTCGTCCATCACATCCGTCAATTCATGACCAGATGCCACCTCAACCAATTGGGCATTGGCATGAGAAGCAACGAAGCGCCGGCTGAAATCGACAGGAACTACGTCATCCTGGACCCCGTGATAAATCAGAGTGGGCTGCTCACACGGCGGTTCTGCCGGATAGCGAAGCCCATCCTCAATCAGTCCGTAACCAATAGGTTCCGGCTTGCCGGAGGCGTAGTGCATCATCTCGAGCGTCCCGCTCTGTTTCCATTGCCGCATCAGCTTTTCGCCAAGGCGAAGTTCCCACCGCTCCGCAAAGCCAAAGGCAGGGGCAAGCAACAGCAACCTCTCCACTTCCGGATGCAGGCTGGCATAGAGTGCCGCCAGATACCCCCCCATGCTCGATCCAATCAAGCGCACCGCGCCACCATCGGCCGCCTCTTCGATCACTCGTAGTTGACCCGTCACCGTAAGGTGCAGAAAGCCCTCGCTCTCCAGGTGAGGCACCTCGACAACCAGGCCTAGCTCGCGCAGTTTGCCCGCGAAAAACTGTGCCTTCCGCGACGCCGGGGACGAGGCAAATCCATGCAGGTAGATGTATTTCATGGTGTAAATTTCAGCTCGGCTTCTGCACCAAACTTTTGAAAGTCCTTGTACGTATACTGTGTCTCCATCAGGAGAACCCCATTCACTTTGCGTTGATAAGTCACCGAGGTCGGAACCACGACCCCAAATTTAGAAGGCCCATATTCGACGATTCCTTCATCAAAGAATTCCAGCTTGTCGTGCTTGAGTAGCGAGACAAGCTGAATGCGCACAGGCGTCATATCCTTTTGCCTGACCCAGATCCGCCCCCGCAACGGTTGCCGCACCGCCTGCTTGCCATCAAAAACAGTCACTGCGGCTTCGTCATCCGTTCTTCGAAACTCAAACACTGCCACCCGGTCTGCCCCCAAATATTCAACCGAGCTCGGCACAAAGCGAAACTTATCCACTTCACCCACCCGGAACAAAAGCAGCGTCAAGCTGTAATCTGTGGCCAGCCCATCGAGTCCATACTTGGTGAACTCTTCCATCAGGCGCAGTCTGGTCCGCTCGTCATCGCTCTTGAGGCCGAATGCCAGCCGTTCCCGCGCCTTCTTGGGCGGCATCACCGATTTCCCGTCCACATCAATCACCTTGCGAAGCTCATACCAAACTGGATTCTCTTTGCCGCGCAACGCATAACCCAGCTCAGACCGGATCTCACGTTCCTTGATTTTTGGAGGAATCGGTCGCAACGCCGCCTCCCCAATCCGAATCCGCATCCTGTTGGAATAGGTGATCGATCGCTGCTTCAGCGTTTCCGTACCAATCAGATTGGGAAGCTGCTCGGCAAACGATTGCGCCTGGCTTGCCAGCCGTGCCCGATCGAGTTGCGCCTCCTGCGCAAACACGAGGAGTGGTAGAAGGCCAATGAGTCCCATCACTCGAATCTTCTCATGATGTCCAACTACAATCAGAGTTATGCGACTTTTCTCTTTGCTCTTCATCGCACCCCTCCTGTTGGTGGCTCAAGGGCTCGAATATGTGAAGGCCAACTACACCAAGTACGAATACCGTGTAGCGATGCGAGACGGAAAGAAGCTCTTTACCAGTGTCTACGCCCCCAAAGACGCCTCCAAAAAATACCCCATCCTCTTGAACCGCACCCCCTACAGCGTCTCGCCCTACGGGGTCGACCAATACAAAACCGACATCGGTCCTTCGCCTCTCTTCGGCAAAGACGGTTTCATCGTGGTCTATCAGGATGTTCGCGGCAAGAACATGAGCGAAGGCGAGTTTGTGAACATGACCCC
Organism: Bryobacter sp.; assembly: GCA_044340255.1. Classification (GTDB taxonomy): domain Bacteria; phylum Acidobacteriota; class Terriglobia; order Bryobacterales; family Bryobacteraceae; genus Bryobacter. The sequence goes on along the minus strand of JBIITX010000012.1, from coordinate 10,323 downwards.
GCACAAGCCCTCCAAGAACGGCACCAGCGACATTGATGAAGCCTCAGACACCTACGACACCATCGAGTGGCTGATCAAGAACATTCCCGGCAACAATGGCCGCGTCGGCACCTGGGGCATCTCTTACCCCGGCTTCTATACGGCTGCCGGCATGATCGACGCCCACCCGGCACTGAAAATCGCCAGCCCGCAGGCCCCCATCACCGACTGGTTCGTCGGCGATGACTTCCATCACAACGGCGCACTCTTTCTGCCTCACGCCTTCAACTTTTTGTATTCCTTCGGGCAGCCTCGGCCCGAACCCGCCCTACCGAATCGAACCGCCTTCGACCACAAAACCCCCGATGGCTATAAGTTCTTCCTCGACCTTGGCCCGCTCTACAACGCCAACGAACGCTACATGAAAAACAATGTCCAGTTCTGGACAGACATCATGAAGCATCCCAACTACGATGAGTTCTGGCAATCGCGCAACCTTCGCCCCCACCTCAAAAACATCCAACCCGCGGTACTCACCATCGGCGGTTTCTTCGATGCCGAGAATCTGTTTGGCGCCCTGCAGGTCTTCAAGAATGTCGAACAGCAAGGCTTCAAGAATGGCAATCGCATCGTGATGGGCCCGTGGTTTCACGGAGGCTGGTCCCGAGACATGGGCGCTTCCCTCGGCGACATCAGCTTCAACGCCAAGACCAGTGAGTGGTACCGCGAGAAGGTAGAACTCCCCTACTTCAAACACATCTTGAAGGACGGTCCCGATCCCAATCTCCCCAAGGCTCTGATGTTCGAATCCGGTTCCAATGTCTGGCGCTACTACGACACTTGGCCGCCAAAGCAAAGCGTCGCGAAGAATCTGTATTTCCATCCCAACGGAAAGCTCAGCTTCTCCCCGCAAGCAGAAGCCTCCCAGGCCTTTGACGAGTTCCCAAGCGACCCGGCAAAGCCCGTCCCCTACATCCCTCAAATCGCAACCCGCATGACGCGCGAATACATGGTCATGGATCAACGTCACGCCTCCACTCGCCCCGACGTCCTCACCTATGTTTCTGATGTCCTCGAAGAAGATCTGGTTCTCGCTGGCCCCGTTAGCCCCTCCCTCTTCTTCTCAACCACCGGCACCGATGCCGATGTCATCGTAAAAGTCATCGATGTTTACCCGAACGACTTCCCAGACCCCACGCCCAATCCATCCGGTGCCGTCATGGGTGGCTATCAGATGATGGTGCGCGGTGACGTATTCCGCGCCCGCTTCCGCGACTCCTTCTCAACGCCGAAGCCCTTTACTCCGGGCAAGGCCGAAAAGGTGGAGTGGAAACTTCCTGACATCAACCACGCTTTCCGCAAAGGGCATCGGCTCATGATTCAGGTCCAAAGCACCTGGTTTCCCCTGGTCGATCGAAACCCACAGAAGTTCGTCCCCAACATCAATGAAGCTCGTGAAGCCGACTTCCAAAAATCGCAACATCGCCTGTGGCGAGGCAAAGACCTCCCCAGCCACATTGGAATCACGGTCCTACCCGGCTTGACAAATTAGAACAATTCTAAAATAATAATTGTTATGAAGTCGAATGTCCTGGAACTCTCTGTGGCAGAACTCCGGGAAAGGTTTCGGCTGGCTGGCTTGTCCCTCACCCATCAGCGTCTGGTGATTTACGAAGAGCTGATGAAGATGGGCGAACACCCAGGCCCGGAAGAATTGTTTGATCGCGTCAAAGAGAAAATTCCCTCTTTGTCGCTTGCCACGGTTTACAACAACATCAAGACATTTGTGGAACATGGCTTGCTCCAGGAACTCAGTGTCCATCACGGATCACTGCGCCTGGAAAGCAACCTGACTCCCCATCATCATTTAGTCTGCACGCAGTGCAAAGCGATTGAAGATCTCGCAGAGACTGATTTTGAGCCAATTCGGCTAAAGAAATCGCTCCCAAAGGGCTTCGAAGTGCATCGCTATAGTGTGGACGTCCTCGGCCTTTGCAAGAAGTGTTCGAAAGCCTACCGTAATTAACCCTAAATCATAAGTGAGGTATTGAAACATGCTTGGAGTGGGACAAGCTTTCCCCAATTTTTCGTTGACCGCTGTGGTCAGCACCGACAAGAACAAGGCATTTGAAACGATTTCCGAGTCGTCGTATAGCGGCAAGTGGAAGGTATATTTCTTCTGGCCTAAGGACTTTACCTTCGTCTGCCCAACTGAAATTGCAGCCTTCGGCCGAGTGAACGACGAGTTTTCTGATCGTGACGCCCAGGTCCTGGGTGGTTCAACCGACAGCGAATTCGTTCACCTTGCCTGGCGCAACAACCACGAAGATCTGAAAGACCTTCCTTTCCCGATGCTGGCCGATATCAAGCGCGAATTGAGCACCGAACTGGGCATTCTCGATCCGAATGCCGGCGTTTGCCAGCGTGCGACCTTCATCGTCGATCCCCAGAACATCATTCGTTTCGTGATGGTGAACGACCTGAGCGTCGGCCGTAACCCCCAGGAAGTGCTGCGTGTTCTCGATGCTCTCCAAACCGATGAACTCTGCCCCTGCAACTGGAAGCCCGGCGAAGAAGTCCTGAAGCCGTAAGCGAATGAAAAGGGGCGGCCTCGGGCCGCCCCTTTCACTGATCCAAATCAAAGAACAATATTATGAGTTTTCAAAAGCTACTCGATTCACTCCCTTCTTACGCGAAGGACATGAAATTAAATCTGAGCTCCCTCGTCAACCAACCAGAGCTCACACCGGTGCAAACCTGGGGCACTTTGGTCGCCGCTGCCATTGCCTGCCGCAATGCCGAAGTCACCGAGACCATCTTTACGGAAGCCGAGAAGCACCTCACTGCAGAGCAGATGACTGGCGCCAAGGCCGCCGCAACCGTCATGAGCATGAACAACGTCTACTACCGGTTCTTGCATCTGACAACCAACGAGAAATACGCCACAATCCCCGCCCGCCTGAGAATGAACATCATGCGCAGTCACGGTGCCGATCATCTCGATTTCGAACTGTGGTGTACCGCCGTCAGTGCCATCAACAATTGCGGCACCTGCGTGAGCTCGCACGAGAAGGTGCTCCGCGATAAGGGCGTACCAGAAGAAACCATCCTGGCCAGTGTCAGGCTGGCAGCCGTCTTGCATGCCATCGCCACGGTGCTCGAAGCCGAAAGCGTCGAACCGGTCTACTAGGCTAAACCTTGGCTTGGGCGGTGCCTTGTTCTTGAAACTCCGCCCCGCCGATCGGCACCATGGCTCCCCCATCCGCGAGAAATGCCGTGCCGGTCACAAACGAAGCGTCTTCACTCGATAGAAACGCGATCACGCGGGCAATTTCTTCGGGTTCCCCCAGGCGGCCCAACGGATGTACTTTCGCACAGGCGGCCAGTGTGGCCTCCGGGTCGTCCGTCTTCGAGGCACTCCAGCGCAGCATCGGTGTGTCAATGGCTCCCGGGCACACGCAGTTACAGCGGATTCCCTGCTTGGCGTAATCGAGTGCCACACTTCTCGCCAACCCCAAAATGGCGTGCTTCGAGGTGACATAGGCAGCACTGTTGGCAACCGCCCCGACCGATTGCACACTGCCAACCAGCGAGATCGCTCCGCCCCCTGCTTCAATCATTTTGGGGATCACCGCCCGGCACACCAGAAATGCCGAGGTAACGTTAACCAACATCGTTCGCGCCCAGGTATCGTCGCTGGTTGTGGTCGCCGTCCCATAGGTCTGTATGCCGGCGCTGTGCACCAGGATGTCCACTGGGCCCATGCCTTCAAGGGCTGCTGCAATCGAATCGCTACAACTGATGTCGACAGGCCGTTTCGGATCATTGAGATCCCAAACGCTTACCTCTGCACCCCGCTCTTCAAACAACTTTGCCGTGGCTAGCCCAATCCCGCTTGCACCGCCCGTCACAATCACCTTTTTTCCAGAGAAAGTCATCACGCTTACTGTATGATGACACTCAGAATCTCAGGAGCCTACAAGTGTCATCCAATTCTTCTCGTCGTTACTTTTTAGGTGCCGCTACTGCTGCGGCCGCACAGCGCGTGATGGGCGCCAATGAGCGCGTCAATCTGGTCCAGATTGGCGTCGGCGGTCGTGGTCGGGACCACATCAACAACTACGCCGGCCTCCCTTCGCTGGTCAACATCTCTGGCGTCTGCGACGTCAATCAGGCCGCCCGCGAGCGGGGCCAGGCCCTCGTCACAAAGGCCGGTGGTGCCAAGCCCAAAGAGTACGACAACATGAAGCAGGTCTTTGCCGACAAGGACGTCGACGCCGTCTCCATGGCAACTCCCAATCATTGGCATGCACTCGGCATGATCTGGGCTTGCCAGGCCGGCAAAGACGTCTACGTAGAAAAGCCCGCCTCCCACAACATTTATGAAGGCTTGCGAATGGTCGAAGTGGCTCGCAAGACCGGTCGCATGGTGCAGGTAGGCTCCCAGAGTCGCAGCACCGCCCACAAGATGAGAGCAATCCAGATGATCCAGGACGGTGTCATCGGCAAGGTCTATCTGGCCAAAGGGCTCTGCTACAAGCGCCGCAAGTCCATCGGACGCGCTCCAGAACTCGACAAGCCACCAGCGGGCGTAGATTGGGATCAATTTCTCGGGCCCGCCCCGATGCGCAAGTTTACCGAGCTGCGCTTTGCCTACAACTGGCATTGGTTCTGGGATACCGGCAACGGCGATATCGGCAACCAGGGTGTTCACGAAATGGATATTGCCCGCTGGGGCTTGAACGTTTCCTGGCCCAAGAGCGTGGTCTCTACCGGCGGCAAGTTTGTCTACGACGACGATCAGGAAACCCCCAACACACAATCCTCAACCTTCGAGTACAGCAATGGAGTGCAAATCGTATTCGAGGTTCGAGGCTTGCCAACGGGCCCGGATTGGCCGCTGCAAAAGCGCGGTGGGCACACCATCGGCAACATCTTCTACGGTTCTGAAGGGATCCTCGCCATGGATGCCGCAGGCTACCAGATCTACAAAGGGGAAGAGCTTGTGCTGCAGGAAGACGCCAAGCCCGCTGGTGCCATCTGGGACACCAAGCCCCACATGGAAAACTTCCTCAAAGCCATCAAGAGCCGCAACTACAAAGATCTCAATGCGGAAATCGAAATTGGCGCCACCTCCGCCGGCTTATGCCACCTGGCCAATGTCAGCTATCGCACCGGCAGGAAACTTGACTTTGATACAACAAAAATGAAGTTCGTTGCCGCACCCGATGCGGACAAGCTTCTCACCCGCGAATACAGAAAGCCTTATGTCGTCTAATCCTGAAATCTTAACTACTACTGTTGGTTCTTACCCTGTCCCTGACTGGTTGGCTGCGCTTCCGAGCGAGCAGGCCCGGCTCGATGCAACTCGAGTCGTTTTCGACGTTCAAAAGCAGGCCGGCATTGACCTGCCCACCGATGGAGAGCTCTATCGGTTTGACGTGAATCATCCCGACACCAACGGGATGATCGAGTACTTCATCCGCCCCATGGGCGGCATCCGCTCTGACGTCGGACGAAGTGACCACGAAGCCTTTGCTGCCAAGCAGACCATGGGCTTCCGCCGCAAAGCGGCTGGCGTCGTCGAAGGTCCTCTCGGCGAAGGCTCTCTCAATCTCCTGGGCGACTGTGAACTGGCCGCCAGCGTTGCCGGTGGCCCCTTCAAGTTCACGGTGACCAGCCCTTACATGCTGGCTCGCACCCTTCTCGATAACCACTACGGAAGCTTCGATCGTCTAACGATGGCCCTCGGAGAAGTACTTGCCGGTCAGGTGCGTGATCTTCCCTGTGCCTGCGTCCAGGTCGATGAAGCCAACATCCCCGGCAATCCCGAAGATTGGCCCCTGGCCGCCAAATCGATGAATCTCGTGCTCGATGCCATCACCTCCACCCGAGCCGTCCATCTCTGCTTCGGCAACTATGGCGGGCAGACGATTCAAAAAGGCCACTGGCAGCAACTGATTGACTTCTTGAACTCCCTGCACGTAGATCATCTCGTTCTGGAACTCGCCCACCGCCCGGTCGAAGATCTCAACTCCCTCAAAGACATTGCAGGGCACATCCGCATCGGTATCGGCGTGGTCGACATCAAGGTAAACCATATCGAAACTCCAGAAGAAATCGCCCGCAGCATTGAACGTGCCGAAAGCATTCTCGGCCCCGGCCGCGTCGGTTGGGTCCATCCCGATTGCGGATTCTGGATGCTCAAGCGCAGCATCAGCGACCGCAAGATTGAAGCACTGGTCAAGGGGCGCGATCTGTTTCTCGGCCGCAAATGATTGAGTATTTCGATGAATTGACGGGTGCCCGGGTTCGGCAGCTCACCAGCGAGCCGGTGATCAGTCACCCGTCATACTTCCTGCAGTCCAGCTTTTATCCGGGCGACACAGGGCTCTTCTTTACCTCCTACCGCAGCGGCTCGGCGCAACTGTTTGAATGCAGCTATCCATCAGGAGGCGAGGTCAGGCAGCTGACCTTCGGCAACGTGGGCATTCATCCTTTTTCCCCAGCCTTGCATCCCGATGGCGAATCACTCTGCTACGTCCGCGCGGGCAGCATTTTTCGGGTCAACCGCTTCACCGGTGTCGAAGCAGAAATCGTGCGCCGCGACGGGGCATCCATCGGAGAATGTTCCATCAGCGCCGACGGCCAGTGGTTGACTGCTGCTGCCAAAATCGACGGGCAGAACGGAATTCTCTGCGGCAAATGGGACGGTTCAGGATGGCACTTCATCCCCTACCCTCGCACCATCATCCACCCGCAGTTTCACCCCCTCGAACCCGAATGGATCGAGTTCTCCGGCGACCCCGCCCCGCGCATGCATCGCATCCGTCGAGATGGAACCGGCCTCGAATGTCTCCATGAGCACGACAATAACGAGTTCGTAGTTCATGAGACCTTTCTCGGCCAAACCGGAGACATCGTCTACACCGTCTGGCCCTTCTCGCTCCGTCGTCTGAATTGGCAGACTCGCGAAATCACCACCATCTGTGATGCCAACTGTTGGCACATCGCCCCGAACCAAAGCGGTACCAAGGTGCTCTGCGACACCAATCACCCCGACCTCGGCTTGCAGATCGTAGATGTAGCAACCGGTTCCTTGAAGCCGCTTTGCCTGTCACGGGCTTCAAACGGTGGCTCGCAATGGAAGACGTCCCGCTACGCGCTCAAAGAAGATTTTGAAGCCGCGCGCAGCGCCGCCAAATCCTCCTCAACTTTGAGCTGGATGGAAGCCGGAACCGACACCGTCTACGGTCCCCAGTGGACCCATCCCCACCCCAGCTGGAGTCGCGACGAGCGCAAGGTGGCCTTTGCCAGTGACTATACCGGCCACACACAGGTTTACGTAGCAGAAATCCCCGAATAAATATTTGGTTTCAATGCGCGAAAACTGTTGCGGGGGGCATCAATTCTTACGACACTCAAAGTGAAAGTTTTTGTCCGGAGGAATATAGAAGTTGAACCTGAAGCTGGCTGACCCGACCGCTGCCTGGGAACCTACCGAACGTTGGTCTACCACCGACGCCGCAGAATTATATGACGTAGCCAGTTGGGGGAAGGGCTATTTTGCAGTTGGTGAAAACGGCAATCTGAACGTTCATCCCGACAAAGACCCCACCCGCCAGATGGACTTGAAGAAGCTCGTCGATCAGCTCGTCATGCGCGGAATCCAGGCGCCGATCCTGATCCGCTTCGGCCAGATCCTCAAGCATCGCCTCGCCGAAATCCATCAGGCATTTCTCAATGCCATCGCCGAGCACAACTACAAAAACAAGTACGTCTGTGTCTTCCCGATCAAGGTCAACCAGCAGCGGCAAGTAGTCGAAGAAGTCTATGCCTACGGGCGCCCCTTCGGCTTTGGCCTCGAAGCCGGCTCCAAGCCCGAGCTTCTCGCCGTGCTCGGTGTTGCCGACAACGACACCCCCATCGTCTGCAATGGCTTCAAGGACGATGAGTACATCGAAATGGTGATGCTCGCCCGCAAGATCGGTCGCGATATCACCCCCATCGTCGAGAAGTACACAGAGCTCGAACTGATCATCAAGTACGCTCAAAAGATCGGCGTTCGCCCCTCCATCGGCATTCGCATCAAATTGGCCAGCCGTGGCTCCGGCCGTTGGAAGAGCTCCGGCGGCTATCGTTCCAAGTTTGGTCTCACCGTCAGCGAAGCCCTGCGCGCCGTCGAGCATCTCAAGAGCCTCGGCATGGCCGATTGCCTCAAGCTGCTCCACTTCCACCTCGGCAGCCAGATCACAAACATCCGCCAGATCAAGGCAGCCGTTACCGAAGCCGCCCGTTGCTATGCCGGTATGAAGAAGGCCGGTGCCGGCCTCGAAATCATGGATGTCGGCGGCGGTCTCGGCATCGACTACGACGGCTCACAAACCGACTTCGAATCCAGCGTCAACTACACTCTGCAAGAGTACGCCGCAGACGTCGTCTATCACATCCAGAACGTCTGCGATGAAGCCGAAGTAGAGCACCCCGTCATCATGACCGAGAGCGGTCGAGCCATTGCCGCCTATCACAGCCTCCTCGTGTTCAACGTCCTCGGCGTGAGTGGCTTTGGCAATGAAGAAGTGCCCTCCACCTTGCAGGAAGACGCCGAACAGCCTCTGATCGATTTGCATGAGACCTTGAAGAGCCTCAGCCAGAAGAACGTCCTCGAGACCTTCCACGACGCCCAGCAGTCCCTCGATAGTGCTCTCAATTTGTTCAGCCTCGGCTACATGTCCCTCGAGCAGCGCGCCCAGTGCGAAAGCATCTATTGGGCCATCGGTCGCAAAATCCAGCGGCACGTCGCCAACATGGATGAAATCCCCGAAGAGTTGGAAAATTTGGATTCCATGCTCTCCGATACCTACTTCTGTAACTTCTCCTTGTTCCAGTCCATGCCAGATAGCTGGGCCGTCAAGCAGTTGTTCCCCTTGATGCCGATCCACCGCCTCGATGAGCGCCCCACTTCCAACGCAGTGCTCGGCGACATCTCGTGCGACTCCGACGGCAAGATCGACATGTTCATAGATCGCCGCGACGTCAAGAAATTCTTACCGCTCCATAGCTTCAACGGCGAGCCCTATTACCTCGGGGCCTTCCTTGTCGGGGCCTATCAGGAAATCCTGGGCGACCTCCACAACCTCCTCGGCGACACCCACGCGGTGCACGTCACCCTCGACGAGCAAAACGAAAACGTGATCGATGCGGTCATCCGCGGAGATACCGTTCGCGAAGTCCTCGACTACGTCCAGTTCTCAAGCAAAGATCTGCAAGAGAAGTTCCGTCGCGACGTCGAGACCGCGGTTCGTCAAGGCAAAGTGGGCTACGAAGAATCCGGCCAACTCTTGCGCTACTACGAGGAAGGCATGCACGGCTACACCTACCTCGAAGACGTGCACGAGCGCTGAAGCCCGATTAACATACGGCACCCGCATTCCCCCTTCATGTCAGGCGGGCACCTCACGGTGCCCGCCTGTTTCTTCTCGACGGCTGGATATCAGCTCGGCATCAACAGAGCCCGGCATTCATTCTTGGCTCGATTCAGAGGCCAAAGAAAAATAAACGGAGATTCGAGTCGGCCTCTCAGCTACCTTTTCAATCTGGTAGTGGGACAGATAGTACAACTTATATCATTTGGCGGTATCTGGCCGACCAGTCATTTTTGGCGCTCCCATCAGCGCAACAGCCACTATACGTAATCAAATATCCTTACACTCGGTTCTTGATGAATAAGAACTTTCTCTTTGCTTCGTCGCGATTAGCGCTAGAGAATTGGGATTTCTCAAGAGGATCAACCCTCCTTCCACAAAACGATCTTTCATTAATATCGCTAACCAAAATATGAGAATAAAGCGGAGACAGCAAAACATGATAACTAAAATAGAATATTCACTTTTCCTGCTCAGTTTGAGCTTTTTCCCAACCTCGGCGAAAAGCGCATCATTGGTCTATTGCAAAGAGTACAATCAGGCCATCGTTCAGAAGAATCTCAAACTCTCGATTGAGATAGTGGAGCCTCTGCCTTTGCTTACCTCTTCTGTACCAACAATCTACTTAGTGTACGAGAACTCTGGGCCGGTTTCAATTTCCCTGCCCATATTGAAACGCTCTGATGGGATTTCCTATGAAGTTTTATATTTGCAAAAAAACAAAATGCCGGATGGGACTGACCTGCCCCCAATGACTCCTCCAGCCATAACTAGAGAACTTCAAAGATCTTAGTGACCTGCCCCCAATGACTCCTCCAGCCATAACTAGAGAACTTCAAAGATCTTAGCCCATTTGCTCCGCCGTTAGCGGGGATAGGGGTGTGGGGCAAGGGGGTGGCGTCTGAGCCCCCTTACCCCG
>JBIITX010000059.1:0-14643 GCA_044340255.1 Bryobacter sp. | reverse complement strand
TCCTCCGCTCAGCCGCCAATCAGCTTACACAATCCCAGTTTCCAGTGCCATACTGGTTCCTGTTAACCGCCTCGAATCCACTTAAGCCCATGGGTGTTTTCTGTCCAACCAATGGGGTCCACCTCAGAGTACGTTGGCAGTACACTTAGACTGAGGCTCTTATGGCGATTTCCACTCCTGAACAACAACGCGACCGTCGGTTTCAACTGCGCGCTACAGCAGCCGAAGAAGAATTGATCAAAGTGGCGGCTGACCGGCAAGGCGTGAATGTAACTGAGTTTATCCTGAGGAGTGCCCGCGAGAGGGCAGAGCAAACTCTGGCGGATCAAACGCGTTTCGTTCTGGACGAAAAGCAGTGGAAGGCATTCCTCACGGCACTCGACCGGCCAGCCAAAGATAAGCCACGCCTCCGCAAACTATTCCGAGAAGAGCATGTAGCCAAGCGCCGGTCATGAGAGCTTCGTCGAAGAAGGTATTTGAGATTGATAAGCTCGGTCGCGATCACGATCTGAGCACGTTTGATTGCGCCAACCCAATTCTCAATGAATGGCTTCGCAAGTTTGCCTGGACGAACCAGCAGGCTGACTCAGCCAAGACTTATGTGGCACTCGATGGGAAGCGCGTGGTTGGCTACTATTCTTTGACGACTGGTTCCGTTCACAAACACGAGAGCCCACTTCGGATCGCAAAGGGACTGGCGAATCATCCCATTGGCGTGGTGCTGCTAGCCAGATTGGCTGTGGATCGGACACAACAGGGAAAAGGACTCGGCAAGGCGCTGCTCCTGGACGCACTTTCAAGGATCGAAGAAGCAGCCGATATTGTGGGCGTCAGGGCGGTTCTTGTTCACGCCATCGATGATGCTGCGAAGGCATTTTACCGGCACTTTGAATTTGAGGAATCGACGGTTGACCCCTACCAGTTGATGCTGCTTCTTAAGGACCTTCGGAAGGCGATTCAGCCCAGATGAGTTGGTGGCTTTTTGAATCCGATTTTTGTTAGTAGTTTTCGGATGAGGTTGATTGCCGGGGAGAAGGTGGCGAGGTCGGCGGAGAGGGCTTGGTTGCGCTCTTTGAGGGCGGAGACTTCCTGGTCGAGGGCCAGGGCCCAGTTGGTTCTTTCGGTCAGGTCGGCTTCGAGATTCCGGGCCCAGATGGTGCGATCGTTGAGCTGCTCTCGGAGGGTGAGGAGTTCGGTTTCAGCCTTGTCGATCACTCGCTGCATGTCTTGGGCCCAGGCGTTGCGTTCGGCCACTTCTGCCTGCAGGTCGACGACTCGTGCGTTGCTTTCGTCAAGGGCCTGATCGAGGCCGAGACCCCAAGCGTTCTTTTGGTGCACTTCAGCAACAAGGGAGCTCACGAGTTCGTTCGAGCGCTCGAGGCGTTCGCAGGACTGGGTGGTGATCCTGCCCAGGAAGTGGAGCTGGTTGGTGAGCTCTGTCGGATCGAGATGGAAGTCGTAAACGTTATTAGGTTTGCTGGGAGCGTTTTGTGCCCTGGTGCGGCTTTGCAGGCAGGTTTGGGGATTGAGGTTGCCAATGCATTCTTTCGCCTGACCGGGATGGCAGAGGACGGCGAGCATGTGGGTTGGAGGGAGTTCGCCGGAATGAATCGCGGCTTCGTCGACGGCGTGGACACGATCAATGAATTGACGATCTTGCTCGCGGTCTGGATCGAAGTTGGGCCCGAAGCCCCGATCGATGAAGGGATCGATCAGGTTGCCGAAGCCGAAGAAGAATTCGAAGTCGAAACGGGAAAGCAGTTGGGGCAGGATATCTTCGGCCCTGATGCCTTCAAAGCCGACGGAAGAATAGTCGCGATCCACATAGAGTTCTTCGTAGGTATCGAATGCGTTGTTGTAGCGGTAGGGAGGGGGCAAGGTGGACCAATGCTGCCAGATTCTTTGAAGAGCATTTGGCCAGCGTTGGTGGCCGTTGCGGCCAATCATGTCTGAGATGACCAGACGGCCTGAGGGTAGGAGAGCTAGCTTCACCTGATCCAGCAAATGCTCGAGAGACACGACGTGGTGGAGCGACTGGTTGAAGAGGACTGCGTCGTAGTGAGAAGTGAGGTGGCAATGATTAAAGTCGGCCTCAATGAATTGGAGCAGGGAGCTGACGTTGCGTTGCTTTGCCAGTTCCCTGCCCCTGGCGAGCATGTCTGGATTGAGGTCGAGGCAATGGAATTCGAAACCGGAGTGTCCGGCCTGGACCAATTGGGAGGCCAAGCTAATTTCTAAGTTGCCATTGCCCGAGCCCACGCTCAGGATTTTGGTGAGAGAGTGGCTTGTAGCTAGAAGCTGCTGGTGGAGGGATTGGAAAAACAGAGACTCTGGCGCGGAGAAGCCAAAGCGCTCCAATTGAGGGCGAAGCCAGCGATTGGACCAATAGTGAAAGATGGGAGGCAGCGAGTGGATTTCTTCGAGGCCGGAGTAGTGCCGCTTCTCGGCTAGCAGCTTTGTCTGATAGGCGCTCTGCGGCATGGACTCTTGCGACACTCTCTACGATAGCGCTACGACGAGCTATTGGATGAGCTGGCCGCCTCCACTTGAGGCAGCCAGCTCTATAGAGGGTTAGTCTTCGCTGAGCCAGCGGTAGAGAGCGCCGCCGGCGATGCCGCCCGCGATGGGGACGAGCCAGAAGAGCCAGAGCTGTTCGATGGCCCAGCCGGAAACGAAGATGGCGGGGCCGGTGCTGCGGGCCGGGTTGACGGAGAGGTTGGTGACGGGGATGCCGATTAGATGGATGAGCGTGAGACCGAGGCCGATGGCGATGGGGGCGAAGCCGGCGGGAGCGCGTTTGTCGGTGGCACCGTGGATGATCAAGAGGAACATCATGGTGAGGACAAATTCGGCAAGGATGGCGGCAACGATCGAGTAGCCGCCGGGGGAGTGTTCTCCGTAGCCGTTGGAGGCGAAGCCGCCTGCGACGGAGAAGCCCGCTTTTTCACTGGCGATCAGGTAGAGGACCCAGGCACCGGTGATGCCGCCAAGGACCTGGGCCACGATGTAGGGAAGGAGGTCGCTTGCCGGGAAGCGCTTGCCTGCCCAGAGGCCGATGGAAACGGCGGGGTTGAGGTGACAGCCGGAGATGTGGCCGATGGCGTAAGCCATGGTGAGTACCGTGAGGCCGAAGGCAAAGGAAACTCCGAGGAGGCCGATGCCGACGCCGGGGAAGGCGGCAGAGAGAACGGCGCTGCCACAGCCTCCAAAGACCAGCCAGAAGGTGCCGAAGTACTCGGCGGTCAAGCGTTTGCTCATGTTCATGTGCGTTCCTTTGGATTAGCGGGCAAAAGTAATGCCGAGCCCTGTTGTGTACAAGAAGTCATTGGTCTTGCGGCCGGGAGCTGGGTTGGTGAGGTAACGGTCGCTGATCGAAACATTCCAGGTCATCCATTTGGAGATTTTGGTGGTGGCTCCGAGATCGAAGTTGATACGGTAATCGCCGAGGGAATTCATGTTGTTGAACATGCGGTAGGACTGGAAGAGGGAGGTGGCGGCATTGAGCTTGAAGGTGAAGTCGTTGCCCCAATAGAGTTCGCCGTTTTTACGGATGAGCGGCGTGTTGAAGCGGGAGTAGTTGTAGGCACCACCACCGAGGAAGTCGAGGGTCATGCGGTCTGTGCGGATGGCTTTGTAGCCGAGACCACCACCGAAGACGGTACGAAGATCGAGGTTCTGGAACTTGTCGTATTCGTAGTCGTTGAAGACGTTGGCGAAAAGCTTGGGAGTGAGATTACGAGCGTAGCCGAGGCCACCACGAACGGCCTGAGCGGTGCCGGCGTTACGGCCGCTGACCAAGGCAGAGGCGCGGATGGCGTTGAAGTAGATGTTGGTCTTGTCGGTGCGGGTGACGCGGGCGGCGGCGACGCCAGCGGTGAAGGTGCTGGTTTCGGCGTTGCCGCTGGTTCCAGCGAAGCCAATGCTGCCGGTGCCGGCCCAGAGGTCGAGCCAACGGGGTTGCTGGAGGCGGTTGAAGGCCTTCTGTTCGGCGTCGTTGCGGAGGGTGGTGATCTCTTGCGGGTTGACGCTGATGGTGCTGCCAGCGGAGGCGACTTCGACTTTACCGGAAGCTTCGCGGAGAGTGCCGACGACGGTCTTGCCATCGGGCAGAACCACGTTGAGCGGCTTGTCGGCGGTGATGCTGGCGACTTGCTCCCACGAGGTGGTCACGAGACCGAACATGTCGGTTTGGATGGTGATTTGCTTGCCGTCTTTCTTTACGATGCTGCCGCTGACGCGGTCGCCATTTTTGAGGACCACGACATCGGCGAGGAGGCTGGAGACCAGGGTCAAGCTGAGCGTCAGGAAAATGCGGGAAGAATTCATGCAACAACTACTTTCTCGGCTCCCAGAAGGGTAGTGCAATGCGGGCAACGCGTTGCTTTGAGCGGGATGGCCGTACAACAATAATCACAATCTTTGGTGGTTGGGGCAGCAGGGGCTTCGGCTTTTTGAAGTTTGGCGAGAGCGCGCACGGCGAGGAAGATGACGGCGGCGATGATGAGGAAGTTGGTCACCGTGTTCAAGAATTGGCCGTAGGCGATGACCGGGGCAGCGGCTGTTTTGGCAGCGGCAAGAGTTGGATAGGTCTGGCCGTTGAGGCTGAGGAAGAGCTCTTTGAAGTCGACATTGCCGAGGAGCATGCCGATGGGAGGCATGACGATATCGTTGACCATGGAGGTGACGATGGCACCGAAGGCACCACCGATTACGACACCGACAGCGAGGTCAACGACGTTGCCGCGGATGATGAAAGCTTTGAAGTCATTTAGCATTGGATTGTTTTCCTTACAACCTGCTGGACCAGAGGGGGTCTGAAAAAGTCACATGGAAGGCGTGACTTTTTTTCGACCCCGTTTGTCTTCGAGGTATGAGATGCTCGTGGTTCTTAAGCAAGTGGCATGGATCGACTGATCGTAGAGGACCCGGATCGGGAAACAGTAGAGGCGGCGCAGCGCGCTCCGGAAGGAGACCTGCGGGCCTTCGAGGAACTGGTATTGCGACATCAGAAGCGGGTGCTGGCCAACTGCAAGTACCTGACGCGGGACGATGCGAATTACGAGGATTTGGCACAGGACGTGTTTGTGAAGGCATTCTTCGGGCTGAAGACATTCGAGGGGCGGTCTACGTTTCAGGGCTGGGTGAAAAAGATCAAAGTGAACCATTGCCTGACGCATATGAAGAAGCAGGCGGGGAAGTTGAGCAGTGCCATCGAGGAGGGGTCGGAGGAGAAGATTACGCAATTGCAGGTGGGGGCCGTGGCGGAGCTGAATGTGCAGGCAGACGAGCAGCGGCGGAGTATCGAAGAAGTATTGGGGGCGATGCCGGATACGCTGCGGGTGCCTTTGGTGATGTGCGACATGGATGAGATGAGCTACGAAGAAGTTGCGGCGGCGCTGGGGCTTGGGCTGTCGGCGGTGAAGATGCGGATCAAGCGGGGGCGAGAGATGTTTCGAGAGCGGTATGAGGGGCAGATGCGATGAGCGAGATTCCTGTTTCGGAGTTGCAAGAAGAAGAACTGGAACCGACCGGAGACTTTGCGGGACGGGTGCGGCGGAGTATTGAGAGGCGTGTGGCAGGAGGGCAGGTGGCGACGTTCTCCTGGCAGTTGCCGAAGGTTGTGTTGCGGGAATTGACGGAATTATTTGTGGACCGGGTGCCGGCAGCACTCAACGGCAAGGAAGCAAAAAAATGAAAGACAAACTGATTCAGGCGTTTACCAATCTGGCGGATTCGGCAATTGCGGCGGCACCGAAGATCGTGCTGGGTTTGGTGTTTGTTGTGGTGAGTCTGGCGATTGCGAAGATGCTTGAGGTGGCGCTGCGGTATTTGATGAGGAAGTTGCGCGTGGATGCGCTGCCGGGTCGGCTGGGGGTGGACCAGGCACTGGGGCAATTGGGTGTGACGCAGCCGCTGTCGTCGATTGTGCCGCGGCTTTGCTACTTTTTGGTGCTGCTGTTGCTGGCCAATACGGCGGCGGATGCGCTGGGGTTGGCGGCAATCTCCGGGGCGATTGCGGCGTTCTTTGGATATTTGCCGAATATTGTGGCGGCGCTGTTGCTGTTGATTCTGGGGAGTTCGGTGGGACAGTTTGCGGGAAGGACCGTGACGCAATCGGCACTGAATTCAGGGATTGAGTTTGCACCGGCGCTGGGCAAGCTGGTATCGAGTGCGATTTTGTTTGTGTGCGCGATGATGGCGATTGCGCAACTGAAGATCGATACGGAGATTGTGCGGATTGTGACGAGCCTGGTGTTGGGGGGAGCGGCGCTGGCGTTTGGGTTGTCGTTTGGATTGGGGACGCGGGATATTGTGCGCAATATCGCAGCAGGGTTTTATGCGAGGCGAGTGCTCGAGGTGGGGCGCGAGGTGAATGTGGCGGGGCAGACGGGAGTGCTGAGTGCGATTACGCCGACGCATCTGGTGCTGGAGTCGGAAGGTGGGGAGGCGATGGTTGTCAATGGGCAGGTGCTGGACGGAGTGGTGAGGCAGAGCTAGAGGTAGCCGATTTCGATGGCGCGGAGGACGGCGCGGGTGCGGTCTCGTGCACCGAGTTTGGAGAGCACGCTCGAGGTGTGGTTCTTGACGGAGCCTTCGCTCATCGCGAGGGATTGTGCGATTTCGCGGTTGCTGTAGCCGGCGGCGATGAGGCGGATGACGTCGGTTTCGCGGGGGGTGAGGGACTCTGGATCGGGGAGATGGTCGAAGTCGGTGCCGCGTTGTTGGACGACGCGTACGACACGCTCGGTGAGGGCGGGTTGGAAGAGGGTTTTGCCGCTGGCGACGGCGCGGATGGAATCGGCGAGGCGTTCGACGGAGACGTCTTTGAGCAGGAAGCCACGGGCACCGGCCTGGATGGCCTGGAGGAAGAGCGGGTCTTCGTCGAAGGTGGTGAGGAGGATGACGGGCGGGCTGAGGGGATCTTGCTGCAACTGATGGAGGACCTGGATGCCGGTCATTTTGGGCATGAGGATGTCCATGACGACGACCTGGGGATGCAGGGCAGCGATTTGCTGCAGCGCTTCGAGACCGTCTGCTGCTTCGCCGATGACTTCGATGTCGGGGATGGTGGAGAGGAGGCTGACGATGCCGCGTCGGACGATGGTTTGATCTTCGACGAGGAGGATGCGAATCATGCGTTGCCTGAGACCCGGCGGGGCAGAGTGATGACGGCTTCGAAGCCGCGGGAGAGGGAGGGGTTGAAGCGGACCTGGCCGCCGAGGTTGGAGACGCGCTCGAGGGTGCCGCGGAGGCCGTTGCCGAGAACGAGGTGTTTTGCGCCGCGGCCGTCATCGCGCACGGAAAGAGTGTAGGAGGTGGCCGTGGCGCTGAGTTCGATCCAGAGATTGGAGGCGGCAGCGTGGCGGAGGGCATTGGTGATCATCTCTTGTGTGGAGCGGAAGAGGGCGTGGCTGGGGAGAAGGTCGACGTGATCGAGACCTTCGCTGACATGGAGATGGACGCGGGGAGAGTGAATGCCTTCGGTGAGGGTGGAGAGTGCCTGGGGAAGCTGAATGGCTGGGGCGTCACGGAGGTCGGTGACGGTGTTGCGGATGTCGCTGAGAACGGTACGGGCGAGGAGATAGGCAGAGTCGACGGTTGCTTTGGCTTCACCCGTTGTTTGTTTGCTGGCGAGTTGGAGGTTGATGCTGAGACCGGTGAGATGGTGGCCGAGCTCATCGTGGAGGTCGCGAGAGATGGCGAGACGTTCGGCGAGGCGGGCGGCATCGGCCTCCATTTGGCGGGTGGCGGCCAGTTCGGCGTTCTTGCGGCGCAGTTCCATTTTTTGACGGAACGCGCTGGCGGCAAGGCCGCCCAAGCCAAAGGTGAATAAGTGATAGATGATGGCCGTTGAGAAGTTGGCGAAATGGAACTGCCAGCCGGTGAGGGTGGCCAGGTGAGAGGGTAGCAAGACCTTTGCCAAGGAAGGGGAGAACAGGGAGATGCAGAGTTGGACCAGCGACTGAAAGAGGATCCAGTAAGCCCCACCGCGGGAAGAAAACAGTAAGCCTGCCTGGACACTGGCAACGTAGGTATTGCAGGGGTTGGAGAGCCAACTGGTGAGGGTCTGCAAGAGGAGAATGCCGAGGGCCCAGCGGGGGACCGAGAGCATGAAGCGCTCCCGGCAGAGACACCAGAAGCCAAGACCAACGATCGCGGAAGCAAGTATGTCGAAGGCGATCAAGGCGGAGACAGAAAGGTGAGGGCCCAAGGTTTGATCGATGAAGCTGCTGGAAAGGGTGGGCGATTGGAGGCGCCGGATGGTGTTGAGGCTAGCGTCCAGGGTGGCGGTGAGGACGCCGGCCAGACGCAAGAGTTGCACCGCGGAAAGCTGGTTCCAAGTGGAGTGGTTCAACCCTCAGAATAGCCTTGTGGGACGAGGCGGCACCAGTGCCAAAAGTCATGGGTGGGAAACAAACTTCCGGCACGGGCCGAGGGATGGTCGATTTTCCTAAGTTAGTTAGGGAATGAGACTAAATATGACCCAGCTACTGGGGTTCAAACTGATCGTTGGATTGTTAACGGGGCATGAGCTATTTGCTCAGGATTCGCCCAAACATGAATTTTACGGCCTTACGCTGACAGGCTTTCAAGACCAGGGATTAGGGCTGAAAGAGGCCAAGCGACGGCAGGTCTATGACGGATTTGCTGCCGGGTATGTCAGGCAGTGCAACCGAATTTTCGGGTTGAAATTTGAGGTATCGGGATTGACGGACAAGCACACGGTTGGATCGGGCGGGAATCGATTTTCGTTCCGCCAAAGCAACTGGTGGGTGATGGGAGGGCTGCAGGCGAAGGCCAACCCCAAGGACTCGAGGCTGCGGCCCTTCGTTCATGCGCTGGGAGGAGCAACGGTGTTTCAAACTTCGACCTCGGAAGCGGAGAAGGTGGGCTGTGCTGCCAATTTCGGTTTGAGCAACTGCCCCAGCCGCTTTGACCGCAATACGGTGTGGGCTGCGATCTCACTTGGAGCTGGCCTGGACATACGGCTTGGACAGCGGTGGGAATTCCGGGTAGGACAGGTGGAATACATGCCGATGTGTCGATACGGGTTGGTGCACCACAATGTGCGGGTGGGGATGGGGGTGGTGTTCCATTGATGATGATGGCGCTGCCGGAGAGCCTGCGGAAGACGGTCAGCAGGCTCTCTGAAGCGAGATTGGACCGGAAGAAGCGAGTTTGCATTGTGGGCGCCTCAGAAACACTGGGGCGCTATCTGGTGCAACTGGCGCTGGAGCGAGGCTATGAAGTGGTGGGGGTTTGTCGGCCGAAGACGGTGAAGAAGCTGGCGGGGTTTGAGGGCCGGATGGCGATCCTCACTGGGCGGACTGACGACCGTCACCTGATTGCACGGGCTGTTGCTGGGTGTGATGGAGTGCTGACGGTGATTGCGCCCTGGGATGCGACAGCGACGGTGCAGGCGGTATTGGACTTTGCGGCACCGGGTGCGAGATTGATTTTCTCTTCTGGCTGGCACATCCGCCGGGACAACCGGGATGTGTATCCGCGGACGTTTCTGGCTGGAGTGCGATTGGTTGGCTGGCTGGCGAAGGCGTTGCGGCTAGCGGATCTGGATGACCAGGTGGAGGCTTGCCGTCGGATTTTTGCCAGTGAGAGCCGCTGGACTGTTGTGAGGGGGAGCAAGCTTGAGGAGGGTGAAAGCCAGGGGCTGCCAGTGTGGAGCCGTCATGTGGGTGACCCGATTCTGGCGAGTAACAGGACGCGCCGGATCGATTTTGCGTTGTTTATGGTGGAGGCGCTGCATGAGGATGCGCTGATTCAGGAAGCGCCGGCGATTGCGGCTAGTCGTCGAGGTGGCTCACTGTTGTGAAGCAACTGGCGAAGGCGTGGTCGAGGACTTCTTCGGTCAGCATCCAGGGCTGACGCTCGAACTTGATGTGGTCGACCGCGTGGGTGATGACGTCGCGGGGGTGGCAGCGGCGCATGCGTTTTTTGCCGCCGCGGTAGTACTTGGTGAGGAACTTGCCGACCAGGTTGGAGCTGAAGGGGATTTCGACTTTTTTGCAGAATTGCTCGAAGATTTCGGCGAACTCGGCTTCTCCGGGGCTGCGGAGGAACATCTTGTACTGGATGCGGCGGAGGAAGGCTTCGTCGCCGAGCTGGTCTGGATTGAGGTTTGTGGAAAAGACGAGGAAGCACTCGAAGGGGACAGTGATCTTGCCGCCCTGCTGGAAGTTGAGGTAGTCGATCTTGCGCTCCATCGGGACAATCCAGCGGTTGAGGACTTCGGCGGGAGTTACTTTTTGGCGGCCAAAGTCATCGATGAGGTAGATGCCGTTGTTGGCCTTGATCTGGAAGGGGGAGTCGTAGATTTTGCTGGCAGGATTGAAGCTGAGGTCGAGATTTTGCAGGGTGAGTTCACCACCGGTGGTGATGAAGGGGCGCTTGGAGCGGAAGTAGCGTTTGTCGTAGCTGAAGCTCTCGCTGACGGCCGAGGCGAGGACAGAGAGCCCTTCTTCGGGTTTGTCGAGGGGCTCGTGATAGAGGGGATCGTAGACCTGGATGATCTGACCCTGGCACTCGATGGCGTAGGGGATGTAGATGGGGGTGGTGTTGATGTTGAAGAGGGCTTCGGCGATGAAGGTTTTGCCGTTGCCGGGTTGGCCATAGATGAGGAAGCTTTTGCCGGAATTGACGGCGGGGCCGACCTGGCTGAGGATGTCCTCGCTGATGACCATGTGGCGGTAGGCTTCGTTTAGAGATTCTTTGTTGAGCCAGCCGGGTTCGAGCTTTTGGAGTTTGACGAGTTCGCAATATTCTTCGAGGCTGACGGGAGCGGCACCGGCGTAGGTGTTGATCTCGAGGTATTGCTGGGCGAGCTTGCGACCGGCTTCGCTGAGGACGAAGACGGTGGACATGTTGCCCATGCCCATGGAGCGCTTGGCAACGATGAGATGGTTGCGCTTGAGGGTCTCTACCAGTTGCTCGATGACGCTGTATTTGAAGCCGAGAGCGTTCGACAGGTCACGCCCCATCGACTCTCCCTTGAAGTAGAGCTGCTTGAGGACCAGTTGTTCGACAGTGCTCTCGGCGATGCCTGTTTCGGCCATGGTGCTGGGAGCGGCAGGGGTAGGTAGGCCGTCGCTTTCGGGCTTAGGCTGGGAGCCTATCTCAACGGCATAGGAATTCTGCGGAGGCTGGTAGGCCTCTTCTCGCGCCACCGGTTCTGTATCGATAAACGAGTAGGACTCAAGTTCGGAATTCATGGGACAAGCAACGTATCGGCATAAAGATGAAAAGACCTTAGAGATATCAAGGTAAAGTATCGTCATGCTGTTCTCACGCCGCAGTGCAATCGAACTGGCATTGGCACTTTGGGCCAAGGCCGAGGAGCAGGCACACCAACACGGGGCCCCAGGCCCGAGCAGTGGGCCTTATCAGATGAAATTCCTGAGTCCGGTGGAAGTCACAACGATTCAACGGTTTGGGGGAGTGATGATTCCGGCGGGAGAGCGGAGCGGGGGCGCGAAGGCGGCGCAGGTGGAGACCTACATTGACCATACGCTGGCCAGTGCGGCACCGAGCTTGCAGCGGAGCTGGAGGGCGGGGCTGGCGCAGTGGGCGAAGGAAAAGGATACGGAGGGTACGCTGGCCAAGGTGGCAGCGAATGAGTTTGCTCCGAAGACGAAAGAAGACCAGTTTTTTGTGTTGTTCAAGACAGCGCTGACGGCTGCCTTCTATACGTCGCAGGAGGGGATTTTGAAGGAGTTGGGGTATCAGGGGATGGGGTACGTGCGGGAATTTGCCGGGTATCAGGGTGAGGCGTTTGTGGTGCCTGCCGGGTACAAGCCGATGTTGCGGAGAAGGAGCTAGAGAGCCATGAAGATTTATGACGTTTGCATTATTGGGTCGGGCGCTTCGGGGGGAATGACGGCGAGTGTACTGACGAAGGCAGGGCTGGATTGCGTGATGCTGGAGGCCGGGCCGATGAAGAGTGTGGCGCAGTTTCCGACGCACCGGCTGCGGCGGTGGAATTTGCCGAATCGCGGGTTGCGTGGGGATTACTTTCAGGAGTGGCTGACGGAGACGGGGTTTCTGGCGGACAACAAGAAGGAGCCGTATTCGGTTGCTAATGGGGAGCGGTTTGATTTTTGGCGGATGCGCGCGGTGGGTGGGAAGAGTTTGTTTTGGGCCGGGGTGACGCCGCGGTTCGGCCCGAATGAGTTTCAACCGAAGGATGATTTTGATACGAAGTGGCCGATCGCCTATGAGGAGATTGCGCCTTACTACGACCGCGTGGAAGAGATGATTGGTGTGTCGTCGACGGTGGAGGCGGTGGGTGGGTTCCCGCTGAACAAGGGGCTGGCACCCTTTAAGCCGAAGCCGGCTGAGGTGGAGCTGAAGAAGGCTTGTGAGTCGCTGGGACGGGGGTTGAAGGTGCTGCCGATTCCGAAGGCGATTTTGAGCCAGGACTACAAGGGGCGGCCGGCCTGCCACTATTGTGGACCTTGCTGGCAGGGCTGTGATTCGGGGTCGAAGTTTGATTCGCTGCGGGTGTTTGTGATGGCGGCGCGGAATACGGGGCGGCTGAACCTGATCACGAATGCGCGGGTGAAATCGCTGGAGTTGGGCGCGGAGGGACAGGTTAAGACCGTGCACTACTTTGATACGGAGAAGCGCGAGTGGAAGGAAGTGCAGGCGAAGAGTTTTGTGTTGTGTGCGGGTGCGATTGAGAGCTCGCATATTTTGCTGAATTCAAAGATTGCGAATTCGAGTGGGCTGGTGGGGCGGTATCTGAGTGAGCACCTGTATACGGCGGTGGGTGGGCATTTGCCGCAGTTGATGGGGCGCAAGGTGACCAATGAGGATGGGCACGGAGCGCATGTGTTTATTCCTGATTTGACGGAGAACTGGAGGGGCAGTAAGTTCATTCGGGGCTATCAGATTTTCCCGACGGGCGGGACGAATGAGTTCACGCTGGTGGGGAACAACATCCCCGGGTATGGCAAGGAGTGGATGGAGGCGGTGCGGTCTTATTACACGGCGGGGGTGAGTGTGCAGTTTCAGGGCGAGGTGTTGCCGTATAAGGACAACCGCATTGAGCTGGACCCGACACTGAAGGATGATGCGGGAATCCCGGCGGCGCGGTTTGTTTATTCTTGGCGCGAGAATGAGCGGGCGATGTTTAAGGACATGATTGAGGTGGGTAACGAGATTCTGCAGAAGGCTGGGGCGGAGATGCTGCCGAATGCCAAGCCGCAGCCGGACCCTTATGGCCACTCGATCCACTATGTGGGGACGGCGCGGATGGGCAACGACCCGAAGACGAGTGTGACGAACAAGTGGAGCCAATCGCACGACGTGCCGAATCTGTTTTTGAATGATGGGGCACCGTTTGTGACGGCGGGGAACCAGAATCCGACACTGACGATTATGGCGTTTGCGCTGCGGTCGAGCGAGAGGATTGCGAGGCTGGTGCAGAACAACGTATGGAAAGACTGAAGAAGTTGTGGCCGGAGGCCAAGCCGACTCTGCACTTTTGGGCAGAGACGGAGGCGCATGTGTATTCGTTTAGCGTGGCGGCGAATGTGTTGCTGAGTTTCTTTCCGTTTTTGATTGTGATTACGAGTTTGATTCGCTTTGCGTTGGGTTGGTTGAACGTGGAGCGGGGGATCTATGTTGGCTTGCAGGATATGTTTGCCGGGGAGACGGGGGAGTTTCTGGTGCGGAATTTGCAGATGGCTGTGTATTCGAATGGGCGGGCGCTGAGCTGGGTTTCGATGTTGCTGTTGCTGTTTACGGCGAATGGGATTTTTATGCCGCTGGAGGTGGCGTTTAACCGGATTTGGGGGATTCAGAAGAACCGGAGTTTTCTGATGAATCAGGTGATTAGCCAGGGGTTGATATTTGGGTGTGGGATTTTGTGGCTGGCGACGAGTGTGGCGGCGGCACCGGTGGTGAAGATTGGTTGGCTGAGTGCGATTGTTTATAAGATTGCGTCGCTGCCGATTACGATCGGGATCGTGTTTTTTACGTATTGGTTGTTGCCGAACGCGAAGATTCCGGCGCTGCTGGTGTTTGTGGCTTCGGTGGTGGTGGGGATTGCGATTGAGGCGTTTAAGCTGCTGAATATTCTGATTTGGCCGTGGCTGTATGCGAAGTTGCGGCATGAGTATGGGCCGTTTGCGCATTCAGTGACGATCTTGATTTGGAGCTTTGTGTTCAGCATGCTGGTGCTGGCTGGGGCGGAGTGGAGTGCGCGGAAGGCGCGGGAGATGAAGCTGGCGATTGAGCCGCGCTGAGTGCTGGAAGTAATAAGTAGCGGAATGAGTTAGAAACTCTACTCGTGAGACACTAACGCTCTTGGGCTTATGCCCCTAAAAATAAATCTTGACAAAAAAACAAGTGAGCTCATAATCCGGCCAGGAGGTAAGGTATGAAGACAAAAGTATTTGCGACTCTACTTTACATTTTTTCTTTGCTGTTTGCTCCTACGCCCAGCTTCGCATATGCCTGGAATTGCGCCTGTGACAGTTGTGAAGGTTGTGTATGGGTGTGACCTGCTCCCCGTAAACTCCACCAATTGAAACTAGAGAGCTCCTAATAATGTAGAAGGAAGGAGCTTTGGAGATGAAGAAGAGCCGGTACACGGAAGAGCAAGTGATCGGAGCGGTCAAGCAG